>JBDRPJ010000001.1:0-502375 GCA_043827165.1 Pseudomonadota bacterium
GCCGGAAGCGCCGGTAGCTTGTGGCTCCCACGGCCACGGCCATGAGGACGAGCACGGAGAGATTGTAGGCGAAGACCTGGCCGTTGCCGCCCTTGAGCATGATGTCGCGCATGAGCGTCACGAAATACGACGAAGGCCGACTGATGCAGGTGCTGGTTGCGCCGATCGTGTCGGAAAAGGCCACGCAAGCCGCCGAGCAAACCAACGCTGTGCTGTTCAAGGTGCTGCGGGATGCTTCCAAGCCTGAAATCAAAGCCGCTGTGGAATTGATGTTCAAGGTGGAGGTCAAGGGCGTGTCCGTACTCAACCAAAAAGGCAAGTCCAAGCGCTTTGGCAAGTCCGTTGGTCGTCGCGACCACGTGCGCAAGGCCTACGTGACGCTGATGCCGGGTCAGGAACTGAACTTCGGCGGGGAGGCTGTTTAATCATGGCAGTTATCAAGATGAAGCCCACCTCACCAGGCCGTCGCGGCATGGTGAAGGTCACTCGTGACCACCTCCACAAAGGTGAAGGTTATGCGCCGCTGCTGGAACCACAATTCCAGAAGGCCGGTCGCAACAACAACGGTCACATCACGGTTCGCCACAAAGGCGGTGGCCACAAGCACCACTACCGCGTGGTCGATTTCCGTCGCGACAAGGACGGCATTCCGGCCAAGGTCGAGCGCATCGAGTACGACCCCAACCGCACCGCCCATATTGCGCTGGTGTGCTACGCCGATGGCGAGCGCCGCTACATCATTGCCCCGCGCGGTGTTGAAGTCGGTGCCACGCTGCTGTCCGGTTCGGAGTCGCCGATCCGTGTCGGCAACACCCTGCCGATCCGCAACATTCCCGTCGGTTCGACCATCCACTGCATTGAGTTGCAAGTCGGCAAGGGCGCGCAAATCGCCCGTTCCGCTGGCGCCTCGGCCGTGTTGCTGGCCCGCGAAGGCATTTACGCCCAGGTGCGCATGCGCTCGGGTGAAGTGCGCAAGATCCACGTGGATTGCCGCGCCACCATCGGTGAAGTGTCCAACCAGGAACACAGCCTGCGTCAGCTGGGCAAGGCCGGTGTGAAGCGTCACATGGGTATCCGTCCGACCGTTCGCGGTACCGCGATGAACCCGATCGACCACCCGCACGGTGGTGGTGAAGGCAAGACTGCTGCGGGTCGTCATCCGGTCAGCCCATGGGGCACGCCGGCCAAGGGCTACCGTACACGTAGCAACAAGCGCACTACGAATATGATCGTGCGTCGTCGCTTCAAGGCTTAAGGGGTAAATCAGAATGGCACGTTCAATTAAAAAAGGTCCTTTCGTCGATCTGCACCTGATTAAGAAGGTCGAGACGGTCCGCGCAACCAATGACAAGCGCCCGGTCAAGACCTGGTCCCGCCGCTCGACGGTGTTGCCCGAGTTCGTCGGTCTCACGATCGCCGTTCACAACGGCAAGGCGCATGTTCCGGTATATATCTCCGAGAACATGGTTGGTCACAAGCTGGGCGAATTTTCGCTGACGCGTACCTTCAAGGGCCACGTCGCTGACAAAAAAGCGAAGAAATAAGGAGAGATGATGAGTACAACAGCAGTCATCCGGGGTGTACGTTTGTCGGCGCAGAAGGCGCGTCTGGTCGCTGACCAGATTCGTGGTCTGCCTGTCGCGCAAGCCTTGAACATTTTGACTTTCAGCCCGAAAAAGGGCGGCGCCATCATCAAGAAGGCGCTGGATTCAGCGATCGCCAATGCTGAGCATAACGACGGCGCAGACATCGATGAATTGAAGGTTTCTACCATTTACGTGGACAAAGGTGCTTCCCTCAAGCGCATGATTCCCCGCGCCAAGGGCCGTGGAACAAGCATCGAGAAGCAGACTTGCCACATTACGATCACCGTCGGGAGCTAAGCATGGGTCAGAAAATTCATCCGATTGGTTTCCGCTTGAGTGTCACTAAGAACTGGTCGTCCAAGTGGTATTCCAACAGCAAGAACTTCGCTGATCTGCTGCATAAAGACATCGAAGTGCGTGATTATCTGAAGAAGAAGCTGGCTGGTGCCGGCGTCTCCAGAATCATCATCGAGCGTCCTGCCAAGAACGCCAAGATCACTATCTACACGGCTCGTCCTGGTGTGGTGATCGGCAAGAAGGGCGAAGACATCGAAAAATTGCGCGTCGAATTGCGCAAGCGCATGGGTCTGCCTGATGTTGGTCTGAATATCGAGGAAGTTCGCAAGCCGGAAGTGGATGCGCAGTTGATCGCCGAGTCCATCACTCAGCAGCTCGAGAAGCGCATCATGTTCCGTCGCGCCATGAAGCGTGCCATGCAAAACGCCATGCGTCTGGGTGCCCAGGGCATCAAGATCATGAGTGCAGGCCGCCTGAATGGTATCGAGATCGCGCGTACCGAGTGGTATCGCGAAGGCCGTGTGCCATTGCACACACTGCGTGCCGATATCGACTACGGCTTTGCCGAAGCGAAGACCACCTACGGCATCATCGGTGTCAAGGTGTGGGTATACAAGGGTGACCAGACTGGTCAGCAGGAAGTCGCTGCTCCCGCTGTTGCCGAGCCAGAAAAGAAAGTAAGAAAGTCGGGAGCAAAACATGCTACAGCCAGCTAGAAGAAAGTACCGCAAGGAGCAGAAGGGCCGTAACACCGGCATCGCAACGCGCGGCAACAAGGTGAGTTTCGGCGAGTTCGGTCTTAAGGCCGTTGGCCGCGGCCGCCTGACTGCTCGTCAGATCGAAGCAGCCCGTCGTGCCATGACACGTCACATCAAGCGTGGTGGTCGTATCTGGATCCGCGTATTCCCGGACAAGCCTATCTCCAAGAAGCCTGCAGAAGTGCGTATGGGTAACGGTAAAGGAAATCCGGAGTACTACGTAGCCGAGATCCAGCCGGGCAAGATGCTGTACGAGATGGACGGTGTGGCAGAAACATTGGCGCGTGAAGCGTTCAAGCTGGCATCAGCAAAGCTGCCGCTTGAGACGACTTTCGTTGTCAGACAGGTAGGAGCGTGATCATGAATGCTAGTGAACTGAAGAGCAAATCCGTTGCTGAGTTGCATGAAGAGCTGATGTCTTTGAGCAAGGCGCAGTTCGGTCTGCGCATGCAACTTGCAACACAGCAACTGAGCAATACCAGCCAGTTGAAAAAGGTGCGCCGTGACATCGCGCGTGTGAAAACCGTATTGACAGAAAAAGGTGTGCAGCAATGAGTGCAGCTAATCTGAAACGCGCCCTGACCGGCACCGTCGTCAGCAACAAAATGGACAAGACCGTCACGGTCCTGGTTGAACGCAAGGTGAAGCATCCTGTGCTGGGCAAGGTCGTCCGCGTCTCCAAGAAATACCACGCTCATGACGAGAACAATACTTGCAATGAGGGCGATATGGTGACTATCGAAGAGATGCGCCCTATGTCCAAGACCAAGACATGGCGTGTTGCCAAGGCTGATTGATGAGTCCGTGGTTGCGTAATTGAAAATTATGCTTGCGCCTTTGCGCAAGTCTGACTAGAATGCGCGGCTTCGTTTCACCGTCGCTTGCGGCGGCCTAACCCGAACGGGTTCCAAAACTAGCCGCCGCAGGCGGAATAAGTTGGAGATTAAAAAATGATACAAATGCAGTCTGTTTTGAATGTGGCTGACAACACTGGCGCACGCTCGGTTATGTGCATCAAGGTGTTGGGTGGTTCCAAGCGTCGTTATGCCGGCGTGGGCGATGTGATCAAGGTCAGCATCAAGGATGCTGCGCCGCGTTCGCGCGTCAAAAAAGGCGAAGTCTACAGTGCGGTGGTCGTTCGCACAGCCAAGGGTGTTCGTCGCACTGACGGCTCTCTGATCAAGTTCGACGGCAATGCTGCAGTTCTGCTGAACAACAAGCTGGAGCCGATCGGCACACGCATCTTCGGGCCGGTTACGCGTGAACTGCGTAACGAGAAGTTCATGAAGATCGTTTCCCTGGCACCTGAAGTGCTGTAAGGGAAGGATAAGGAAAAATCATGCGCAAGATAAAAAAAGATGATGATGTGATCGTGATCGCCGGCAAGGATAAGGGCAATCGCGGTAGCGTTATGAAGGTGGCTGATGACTACGTAGTGGTGTCGGGCGTCAACAAGGTCAAGAAGCACCAGAAGCCGAATCCCATGAAAGGGACCTCGGGCGGTATCGTTGAGATCGAGAAGCCGATGCACATCTCCAATGTGGCCATCTTCAATGCGGCTACCAAAAAGGCGGATCGTGTTGGTATCAAGCAGCTGGAAGACGGGCGCAAAGTGCGCATCTTCAAGTCCAGCGGCGAAGTGATTGCATAAGGGGTATGAGCATGGCTCGTTTTAATCAGTTCTATAAAGAGACCGTGGCGCCGCAGCTGATGAAGCAGTTCGGCTACAAGTCTGTCATGGAAGTGCCGCGCATCGAGAAGATCACCCTGAATATGGGTGTGGGCGAAGCGGTTGCCGACAAGAAAGTGATGGATCACGCGGTTAGCGACATGACCAAGATTGCAGGCCAGAAGCCTGTCGTGACCAAGTCCAAGAAATCCATCGCCGGTTTCAAGATCCGCGAGAACTATCCGGTCGGCTGCAAGGTAACGCTGCGCCGCGAACGCATGTTCGAATTCATGGATCGCCTTGTTACAGTTGCAATTCCTCGTATTCGCGACTTCCGTGGTATTTCGGGCAAGTCTTTTGATGGCCGTGGCAATTACAACATGGGTATCAAAGAGCAGATCATCTTCCCGGAGATCGAGTACGACAAGATCGACGCTCTGCGTGGCATGAACATCACGATCACAACGACTGCGAAGACCGACGAAGAGGCGCGTGCGCTTCTGATGGCTTTCAAATTCCCATTGAAGAACTGAGGGTGATATGGCTAAAACAGCTTTGATTAACCGCGAACAGAAACGCCGCGACACAGTGAAGAAATTCGCTGGTAAGCGTGCTGAGCTGTTGGCAATCGCGACAAATATGTCGCTGAGCGATGAAGAGCGTTTTGCTGCTCGTCAAAAACTGCAGGCGCTGCCTCGTGATTCCAGCCCGGTGCGTTTGCGTAATCGTTGCGCGCTGACTGGTCGCCCACGTGGCACCTTCAGCAAGTTCGGTCTGGGCCGCATCAAATTGCGTGAATACGCAATGCGCGGCGAGATCCCTGGTGTAGTCAAGGCAAGCTGGTAAGGGTGAATTTATGAGCATGAGTGATCCTATCGCCGATATGTTGACGCGTATTCGTAACGCGCAAATGGCGGAAAAAACAATCGTGGCAATGCCATCATCCAAGATCAAGGCTGCAATCGCCAAGGTTCTGCAGGATGAAGGCTATGTCGATGGCTTCAAAGTCATGGAAAACGACGGCAAGCCGATGCTGGAAATCGGTTTGAAGTATTACGCCGACCGTCCTGTGATCGAAAAGATCCAGCGCGTGAGCCGTCCGGGTCTGCGTGTGTACAAGGGCAGCGAAGATATCCCTCACGTGATGAACGGTATGGGTATCGCGATCGTGTCCACGTCCAAGGGCTTGATGACAGACCACAAAGCACGTGCCAACGGTATCGGCGGCGAAGTGCTGTGCATCGTGGCGTAAGGGGGGGGATATGTCTAGAGTTGGTAAGAATCCAGTTGTGGTGCCGGCCGGTGTGGAAGTCACCTTGGCTGCAGACAAGATCTCCGTAAAGGGCCCGTTGGGTTCCCTCACGCAAGTTCTTAAGGGCGAAGTTACCGTTGTGCGCGAAGGCGACCAGTTGCTTTGCAAGGCTGTCGGTGAATCTGCCCAATCCAATGCGATGTCCGGCACAATACGCGCCCTGTTGGCAAACATGGTGAATGGTGTGAGCAAGGGTTTCGAGCGCAAGCTGACCCTGGTGGGTGTCGGTTATCGTGCGCAAGCAGCTGGCGATACGCTGAATCTGTCCCTCGGATTCTCTCATCCTGTCGCGCACAAGATGCCGCAAGGTGTGAAGGTCGCGACACCCAGTCAGACCGAGATCGTGCTGACTGGAGCAGACAAACAGCAAGTTGGTCAGGTTGCCGCCGAGATCCGCGCTTATCGTGAACCTGAGCCTTACAAGGGCAAGGGTGTGCGTTACGCAGACGAAGTGGTGCTCCTCAAAGAAACCAAGAAGAAATAATCGAGGTTGATATGTTGAATAAAAATGAATCGCGTCAACGCAGGTCACGTAAAACCCGCGCAAGAATCGCTGAACAGAAGGCTGTGCGTCTGGCAGTCCATCGCACGAATCTGCATATCTATGCGCAAGTGATTTCGGCTGATGGTGGCCAGATTCTGGCTAGTGCTTCCACACTGGAAGCAGAAGTGCGCAAGAGTGTGGGTAACGGCGGCAATGCAGCTGCGGCGGCGGTAGTCGGCAAGCGTATTGCCGAAAAAGCCAAGAGCGCAGGCGTTACTGCTGTTGCGTTTGACCGTTCCGGCAACAAGTACCATGGTCGCATCAAGGCGCTGGCAGAAGCGGCGCGCGAAAATGGCTTGCAGTTCTAAGATCGAGGTGAATCATGGCTAAAGCACAAGGTAAGAATCAGCAGCCCGAAGACAAAGGTGACGGCCTCATCGAAAAGATGATCCATGTGAACCGCGTCACCAAGGTGGTGAAGGGTGGTCGTATCATGGGTTTCGCAGCGCTCACAGTAGTGGGTGACGGCGATGGTCGCGTCGGCATGGGTAAGGGCAAATCCAAGGAAGTGCCGGTAGCTGTGCAGAAGGCGATGGAAGAATGTCGTCGCAAGCTGGTCAAGGTCAATCTGAAGGATGGCACGTTGCATCACGCAGTGATCGGTCGTCATGGCGCCGCCAAGGTCGTTATGCTTCCCGCTTCCGAAGGTACCGGAATTATTGCCGGTGGCGCGATGCGCGCTGTGTTCGAGGCGGTCGGTGTTCGCAACGTTCTGGCCAAGTGTCTTGGCTCCAACAATCCGTACAACGTCGTTCGTGCAACATTGAATGGTCTGCAGGCGCTGAATTCTCCGGCCGAGATCGCGGCCAAGCGTGGCAAGAGCGTCGAAGAGATCGCGGGGTAATCATGGCTAAAGAAAAAACATTGAAGGTTACGCAGGTCAAAGGCCTGATCGGAACTAAGCAGTCGCATCGCGACACCATTCGCGGTCTGGGTCTGCGCCGAATCAACCATACGGTTGTTCTGGAAGACACCCCGGCAGTACGCGGCATGATTAACAAGGTGTTCTACCTGGTCAAGTGCGAGGCATAAATGGAACTCAATCAAATTAAACCTGCCGATGGCGCCAAGCATTACAAGCGTCGTGTTGGTCGTGGTATCGGCTCCGGCCTGGGAAAGACTGCCGGTCGTGGTCACAAGGGTCAAAAGTCACGTGCTGGCGGTTTCCACAAAGTGGGCTTTGAAGGCGGTCAGATGCCTTTGCAGCGTCGACTGCCCAAGCGCGGCTTCGTTTCCCTGACTCGCAATGACACAGCGCAAGTTCGCTTGTCCGATCTAGAAAAGATGCCCGTCGATACCATAGACCTTTTGGCTTTGAAGCAGGCTGGTGTGGTTGCGGCGACAGCTCTGGGTGCCAAGGTTATTCTGGCTGGGGAGCTCACTCGTGCGGTCAAGTTGCAGGGTTTGCTGTTGACCAAGGGCGCTCGCGCCGCTGTAGAAGCTGCCGGCGGCAGCATCGCAGAATAAGGATAGTCTGTGAGCGCTGTAGCCAAGAGTAAGTACGGTGATCTGAGCAAGCGCCTCTGGTTCTTGCTTGGGGCGCTGGTGGTGTACCGTATCGGTGCGCACATCCCGGTGCCGGGTATCGATCCGAACGTTTTGGCCGATCTGTTCAAGCAGCAGCAGGGCGGTATCCTTGGCATGTTCAACATGTTCTCGGGTGGCGCGCTCGAACGCTTCACTATTTTGGCGCTGGGCATCATGCCGTACATCTCGGCATCGATCATCATGCAGTTGGCATCGATCGCAGTGCCGCACTTGGAGCAGCTGAAGAAGGAAGGCGAAGCCGGCCGTCGCAAGATCACCCAGTACACGCGATACGGTACGCTGGTGTTGGCTTTGTTCCAGTCATTCGGTATCGCGGTGATGTTGCAGTCGCAGAAGGATCTGGTGCTCGAGCCGGGCATGATGTTCCAGATGACGACGGTGGTGACCCTGGTTACCGGCACGATGTTCCTGATGTGGCTGGGTGAGCAGATCACCGAGCGCGGGTTGGGTAACGGTATCTCGCTGATCATCTTCGCGGGTATTGCGGCAGGTCTGCCTAGTGCGATCGGCAACACTCTGGAAATGGCACGCACCGGAGCATTCTCCGTGCCGCTGGTTTTGGCTCTGTTCTTTGGTGCCATCGCCGTCACGGCACTGGTGGTGTTCGTGGAGCGCGGGCAGCGCAAGGTATTGGTGAACTATGCCAAACGTCAGGTGGGTAACAAGATTATGGGTGGCCAGAGCTCGCATCTGCCGCTGAAGCTGAATATGGCCGGTGTGATCCCACCGATCTTCGCTTCCAGCATCATCCTGTTCCCGGCGACTTTGGCGGGCTGGTTCGGCAGTGGTAGCAGCATGACCTGGTTGAAGGATGTGAGCGACAAGCTGGCTCCCGGACAGCCGATCTATGTGATGTTTTATGCAGCTGCGATCATATTCTTTTGCTTCTTTTACACCGCGCTGGTGTTCAGTCCAAAAGAGACCGCGGACAATTTGAAGAAAAGCGGCGCGTTCCTTCCGGGGATACGCCCGGGTGACCAGACTGCGCGCTATATCGAAAAGATCATGCTGCGTCTGACCATGGTGGGCGCGGTGTACATCACGCTGGTTTGTCTGTTGCCCGAGTTTTTGGTGGTCAAGTGGAATGTGCCGTTCTATTTCGGTGGTACGTCGCTCTTGATCCTGGTTGTGGTGACTATGGATTTCATGGCGCAAGTGCAGTCTTACTTGATGACCCACCAATATGAAAGCCTGTTGAAGAAGGCTAATTTTAAAGCCGGTTAAACGGTAGAAGCATCGCTGGATACTTTAGCTATATGCCAAGTACATGGCTTTGAATTGAAGAAGCAAGGAGAAACAAATGAAAGTCCAAGCATCCGTAAAGAAAATGTGCCGCAATTGCAAGATCGTGCGTCGCAACCGTGTGGTCCGTGTGATCTGCAGCAGCGATCCTCGCCACAAACAGCGCCAGGGTTGATTGAGTACAATCGCCGCTGGATGTTAGAATTCGCAACTTTTGAACGATAGGGTAGCTGCATGGCTCGTATTGCCGGTGTAAACATTCCAAACCATCAACACGCAGTGATTGCGTTGACAGCCATTTATGGCATCGGACGCACACGTGCGCAGCAGATCTGTGCTGCAGCAGGCGTGTTGACTTCTTCCAAGATGAAAGACATCAGCGATTCCGAAATGGAAAAGCTGCGCGATGAAGTCGCCAAGTTCACCGTTGAGGGTGACCTGCGTCGTGAAGTCACCATGAATATCAAGCGCCTGATGGATATGGGCTGCTACCGTGGTTTGCGTCATCGTCGCGGCCTGCCGAGCCGTGGTCAGCGTACCCGCACCAATGCACGCACCCGTAAAGGTCCGCGTAAATCCATCGCTGGCGCGAAAAAGTAATTAAGTAGAGGACAGCAGACATGGCTAAGACCAGCACGAAAGTGCGTAAAAAAGTAAAGAAGAACGTAGCTGAAGGCATCGCGCACGTTCACGCTTCCTTCAACAACACCATCGTGACCATCACGGACCGCCAGGGCAACACACTGGCATGGTCTACAAGTGGTGCGCAGGGCTTCAAGGGTTCTCGCAAGAGCACCCCATTCGCTGCTCAGATCGCTGCCGAAGTCGTTGGCAAGTCTGCAGTCGAGTGTGGCGTGAAGAATCTGGAAGTGCGCATCAAGGGTCCAGGCCCGGGTCGCGAATCCGCTGTGCGTGCGTTGAACGCCGCCGGTTTCAAAATCACCAGCATTTCGGATATTACGCCGGTACCGCACAACGGTTGCCGTCCTCCGAAGAAGCGTCGTATTTAAGGAGTATCGATCTTGGCTAGAAATCTTGATGCAAAGTGCCGTAAGTGCCGTCGCGAAGGCGAGAAGCTGTTTCTGAAGGCAGAAAAGTGTTTTACCGACAAGTGTGCGGTCGAGCGTCGTGCGTATCCTCCCGGTCAGCACGGTCAGCGCCGTAACCAGCGCATGTCCGAGTACGGTGGCCAGCTGCGTGAAAAGCAGAAGGTACGTCGTATCTACGGGATCCTGGAAGGCCAGTTCCGTCTGATCTACAAGCGTGCAACGACCGCCAAGGGCATTACCGGCGAGAACCTGTTGCAACTGCTGGAATCCCGTTTGGACAACGTCGCCTATCGTATGGGCTTCGGCGGTTCTCGTGCAGAAGCACGTCAGACCGTGCGTCACAACAGCATTTTGGTCAACGGCAAGCGTGTGAACATCCCTTCTTACATCGTTAAGCCGGGTGATGTGGTCGAAGTCAACGAGAAGTCCCGTGCGCAACTGCGTCTGAAGGCATCTCTGGACGCGGCAGCGCAGCGCGGTTTCCCGGAATGGCTGGACGTGGATGCCAAGGCATTCAAGGGCACCTTCAAGGCTGTTCCGCAGCGTACCGAATTGCCTGCAACCATCAATGAGCACCTCATTGTCGAGTTGTATTCCAAGTAATCAACGCGGAGTCGCATATGCCTACAAATAATCTGTTGAAGCCTCGCATCATCGACGTCCAGAACATCTCCGCCACTCAGGCGCGTGTTGTGATGGAGCCGTTCGAGCGCGGCTACGGCCATACGCTGGGCAATGCCCTGCGTCGCATCCTGTTGTCTTCCATGCCCGGCTATGCCGTGACGGAAGTGAAGATCGCCGGAGTGTTGCACGAATACTCCCCGATCGACGGCGTGCAGGAAGACGTGGTCGAGATCCTGCTGAATTTGAAGGGCTTGGTCCTGAAGCTGCACGGTGCACCTGAGGCCACGCTGCAACTGAAGAAATCCGGTGCCGGCGTTGTCACTGCTGCCGACATCGAAGTCGATGCCGACACCGAGGTGATCAACCCGAACCATGTCATCGCACACCTGACTGCAGGCGGTAAGCTGGACATGGAGATCAAGGTCGAGAAGGGTCGCGGTTATGTTTCCGCTATCTCGCGTCAGCAGCCGGGGGCGGCGACACGTCCGGTGGGCCACATAGCCCTGGACGCTTCGTTCAGCCCGATCTCCCGCGTCAGCTATGCAGTCGAAAGCGCTCGCGTCGAGCAGCGTACCGACTTGGACAAGCTGATATTCGACATCGAGACCAACAGTGCCATCGATCCGGAAGAAGCCATCCGTTACGCAGCGCGTATCCTGGTTGAGCAGTTCTCCGTGTTCGCGGCACTGGAAGGCACACCTGCTCCGGTCGAGAAGCCCGCTGCACCGAAGGTCGATCCGATGCTGCTGCGTCCGGTCGATGATCTGGAGCTGACTCCGCGCTCTTCGAACTGTTTGAAGGCACAGAGCATCCATTACATCGGTGACCTAATCCAGTACACCGAAGCTGACCTGCTGCGCACCCCGAATCTGGGCCGCAAATCTCTTAACGAGATCAAGCAAGTGCTGGCCGAACACGATTTGTCGCTGGGTATTAAGCTGGAAAACTGGACGGCAGTGGCCGAGAAATAAAGCTCGCCCGGTAGACACCGGGTCAGAAAGCAAGAGAGGAAAATCATGCGTCACCGTTTAGGACTTAGAAAACTCAACCGCACCAGCAGCCACCGTCTGGCTATGTTGCGCAATATGACCGTTTCGCTGCTGCGTCACGAAGCGATCAAGACCACCTTGCCGAAGGCCAAGGAACTGCGCCGTGTGGCAGAGCCTATCCTGACGCTGGGCAAGAACCCAAGCCTGGCCAATCGTCGTCTGGCGTTCGCACGTCTGCGTGACCGCGAGATGGTCACCAAGCTGTTCGATGAACTCGGCCCGCGCTATGCAACACGCAACGGCGGCTACTCGCGCATCCTGAAGTTCGGTTTCCGCAAGGGCGACAATGCTCCTATGGCACTGATCGAACTGGTGGATCGTCCGACAGCAGCAGAAGCAGTGGAAGTGACAGGCGAGTAAGCTAAGCTGCACGCCATATAAAAGGCCGGGTTCATCCCGGCCTTTTTCATTTTTCGGCTAGTGACCGGCATCGCCGGTCGCCGTTCATCACTTGCCCAATAGCTTCTTCAGGTAAGGTCCGGTCACACTGTCCTTGTCCGCCGCGATGTCCTTGGGCGAACCATGCGACACGATGCGTCCGCCGCCTTCACCGCCCTCCGGCCCCATGTCGATCACCCAGTCAGCAGTCTTGATCACGTCCAGATTGTGCTCGATGATCACCAGCGTATTACCCTGGTCGCGCAAAGTGTGGATCACTTTCAGCAGCATGTCGATATCATGGAAATGCAGGCCGGTGGTCGGCTCGTCGAGGATGTAGAGCGTGCGGCCTGTATCGCGTTTGGACAGTTCCAGCGAGAGTTTTACGCGTTGTGCTTCCCCGCCGGAGAGCGTGGTCGCACTCTGACCAAGCGTGATGTAACCCAATCCCACATCCAGCAACGTCTGCAGTTTGCGTTTGATCACCGGCACTGCATTGAAGAACGCATGCGCGTGCTCCACTGTCATCTCCAACACCTGATGGATGTTCTGTCCCTTGTACAGTACTTCCAGCGTCTCGCGGTTGTAGCGCTGGCCGTGGCATACATCGCACGGCACATACACATCCGGCAAAAAGTGCATCTCAACCTTGATCACGCCGTCGCCCTGGCACGACTCGCAGCGTCCGCCCTTCACGTTGAACGAGAAACGTCCCGGCCCGTAACCGCGCTCGCGCGAGGTCGGCACACCGGAGAACAGGTCACGTATCGGTGTGAACAACCCTGTGTAGGTCGCAGGATTAGAGCGCGGCGTGCGCCCGATGGGTGACTGATCCACACTGATCACCTTGTCGAAGAACTCCAATCCCTCGATCTCGCAATGCGGCGCGGGTACGGCGTTGCTGCCGTACAGGTGTTGTGCCACGGCGTTGTATAAGGTGTCGTTGATGAGTGTGGATTTGCCCGATCCGGACACGCCTGCCACACAGGTCAGTAATCCGACCGGCAGATCCAGCGTCACATCCTTCAGGTTGTTGCCCGTCGCGCCGATGATCTTCAACCTGCGCTCGGGATCTGGCTTGCGATAGGTCTTGGGCGGCTTGATGGTCTTGCGGCCGGCCAGGTAATCGCCGGTCAGCGAATTCGGGTTGGCGATCACTTCCTCTGCGGTGCCTTGCGCCACAACCATGCCGCCGTGTTCACCCGCGCCCGGCCCCATATCCACCACATAGTCGGCGGTGCGTATCGCGTCCTCGTCATGTTCCACCACGATCACGCTGTTGCCCATATCGCGCAGACGCTTCAACGTATCCAGCAAGCGGTCATTGTCGCGCTGGTGCAAGCCGATGGAAGGCTCATCCAGCACATACATCACGCCGGTCAGGCCTGAGCCGATCTGCGATGCCAGACGGATGCGCTGCGCCTCGCCGCCGGAGAGCGTCTCGGCAGAACGTTCCAAAGAAAGATATTCCAGACCCACGTTGTTCAGGAAGGTCAGGCGGCTGGCGATCTCCTGCACGATCTTCTCGGCGATGGCCTGCTTGTTGCCAGGCAGCTTCACGCTGCTGAAGAAAGTCAGTGCCTGCTTCAGCGGCAGCGCACTCAATTCATAGATGGTCTTCTCGGCGACACGCACATGGCGAGCCTCTTCGCGCAGACGGGTGCCTTTGCATTCAGGACAGGAGCAGTTGTTCAGATATTTGGACAGTTCCTCGCGCACCGTGGGCGACTCAGTCTCTTTGTAACGACGCTCCAGATTGTTCACGATGCCCTCGAACGGATGCTCGCGTAGCATCTTCTTGCCGCGCTCGTTCAGGTAGGTGAAGGCGATCTCGTCGTTGCCGCTGCCGTACAGCACAACAGTCTGGGTCTTCTCGGGCAGGCTCTCGAAAGACTGTTCCAGATCGAAATCGTAATGTTTGGCCAGACTATCCAGCATCTGGAAGTAGAACTGATTGCGTCGATCCCAGCCCTTGATCGCGCCGCCAGAGAGCGACAGATTGGGGAAGGCCACGATGCGTGCCGGATCGAAGAACGAGATCACGCCCAAGCCGTCGCATTTCGGGCAAGCGCCCATCGGACTGTTGAACGAGAACAGGCGCGGCTCCAACTCCTGCAGAGAATAGTTACAGATCGGGCAGGCGAACTTGGCTGAGAACAGGTGTTCCTTGCCGGAATCCATCTCCACTGCCAGTGCGCGACCGTCCGCGTGGCGCAATGCGGTTTCAAACGACTCCGCCAGCCGCTGTTTGATGTCAGCGGTCACTTTCAATCTATCCACCACGATCTCGATGGTGTGCTTGGAGTTCTTCGCCAGCTTGGGCAGGTTGTCCATCTCGCACACCTTGCCGTTCACACGCAGCCGCACGAAACCTTGCGCACGCAGCTCGTCGAACAGATCCAGCTGCTCACCCTTGCGTCCCACCACCACCGGCGACAGGATCATCACCTTGGTGCCTTCCGGCAACGCCAGCACCGAGTCCACCATCTGCCCGACCGACTGGGCCTGCAACACGATGTCATGCTGCGGGCAATGCGGATCGCCCGCACGCGCAAACAGCAGACGCAGGTAATCGTGGATCTCGGTCACCGTACCCACCGTCGAGCGCGGGTTGTGTGAGGTCGCCTTCTGCTCGATGGCGATGGCAGGCGAAAGCCCCTCGATCAGATCGACGTCGGGTTTTTCCATCAACTGCAGGAATTGGCGCGCATACGCCGAAAGCGATTCCACATAGCGCCGCTGCCCCTCGGCATACAGCGTATCGAACGCGAGCGAGGACTTGCCAGAACCGGAAAGGCCGGTAATCACCACTAGTTGATTGCGGGGCAGATCGAGGCTGATGTTCTTGAGATTGTGGGTGCGTGCACCGCGTATCTTGATGTATTCCATGTGAGGCAACGGACCAATAAAAACGACCTGCCAATATACGCGAAAACGGGTGCTTACCCAACCGCAGTATCCGGACGGGAAGTGGGGATTGTGCCGACAGAGAGGGGAGTGGGTTGGCTATCAGGCGTATAGCCAGACCTGTTAACATACGCCCCTTCCGAAACCCTGATTTTCAGCTTCATGTCCGCTTCAGATTCCGCAATGACCCCGTTCGAGCGCCGTGCCAGTATCGGCCTCGCGAGCATCTATGGCCTGCGCATGCTGGGTCTGTTCATCATTCTTCCAATTTTTGCTTTGTATGCCGAGGAGTTGCCGGGCGGGGAGAGTCATTTTCTGATCGGGGTGGCGCTGGGGGCTTACGGTCTGACGCAGGCGATCCTGCAGATCCCGGCGGGTTGGTTGTCGGACCGCTACGGGCGCAAGCCGATCATCATCGCGGGTCTGCTGCTGTTCGCGGCGGGCAGCTTCATCGCAGCCGCGGCGGACGATATATATTGGATCATCGCCGGACGCGTCATCCAGGGCGCGGGCGCGATCAATGCAGCGGTGATGGCGCTGACCGCCGACCTGACGCGCGAGGAACACCGCACCAAGGCGATGGCGATGATAGGCATGACCATAGGCGTGACGTTTTCGCTGTCGATGGTGCTGTCGCCGTTGCTGTACAAGACCATCGGCATGTCGGGCATGTTCGAGCTGACCGGCGTGCTGGCCTTTGTGTCCATCGCGATGGTGTTGTGGTACATCCCGCAGCCGCGCATCACACGTTTCCATTCCGATACCGAGGCGAACACCAGCAAGCTGAAGGAAGTGTTGCGCAACGCCGACCTGCTGCGCATGGACTTCGGCGTGTTCACTTTGCACGCGATCCTGATGTCGGTGTTCATGCAGGTGCCGTTCATCCTGCGCGCGAACGGACTGGATGCGGCGCACCAGTGGCAGGTGTATCTGCCGGTGATGCTGATCGCTTTCGTGCTGATGGTGCCGCCCATCATCATCGCGGAGAAGAAAGCAAAACTGAAGCAGGTGTTCATGGTCGCCATCGGTCTGGCGGCGCTGGCGCAACTGGGCATCCTGTTCCTGCAGGATAGCCTGTGGGGCATGGCGATCACGTTGCTGGTGTTCTTCACCGCGTTCAACGTGCTGGAAGCGACGCAGCCATCCATCGTCAGCAAGATCGCGCCGCTGGCCTCTAAAGGCACGGCGATGGGGGTGTTCAGTAGCGTGCAGTTCCTGGGGGCGTTCTTCGGTTCGGCCATGGGCGGTTTGTTGATGCAGTTGTACGGCGGCAATGCGGTGCTGATATTCGCGGTGGCGATGCTGCTGGTGTGGCTGCTGGTGGCGTCCGGCATGCGAGCGCCGGAGCCTCTGATGACGAAGATGTATCACCTGCCCGAGATGGATGATGCGGCGGCGAGCACATTGCGCCTGTCTCTGGCACAATTGCGCGGCGTACGCGAGGTGCTGGTAGTGGCGAGCGAGCAGATCGCCTGCATCAAAGTGGAAATGGGCGGATTCGACGAAGACGCGATAGAACAATTAGTGAAGGGAGCATGAGATGTCAGTGAATAAAGCAATTCTGGTGGGCCGTCTGGGTAAAGACCCGGAGACCCGTTATATGACTAGCGGCGAAGCAGTGACCAACGTCACACTGGCGACTTCCGAGAACTATAAAGACAAGAGCGGTGAGAAGCAGGAACGCACCGAGTGGCACAACCTGGTGTTCTATCGCCGTTTGGCCGAGATCGCGGGCGAATATCTGAAGAAGGGTTCGCAGATCTATGTCGAAGGCCGCATCCAGACCCGCAAGTGGCAGGACAAGGAAGGCAAGGACCGTTACACCACCGAGATCGTGGTGAACGAGATGAAAATGCTGGGCGGCAAGGCCGGCGGCGGTGGCAGCTTCGAAGTGATGGACGACGGCGGTTCTTCCGCACCGGCGCGCAGTGCGCCGGCGGCACGTCCGGCCGCAGCGCCTGCGGCGAAGGGCAACTTCGACAACTTCGACGACGATATCCCGTTCTAAGGGGTACGTTTAGAAACACTTCAAGCAACACCCGTGAGCAAAGCTTTCACCCGCGAGAACGACACCGACGATGATGACGACGATTCGGTGTCGTTGCCCGCACTCCCCGCAGGAACCAAGAACTACATGACCCCGGCGGGTTACCGCCGCCTCAAGGATGAGTACATGCATCTGTTGGACGTGGAGCGACCATCTGTCGTGCAGACCGTCTCGTGGGCGGCGGGCAACGGCGATCGTTCCGAGAATGGCGATTACATCTACGGCAAGAGACGTTTGCGCGAGATCGACCGCCGCCTGCGCTTCCTCGCCAAGCGCATGGAGAACTCGGAGGTCGTCGATCCGGCGCAGCGCAAGGGTTGCGAGCAGGTGTTCTTCGGTGCATCGGTGACGGTGTGTCACGAAGACGGCCAGGATCGCACTTACAGCATCGTCGGCATAGACGAGGCGAACGCCAGCAAAGGCCATGTCAGCTGGGTGTCACCGCTGGCGCGCGTGCTGCTGAAGGCGCGCGAAGACGATGTGTTGTTGCTGCCCCTGCCGGACGGAGTGGAAGAACTGGTGGTGGTGAGAGTGGAATACCGCGAGATTGATTTCAACTGAAAGAACGCATATGAAAAACATCAAATCAGAATATCCCATCGCCGCCGCGCTTCTTGTGCTCGGTGTTGGCTTTGCGCTGGAGCATGGCGCGGTCGAGCACGGCGGCATCATGCTATGGGGGCTGCTGGGTGTGATCCTGGCCGCCATCATCGGCGTCGCCTTCCGCATCGCACACCATGCCGAGGTGCTGGCGGTGCGCTTCGGCGAACCTTACGGCACGCTGATCCTCACGCTGGCGGCCGTGTCGGTGGAGGTGGTGATCCTGGTCGTGCTACTGCAGGGTGCGCCGAATCCCACGCTGGCCCGCGATACGGTGTTCGCTGCCGTGATGTTCGATATAAACGGCATCCTCGGTCTGGCCGCCATCGTCGGCGGACTGAAACACGGGCAGACCAAGTACAACATCTCCTCGGCCAACTCCTTTGTCGCCATGCTGCTGGTCGCCATCGGCATCGGTATGTTCATTCCGGATTTCGTGCCGGACGAGCAATGGCAGGTCTACTCCATCTTCTCGGTGATCACCATGTCGGTGATGTATGCGGCCTTCCTGCGCCTGCAGACGGTGGAACACCGCACCTTCTTTGAATATTCGTCGGTGACCGAGGAAGAGGCGCACGACACCGTGCACAGCCCGAATGCGCTGCATGTGGGCATCATGCTGGGGGCTATCGTGCTGGTCGGTTTGCTGTCCGAAGTATTATCGGTGTTGCTGGATGCGGGGCTGGCCGGAAGCAGTCTGCCCAAGGCGATCCCTGCGGTGCTGGTGGCGCTGATCTCGGCCAGTCCGGAGATCCTTACCGCCCTGCGTGCGGCGCAGAACAATCGCATGCAGACCACGGTCAATATCGCGCTGGGAGCGTCGCTGGCGACCGTGCTGCTGACGTTGCCGGTGATCGAGGCAATCGCCCTGTTCACCGGAGAGCGCATCGTGATGGCACTGACGCCGGTGCAGGGCGGACTGCTGTTGCTGACCTTCCTGACGGTGATGAACAACTTGCACGACGGCGAGACCAATGCCATCGAGGGCATCAGTCACTTCGCGCTGTTCGCCGCATTCATCGCTCTGGTGACGATGGGCTTGATGTAAGGCAGGGATGTTCAGGGCGCCGTGATGAAAGTCGCGGCACCCTGTATAGTTACGCGACCTCTTCTTCTGCGTCCTCGGTGGCGATGTCTGCAGGCTGACCCGTGCGTTCCAGCACGGCGGCGAAGAAACCGTCGGTGTTGTGCTGCTGCGGGGTGAGTTGCAGGTAGTCGCCCATAGCTAGGTCGATGTGGTGCTGCTTCAGCACTTCGCTGGCCGGCAGCAATGTGAAATCGGGATGTGCGGTCAGGAATGCGCTGACGATGTCCTGGTTCTCTTCCTGCAACACGCTGCAAGTCGCATATACCAGCCTGCCGCCTTTTTTCAGCAGGCGCTCGGCCGAATCCAGAATGGCGCGTTGCTTCTCTTTCAACTCCTCCACACTCTGCACCGACTGGCGGAACTTCAGGTCGGGGTTGCGGCGCAGGGTGCCCAGCCCGCTGCACGGCGCATCCACCAGCACGCGGTCGATCTTGCCGGCAAGGCGTTTGATCTTCTGGTCGTTCTCGTGCGCGATGAGTTGCGGTTGCACGTTGGACAGGCCGGAGCGTTTCAAACGCGGCTTGAGATTGGTCAGGCGTTTCTCCGACACGTCCCACGCATACAAACGACCCTGCGAATTCATCAGCGCACCCAGCATCAGGGTCTTGCCGCCCGCACCGGCGCAGAAATCCACCACCATATCGTTGCGCTTCGGAGCCAGCATCAAACCGAGCAGTTGGCTGCCCTCGTCCTGCACTTCGAATTTGCCGGAGAGGAACAACGCATGTTTGTTCAGCGCGGGTTTATATTTGAGACGGATGCCGTAGGGTGAGAACGGTGTGGCCGTGGCTTCGTAGCCTTCGGCTTGCAGCGATTGCAGCACTTCGTTGCGGTTGGCCAATTGCGAATTGACGCGCAGGTCGAGCGGGGCGGACTGTTGCATGGACTGGCCGAGCGCCAGGATCTCGTCGTCGCTGCGATACGCGCGCAGTTTTTCCACGATCCACTCCGGCATTTCGGCCTGGATGGAGAGTGGCAAGGTTGTGGGGTCGATGCTTTTGACTTTGACCAGCCATTCTTCTTCTTTCACCTTGAGCAAAGGTTTCAGTTCGCGCAGGTTGTAACCACCGAAACGTACCCAGTAGCCAAGCGCCATGCGGCGGGCCGAGGCGATACCTTTTTCTTCCATGGTGCAGCCGTATTCAAGCAACATGCGATGGCGCAATACGCCGAACAGTGTTTCCGCCACCAGTTTGCGTTCGTTGGAGCCGATGCGCTCGGTCTGGAAGAAGTTGCGCAGCACGGCATCTGCCGGGTGCTCCATCTTCAGTGCGGCGCGCACTGCCTGGATGGTGAGGTCGAGACGATATTCTGTGAGTAGCATGCTGTTTCCTATTCCTCCGCTATGCGGATGTCTGTGATGATTGCCTCGCCGGAGATGCTGCCGTCGCGATCTATGTGGCGCAGTTTGACCGGCAATAGACGATATTCCTGCGCGAACCATATCTCCAGCCCTTCCTTGCCGGGCGGATGCAATTTGCGGAAGTGTACCGTGTGCAGCTTGCCCAGCGGAGTGATCAATTCTTCATTGGTGGCGATCTCGAACTGGTATTGCTCCCAATCGCGTCCGTTGGTGATGGCGACGGGAAGTATTTCGCCCGGTTCGGGCAAGGACGGGAATTGGTAGAGGATGCTCAGGATGTCCTGCGTGGATTCCTTGAGCGGCATCTTGATGCCGGTGGCGAATAGCAACTGCTGCGCCGGATAGTCGAGCTTGACGCTGTCCTTGCGCTTTTCGCCGTCGTTTTCCTTGTCCTCGCTGTACTGCTGCGGATGCAACACGGTGCCGTCGGTTTTGCCATTGCTGGTCTGGATCAGTTTGTAGGATTTCACCAGTCGTGCCAGTCCGACTGTGCGCGTGGTCGCAGTGAGTTCGTAACGGCCATCCGCAATCTGCAATTCATGCCGCGCTTCGCCTACCGCCATACCGTTCTTGCCGATACGCACCTGGAATTTCAGGAAGGCATGTTTGGGCAGCGTGGGGCGCGCGGGCGGTGCTGCTTCTGCGATCACAGGGGCTATGGCAAGCGCAGAAGAAGCGGCCTCAGCGGGGGCAGCCATCTCTGGTGTGGCTGCCGCGACCTGACTGGCGGGCGTGGGCGTATCGCTTGCCGCGATGGCGGAGGCGGGAGAGGTTACGGCGACTTGGCTGGCTGGCAACGCGGGTTCTGAAGTGGCGGCCACACTGGAAGTAGTAGCTACCGCGCTGGCTGCTGCGGCCAGCGCATCGGCCGGTGTTGTAGCGGGTTTGGAGAGAGGTGTGGCGGGACGCTTGCTTGCCGTGCGCACCTGCGGCAGCGGCACCAGTTTTGCAATCAAGGGCGGCAGATCGGGTTCCGCTTCAGGTAACTGGATAGGCGGTAGCCACATCAGCAGGGCATGGATCGCGAGGGAGACTGCCAGGGCGATAGCGAGACGCTGCCGGACGGACGACAAGGCTGCGAAGTTCACGGCACCATGTTCAGTGTGCGCAGGACTTGCGTCAGTTGCGCACCATCGTCTTCAGTCACGACCACCTTGCATGGGACGAAACCGTGATCGATGGCAAGCCAGATCTCGGACTTCCATTTGGTCTTTTGCGGCGGCGTATAGAGGTAATAGCTGCGCAGGTTGCCGAATGGCACTTGTACGGTCTGGGCCGGATTCAACTGATAGCGGTACGCTTCGACTTTTTGGCCGTTGGTCATGTCGAAGCGGAATTCAAGGCGGCCATGCGGCGGTTGAATGACGAATTGATACATGATGCTCAAGCGGTCTTGCGTATAGGGCCGCAGTTCGAGCAGCTGGATGCCGCTCTGGCCACTCAATGTCAATTCGCTGCGTTCCCAATCAAAATCCGCACTGCTGTTCTTCTCGGTGTTGCGGTTGCGGCGATGGGTAAAGTGTCGAGGCAGCAGTCCCGCCTCGCCGATCTCGCCTTCGCTGGTTATCACGATGGTCTCGGGCTGGAACAGCGCCAGCAGGCCGACCGGCTTGGTCACGCTGACGATGCGGTAACGATCATCCTTGCGTTCGAATACCTCGTTGACCTCGGCCAGCTTGATGCCCTGTTTGAGGATGTCATAACTCGCTTCGATCCGCAGCGGCAACGGTTCAGCTTGCAGGCTGAGCGAAAGGCTGGCGATGAACAGAACGAGCAGGGCACGCATCTCAGTCCAGCCCCGGTGAGATCAGTGTGCTGCCGAGTTGCTCCATACGGTCGACGGAAACACGGCCGTCCGCATCGAGTCGTGCCTGATCGCGGCATAACCAGCGCACCGCCTGCGGGAAGATGCGGTGCTCTTCGTGCAGCACACGTGCCGACAGAGTCTGCGGTGTATCGTCATGCAGCACCGGCACGGCGGCCTGGATGATGATGGGGCCGCCATCCAGTGCAGGCGTGACGAAGTGCACCGAGCAACCGTGGATCTTCACGCCGTCCTGCAGCGCGCGCGCATGCGTGTCCACGCCGGTGTAGGCAGGCAGCAGCGAAGGGTGGATGTTGATCATGCGGCCCGTGTAGCGATGCACGAAACCGTCGGTGAGGATGCGCATGAAGCCGGCCAATATGATGAAGTCCGGCTGGTAACGGTCGATCTCCTGCGCCAGTGCCGCATCGAATGCTTCACGGTCGGTATAGTCGCGATGCGACACCACTGCCGTATCGATGCCATGCGCGCGTGCGGTCTCCAGTCCCTGTGCGTCGGCTTTGTTGCTGATCACGGCGGCGATGCGGCAAGGCAGGTTGGCGTGCAGCAATGCTTCCATGTTGCTGCCGCGGCCGGAGATGAGGATGACGATGTTCTTCTGTGCGGGCATTTATTTGACTTGCGTCTGATGCTCGTCGCCAGCGCGGGCACGGATAGTGCCGATGCGCGATACGGTCTCGCCTGCCGCCTGCAGTTGCTTGATCGCAGTGTCCGCGTCGGCGGCGGCAACGATCACCACCATGCCGATGCCGCAGTTGAAGGTGCGGAACATCTCTTGCGCTTCGACGTTGCCGCCTTCGCGCAACCATTCGAACAGTTTCGGCATCTGCCAAGTCTTGCTGTCGATGTCCGCGACCACATTGGCGGGCAGTACGCGCGGCACGTTCTCGGTGATGCCGCCGCCGGTGATGTGCGCCATGCCTTTGATGGTGATGCTTTGCATCAGGCTCAGCAGCGGTTTCACATATAAACGCGTCGGGGCCATGATGCAATCGGCCAGCGTGCGCTCGCCGTCGAACTTGGCGTTCAGGTCGGGCTTGCTGCGCGCGATGATCTTGCGCACCAGCGAATAGCCGTTGGAGTGCGCACCGTTGGAGGCCAGGCCCAGCACCACATCGCCGGGCTGGATGGTCTCACCGGTGATGATCTTGGATTTTTCGACCACACCGACGGCGAAGCCGGCCAGATCGTACTCACCTTCCGGATACATGCCGGGCATCTCGGCAGTCTCGCCACCGATCAGTGCGCAGCCGGAATCTTCACAGCCTTTGGCGATGCCCTTGATGACTTCGGTGGCACTGGGCACGTCCAGCTTGCCGCAGGCGAAGTAGTCGAGGAAGAACAGCGGCTCGGCGCCCTGCACAAGGATGTCGTTGACGCTCATCGCGACCAGATCGATTCCGACCGTGTCGTGGCGGTTCAGCTCGAACGCCAACTTGAGCTTGGTGCCCACGCCGTCGGTGCCGGACACCAGCACCGGCTCCTTGAATTTCTTGGAGATCTCGACCAGTCCGCCGAAGCCGCCGATACCGGACAGCACTTCGGGGCGCATGGTGCGCTTGGCATAGGGTTTGATGTTCTCGACCAGTTGGTCGCCGGCATCGATATCGACACCGGCATCACGGTAGGAGAGGGGGGAATTCTGGCTCAAGTTGAGTTCTCGCTTTCTGGCAGGTAAAGTGCAGCACGTTTTTCGCCGCGGATTTTACCCGAAATGACCGTCTCCCGCTCTGTTGCCATGCAGTGGCTAGCCTTGACAGCCGCCGCATTCGCGCTGCTCTATCTGCTGGCCCCTATCCTCGCCCCGTTCGTGGCCGCGGCTGTGCTCGCCTATGTGTTCGATCCACTGGTGGACCGGATGTGCAGATTCAAGCTGCCACGCGCTCTTGCGGTATTGCTGGTGATGCTGGGCGCGCTGCTGCTGGGGCTGGCGCTGTTGCTGATCATGCTGCCTTTGTTGCAACAGGAGCTGTCCCTGCTGGCGCAGCGTCTGCCGCAATGGCTGGAGGCCGCACGGGTGCATTTGCTGCCGACCTTGCAGCAATGGTTCGGGATGGATTTGGAATGGGATAGTGCTGCACTCAGGCAATTGCTGGCCGACCACTGGCAACGGGCCGGCGGACTGGCTTCGGGCGTGCTGTTGCCCTGGCTGGGCGATAGCGGCAGCGCCTTGCTGGCGCTGTTCGCCAATCTGTTGTTGATCCCGGTGGTGATGTTCTATCTGCTGCGCGACTGGGACGATCTGCTTGCGCGCGTGGATGGCTTGTTGCCGCGTCATTGGCACACGAAGATCCGCCAGCTCGCTGGTGAAGCTGACCAGGTGCTGGCCGAGTTCCTGCGCGGGCAGATCGCGGTGATGCTGTTGATGAGCGGGTTCTATGTGGTGGTGCTGTGGCTGGTGGGACTGGAGTTCGCGCTGCCTATCGGCATCGTGGCCGGCATGTTGGTATTCATACCTTATCTGGGCATGGTGTTGGGGCTGTTGCTGGCGACGCTGGCAGCCTTGATGCAGTTCGGCTTGGCGGGCCAGTTGCTGGTGGTGTGGGCGGTGTTCGGCGCGGGCCAGTTGCTGGAAGGTATGGTCGTCACCCCCTGGCTGGTGGGCGAGCGTATCGGCCTGCATCCGCTGGCGGTGATCTTCGCCTTGCTCGCTTTCGGCCAATTGTTCGGTTTCTTCGGTCTGCTGTTGGCACTGCCGCTGGCGGCGGTATTGCTGGTCGTGCTGCGCCATCTGCGTGAACAATATCTTTCCAGCACGATGTATCTCAAACCATGAGCCAGATGCTGCTGGGCATCGCGCCGGAATGGGGGCCGACGCTGGATAACTTCGTCGCTGGTCGCAACGTCGAATTGCTTGCTGCCTTGCGGCAAGCGGCTGCCGGTGCGGCAGAGGTGCGTGCCGTGTATCTGTGGGGCGAGAAGGGTAGTGGCAAGAGTCACTTGTTGCAGGCAATGGTGGCGCAAGCGGCTGGGCAGAGCGCGCATTACGCGGAACGTGCCGTGCCCGAGGAGGCCGGTGTGGTGGCGGTCGATGACGCCGAAGCACTGGACGACGCAGCGCAGATCGCCCTGTTCGAACTGTACAACCGCATGCGCGAGCAAGGCGGATTGTTGCTGGTGAGCGGCACGCAAGCCCCCGCCCATCTTGGATTGCGTGACGATCTGCGAACACGCCTCGGCTGGGGGCTGGTGTATCAGGTGCACGCGCTCAGCGACGAGGAAAAGGCCGAAGCCTTGCGCCAGCATGCTGGTGCGCGCGGCTTCGAACTGCCGCACGAAGTCACCCACTACCTGTTACGGCACGGCCGGCGCGATCTGCCATCACTATTACAGGTGCTGGATGCGCTCGACGAACATTGCCTGCGTCTGAAGCGTGTCGCTTCGGTGCCACTGCTGAAAGAAGTGATGGCGGGTCCAAGCTGAATTTGGCACAATCCGCGATAGGCTGGCGCTGGCGCGGCAGTTTTTACAGGATTCTTAATAAACTCGAAAAGGGGAAAACGATGTTGAAAAGAACGGCTTTGGCAGTATTGGTTATTGCAGCACTTCCTATGCAGGCTTACGCTGATGAGGGTAAGTTTCGGCTGGATGCGCATGCCTCATTGTTGGGGCTAGGTCTTGAACTCGCAGCTCCATTATCAGAAAAATATACCGCTAGAGTTGGATTCAATACATTGAAATTGAGCGGCAATACCGATTCTGGTGGCCTTAGCTATAAAGGCGATTTGAAGTTGTCCAGTGTCACAGCGTTGATGGACTGGCGCCCATGGAATGGCGTGACGCATCTGACAGCGGGCGTGATCTTCAATAGCAATAAATTGGAGCTGAACGCAACAGCGACTTCAGGCACGGTCTACAGTATTAACGGATTCAACTATACCGCAGCAACGGGAGACGCGATTAACACGACCGTAGACTTCAATAAAGTTGCCCCGTATCTGGGTATCGGTTGGAGTGGACAGCCGAAGAAAAAAGGATTCTCTTTCAGTAGCGACATCGGCATTTTGTTCCAAGGGTCACCCAAGGCTACCGTGACTGCAACGGGAGCTTGGACTGCTGCAGGGGGCAAGACAGTTACTGATTTGGTCGCGGATGCCCAGTCGCAGCTGAACAGCGATCTGAGTAACTTTAAATACTATCCAGTCGTATCAATCGGTATCGGTTATACGTTCTAAAGTTCAAACTTAACTGGACGCACGAGGCCTGCAGCGATGCAGGCCTTTTTCATCAAGGAGAGCATGTGAATCTGGCTTTATTCGATCTGGACAATACCCTGTTGAGTGGCGACAGCGATTTCGAGTGGTCGCAGTTCCTGATCGAGCAGGGGGTGCTCGATCGCGAACTGTTCGAGGCGAAGAACCTGGCGTTCTATGAACAGTACAAAGCAGGCACGCTGGATATCCACGAGTTCCTCGATTTCCAGTTGAAGCCCTTGTCGCGCCATGCGCGCAAGGTGCTGGATGAATGGCATGAAGGATTCATGCGCATCAAGGTGCGTCCGATGATGGGTGACAAGGCGCGCGAGCTGGTGAAGAAGCACCTGGCCGCTGGCGATGTGTGCGTGGTGATCACCGCCACCAACAGTTTCGTCACCGCTCCCATTGTGCGCGAGTTCGGTATCGAACATCTGATCGCCACCGACCCCGAGCAGAAGGATGGCGAATTCACCGGTGCTGTGGCGGGCGTGCCCAGCTTCCGCGAGGGCAAGGTCACGCGCATGGAGCAGTGGCTGGGCGAGCGCGGCTGGGATTGGGATAGCTTCGAGCAGAGCTGTTTCTACAGCGATTCTCTGAACGATCTGCCCTTGCTGTCCAAAGTGAAACGCCCGGTCGCAGTCGACCCGGATGCGACTTTGCGGGCGCATGCCGAAGCACGGGGTTGGCCTGTCATTTCCCTGCGTTAAGAGGCCGCTGGCGCGGGTGCTATAATCCGCGCCCATTGTCGCGCCGCTAGTGGCGGCAGCGTATCCTGACGACTCCATGATAAAAAGACTATTCAAGAAGGTATTCGGTAGATCCAGCCCGGTCGCGAAAGCGAGCAAGGCGCATGTGATCCCGTTCGAGCAACACAAGGTCGAACGCGAAGGTATCAGCTACGCGGCACGGCGCGTGACCGACGGTCTGCAGGCCGCTGGCTTTCAGGCCTATGTGGTGGGTGGTGCAGTGCGCGACCTGCTGCTGGACCGTCATCCCAAGGACTTCGATGTTGCCACTGATGCCACGCCCGAAGAGGTGAAGCGTGTGTTCCGCCGCGCGCGCATCATCGGCCGCCGCTTCCGGCTGGTGCATGTGATCTTCGGTGACGAGACGGTCGAGGTCTCCACTTTCCGACGCGCCATCGAGGCGGAGGATGCGCAGACCGATGCACACGGGCGCATCCTGCGCGACAACGAGTTCGGCGACCAGGAGCAGGATGCGGAACGGCGCGATTTCACCGCCAACGGATTGTTCTACGACCCGAGTTCGCAAGAGATATTCGACTACCACAACGGCTATGCGGACATCCGCGCCAACACGCTGCGCATGATCGGCGATCCGGAAGTGCGTTACCGTGAAGATCCGGTGCGCATGCTGCGTGCGGTGCGACTGTCGGCCAAGCTGGGGATGAAACTGGATCCGGCCACCGCCGCGCCTATCGCCAAGATGAAGGATCTGTTGAGCAACGTGCCGGAGGCGCGCATGTTCGATGAGATGCTCAAGCTGCTGCTGTCCGGTCACGCGCTGGCATGCATCAAGAAACTGCGCGCCATGCACCTGCATCACGGCATGTTGCCGATGTTGGATGTGATCCTCGAGCAGCCCATGGGCGAGAAGTTCGTGATGGCCGCGTTGCAGAACACCGACCAGCGCATCGCCGATGAAAAGCCCACCTCCCCTGCGTTCCTGTTCGCAGCTTTGCTGTGGCATGAGGTGCTGACCGTTTGGAATGCCAAACAGGCGGCAGGCGAAAAGCCCATCGGTGCCCTGCATGACGCGATGGATGAAGTGCTGGAGCGGCAGCGCGCCAAACTTGCCATCCCGCGCCGCTACGATACGGTGATGAAAGAGATATGGTTGCTGCAGCCGCGCTTCGAGCAGCGCGGAGGTCAGCGTCCGTTCCGCTTGCTGGCGTTGCCGCGCTTTCGCGCGGCGTACGATTTCCTGTTGCTGCGCTGCGAGAGCGGAGAAGCCGACAAGGAGCTCGGTACGTGGTGGGAAGAGTTCCAGCATACGAACGAAGACCGTCGCGCTGAGATGTTGCTGTCGGATAGTGCCGATCCGAAGAAAAAACGCCGCCGCAGCCGCAAACCCAAGGTTGTCGGTCAGGCGGAATTGCCGATAGATTGATGGGGCATTTCCGACACGTTACCGACGAAGTCGGCCGTTTGCGGGAGGAGGTGCCATGCGGCCACTCCGGCACCGGAGGGGTGCACCCTACCGCGTCGTGGCGGCATATCGCGTACGTTGGGCTGGGCAGCAATCTGGCGGATCCAGCGGCACAGGTCATGCAGGCTTTGGCGGCGTTGGATGCGCTGCCGCAGACACGTCTGCTGAAAACGTCGTCGCTATATCGCAGCGCACCTGTGGGCTATCTGGATCAACCCGACTTCATCAATGCCGTCGCGCAAGTGGGAACCGGACTTGCGCCGCGCGCCTTGCTGGATGCATTGCTTGCGCTGGAACTGGAATGCGGGCGTACTCGCGAATTCCAGAACGCGCCGCGCACACTGGATCTGGATGTGTTGATGTACGACGATATGGTGCACCACGAGCACGGCCTGACCGTACCGCATCCGCAGATGCATCTGCGCGCGTTCGTGCTGCAGCCATTGCTGGAGATCGCGCCGGATTGCATCATCCCTGGTGTGGGCGCGGCGGAAGAGGCGATGACGGGATGCGCCGGACAGCAACTGGAACGTTTGCAACATGACTTTAAGTAAATATCGCTACATCGTGGTCGAAGGCCCCATCGGTGTGGGCAAGACCAGTCTGGCCAAGCGCTTGGCGGAACACAGCGACGCGCGGACCCTGCTGGAAAAACCGCAGGAGAATCCATTCCTTGCGCGCTTCTACGAAGATGCAGAGCGCTACGCGCTGCAGACACAACTGTTCTTCTTGTTCCAGCGCATCAACGAAGTGCGCGATCTGAACCAGATGGATATGTTCGAGAGCCGCACGGTGTCCGATTACCTGTTCGAGAAAGACGAACTGTTCGCGCGTCTGAACCTGAGCGAGGACGAGTACCAGTTGTACCAAACCATCTACCAGCACCTCGCACCGCAAGCGCCGACACCGGACCTGGTGATTTATCTGCAGGCGTCGACCGAGGCGCTGATTTCGCGCGTGCGCCGGCGCGGCCATCGTCATGAACGCACCATCCAGGACGACTACCTGACCAAACTCGCAGATAGTTATGGCGAATTCTTTCACCACTACGCGGAAGCGCCTGTGCTGGTGGTGAATAGCGAAAAACTCAATTTCGCGGATAATGATGCCGACTTCAAGTTGCTGCTGGAGCGGATCGGCAGGATGCGCGGGCAGCGCGAATATTTCAACGTGGCGGAATGATGCGAACGACCTTGAGCAGATTGCAGGCGATGCATGCGCGTGGCGAGAAGATTGCCGTGCTGACCTGTTACGACGCCAGTTTTGCCACGCTGCTGGAGAACAACGGCGTGGATGTGTTGTTGGTCGGTGATTCTCTGGGCATGGTGATACAGGGGCGCGAAAGCACGCTGCCGGTCACCATCGAGCAGATGGCCTATCACACTGCCTGTGTAGTCAGCGGTGCGCAGCGCGCCTTCGTCATCGCCGACATGCCGTTCGGTACTTCGCAGTTCTCTGCGCGCGAGACCTTTGGGCATGCGGTGCAACTGATGCAGGCTGGTGCCGAGATGGTCAAGCTCGAAGGCGGTGCCGAGATGGCTGAGACGGTCGCTTTCCTCACATCGCGCGGCATCCCGGTGTGCGGACATATTGGCCTCACGCCGCAATCGGTGCATCAGCTCGGCGGCTACAAGGTGCAGGGCAGGGAAGATGCGGCGGCCAAAAAACTGAAGAAAGACGCGCTGGCGCTACAGAAGGCCGGTGCTGCCATGCTGGTGCTGGAGGCGATCCCCGCTGTGCTCGGCGCTGAAGTGACCAAGCAGCTTTCCATTCCCACCATCGGCATCGGTGCGGGGGCGGATTGTTCGGGCCAGGTACTGGTGCTGCACGACATGCTGGGTGTCTATCCCGGCAAGAAAGCACGCTTCGTGAAGGACTTCATGCCGGGTGCGGCTTCCATCGCCGATGCCGTGGCGCGCTATGTCGCCGAAGTGAAGGCGGGCACCTTCCCCGCGAAAGAACACTGCTTCTGATGCAAGTCATCCATACCGTCGCCGAACTGCGTTCAAGACTGGCGCAAGAAAACGCCATCGCCTTCGTGCCCACCATGGGCAATCTGCATGCAGGCCATGTCGCGCTGGTGGAACAGGCGCGTCAGCAAGGCAGCTTCGTCGTGGTGAGTATCTTCGTCAATCCTTTGCAATTTGGGCCGAACGAGGATTTCGACAAGTATCCGCGTACGCTTGAGGCGGATTGCGCGAAGCTGCAGGGTTTGGCAGATGTGGTCTTCGCACCCGCAGTGGACGAGATGTATCCGGAACAGCAGAGCTTCTACATCGAGTTGCCTCACATCGCGAGCGAGTTGTGTGGCGTGCAGCGGCCGGGACATTTCCGTGGCATGGCGACCGTGGTGCTCAAACTGCTCAATCTGGTGCAACCGCAGGTCGCCCTGTTCGGCAAGAAGGATTATCAGCAACTGGCGATCATTCGCCAGATGGTGACGCAGTTCAATCTGCCGGTCGCCATCGTCGGCGGCGAAACGGTGCGTGCCGTGGATGGCTTGGCATTAAGTTCGCGTAACCAGTATTTGACGGAAGCTGAGCGAACCGAAGCCGCGCAACTGCATCTAACGTTGGGCAAGGTGTCGGAGTCGCTCGCGAATGGCGTGCGGGATTTCGATGTCTTGGAGAAGGTGGCCGAGGCGGCGCTTGCCAAGCGCGGCTGGGGGGTGGAGTATGTGTCCATCCGCAGTCAGCATGGGCTGGGTAAGCCGCAAGTGAGCGAGCGCCAGCTGGTCGTGCTTGCCGCCGCCCGGTTGGGAATCACCCGCCTGATCGATAACCTTGAGGTTTGTCTTTGAGGCTCAGGCGTTTATAATGCGCGACCCTGCGACAGACAGGGGCTGATAGGAGGTAACCATGCAACGAACCATGCTTCAAGCCAAATTGCATCGTGCGCGCGTGACGCAGGCAGAGCTGCATTACGAGGGTTCGTGCGCCATCGACGAGAACTTCCTTGATGCCAGCGGTATCCGCGAATACCAGCAGATCGAGATCTGGAACGTCACCAACGGTGAACGTTTCACCACCTATGCCATCCGTGCCGAGCGCGGCTCGCGCACCATCTCTGTGAACGGCGCGGCAGCGCATAAGGCCAGTGTTGGCGATATCGTCATCATCGCCACGTTCGCGACGTATTCCGAGTTGGAGCTGCAGAAGTATCATCCTGCGCTGGTCTACTTCGACGAACACAACAACATCATCGGTCAGCGCGAGAACATCCCTATCCAAGCGGCGGCCTGAACTTTGCTAGCCTGAAACGACAAGCCCCGCATCTGCGGGGCTTGTCGTTTGTGCGGAAGATGGAAGCCGGCTTAGATGCGTTTCGCCAGTTCGGCCGCCTTGCCAATGTAAGTCTCGGGGCTCAATTCCTGCAGTCGCTGCTTCTCGCTTTCCGGGATGTCCAGAGTCTGGATGAATGTAGCCAGACTTTCGCGGTTGATACCGCCCTTGCCGCGTGTGAGTTCCTTCAGCTTGTCGTAGGCGTTCTCGATGTTGTAACGGCGCATCACGGTCTGGATCGGCTCGGCCAACACTTCCCAGCTGTTGTTGAGGTCGTCCGCCAGACGTTGCGGATTGGCTTCCAGTTTGTTCAAGCCCTTCAGGCATGATTCATAGGCGAGCAGGGTGTAGCCCATGGCCACGCCCATGTTACGCAGCACCGTGGAATCAGTCAGGTCGCGCTGCCAGCGCGAGATCGGCAATTTCTCGGACAGGTGTTTCAGCAGCGCATTGGCGAGGCCGAGGTTGCCTTCCGAGTTCTCGAAGTCGATGGGGTTGACCTTGTGCGGCATGGTGGAGGAGCCGACTTCGCCCGCCACCACCTTCTGTTTGAAGAAGCCGAGCGAGATATAGCCCCATATGTCGCGGTTCAGGTCGATCAGGATGGTGTTGGCGCGCGCGAACGCATCATAGAGTTCGGCCATGCAATCGTGCGGCTCGATCTGGATGGTGTAGGGGTTGAACGTGATGCCGCGCGCTTCGACGAAACGCTTGGCGAAATGCTCCCAGTCGATATCGGGATAGGCCGACAGGTGCGCGTTGTAGTTGCCCACCGCGCCGTTTATCTTGCCCAGGATCTCCACATTGGCGATGCGCTGGTAGGCACGGCGCAGGCGGTACACCACGTTCGCCATCTCCTTGCCTAGCGTGCTGGGGGTGGCGGTCTGGCCGTGGGTGCGGCACAGCATGGGCAGGTCGGCGTGCTGGTGAGCGAGCGCGGTCAGTTTGTTGATTACGGACTGCAGCGCTGGCAGCATCACTTCCTTGCGCGCGTGGCTCAGCATCAGCGCGTGCGACAGGTTGTTGATGTCTTCCGAGGTGCAGGCGAAATGGATGAACTCCAGTGCGTCTTTGGTTTCGGCATCGCCCCCCAGTTTTTCACGCAGCCAGTATTCGATCGCCTTCACGTCATGGTTGGTGGTGCGCTCGATGGCTTTGATCGCTTCCGCATCCGCCTCGCTGAATCCTACTGCAAGCTGATCCAGGCGGGCGATGGTGGCGACCGAGAATGGCGGCAGCTCGTGGATGTGCTCCTCCGCGCTCAAGGCCTTCAGCCATTCGATCTCGATCAGCACGCGGAAACGGATCAGGCCGTACTCGCTGAAGTGGTTGCGCAGTGCGTCGACCTTGCCGGCATAGCGGCCGTCGAGCGGGGAAAGGGCGGTGAGTGCGGAGAGTGACATGAGTTTTGCTTTCGATAATGACCGCGCTATTTTAACGCGTATGGCCAGGGTTTTCCGTGGAGGTGTCTATGATGCCGCCACCCAGACAGACATCGCCGTCGTAGACGACGACCGATTGCCCTGGAGTGACAGCCCACTGTGCTTCGTCAAAGGTGAAGTGTACGCCGTTGTCACCGGACGGCGCGATGCGGCAGGCGGCATCATCTTGGCGATAACGTGTCTTGGCGGCATAGGCGCGCGTCGTATCGGGGGGCGCGCCGCTGATCCAGTGCATGTCGAGTGCGTCCAGTTCGGGATTCAGCAATAGCGGGTGGTCGTGGCCCTGCACCACGATCAGGCGGTTGTTCGCCATGCCCTTGCCGGCGACGAACCATGGCTCGCCGCTGCTTTCCTTGCCACCGCCTATGCCCAATCCCTGGCGCTGACCGTAGGTGTAGAACGACAAGCCCATGTGCTGTCCCATCACCTTGCCTTCCGGGGTGACCATGTCGCCGGGTTTGGTCGGCAGGTAGCGGCTGAGGAATTCTCGGAACGGGCGCTCGCCGATGAAGCAGATGCCGGTGCTGTCCTTCTTGGCGGCATTGGATAGGCCATGCTGGTGCGCGATCTCGCGCACCTTGCTCTTGGGGATGTTGTTCAGCGGGAACATCGCCTTCGACAATTGTTGCTGGTTCAGGCGGTGCAGGAAGTAACTCTGGTCCTTGCTGGCATCCGCTGCCTTGAGTAGCTGGAACAGACCATCCTGTTCGCGCACACCGGCGTAATGTCCGGTGGCGATCTTTTCGGCGCCGAGGCGCAGCGCGTGGTCGAGGAAGGCTTTGAACTTGATCTCGGAGTTGCACAGGATGTCCGGATTCGGTGTGCGTCCCGCTTCATATTCGCGCAGGAAATAGCTGAACACGCGGTCTTTATATTCCTTGGCGAAGTTCACCGCTTCGATGGGGATGCCGATGGTGTCCGCCACGGCGACAGCGTCGATCAGATCCTGGCGCGAGGAGCAGTATTCGCTGTCGTCATCGTCTTCCCAGTTCTTCATGAACAGGCCGATGACTTCATAGCCCTGCTGTTTCAGCAGGAGCGCGGTGACAGAGGAATCTACGCCGCCGGACATGCCGACGACGACGCAGCCTTTACTCATAGTGTGTGATCAGGTCGAGTGGATAACGTTTGCCGGCGAGGTAGTCTTCCACGCAGCGCAGGATCAGCGGACTGCGATGACGGTCCTGCGTGGCGCGTATCTCGTCCAGCGTCATCCACACAGCACGCAGGATGCCTTTGTCCAGCTTGCGTTCCGGGTGGTGCGCGAGGATCTGGCCGCCAAAGGCAAAGCGCAGATAGGTGACATTTGATTTGTCCGAGTGCCAGCGGTACACGCCGATCAGATATTCCGGCTCAAAATCGTAGGCCGATTCCTCCAGTACTTCGCGTACCGCGCCGGCGGCCAGCGTCTCGTTCGGTTCCCAGTGACCGGCGGGCTGGTTGAAACGGATGCCTTGCTCGGTTTCTTCCTCGACTAGCAGGAAGCGTCCATCCTGTTCAAGAACGGCGGCGACAGTGGCGTGGGGTTTCCAGATCATGAGCGTGACCTCAGAAAAAGATTAAGGCAGACGAGGTCTGCCTTACAGTGTTGGTGCCGGGGGCGGGACTCGAACCCGCACGCCTTGCGGCACCGGATTTTGAGTCCGGCACGTCTACCAGTTCCATCACCCCGGCAAGGGCATTACTCTCGCGCAGCCAAACCCACGCGGAAGGGCGCGAATTATCCATGAAACGCCCCGCGTCATCAACTACAATGCGCAGCCCGGTTTTCCCCCCTTGCTTTTGGCATGCGCACCGACGACTTCGATTTCGACCTTCCCGAGCACTTGATCGCCCAACATCCGCCCGCACAACGCGGCGGCAGCCGTCTGCTACGTGTAGGCGAGGCAGGGCTGGAGGATCGCTTGTTCGCTGAGCTGCCGCAGTTCCTGCGGGCGGGTGACTTGCTGGTGCTGAACGATACGCGTGTGCTGAAGGCGCGATTGTTCGGGCAGAAAGCGACCGGCGGTCAGGTCGAGGTGATGGTGGAGCGCGTACTGGGCGCACACGAGGCGCTGGCCAAGGTGCGCGCCAGCAAGACACCCAAGATTGGCAGTTCCTTCCTGATTTCTGACGCCGTGACGGTCGAAGTGCTGGGGCGCGAGGGTGAGTTCTTCCATCTGCGTTTTGCGGGTGAAGCACCGGTAGAGGAGATTCTGGAGCGCTACGGAAAGTTGCCGTTGCCGCCCTATATCACTCATGCCGCAGGCGAAGAAGACGATGAGCGCTACCAGACCGTGTTTGCGCGCGAGCAGGGGGCCGTGGCGGCACCGACGGCGGGTTTGCACTTCGATGAGGCGATGCTGGACAGTTTGCGCACCAAGGGTATCAATATCGCCTATGTCACCTTGCATGTGGGCGCGGGTACCTTTCAGCCTGTGCGCACCGAGGATGTGGCCGGCCATGTCATGCACAGCGAGCGCTACACCGTGCCGCAAGCGACAGTGGATGCCATCAATCAGATCAAGGTGGACGGCGGGCGCGTGGTTTCGGTCGGCACCACCAGTCTGCGCGCGCTGGAGAGCGCCGCGATGAGCGGCGAGCTGCAGGCAGGTTCGGGCGAGACGCGCATCTTCATCACGCCCGGATATCGTTTCAAAGTGATCGATGTGCTGCTCACCAATTTCCATCTTCCTCGTTCCACCTTGCTGATGCTGGTGTGTGCATTCGGTGGTATGGAAAGATTGCTACAGGCCTACCAGCATGCGGTACAACAGGAATATCGTTTCTTCAGTTACGGGGATGCGATGCTGATCGAGAGAGAGTCATGAAATTCACATTACACAATACATCCGGCGCTGCGCGCCGCGGCACACTCGAGCTGGCGCACGGCAAGGTGGAAACACCGGCCTTCATGCCGGTCGGCACCTATGGCACCGTGAAGGCGATGTCGCCGCAGGAGTTGAAGGACATCGATGCGCATATCGTGCTCGGTAACACCTTCCACTTGTGGCTGCGTCCCGGCTTGGAAGTTATTGCGGCGCATGGTGGCCTGCACAAGTTCATGGGCTGGGACGGCCCTATCCTCACCGACTCGGGCGGCTTTCAGGTGTTCAGTCTTGGCGAGTTGCGCAAGATCACCGGCGGCGGGGTGGAGTTCCGTTCGCCGGTGAACGGCGACAAATGCTTCCTGTCGCCGGAAGAGTCGATGCGTATCCAGAAAGTGCTGAACTCCGACATCGTGATGATCTTCGATGAATGTACGCCGTATCCGGCGGACGAGCAGGTGGCGGGCGTGTCGATGCGTCTGTCGCTGGACTGGGCCAAGCGTTCGAAGAAAGCGCACGAAGGCAACCCGAATGCGCTGTTTGGCATCGTGCAGGGCGGCATGCATGAGCATCTGCGCGATGAATCGCTGGCTGGCCTGAAAGAGATCGGCTTCGACGGTTTCGCCATCGGCGGTCTGTCGGTGGGTGAACCCAAAGAAGACATGCTGCGCATCCTGCGTCATACCGCTCCGCAACTGCCGGCCGACAAGCCGCGCTACCTGATGGGCGTGGGCACGCCAGAGGATCTGGTGGAGGCGGTGGCGAACGGCGTGGATATGTTCGACTGCGTGATGCCGACGCGCAACGCGCGCAACGGTCATCTGTTCACGCGCTACGGCGATGTACGCATCAAGAACGCCGTGCATCGTCTGGATACCCGTTCGCTCGATCCGCAGTGCACGTGCTACGCCTGCCAGAACTTCAGCCGTGCCTATCTGCATCACCTGCACCGCTTGGGCGAGATATTGGGGGCGCGCCTGAACACCATCCATAACCTGCATTATTATCAGGAGTTGATGCAGGGCATCCGCGCCGCCATCGAGGCCGGTCGATATGATGCGTTCATGGCCGAGTTCCATGCTGCGCGGGCTGGTGGCGGGGCCTTGCCCGGTAACTGAACCGTCATGCCTTCCGTGCTAGAATGCGCGCCTTCTTTTTAGTCACCCAACCAACAACTGGAGAGTAATAAATGACTTCGATCAGCGAACTGTTCATCGGCAATGCTTACGCGGAAGGCGCGGCAGCCCCGCAAGGCGGCGGTTTTATGGAATTCCTGCCGCTGGTTGCCCTGCTGGCGGTGTTCTATTTCCTCATCCTGCGCCCGCAGCAGAAACGCGCCAAAGAGCATGCCGCGCTTGTGGCCGCGCTGCAAAAGGGCGATGAGGTCGTGACCATTGGCGGTGTGCTGGGCAAGGTCACCAAGGTCGGCGATGAGATCGTGATTGTAGAGATCGCTGCCGGTGTTGAAGTGCAAGTGCAGAAGCCCGCCGTCCAGACCGTGCTGCCTAAAGGCTCGATCAAGTCCCTGTAAACCTCAAAGCAAGGTATAGCAATGAACCGTTATCCGCTGTGGAAGAATCTGTTGATCCTGGTCGTGCTGGTGACCGGCTTCATCTATACCTTGCCGAATTTCTATGGTGAATCGCCCGCCGTGCAGGTCATGCCCTTGCGCAGCCACCTGAAGGCGGATACGCAACTGCTGGCAACAGTGGAGCAGGTGTTGCGCGACGCTCAACTGGCCCCGGAAGTCATCTCGCTGGACGCTGGCAGCGTCAAGGCGCGTTTCTCGGATACCGACAGCCAACTCAAGGCCAAGGATGTGCTGCATGCGCAGCTGGGCGAAGACTACGTGGTGGCGCTTAATCTGCTGTCGCGCTCGCCCGCCTGGCTCACCGAGATGAACGCCTTGCCCATGTATCTGGGTCTGGACTTGCGCGGAGGCGTGCACTTCCTGATGCAGGTGGATATGAAGGCCGCACTGGACAAGGCACTGGAATCATCTTCCAGTGACATCCGCAGCACGCTGCGTGAAGCACGTATTCCTTACTCCGGTGTAAGCCTTGATGGGGATGTTGTTGTCGTCAAGTTCCGCGATGCGGATGCCCGCAGCAAGGGCGAGGCGGAACTCAAGCAACGCTTTGGCGGGCTACAGTTCGATAACAAGGATGCCGGGCGTGACTATCTGTTGCAGGCGACTCTGAAACAGCAAGAGAAGCTGCGCTTGCAAGATTCTGCACTGCAACAGAACCTGGTCACCTTGCGCAATCGCGTGAACGAGCTGGGCGTGGCCGAGCCGGTCATCCAGCAGCAAGGTGCGGATCGCGTGGTGGTGCAGTTGCCCGGCGTGCAGGACACAGCTCGCGCCAAGGACATCCTGGGCCGCACTGCCACACTTGAAGTGCGTCTGGTGGACGATGATCGCCAGATCGGCGCGAGTGGTGCAGCACCGTTCGGTACCGAGATATTCAAAGAGCGCGACGGCACGGCATTGGTGGTGAAGAAGAGTGTGATCCTCACCGGCGAGCGCATCAACGACGCCCAACCGGGCTTCGACAGCCGCAACAACGAGCCGGCCGTGCACATCAATCTGGATGCGGTGGGCGCGCGCAAGTTCAAGGAGGCGACACGCGAGAACGTGGGCAAGCGCATGGCGATCATCCTGTTCGAGAAGGGGCGCGGCGAAGTGGTCACCGCGCCGGTGATCCGCGAAGAGATCGGCGGCGGGCGTGTGCAGATCAGCGGCCAGATGGACACCACTGAAGCGCAGAACATCGCCTTGCTGTTGCGTGCCGGCGCACTTGCCGCACCGATGGAGATCATCGAAGAACGTACGGTCGGCCCCAGTCTGGGCGCGGACAACATCGAGCGCGGTTTCGATTCAACCAAGATCGGTTTCATCATGGTAGCGGTGTTCATGATCGCCTACTACCTGATGTTCGGCACCATCTCGGTGCTGGCGCTGGGTGCCAACCTGCTGCTGCTGATCGCGCTGCTGTCCATGATGCAAGCGACACTGACCTTGCCGGGTATGGCCGGTATCGCTTTGACACTGGGTATGGCGATCGATGCCAACGTGCTGATCAACGAGCGCATCCGCGAAGAGTTGCGTAATGGTGTGCCGCCGCAGATGGCGATCAGCACCGGTTACGAGAATGCGTTCGCCACCATCATCGACTCCAACATCACCACGCTGATCGCGGGGGTGGCGCTGTTCATGTTCGGCTCCGGCCCGATCAAGGGTTTCGCGGTGGTGTTGTGCCTGGGTATCCTGACTTCGATGTTCAGCGGTGTCATGGTGTCGCGCGCGATCGTTAACCTGATCTACGGCCGCAAGGCGCGTTTGAACAAAGTCGCCATCGGCTAAGGGGAAAAACATGGAATTCTTCCGCATCAAAAAAGACATCCCCTTCATGAGCTATGGCAAGCTCACCACGACTATCTCGCTGGTGACTTTCCTGCTTGCTGTGTTCTTCCTGGCCACCAAGGGTCTGAACTTCGGCGTGGACTTCACCGGCGGCACAGTGATCGAAGTCCACTACGCGCAACCCAGCGACACCAACAAGGTGCGCGAGGAGTTGGCGAGTATCGGGCTGCAGGATGCGCTGGTGCAGCATTTCGGCACCACGCACGATGTGTTGATCCAGGTGCCCCTCAAGTCCAACAAGATGGGGGCGAACTTGTCCGAGCAGGTATTGGCTGCCTTGCGTGCGAACGCGGAAGTAGAGTTGCGCCGTGTCGAGTTCGTCGGCCCGCAAGTCGGCAAGGATCTGGTCGAGGATGGTGCGATGGCACTGTTGCTGGTCTCGCTGGGTATCGTCGGTTACCTGTGGCTGCGTTTCGAATGGAAGTTCGGTCTGGCCGCCATCATCGCCAACCTGCATGACGTGGTGATCATTCTGGGCTTCTTCGCCTTCTTCCAGTGGGAGTTCTCGCTCTCGGTGCTGGCGGCCGTGCTGGCCGTGCTGGGCTACTCGGTGAACGAGTCGGTGGTGGTGTTCGATCGTATCCGCGAGAATTTCCGCAAGATGCGCAAGACCGGAGTCGCCGAGATCATCGACAACGCCATCACGCGCACCATGTCGCGCACCATCATCACGCACGGTTCTACGCAGTTGATGGTGCTGGCAATGCTGTTGCTGGGCGGTGAGACGCTGCATTTCTTCGCGCTGGCGCTGACCATCGGCATCATGTTCAGCATCTATTCTTCGGTGCTGGTCGCCAGCCCCTTGCTGCTCATGTTCGGTGTTTGTCGCGAAGACTTCATCAAACCGGAAAAATCCGAATCCGAAGAAGTGCTGCCGTAAAAGATGGAAATTTTCGCTACGTTTCTCGACATCGTCCTGCACCTCGACACGCATCTGCTCGCCTTGGTGCAGGACTACGGCGTGTGGGTCTATGCCATCCTGTTCGCGATCATCTTCGCCGAGACCGGTCTGGTGATCGCGCCCTTCCTGCCGGGTGATTCGTTGCTGTTTGTGATCGGGGCCTTGTGCGGCATGGGTTCGCTGCAGCTGGAAGTGGCGATGCCGCTGCTGATCCTTGCCGCTTTCATGGGCGACAACACCAACTATTGGATCGGCCGTTTGCTGGGTTTGAGGTTGCTGGAGCGTGCCGGTCCCCGCTTCATCAAGCATGAGCATCTGGAAAAGACCCATGCCTTCTATGAGAGACATGGCGGCAAGACGGTGATCTTCGCGCGCTTCCTGCCCATCCTGCGCACCTTTGCGCCGTTCGTGGCCGGTATCGGCACTATGGACTATCGTCAATACGTGATGTTCAGCATCATCGGCGGTGTGTCATGGATCGGCAGCCTGACGCTGGCGGGTTACTTCTTCGGCAACATTCCGGTCATCAAGAACAATCTCACCCTGATGATCCTGATCATCGTCTTCATCTCATTCGTTCCCGCGATGATCCAGTTCATCCGCCATCGCCGGCAGGGCGCGACAGCCGACTAGTCGCTCGGCGTGCCAGTTCCGGCGCGCCCACTCCCACACCGTATCCGGACGCTCATCTTGCAAGGCCTGCGGCGGTTGCTGCTGCAGGAAGGCAAGCGCACGCCACAGCGCATGGACAGGCCGGGTGCTATCCACCGCTTGGGCCAGCGTCTGCTTGCTCAGCTTCTCGCCTGCCGCGTTCACTGCGACGGGTAGATGCATATAGTGCGGAGTGGGCAGGCCGAGCAGGTTTTGCAGATGGATCTGGCGGGCCGTGGAATTGAGCAAGTCGGCGCCGCGCACGACGTTGCGGATCTGCTGGAACGCGTCATCCACCACCACGGCGAGCTGATAGGCGAACAAGCCATCAGCGCGCTTCACCACGAAGTCGCCGATCTCGCTTGCGAGGTTCTGCGAGATGCAGCCCTGTAGTGCGTCGTCGAATGTGATCGGGGAATGGTCGGTGCGCACCCGCCATGCCGGGGTCGGCCTCTGATGTGCCATGCTGGAACGACAGGTACCGGGGTACATGAACCCATCGATGCCATGCAGAGCCGAATCGGCGATCTCTTTGCGCGTACAGCAGCACGGGTACGCCGCGCCGATGTCCTGCAAGCGCTGCAACGCCTCGTCATACGCCGCCGTGCGCTGACTCTGGTAGATGACCGGCTCGTCGGAATGCAGCCCGAAGGCATCCAGCGTGCGCAGGATGTCATCCGCGGCACCCGGGACACAGCGCGGCGTGTCCAGGTCTTCCATGCGTATCAGCCAGATACCGTGATGATGTCTTGCGTCGAGAAAGCTGCCGACGGCGGCGACGAGTGAGCCGAAGTGCAGGGGGCCGGTGGGGGAGGGGGCGAAGCGCCCCCGGTATTGCGACTTATGCAGGGACAGCTTCTTCTTCCTCGAAGTCCAGCGCCACCTTGCCATCCTTCACGTCGACTGTGACCTTGCCGCCGTTCGCCAGCTTGCCGAACAGCAGTTCGTCGGCCAGTGCGGAACGGATGGTGTCCTGGATCAGGCGCGCCATCGGGCGAGCGCCCATCAGCGGATCGAAACCGTTGTCGGCGAGGTAGTCCTTGAGCGCGTCGGTGAAGATCGCGTCCACTTTCTTCTCGTGCAGTTGTTCGTCCAGTTGCATGAGGAACTTGTCCACCACGCGCAGGATGACGCTCTTGTCCAGCGCGGCGAAGGACACGATGGCGTCCAGACGGTTGCGGAACTCGGGGGTGAACAGGCGTTTGATGTCGCCCATCTCGTCGCCTGCGGATGCGCTCTTGGTGAAGCCGATCTGCACCTTGTTCAAGGCTTCCGCGCCCGCGTTTGTGGTCATGATGATGACCACGTTGCGGAAGTCGGACTTGCGACCGTTGTTGTCGGTCAGCGTGCCGTGATCCATCACCTGCAGCAGGATGTTGAAGATGTCGGGGTGTGCTTTCTCGATCTCGTCCAGCAACAGCACGCTATGTGGTTGCTTGCTGATGGCTTCGGTGAGCAGGCCGCCTTGTTCGAAGCCAACATAGCCCGGCGGTGCGCCGATCAGACGTGACACAGCATGACGTTCCATGTATTCGGACATGTCGAAGCGGTGGATGGGCATGCCCATGCTGTAGGCGAGCTGACGCGCCACTTCGGTCTTGCCGACACCGGTCGGGCCGGAGAACAGGAAGCTGCCGATGGGTTTCTGCGGATTACCCAGACCGCTGCGCGACATCTTGATGGCGCGCGCCAGTGCGTCGATGGCTTTGTCTTGGCCGAACACGGTCGCCTTCAGGTCGCGATCCAGATTCTTCAGCGCATTGCGGTCGTCATGCGACACGGTGCGGGTCGGGATGCGCGCGATCTTGGCGATGATCTCTTCGATCTCGTGCTTGCCGACGGTCTTCTTCTGCTTGGATTTTGGCAGGATGCGCTGTGCGGCACCGGCTTCGTCCAGCACGTCGATGGCCTTGTCAGGTAGGTGTCTGTCATTGATGAAGCGCGAAGACAACTCTGCTGCACTGGTGATGGCAGCAGCACTGTATTTGATGCTGTGGTGGTCTTCGAAGCGTGACTTCAATCCCTTCAGGATCTCAATGGTCTGCTCTACCGACGGTTCAGGCACGTCGACTTTCTGGAAACGGCGTGACAGTGCGGAATCCTTGTCGAAGATGCCGCGATATTCCTGATAGGTGGTCGCGCCTATGCATTTCAGCGCTCCGCTGGAGAGGGCGGGCTTGAGCAGGTTGGAGGCGTCCATGGTGCCGCCCGAGGCAGCGCCCGCACCGATCAGGGTGTGGATCTCGTCGATGAACAGCACGGCGTTGGGTGCGTCTTTCAATTCTTTCAACACGGCTTTCAGGCGCTGCTCGAAATCACCGCGATACTTGGTGCCGGCCAGCAGAGAGCCCATGTCCAATGCATAGACCTGTGCGTCCTTGAGGATGTCGGGCACTTCACCTTCCACGATGCGGCGCGCCAAGCCTTCGGCGATGGCGGTCTTGCCGACACCGGCTTCGCCCACCAACAGCGGATTGTTCTTGCGGCGGCGGCACAGGGTCTGAATCACGCGCTCCAGCTCCAGCGCACGTCCGATCAGCGGATCGATCTTGCCTTCCAGCGCGTAGGCGTTGAGATCCTGAGTGTAGTTCGCCAGTGCGCTGTCGCCCTGTTGAGGCGCATCGTTTTCGGATTCGCCTTCTGTTCGATGCGTGGAAGGCTGTGCTTCGGCGGTCTTGTTGATGCCGTGTGCGATGTAGTTCACCACGTCGAGACGGGTGATGGCGCGCTGGTTGAGGAAATAGACGGCATGCGATTCCTTCTCGCCGAACAAGGCGACGAGGATGTTGGCGCCAGTCACTTCTTTCTTGTTGGTGGACTGCACGTGCAGGATCGCACGCTGAATCACGCGCTGGAAGCCTACCGTGGGTTGTGTGTCGACTTCGCCGGTACCGGGCACGATGGGCGTGTGCGACTCGATGTGCTGCGATAGCACGCTGCGCAGTTCTTCCAGATCGGCACCACAGGCGCGCAATACATGCGCGGCAGACGGGTTGTCCAGCATCGCAAGTAACAGGTGCTCCACGGTGATGAACTCGTGACGTTTCTGGCGCGCCTCGACAAAGGCGAGGTGCAGGCTGACTTCCAGTTCTTGGGCAATCATTTAATTTTCCTCCATACGGCATTTCAGGGGATGCCCACGCTGTATCGCATATCCGGCTACTTGCTGCACTTTGGTTTCCGCGATGTCCCTGGGATACAGGCCGCATGCCGCAGAACCCTCATTGTGCACTTTGAGCATGGTTTGCGTTGCCTGTTCCATGCTCATCGAAAAAAAAGCTTGCAGTACCTCGATGACGAACTCCATGGTGGTGTAGTCATCGTTCAGCAAGATCACCTTGTACATCTTCGGTGGTTTGGTCTTGCTGCGTTCCAGTAATTGGACGTTCTCTTGCCTGGTTGCCATCGAGATCATTGTCGCATTGCGTTCGTCTGTATATTTGACGATTAACGGGGGTTTTTCAAGCCTGTTGCGTAAATAAATATAATAAGCACTTGACGCTACGCCAAAAGCTGGGTTAAAAAGCGCGCAGGTGTTTGAATCAAAGTATCTGCAGTACTGGTTTTGCCACGTGCGGTCTTGGATTTAAACAGTTGGCGGGAATCCACCCGCATTTTTTGTAAGGAAGCAAAGCATGGCAAACGGTACTGTTAAATGGTTCAACGACGCAAAGGGTTTCGGTTTCATTACTCCCGATGACGGCAGCGAAGACCTGTTCGCGCACTTCTCCGCGATCAACATGAGCGGCTTCAAGTCTCTCAAAGAAGGTCAGAAAGTGTCTTTCGAAGTCGTGCAAGGCCCGAAGGGTAAGCAAGCCTCCAACATCCAAGCCGCCTAATTAGCGGTTTTTTTGTTGCCGTAAAAAAGCCCGACGTGAAAACGTCGGGCTTTTTGTTTGTCTGTTCGGAGTGGCTGTGGGAGGATGCTCGCCAGCGTCATTTCGACTGTCTTAATAGAAAGTGAAAAACATGAATAAATCAGCACTCCCCATTTCGATGTTGTTTGCACTTGCCCTGTCTGCTTGTGCGACAGCGCCCAAGGAAGAGCTCGCACCGGCAACCGAGCCTGCGCCAGTTGTAGAGCAAGCGGCCGTGGTTGAGCACGTCGTTGCACCTGAAGTCGTGGCTGAACCCACCCCGGCGCCACAAGCAGAGGCGCCTAAGCCGGTTGTAAAGAAGAAGCATAAGAAGGTTGCCAAAGCGCTCCCTAAACCCGTAGAGCCTGCCCCCGCGCCTGTGGTGGAGCCAGAGCCGGCACCTGCGCCCGTTGCCGCGCCTGTGCAAGAACCGGTTGCGCCAGTAGTCGTGGCGGCACCAGTTACCCATGCGAAAGAAGCGGGTTTCCTGGAGCAATACTGGCTATGGTTGCTCGGCCTCGTTGTTGCTGTCGTTGCGATCATGCTTTTGGTCAGAAAAAAAGATTGATGATTTGACCGGCAGACCGGACAGCGTTTCGACGCGGGCAGCCAAACAAAAAGCCCGGCGCTTTCACGTCGGGCTTTTTGTTTGCTACAGTCGGGCTGTTAAATTGCCTTCAGTGCCGCATTGAAAGTTTTGCTGGGGCGCATCGCGTTCGAAGTCTTGTCAAAGTCGGGTAGATAGTAGCCGCCCATGTCGACCGGCTTGCCTTGTACGGACAGCAGCTCCTTGTCGATCTTGTCCGCACTGTCGGTCAAAGCCTTGGCCAGCGAAGTGAAACGTGCCTGTATCTCCTTGTCCTTGTTCTGCGCGGCCAGTGCCTGTGCCCAGTACAGCGCGAGGTAGAAATGGCTACCACGATTGTCTATTTCGCCAACTTTGCGCGCTGGAGATTTGTTGTTGTCGAGCACCTTGCCCGTCGCCTGATCCAGTGTGTCCGCCAGCACTTGAGCCTTGTTGTTCTTGAACGTCTGTGCCAAGTGTTCCAGAGACACGCCGAGTGCAAGGAATTCACCCAGTGAATCCCAGCGCAGGCAATTCTCCTGCTGGAACTGTTGCACGTGTTTTGGGGCAGAGCCGCCTGCACCGGTTTCGAACATGCCTCCGCCGTTCATCAGCGGCACGATAGAGAGCATCTTGGCGCTGGTGTTGAGTTCTAGGATGGGGAACAGGTCGGTGAGGTAGTCGCGCAGCACGTTGCCGGTGACGGAGATGGTGTCCAGCCCTTTGCGTGCGCGGGCCAACGTGGCGCGGCAGGCCTCGGCCGGCTCCATGATGCTGATGTCCAGTCCGCTGGTGTCGTGATCCTTGAGGTACTTTTGCACCTTGGCGATGATCTGCGCATCGTGGCCGCGATCCTTGTCCAGCCAGAAGATGGCAGGGGTGTTGCTCAGGCGTGCACGCGTGACTGCGAGTTTCACCCAATCCTGTATCGGCGCATCCTTGGTCTGGCAGGCGCGGAAGATGTCGCCCTGCTCGACCTTTTGCTCCAGCAATACTTTGCCGGATGCATCGACGATGCGTACCACGCCGTCGCCGGACATCTCGAAGGTCTTGTCGTGCGAGCCGTATTCTTCGGCCTTTTGCGCCATCAGGCCGACGTTGGGCACGGAGCCCATGGTGGATGGGTCGAGCGCGCCGTTCTTCTTGCAGTCCTCTACGGTGGCGACATAGATGCTGGCATAGCAACGGTCTGGGATCATCGCCAGCGTGTCGTAGGCTTTGCCGTCTGCGCCCCACATCTTGCCGCCGTCGCGGATCATCGGCGGCATGGAGGCGTCGATGATCACGTCGGAAGGCACGTGCAGGTTGGTGATGCCTTTGTCGGAATTCACCATCGCCAGCGCGGGGCCGTTGCGGAAGCAATCGGAGATGTCCGCAACCAGTTTGGCGCGCTTGGCTGCCGGCAATGCCAGCACCTTGGCCTCCATGTCGCCGAAACCGTTGTTGACGTTGACGCCCATCTCCTTGAGTTGCGTGCCGTGTTTGTCGAACACCTTGTGGAAGAACACGGACACGGCGTGGCCGAACATGATGGGGTCGGACACCTTCATCATGGTGGCTTTCAAATGCAGCGACAGCAGTACGTTTTCTTTTTTCGCTGCTTCGATCTGCTCGGAGTAGAACTTGCGCAATGCATTGCGACTCATCACGGCGGCGTCGATGATCTCTCCCGCTTTGAGCGCGAGCTTGTCCTTGAGTACGCTGACCTTGCCGTCTTTGCCCACGAATTCGATGCGGGTAGTGGTCGCCTCCGGCACTGTCGCCGACTTCTCGCTGCCGTAGAAATCGCCGCGGGTCATGTGTGCCACGCGTGTTCTGGAAGTTTTCTCCCACTTGCCCATGCGGTGCGGATGTTTGCGGGCGTACTGTTTGACCGAGGCGGCGGCGCGGCGGTCGGAGTTGCCTTCGCGCAATACCGGATTCACCGCGCTGCCCAGCACCTTGCCGTAGCGCGCCTTGATCGTTTTCTCGGCGTCGTTCTTCGGCTCGTCCGGAAAGTCGGGGACCTTGTAGCCTTTGGATTGCAATTCCTTGATCGCCGCCTTCAGTTGAGGGATCGATGCGCTGATATTGGGCAGCTTGATGATGTTCGCTTCCGGTTTCAAAGTCAGCTCGCCCAGTTCGGTCAGTTGGTCCGAGACCTTTTGTGCTTTGGTCAGCTTATCCGGGAAGTTGGCAAGGATGCGTCCGGCCAGAGAGATGTCGCGAGTTTCGACGGTGACGCCGGCAGCTTTGGTGAAGGCCTGTATGATGGGAAGCAGTGAATAAGTGGCCAGACGCGGCGCTTCATCGGTCAGGGTGTAGATGATCTTTGCGGTTGTCATGTTGGTATCCGGAGTATTGGAAAGATTGAGATGAGCCGTATCCTGTTGTTCAACAAACCCTATGGTGTGATCTGTCAATTCAGCAAGGACGGGCTACATCCGACGCTGGCGGATTATATCGCCGTTCCCGGTGTTTATCCCGCTGGCAGACTGGATACGGACAGTGAAGGCCTGTTGTTGCTGACCGACGATGGCAAATTGCAGCACCGCATCACCGATCCCAGGCACAAACTGCCCAAGACCTATTGGGTGCAGGTGGAGGGCGAACCGGACGAGGCGGCCCTGCTGATGTTGCGGCAGGGGGTGCGGCTCAAGGACGGACCGACATTGCCCGCCGAGGTGCGGCTGATGGAAGCGCCGGCCGGGCTGTGGCAGCGCGACCCGCCGGTCCGCTTCCGCAAAGCCATACCCACAAGCTGGATATCACTCACCATCCGCGAAGGCCGGAATCGGCAGGTCAGGCGTATGACAGCGGCCGTGGGTTATCCGACTTTGCGCCTGATCCGCTACCGGATCGGGGATTGGACGCTGGATGGACTAGCCTCCGGCGAATGGCGCGAGCAGCAGGCGGCTAATGTATAATGCGCGCCTTTCGAAATTGCAGGAGAAAACCATGCCAATCTACGACTATCGTTGCAGCAGCTGCGGTGTGCAGAAAGACGTGATGCAGAAGTTCAGTGATCCGGTGTTGACCACTTGCCCCGAGTGCGGACAGGAGACATTTTCCAAGCAGCTGACGGCCGCCGGCTTTCAGCTCAAGGGCAACGGCTATTACGTGACCGACTTCAAGAACAAGCAACCGGCGGCATGCGAACCGGCTGCGTGCGCTTCCTGTCCGTCCGCGGGTACGCACTAAGTGAAAAAATACCTGCTGACCGGCTTGCTGGTCCTGGTGCCATTGGTGATCACCGTTTGGGTGCTCAGCTTCGTTATCGGCATCCTCGACCAGTCGCTGTTGCTGTTGCCATCTGCCTGGCACCCTGACAATCTGCTCGGTATCCATATCCCAGGCCTTGGCGTGATCCTGACCTTTGGCACCGTGTTGCTTACCGGTTTGCTGGTACGCAACGTATTCGGCCAGCAGTTGCTCGACTGGTGGGAGGGGTTGTTGCGCCGCATCCCGTTCGTAAACGCGATCTACAACAGCGTCAAACAGGTCAGCGACACCCTGCTCTCCGGCAGCGGCAATTCCTTCCGCAAAGTATTGCTGGTGCGTTACCCGCATGCACAGGCGTGGTCGCTGGCGTTCCAGACCAATATACCGAGCGAGGTGACGCGCAAGTTGTATGGCGATGAATACGTGGGTGTGTTCGTGCCGACCACGCCCAGCCCGGTCAACGGTTTTTATTTCTATGTAAAGAAGTCCGAGACTATCGAACTCGACATCAGCGTGGATGCGGCCTTCAAAGCCATCGTTTCCATGGGCGTGGTCACCACACCTGAGAACGCTGCCCAGCTTGCCGCTTCCAATTAAGTACTTTCAGCACCTTTCCTATTTGTATCCCTATCATGCGAACTCATTACTCCGGACAACTCAACGTTAACCAACTCGGCCAGACCGTCACCCTGTGCGGCTGGGCGCATCGCCGCCGCGACCACGGCGGGGTGATCTTCATCGATCTGCGCGACCGCGAAGGCATCGCGCAGATCGTGTGCGATCCGGACCGTGCCGACATGTTCTCCATCGCCGAATCCGTGCGCAACGAATTCGTGCTCAAGATCACCGGCCGCGTGCGCCGCCGTCCCGAAGGCACCGAGAACAAGAACATGTTCAGCGGCGAGATCGAAGTGCTGTGCCACGAGATCGAAGTGCTTAACATCTCGGTCACACCGCCGTTCCAGATCGATGACGAGAACCTGTCCGAGAACGTGCGTCTGACCCATCGCGTGATCGATCTGCGCCGTCCGCAGATGCAGAAGAACATGATGCTGCGCTACAAGACCGCGCGCGCGTTCCGCCGCTTCCTCGACGACAACGGCTTCATCGACATCGAGACACCGATGCTGACCAAGTCCACACCGGAAGGTGCGCGCGACTATCTAGTGCCGTCGCGCGTACACGCCGGCGACTTCTTCGCGTTGCCGCAGTCGCCGCAACTGTTCAAGCAGATGCTGATGGTGGCCGGCTTCGACCGTTACTACCAGCTCACCAAGTGCTTCCGTGACGAAGACCTGCGCGCCGACCGCCAGCCAGAATTCACCCAGGTCGATATCGAGACATCCTTCATGTCTGAAGAGCAGATCATGACGATGATGGAAGAGATGATCCGTGTCGTGTTCAAGGAAGTGCTGAACGTCGTGTTGCCCAATCCCTTCCCGCGCATCGGTTATGCCGAAGCGATGGCCCGTTTCGGTTCCGACAAGCCCGACATGCGCGTCACGCTGGAGATCACCGAAGTCACCGACGCGGTGAAGGATGTCGCATTCAAGGTGTTCAGCGGCGTGGCGAATTCCGGCGGCCGGGTGGGCGCGTTGCGCGTGCCGAACGGCGGCGTATTCACACGCGGCGAGATCGACGAGTACACCAAGTTCGTGGGTATCTACGGTGCCAAGGGTCTGGCCTACATCAAGGTCAATGACGTCAGCCAACTGAACGAGACCGGCCTGCAGTCCCCCATCGTCAAGAACCTGAACGAAGCGGCGCTGAAGACCATCATCGAACGCACCGGCGCGCAGAACGGCGACATCATCTTCTTCGGTGCGGACAAGACCAAGATCGTCAACGACGCGCTGGGCGCATTGCGCGGCAAGATCGGTCACGAGAAGGGTTACACCAACGGCAAGGCGTGGGAGCCGATCTGGGTGGTGGACTTCCCCATGTTCGAATACGACGACGAAGCCAAGCGCTGGAACGCCTGTCACCATCCGTTCACCGCGCCCAAGGATGAGCATCTGCAATTCCTCGAGACCGATCCGGGCAAGTGTCTGGCGAAGGCCTACGACCTGGCATTGAACGGTTGGGAGATCGGCGGCGGCTCGGTGCGTATCCATAAAGAGGCTGTGCAGAGCCAGGTGTTCCGCGCGCTCAACATCGGCGCGGAAGAAGCGCAGCTCAAGTTCGGCTTCCTGCTCGACGCGCTGCAGTACGGCGCACCGCCGCACGGCGGTCTGGCCTTCGGTCTGGACCGTATCGTCACCATGATGACCGGTGCAGAATCCATCCGTGATGTGATCGCCTTCCCCAAGACGCAGCGCGCGCAATGCCTGTTGACGCAGGCACCGTCCGCCGTGGACGAGAAGCAATTGCGCGAATTGCACATCCGTCTGCGCCAGCAAGTGCAGACCACCGTGGAAGTCAGCAAGGAATAAGTGATGCGCCGCGCCGTACAGTGGCTGTTACTGTCCGGCTTATTGCTGTGCCTGCCGTTCGCGCAGGCACGCGAGCAGCAAGACCATCCGCTCGCTGTCGTCTCCGTCGCGCAATTGCCGACGGAGGCGCGCGACACCCTGCTACTCATCAAACGCGGCGGACCGTTCCCCTATGCCCGGGACGGCATCGAATTCAAGAACCGCGAACGCATCCTGCCTGTGCAACCGCGCTGGTACTACCGTGAATACACAGTGAAGACACCCGGTGTGAAGCATCGCGGTGCGCGGCGTATCGTGTGCGGTGTGGTGCCCGAGTGTTATTACACTGCCGACCATTACCGCAGTTTCAAACGCATCAAGGAGTGAGCATGAGCGACTTGTGTGAACGTTTGCAGGATGTGAAAGAAGCAGGTGTATATCGCCTGACTTGTCCGGTCGAAGTGTTGCGCGGCAATGCGACCTTGGCCGAGTTTCGCAGCTTCGAGATCGACATGGCGAATGTGCACAACAAGGGCGAGTTCCTTGCGGCTATCGCGCATGCGATTCAGGCACCGGACTGGTTCGGCCACAACTTTGACGCACTGGCAGATGCCTTGTGCGACATGTCCTGGCTGGATGAGTTCGATGAGGGCTATGTGCTGCTGTTGCTGAACAGCGGCGACACGCTGGGGTTGACCGCAGCGGATCATGAAGTGGTCATGGAAATATTCAACGACACAGTGAACTGCTGGAAACAGGCAGGCAAACCATTCTGGATATTCCTTGCGTGATGCAGCGAACCAAGCAGCCCGTCTCCGTTCTGGTCGTCATCTACACCACAGCCCTCGAAGTCCTGTTGCTCGAGCGTGCCGACCATCCGGGATACTGGCAGTCCGTCACCGGCAGCCGTGACGGCGAAGAGTCGCTGCGCGAAACCGCACTGCGCGAAGTGGCTGAAGAGACCGGTATCGATGTACATCAGTTTCAACTGACCGACTGGCAGCAGCAGAACGAATACGAGATCTACCCGCACTGGCGTCACCGCTACCCGCCAGGCGTCACACGCAACACCGAACACGTGTTCGGCCTGCAACTTCCCCAAACTATCCCCGTCACGCTCTCGCCGCGCGAACATCTGAACTTTCAATGGTTGCCCTGGCAAGAAGCAGCGGATAAAGTCTTTTCGCCGAGTAACCGAGAAGCGATATTGCAGTTGGCGGAACGGAAAGATTCGTTGGAGCAGAAAGCGACAAATCTCCCCTAGTCCCTCTTTGCTAAAGAGGGGGGGCGGTAGTGGGAGTGCTAAAGTGACGGCGTGCTGTAGTTGGAGTCTTTGTTGTAAGTAGAAGTGAGCGGGGGATTTGTGCGGCCCTACAACAAATCACTGAAAAAGATTTCCAGAGCATTGCGCAGCAACATGACCGAAGCCGAGCAAAGTTTGTGGTGGCGGCTGCGAAACAAACAACTGGCTGATGTGCAGTTCTACCGCCAGAAACCACTGCTAACGTTCATCGTCGATTTCTATTGTCCGAGAGCAAAACTGGTGGTTGAGCTGGATGGTGCGCAACATCTCGAAGCGGCACATCAGCAAAAGGATGTGGCACGCGATGAAGCGTTAGGAAAGATGGGCATCAAAGTGTTGCGCTTTGACGACAGGCAGGTGTTGACGGAAACGGATGCTGTCGTGGCGTTCATCTATGATGAAGTTGTGGCAAGACTGAAAAGTTCGAATCTCCCCTAACCCCTCTTTGCCAAAGAGGGGAACTGTTGAGTGGGGGCGAAGAGACGGCGTGCTGTGGTTGAAGTATTCGCTAAATAGATTGAGCGAGCATTGAGCCCCCTTTAACAAAAGGGGGCGGCGAACAAAGTGAGCGGGGGATTTGCCCTCTAGGAACAACAAGGAATCAAAATGCAACAAAGCAAAATCGAAATCGCCTACGAACATCCAGACACAGCTCAGACAAGTTGCAGCACAGCGCACGCCTGGGCCAAGAAACCGCGCGAGCCGAATCCTGAGGAGAAGGCCGAACTGATCGCACGCATCAAGCGCATGTTGAAAGAACAGGATGCCGTGCTGGTCTCGCATTACTACGTGCATTCCGACCTGCAAGACTTGGCAGAAGCGACCGGTGGCATCGTGTCCGACTCGCTCGACATGGCCAACTTCGGCCACCAGCATCCGGCCAAGACCATCGTCGTGGCAGGTGTGCGATTCATGGGCGAGACGGCGAAGATATTGAATCCCGAGAAGCGCGTGCTGATGCCCGACCTCGAAGCCGAATGCTCACTCGACCTCGGATGTCCGGCGGACGAGTTCACCGCGTTCTGCGATGCGCATCCCGACCGCGTGGTGGTGGTGTATGCCAACACCAGCGCCGCAGTGAAAGCGCGCGCCGACTGGATGGTGACCAGCTCCATCGCGTTGCCGGTAGTGAAACATCTGAAGGAGCAGGGCCAGAAGATATTGTGGGCGCCGGATCGTCACCTTGGAGGCTATGTGCAGGACCAGACCGGTGCCGACATGCTCATGTGGCAAGGCTCATGCATCGTGCACGACGAATACAAGGCTCTGGAACTGAAAGAGCTAAAAGCGCAGCACCCGGATGCGTTGGTGCTGGTACATCCCGAATCGCCGCGTGCAGTCGTGCAACTCGCCGACGTGGTCGGCTCCACCACGCAGATCATCAAGGCCGCGCAGAATTCAAACGCAAAAGAATTCATCGTCGCCACCGACAACGGCATCCTGCACAAAATGCGCACGCTGTGCCCCGACAAGACCTTCCTCGAAGCCCCCACCGCCGGCCATGGTGCCACCTGCACCAGCTGCAGCCACTGCCCGTGGATGGCGATGAACGGCCTGATCAACCTTGCCGAAGTGCTGGAAAAAGGCCGCAACGAGATCCACGTCGACCCCGCCATCATTCCGCGTGCTGTGCAGCCTATTAAACGCATGCTGGATTTTGCGAAGCAGATTGATCTGCCGACCAAGGGGATAGGGAATGCTTGATGGGGCTGCAAACGGCCAGAAGCGGTCGGTCAGATGTATTGGCTAGGCATAGATACTTTGGCATATTGCCCCCGCTGCAACGGTGGGATAGCTTGCAAATATGAGTCCTTTTAAGATCAATTCGATGCTGCCCCCTTTAGCACACGGGCGGAGAACAGAGGTGCGAGCGAACTTGCGGTTGGCATCAATAGCGGGACGAACCTGAAGCAGATGGACAGCTTCCTGAGGAAGCTGGGATTCTAGATGACGGGCGCGAATTACTCGATTGGGCTAGGAGATGTGGCATGACAAGCAAGGTAAGCGAATATTTCACAACTTTACTTTTTGCGCTGCTTCTATTTCCTTTGCTTGGGTGCGCAAGAGACGAACTGCCGTCTTTTGATTCACAGAAGGCTGCGCAACTCTCGCCGGAAAAGCGACGTGAATATGACGTCATTTTCTTTAACGAGATCGCTGTATGGAACATGAATAGCAACAGGTACAGCCAAGCGCCTGGGGCACCTTTCATTGAGCGTGATGCCGAATTCAGGCGCATGGCGGCAGATGGCTATCTCCCTGCATATGTGGCATTGCGGCTACTGAATATCAAGAGAGGTAGCGAGCGTAACGACCCGGAAGCAGTTGCCATATTGGTGAAGGCGGCAGAGGATGGTGATGCTTCGGCGATGTGCGCTATCAGTGCAATACCACTATTTCAAACTATTAAGTCAGATGAAGAGCGAATAACTCTTAAAAAGAAAATGGCAGAGGCAGGTGTGGTCTTAAGACATCCCGCTTGTTTGGCGAGAAAGGGGGCTGGCTATCTGCTTCATGGAGATCAGGGCGAGTTGAGAGAATCAAAAGAAGCAATGCCATTTTTGCTGGATACCGCTAGTCAAGGATATTACAGCCCTGCTTATCTATTATTTAGTTTGCGGTATGGAAAGGCTCTTCGAAAGAAATTCGATTTCTCGAATCAGAAAGAACTTAAGCGAACTTTGTGCTGGGGGCGCCTTGCTGAACAACACACCAACTGGGCCGGTTTCGATCATTTTCTGGGTTTGTTGCGCGACTATGCTAGGGCCAATGACCGCCCCGATTTGGTAGAGATAAGTTTCCCATACGATCCCCGCCTCGTGCCAATCACTCAAACCGTCGTCAAACCCGAAGATTGCATTCAACTCGAAGGGTAAGCATCGCTATAGTTTTCAGCAATGTCTCAATTGGGTTAATAACCGCCGAGCAAACAGCTCCCAAAACCTCGTCCGATTAAGCACTCGTCACCATGTCTGTCCGATTGGGTAGAATGCCTGCATGCCTCATCTCAAGGTCGCCACCTACAACATCCACAAGGGTTTCTCGCTGTTCAACCGGCGGGTGGTGTTGCACGATCTGCGCGAGCAGTTGCGGGCGTTGAATGCGGATATCGTGTTCCTGCAGGAGGTGCAGGGCGAGCATGTGCATCATGCGCGGCGTCACGGTGCTTATCCGGCCGAGCCGCAGCATGAGTTCCTGGCGGACGAGTTCTGGGCACATCAGGCTTATGGCATGAATGCAGTGTACGAGCAGGGGCATCATGGCAATGCGATCCTGAGCCGTTTCCCTATCGTGCAGTCGCGCAATCGCGATGTCTCAGCGCATCGCTTCGAGCAGCGCGGGTTGCTGCATTGCGAGATCGATGTGAAGGGGCAGCATGTGCATTGTTTTTGTACCCACTTTGGTCTGTTCGCACGCGGTCGGCGGCAGCAGATGCAAACGCTGATTGAACATGCGCAGGCAGAGGTGCCCCAGGATGCCGCGTTGCTCATCGCGGGGGATTTCAATGACTGGCGCAATGAACTCACGAGAGGCTTGACTGAAAGCCTTGGAGTGCAGGATGTATTTCATTTCAGTTGCGGGCGCCCCGCCCGCAGTTTTCCGGCGGCCTTTCCCTTGCTCAAGCTGGATCGCATCTATGCGCGCGGTTTCGATGTGATGGGTTGCGACATCCACGGCGGTCGGCGCAAGTCCGACCATGCGGCACTTTCTGCCAATCTGAAAAGACGATGAGCAGCAGTTTTCAGGTTGGGCCGAATAGCCTCTCGCTGTTGCAGAACGGCACGGATTTCTTTCCAGCACTTTGCGCCGACATCGAAGCGGCTCAGCATTCGGTTCATCTTGAGACATACATCTTTGCGGCCGATGAGACAGGGCGAATGATCTCGCAGGCCTTGCAGCATGCCGCACAACGCCAAGTCGCGGTGCGACTGATGATCGACGGTTTCGGTTCGTCCAGCTTGCCTGAGTCTTGGGTGGAGGAGATGCGCCGAGCGGGGGTGGAGGTGTTGTGGTTCCGTCGTGAGCGCGGCTTCTTCCGCATGCGGCGTTATCGTTGGCGACGGATGCATCGCAAGCTGGCGGTCATTGATAGCGAGGTCGCCTTCGTGGGAGGTATCAACATAGTCAATGATGTGCCGGACGGCGAAGTTTTTGATGCGCCGCGTCTGGATTATGCGGTGCGGATGCAGGGGCCACTGGTGCATGAAGTGCAGGAGGCGATGCGGCATCTGTGGTCCAGTGTGCGCTGGGCCAGTATGCGCAAACGTATCGGTCGTTTGCGCGTCCATCTGCGCCGGCGCAAGCCTGACGGGAGCCGACAGTTGGCGGCCCTATTGTTGCGCGACAATGTGCGGCACAGGCACGAGATCGAGGCCGCCTATCTGCGTGCGATCAATCACGCCCGGTACGAGATCGTGTTGGCGCACGCCTACTTTTTGCCTGGACGCCGGGTGCGCCGCGCATTGAAACGGGCTGCCAAGCGCGGAGTGCGTGTGGTGCTGTTGTTGCAGGGCATGGTGGAATACCGCTTCCAGTACTACGCGACACAGTATTTATATGGTCAGATGCTCGCGGAAGGGGTCGAGATCCATGAGTACAGCGGCAATTTCATGCATGCGAAAGCATGTGTCGTGGATGGTGAATGGGCGACGCTGGGTTCTTCCAATCTTGATCCTCTTAGTCTGTGGATGGCGCGCGAAGCGAATCTGGCGGTACGTGATACGGCATTCGCAGGTCACTTGCGCGACACCGTGATGCATGCCGTGCAGCACCATGCGGATAAAGTCCTTAGTCCTCCGAAACATCCTTTGACAGTGTTCCTGTCGCGCCTCAGTTATGGGGGCATCCGTTTGCTGGTGGGGCTTCTGGTAAGGCAACGTCATTGAGCGGATCATTGCGGAGTTCGACAAAATTTCTGCCGAGTCGTAGCAGCTATAATGCGGCCTTTGTTTTAAGACCATAACTCCAATGCGCCACGCTAGTTCGCACCATTCTTCCTCCGGTATGCCTACACGCACCGATTGGACGGTGATCAAGAGTCTCCTGCCTTACCTGCTGGAATTCAAATGGCGGGTCGCGTTCGTCGTCGTGCTGCTGGTCGCCTCCAAGCTGGCCAACGTGGTCGTGCCGCTGGCGCTCAAAGAGATCGTGGATGAGATGAGCAAGCCGCAGGCGATGCTGGCCGTGCCGGTGATGCTGATCATGGGCTATGGTCTGCTGCGTTTGATGTCCACCTTGTTCGGCGAATTGCGCGATGCATTGTTCGCCAAGGTGACGCAACGTGCCATCCGTCGTGTGGCGTTGCAGGTGTTCGAGCACTTGCATGCGCTCAGTCTGCGTTTCCATCTGGAGCGTCAGACCGGCGGCGTTTCGCGCGACATTGAGCGCGGTACGCGCGGCATCAGTTTCCTGCTCACCTTCCTGCTGTTCAATATCTTGCCGACGCTGCTGGAGATCGGTCTGGTGGCGGCCATCCTGTTCGTGAAATACGATCCCATGTTCGCCATCATCACCTTCGTGACCTTGGCTGCCTACATCGTGTTCACGCTGGTGGTCACCGAATGGCGCATGGTGTTCCGCCGCACCATGAACGATATGGATTCCAAGGCCAATACGCGCGCCATCGACAGCCTGATCAACTACGAGACAGTGAAGTATTTCGGCAACGAAAAATACGAAGTGGCGCGTTACGACGAGCAGATGAAGAGTTGGGAAGTTTCGGCGGTGCGCAACCAGACTTCGCTGGCCACGCTCAATGCCGGGCAGAGCGTCATCATCGCGGTGGGTGTCACCCTGCTGATGCTGTTGGCTTCGCAGCAGGTGGTGGCTGGCAAGATGACGGTCGGCGATCTGGTGCTGGTCAATGTGTTCATGCTGCAACTGTATATGCCGCTGCACTTTTTGGGCTTCGTCTACCGCGAGATAAAGAATGCGCTGGCCGACATGGAGAAGATGTTCCGCCTGCTGGATGTGAACCGCGAGGTTGAGGATGCGCCGGATGCGCCGCCTCTGAAGCTGGAGCGCGCTGCCGTGCGCTTCGAGGATGTCACGTTCTCTTATGATCCGACACGGCAGATCTTGCACGGTGTGAGCTTCGACGTTCCGGCCGGTCATACCGTAGCAGTGGTGGGGGCGAGCGGGGCGGGCAAGTCCACACTCTCCCGCTTACTGTTCCGTTTTTACGATGTGGACAGTGGCGCGGTGGTGATCGACGGGCAGGACATTCGCAGCGTGACCCAGGCCAGCCTGCGCGCCGCCATCGGCATCGTGCCGCAGGACACGGTGCTGTTCAACGACACCATCTATTACAACATCGCCTATGGCCGTCCCGACGCAACGCGCGACGAGGTGCTGCGTGCCGCCCAGTCGGCGCATATCCATCATTTCATCGAATCGCTACCGCTGGGCTATGACACCATGGTGGGCGAGCGCGGCCTGAAGCTTTCCGGCGGCGAGAAGCAGCGCGTCGCCATTGCGCGCGCCATGCTGAAGAACCCGGCCATCCTGATCTTCGATGAGGCGACCTCGGCGCTGGATTCCAAGTCCGAACGGGCCATCCAGGATGAGATGCGCCTGATCGCGCGCGAACGCACCACGCTGATCATCGCCCATCGCTTGTCCACCGTGGTGGATGCCGAGCAGATACTGGTGATGGATAAAGGCGTAATCGTCGAGCGCGGTACGCACCGTGAGCTGCTGGCACAGCAGGGCATCTATGCGCAGATGTGGGCTTTGCAGCAACAGGAAGCGCGTAAGGAATAGCGGGCGACCAGCGGCAAGACCGGGCCGATGAGTGGATAGCTATGCCAATTGCCGGCTTCCATCGTTTAATTGCCGCCAACATGCAAAGAATCTGTGGGTGCGGGCCAAGTCCGGGCGGTCATGTTTGGTGGATACGCAACAGACCGGCTTGTCGACAGGGACAATTAGGTTATCCTGCGCCCCGTCTTGTAAGGTATCAAGAGGATGTAAATGCGTATATTCCTGATCTCAGCTTTGTTTGCGACCTCCGCGTTCACCGCGCAGGCGGTGGGTATTGAGCGTGCAAACTACGGCAAGCTGCCACAGTTGGGCTCGGCCATCGCTATGATCTATGACGAGCAGACCGGCGAGCCGGTCTACAGCAAGAACGTCAATACGGTAGTGCCTATCGCGTCCATCACCAAGTTGATGACGGCCATGGTCATTCTGGATGCGCATCTGCCGCTGGACGAACCCATCACCATCACCCGCGAAGATCGGGACCGTCTGAAAGGCACCAAGTCGCGCCTGAAGGATGGCCTTACGCTATCCCGTGGCGATCTGTTGACGCTGGCGCTGATGGCTTCCGAGAACCGCGCCGCAGCCGCATTGGCTCGCACTTATCCCGGCGGTACACCGGTGCTGGTGGCGATGATGAATGCCAAGGCGCGTGAGTTGGGGATGGACGATACCCACTTCCAGGGGCCGGTCGGTCTGCAAAGCGAGAACGTTTCCACCGCCAGGGATCTAGTGAAGATGGTGCTGGCGGCACAGCGCTATGAGCATATCCAGCGTGCATCGACCCAGGCCAGACATGTGGTGCAGATCAACGCGCGCCAGTCCCTGCGCTTCGGCAACACCAATCCTCTGGTGCGCAGCCGCAACTGGGAGATCGGCCTGTCCAAGACCGGCTATATCAGCGAGGCGGGACGTTGTCTGGTGATGCAGGCCAAGCTGTCGGAGCGCCCGACCGTGATCGTGTTGCTGGATTCATGGGGCAAGAACACCCGTGTCGGCGACGCCAACCGCATCAAGAGCTGGATGGAACGACCCACTCGGGTTTCACGCCAAAGCAGGATGCGCTAGCCGCAGGATTATCCGGAAAGGGGCCGCTGTTGCGGCCCTTTTTATTTGCGCGGCGGTCGCAGCGCCAATACCACCACGGCGACCACGATTGCGAGTATGAGCAGCTCAATGAACATGTCGTGTCTTTCAGCAGGATACGGGCGTCATTCTACGCCCTCGTGCTGCGATAAGAAGGCGCGCGTAAGGTACAATTCCGCGTCCAAAATCTTGTTGCCAGCATATCGCCGGAGGAATCCCATGAATCGCCTGCTTGCCTTGTTCGCTCTCACACTCACCCCGCTATTCGCCCACGCTTCCGGGGAAGGCATGCGCCTTGATCTGACCGGACACTGGGTAGGGATCACCGCATTGCTGTTGTTCTTCGTCGCTTATCTGGCGGTGATGGCGGAAGAGTTCACGCATCTGCGCAAGTCCAAGCCGGTGATGCTGGCGGCGGGCATCATCTGGGGATTGATCGCCTGGTATTACCAGGGACACGACATCCCGCATGTGGTGGAGGCCGCATTGCGCCATAACCTTGAGGAATATGCCGAACTGATGCTGTTCCTGATCGTGGCAATGACCTACATCAATGCCATGGATGAACGTAACGTGTTCGAGGCGCTGCGCTCTTGGCTGATCCGCAAGGGTTTCAGCTATCGCATGTTGTTCTGGGTGACCGGTGTGCTGGCATTCTTCATCTCGGCGGTGGCGGACAATCTGACCACTGCCCTGCTGATGGGCGCGGTGGTGACAGCGGTTGGCAAGGACAATCCGAAATTCGTGGTGCTGGCGCTGATCAACGTGGTTGTCGCGGCCAATGCGGGTGGCGCGTTCTCACCGTTCGGCGACATCACCACGCTGATGGTGTGGCAGAAGAACATCATGGCCAGTAACGGCCAGATCGGTTTCTGGACCTTCTTCAACCTGTTCCTGCCGTCGCTGATCAACTGGCTGATCCCGGCCATCGTCATGCACCTGTTCCTCGCCAGCGGCAAGCCGGAGGGCGGCGGAAAGATGATCGAGATGAAACGCGGCGCGATCCCTATCGCACTGTTGTTCCTGTTCACCATCGCGCTGGCGGTGAGCTTCCACAGTATGCTGAGCCTGCCGCCGGTGATCGGCATGCTGACCGGTATGGGTGTGCTCAAGTTCTACGCTTTTTACCTGCGCAAAACCACCAGTGGCCGCGCGCAGAAGGAAGTCAGCGAGATCGGCAGCCCCGCCGCGTTCGACATCTATCGCGAGGTGGCGCGCAGCGAATGGGATACCTTGTTCTTCTTCTACGGCGTGGTGATGTGCGTGGGCGGTCTGGGTTTCATCGGCTATCTGGCCATGATCTCGGAAGTGATGTATGGCGAATGGGGTGCCACCAACGCCAACATCGCAGTCGGTATGATCTCCGCGATCGTGGACAACATCCCGGTCATGTTCGCTGTGCTCACCATGCAGCCTGACATGTCCATCGGCCAGTGGTTGCTGGTCACGCTGACGGCAGGCGTGGGTGGTTCGCTGCTTTCCATCGGCTCGGCAGCCGGTGTGGCTTTGATGGGGCAGGCGCGCGGTGTGTATACCTTCTTCGCCCACCTTAAGTGGACGCCGGTGATCGCGCTGGGTTATGCAGGCAGTATCGCCACGCATCTGGCTTTCAATCACGCCCTGTTCTGATGGAGTGTGAGTTTACCCGGCAGCGTCGGAGCAGACTGACATGGCGAGGATGGCTGTTGATGCTGCTCGTCCTCGCATGGGGGATGCCCTCCTTTGCCGCCAGCGGCATTCCGGCGGCGGCCCTCGATGTGCCGGATGAATTGCGTCCGCTGCTGAAGGAGTATTTCAAGATCCCCAAAGGATTGTTGGAGTCCGATGCGGAGCGCGGAACGTTCGTGCGTCGTGCACAGCTTGAGATCCCGGAACTATTGGCGACCGAGGGTTATTTTTCAGCCCAGGTGCGATTGGTTTCTGTAAGCAATGCAGGCGTGCTGAATCTGCAGGTGCTGCCCGGTGTGCGTACTACCGTAACTTCACTGGACATCGAATTGCGTGGCGATCTGCCGCAGACTGCTGCGCAGCGCGCGCAACAGATTCGCAACGCCTGGTCGTTGCCGGTAGGACGTGCATTCAGCTCAAGCGCATGGGAACGCGCCAAGACCGCATTGCTGGACAGTGTGGCCAATGAGGATTATGCCGCCGCGCGCATGGTGAGCAGCGCGGCCGAGGTGGATGTCGAACACGCAAGCGCGCGATTGCATGTGGTGATCGATTCCGGGCCGCGCTATCTTTTCGGCAAGCTGGAAGTGCGCGGGCTGGAGCGCTACGAACCATTGCTGATCGAACGCCATGCGACATTCAGCCCTGGTCAACCCTATCGGCGCAGCCTGCTGCTGGAGTTCCAGACGCGTTTGCAGAAGCTGCCGCAATTCAGTTCCATCATCGTGAATCTGGACACCGCAAGATCGAACAGGGCTGATGGGCAGGCGGCGCGCACTGCCCCAGTGCAAGTGCAGGTGGTGGAGGCAAAGTCTCGCAAGCTGTCGTTCGGTGTCGGTTACAGCACCAACAACGGTACGCGCAACGAAGTGAACTACCAGAGTTACAATTTCCTCAACCAGGCCTGGACACTGAACAGTGCTGCGGTGGTGGAACAGAACCGGCAGAATCTTGTGCTGGCACTGGACACGCCTCCCAACCCGCTGGGATACCAACTGCTGTGGCGGGCCAGCGGCGAGCGCACCGACATTCAAGAGCTGGTCACCCGACGTGACAAGTTCGGCGTCACACGCACGCGCAACCTGTTCGGCATCGAGACGGGTGTGAGTCTCAACTGGCAACAGGAGCGCCGCCTGCCGACCGGGGGTATCCGCGAGACCGACCAGGCACTGGTGCTGGACTGGCACTGGTATCGTCGTATGGTGGATGACCCGCTGGCACCGATGGACGGAAACCTGACAGAGGTCAAGATAGGCGGTGCCAGCAAGTCCTTCGCATCCGACCAGGATTTTGTGCGCAGTTATGCACGCCACCAGTCATGGCTGGCGTTAGGCAAGCAGGATGTGCTGAGCCTGCGTGCCGAGGCCGGCTATACCGCTTCCACTTCCCGTCTTGGTATCCCTCAGGAATATCTGTTCCGCGTGGGGGGCACGCAGACCGTGCGCGGCTTCGCCTATCAAAGCATCGGATTCTCGGAAGGTGGCGCGGTGGTGGGCGGACGGGCGATGAGCACGCTGAGCGCCGAATACACCCACTGGTTCGGCAACTGGGGGGCGGCGATGTTCGTCGACGCCGGCGCGGCGGCGGATACCGCACCGACCTTGCAGTGGTATCGCGGTCACGGCTTCGGTGCGCGCTGGCGCAGTCCGGTCGGCCCGCTGGCGCTGGATGCGGCGCGCGGACAGGGTGAACCGGGCACGCGCATACACTTCGCTATCGCGGTGGCATTCTGATGGTCATCAAACGCCTCACGCCCTCGTTGCGTCAGTTGCTGTGGTTGGCTGTGTTTACGCCGCTGGCACTGCTCTCTGTCGCGGGGAGTTGGATGCTGGGCACGCAATCCGGTTTGATCTGGGTCAGCAGCGCAGTGCAACAGTACAGCGGCGATATGCTGGAGATCGACGGGGAGCACGGCACGCTCCTGAAGAACTTCGGTATGCGGCATGTGGTGCTGCGCGGAGAAGGTTGGCGCGTCTCCTTGAGTGATGTGGAAGTGCAATGGCAACCGGCCGCTTTGCTGCGCGGTGAATTGCATGTGCTGCAACTGCAGGTGCAAGTTGTGGATGTGCTCAGCTTGCCATCGGGCAAGGCGGCGACATTGCCCGCCAGCCTGGCCTTGCCGCTGGATATCAAAGTGGAACAGCTGGATGTCGCCACTGTGCGCGTGTCGAGCAGCGAAGACGGCCCGCCGGATATCCAGGCTGACACAGTGCAGGCGCGTTTCAGTGCAGACCGGAGCGGCCATCGTTTGCAGGTGGTGAGTGCCCGTACTGCGTATGGCGATCTGGTCGCCACCGCAAGCATAGCGCCGCAAACGCCCTATGCGGTGCAGGCGACCGCCTCGCTGCAAACAAAAGTGCCGATGAGTGCCAGTTATCAAGTTGAGATCAAGGGTGATCTGCAACATCTGGATGTGCTGCTGAACGGCAACGGCGAGGGTATGGCGCTGCAAGGTAGCGCGCAGCTATTGCCGCTGGCCGGTGTGCCGTTGGCGCATGCGCAGATCGATTTCAAAGGTCTGGCAACAAGCTGGCTGGACGCGGAAGCGCCGCCGGCACGACTCAGCGGTCGGCTCGAATTGCGCGGCACCAGGCAGGAGCAGTTGGAAGGTTCACTGTCTATTGAGAATCAGCATTACGCCCCGCTGGATAAAGCAGGCTTGCCGCTGCGAAGCCTGCAAGCGCGCCTGCGCTGGTCGGAGCGTTACTGGCAACTTTACGATGTACAAGCGCGCATCGGCAGCACCGGTCGGGTGAGCGGCGAACTGGATTGGCGTCCGCAGTCGGGGCAGGGGGCGATGCGACTGCAGGTGAGTAGTTTCGATCCGCGCGCCGTCGACAGCCGCGCACCGAAATTGGATCTGCAAGGCGAGATCGCGTTGGGCAGCACCGGCAGTGAACAGCAGGCGCGTGTGGATCTTGCCGACGGGGGATTCATCATTGACGGCAGTTTGCACAGGCGCGGCGAGATCATCACCTTGCATGCCTTGCGTTTCGCAAGAGGGGATACCGAACTGGTCGGGGAGGGTGAGCTGAAGCTGGATCACTTGCACTCGTTCCGCTTCGACAGCCGTTTGCGCCGGCTGGATCTGAGCGATTTTATCGACAGTGTGCCGACCGATCTGAATGCCGTGCTGCATGCCTCGGGCAGTTTGATGCCTGAGCCTGAGGTGGCGCTCGATTTTGAATTGGAGCAGAGCCGTTTTTCGCGCTATGGCATCGACGGCAGCGGACAGTTGCACTTCAGCGGCAGGCAAAAGGCGGATGGCGAGATCGAACTGCGCATCGGCGACAACACGCTCAATGCCGAGCTGGCCTACGGCACGGCGGCGGACTACTTCAGGCTGATGCTGGATGCGCCGAAGCTGGAGCAACTGGGCGGGGCGATGCAGGGGCAGTTGTCCGGTCAGGCCGAACTGCTCGGCAGTCTGGCGGAACCAACCATCAATTTCACACTGGGTGGCATCAATCTGGCATTGCCTGATAGCGGCAGTATCGAACAGATCGATGCGGGTGGACGATACGACAAGCAGATGCTGGCATTGCAACTGACCGCCTCCGGGGTGCGTAGCAATAGCGGCATGGGTATGACGGCGTTGCGTGTGCAAGCTGACGGGAATCGTGCGCAACACACCTTGCAGGGCACCGCCGACCTGACCAGCAACGAGCAAGCGCTGGGACGCTGGCATTTTGAAAGCAGCGGCGGCTTGGCCGAGACGGATGCGGCATGGCAATGGCTGGGCAAACTGGATGCACTGGAAGCGGATGGTGTCTTGCCGCTGCGTTTGCAAGCGCCGACGACACTGTCACTCGCACTCGGCAAGGTGCAATTGGGCGCAGCACGCTTCGCGCTAGGTGGCGGAGAAGTCACCTTGCAGGACACGCAGTGGGCGCAGAAAAGTTGGCACAGCGCGGGGCGTTTCAGTGGGCTGGGTGTGCGGGCAGTGAATCTGCACCAGCTCACGCCGTCTTCATCTGCCTTCGACATGCTGCGCTTCGGCGGCGACTGGGATATCACTTCGGATACGCACTGGCAAGGACACGCCAATATCAAGCGTGAGAGCGGCGACCTGATGGTCGATGCGCAAAGCGGGCAGCAGTTGGGATTGAACGAGCTGAGTCTGGAGATCGGTGTCGTGCAGGATGTGTTGTCGCTGCAGTTGGATGCGAGTGGAACGCGTCTGGGTGATGTGGCGGCGCAGGTCAAACTGCCGTTGTCACTGCGGGAAGGGCGCTGGACCGTGCTGAACGACGCGCCGCTGGCTGGTCGTGTGTCATTGCATGGCGAGGATCTGACCTGGATCGGCCCGGTGTTGCACGAGAACCTGCAAAGCGGCGGTAGCTTAACTCTGGATGCGGATCTGCGCGGCACCTTTGGTGTGCCGCGCCTGCAAGGTAGTGTGCAGGGCGATGGTTTGCGCGTGGCCTTGCTTGATCAGGGCGTGAATCTGGAGCAAGGCAGTTTGCGCGCCCGTTTGGATGTGAACGATGTGCAGATCGAGAAACTGGAATTCGTCGCGCCGTATCTGCCCAAGCCCGACGACAAGTTGCTGGACGAATACAGATTACCGGGTGCTGCAGGCAAGTTGAGTGCAAGCGGACGCATCGATCTGGAAGGGAGCGATAGCGATCTGCAGGTTCGCGCGCAGTCGCTGCCGCTGGCGCAACGCGCTGACCGTTGGTTGATCGTCTCCGGCGAGGGACATGTCGGTTACGCCAGCCGCACCCTGAGTCTGCGCGGCGATATCCGTGCCGATGCGGGACTGCTGGCGCAGATCGAAACAGGCAAGCCGCGCTGGTCGGATGACGTGAAACTCGTCGGACAATCTGCCGGGGCTAACGATGGCCTTGCCTATGACATCGATGCCGATTTCGATCTGGGCGATCATTTCTATTTGCGTACGGCCGGCCTGGAGTCGCGCCTCACAGGACAGTTACGTCTGCAGGGCGAAGCCGGTTTTCCGTTGCAGGCCACCGGCATCATCGCCACCCAGGATGGCGTGTTCAATGCCTACGGACAGCGGCTGACGGTCGAAAGGGGTATGGTGAACTTCCAGGGGCCGCCGGATGATCCGGGTTTGAATATCCTCGCGCTGCGCAAAGGACTCAGTGTCGAGGCCGGCCTGGAGGTGACAGGCACTGCACGCCATCCGGTCATCAGGCTGGTTTCCACGCCTGCCGTGCCGGATGCTGAGAAGCTTTCCTGGATCGTGCTCGGCCGTGTGCCGGAAAGCGGCAGTATCGATTCCTCCCTGCTGCTCGCGGCGGCAGGCAACCTGCTGGGCGGCCAGTCGGTCGGCCAGCTGGGACGCAGTCTGGGTGTGGATGAATTGTCATTGCGGCAGAGCGAGACGGGCGATGCGCTGCAGAGTCAAGTGTTCACCGTCGGCAAACGGCTATCGTCCCGAGCCTACCTCAGTTACGAGCAGGGTTTGTCCGATGTCGGCGGGCTGACCAAGTTTAGCTATACCCTTACCCCGCGTATCACGCTCGTTACCCGCACCGGTACCGAGGACGCGATCGATCTGTTCTATTCCTTCCGTTTCTACTGAGCGGGCGCGGGCTTGATTTATCCGGCCGCCTCTGTTCAAATCGCGCCAACGTTTTAATAATCCTTTAACAATGGAAATGAATAATGATGAAACCCGCAAAAGTAGTTGAGGCTTTGGCGGCGCTGGCGCAGACCACACGGCTGGCGATCTTCCGCTTGTTGGTGAGTGTCGGGCCGGAAGGGATGGCCGCCGGGCAAATCGCGCAGAAGCTGAAGGTGTCACCGGCGACGCTGTCTTTCCATTTCAAGACACTGAGCCACGCCGGGTTGGTGGAAAGCAGGCAGGAAGGGAGGTTCGTGTATTACGCGGCGAACTTCACGGTGATGAACGGCATGGTGGATTACCTGACCGAGAATTGTTGCGGTGGCGAGGATTGCGGCATCGGCGACAAAACATGTTAAACACAAAGGAAATGAAAATGAGCGATAAGACTTACAACGTATTGGTGTTGTGCACCGGCAATTCCGCCCGCAGCATCCTGGGTGAAGTGTTGTTCAACAAACTCGGCAAAGGCCGTTTCAAGGCCTACAGCGCGGGCAGCAAACCAGCAGGCCAGGTCAATCCGGGTGCGCTGGAATGGATGCGGGCCAATGACTTCAGCCCCGAAGGCTTGCGCAGCAAGAGCTGGGACGAGTTTTCCGCACCCGGCGCGCCGGAGTTCGATTTCGTGTTCACCGTGTGTGACAACGCGGCGGGCGAAGTCTGCCCGGTCTGGTATGGCTCGCCGATGACCGCGCACTGGGGCATCCCCGACCCGGCACATGTCGAAGGGGACGAGGCGCGTCGTGCTGCATTCAACAAAGCGGCCGACCAGCTGACACGCCGCATCCAGCTGTTCCTGAGCTTGCCCATCGACAAGCTGGACAAGCTGACGTTGAAGGAGAAGATGAACGAGATCGGACGCACCAAGGACTGATGTCATGAGCATCTTCGAGCGTTACCTCACCGTATGGGTCTTCCTGTGCATCGTGGTCGGCGTGCTGCTGGGGCAGTTCATGCCCGCACCGTTCCAGTGGCTGGGCGGGTTGGAGATCGCCAAGGTCAACATCCCGGTCGGCCTGCTGATCTGGGTGATGATCATCCCCATGCTGCTGCGCATCGATTTCAGCGCGCTGCACGAGGTGCGCAAACACTGGCGCGGTATCGGCGTTACGCTGTTCGTGAACTGGGCAGTCAAACCATTCTCAATGGCTTTGCTCGGCTGGCTGTTCATCCGCCATCTGTTCGCGCCGTATCTGCCCGCGGAACAGCTTGATAGTTACATCGCCGGTCTGATCCTGCTGGCGGCGGCACCCTGCACCGCGATGGTGTTCGTGTGGAGCCGACTGGTGAATGGCGAGCCGCTGTTCACGCTGTCGCAAGTCGCACTCAATGACACCATCATGATCTTCGCTTTCGCGCCGCTGGTGGCTTTGCTGTTGGGTATCTCGTCCATCATCGTGCCGTGGGACACCTTGCTGACCTCGGTGCTGCTGTACATCGTGCTGCCGGTCATCATCGCCCAGATATGGCGCAAACGGCTGCTGTCACGCGGTGAGGCCGCGTTGCAGCGCACGCTGGAGGCGCTGGGTCCGTTATCCATCTCGGCCTTGTTGCTGACGCTGGTGTTGCTGTTCGCTTTCCAGGGCGAGGCCATCGTCGAGCAGCCGCTGATCATCGCCATGCTCGCCGTGCCGATCACCATCCAGGTGTATTTCAACTCGGCCCTGGCGTACTGGTTGAACCGGCGCGCGGGTGAAGCGCATTGTGTGGCGGGGCCTTCCGCGCTGATCGGCGCCAGCAACTTCTTCGAGCTGGCCGTCGCCGCAGCTATCAGCCTGTTCGGTTTCCAGTCCGGTGCCGCGCTGGCCACCGTGGTCGGTGTGCTGATCGAAGTGCCGGTGATGCTGAGCGTGGTGTATATCGTGAATCGCAGCCAGCACTGGTACGAGGTGTCCGGAAAGCATTGATATGTTCGAGATGTTGGCCGACTGGCTGATTTACGATTTGGCGGGAATGCGCGGCAGCCAACTCGGCGATGCCGCGCATTTCTTTGTGATGGATGTGAGCAAGATCATGGTGCTGCTCACGCTGGTCATCTATGTGATGGGGCTGCTGCGTGCGCTGCTCAAGCCGGAACGGGTGCGCGAATTCATCCGCAAGCGGGGCAATGTCAGCTCGCGTTTCATGGCAGTCGGGCTGGGCGCGGTCACGCCGTTCTGCTCCTGTTCTTCGGTACCGCTGTTCATCGGTTTCGTCGAGGCGGGCATCCCCTTGGGCGTCACATTGTCTTTCCTGATCGCCAGCCCGATGGTGAATGAAGTGGCGATCGTCGTGCTGGCCACTGTTATCGGCTGGAAGATGACGCTGATCTATGTGGTCAGCGGATTGAGCGTGGCGCTGATCGGCGGTTTCGTGCTGGAGCGTTTCAAACCGGAGCGCTGGGTGGAGGAGTATGTGTGGCAGATCAAGATGGGCGATGCACAACTTGAAACGGAAGTGATGACGCTCAGGCTGCGACATGAGTATGCTTGGGCACAGGTCAAGGAGATCGTCGGCCGTATCTGGAAGTATGTGCTGATCGGCGTGGGTGTCGGTGCGCTGATGCATGGTTATGTGCCGAAGGAATTCATCGTGGGCATTGCCGGTGATGGCGGTCTGCTTTCGGTCATCGGTGCTGTGCTGGTGGGCGTGCCGCTGTATTCGGATGCAGTCGGTATCATCCCGGTCGCCGAGGTGTTGTTGCAAAAGGGCGTGCCGCTGGGTACGGTGCTGGCATTCATGATGGCCGTGGTCGCGCTTTCCTTTCCGGAGATGCTGATCCTGCGAAAGGTGGTGAAGTGGCCCTTGCTGGCTATCTTTTCCGCCTATCTGGCGACGGCATTTGTGGTGACCGGCATGCTTTTCAACAGCCTTGCCGCCGGATTTTGAACAACAGGAGTTTGAAAATGAATGAATCTGAATTGCATCCTTCCATCGTCGCGCTGGTGTCGCTGGCGGCGGATATCGCATCCAACCATCCCAAGCAGGGGCTGTGCAAGATAGACCGGCTTAAGCAATATGGTGTGCCGCGGCAGCATATCGAGACCGTGATCGAGATCGCGCGCCATATCCGCGATGAAGCGGCGCAGAAGCTCGATGCCAGCTTCGATCTGGCACTGACCGAGCGTCTGAGCAATACAACGCCCGCCAAGGCGCAGCCGGAGCAAGCTGCATGTTGCAGCCCGACCGCATCCGGTCAGTCATGCTGTTAGTTATTGGCACTACAGGAGGAGCGTGACATGAAGAACATCAAGGTACTCGGCACAGGCTGTGCCAATTGCAAGGCCACACTGAAACTGATCGATGAGGTCGCCAAGGCGAAAGGGCTGGAGGTGGCGCTGGAAAAAGTGGAAGACATCGCGGCCATCATGGGCTACGGCGTCATGTCCACACCGGGCGTGGTCATTGACGGCAAGGTGGTGCATGCGGGCGGTGTGCCGGATCGCCGCAAGATAGAAGGTTGGCTGGAGTAGACCGCCGAGCGGCGCGAATGAGAGCAGACATGAGCCACTCGCACGCCCATGCAGCGAATTACGATCGCACCTTTGCAATAGGCATCGCGCTCAATGTGTTGTTCGTGCTGGTCGAGGCGTTCTACGGCTGGATGGCGGATTCTTTGGCACTGCTGTCCGATGCGGGCCATAACCTGAGCGATGTGCTGGGCCTGCTGTTGGCCTGGGGTGGCTACTATCTGGCACGGCTGCGTCCGAGTCGCAGCCACACCTACGGGTTCGGTCGCGCAACCATCATGGCGGCGCTGTTCAACGCGCTGCTCCTGCTGGTCGCCGTCGGCGCTATCGCATGGGAAGCATTCGACCGGTTCGCGTACCCGGTCGAGATGCAGGGGATGACGGTCATCGTCGTCGCTGCGATCGGCGTGCTGGTCAACGGCGTGACCGCGTGGCTGTTCATGTCCGGCAACCATGATGATCTGAATCTGCGCGGTGCGTTCCTGCATATGGCTGCGGATGCGCTTGTCTCGGTCGGCGTGGTGGCTGCGGGCGTACTGTTCCTGTGGACGGGCTGGTACTGGCTCGATCCGTTCATCAGCCTGCTCATTGCGCTGGTGATCCTGCTGGGTACTTGGAGTTTGTTGCGACAAGCACTGCACCTGTCGCTGGACGGTGTGCCCTTATCGGTCGAATTGGAGCAAGTGCGGGCTTATCTGTCCGGATTGCCGGGGGTCACGGCTGTGCACGACCTGCATGTGTGGGCGATGAGCACTTCGGAAGTCGCGCTGACTGCACATCTGGTCATGCCGCAGGGGCATGCCGGGGATGCATTTCTGTGCAGCGTGACAGAGGCATTGCACGAGCGATTCGGCATCGAACATGCCACGATACAGATCGAGGCTAACAGCGAGTTGTGTGCTTTAACCGATCACGTCTGATACGGAATGCTGTAGTTACAGCAGAACGAGATTGTGGTTCCGATATCACATTCGCTGCGCGAATACGCGTCTTCACCGCAACTTGGTTCTACTTTTTCAAAGTAGAACCAAGTTGTCTCGATGTATCAGCTCCGGCTCGTCCACATAACCCAATATCTTTTCAATCTCGCTGCTGGCTTTCTTGGCGATGAGGCGCGCTTCGTCGGCGCTGTAGTTCACCAGGCCGCGGGCGATATCGTTGCCGTCGCCGTCGAGGATGGCGACCACCGCGCCGCGCGGGAAGTTGCCGCCGATGCCGGTGACGCCGATAGGCAGCAGACTCTTTTTGTCCTGGCACAGGGCGCGCACCGCACCGGCATCCAGCATGACCTTGCCGCTAACTTGCAGGTGATCCGCCAGCCATTGCTTGCGCGCATCCAGCGCCAGCGCACTGGCGGTGAGCAGGGTACCTATGGATTCGCCTTGCAACAGGCGCGGCAGCACATCCGTCTCATGTCCCGATGCGATGACAGTGTGCGCGCCACTACGTGCCGCGCGTTTGGCGGCCAGTATCTTGGTGATCATGCCGCCGCGTCCGATATGGCTGCCTGCACCGCCGGCCATGGCTTCCAGTTCCGGTTTGCCGGCCAGTGCTTCACTGATGAGCGTAGCGTTCACATCCTTGCGCGGATCGGCGGTGTACAGACCCGTCTGATCGGTGAGGATGATCAGCGCATCGGCCTCGATAAGATTGGCCACCAGTGCCCCCAGCGTGTCGTTGTCGCCGAATTTGATCTCGTCGGTGACCACGGTGTCGTTTTCGTTGATGATGGGGATGACGCGCAGATTGAGCAGGCTGCGCAGGGTCGAGCGTGCATTAAGGTAACGCTCGCGGTCGGCCAGGTCGGCATGGGTGAGCAGCACTTGTGCTGCATGTAGACCATGCTGACGGAAGCAGCTTTCGTAGGCTTGTACCAAGCCCATTTGGCCAACGGCTGCAGCTGCCTGCAATTCGTGCACGGCGCTTGGACGTTGCTTCCAACCCAGACGCTGCATGCCCTCGGCGATGGCGCCGGAAGAGACCAGCACGACTTCACAGCCGCTCGCGCGTAGTGCGGCGATCTGCTTGGCCCAATTGTTCAATGCGTCAAGATCCAGCCCGGCACCGCTATTGGTGACCAGACTGCTGCCGACTTTTACGACGATACGTTTGGCTTGGGTGAGTACGTTTCTCATACCAGTGGGTCGTGGATATCGATCTCGGTTTCCTGTGCGCTTTCGGTGACCGCGTCCTGTTCGGCACGCGCCACTTCGTTCAGATGTTCCATGATGGCGTAAGTCAGTTCCTTGCAACCCTCGCCATTGATAGCGGAGATGGCGAACCAGCGCGTGTCCTCGCCGAATTCGTCGAGGAAGGCACGTACGGTCGCTTCCTTGTCCTCCAGCAGATCGAGCTTGTTCAGCACCAGCCAGCGCGGTTTGTCGTACAGCGCTTCGTCGTATTTGCGCAGTTCGTTGAGGATGGCGTGCGCCTCCTGTACCGGGTCGGTGCCCTCGTGTAGCGGGGCGATGTCCACCAGATGCAGCAGCAGGCGCGTGCGTGCCAGATGGCGCAGGAATTGGTGGCCGAGTCCGGCCCCTTCGGCTGCACCCTCGATCAGGCCGGGGATGTCGGCGATCACGAAGCTTTTCTCTTCGGAGACGCGCACCACGCCGAGATTGGGATGCAGGGTGGTGAACGGGTAGTCCGCCACTTTCGGGCGAGCCGCAGACACGGAGCGGATGAAGGTGGATTTGCCGGCATTGGGCATACCCAACAGGCCGACGTCGGCCAGTACCTTCAGTTCCAGTTGCAGCTCGCGCCGCTCACCTTCTTCGCCGGGCGTGCATTGGCGCGGTGAGCGGTTGGTGCTGGATTTGAAATGCAGGTTGCCGAGGCCGCCCGCGCCGCCTTGGGCGAGTATGGTGCGCTCGCCGTCGAGCGCCAGGTCGGCGATGACCTGGCCGGTGTTGATGTCGGTGATGACGGTGCCGACCGGCATGCGCAGGATGATGTCGTCCGCGCCCTTGCCGTAACAGTCGGCGCCGCGTCCCGATTCGCCGTTCTTGGCACGGTGCATGCGCGCGAAACGATAGTCCACCAGCGTGTTGATGTTGCGATCCGCAACAGCGATCACACTGCCGCCGCGTCCGCCGTCGCCGCCGTCGGGACCGCCCTTGGCGATGTATTTTTCGCGACGAAAGCTGGCCGCACCGTTGCCGCCGTTGCCTGCGATGACCTCGATCTTGGATTCGTCGATGAATTTCATGTGTGTCCTGCGCTTTTCGTTCTGGGTTGCCGGGGGCAAATAAAAAAGCCCTATCTCGCGATAGGGCTCATTCTAGCTGTTCGCCGGGATTATGCGGGAACGATGCTGACTGTCTTGCGCTTCAGGGCGCCCTTGACCGCAAATTGCACGGTACCGGTAGCCTTTGCGAACAGGGTATGGTCCTTGCCCATGCCGACGTTGTCGCCTGCGTGAACTTGTGTGCCGCGCTGACGGATGATGATGCTGCCCGCGCTGATCAGTTCGCCGCCGTAGCGTTTTACGCCGAGTCGTTTCGAGTGCGAGTCGCGGCCGTTACTGGTACTGCCGCCGCCTTTTTTCGATGCCATGTTATAGCTCCTTTATTAAGCGGAGATGCCGTCGATGCGGATCTCGGTGTAGTTCTGACGATGTCCCTGGTGCTTCTGGTAGTGCTTACGGCGACGCATCTTGAAGATGGTCACTTTGTCGTGACGACCGTTGGAGATGATGGTCGCCTTGACTGTGGCGCCCTCCAGCATCGGCTTGCCGATCTTGATGCCTTCGCCGTCGCCGACTGCCAGCACTTTGTCCAGCACGATTTCGCCGCCGACATCACCGGCAACGGTTTCGATTTTGAGTGTTTCACCTTGGACAACACGGTACTGCTTGCCACCGGTCTTGATAACTGCGTACATGACTACCTCGCTTGATGCGGTTTTTAGTTACGGCATAACCAGAGGGTTAGCCTCCACTGAATAACTGCGGTTTTTAGTTACGGCATAACCTGATGGTTAGCCTTCACTGATAACTACGGTTTTTCCGAAAGGCGCGCATTATACCCAAATCGCCTTTCGCGTCAAAACCTTTTCTTTAGTGGATCAACGCTTCATGGAATCAAAGAATTCCGCGTTGTTCTTGGTCGCTTTGACCTTGTCCAGCAGGAATTCCATGGCTTCCAGCTCGTCCATGGGGTAGATCAGCTTGCGCAGCAGCCAGATGCGCTGCAGCAACTCGGGCTTGATCAGCAATTCTTCTTTGCGGGTGCCGGAGCGGTTGACGTTGATGGCCGGATAGATACGCTTCTCGGCCATGCGGCGATCCAGATGGATCTCCATGTTGCCGGTGCCCTTGAATTCCTCGTAGATCACATCGTCCATGCGGCTGCCGGTGTCGACCAGTGCCGTGGCGATGATGGTCAGCGAACCGCCTTCCTCGATGTTGCGTGCCGCACCGAAGAAGCGTTTGGGACGCTGCAGCGCGTTGGCATCCACACCGCCGGTCAATACCTTGCCGGAAGAGGGGATCACGGTGTTGTAAGCGCGCGCCAGACGGGTGATGGAGTCGAGCAGGATGACCACGTCCTTCTTGTGCTCGACCAGACGTTTGGCTTTTTCCAGCACCATCTCGGCGACTTGCACGTGACGTGTGGCCGGTTCGTCGAAGGTGGAGGCGACCACTTCGCCGCGCACGGTGCGGCTCATCTCGGTCACTTCTTCCGGGCGCTCGTCGATGAGCAGCACGATCAATGTCGCATCCGGATTGTTGGCCGAGATCGAGTGTGCGATATGTTGCAGCATCACCGTCTTGCCGGACTTGGGCGAAGCCACCAGCAAACCGCGCTGGCCTTTGCCGATGGGGGCGACGATGTCGATGATGCGGCCGGTCATATTCTCTTCGGCGCGGATGTCGCGCTCCAGGCACATCTGTTTGGTCGGGAACAGCGGCGTCAGGTTTTCGAACAGGATCTTGTTCTTGGCGTTCTCCGGCGGCTCACCGTTGACCTTGTCCACCTTGACCAGTGCCACATAACGCTCACCTTCCTTGGGCGTGCGGATCTCGCCCTCGATGGAATCGCCGGTATGCAGATTGAAGCGTCGTACCTGGCTGGGGCTGACATAGATGTCGTCAGGGCCGGCCAGGTAGGAGGTGTCCGGCGAGCGCAGGAAACCGAAGCCGTCCGGCAGCACTTCCAGCGTGCCTTCGCCGAAGATGCTTTCGCCTTTCTTGGCCTGATTCTTCAGCAATGCGAAGATCAGGTCCTGCTTGCGCATACGGTTGGCGTTGTCGATCTGGTTGGTAACTGCCATTTCCACCAGTTCGGTGATGTGTTTGGTCTTGATATCGGATAGATGCATGATCAGGATGTTGCGATTGAACGCAAAGTTGTAGGAGTCTTGCAGGAGGTGGATTACAGGTTGCGGATGTTCCCGCGCCGAGTTGCCGTGTCTGTCTTTTCTTGGTTTTGTATCAGTGTTTCAGGACGAAACAGGCAAGTGCGGGCGGGAGACTAAAGTGTTTAGATGTGACTGTCAATGAACGCTGTCAATTGCGACTTGGACAGTGCGCCGACCTTGGTGGCTTCGATGTTGCCGTTCTTGAACAGCATCAGGGTGGGGATACCACGTACGCCGTATTTCTGGGGTGTCTGCTGGTTCTCGTCCACGTTCAGTTTGGCGACGTTCAATCGGCCTGCATATTCCTGGGAGACTTCGTCCAGGATGGGGGCGATCATGCGGCAGGGGCCGCACCATTCAGCCCAGTAGTCCACCAATACTGGCAACGGAGATTGCAGAACTTCAGCGGTGAATGTGTCGTCGGTAATGTAACGGATGTGCTCGCTCATGTTTTTTCTCGTCGTTATTGAAGGGGTTTTATGTCTGGGCGCGCTATGGCGCTTTGAAGTGCAACTTGGACGGGAGGCATCCTAGCGAAAAAATTCCGGCTTGGGAAGCGTTTTGCCGAGTGCTTCGTAAGCGCCTGATATAAAGCGATTCATTTGTGCCATACATAGAGTTCAGAGTGATGCAAGTCGTCGGTTTCAAGGATTCTGTGCGGCGGATGATTCTCGACCGCAAAGGTGTTGCTGATGAACATGCTGTCAGGTCGCATCTCGCTCTGTACTTTTTCCCAAAGCGCAGCCATCGGCACGGGCGACAGATAGGCGAATGCCACGTCATATTTCGCTAGGTCGCAATCCCACAGGCTGCGCCAGTACACATGGCAGTTGCGATAGCCGCCGAGCTTGATGCGCAACCAGCTCCATGCAAAAGGCAGTGGCGCTGTTTCAACGCCGTGGAACGTCCCTTGCGGATGGGTGCGCGAAAGATGCGTCAATACACCGCCGATACCGGAGCCCAGATCGATGAAATCGAACGGTTGGTCGACAGGCAGCTGTGTCTCCAGTGCCTGCCACACTTTATTACTGGAAAGGTAGAGAGGTACCTGCGTGCGGAAGGTGCTCCAGTACAGCAACAGCATGAGCAGGAAGGCTAGCAGGAAAACGACGGGCGGTATGTTCGTATTGAGCGTGATCACCAGTGCGGGCACGAACAGCAACTGGATGGGCAGCCACCAGCGTGCTTGCTTGGCCAGATGACTGAACGCCGCCGCAAGTACACCGCAAGTCATCGCGAAGATGAAAGGCGATAGAACAAGCGCGAACAGGCGAGCGGAGAATGTCACCAGCAAGAAAGCCGCGAGTTGCAGCAGCAAGGCAAGAGTGACCGGCGGCAGTTCGCGCATCCGCCGCGCCTGAATACGGGTGTCGGGCATCAGCGCACCAGTCCGGCTTCCACTTCCACACGTTTTGCGTGGCCGCACAGTCGCTCGATCAGTGTCAGCGCGAAATCCATCGCGGTGCCAGGGCCGCGCGAAGTGATCAGCTTGCCATCTTCGACGACGGCCTGTGGCTGGCGTCGTACTTGCGGAAAGGGATCGAGGGCACCGGGAAAGCTGGTGGCTTGCTTGCCGTCGAGCAGCCCCGCAGTGGCGAGCACCGAGGGCGCGGCACAGATGGCGCAGACGTAGCGCCCGTCGCCATACATGTCCTTGGCCAGCTGCAGTACCCGTGCATCGGCTTTGAGATTATTGGTGCCGGGCTGCCCGCCGGGTAGCACCAGCATGTCGTAGTGCTGTGTCAGGACTGCATCCAGCGTGGTGTCGGGCAGTAACACGGTCTGGCGGCTGCCGCGCAAAGGACCGGCTTCCAGACCGGCAAGTGTCACGTTCACGCCTGCGCGGCGCAGGATGTCGACGATGGAAACGGTTTCCAGTTCTTCACTGCCGTTGGCGAATAGAACCAATACTGAATGCATGCTAGTCCTCCGTTGAGATGCTGCCGCAAGTTGGTGCGCCACTAAAAGAGCCGCAACAGAGTCAGCGCTTGTGGCTGTTCTGCTCCAGGCCCAGACGATAAGCGCGCAACAGCGCTTGCTTGAGGTTCGGTTGCTGTTCCAGATCCTCAACACCCATCTCGCGCAAGGCGATTGCCTGCAGCGGGGCGAGCAAGGCGTCGGTCGTGTTCTCTTCGGCGTAGGCCTCGAAATTGAACTCGCCGTCTTGGAGATATTCCACGGCGCGGCCTTGCGGATTGTCATACTGGATTTCAGTTACCTGCATCACTTCGAACAGATAGGAGTAGGTGTCGATGCCGTGTTCCACTGCCAGCACGTGGTGCATGGATTCGAGCGACATATGCCGCTCCAGTTGCTGGTCCAGGTCGAGCGTGGAATGCAATTCGTAATCCTCGCCCTTGAACGAGAACTCTATGTACGCGTCGATGCTGTTCGACATGACGATCAGTCGCGGAAGTTCTGGTATTGCAGCGGGAAGTCGGTGATGGATTTCTTGATGAAGGCGATAGCGGCCTGCAGATCGTCGCGGTTCTTGCCTGTCACTCGCACTGTGTCGCCTTGGATGCTGGCCTGCACCTTCTGTTTGCTATCCTTGATCAGTTTGACGATCTTCTTCGCCAGTTCGATCTCCACGCCGACCTTGACGGTGCAGGCGCGCTTGACTTTGTTACCGCTGACCTTCTCGATCTTGTCGCTGATATCGAGGCACTTGATGTCCACGCCGCGCTTGGTCAGCTTGCCGTTCAGGATGTCCTGAACCTGATTCATCTGGAATTCGGTATCGGCATGTACGGTCAGCACCAGTTCCGCCTGCTCCACGTGCGCGTCGCTACCTTTGAAGTCGAAACGCGTGCCGACTTCCTTGTTGGTCTGCTCGACCGCGTTCTTGACTTCGGTCTTCTCTACTTCGGAAACGATATCGAAAGATGGCATGGTTATTCCTTAATAGTTAACTTAACCACAACACGCCGCAACGCGGTGTGTTGCGGCGGAAACTTACCTTCAGGTTAGTATCAACCAAAACTGCAAACGTAATCGACAGCATCCGAGCCGGTATGGATGTCGAAGCTGCTGTTTTCGGCCACTTTGAAGCTGTTGCCTGCAGTGTAGGTCTTGAACGTGGACTCTCCGGCGATCTTCACCGAGCATTCGCCTGCGGTGATCTCCATCAGTTCCGGCACGCCGACGTTGAAGGTGAGCTGGCTGTTGGGCAGCACTACGCCCACCGTCTTGCGCGAACCGTCCGGGAAGAATACCGAGTGTGATACACACTTGCCGTCGAAGAAAACGTTGGATTTCTTGCCGACGCTGACGTTATCGAAATTGTCCGACATGCTGGATTCCTTTTCCTGTTGATGATTACTTGGGTTCGTTGGCTTTGCTGTCTTTTTGATAGGACACATACAGATAGACTGGGATGCCTAGATCGCCCAGCTGTTTCTCGATCAGCGGCTTCACCTCATCCCAGTCCAGTCCGCCCACGCCGCAAGCGAGGCGCGGCAGTGCCATGCTGGTCAACTTCTCTTTCTGAGCAAATCCGCGCAGGGCATGCAGCGCATGGTTGACGTGCGACAGGGAGGCGTGGCCTGGTTTGCTGCCGTGCGCATAGGCGCCATCCTGGGTGAACAGGTTGACGATGAAACGGCCATCGGCACTCATCCACACCCACTTACTGCCAGACTTCGGGTGCTGGGTCTGGCAGTAATGGCGAAAATCCTTGTACAAGGCCGGCATGCGTTCACGCAATTGCAGAGCCAGACCCTGATGGAAATCGTCGTTGGGTGCGACGCCGTGCACGATGGCACGGGCCTCGCTCAGCAATATGTCTCCGGTCAGTTCGTACAGCATGACGCCCCCTTTGCTGTGATTTACTTCCTCTTCTGCAGGTTCGCCGCGATGCGCATACGCAGCGCGTTCAGCTTGATGAAGCCGCCGGCATCCTTCTGGTCGTAGGCACCCTTGTCGTCTTCGAAAGTGGCGATGCTGGAATCGAACAGCGAGTCGGTCTTCGAATCGCGGCCCACCACGATCACGTTACCCTTGTACAGCTTCACGCGTACCCAGCCATTGACGGACTGTTGGGTATGGTCGATCAGCTTCTGCAGGGCGATGCGCTCCGGTGCCCACCAGTAACCGTTATAGATCATGCTGGCATAGCGCGGCATCAGGTCGTCCTTCAGGTGGGCGACTTCGCGATCCAGCGTGATGGACTCGATGGCGCGGTGCGCCTTTAGCATGATGGTGCCGCCGGGGGTCTCGTAGCAGCCGCGCGACTTCATGCCGACGTAGCGGTTCTCGACCAGATCGAGACGGCCGATGCCGTGCTTGCCTCCCAGTGTGTTCAGATTGCGCAACACCTCGGCGGGTGTCATGGGGGTGCCGTTCAGCGCCACGATGTCGCCTTGCTCGAACTCGATATCCAGATATTCGGCCGCATCCGGGGCTTTCTCAGGCGACACGGTCCAGCGCCACATGCTCTCTTCCGCCTCGGCGGCCGGGTCTTCCAGATGGCGGCCTTCGTAGGAGATGTGCAGCAGGTTGGCGTCCATGGAGTAGGGCGAGCCGCCCTGCTTGTGCTTCATGTCGACCGGGATGTCGTGTTTTTCGGCATAGGCCATCAGCTTCTCACGGGACAGCAAGTCCCACTCGCGCCACGGCGCGATGATCTTGATGTTCGGGTTAAGCGCATACGCGCCGAGTTCGAAACGAACCTGGTCGTTGCCCTTTCCGGTCGCGCCGTGCGAGATGGCTTGCGCGCCGGTCATGTCGGCGATCTCGATCAGGCGCTTGGCGATCAGCGGGCGCGCGATGGAAGTGCCCAGCAGGTATTCGCCCTCGTACACGGTGTTGGCGCGGAACATCGGGAACACGAAATCGCGCACGAATTCTTCGCGCAGGTCATCGATGAAGATGTTCTCTGCCGGGATGCCGAATTTCAACGCTTTCTGGCGTGCCGGTTCCAGCTCTTCACCCTGACCGAGGTCGGCGGTGAAGGTGACCACTTCGCACTGGTAGGTGTCCTGCAGCCACTTGAGGATGACCGAGGTGTCGAGGCCGCCGGAATAGGCCAGTACTGCTTTTTTGATGTCGCTCATGATGTTCCTGTCAATGTTAGTGAAATCGTTTACGTATCTTTGCGTTTGCTTTGCAACTTGTTGTCGAACCGCGCTCTGTCGATCACGAAGCGTTCGTGTGTGCCGCGTGCGATCAGATCCACGCCGTCATGCGCCGAAACGGCGAAAGTGAGGCGTCTGCCCTCCACGGCTGTCAGCTCGACGGTGGCGGTGACTTCCATTCCGGGCGGTGTCGCGGCCTCATGGCTGACGTTGATGTGGGTGCCCAGCGATTGTTCGGTCGGCCAGTTCAGATGCGGCATGAGGCACATGATGCATGCCCATTCGAGGAAGCCGACCATGAATCCGGTAGCGAACACTTCCGGCATGGCCTGAAATTCGGGTGATTCTGGATAAAGCGCGGGAACCGTCTTCGTCGGCGGAATGACGAAGCGGTGTTCGTAACGAATGCCGGGCTGCAGGGTGTCTTTCACGGTGCCACCTTATTTGTCGAGTTTCCCCAACAACAGGTATTCCATCAGAGCCTTTTGCACGTGCAAACGATTCTCAGCTTCGTCCCACACCACGGATTGCGAACCGTCGATGACCTCCGCGCTGACTTCCTCGCCGCGGTGGGCGGGCAGGCAGTGCATGAAGATCGCGTCTTTGGCGGCGACGCGCATCATGTCGCCATCGACCTGCCAGTCGGCAAAGTCACGCAAGCGTTCTTCGTTCTCGGCCTCGAAGCCCATGGAGGTCCACACGTCGGTGGTGACCAGGTCGGCACCGCGCGCGGCTTCCATCGGGTCGGCGAATTCTTCGTAATGCTCGGTGCCGTACAAGCCCGCGCGTTCGGGTTCGACTTCGTAGCCCGGCGGTGTGGAGACGTGTACGTTGAAATCGAGGATCTCCGCCGCCTGCAACCAAGTGTTGCACATATTGTTGGAGTCGCCGATCCACGCCACGGTCTTGCCTTTGATCGAACCGCGATGCTCGATGTAGGTATAGATGTCGGCCAGGATCTGGCAGGGGTGGTACTCGTTGGTCAGGCCGTTGATCACTGGCACGCGCGAGTTGCGCGCGAAGCGTTCGATGATGTCCTGCTCAAAGGTGCGGATCATCACGATGTCGCTCATGCGCGAGATGACCTGGCCCGCGTCTTCCACCGGCTCGCCGCGGCCCAGTTGCGAGTCGCGTGTGTTCAGATAGATGGCCGATCCGCCGAGTTGATGCATGCCCGCCTCGAACGACAGGCGCGTGCGTGTGCTGGCCTTCTCGAAGATCATCACCAGTGTGCGGTCTTCCAGCGGCCAGTATTTCTGGTAGCCCTTGAAGCGCTCTTTGATGATGCGCGTGCGCTCGAACAGGTATTCGAACTCTTCGCGGGTGAGATCCTTGAATTGCAGAAAATGCTTTACGCATTTCAGTGAAGACTCATGCCCGCTTACGGGCGTGACGTCGGAGCTAAAGTGCTTGAGCTCGCTCATGACTACTCCTGCATCAGCAACGATTCGATCAGCGGACACAGCATGTCCACCAGTTGTTGCGCTTCGGTCTGGGTGTAGACCAGCGACGGCAGCAGACGCACCACGCTGTCGGCCGTGACGTTGATGAGCAGGCCGCTATCCAGCGCCTTGCCGACCAGTTCGCCGCAGGGTTTGTTCAGTTCGATGCCGATCATCAGCCCCGAACCGCGCACGGCGACCACACCTTTCACGCTTCCCAGCCGCGCTTGCAAATGCTGCTGGATCCATGCGCCTAGCGTGGCGGCATGGGCTGGCAGGTTCTGCTTTTCCATGATGGTCAGCGTGGTCAGTGCGGCGGTGCAGGCCAGCGGGTTGCCGCCGAAGGTGGAACCGTGGTTACCCGGTTTGAACGTGCCGGTCGCTTTGCCTGCTGTCAGGCAGGCGCCCACCGGCACGCCCGAGCCCAGACCTTTGGCCAGCGTCATCACGTCCGGCGTGATACCGGTGTGCTGGTGGGCGAACCACTTGCCGGTGCGGCCGATGCCGCTCTGAACTTCGTCCAGCATCAACAGCCAGCCGTTGGCGTCGCAGATCTTGCGCAGCCCCTGCAGATAAGCTGCGTCCGGGATGCGGATGCCGCCTTCGCCCTGGATCGGTTCGACCAGGATGGCGACGACGTCGGGATTATTGGCGGCGACCTGCTCGACAGCAGTGAGATCGTCGTACGGCACGCGCACGAAGCCTTTCACCAGCGGCTCGAAACCGGCCTGCACCTTGCGGTTGCCGGTGGCGGAGAGTGTCGCCAGTGTACGGCCGTGGAAGGATTTCTCCATCACGATGATGTTGGGGATGTCGATGCCCTTGCTGTGGCCGTACATGCGCGCCAGCTTGATGGCGGCCTCGTTCGCCTCGCAGCCGGAGTTGCACAGGAAGGCTTCCTGCATGCCGGACAGTTCGCAAAGCTTGTCGGCGATGCGTTCCTGCTCGGGGATCTGGTAGACGTTGGAGACGTGGATCAGCTTGCCGATCTGTGCCGACAGCGCTGCAGTGAATTCGGGATGGGCATGGCCCAATGTGTTGACGGCGATGCCGGACAGCGCATCCAGATAGCGCTTGCCGTTGCTGTCGAAGAGCCATACGCCTTCACCGTGGGTGAAAGCGACGGGTTGCCGTGCATAGGTGTTCATCAAATGTGACATGACAAGCTTTCTGGTCTTGTTGTTTCTCTGATGCTGGAACTATAAACAAAAAAGGCCGACAGCGCTGTCGGCCTTGATTGGTCGCAGAACTTATCTGCGATAGATCAGGCCATTGCCTTGATGGCAGCGGACAGGCGGCTCTTATGGCGGGCTGCCTTGTTCTTGTGGATGATCTTCTTGTCGGCGATGGAGTCGACCACGCTGGTGGAAGCCTGGTAAACAGCCTGCGCCGCAGCCTTGTCGCCAGCGGCGACGGCTTTGATCACTTTCTTGATGGCAGTGCGCATCTCGGAGCGCAATGTCGTGTTGTGTGTGTGCTGTTTCTCAGCTTGGCGTGCGCGTTTTCTCGCTTGTGCAGTGTTGGCCATGTTATGACTCCTAGGGATTCGGCTTGCGTAAAAAGGCGCGCATTATAGGTACGGCCCCGCCCTTTTGCAAGATATTGTTTTGCCCGCTCGCAAGCCCGTGGAAAGTGGGGGCTCAGGGGGCGGTGCTACAATGCGCGCCGTCATATTCACACGAAAGCGACTCAAAATTGCTGGAAAAGATCAAACGTGCGCCTGATCTGGCCGAATTCGTGATTCAGGGCGTCAACAAGGAAGGTGTCACGTTCCGCCCGTCCAACTGGAACGAGCGTCTGAGCGACATGCTGTCGACGACCGGTAAGGATGGTCGCACCGTCTATTCCTCTTATGTGCATCCGGCAACTATCCAGGGGGTGCCCTCCGTGGTGGTGCGCTTCTCGCTGGAAACCGTCGATCCCAAGGGTTTCGAACAGGTGCGCCAGTTCGTCGTCAGCAATCAGTTGCAGGTACGTGCCGGGCGCAATCGCGCCGATGCGGGCGAGACCGGTTTGTTCCCGACGCTCGGCATGGAACGCAGAGATCCCAAGAAGAATGGCTGGTAAGGCATGAACCTGCTGAAGGCACTCGCCGCGATCAGCAGCCTCACGCTGGTCTCGCGCATCCTGGCTTTCGTGCGCGATGTGCTGATCGCGCGGGTGTTCGGTGCGGGCGCGGCGACGGATGCCTTCTTCGTCGCCTTCAAACTGCCCAATCTGCTGCGCCGCCTGTTTGCGGAAGGCGCGTTCTCGCAGGCCTTCGTGCCTATTTTCGGCGAATACAAAAGTCGGCGCGGCGAGGAGGAGACCAAGCTGCTGGTCGACCACGTGACCACCATGCTGGCATTGATCCTGTTCGTGGTGACACTGGTTGGCATCATCGCTGCGCCTATCCTTGTATATATAAGTGCGCCAGGTTTCGCCAGCGACCCGCAGAAATTCGACTTGACCGTGCAATTGCTGCGCATCACCTCGCCGTACATCTTCTTCATCTCGCTGGTCGCGGTGGCGGCCGGCATCCTCAATACCTATAACAAGTTCTGGGTGCCGGCCTTCGCCCCCATCCTGCTTAACGTGTGCTTCATCGGCGGCGCATTGTGGGCGGCACCGTATTTCGATCCGCCCATCCTTGCGCTGGCCTGGGCGGTGTTCGTGGCGGGCATCGTGCAACTGGCTTTCCAACTGCCGTTCCTGAAGAAGATCGGCATGCTGCCGAGCATCCGCTTCAGCCTGAAGGATGCGGGCATGTGGCGCGTCATCAAACAGATGGGGCCGGCGGTGTTCGGCGTCTCCATCGCGCAGATCAGCCTCATCCTCAACACCATCTTCGCGTCCTTCCTGGTGGCGGGCAGCGTGTCATGGTTGTACTACGCCGATCGTTTGATGGAATTCCCCACCGGCCTGCTGGGCGTGGCCTTGGGCACTATCCTGTTGCCGTCGCTGTCGCGCTGTCATGCCGATGGCAACGTGGCGGAATATTCGAGGCTGCTGGACTGGGGCTTGCGCCTGACCTTGCTGCTGGCGCTGCCTGCCGCGCTGGCACTGGGCATCATCGCCACGCCGCTGCTGGCGACCTTCTTCCAGCACGGCGAATTCAGCGCGCACGACGTGATGATGTCGCGCGACGCCTTGGTCGGATACAGCATCGGTCTGCTCGGCTTGATTCTGGTGAAGATCTTGGCCCCCGGTTTCTACGCCAAACAGGACATCAAAACGCCGGTCAAGATCGGCATCGTGACGCTGCTGGCGACGCAGGCGATGAACGTGTGGTTCGTGTTCGGCCTCGATCTGGCGCATGCGGGCCTTGCCCTGTCCATCGGTCTGGCCGCCTGTCTCAACTCCGCCATCCTGTTCTATTTCCTGCGCAAGCGCGGCATCTACCAGCCGGAGCCGGGCTGGCTCAAGTTCATGCTCAAGCTGCTACTGGCCGTGACCGCATTGGCCGTGAGCCTGTGGTTCGGCATGGGTAGCGAAGCACACTGGCTGCAAGCGCAGGGCTGGGCGCGCATCCTGCATCTGACCACACTGGTAGTGGGCGGCGCGACGGTGTATTTCGTCGTGCTGATCGTGCTGGGATTCCGTCCGCGCGACTTTTACAAACGCGGCGCGAATTGATTGGAAATCTGAAGGAGAAGTAATGAGCGACTATTCATACAACGTGGAAGAAGACAGCTTCGAAGAGCTGGTGGTGGCGCGCTCGCACCAGCTGCCGGTGCTGATGGACATCAGTGCCGAATGGTGCGCGCCCTGCAAAGTGTTGGCGCCGTTGCTGCACAAGCTGGTGTTCGACTACGACGGAAAATTCTATCTGGGCATCGTCGATGCCGACGAGAACATGCGTATCGCCGGCAAGCACAAGGTGCGCGGCTTCCCGACTGTTATCGCCTACAGTCACGGCGTCGAGATCGACCGCTTCCACAGTTCGCAGACCGAGGGCTTCCTGCGCAAGTTCATCGACAGCGTGATCGAGCGCCACCAGGCAGGTGCGTCCGGTCAGTGATGAGGTCGAAGTGCTGTGGAGTTCGGCGAGCGGTTCAATACCTATAGCCATCTGGTCGGTGCGATCCTTGCGCTGATCGGTGGTGTGGTGCTCATCGTGCTGGGCGCGCTCAGCGGTGATGTGTGGAAGGTCGTCAGTTTTTCCATCTATGGCGCGACGCTGGTGCTGTTGTATAGCTCTTCCACGCTGTATCACAACGCGCGCAAGGGGAAGTTCAAGCTGATCCTGCGCAAGCTGGATCACAACTCTATCTACCTTTTGATCGCCGGCAGTTACACGCCGTTCGCCCTGGTCAGCCTGCGCGGGCCGTGGGGATGGTCGCTGTTCGGGGTGGTGTGGGGGCTGGCGTTGCTGGGGATATTCCAGGAGCTGTGGCGGGCCGGCAAGGCGCGCTGGGTGTCGATGGTGATTTACATCCTCATGGGATGGGTCGCGCTGGTCGCCGTCAAACCGCTGGTATCCGCTTTGTCCTGGTCGGGATTCTCCTGGCTGCTGGCGGGCGGTGTCGCCTACACCGTCGGCATCCTGTTCTATCTCTACGATCAACGCTTCAAACACGGTCACGGCATCTGGCATCTGTTCGTGCTAGCCGGTAGTGCGCTGCACTATTGCGCGATCCTGCTCTATATCGCCTGAGTCTATTTGTCGTTCGGTAGCCCCTGCATCGCAGCCACCGGTTTGACCTGTTGAAAACAGGTGCGGGTGCGCGGCGGGCAAGCTGCGTCCACAGGAAGCAGCCCATCCATAGGTCTGCGCCTAGCTCTTCTGGTGCAGTGCCTGCGCGATCACGTCGCGCGTCAGGTGCGGTGCGAACAGTTCGATGAAATGGTAGCCAAAGCCGCGCAGATACTGGTTCTGGCGGATCGCCACGCGCGTGGTGCTGGGCTGGAACAGATGTCCGGCATCGATCATGCGCAGGCGACGGTCGCGATCAGGGATGAAGGCCATCTGCGCCACGATGCCGACCCCCAGTCCCAATTCGACATAGGTCTTGATCACGTCGGCATCGATGGCGGTGAGTGCGATGTTGGGTTCAAGACCCGCTTCGCTGAACGCTTGGTTGATCTTGTTGCGGCCGGTGAAGGCGAAGTCGTAGGTGATGATGGGATATTGCGCCAGCTTCTTCAGCGTCAGGCGCTTCTCATCCAGCAGCGGGTGTTTGGGCGGCACGACCACGCAGTGATGCCATTCATAGCAGGGCAGGGTCACCAGCTCGTCGTACAGGGCCAGACTCTCAGTGGCGATGCCGATGTCGACCTCGCCGCTCAATACCTGTTCGGCGATCTGAGTCGGGCTGCCCTGATGCAGGCCGAGTTTGACCTCGGGGTAGGTCTGCGTGAATGCCTTGACCACCTGCGGCAGCGCATAGCGCGCCTGTGTGTGGGTGGTGGCGATGGTGAGCGAGCCGCTGTCTTGCCTTTTGAATTCCTGCCCCACCTGTCTCAGGTTGTCCGTCTCGTGCAGTACGCGCCGGGCGATCTCCAGTACCGCTTTGCCCGGATCGGTGATGGCAACCACGCGCTTTCCGTTGCGCACAAAGATATCGATGCCGAGTTCTTCTTCCAGCAGTTTGATCTGCTTGCTCACGCCGGGTTGTGAGGTGTACAGCGCGCTGGCAGCGTCCGATATGTTCAACTCGCAACGCACGATCTCGTTCAAGTAACGCAATTGCTGCAGGTTCATGGCAGGTTCTTATATGTTATTGGGTTATAAGATACTAACATAAAAGTATTTAACGATATAAAGCTGCGCACCTAGAATGCGCTCCATCTTGAATGAACACGGTATGGGGCAATGGACTGGTTGTACACAATCTCGGGTTTTCTGGTCGGGCTGATCGTCGGGGTGACCGGCGTCGGCGGCGGCTCGCTGATGACGCCTTTGCTGGTGCTGTTCTTCGGCGTGTCACCTGCAACAGCTGTCGGTACCGACCTGCTGTATGCCTCTATCACCAAGGCGCTGGGCGGCTGGGTGCATGGCCGCAACGGCACCGTGGAATGGAAGATCGTCGGCCTGCTCAGTCTGGGCAGTCTGCCCGCCGCGCTACTCACCATCCTGGCTTTCAAGTTGCTGGGCTTGGATGAGAAGTCGCTCACAGGTTTGGTGACTGGCGTGCTCAGTGTCGCCCTGTTGCTAACCGCCGCCGCGCTGTTGTTCAAAGACCGCATCCAGAAGCTGGCGCAGCGAGAGGACGGCACAGTGGCTGTACTTCATCACCGTCATCTGCCGGCCGCCACCATCGTCACCGGTGCCGTGGTCGGTGTGCTGGTCACCATATCCTCCATCGGTGCCGGCGTGCTGGGCACGGTGGCGCTGCTGTTCCTCTATCCGCGTCTGAGCACCGTGAAGGTGGTGGGCACCGACATCGCCCATGCGGTGCCGCTGACCGCTGTGGCAGGTCTGGGCCACATGACCTTGGGTACGGTGGACTTCGTGTTGCTGGGCAGCCTGCTGCTGGGCTCCTTGCCGGGCATCTACATCGGCAGCCACCTGTCTGCGAAAGTACCGGAAAAAGTATTGCGCCCGATATTGGCGGTGATGCTGCTGCTCATCGGCACACGACTGGCTTTGAATTGATTCGAGTGAAGGAAAAGAAATGAGCAAGAACGCACCCAACAAACCGAAACAAGTGAGCTGGTTCAACGCCTGCGGCGGACGCGTCGGTGTGGTGGTCGGCCAGAGTGGCGAGCATGCATATATCGGTCAGGCCCTGCGCCATGACGAGGACGACGACGTGGCGCACATCCTCGCCTTTGGCGCCAAGTTCCCGCTGGAAGCCGCGCTGAAGCTGCCGGTTTCCAAACATTATTCAGACGAGGCACAGTGATGTACCGCTATGACAAATTCGATCACCAGCTGACCGCCGAGCGCGTCGCGCAATACAGCGACCAGGTGCGTCGCCGACTGTCCGGCGAGCTGAAGGAAGACGACTTCCGCGTGCTGCGTTTGCAGAACGGCATCTACATGCAGGTGCACGGTTACATGATGCGCATCGCCATCCCCTATGGTTTGGCAAGCAGCGCACAAGTGCACCAACTGGCACACATCGCGCGCACCTACGACCGTGGCTACGGCCATTTGAGCACGCGCCAGAACATCCAGTTCAACTGGCTCAAGCTGGAAGACACGCCGAAAATCCTGGCAGAACTGGCCGAGGTCGAGATGCACGCCAACCAGACGTCCGGCAGTTGCATCCGCAGCATCACTTCGGACGAGTTGGCTGGTGTGGCGCGCGACGAACTCATCGACCCGCGTCCGTTCGCAGAGATCCTGCGCCAGTGGAGCACCTTTCATCCGGAGTTCGCTTTCCTGCCGCGCAAGTTCAAGGTGTCGGTCAGCGGTGCGAGCGAGGATCGTGCCGCGATCGAGATCAACGACGTCGGCGTGCAAGTGGTGGAGAACGCGCAGGGAGAACTGGGATTCCGCATCCTGGTCGGAGGCGGTCTGGGACGCACGCCCATCATCGGTCAGGAGCTGGTCGCCTTCCTGCCCTGGCAGCACCTGCTGACCTACATGGAAGCCATCGTGCGTGTGTATAACGAATTCGGCCGCCGCGACAATCTGTACAAGGCGCGCATCAAGATACTGGTGCAGACCATCGGCATCGGCGAATTCCGGCGTCAGGTGGAAACGGAATGGCGGTTGCACAAGGACGGCCCTTCGACATTGACCGAAGCCGAAGTGGCGCGTGTGTCTTCAGCGTTCGCCGCGCCGGCCTATGAGACATTGCCGCAGATCGATGCTTCCTTCGAAGCGGCACAGCGTGACGACAAGGCTTTCGCGAACTGGGTGCAGCGCAACGTGACCGCGCACAAGGTGAATGGTTACGCCGCCGTGTGGCTGTCGCTCAAGCATCCCGGCCGGGCGCCCGGCGACATCAGCGCCGACCAGCTCGATGTGGTGGCGGCACTGGCCGACCACTACAGCTTCGGCGAACTGCGTGTTTCGCACTTGCAGAACCTGGTGCTGGCCGACGTGAAACAGTCGGACCTGTATGCCCTGTGGCAGGAAGCGAAAGCGGCCGGTCTGGCGACACCGAACATCGGTCTGCTGACCGACATCGTGAGCTGCCCCGGTGCGGATTTCTGCACGCTGGCCAACGCGCGTTCCATCTCGCTGGCCAAAGCTATCACCGAACGTTTCGAGGACTACGACTATTTGCACGACATCGGCGACATCGACCTGAACATCTCCGGTTGCGTGAACGCCTGCGGCCACCACCATGTGGCGCACATCGGCATCCTCGGCGTGGATAAGTCGGGCGAGGAGTGGTACCAGGTGACCATCGGCGGCAACAAGGGCACGCCCGCCGCCATCGGCAAGATCATCGGTCGCTCGTTCTCGTTCGCGCAGATCCCGGCAGTGATCGCACGTCTGCTGCATGTCTATGTGAGCGAGCGTGAAGAAGGTGAGCGTTTCATAGACACGCTGCAGCGCATCGGTCACGAACCGTTCAAGACCTTTGTCTATGCCGAGCAGGTAGCGGAAGAAGAAAAGTTGCTGCTGCCGGACTACGACGCGCTGGCAGTCGGTGTGCCTTACGAGCTGCCCTATTTTTCGAAGAGGTTCTGAGCCATGCAGATCATCAAAGACAAACAAGTGGTGAACGATGCATGGCAGGTGCTGCGCCTGCACGAAGGCGAAGCGGCCGACAGCATCGTGGTACCTCAAGGCGATCATCTGGTACCGCTGCCGGTGTGGAACTGCCAATGGGAAACCCTGCGTGCACGCAAGGAGTTGGGCCTGTGGCTGGGCGGGCTGGAGCGCGCAGAGGATATTCCGGATGACGTGAACCGCTTCCCGGTGATCGCCGTCGATATCCATAAATACACAGATGGTCGCGGCTACACGCTGGCGTATCGCTTGCGTAAGCAATATGGCTATCGCGGCGAACTGCGCGCCATGGGCGATGTGTTGCAGGACCAGTTGTTCTATTTGAAGCGCGTGGGTTTCGACAGTTTTGCCATGCGCGCGGATCAGGATCTGCAGCGGGCGCTGTCCGGCTTCGAAACTTTCTCAGTGAAATACCAGGCGTCGGTGGATATCGAAACGCCATTGTTCAATCGCGTGGCAAGAGGAGTCGCATGATGAGTGATCTACAACAAAAGATTGATGCAACCGTGGCCGTGCTGAAGCAGGCTGCCAGTGAGTTCACGCCGGTCGTGTTCGCCAACAGTCTGGGCGCGGAAGACATGGTGCTGACCGACCTCATCGCCAAGCACGCGCCTGGCATCTCCATGTTCAGTCTGGATACCGGCCGCCTGCCGAAAGAGACCTACGACCTGATCCAGGAAGTGCGCCAGCGTTACGACGTGCTGCTTGCCGTCTACTTCCCAAACAGCGAACTGGTCGAGGCGTATGTTTCGCAGCACGGCATCAACGGCTTCTACGACAGCGTGGAGAACCGCAAAGGCTGCTGCTTTGCACGCAAGGTGGAGCCATTACGCCGAGCCCTGAAAGACAAGGGTGCGTGGATCACAGGTATGCGCCGTGACCAGGCCGTGACGCGCGGCACGCTGGAAGTATCGAGTTTCGATGCGGACAACGGCCTGCAGAAATTCAACCCGCTGCTGGAGTGGAGCAACAAGGACGTGTGGGCCTACATCCGCCAGAACGATGTGCCTTACAACAAGCTGCACGATCAGTTCTACCCCAGCCTCGGTTGCGCGCCGTGCACACGTTCCGTCACGCCAGGAGAAGACATCCGCGCCGGACGCTGGTGGTGGGAGGATCCCGAGAGCAAGGAGTGCGGATTGCACGTCGGGCAGCGCAACAAGGTCGCGCACGGCAGCGGCGTGCAGGCAGTGAGTAGCACCTCGTTGCAAGCTAGTCGCGCACGCATCATCGAAATCGCTGCCCGGCCCGGCGTGAAACAGATCGAAACCGCTTGATCACGAATAGAGAAACATCATGAAACTGGTAGAGAAAAATATGACGAAACACACCTTCACCCATCTGGACGCACTGGAGAGCGAATCCATCCACATCATGCGCGAGGTCGCAGCCGAGTGCAAAAACCCAGCGTTACTGTTCTCAGGCGGCAAGGATTCCATCGTGATGCTGCGTCTGGCGGAGAAGGCGTTCCGTCCGGCGAAGTTCCCCTTTCCGTTGGTGCACATCGATACCGAGCACAATTTTCCGGAAGTGATCGAGTGCCGCGACAAGCTGGCGAGCGATCTGGGTGAGCGTCTCATCGTGCGTTCGCTGGAGGACTCCATCAAGCGCGGCAGCATCGTCATCAAGGACGAGAGCAAGCCGCGCAACCCGTACCAGTCGGTGACGTTGCTGGAGACCATCGCGGAGTTCGGTTTCGATGCCTGCCTGGGCGGTGCACGTCGCGACGAAGAAAAGGCGCGCGCCAAGGAACGTATCTTCTCCTTCCGCGACGAGTTCGGACAATGGGACCCGAAAAATCAGCGCCCGGAACTGTGGGACACCTATAACACGCGCGTGAACGCGGGCGAGAACATCCGTGTGTTCCCGATCAGCAACTGGACCGAGATGGATATCTGGGAATACATCGGGCGCGAGAATCTTTATATCCCGCCAATCTACTTCGCACACGAACGCGAAGTGATCCGTCGCGGCGGCAACGTGATCCCGGTGTCGCATCTGGTGCAGCCCGCGCCTGGTGAAAAAGTGGAAGTCGCCACCGTGCGCTTCCGCACCGTGGGCGACATGACCTGTACCGCGCCGGTGGAATCGACTGCGCGCACGGTGGACGAGATTATCGCCGAGACAGCCACCACACGCATCACCGAACGCGGCGCGACACGCATGGACGACCAGACCTCCGATGCTTCCATGGAACTGAGAAAAAAAGAAGGTTATTTCTAAAATGGATACGAACACACAATTGTTGCGTTTCATCACCGCCGGTTCCGTTGACGACGGCAAGAGCACTTTGATCGGTCGCCTGCTGCACGACTCGAAGTCCATCTTCGAGGATCAGTTCTCGGCCATTTCCAAGACCAGCGAAAAGCGCGGCATGGCCGCGGTCGACCTGTCGCTGCTCACCGACGGCTTGCAGGCCGAGCGCGAGCAGGGCATCACCATCGACGTGGCTTACCGCTATTTCGCCACGCCCAAGCGCAAGTTCATCATCGGCGATACGCCCGGGCATGAGCAGTACACGCGCAACATGGTGACCGCGGCATCCAGTGCCAACCTCGCCATCATTCTGATCGATGCGCGCAAGGGTGTGCTGACGCAGACCAAGCGCCATTCCTATCTGGCCAGCCTGCTCAACGTGCCGCACGTGGTGCTGGCCGTGAACAAGATGGACATGGTGGATTACTCGCAGGCGCGCTTCGAAGAGATCGTGAGCGAGTACAAGGCTTTCGCCGCGCAACTTGATCTGCATGATGTGCACTGCATCCCGCTGTCCGCTCTGAACGGCGACATGGTGGTTGATCGTGGCGAGAATCTGAGCTGGTATAAAGGACCGGCGTTGCTGGAATTTCTGGAAGAGGTCGAGATCGACCATGATGTGAACACCAGCGACTTCCGCTTCCCGGTGCAGTGGGTGTGCCGCCCGCAGACCAACGAGCATCACGACTTCAGAGGTTTCGCCGGACGTATCGAGGCGGGCGAAGTATCGGTGGGCGACGAGATCACCATCCTGCCGTCCGGGCGCACCACCACGGTGAAAGAGATCGTCACCTATGACGGCAATCTCGCCACCGCGTTCGCGCCGCAATCGGTGACGATCACATTGAACGATGAGATCGACATCTCGCGCGGCGACATGTTCGTCAAGACAAGCGCGCATCCGCCCAAGGTGGAGAAGGAATTCGAAGCCACGCTGTGCTGGCTGGCGGAAGCGCCGCTGGACAAGAATCGCAAGTATCTGGTCAAGCACACCACGCGCACGGCGAAGTGCCTGTTCTCGCGCCTCGACTACCGTGTGGATGTGAATACGCTGGAACAGCATGCCGTCGAGAAACTGAACATGAACGACATCGCGCGCGTGGCGATCAAGATCCAGTCGCCGCTGGTGTTCGATAGCTACGACATCGATCGTTCCACCGGCAGCTTCATCGTCATCGACGAGGCTAGCAACAACACCGTAGCTGCGGGCATGATCGCATAGCAAAACTCCGCAGTTGCTTCCCTTGCAGGCCTGATTCGAGCAGTCGGATCAGGCCTTTTTCGTGTTTTCAGGCAGCCCAACTCTAGCCATGGCTGTGGTATCTTTGCCCACATTCGAAACGGATGCCCCATCTGAGCCATGAGCCTGCTGTCACTGATCGCCGCCCTGTTGCTGGAACAGCTCCATCCGCTGTCGTCGCGCAAGTATCTGCTCACATGGCTGGGCGACTATGCGCAGTATTTTCGTGACCGTTTCGACGCGGGTGAACGCTCGCATGGTCGTATCGCATGGTTGCTCGCCGTACTGTTGCCGCTGCTGCTGATCTGGGCGGTCTATTGCATCCTGCTATCCAAACATGCCGTATTCGGCTGGGCATTCAGCGTACTGGTGCTTTACCTCACCATGGGTTTTCGCCAGTTCAGCCATTACTTCACCGACATCAATCTCGCCCTGCAGGATAACGACCTGGATCAGGCGCGCGCGCTGCTCAGCGAATGGACAGGCAAGTCATGCAACGAACTCAACCCGCAGGAAGTCGCGCGGCTCACCATCGAACAGGCGCTGCTGGCCTCGCACCGCCATGTGTTCGGTGTCATCGTCTGGTTCGTCATCTTCATGATGCTGGGCATGGGGCCGGTCGGCGCGATGCTGTATCGTCTGGCGACATTCTTTAGCGCGCGCTGGAAGGATCAGGAAGCCGGCGGCGATTTCGGTGCTTTCGCGCAGCAGATGTGCCGTCTACTCGAATGGCTGCCGATACGCCTTACCGCCGGCAGCTTCGCCATCGTCGGTAATTTCGAGGACACCATCTACAGTTGGCGCACCCAGGCCGCGGAATGGCCCGAGCCGGATGAAGGCATCGTGCTGGCCAGCGGTGCCGGCGCGCTTGGCATCAAGCTCGGACAGACCATGGTGCTGGACGACCAACCCGTCTACCGCCCCGATCTGGGTAGCGGTGAAGAAGTCGATACCGAACACATGCAAAGCGCTATCGGACTGGTGTGGCGCACGCTGGTGTTCTGGCTATTGATGCTGTTGCTGCTGACGGGTGCGCATCTGCTCGGTTGAGCTTCCTGAAGTAAGTTGATCATCGAGACTGCTAGTGAGTCAGAGTCGATCATGGGAGAGATATTGAGACGTAGAAACCCCTGCTTTGAATCGCTTTGCGCAAGCTGTCTGGCGCTCGTGCTGTTGTTTCCGTTGTGGAGTCATGCGGCGGATGTGCAGGATGCCGAGGCGGTTCCGCATCTCGACCGCGCCGGGCAGGATGGCTATCGCGCGTTCCTCGCGGCGAAGAAGCATCGTGCTTTTGCCATCGCGCCGGGCGGCACGTGGTTCTGGATGGGCGAGGGGAGTGCGGCGGATACTGTTGCCGAAGATGCGCTACAACTTTGCGAGAACGACAGTGGCCGCTCTTGCCAGCTCTACGCCGTGGATGACAAGGTGGTGTTCGACGCACGGGCGTGGACGCAGTCGTGGGGGCCGTATCTGCAGCGTGCTGCGGCAGATCGCGCTGCGCCAGGCAACGAGCTGGGGCAGCGTTTCTATGATTTGGCTTTTACTGATGCTTCGGGCAAAAAATTAAGCCTTGGTGCGCTGCGCGGCAAGGTGGTGGTGCTGCATTTCTGGGGATCATGGTGTCCGCCCTGCCGGCACGAGATGCCGGAGTTGCAGCGACTGCAGCGGGCACTCGACAAGTCTTCCGACATCCGTCTGGTGATGCTGCAAGTACGCGAAAGTTATCCGGTTGCGCAGCGCTGGCTGCAACAGCAGAAACTGCGCATGTCTTTCTATGACTCGGGCGCGCAGGATTCGAGTTCGGACAAATTGTCGCTGGCCGACGGCAAGACCGTGCACGACCGCTATATCGCGCCGGTCTTCCCCACCACCTATGTGCTGGATAAACACGGCATCGTGGTGTTCTTCAATCACGGGCCGGTCGCGCATTGGGAACAGTATCTGCCCTTGCTGCGCGATGTGGCGAAACGTTCCGGAAAATGATCGGGGCATCACCTGCTTGCGCGGGTGATGCCCGAATGATCCTTCCGCCGTGTCCCTATCGACGCGGAGGCGCGTTGAACTTGCTGGAATACTCGGCGAAGACGGTGGGGTCTTCCACGGCTTCCACGCGGAACTTGACTGGTGTCACGGCCTGCGTGATGTTGTAGCCCGGCGCTTTGAGGAAGACGGTGAAGGTGGTGCCGCGACGCTGGTGGGTCAGCGGCTGGCGCTCGGCATCGATGAGCACCAGTCCGGCGATGTCGCTCTCGGCGCTGACTTTTACATGCAAGTCCTGGCCGGTCTTGTTGAGCACCTTGAAGGCGTATTTGTTCTGGATCGATCCGTCGCTCATCTGCACGAACAATGGCTGCCGCTCCGGCAACACTTTCAGCGTCATGGAGCCCAGATGGGTCAGGCCGTACACGATGCCGCCGATGGCGAGCAGGATGATGCCCAGATAGACCAGCGTGCGCGGATGCTTGTATAGCGGCTTGACCGGTTTGCCGGACAACTCATCCAGCGAGGCATAGCGGATCAGGCCGCGCGGCTTGTCGATCTTGTCCATCACCGCATCGCACGCGTCGATGCAAAGGCCGCAGGTGATGCAGCCGAACTGCTGGCCTTCGCGGATATCCACGCCGGTCGGGCACACTTGCACGCACTGGAAGCAGTCGATGCAATCGCCCTGCGGTGCGACCACCTCGCCGTTGCGACGCAGCTTGCTGCGCGGCTCGCCGCGCTTGGTGTCGTAGGCGGGCAATATGGTCTGTGCGTCGGTCATCACACCCTGCAGACGGGCATAGGGACACAGCCAGAAGCAGGTCTGCTCGCGCATCAGTCCGGCGAGGATGTAAGTACCTGCGATGAACAGCACCAGCACTACCCAGCCGACCGTGGGCAGATCGAAATGCAGCAGGTCGCGCCAGTAGTCGTAGGCATCGACGAACCAGATGGAATAGCTGATGCCGGTCAGCAGTGCGATCAGCAACCACAGCGCATGTTTGATGATCTTCTTCCTGAGCTTCCCCAAGCTCCAGGGCGCTTGTTCCAGTTTGCGCCGCGCCGTCGGATTGCCCTCGATCTTTTCTTCCAGCCAGGTGAACCAGTCGGTCCACGCGGTCTGGAAACAGAAGTAGCCGCACCACACGCGCGAGGCCACCGAGGTCACGGCGAACAGCGTCATCGCCGCGATCAGCAACACCAGCGACAGCATCCAGATGTCCTGCGGCAACACCGTGATGTTATAGCAGCGGAACTGGCGGTTCTGGATGTCGAACAGGATGGCCTGCTGGCCGTTCCAGCGCAGATAGGGCAGCAGGAAGAACGGCAGCCACAAGCCCCATTGCGTGTAGTTCTTCAGCGTGCGGAAGAAGCCGGGCATGCGCTTGGCATGGGTGGTCTGGTCCCCGGGGTTCAACTCCCAGGTCTTGAGGTCGTGATAGAGGGTGGTGACCTCGCCCATCTGTTTCTGTTCGCTGAGGTCGTTCATGCTGCGCTACCCAGCAAGCTCTCGAACTTGGTCTGCAATTGATCGTGACTCTCTACGTGCGCGGGGTCCTGCACGATGCAATCGACGGGGCACACCTCGATGCATTGCGGCGATGCGTAATGGCCCACGCATTCGGTGCACAGGGCCGGATCGACGATGTAGATATCGTCGCCCTGGGTGAGCGCGCCATTCGGGCATTCCGGCTCGCACACATCGCAGTTGATACATTCCTCGGTGATCATCAGTGCCATCTTTCGCTCCTCGATTTCTTGTCCATTGCCGCCCGTTGTTCCGGCCAAAAAAATCCTGTGGCGCACCGCGCCACAGGTCAGGGCCGCCGGACGAAGCCGTCCGGTCAGGGAGTGCCCGCAGTACAGGGGAATACTGCAGGCCGGCGTCAGCAACAATGCAATCGCCGTGCCACTTGCGTGGTTATCGGATAATCATCAATTAATTCATGCGGATACGTGTTATTGGCGGGCGCAATGAAGGAATGCTTGCTTGCCTGATGTGTCGTACATGGCATAGCATGCCTGCCATGACTGCCTCAAATGACATAAAAGCGAAGATCTCTGCAGAAACGTTGCAGCTGCTGAACAGCTTCCCCGAGCCCAAGATATTGCTCGACGTGCAGTACCGCATAGTCGCGGCCAATGCGGCCTACCGTCAGGAATTTGGCGCGGGCAAACAGGTCGAGGGGCGCTACTGCTACCAGCTATCCCATCACTACGACAAACCCTGCGATCAGGTCGGGGAGAACTGCCCCTTGCGCGAAACCATGGCCAGCGGCGAACCCAGCCGCGTGCTGCATGTGCATCACACCTCGGCCGGACGCGAGCATGTGGAAGTGGAGATGGTGCCGGTGAAGAATGCGCGCGGCGGCACACGCTATTACATGGAGACCATGCACTTCCTGCGGCATGTGGGCGAAGCGGGGAGCGAGCGCAAGATGGTCGGCTTCTCGCGCCCGTTCAACCGCATGCTGGAGCTGGCCAAGCGCGTGGCCGCGCACGAGAGTTCCGTGCTGCTGCTGGGCGAATCGGGCACTGGCAAGGAACTGGTCGCGCATGCCATCCACGACATGAGCCCGCGCGCGGCCGCACCGTTCGTCGCGCTGGAATGTTCGGGGCTGACCGAGACGCTGTTCGAGAGCGAGATGTTCGGCTACGAAAAAGGCGCCTTCACCGGCGCGGTCGGCCGCAAGATCGGACTGGTGGAAGCCGTGCGCGGCGGCACGCTGTTCCTCGACGAAGTGGGCGACATCCCGCTGTCGTTGCAGGTCAAACTGTTGCGCCTGATGGAAGCGGGCACATATCGCCGCATCGGCGGTGTGGAACCGTTGCGTGCCGACTTCCGTCTGGTTGCCGCGACCCACCGCAATCTGGCGCAGATGGTGCGCGAAGGCACCTTCCGTCAGGACCTGTACTTCCGCATCAACGTATTCCCCATCAAACTGCCACCCCTGCGCGAGCGCCACGAAGACCTGCCCATGCTGGCGGAATCACTGCTGTCGCAACTATCGCCCGGCAGAAAGGTTGGCATCAGCGCGGAGGCGATGGCGCTGCTGATGCAACACGACTTCCCCGGCAACGTGCGCGAGCTGCGCAACATCCTGGAGCGCGCGCTGATCATGCTGGACGGCAACACCCTGCTGCCGCAACACCTCAACCTGGATAGCCTGCAGAGCGCATCCCACGGCATGCCGCAGGGCCAGCCGTTGACCGAGATCGCGCCGCTGGCCAGTCTGGAAAAACGCTATCTGAATTGGGCGGCCGCGCAGTTCCCCGGCGACCGCAAGACGCTGGCGCAACGTTTGGGTGTGAGTGAGCGTACTTTGTATCGCAAGCTCAGGGGGGCGGGGGACGCGGAGGATTGAATCGCAACCTATGTTGTTGTGGCAATCACTTTTTGATTCGCTCTCGCGGTGGGTTGCGAGAGCGGGGGGTAGGCCTTCTGTTTTTCGGCCAATGCAGCCAGTGAGCTAACTATCTGCCAATGACCGCTATGAAATCTTTACGAGCCAAAGGTGTGGCAGATCTGGCGTGAATGCGCGCAATCGAAATCTATTAAGTATCGTTACCTCCTCCTCCAATGCGTTGCACCATTTCGAAGCCTGATGGCCCTCAAATGGAGCATGAATAGCATGGCAGCGCTTATAAACGTTCATCTATTAGGAATCTATTGGGGTGGCTCGCTTATTGCTCCAATCCGGTTCAATGAGAGCCGGGAGCCAAATTGAAACGAATTCTAATCATTGATGATATTAAAGACAGGGCGGCGTGGTTGAGGGCCAGTCTGGAACTAGCTGATTTCCATGTGACCGGTGTGCTGGCATGGGAACAGGTGGACGAGCACGCGATTCAGGCGGCGGCAGCTGACGTCATCATCGTGGATGCGAATGCGCCGGGACGGGATACGCTGGAGCAGATCAGCCTGATGTCCACCACGCTGGAAAAACCTGTAGTCGTGCTGGGCGGCAAGAAAGATCAGCAGAGCATCCAAGAGGCGATGCGTGCTGGGGTCAGCGCGTACGTGGCTCATACGATCCAGAGCGAGGATCTGAGCGAGATCATCCATGTGGCGGCGGCACGCTTCTTGGAACACAAGCGGCTGCGCGATGAATTGAAGGAAGCGCGGAACGAACTGGTCGAGCGCAAGACGGTGGACCGTGCCAAAGGCATCCTCATGGCCGATCACGGCTACAGCGAGGCGGATGCCTACAAGCGCATGCGCAGCATGGCGATGAGCAAAGGCAAGCGCATGGCGGAGATCGCCGACGCGATCATCCTGGCCAAGGAACTGAGTGCCTGACGGGCGGCATGCAGTGAGCAGGCGCACCGTTATGGCATAGGTGGCGCACCAGAATGGGACGGTAGAGGCATCCGCTACCCAGACTCACAAGGGCAGAGAAAACAATATTTCCATAGATAACAATGAGTAATGGCTAGAAGCATTTGCTGGCACGGCTGTTGCTTATAATAAAACATCAACGGATCAACGGCGATTCGAAGGATTTGCAACACAGGACAAAGGCGTCCCACTGCGTACAGCGCAGTCGGACGCCTTTTTTATTTTCGAGCCACAAAGTTTTCTAAAGGAGATTTGAAGATGGATAAGTCAAAACTGGAAGCGGTCGTTGCGAGCGCGCAAGCGCCTGAACAGAATAGTCGGAGGGAATTCATGAAACAGACAGGTGCAGTACTGGGTGCGGCGGGGATCATGTCCATGGTCCCCATGGGAACACGTTCTGCAGCTTGGGCGGCGGGCTCGGATGCGCCAGAGTTGAAGGAGGTGAAGGTCGGCTTCATCCCGTTGACCGATTGCGCCTCGGTGGTGATCGCCTCGCTGATGAAGTTCGACGAGAAATACGGCATCAAGATCGTCCCCTCCAAGGAGGCATCTTGGGCGGCGGTGCGCGACAAGGTGGTCAACGGCGAATTGCATGCCGCGCACATCCTGTACGGCATGGTGTACGGCGTGCATCTGGGTATCGGCGGCAACCAGAAAGACATGGCCGTGCTAATGACCATAGACAACAACGGTCAGGGCATCTCGCTGGCCAACCAGCTCAAGGACAAGGGCGTCACCGACGGTCCCTCGCTGGCGAAGCTGATCAAGGCGCAACCGCGCGAATACACTTTCGCCCACACCTTCCCGACCGGCACGCACGCCATGTGGCTGTACTACTGGCTGGCGAACTACGGCATCAACCCGATCTCCGAAGTGAAGACCATCACCGTGCCGCCGCCGCAGATGGTGGCCAACGCGCGCGTCGGCAGCATGGACGGCTTCTGCGTGGGCGAGCCGTGGAACGCGCGCGGCATCTACGACAACGTCAGCTTCTCGGTGGCCTCTTCGCAGGATGTCTGGCCGGACCATCCGGAAAAGGTGCTGGGTGCCACGGACGAATTCGTGCAGAAATATCCCAACACCGCGCGCGCGCTGGTCATGGCGATGCTGGACGCGGCGAAGTTCATCGACGCCGAGTCGAACCGCGCCAAGGTGGCGCAGATCATCTCCGCCAAGTCCTACGTCAATGCGCCGGTCGATGTCATCGAGGGGCGCTTCCTGGGCAACTATGAAGACGGTCTGGGCAAGAAGTGGCACGACCCCAACCACATGAAGTTCTTCAACGACGGCAAGGTGCCGTTCCCCTACCTGTCCGACGGCATGTGGTTCCTCACCCAGCACAAGCGCTGGGGCCTGCTCAAGGATGATCCGGACTATCTGGGCGTCGCCAAGCAGATCAACAAGATCGAGTTGTACAAACAGGCCGCGTCGCAGGTCAAGGTGGCCGTGCCCAAGGACGTGATGCGCTCCTCCAAACTGATCGACGGCAAGGTATGGGATGGCAAGGATCCCAAGCAGTACGCGGCCAGTTTCAAGGTGCGGGCATGATGAAGATCAGAAGCTTCTTTGCGGAGCATCTGCTTCCGCCTGCCATCGGCATCGGCGTGTTCATCCTGGTGTGGAGCCTGATCGCGCAGACCGGCGACAACCTGCCGGGGCCGCTCAAGACCTGGGACTCCGCGGTGATCCTGTTCAGCGATCCGTTCTACCAAAACGGACCGAACGACCAGGGCATCGGCTGGAACGTGCTCGCTTCGCTGGGGCGTGTCGGTATCGGCTTCGGTCTGGCAGCGCTGGTCGGGATACCGCTGGGCTTCCTGATTGGGCGCGTCGACTTCCTCAACAAGATGAGCGCGCCGGTGGTGAGCATGCTGCGGCCGGTGTCGCCGCTTGCGTGGCTGCCAATCGGCCTGCTGGTGTTCAACGCATCGAACCCGGCCGCCATCTGGGTGATCTTCATCTCCAGCATCTGGCCGATGATCATCAACACCGCGATGGGCGTGCGCCAGCTGCCGCAGGATTACCTCAATGTGGCGCGCGTGCTGAACCTGTCCGAATGGAAGGTGTTCGCCAAGATCCTGTTGCCCGCAACGCTGCCCTACATGCTGACCGGCATCCGTCTGGCCATAGGCACAGCGTGGCTGGTGATCGTCGCAGCGGAGATGCTGACCGGCGGCGTGGGCATCGGCTTCTGGGTGTGGGATGAGTGGAACAACCTGAACGTCGAACACATCATCATCGCCATCTTTGTGGTCGGCATCGTCGGCCTACTGCTGGAGATGATGCTGATCCAGATCGCCAAGCGATTCAGTTACTGAGCGGGGATGCCATGAAAAAATACGTGCAAATCGAGAATGTGCAGATGGTGTTCGGCACCAAGCAGGGACCGTTCATCGCGCTCAGGGACATCGACCTGAAGATCGATCCGGGCGAGTTCATCACGCTGATCGGCCACTCCGGCTGCGGCAAGTCCACCTTGCTCAACCTGATCGCCGGGCTGCTGCTGCCCAGCGAGGGGGTGATGCTGTGTGCCAACCGCGAGATCACCGGGCCGGGCCCGGATCGTGGCGTGGTGTTCCAGAACCATTCGCTGCTGCCCTGGCTGACCTGTTTCGAGAACGTGCATCTCGCGGTCGAGCGCGTGTTCGGGCAAACGGAGAGCAAGGCGCAACTCGCGCAGCGCACCAACGACGCGCTGGAACTGGTGCACCTGTCGCATGCGGCGCAGAAATTGCCGCACGAGATATCCGGCGGCATGAAGCAACGCGTCGGTATCGCGCGCGCGCTGTCCATGCAACCCAAGGTGCTGCTGATGGACGAACCGTTCGGTGCGCTGGACGCGCTGACCCGCGCCCACTTGCAGGATGAGTTGATGAAGATCGTGGCCGACACCAAGAGCACCGTGGTGATGGTGACGCACGATGTGGACGAGGCGGTGCTGCTGTCCGACCGCATCGTGATGATGACCAACGGGCCGGCCGCGACCATAGGCGAAATACTGACGGTCGATCTGCCCAAACCGCGCGACCGTCTGGCGCTGGCCAATGATGCGAGATACCACGGCCTGCGCGGCGCGGTGCTGGAGTTCCTGTATCAGAAGCAGGCCAGGAAAGCGGCCTGATGCGATGGGAATGAACATGACCTGCGTCGACATCCTGTACATCGGGCGTCCCAGCGAGTTCCTGCTGACGACCTCGGAACGGCTGGAAGTGCGGGATGCGGCCCCCACGCTGCAGCAGGTGCTGGGCAGCTTGCGGGCGCGCGGCGCGCGCTGGGCCTACGAGCTTGATGCGCGGCATGTGATGTGCACGGTCAACCGGGTCCCCGCTGTCGCGTCGGCACGCCTCGCGGCGGAAGACGAGATCGGCATCTATTCGCGCAAGTCCATCTTCGAGGCGTAGTGCGTCGCAGCGGAACGGTTGAATTGAACGGCAGTACGGCAGGCGAAGGATCGCACCCAACGGCGGGCGCGATCCGGCAGGTAATAACGACAAAGGCGTCGTTTCGGCCCACCCGGACGGGTAGGGATCGGACGACGTTTTTTTATTGAGAGGAGTGCAAGATGGAACAAGAAAAGAAGCGGCTGGTGGTGGTCGGCAACGGCATGGCGGGCATACGCACCATCGAGGAATTGCTCAAGATGTCGGCGGATGAATTCAACATCACCGTGTTCGGTGCCGAGCCGCAGCCCAACTACAACCGCATCCTGCTCTCGCCCGTGCTGTCCGGCGAGATGCCGTTCCAGGACACCGTACTGAACGACTGGAGCTGGTACGAGGAGAACCATATCACCCTGCACACGGGCAAGACGGTGACGAAGATCGACCGCATGCGCTGCACGGTGGAAACGGATGACGGCATCGTCGTGCCCTACGATCGCCTGCTGATCGCCACCGGTTCCAATCCCATCATGCTGCCGGTCCCCGGCATCGATCTGCCCGGCGTGATCGGCTATCGCAGCATCGCCGATGTGGAGCAGATGCTGGCAGCAGCGCAGCCGGGCAAGCGCGCCGTGGTGATCGGCGGCGGCCTGCTCGGGCTGGAAGCGGCGAACGGTCTGTCGCTGCGCGGCATGCAGGTGTCCGTGGTGCATCTGTGCGAATGGCCGATGGAGCGCCAGCTGGACAAGGTCGGCGGCGGGCTACTGAAAGAGGCGCTGGAGAAACGCGGCCTGAAGTTCTATCTGTCGCGCCAGACCGACGCCATTCTCGGCGAGACGGCGGTCACCGGACTGCGTTTCAAGGACGGTGAAGAGATCGCGGCCGACCTGGTCGTGATGTCGGCGGGTATCCGCCCCAACATCGCGCTGGCCAAGTCGGCCGGCATCCATTGCGAGCGCGGCATCATGGTGAGCGACACCATGCAGACCTACGACCCGAAGATCTACTCGGTGGGCGAATGCGTGCAGCATCGCGGCCAGACCTACGGCCTGGTCGCGCCGCTGTTCGAGCAGGCCAAGGTGGCAGCGAACCACCTCGCGCAATACGGCCGGATGCGCTACGAAGGCTCGTCCGTCTCGACCAAACTCAAGGTGACCGGTATCGACCTGTTCTCGGCTGGCGATTTCAATCCGGTGGCGGGGGATGACGAGTTGTTGCTGCAGGATGCGGCGCGCGGCGTGTACAAGAAACTGGTGCTGCGCGACAACAAACTGCGCGGTGCGGTGATGTACGGCGACACAGTGGACGGTCCCTGGTATTTCCAAATGATGCGCGACGGCACCGATGTGTCGGAGATGCGCGAGCACCTGCTGTTCGGCCAGATGCACCTCGGCGATTCCGGCCACGGCGCCAAGGCTGGCGTGATGGATATGCCGGACACGGCCGAGATCTGCGGCTGCAACGGCGTATGCAAGGGCACCATCGTCAACACCATCATAGACAAGAAGCTGTTCACGCTGGACGAGGTGCGCGCCCATACCAAGGCTTCAGCCTCGTGCGGTTCGTGCACCGGGCTGGTGGAGGCAATCCTGGCGAACACCGTGGGCGGCGATTATTCCGCCAAGCCGAGTAAGAAGCCGATCTGCGGCTGCACCGAATACGCGCATCAGGATATGCACAAAACTATACGCGAGCGTAGCCTGAAGACCATCCCCGAAGTAATGAAAGCGCTGGAGTGGAAGACTGCGGACGGCTGCCATGTCTGCCGCCCCGCGCTCAACTATTATCTGCTGGCCGCCTGGCCGGGCGAGTATGTGGACGATAGCCGCTCGCGTTTCATCAACGAGCGCGTGCATGCCAATATCCAGAAAGACGGCACCTATTCGGTGATCCCGCGCATCTGGGGCGGCGTCACTTCGCCTGCGCAGTTGCGCGCCATCGCCGAGATCGCCGAGCGTCATGAAGTGCCCACCGTGCACATTACCGGTGGACAGCGTATTGGCCTGTACGGCATCACCAAGGAGAATCTGCCCAAGATGTGGGCCGAGCTGGTCGAGGCGGGTTTCGTCTCCGGCCATGCCTACGGCAAATCGCTGCGCACGGTGAAGACCTGCGTCGGTTCGGAGTGGTGCCGCTTCGGCACGCAGGATTCGACCGGGCTGGGCATCAAGGTCGAGCAGATGACCTGGGGTTCGTGGACGCCGCACAAGTTCAAGATCGCGGTGTCCGGCTGCCCGCGCAATTGCGCCGAAGCCACCATCAAGGATTTCGGCATTGTCTGCGTGGACTCGGGTTACGAGATACATGTCGGCGGCAACGGCGGCGTCAAGGTGCGCGTCACCGATTTCCTGTGCAAGGTGTCAAGTGAAGCCGAGGTGCTGGAATATTGCGGCGCCTTCATGCAGCTGTACCGCGAGGACGCCCATTACCTGGACCGCACCGCACCGTGGATAGAACGCGTCGGCCTGCCTTTCGTCAAGCGCCACATCGTCGATGACGCGGAGGGCCGTGCCGAGTTGTACGCGCGCTTCCTCAAGTCGCAGCAATATTCGCAGGACGACCCGTGGAAAGAGCGCGCCGAAGGCAAAGAAGCGCATGAGTTCACCGCACTCGCCACCATCGTATAAGGAGAACTGGAATGAACTGGATACAAGTCGGCAATCTGGAAGACATCCCGCGTCAGGGTTCGCGGGTGGTCAAGACCGCAACAGGCGAGATCGCGCTGTTCCGCAGCGTGGACGATCAGGTGTTCGCACTCAACAACCGCTGCCCGCACAAAGGCGGGCCGCTGTCGCAAGGCATCGTGCATGGCAAGCGTGTCACCTGCCCGTTGCACAGCTGGGTGATAGATCTGGAGAGTGGCGAGGCCATCTCACCGGACATTGGATGCGCACATCGGCTTGAAGTGCGCGTCGCCCACGGCGAACTGTTTCTCGAAGCCGAGGCGGGAGTATGCAAAGCATGACTGCGCCGCAGGCCATACGCACCACCTGCCCGTATTGCGGCGTGGGGTGCGGCGTGCTGGCCACGGTGGCGGAGAGCGGCGAAGTGAAAGTGTCGGGCGATCCGCTGCATCCAGCCAATTTCGGGCGCTTGTGTTCCAAGGGCGCCGCGCTGGCCGAGACGCTGGGCAGCGAAGGGCGTCTGCTGCATCCCGTTGTGGACGGTACGCAAGTCACCTGGGAGACGGCGCTGGATCGCGTGGCCGATGGCTTCAATAAGGTCATCGCTGAGCATGGCCGGAATGCGGTGGCGTTCTATGTCTCGGGGCAGTTGCTGACCGAGGATTACTACGTTGCCAACAAACTGATGAAGGGCTTCATCGGCAGCGCGAACATCGACACCAACTCGCGCCTGTGCATGTCCACGGCGGTGGCGGCGCACAAGCGCGCCTTCGGTGCCGATGCGGTGCCGGTCTGTTATGAGGATGTCGAGGCCGCTGACTTGGTGGTAATCGTCGGTTCCAATTATGCGTGGGCGCATCCGGTGCTGTACCAGCGACTGGTCGCGGCGAAAAAATCGCGCCCGGATATGCGCGTGGTGGTGGTCGATCCGCGGCGCACGGCGACCTGCGACATCGCCGACCTGCATCTCGCCATTGCGCCCGGAAGCGATGCCTACCTGTTCAACGGCCTGTTGCATCACTTGAGGCGCGAGGATGCACTTAATCTGGCTTATGTCGAGCAACATGTGGAAGGATTCGCAGCGGCTTTCGAGGCGGCGCGTGCCGTCGCTTCGATCCCCGCAGTGGCGCAGGCATGCGGCGTGGCCGAGACCGATATCGGAGAATTCTTCCGCCTGTTCGCGCGCACCGAGCGTTGTGTGACCATCTTCTCACAGGGCGTCAACCAATCCTCCAGCGGCGTGGACAAGGCCAACGCGATAATCAATGTGCATCTGGCTACCGGGCGCATCGGCCGTCCCGGCATGGGGCCGTTCTCGGTCACCGGCCAGCCGAATGCGATGGGCGGACGTGAGGTGGGCGGGCTGGCCAATCAGTTGGCGGCGCACATGGATTTTTCCGATGCGGCGAGCGTGGATCTGGTGGCGCGATTCTGGGATGCGCCGAACATCGCGCAGAAACCCGGACTGAAAGCAGTGGACATATTTCAGGCCATCGCGGATGGCAAGATCAAGGCGGTGTGGATCATGGGCACCAATCCGGTGGTGAGCATGCCGGATGCGGATCGCGTGCGCGCCGCCCTGATGGGATGCGAGCTGGTGGTGGTCTCCGATTGCGTGCAGCAGACCGACACCACTGCCTGTGCCGACATACTGTTGCCGGCTGCAGGCTGGGGCGAGAAGGATGGTGCAGTGACCAATTCCGAACGGCGCATCTCGCGTCAGCGATCCTTTCTGCCGGCAGCAGGGGAGGCGCGACCGGACTGGTGGATCATCACGCATGTGGCGCAGCGCATGGGTTTCGCCGCTGCGTTCGCATACACGAGACCGGCGCAGATATTCCGCGAACATGCGCGTCTGTCCGGTTTCGAGAATCCGGGCAAGCGCGCCTTCGATATCAGTGCATTGGCTGATCTGGACGATACGCACTACGACACATTGCAGCCGCTGCAGTGGCCGTTCAATGAGCGATCACCAAATGGAACACAGCGCCTGCTCGTTGACGGAAGGTTCTATACGCCCAACGGCAAGGCGCGCATGACCGCTATCGCACCGCGACTGCCAGCCGTCGCGACCGATGCCGATTTCCCACTGGTACTGAACACCGGCCGTATCCGCGACCAGTGGCACACCATGACACGCACCGGCAAAGTGCCGCGCCTGAATGCGCATCAGTTCGAACCCTTCGTGCAGGTCCACGCGCAGGATGCGGAAGCCTGTCGGCTGCAGGATGGCGGGCTGGCGCGACTTAGCAGTCGACATGGTTCGATGTTGGCCCGGGTCCAACTCAGTCAGGACCAGCGGATCGGTTCGGTGTTCGCACCCATGCACTGGAGCGAAACGTATGCAAAATCGTCGCGGGTGGATGCGCTGGTCGCTCCCATCACCGACCCGATCTCCGGACAACCGGAATCCAAACATACGCCTGTGCGGGTCGAGCCCTATCTGCCCGCCTGGCAAGGATTCGTGCTGAGCCGCAACAGTCTGGAGCTGTCGGGAACCGGTTATTGCGCCAGTTCGCAGGGAGACGGCTTTTGGCGGCATGAACTTGCGGGTGACGTGCTGCCGGAAGACTGGCGCGCATGGGCAAGGGCGTCTCAAGCAGGTGCCGGTGAATGGATGGAATTTCACGATGCGGCGATGGGGCGTTACCGGGCCGCATGTGTGCAGGACGGACGGCTGGAAAGTGTGTTTTTCATCGCTGCCGATCACAGGTTGCCGGAACGTGAGTGGTTGGGCAGTTTGTTTGCCAAGCGCGAACTGTCTACCGCTGAGTTGGCGGGGTTGCTGTCCGCGCGTCCCCCCAAAGGAGAAGCATCGGAAACCGGACGTATTGTGTGTGCCTGCTTTAGCGTGGGTGAGAAGTCGCTAGTGAACGCAATCAAGACGCAAGGTTTGACCAGTGTCGAAGAAGTCGGAGCGCACCTCAAGGCTGGTACAGGTTGTGGTTCGTGTGTGCCGGAGATACGACGATTGATTTCAAAAGCGACAACCTAAATTTGGCTATGTGAATCGACCATTGTTCACTAGACACAAGTGTCTGCTATGCGTTGTGTAGCGGAATAAATTTCAATTTTGGCAGAAGGTCGGCTTTGGCCGATATGCAGCCCAAGCAATCATCCATTCATCAATTAGCGCAACAGCTCAGTGTCCGGCGATCTGCTGGAACAGTTGCAGCCTTCTTCTGTCGATGATGCCTGCGTCCGTCGCTTTGAGTATCGCGCAGTCCGGTTCGTGCGAGTGGCTGCAATTGGCGAAGCGGCATTCGCCGAGATAGGGGAGGAATTCGGGGAAGTTGCGTTCCAGTGTGGCGAAGTCGAGGTGGTGCAGGCCGAACAGTTGCACGCCGGGGCAGTCGATCAGGTCGCTATCTTTGTTGAGGTGATACAGTCGGGCATGGGTGGTGGTGTGTTTGCCGGAATCGAGCACGGTGGAGATCTCGCGGGTGGCGGCTTGTGCTTCGGGGATGAGCGCGTTGATGAGCGTGGATTTGCCCATGCCGGATTGTCCGACCAGCACGCTGATGTGTCCTTGCAGGTAGGGAAGCAGCGGCTCTACGTTCTGTTTGGCGGAGAGCTCCAGCATGCGATAACCGATCTTTGCATACGGCGCGAGTTGCGCGCGCGCGGCGCTGACCTGCGGCAGGTCGCTCTTGTTCAGTACGATGAGCATTTCCAGATGCTGTTCGTGTCCGGCGAGCAGGCAGCGTGCCAGCAGTTCGTCGTTGAAGGAGGGTTCGCTGGCGACGACGATGATGAGTTGCGTGACGTTGGCGGCGATGAGTTTCTGCTTGTAGGCGTCGGAGCGGTAGAGCAGGCTGCGGCGCGGCGAGATGCGTTCGACCACGCCCTGATCGGTGCCGGTGCGCTGGAATTCGATCATGTCGCCGCAGGCGATATCGCTCTTCTTGCCGCGCGGCACGCATTCGACGACTTCGCCTTCCGGCGTCTCGGCCAGATAGTGTCTGCCGTATGCGGCGATGATGCGTCCGTGCAAACTTGCGCTCAAGATTGGTACAGCGCGTCGACTTTCGCGGCGCAGATGAAATCGTTTGTGGACAGACCGCCGACCGAGTGCGTGGAATATTCCACCGTGCAGCGGTTGTAGCCGACTTGCAGGTCGGGGTGATGGTCTTCGCGATGTGTCATCCAGGCTATCGCGTTGACGAAGGCGATGGTCTGGTAATAGTCCTTGAACGCGTAAGTCTTGCTGATGCGTAGCCCGTTGAGTGCCCAGCCATCCAGCCGTTCGAGCAATTGGGCAACCTCGTTCGCGCTCAGCGCGGAATCGCCCGTTTTGCAGGCTTGGCAGTGTTGGCGCAGCAGGTCGCTTGTCATATCGAACCTCACTTGAAGTGGTAGTAGCGCTGGTTCAGCCATGCTGCGAGGTCTTGTTTCTCCTGTGCGCTGAGCTGCTTGCCTATGGCGCCGGAGCAGCGCTCCATCTGTACGATGAGGTTATCCGCCGAACGCACGGTGCGGTCCGCGCGAGTGAAGATGGCGCTGCCGTCGCCGCCAACGCGCGCTTCGTGGCAGCTGCTGCATTCGTACTTCTTGAACAAATCCTCACCGCGCTTGGCATCGCCGTTGGCGAACGGTGTCGCTTGTGCATTCAGCGAGAGGAACATGATCAGGAATAGTGTCTTTTTCATTTGGCGACTCCCAGTTTTTGCAGGTGGGCGATGCGCATCGGCGCGGGCGGATGCGATTCGTAGAACGCAGCGTACACCGGATCGGGTGTCAGGGTCTTGGCGTTGTCCTGATACAGCTTGACCAGTGCGCTCACGAGGTCTTTGGCATCGGTCTGTGCGGCGGCGTAGGCATCGGCTTCATATTCATGCTTGCGCGACCAGAACGAGGTGAGCGGGTGCAGGATGAAGGTGAACACCGGTAATGCCATGAAGAACAGCAGCAGGGCGGTGGCGGTCGATTGCGTAGCGACGCCCAGCCCGGCGTAGAACCATTCGGTCTGCATGAGCTGCGCCAGTCCCCACAGGAAGGCGAGGCTGACGGCGAAGGTGACGACGATGCGCTGCAGCACATGGCGGCGTTTGAAGTGGCCGAGTTCGTGCGCCAGCACGGCATCCATCTCGGCCGGCGTGAGGCGCTGCAGCAGGGTGTCAAAGAACACGATGCGCTTGGTCTTGCCGAAGCCGGTGAAGTAAGCATTGCCGTGTGTGCTTCGCTTGCTGCCGTCCATCACGAACAGGCCGCTTGCCGAGAAGCCGCAACGGTGCAGCAGCGCTTCGATGCGCGTTCTGGTCTCCTCATCTGCCAGCGGTTCAAACTTGTTGAACAGCGGCGCGATGTAGCTGGGGTAGATGAACAGCAGGAACAGGTTGAACACCACCCACACGCTCCACACATACAGCCACCAGTATTCCCCCATGCCGTCCATCAGCCACAACACGGCGAACAGCAGCGGCAGGCCAAATGCGGCACCGAGCAGCAATTGCTTGAGCATGTCGCTGAGGTAGAGCTTGAGCGTCATCTTGTTGAAGCCGAAGCGCGCTTCGATGTTGAAGGTGCGGTACAGGTCGAGCGGCGTTTCCAGCAAGGATTGCAGCATCAATACCGCGACGATGAGCAGTGCACCCGACAACAGTTGGCTGTCGAACAGCGGCGCGATCAGCTCGTGCAGGGTCTGGATGCCGCCGCCTACCGTGAAGACTAGCAGCAGTGCGGCATCGAACAACACGCCGATCAGGCCGAAGCGCACCAGTGTGCGGGTGTAGTCGGCGGCTTTGTGATGGGCGGCGATGCCGATCTGTTCACGGAAGACTAGGGGGACTTCCGCGCGGTGCGAGGCGACATGGTCGAGCTGCCGCCATGCCAGCCAAGCCTTGACGACGACATTGGTTAGCAGCAGTGAAACGAAGATGGCGGAGAATTGGCTGGGGAGCATGGTTAGGAAGGCCGGGCTGTGCGACAATCGCCGCAATTTCAATAACGAATCTGCGGTGGATTATGGCACAAAACCAAAACAACCTCGTCTGGCTGGATATGGAGATGACCGGCCTTTTCCCCGACACGGACCGCATCATCGAGATCGCTATGGTGGTCACCGACGGCGATCTGAATACAGTCGCCGAAGCGCCGACGCTGGTGGTGCACCAGTCCGATCTGGTGCTGGACGGCATGGACAACTGGAACAAATCCACGCACGGCAAATCCGGCCTGATCGACAGGGTCAAGGCATCGACACTGGACGAGGCGACAGTGGAAGCGCAGATGCTGGAATTTCTGAAAGAGTATGTGCCGGCGCGCACCTCTCCGATGTGCGGCAATTCCATCTGTCAGGACCGACGTTTTATGGCACGCTGGATGCCCAAGCTGGAAGACTACTTCCACTACCGCAATCTGGACGTGAGTACGCTCAAGGAGCTGGCGCGGCGCTGGAAGCCGGAAGTGGCCAGCGGCATCAAGAAGCACGGCAAGCATGAAGCGCTGGCCGATATCTATGAATCCATCGAAGAGATGAAGCATTACCGCGAGCATTTCATAAAACTATAAGGAAGCGCCGGCAGGTGCTCCGCTCGGAAGTTCAGAGCGAGGGAACCGCTGGCGTTTCATCAAGTACGGCGTATCACGGGAGGGAGTTCCATGCAGGCTGCACGAAAGATTTGGCGTGCTATCGGGGTGCAGGAAAAACTGCACATTCTGATCCAGGGGGCTTTGCTCATACTATTCTTCGTCCTGATGGGATGGGTGGTCGATCAGTTCGAGTTGCAGATCGACCGTTCAGCCGAATTGCGGGCGGAAGAAGCGGCCGATGGCCTGATCAACGGCATGAACATGATGATGCTGACCGGGGAGATATCCAACCCGGATAACCGTCGCCTGTTCGTGGAGAAAATGTCCAAGTCTCAGGGCATCGTTGAAGTGCGCATGATCCGTGGTCAGGCGGTGATCGAACAATATGGTCCCGGCCTGCCCGAAGAGCAGCCGCGTGATGAGATGGACCGGCAAGTGCTGGCGACCGGAAAGCTGTTGTTCCGGCGCGTACAGGGCAAGGACGGGCGGCCGCTGATGAGGGTGGTGATGCCTTTCATCGCCAGCGAGAACTTCCGTGGCACGAACTGTTTGAGTTGCCATCATACCGAACTCGGTGGTGTGAACGGCGCTGCCAGCGTGACCATCGATCTGTCAGTCGGGCAGCGCCAACTGGAAGAGATCAAGGATCGCTTATGGGTCGGTCATCTGGCGGTGCAACTGCTGCTGCTGTTGCTGATCACGCTGTTCGTGCGTCACGTTATCGTGCGCAATATCACCCGTCCAGTGAAGAAGCTGCAGCAGGCGATGGCCGGGATCGAGCGAGACATGGATCTGTCGCGCCGGGCGGAGGTCGATGCGACCAATCCCGACATCGGTGAGATGGCGAAGAGCTTCAATCTGCTGGTCCAGAATCTGGAGCAGGCGACAGACCGTTTGCAACTGTTCGCCAAGATGTTCGAGAACAGCGGGGAGGCGATCATCATCACCGACGCGGATCGCAACATCCTGACCGTCAATCCAGCCTTCGAGCACATCACCCAATATTCGCAGGCCGAGGTGCTGGGCAAGAATCCCAAGATACTCAGCTCCGGCAAGCAGACGCATGAGTTCTATGCGCTGATGTGGGGGACGATCGAGATCACCGGCAAGTGGTCCGGCGAAATATGGAACCGGCGCAAGAACGGCGAGATATATCCGGAGTGGCTGTCCATCGCGGCGGTGAAGAACCCCAAGGGCGATGTCATCAACTACATCTCGTCCTTCTCCGACATCACCAAACGCAAGGAGGCCGAGAAACGCATCGAGTTTCTTGCGCACTACGACTCACTGACCAAGCTGCCCAACCGGGCCCTGTTCGGCGACCGTCTGCGCCGCGCCTTGCTGCTGGCAGACCGCAACAAATACAAGGTCGGTCTGATGTTCCTCGATCTGGACAAGTTCAAGGAGGTCAATGACACTCTCGGCCATCTGGCGGGCGACCAGTTGCTGCAGTCGGTCGCGGAAAGATTGCGGGATTGTGTGCGCGCTTCGGACACCATTTGCCGCCAGGGCGGCGACGAGTTCCTCATCCTGATCGAAGAGATCGACTCGAACATCGAGCTGACCCGTATCGCGGACAAAATCATGGATACGATGTCGCGGCCGCATCTACTCGGCGACGTGTCGCGCACGGTCAGTTTCAGCATCGGCGCGGCCATGTATCCGGACGATGCGGACGACGAACAGTCGCTGATCAAGTGCGCCGACCGGGCGATGTATCTGGCCAAGGAGAGCGGCCGCAACAACTTCAAGCTTTACGAGCACGAAGACAATTGAGGCACTTGCTGGTCGATATCACCGCGCACGGTTACGGCCATATCGCCCAGACGGCGCCGGTACTGAACCTGTTGGCGCAACGTCGGCCGGAACTGCGCATCACCGTCCGTTCGCACGTACCGACGGAATACCTCAAGCAACGCATCCACGTTCCGTTCGAGCACCATCACATCGCGCTGGATTTTGGCATGGCCATGTTCGATGCCGTTCGCGTGGATGTGCCGCGCAGTCTGGCGGCCTATCGCGACTATCATGCCGATTGGGCGCAAAAGGTGGAGACGGCAGCGGAGGCGATGCGCGCGCTGCAGGCCGATCTGCTGCTGGCGAATGTGCCCTATCTTTCACTGGCTGCGGCCAAGGAGGCGGGCATCCCTGCCGTGGCGATGTGTTGCCTCAACTGGGCTGACATTTACAGGCACTATGCACAGAAAGATGAAGAGGCAGCGGCCATCCATGCGCAGATGCTGGCTGCATACAACAGTGCCGAAGTTTTCCTGAAACTCAGTCCGGCCATGCCGATGAGCGATCTGCGCAACACGCGCAAGCTGTCCTGCGTTGCGCAAGTCGGCGAACCGCATCGCCAACTGGTACGCGAGCGCTGCGGCGCATCCGCACGAGACAAGCTGGTGCTAGTGGCGATGGGCGGCATCTCATATCGTTTGGCTATGGAAAGCTGGCCTGGTATCCCTGGCGTGCGCTGGCTGGTTCCCGAGTCATGGGGTGTGCAACGCGATGATGTATCGTCCATTGAATCGCTGGATTTGGATTTTCGGGATGTGCTTGCTTCTTGCGATGCGATATTGACCAAGCCGGGTTACGGCACTTTTGCAGAAGCGGCCTGTGCTGGCGTGCCGGTCATGTATGTGCCGCGTGGCGATTGGCCCGAAGCGCCCTGGCTGGTGGATTGGCTGCAGCAGAACGGTGTCGCGATAGAGGTCGATGCCGGCCGATTGCAGGATGGCATGATGGGCGACACGCTGGAGGCGATATGGGGCGGTTCGCGACCGGCCTCACCCCAAAACAACGGGGCGCTAGAGGTCGTCGAGACTCTGTGTAAAATGCTGCCCTGAGCCAGATCACTAAATATAAATCCACGCACCGAATCCGCTTCATGACGCACCACGAAATCAATCCGCAATTCGCCATCCACAATCATGTGGAGATCGTGCACGTTCTGAACGAACTGGCCAAACACCGAGTATTGCTCAACCTGACGACGCACGAAGGTGATGCGCTGGTGACCACCGTGCTGTATGTCAGCGGTGACCGCAAGTTCGTGTGTATCGATGTGAGCTCGGACGACGCGGTCAATCAGCGGATCACCGATAGCAAGCTGGTGTCGTTCGAGACGCAGTCCGAGATCAAGGTGCGCTGGCATTCCACCCACCTGCAACTGGTGACCGCACGAGATGGTCTGGCATTCTCGTTGCATGTGCCATCTGTGATCGAGCGCATCCAGCGCCGCGAATATTTCCGCCTGTACACGCCGCAGGGCAGCAACGCGCTGATGTGCCGGATACCGACCGGCGAAGAGAGCGTCATCGAAGTGGCGCTGGTCGATATGAGCGCGGGCGGTATCGGTGTCACCTATCGTGGTCCTGCTAATGACATCTTTGTGCAGGGGGCGATACTGGAAGGTTGCAGTATTGATTTTCCCGAGATCGGGCGGGTGCCCATGAGTCTGCGTGTGTGCGGCATCTGGCAGTCGACTTCGACCAAGAGCGGCGAGCAGATCCATCGCATCGGCATGGAATTCGTCGGCTTGAGCCGCGGCGTGACCAATGTGATCCAGCGCTACATGATCCAACTCGAAGCGGAGCGAATCACCCCGGTCTGACGTGGCTTAGCGGGACGCGCCCTTTGCTTGGGCGAGTGTCCGGGAGCGTTCCAGCTCTGCCGCATCTGGCGTGATCAGCCAGCCTTGCAGATTGTCCATCACCAGATCGGTCAGTGCATGCATCCAGTCGTCACGTGCATTGAGGCAGGGGATGTAGTGATAGTCACCGCCGCCCGCATGCTGGAACTCTTCTTTGCCTTCCATGGCGATCTCTTCCAGCGTCTCCAGACAATCCGCCACGAAACCGGGACACACCACATCCACGCGTTTGAGCTTTTCTGCGCCCCATTGTTTGAGTGTGGCGCTGGTGTAGGGTTGTATCCATTCGGCTTTGCCGAAACGCGACTGGAAAGTGACCGCGTATTGCTCTTTCCCGAGGCCGAGTGCCTCGGCCAGCAAGCGTCCGGTCTTCAGGCATTCGCAGTGATACGGGTCGCCTTTCTCTAGCGTGTATTTGGGCAGGCCGTGGAAACTCATCAGCAATTTCTCGGGCCGCCCGTTCTTCATCCAGTATTCGTTGATGTTGGCGGCGAGTGCTTTGATGTAACCCGCATCGTCGTGGAAATGCTTGATGGTGCGGATGGCAGGTGTGTTGCGCATCTGCTGCAATTCGCGGAACACGATATCGGTTGCCGTGGCCGTGGTGCTGGCCGCGTACTGCGGATACATGGGCACGATCAGGATGCGCTGGCAGTTCTGTGCTTTCAGCTTGCGCAGTGCGGACGGGATGGACGGCTTGCCATAGCGCATGGCGTATTCGACCGCGAACGGCGCTTTGGTTCTCTGGCTCAGGTAACCCTGCAACAGCACCGCCTGCTTCTCGGTGTATACGCGCAGCGGCGAACCTTCCTTCATCCATACCGATGCGTATTTGGCGGCGGACTTTTTCGGGCGCACGTTGAGGATGATGCCGTTCAGGATCAGACACCACACCAGACGTGGGATCTCCACCACGCGCGGATCGCCGAGGAATTCCTTGAGGTAAGGGCGCACGGCCTGCGCGGTCGGCGCATCGGGCGTGCCGAGGTTGATCAGCAGGATGCCGGTCTTTTCGGGCGTGCCATGTTCAAAGCGGGGTTCTGTCTGATAACTCATGTCGATCTCAATGTTGGGAGAGCGCGTTGCTCAATAGCTTGGCGGTGATGTCCACTATGGGCACCACGCGTTCGTAGTTCATGCGTTTCGGGCCGACCACGGCCAGCGTGCCGACGATCTGGCCGTCTGCCGTGTAGGGCGCGCTGACCACGCTGCATTCGTCCAGCCCCGCCAATCCGGATTCGTTGCCGACGAAGATGTGCACGCCCTGCGCGTGCCGTCCCGCATCCAGCAGATGCAGCAGCTCGGTCTTCTGTTCGAACACGTTGAACAGTTTGCGCAACTGTTCCATGTTGGTGGAGAGGTCGTTCACGTGCAGCAGCTTGCGTTCGCCGCTGATCACGTAATCCTCGCTCTTGCGTGCCACGGCTTCGTCGCTGGCCGCCATCGCCGCGCTCATCAGCGCGGTCATGTCGTGCTGCAGTTGGCGCAGCTCGCTTTGCATGCGCTGGTGGATGTCGCCGAACGCCAGGTCGGCGTAGTGCTGGCTGAGGAAGTTGCCGGCCTCGGTCAGCTGCGACTGGCTGTAATCCTTGGGCGTCACCAGCACACGGTTCTCCACCTCGCCGTCAGGCATCACGATGATCAGCAGTACGCGCTTCTCGGACAGGCGCAGGAATTCGATCTGGCGCACTTTGATCGCGCTGCGCTTGGGCGTGGCGACAACGCCCGCGAAGTGGGTCAGCTCGGACAGCAGATTGGAGGCCTGCGCCAGCAGGCGCGACGGATTGTTCGGCTGCAACTGGCTTTCCAGTTGCAGCACGCGCGACTCGGACAGCGGCTGCACCACCATCAACCGGTCGATGAACATGCGATAGCCGAGCTCGGTGGGGATGCGTCCGGCCGAAGTGTGCGGGCTGGCGACCAGTCCTATGGATTCCAGATCGGCCATCACATTACGGATGGTGGCCGGGCTGACTTCCAGCCCGGAGAACTGCTGCAAAGCGCGCGATCCGACCGGTTGGCCGTCACTTACATAGCGTTCCACCAGTGTCTTCAGCAGTATCTGTGCGCGATCGTTGAGCATGGCGGTCATTCTAGCAGGGGGCATGCGGGAGGGCGCATGTTCATGTCATCACCGATGTGGTTTAATCGCGCCCCATGAGCTCCCCCTTCAAAACTATCGCGATCATCGGCAAATACAAGACGCCGGAGATCGTCGTGCCTGTCCTTTCGCTGGCGGAATTCCTTGCTGCACAGGGCTATGAGGTGGTGATTGACAGTCTGACGGCAGAGAACGCCAAGGATTCGCCCTATCCGGCGTTGCCGCTGGAAGAGATGGGCGGGAAGATCGATCTGGCCGTGGTGCTGGGCGGCGACGGCACTTTGCTCAACATCGCCCGCACGCTGGCACCGCATCACATCCCGCTGATCGGTGTCAATCAGGGGCGCATCGGCTTCCTCACCGATCTGTCTCTGGAGACGATGAAAAAGACCCTGTCGGCCATGCTGAAGGGGAAATACGTCTCCGAGGAGCGGCTGCTGTTGCAGGCCGCCGTGGTGCGCGACAAGCGCGAGGTGTTCCACGGGCTGGCCTTCAATGAGGTGGTGGTGCACCGCAGCAACGTCAGCAGCATGGTCGAATTCGAAGTGCGCATCGACGGCGAGTATCTGTACAACCAGCGCGCCGACGGTCTGATCATCTCCACGCCCACGGGCTCCACCGCCTACGCGCTGTCGTCCGGCGGACCCATCCTGCATCCTTCGCTGGACGTGCTGGAGCTGGTGCCGGTGTGTCCGCATTCGCTGAGCAACCGTCCGCTGGTGGTGAAAGGTTCTTCCGTGATGGAGCTGCTGATGCACCGCAACGGCGACATCCATGTGCGTTACGACAGCCACTCGCATGTCGACTTGCAACTGCATGACAAGGTCATCGTGTCGCGCTATCACCAGCCGGTGCTGCTGTTGCACCCCGAAGGCCACAGCTACTATCACACGCTGCGCGAGAAGTTGCTTTGGACGCAGACACTCTAATAAAAAGAACATGCTGAAACACCTGCTCATCCGCGACTTCGTCATCGTCGACACGCTCGAACTCGACTTCTCCTCCGGCTTCACCGCGCTCACCGGCGAGACCGGCGCGGGGAAGTCCATTCTCATCGATGCGCTGTCGCTGGCGCTGGGCGAGCGCGCCGACAGCGCCATGGTACGGGCCGGTTGCGACAAGGCAGACATCAGCGCCGAATTCGATATCGCCGACTTGCCGCAACTGCAAGCCTGGCTGCGCGAACAGGAACTGGAAGGCGACGACGGGATATGTCTGCTGCGACGCACACTGGATGCGGGCGGTCGTTCGCGCGGCTTCATCAACGGCGGCAGCGCCACCCAGCAGCAGATGCGCGAAGCCGGTGCGATGCTGCTCGACATCCACGGCCAGCATGCGCACCAGTCGCTGTTGCGCGCTGACGCGCAGCGCGAGCTGCTGGACAGTCAGGCCGGCTTGACCGAACAAGCCGACGCTGTCGCCGCCGCATGGAAAGCATGGCAGGCCATCCACCGCCGCCGTGTGCAACAGGAACAGAATGCCGAGTCCGTCGCCGCCGAACGTGAACTGCTCGCCTTCCAGCAGAACGAACTGGAGACATTGAACTTCAGCGAAACGGAATGGCATGAATTGCAGGCCGAGCATGCGCGCCTGTCGCATGCCGCGAGTCTGATCGAGACCGCGCAGTTCGGTGTCGATGTGCTGAGCGAATCCGACACCGCCTGTCTGGCGCAACTCAATGCGCTGACATCGCGCATGCGCGCCGGGCTGGAGTTCGATGCCGGTCTGCAAGATACGCTCACCATGCTGGAGAGCGCGCAGAACGAATTGCAGGAAGCGGTGTATGCACTGCGCCATTATCAGGAACGACTGGATGCCGATCCCGAACGCATGCGCCAGCAGGAACAGCGCATCGCCGATGTGATGGAAGCCGCGCGTAAATATCGCGTGAAGCCCGAGCAGCTGCCGCAGAAACTGCAAGAGTTCACGCAACGTTTGGAAGAGCTGGGCGGCAGCGCCGATCTGGACGTGCTCGCCAAGCAGGATGAAGCCGCGCAGCAGAGTTATTTGGCGGCCGCTAAGAAATTGAGTGCCGCGCGCGGCAAAGCGGCGCAAGCCCTGTCCGACGAGATCACCACTGCCATGCAGACGCTGGCGATGCAGGGTGGCCAGTTCGCCGTAGCTTTGTTGCCGCTGACGGAAGGCAACGCGCACGGACTGGAGAGCGTGGAGCTGCAAGTGTCGGCCAACCCCGGCTCGCCGCTGCGCAGTCTGGCCAAGGTCGCCTCGGGCGGCGAGTTGTCGCGCATCAGTCTCGCCATCCAGGTAGCGGCCAGCCGTGCCGCCAGCGTGCCCACGCTGATCTTCGACGAAGTGGACAGTGGCATCGGCGGACGTGTGGCCGAGATCGTCGGTAGTCTGCTAAAAAAACTCGGCCAGCGTCATCAGGTGCTGTGCGTCACCCATCTGCCGCAAGTGGCGGCGCAGGCAGACCACCAGTGGCAAGTGAGCAAGGAAGCGCACGGCGGCAAGACCTTGAGCAGCATCCAGGTGCTGGATGCACCACGGCGCATCGACGAGATCGCGCGCATGCTGGGCGGCGCGACCATTACCGACACCACCCGCAAACACGCTGCCGAGATGCTGGGCGCGGCAGCCTAGCTGGTTCCTTCCGAGGCTGGGGGGAGGGCGTGACTTGCGGTATCATGCCGCCTGTTCTCAAGTACCCGACCCGAACCATATCCATGCGCATCGTCCTGATCCCGATCTCATTGCTGCTCGCATCGTGCAGCAATTTCTCCAACTACCTGCCGACCTTCACGCCGCACAAGATCGAGATCCGTCAGGGCAACCTCATCACGCAGGACATGCGCGCGCGCATCAAGCTCGGTATGAGCGAAGCGCAGGTGAAGTCGGTGCTGGGCGCGCCGCTGATCGCCGATACCTACCATGCCGGCCGCTGGGATTACCTGTACCGGCTCGAGAAAAAAGGCAAGGTGGAAGCGAACCAGCGCCTGACGTTGTATTTCGAGAACGGCGTGCTGGCGCGCATCGACGATGCCACGCCGCTGTTGCCTTCTGCCGTTCCCATTCAGGAGATGAAGAATGAAGATTAAAGTCGCCATCGCCGGCAGCGGCGGACGCATGGGTAAAGTGTTGCTGGACTGCGTGGCGCAGGCCGACGATCTGCGTCTGCACGCCGCACTGGAACACGCAGGCAGCGCCTTCATCGGCAACACCGTCGCCGATGGCGTGAAGATCACCGACGACATCGAGGGCGCACTGAAAGGCGCGGATGCGCTGATCGATTTCACTCGCCCCGAAGGCACCATGCAGCATCTGGAGATCTGCCGCAAACTCGGTGTCGGCATGGTGATCGGCACCACCGGCCTCAACGCGCAGCAGAAAGCCGCGCTCGGTGCCGCCGCACAAGACATTGGCATCGTGTTCGCCCCCAACATGAGCGTTGGCGTGAACCTCGTGTTCAAGTTGTTGGAGACCGCCTCGCGCGTGCTCAGCGAAGGTTACGACATCGAGATCATCGAAGCGCATCATCGTCATAAAGTCGATGCCCCCTCCGGCACCGCACTCGGCATGGGCGAAGTCGTTGCACGCACGCTGGGTCGTGATCTGGAGAAGTGTGCCGTGTACGGCCGCGAAGGCGTCACCGGTGAACGCGATCCCTCCACCATCGGCTTCGCCACCGTGCGCGGCGGCGACATCGTCGGCGACCATACCGTGTTGTATGCGGGTATCGGCGAGCGCATCGAGATCACCCACAAGGCCAGCAGTCGTGCGACGTTCGCCATCGGTGCACTGCGTGCGGCGCGTTTCCTGAAGGCCAATCAGGCGGGGATGTATGACATGCAGGATGTGTTGGGGTTGAAGTAAGCACCTTATGTCTCACCTTGAATCCCTCATCGTTGAATATCTCGATTGGCAGGGCTACTTGGTGCGCCGGAATACCAAGGTGGGAAGACTGAAACATGGCGGATGGGGAATGGAGCTTGATGTCATCGGCTATAACCCGCATACCGGAGACCTCGTTCATTACGAACCTTCAGTTGATGCTCATACGTGGGATATTCGTGAGGCCAGATATGCGAAGAAATTCGATGCAGCAAGGAAATTGATTTTCTCAGAAGTATTTTCTTGGCTACCACCGGAAACATTATTGCGCCAAATAGCTGTATTTCCCTCTCATCCCAAAGGGCGCGACCTCATCGCTGGAGGTCAAATCCTATCTATTGATGAGCTTGTCGCCGAGATTCGTTCAAAGGTTATTGAATGTGGCGTTGCTTGTCGTAGCGCCATATCTGAAAACTATCCGTTACTTCGCATGTTGCAGCTTTCACACTGCGGCTACAGCCGCGTGCTTTGATTTAAGCAAGCGTAGGGCGCAATAACCAACGGGCATTGCGCCGAATGGAATCAAATTCAAAGCCGTCGGGCAACCCCCGACGAAGTTGTTGTTGAATTTGAAGTTTGCTCATCCTTCGATACGGCTATCGCCTACTCAGGACGAACGGTCCTGGGTGTTTACATCACCAGCATCTTCACCCCGATCAAGATCAACACCACCCCACCGAACATCTCCGCCTTGCTCTCCAGCCACGTGCCGCTCTGCTTGCCGATCTGCACGCCCGCATAGCTGAATGCAAAGGTCGTGATGCCGATGATGGCGCAGGCGAGGTAGGCGTTGACTTCCAGCAGGGTGAGGCTGAATCCGGCGGCCATGGCGTCGATGCTGGTGGCGATGGCGAGCAGCAGCATGGTCTTGTGGGTGAGGGCTTCGATCTCTTCTTCGATTTCCCCGCTCAAGCCCTCGTAGACCATCTTGCCGCCGATCAGCGCCAGCAGGCCGAAGGCGATCCAGTGTGCGTAATCTTCCACCCAGCCGAGTATGCCTTTGCCGCCCAGATAGCCGATGAAGGGCATCAGCGCCTGAAATGCGCCGAAATAGAGGCCGGCTTTCAATCCCAGTCCTTTGGTATTACCCTTGGAGCCGAGTCCGATGGAGACGGCGAAGGCGTCCATGCTGAGGGCGATGGCGAGGATGATGACTTCAAGCATGATGCGATGTTCCGGTGGGCGGTGGTAAAGGGGGCGGATTATAGGGGGGAAGCAGGCTGAGTTTGATACGGCATCGCTCTTCGGCTATAATGCGCACCGCAAATGAGCGGGATGAACATAGGGTTCGTCCCGCTTCTTTATAAGTACGCCCGCAATCCAGCTCGGGCGTGCTGAACGCCAGCCAATCAAGGAGTTACACGTGTCGCAGACGAAACCAGCCATCCTAGTCCTAGCCGATGGAACGGTATTTCGCGGCATTTCAATCGGGGCAGATGGCAGCAGCGTCGGCGAGGTGGTGTTCAACACGTCGATGACGGGCTATCAGGAGATCCTCACCGATCCTTCCTATTGCAGCCAGATCGTCACCCTGACTTATCCGCATATCGGCAACGTCGGTTGCAATCCGGAAGACGTGGAGTCGAGCCGGGTGTTCGCCAGCGGTCTCATCATTCGCGACTTGTCCATGACAGTGAGCAATTTCCGCGCGACGCAATCGCTGCCGGAATATCTCAAAGCCAACAATGTGGTCGCTATCGCCGGTATCGACACGCGCAAGCTGACGCGCATCCTGCGCAGCAAGGGCGCGCAGAACGGCTGCATCGCATCGGGCGACGATGTAGAAGCCGCACTGAAAGCGGCCAAGGGTTTCGCCGGTCTGGCCGGTATGGATCTGGCGCAGGTGGTGACTTGCGACAAGCCTTACGAATGGACGCAGCGCGAGTGGAAGCTGGGCGAGGGCTATAGCGCTGCGAGCGAATCAAGATTCCACGTGGTGGCCTATGACTTCGGCGTGAAGCGCAACATCCTGCGCATGCTGGCCGAGCGCGGCTGCAGGATCACGGTGGTGCCGGCGAAGACGAGCGCCGAAGAAGTATTGAAGATGAAGCCGGACGGCGTGTTCCTGTCCAATGGTCCCGGTGATCCGGAACCTTGCGATTACGCCATCGCCGCCGCGAAGCGGTTCCTCGAGGTCGGCATGCCGATGTACGGCATCTGTCTGGGTCACCAGATCATGGGTTTGGCCTGCGGTGCCAAGACGGTGAAGATGAAGTTCGGCCATCGCGGCGCGAACCATCCGGTGCAGGATACGCAGACCAAGCGCGTGATGATCACCAGCCAGAACCACGGTTTTGCGGTGGATGCGACGACGCTGCCGGCGAATGCGCGCGTCACGCACATTTCGCTGTTCGACGGCACGCTGCAGGGTTTCGAGCTGGCCGACAAGCCGGCATTCTGTTTCCAGGGTCACCCCGAGGCGAGTCCCGGGCCGCATGACGTAGATGTATTGTTCGATCGCTTCGTTGCGATGATGGGTGGGAAGTAAATGGCTAAGCGTACTGACATCAAATCTATCCTGATCATCGGCGCAGGCCCCATCGTCATCGGGCAGGCGTGCGAGTTCGACTATTCCGGTGCACAGGCCTGCAAGGCGCTGCGCGAAGAAGGCTACCGCGTCATCCTGGTGAACTCGAATCCGGCCACCATCATGACCGACCCGAACATGGCCGACGCCACCTACATCGAGCCAATCACCTGGCAGATGGTGGAAAAGATCATCGCCAAGGAAAAGCCGGATGCGATCCTGCCGACCATGGGTGGCCAGACTGCGCTGAACTGCGCGCTCGATCTGGCCAAGCACGGTGTGCTGGAGAAGTACAGCGTCGAGATGATCGGTGCGTCGCGCGAAGCTATCGACATGGCGGAAGACCGCGAGAAGTTCAAGCAGGCGATGACACGCATCGGGTTGGCCTCGGCCCGTTCCGCTATCGCGCACAGCATGGAAGAAGCGCTGCAAGTGCAGCAGGTGATGGGTTTCCCGACCATCATCCGCCCGTCGTTCACCATGGGTGGTTCCGGCGGCGGTATCGCTTACAACCGCGAAGAGTTCATGGAGATCTGCGAGCGCGGTCTGGAAGCGTCGCCGACCAAAGAGCTGTTGATCGAAGAATCGCTGCTGGGCTGGAAAGAATACGAGATGGAAGTCGTGCGCGACCGCAACGACAACTGCATCATCATCTGTTCCATCGAGAACCTTGATCCGATGGGCGTGCATACCGGTGACTCCATCACTGTCGCACCGGCGCAGACACTGACCGACAAGGAATACCAGATCCTGCGCGATGCCTCGCTGGCGGTGCTGCGCGAGATTGGCGTGGAGACCGGCGGCTCGAACGTGCAGTTCTCCATCAATCCGGCTGACGGACGCATGGTGGTGATCGAGATGAACCCGCGTGTGTCGCGTTCATCCGCCTTGGCTTCCAAGGCGACCGGTTTCCCGATCGCCAAGGTGGCGGCCAAGCTGGCTGTGGGCTACACGCTGGACGAGTTGAAGAACGACATCACCGGCGGCGCGACCCCGGCTTCGTTCGAGCCGACCATCGACTACGTGGTGACCAAGATCCCGCGTTTCGCCTTTGAGAAATTCCCGCAGGCCAACGACCGCCTGACCACGCAGATGAAGTCGGTGGGCGAGGTGATGGCCATCGGCCGCACTTTCCAGGAATCGTTCCAGAAAGCGCTGCGCGGTCTGGAAGTAGGCGTGCATGGACTGGACAGCAAGTACGATGACCGCGACGCGATCTGCGCCGAACTCGGAAATCCCGGTCCGGACCGCATCTGGGCGGTGGGCGATGCCTTCCGTCTCGGCATGAGCGTGGAAGAGGTGTTCAACGTCAGCAAGATCGACCCGTGGTTCCTGGTGCAGATCGAAGACATCATCCGTCAAGAACGCGAGCTGACCGGCCGCACGCTGGAAAGCATCAGCGCGGATCAATTGCGCACATTGAAGCGCAGCGGTTTCGCTGATGCGCGTATGGCATCCCTGCTGGGTATCGACGACGAATCGGTGCGCGCCTATCGCCATGCCTTGAACGTGCGTCCGGTGTTCAAGCGCGTGGATACCTGTGCTGCCGAGTTCTCCACCAACACCGCTTACATGTACTCGACCTATGAGGAAGAGTGCGAATCGCAGCCGACCAACAACAAGAAGATCATGGTGCTGGGCGGCGGACCGAACCGCATCGGTCAAGGTATCGAGTTCGACTATTGCTGCGTGCATGCCGCGCTGGCGATGCGCGAGGACGGTTACGAGACCATCATGGTCAACTGCAATCCTGAGACCGTCTCCACCGACTACGACACTTCAGATCGTCTTTATTTCGAGCCGCTGACATTGGAAGACGTGCTGGAAGTGGTCGCTGTGGAGAAGCCGGTCGGTGTGATCGTGCAGTACGGCGGGCAGACACCGCTGAAGCTGGCGCACGGTCTGGCCAAGAACGGCGTGCCCATCATCGGCACTTCGGTGGACATGATCGACTGCGCGGAAGACCGTGCACGTTTCCAGGCCATGTTGCGCAAGCTCGATCTGAAACAGCCACCGAACCGTACTGCGAGCAATGTGGCCGATGCGGTCGCCGGTGCGACCGAGATCGGCTACCCGCTGGTGATGCGCCCCTCCAACGTGCTGGGCGGTCGCGGTATGGAGATCATCCATGCGCAGAACGATCTGGAGCGTTACATGCGCGATGCCGAAGAGCTGGGCAAGACTTGGCCGGAGCGCATGCCCATCCTGCTCGACCGCTTCCTGAACGACGCGATCGAGGTAGACGTGGATGCGGTGTCCGACGGCAAGCAGGTCATCATCGGCGGCATCATGGAACACATCGAGCAGGCGGGCGTGCATTCCGGCGACTCGGCCTGTTCGCTGCCGCCGTATTCGCTGTCCGTTGCGATGCAGGACGAGCTGCGCCGCCAGACCGTGGCGATGGCGAAGGAATTGAACGTGGTCGGCCTGATGAACGTGCAGTTCGCCATCCAGGGCGAGACCGTGTATGTGCTGGAAGTGAACCCGCGCGCATCGCGTACCGTGCCGTATGTATCCAAGGCGACCGGTGTGCCGCTGGCCAAGGTGGCGGCGCGTTGCATGGCTGGCCAGTCATTGGCCGCCCAAGGTGTGACCAAGGAAGTCATTCCGCCCTATTTCTCGGTGAAGGAAGCGGTGTTTCCGTTCATCAAGTTCCCCGGCGTGGATGTGATCCTCGGTCCGGAGATGAAATCCACCGGCGAGGTGATGGGCGTGGGCGATACCTTCGCGGAGGCGTTCGTCAAATCGCAGCTCGCCGCCAGTGTGAAGTTGCCCAAGAGTGGTCGGGTGTTCGTCAGCGTGCGCGAGGAAGACAAGACGGGCGCGGTTGAAGTGGCGCGTTCGCTGGTCGGGCTGGGTTTTACAGTCGTGGCGACACGTGGCACGGCTGCGGCCATCACCGCGGCAGGCGTGGAAGTCGCTATCGTGAACAAGGTCGCGGAAGGCCGTCCGCACATCCTCGACATGATCAAGAACGGTGAGATCAGTCTGATCATCAATACGGTGGACAGTCGCCCGTCGGTGATGCGCGATTCCTATTCCATCCGTCATGCGGCGTTGCAAGGCCGTGTCACTTACTACACTACGCTGGCTGGCGCCCGCGCTGCCTGTATCGGTATGCAGCATCTTGCCGAGTTGCAGGTCTACGACGTGCAGTCTTTGCATCGTCGTTTCAACTAAGGAAGAGTTTTTATGAGCAAAGTCCCATTGACTGTCGTCGGCGCAGAGCTATTGCGTCAAGAGTTGCACCGTTTGAAGACAGTGGAACGTCCTTCGGTGATCAATGCGATCTCCGAAGCACGCGCGCAGGGCGACTTGTCCGAGAACGCGGAATACGAGGCCGCCAAGGAGCGTCAATCCTTCGTTGAAGGCCGCATCGTCGAGCTGGAGTTCAAGCTGGGCAGCGCGCAGGTCATCGACCCCAAGACCTTGAGTACCGATGGTCGCGTGGTGTTCGGCACCACCGTGGTGATGGAAGACGTCAGCAACGGCGACGTGGTGACTTACCAGATCGTGGGTGAGGATGAAGCGGACATCAAACACCGCAAGATATCCATCAGCTCACCGATCGCGCGTGCGCTGATCGGCAAGGTGGAAGGTGATATCGCTGAAGTGCAGGCCCCGGGCGGGGTGCGTGAATACGAAGTCGTTGAAGTACAGTATCTTTAACTGCGGCTGGCGAGCTGCTTCTTGGTGAGCGGCTTGCCCTTGCGGCGCTTTGGGGGCTTGGCGATGGGCGTCTCCAGTGGTCGAAAGACCACCAGCGTCTTGCCGATATGCTGCACCGGTCCGGCCTTCAAAGTGGTGCAGATCTCTTGCAGCATCGCTTCGCGGGCTTCACGATCGTCGCTCATCACCTTGATCTTCAGCAGATCGTGGCTTTTCAGGCTGCGCTCGATCTCGTCCAGCACGGCTGGCGTCAAACCGGCATTGCCGATCATCACGACTGGGTTAAGGGCATGGGCGCGGCCTTTGAGGGCGAGGCGCTGGGATACAGAGAGATTTAACATGTGTTGCTCCAGATAGGGCGCGCATTCTAGCAAAACGGAGGCATGTCCGCAGAACTTACGGATCCCTGTGGTATCAACCAGTTGTCGGGTGTTCCCTGTGCGCTGATCCGCCCAAGCACTCTTAATCAGGCCAGAATCTATGAAAGCATCAAAATCCAGCAAGCAATGGATGCGCGAGCATGTGAACGATCCCTATGTGCAAATGGCGCAGAAGGACGGTTATCGCGCGCGCGCCGCTTATAAGCTGCTGGAACTGGACGAGCGCGACAATCTGATCAAGCCGGGCATGGTGGTGGTGGATTTGGGCGCGGCACCGGGTAGCTGGTGCCAGGTGGTGGCGAAGAAGATGGGCGAACATGGCCGCATCATCGCGCTGGATCTGTTGCCGCTAGCGCCGTTGCCGCGCGTCGAGTTCATACAGGGCGATTTCCGCGAGGAAAGTGTGTTGGCGCAATTGGAAGAAAGATTGGGCGGCCGGCCTATCGGCCTTGTAATCTCGGATATGGCACCCAATATCAGCGGTGTAGTGATGGCTGATCAGGCGCGCGCTATGTATCTGGCGGAACTGGCGCTCGATTTCGCTGTCACCCATCTCGCCCCCGGCGGTTCGTTCGTGGCCAAGGTGTTTCAGGGTGCCGGGTTCGAGGAATATATGAAATCAATGCGTAACCACTTCACCAAAGTGGTTGCGCGCAAGCCCAAGGCATCTCGTGACCGCAGCAACGAGCAGTATTTGGTGGGGCTTGGAAAGGTGCAAGGCTAGAAACTCAAATTCCGTCGCAATACGACGTTGCTCACGAAAAATCACTCCTAACATATGGGTTATATGTGTCGTCGTGATTTTTCATTCGCGCCTTGTCTTGCTTAGGACTTTGCATTCCTAACCATGCACCAAGCTTGAGTAATCGGTACTTCCGTAGTCTAATGCGCTTTCGTTTTTCGCTCATATCTGAGGAGCAAGTGTGAATAATCTGTTCAAAAGTATAGGGATCTGGATGGTCGTCGCCATGGTGCTGATGACCGTCTTCAACCAGTTCAACGCGCGCCAGATGCAGACGGCGCAGGTGCAACTGGATTATTCACAGTTCCTTGAGGCTGTCCGTTCGGGCCAGATCGAGAAAGTCACCATCGAAGGTCGCACGCTTAAAGCGGTCACGCCCGACGGTAAACGCATCACCAGTTTTGCCCCCAGCGACATCTGGCTGGTTTCCGACCTGCTGAAGTATGGCGTGAAAGTGGAAGCCAAACCGGACGAGGAGCAGGGCTTCTTCACGCAGGTGTTCATCTCATGGTTCCCCATGCTGCTGCTGATCGGCGTGTGGGTGTTCTTCATGCGCCAGATGCAGGGCGGCAAGGGTGGCGGCGCGTTCTCGTTCGGCAAGAGCAAGGCGCGCATGCTGGACGATTCCAAGGAGCGCGTGACTTTCGCCGATGTGGCCGGTTGCGACGAGGCCAAGGAAGAGGTCTCGGAACTGGTGGATTTCCTGCGCGATCCGGGCAAATTCCAGAACCTGGGCGGGCGCATCCCGCGCGGCGTGCTGATGGTGGGTAGTCCCGGTACCGGCAAGACGCTGTTGGCCAAAGCCATTGCGGGCGAAGCCAAAGTGCCGTTCTTCTCCATCTCCGGTTCCGATTTCGTCGAGATGTTCGTCGGTGTCGGTGCGGCGCGCGTGCGCGACATGTTCGAGCAGGCCAAGAAACAGTCACCGTGCATCATCTTCATCGACGAGATCGATGCGGTCGGTCGTCAGCGCGGTGCGGGCCTTGGCGGCGGCAACGATGAGCGCGAGCAGACGCTGAACGCGCTGCTGGTGGAGATGGACGGTTTCGAGGGGGCGTCGGGCGTGATCGTGATCGCTGCGACCAACCGCCCCGACGTGCTGGACGCGGCTTTGTTGCGCCCCGGTCGTTTCGACCGTCAGGTGGTGGTGCCGTTGCCGGACATCCGCGGTCGCGAGCAGATCCTGAAAGTGCACATGCGCAAGGTGCCGTGCGCGGAAGACGTGAAGGCAGACATCCTGGCGCGCGGTACTCCGGGCATGTCCGGTGCCGATCTGGCCAACCTGGTGAACGAGGCGGCACTGTTCGCTGCGCGCCGTGGCAAGCGTTTCGTCGAGATGGACGATTTCGAGGCCGCCAAGGACAAGATATTCATGGGGGCGGAGCGCAAGTCCATGGTGATGCCGGAAGAGGAGCGGCGCAACACGGCCTATCACGAGTCCGGCCATGCACTGGTCGCCAAGCTGATGCCGAAGACCGATCCGGTGCACAAGGTCACCATCATCCCGCGCGGCCGTGCACTGGGTCTGACCATGCAGCTGCCGTCCGAAGACCGCTACAGCATGGACAAGATACGCATCCTGTCCACCATCGCCGTGTTGTTCGGCGGGCGCATCGCGGAAGAGATATTCATGAACCAGATGACGACCGGCGCTTCCAATGATTTCGAGCGCGCCACCGACATGGCTCGCAAGATGGTGACGCAATGGGGCATGTCCGATGCGCTGGGCACCATGGTGTACGGCGAGAACGAGGGAGAGGTGTTCCTCGGCCGTTCGGTGACCACGCACAAGAATATCTCCGAGGCCAGCATGCAGAAGGTCGATGCCGAGATACGCCGTATCCTCGACGAGCAATATGCGCTGGCGCGCAAACTGATCGAGGAGAACCGCGACAAGATGGAGGCGATGGCCAAGGCCTTGCTGGAATGGGAAACCATCGACGCGGATCAGATCAACGACATAATGGCCGGCAATCCGCCGCGCCCGCCCAAGCCCGCCACGGTGACGCCGCCCGCCGAGCCGCCCAAGGATGAGACACCGACTGCGCCGGCAACCGGCGAACCGGCGCAAGAGACCTGAAGCAGTGATGAGAGAGGCTAGTCGACTAGCCTCTTTTAATTTCCCTTCCGAATATCCCGATGCAACTTCTTTGCGGCGCATTCAAACTCGACCTGTCCCGTCCGAAAGTGATGGGTATCGTCAATGTCACGCCCGATTCCTTTTCAGACGGCGGCCGCTATGTTTCTTTCTCCAAAGCCATCGATCATGCACGGCAACTGATAGAAGACGGCGCCGATATGCTCGATATCGGCGGTGAATCCACACGCCCCGGTGCTGCCGAGGTGGGTGAGCAGGAGGAGCTGGATCGGGTGTTGCCGGTCATCGACGGACTGCGTGGCATCGCGGTACCTATCTCCATCGACACCTGGAAGCCTGTCGTGATGCGTGCGGCGATCAAGGCGGGCGCTACGATGGTCAATGACGTGAATGCTTTGCAGGCGGAGGGGGCGATACAGGCTGTGGCGGCAAGCAATGCGGCAGTCTGCCTGATGCACAAGCAGGGTACGCCGCAGTCGATGCAGCTGGGGCCGAGCTACGAAGATGTTGTCCTTGAAGTCGCGGACTTTATGAAGTACCGGATAGTCGCCGTGGAAGCGGCTGGGGTCAGCAGGGACCGTATCGTCATCGATCCCGGTTTTGGTTTTGGCAAGTCGCTGGCGCATAATCTCGCCCTGCTGCGCGAATTGGAAGCATTTACAAAGCTTGGTCTGCCGGTGCTGGCAGGCCTGTCGCGAAAATCCATGCTTGGTGCGATCACCGGACGCGAGGTCGGGGAACGTCTGGCTGCCAGCGTGGCGGCGGCGTTGCTGGCTGTGCAATGCGGTGCCGCCATCGTGCGCGTGCACGATGTGCGCGAGACGGTGGATGCATTGAAGATATTGAATGCAGTGAACGGGGATCGATATGAGTAGAAAATATTTCGGAACTGATGGTGTGCGCGGCAAGGTGGGGGAGCATCCAATCACGCCGCAGTTCGTGATGCATCTGGGTTATGCGGCCGGCAAGGTGCTGGCCAAGGCGGAGCACTCGCGTGGTGAACGTTCGGCGGTGCTGATCGGCAAGGACACGCGCATCTCCGGTTACATGCTGGAATCCGCGCTGGAGGCCGGTTTGATCGCGGCGGGTATCGATGTGTATCTGGCCGGTCCTGTGCCGACCCCGGCAGTGGCCTATCTGACCCGTGCCCTGCGCTTGCAGGCGGGCGTGGTCATATCGGCTTCGCACAATCCGTTCGAGGACAACGGTATCAAGTTCTTTTCAGGCAACGGCACGAAGCTGCCCGACGACATCGAGCATGCCATCGAGGCGGCACTGGACGAACCGATGCAAACCAATGCGTCTGACGCATTGGGCAAAGCCAAGCGCCTCGACGATGCGGTCGGACGCTACATCGAATTCTGCAAGAGTAGCTTCCCCAATGAGATGGATCTGCGCGGCATGAAGATCGTGGTGGACTGCGCGCATGGCGCGACCTATCACATCGCGCGCCATGTGTTCCACGAACTGGGCGCGGAAGTCTTCGCGATCGGCGTGGAGCCGAATGGATTGAACATCAATGATGGCTACGGCGCGACCAAGCCGCAGAACCTGCAGAAGGCCGTAGTCGAGCACAAGGCGGATGTCGGTATCGCGCTGGATGGCGACGGGGACCGGCTGGTGATGGTCGATGCGTCGGGCAAACTATATGACGGCGACCAGCTGCTCTATGTCATCGCCAAACAGCACCATGCCGAAGGCACGATGAAGGGCGGTGTGGTCGGCACGCTGATGACGAATCTCGCTTTCGAGCATGCCATGCAGCATCTGGGCATCCCGTTCATGCGCGCCAAGGTGGGCGACCGCTATGTGATGGAGATGCTGCAGCAGCAGGGCTGGCAACTGGGCGGCGAGAACTCCGGCCACATCATCTGTCTGGACAAGCACAGCACAGGGGACGGTATCGTCTCCGCCCTGCAGGTGTTGCATGCCTTGCGCATGAAGAAGCAGACACTGGCCGAAGCGGCAGGCGACCTGCATATGTATCCGCAAGTGTTGATCAATGTGAAGATGGCCAAGAAAGAAGACCTTTCTGGTCATCCAAAAGTGCGACATGCCGTGGAGACCGCCGAGATCATGCTGGACGGCAAGGGAAGAGTGCTGTTGCGACCGTCTGGTACCGAGCCTTTGCTGCGTGTGATGGTGGAGGGCGAGGACGGTGTGAAGGTGAAGCTGTGCGCGGAGAAGATCGCGGAGGCGGTTAAAGCTGCCGCAGATTAGTCTTGAACTTGTCCAATTGAAATGAAGAACGCCGAGCATCGCTCGGCGTTCTTTATGGTACGTCCGAAATGTCTAGCCGAAGCGACCAGTAATATAGTGGTTCCGACATAACGCGCTACGCGCATTAGTCTTCGCCGCTACATTACGGGACGATTAACCGAATCGTCCCGTAATGTAGTCTTCAGTCTCTTTACGTTTCGGGTTGGTGAATACGGTGCTGGTATCGCCGAACTCGATCAGATCGCCCAGATACATATAGGCAGTGAAGTCAGAGATACGTGCCGCCTGCTGCATGTTGTGCGTCACGATGACGATGGTGAAGTCCTTCTTCAGTTCGTCGATCAGTTTTTCGATGTGCGCGGTGGAGATCGGGTCGAGCGCGGAGGTCGGCTCGTCCAGCAGCAGCACTTGCGGTTTGACGGCGATGGCGCGGGCGATGCACAGGCGTTGCTGCTGACCGCCGGACAGGCTGGTCCCGCTCTGGTTCAATTTGTCACTGACCTCGCCCCATAGCGCGGCTTTCTTCAGAGCCCATTCGACGCGTTCGTCCATCTCGTTGCGACTCATGTTTTCGTAAAGCTTCACGCCGAAGGCGATGTTGTCGTAGATGGACATCGGGAACGGTGTCGGCTTCTGGAACACCATGCCGACCTTGGCACGCAGCATGTTGAGGTCCTGCTTGGGGTCGAGCACATTGCTGCCATCCAGCATGATCTGGCCAGTGGCTTTCTGCTTGGGGTAGAGCTGGTACATGCGGTTGAATGTGCGCAGCAGGGTCGACTTGCCGCAACCTGACGGGCCGATGAAGGCAGTCACCATCTTTTCCGCGATATCCAGATTGATGTCCTTGAGCGCACGGTAGTTGCCGTAAAAGAAGTTGAGGTCACGTACGATGACCTTGGGCGGATTGACTGTTTCAGCGTTCATGAGTAGTGATTCCCGATATCAATGTGTGGTTGCACTTTGGCGGAACAGGATGCGCGCCAGGATGTTAAGCGTGAGTACGCTGAGGGTGATCAGCAGCGCGCCGGCCCATGCGAGATGCTGCCAGTCTTCGTAGGGGCTCATGGCGAACTGGAAGATCACCACCGGCAGGTTGGCCAGCGGACTGTTCATGTCTGAACTCCAGAACTGGTTGTTCAGCGCGGTGAACAGCAGCGGGGCGGTCTCGCCGCTGATGCGGGCGATGGCCAACATCACGCCGGTGATGATGCCGGCGCGTGCCGCGCGCAGGGTGACGAAGCTGACGATCTTCCATTGCGGTGCACCCAGTGCGGAGGCGGCCTCGCGCAGGGTGTTGGGGATCAGGCGCAGCATGTTCTCGGTGGTTCGGATCACGATAGGGATGACGATGATGGCCAGTGCCAAAGCGCCCGCCCAGCCGGAGAAGTGACCGACGCGGATGACATACACCTCGTACACGAAAAGTCCGATCACGATGGACGGCGCGGACAGCAGGATGTCGTTGATGAAACGGGTGACCGGTGCCAGCCAGCCACGCTGCCCGAACTCGGCCAGATAAGTACCGGCCAGGATGCCGATGGGTGTACCTATCAGCGTGCCGAGCAGGCTCATCATCAGCGTGCCGGCGATGGCGTTCAGCAGGCCGCCGGTGCTGCCGGGCGGCGGCGTCATCTGCGAGAAGACGGCAGGGGTGAGCGCGGCAAGGCCGTGGCTGAGCAAGGTGATCAGGATCCAGCACAGCCAGAAAAGACCGAATGCCATGGCCAGCATGGAGACCAGCAGGCCGGTGATGTTGATGATGCGACGGCGGGTATAGAGTGTCAGCATGGTGTTCAGGTGGTCTGGCCCTCGCCTTTGCCCAGCTTGTGCAGCATCAGGCGCGCGAGTGACAGGACGACGAAAGTGATGAAGAAAAGGATCAGGCCCAGCTCGATCAGCGCCGAGGTATACAGCTCGCCGACGGCTTCGGTGAACTCGTTGGCCAGTGCCGAGGAGATGCTGTTGCCTGGCATCAACAGCGATTTGCTCAGTTCATGCGCATTGCCGATGACAAAGGTGACGGCCATGGTTTCGCCCAGGGCGCGGCCCAGGCCGAGCATGATGCCGCCGACCACGCCGATGCGCGTGAAGGGCAGCACGATCTTCATCACCACTTCCCAGGTCGTGGCGCCCACGCCGTAGGCGGATTCTTTCAGCATGGGTGGCACGACTTCGAACACGTCGCGCATGACCGATGCGATGAAGGGGATCACCATGATGGCGAGGATGATGCCGGCGGTCAGGATGCCGATGCCCATCGGCGGGCCGGAGAAGAACGGGCCGAGCATCGGCAGGGTGCCGATGTGATCGTTGATCCAGGGCTCGAAGTGATCGGCGAACAACGGCGCGAACACGAACAAGCCCCACATGCCGTAGATGATGCTGGGAATGCCCGCCAGCAATTCAACGGCGATGCCGAGCGGCCGGCGCAACACGCGCGGCGACAGCTCGGTCAGGAATATGGCGATACCGAAGCTGACCGGAATGGCGATCAGCAGAGCGATACCGGAGGTAACCAGTGTGCCTACGATGGGGACCAGTGCACCGTATTCATCGGTGACCGGATTCCATTCATCATTGACGAGAAAGTGAAAACCGAACGCCTCTATGGCAGGCATGCTGCCGATCACCAGCGAGGCAATGATCGCGAGCAAGAGTGCCAGCACCCCGAAAGCCGATAGCCGGGTCAGACCACGGAACAACATGTCCAGCCATATCTGTTGCTTGAGCCGGGCTTGGTGCAGGAGCGTCGATTTCATTTGTGTAATAGGTCTGAGTGAAATTGGGGGGCATAGCGCCCCCCGAATTATAACTTGAGCGCGCCGTTCGGCGCACTCAGGCTTTCCTTACTTCCAGATCGCCTTGCCTTGGCCGTCGGTGATCTGCTCTTTCCAGGATTTGCGGATCATGGCGGTGACATTGGCAGGCAGCGGCACGTAGTGCAGGTCGGAAGCCATCTTGTCGCCGTTGCTGTAAGCCCAGTCAAAGAACTTCAGCACTTCAGCAGCGGTGGCAGCATTGTCCTGATTCTTGTAAACCAGAATGAATGTCGCACCGGCGATAGGCCAGCTGTCTGCGCCCGGCTGATCCACCAGGATCTCTGCGAAGCCTTCCGAGGCTTTCCACTTGGCATTGCCGGCAGCGGCCTTGAAGCTTTCGGCAGTAGGAGAGACAAAGTGGCCGTCGCGGTTCTTCAGTTGTGCGTAGGACATGTTGTTCTGCAGTGCGTAAGCATATTCAACGTAGCCGATGGAGCCTTTGATGCGTTGCACATAGGAAGCCACGCCTTCGTTGCCCTTGCCGCCAGTGCCTACAGGCCATTTTACAGCCTTGTTGGCGCCGACTTCGCGCATCCAGGCAGTGCTGACTGCTGCCAGATAGGAAGTGAAGATATGGGTGGTGCCGGAACCGTCAGCGCGGTGAACAACGGTGATGGCTTGGTCGGGCAGGTTCAGTCCCTTGTTTTCGGCAGCGATCTTGGAATCGTTCCACTTGGTGATCTTGCCCATGAAGATGTCCACCAAGGTGTCGCTGGACAGCTTCAGTTGGCCTGGGGATACGCCTTCAACGTTGATGACCGGCACCACGCCACCGATCACGGTCGGGAACTGGGTCAGACCCAGCATGCCCAGTTCGTTGGCGTTCATCGGAGCATCGGTAGCGCCGAAGTCCACGGTTTTGGCTTTGATCTGCTTGATGCCGCCGCCGGAGCCGATGGATTGATAGTTCATGCCCACCCCGGTCTGGTTTTTGTAGGCTTCGGCCCACTTGGCGTAAACGGGGTAGGGGAAGGTAGCGCCGGCGCCGGTGATGTTGCCGGCATGGGCTACGGTGGCGCCCAGCAGGGTCAGGGACAGGCCGAGCCCGCTCAAGATTCGATTCAGTTTGCTCATTTCATGATTCTCCGAAGGATTGATCGTTTTGCTCGACTTGTGTCAGCGGGATGCATCCTATGCGTGGATTGTTACACGATTATTACACAAGCCAATCTGGCCTGGGAAAAGCAAAGGAAGATTCGGGGATTGGTTGAGGTCGAGTTGCGCTGATTGACCGAAGTACGTTTCGCCGTTACTATCGTCGACCTCAAAACGTCGAAAGAAAAGCCTGATGCGACGCAAATTAGTGGTTGGAAACTGGAAGATGCACGGCAATCTGGCTAGCAACAAAGCTTTGCTGGAGGGCGTGCTGGCGGGCGTGAAAGCACTGGGCACCGCAGATTATGGTGTGTGCGTGCCTTACCCGTATATGGCTCAAGCGCAGTCATTGTTGCAAGGCAGCAATGTGGCTTGGGGGGCGCAGAATCTGAGCCAGCATGAAAAAGGCGCGTTCACCGGTGCGGTGGCGCCGGGCATGCTGGTGGATTTTGGATGCAAATACGTCATCATCGGTCATAGCGAGCGTCGCGCCTTGTTCCATGAGAGTAACGATATCGCAGCTGCAAAGTTCGATACGGCGATCAAGTTCGGCCTGACGCCGATCTTCTGTGTCGGCGAGACGCTGGAAGAGCGCGAGAGCGGCGTGACCGAGCAGGTGGTGGGACGTCAGCTGGAAGTGATACTGAATCATGTTGGTGCGCAGGCATTGGCGAAGGCCGTCATCGCCTACGAGCCGGTCTGGGCGATCGGCACAGGCAAGACCGCGACACCGGAGCAGGCGCAGGCGGTACATGCCTTCATCCGTCAGCGCGTGGCGCAGCTGGATCCTGCTGTAGCACAAGGGTTGCGTATCCTGTACGGCGGCAGCATGAAGCCGGCCAATGCTGCGGAGTTGATGGGTATGCCTGATATCGACGGCGGCCTGATCGGCGGCGCGTCATTGGTGGCGGAAGAATTCGTGGCGATCTGTAGCGCTGCGCAACAATAAACATAGAAGCTGGAGTTGAGTGTGGAAACATTGGTTTGGGTGGTGCATGTGGTAACTGCGGTGGTGTTGGTCGGTCTGGTGCTGATCCAGCACGGAAAAGGCGCCGATATGGGGGCCGCTTTCGGCACCGGCTCTGCGGGTGGCCTGTTCGGATCTAGCGGCTCTGCCAACTTCCTGAGCCGCAGCACGGCAGTGGCCGCGACCGTCTTTTTCATCACCAGTCTGACACTGACAGCCATGTATGCGCAGCCAGAGAAGCAAACCGGCGTGATGGATCGTGTGGATGTGAATACACTGCCAGTGGATGCGCCGGCAGCAGCTGGTGTGCCTGATTCCAAGGCGAAGGAAATCCCGCGATAAATTACGAGTAGTATGCGGAGTTGGCGGAATTGGTAGACGCGCAGCCTTGAGGTGGCTGTGTCCGAAAGGACGTGTGGGTTCGAGTCCCATGCCCCGCACCAGACAAAACAAAAGAAGAGCCTGACTGATTCAGCAAAAGGCCGAAATATAAAACTAGAGCATTGCTTTGCACTCCGCTATATTGCGGGTCCACAGAGGGAGGAGACTCAAGCATGTTGGAAAATTATTTTCCGGTATTGTTGTTTATCGGCATCGCTTTGGTAATGGGTATCGCACCCTTGGTTCTCGGCATCATCACCGGTCCGAACCGTCCTGACGAAAAAAAACTATCCCCATACGAATGCGGTTTCGAAGCATTCGAAGACGCGCGCATGAAATTCGATGTGCGTTTCTATCTTGTCGCCATCCTTTTCATCCTGTTCGATCTCGAGATCGCGTTCCTGTTCCCTTGGGCGATCGTTCTGAAGGAGATAGGCACTTTCGGTTTTGTTTCCATGATGGTCTTTCTGGCCATTCTTGTGGTTGGCTTCGTTTACGAATGGATGAAGGGCGCGCTGGAGTGGGAGTAAGGGCTCTGTCGGGGGTGTGATCTTCCGCGCATGCCGCGGATTCAAGTGAGTGAGCAGGACTGCGGCACGCCGGCGAAAGTACTAATACATGAATGCGTGACCGCCGGATGGCGTTGTCGTGCACGATGAAGAGGGGAGCATATGGGCATTGAAGGAATTCTGGAAAAAGGCGTGATCACCACCACCGCCGACACCATCATCAATTACGCGCGTACCGGTTCCCTGTGGCCGATGACCTTCGGTCTGGCATGTTGTGCCGTTGAGATGATGCACGCGGCATTGCCGCGTTATGATCTGGACCGTTTCGGGGCCGGTGCTTTCCGTCCCAGTCCGCGCCAGTCCGATGTGATGATCGTGGCGGGCACGCTTTGCAACAAGATGGCTCCCGCGCTGCGCAAGGTGTACGACCAGATGGCCGAGCCGCGCTGGGTGATCTCCATGGGCTCATGCGCCAACGGCGGCGGTTACTATCACTATTCCTATTCCGTGGTGCGCGGTTGTGACCGCATCGTCCCCGTCGATATCTATGTTCCCGGCTGTCCGCCGACGGCTGAAGCGCTGCTGTACGGCGTGATCCAGTTGCAGAACAAGATCAAGCGCACCAACACCATCGCGCGAGGCTGATATGGCTACCGACCTCAATATATTGAAATCCAATCTGACCGAAGCTTTCGGTTCGAAAGTGGTGAGCCTGCAGGAGAGCCTAGGTGAATTGACCATGGTGATTAAGGCGGCCGACATGATCGGCGTGTTCACACGTCTGCGTGACGATGCCGACCTGCGCTTCGAGGAGCTGATCGACCTGTGTGGTATCGATTACTCCACCTGGGGCAGCGAGACGTGCGAAGACGGCCGCTATCTGGCCGACCAGCCGCACGATGGTCCGCGATTCGCCTCGATCTACCATCTGCTTTCCATCACCCACAACATCAGATTGCGCGTGCGCGTGTTCGCCGATGACGATGCGATGCCGATGATGGATTCTGTGATCGGCGTGTGGCCGGTGGCGAACTGGTACGAGCGCGAAGCGTTCGACCTGTACGGCATCATCTTCAATGGCCATCCCGATCTGCGCCGTATCCTCACCGACTATGGTTTTGTCGGTAATCCATTCCGCAAGGACTTCCCGTTGTCGGGTACCGTGGAGATGCGTTACGACGCAGATCAGCGCCGTGTGATTTATGAGCCGGTGTCGGTGGAGCCGCGCGAGATCACGCCGCGCACCATGCGCGAAGAGCAGTACGGTCGAAACTAAAGGCAGAGAGACGGTAATGGCTGAGATAAAAAATTACACCCTGAACTTCGGGCCGCAACACCCGGCAGCCCACGGCGTTTTGCGTCTGGTGCTGGAGTTGGATGGCGAAGTGGTCGAACGAGCCGACCCGCACATCGGCCTGCTGCATCGCGGCACCGAGAAGCTGGCCGAGCACAAGACCTTCCTGCAGGCCATGCCCTACATGGATCGTCTGGATTACGTGTCGCCGATGTGTAACGAGCATGCGTATGTGATGGCGGTGGAGAAGCTGGCCGGTATCGAAGTGCCGATCCGCGCGCAATACATCCGCGTCATGTACGACGAGATCACCCGCATCCTGAACCATCTGCTGTGGCTGGGCGCGGTGGGTATCGACCTCGGCGCGATGACCATGTTCTTCTACGCTTTCCGCGACCGTGAGGATCTGGTGGATGCCTACGAGGCGGTCGCCGGTGCACGTCTGCACGCTGCCTACTATCGTCCGGGCGGCGTGTATCGCGATCTGCCGGAAGTCATGCCTCACTACAAAGAGAGCAAGATCCACAACGCTGCCGATGTGAAGCGCATGAACGAGAACCGTCAGGGTTCCCTGCTAGACTTCATTGAAGATTTCACCGTGCGTTTCCCCAAGCACATCGACGAGTTCGAGACACTGCTCACCGATAACCGTATCTGGAAACAGCGTACCGTAGGTATCGGCGTCGTCACGCCGGAACGCGCCATGGCGCTGGGCTTCACCGGCCCCATGCTGCGCGGCTCGGGTATCGCCTGGGACCTGCGCAAGAAGCAGCCGTACGAGGTGTACGACAAGATGGACTTCGACATCCCGGTGGGCGTCGAGGGCGATTGCTACGACCGCTATCTGGTGCGCGTGGAAGAGATGCGCCAGTCATTGCGCATCATCCGCCAATGTGTCGACTGGCTGCGCAAGAACCCCGGTCCGGTCATGTCCGACGATCTGAAATACGCACCGCCCAAGCGCGAGGCGATGAAGCAGAACATGGAAGAGCTGATCCACCACTTCAAGTTCTTCACGGAGGGTATGCACGTGCCGGCCGGTGAGGTGTATTCGGCCGTCGAGCATCCCAAGGGTGAATTCGGCATCTATCTGGCATCGGACGGTGCCAACAAGCCATATCGCATGAAGATCCGCGCACCGGGTTTCACACACCTGTCCAGTCTGGATGAGATGACACGCGGCCATATGATCGCCGACGTGGTCGCCATCATCGGTACGCAGGATATCGTTTTCGGGGAGGTAGACCGCTGATGTTGTCGCAACAGATCACGACGCTCATCGACAAAGAGCTGAACAAATATCCCGCCGACCAGCGCCAGTCCGCCGTGATGGCCGCCTTGCGTTTCGTACAGGACGAGAAGGGCTGGATCGCGCCGGAAGACATGGCCGATGTCGCAGTCTATCTGGGCATGCCGCAGATGGCAGTATACGAAGTGGCGACCTTCTATCACATGTATAACCTGAAGCCGATGGGCAAGCACACGCTGACCGTGTGCACCAACCTGTCGTGCACGCTGTGCGGTGCGGGCGATACTGTGGGCTATCTGGAACAGAAGCTCGGCATCAAGATGAACGAAGTCACACCGGACGGAAAGTTCGGTCTGCGAGAAGGCGAGTGCATGGGGGCATGTATCGACGCGCCTTTGCTGAACGTGAACAACAAGAAGATGTGCGGCAAGCTGACGCCGGAAAAGATCGACGGCATCCTCGCTGATCTGGAAGGAGGCAAGGCATGAGCAAGCCCATCATCCTGGCCTCGGCCGCAGACGGCCTGGCGAATCTCGACAACTATGTGAAAGCTGGCGGCTATCAGGCGCTGCGCAAGGTGTTGACCGAGAAGATGTCGCCCGACCTGATCATCTCCGAGGTCAAGGCTTCCAATCTGCGCGGTCGCGGTGGCGCGGGCTTTCCCACCGGCCTCAAGTGGAGCTTCATGCCCAAGAACTACGAGGGCGACAAGTACATCGTCTGCAACTCGGACGAAGGTGAGCCGGGCACATGTAAAGACTGGGACATCCTGCGCTACAACCCGCACATGCTGATCGAAGGCATGGCCATCGCGGCCTATGCGATGGGCGTGAAAGCCGGCTACAACTATGTACACGGCGAGATCTTCGAAGCCTATGAAGTGATGGAACAGGCCTGCGAGGACGCGCGCAAAGCTGGCTATCTCGGAAAAGGCATCCTCGGCACCGACTTCGAATTCGATCTGCACAACCACATGGGCTACGGCGCCTATGTGTGCGGAGAAGAGACTGCTTTGCTGGAATCCATCGAAGGCAAGAAGGGGCAGCCGCGCTTCAAGCCGCCGTTCCCGGCCAGTTTCGGTCTGTACGGCAAGCCGACCACGATCAACAACACCGAGACTTTTGCCAGCATCCCTTACATCATCGCCAACGGCGGCAAGAAGTTCGCCGACCTCGGCGTTCCGAACAGCGGCGGCATCAAGCTGTTCTCGGTGTCCGGTCATGTGAACAATCCGGGCAACTTCGAAGTGCCTATGGGTACGCCGTTCCGCGATCTGCTGGCGATGGCCGGCGGCGTGCGTCACGGCCACAAGCTAAAGGCGGTCATCCCCGGCGGTTCGTCCATGCCGGTGCTGCCGGGCGACATCATGATGGACGTCAACATGGATTACGACTCGTTGCAGAAGGCCGGCTCCTACCTCGGCTCCGGCGCAGTGATTGTGATGGACGATACGACCTGCATGGTGCGTGCGCTGGAGCGTCTGTCCTACTTCTACTTTGAAGAGTCCTGCGGACAGTGCACGCCTTGCCGTGAAGGCACGGGCTGGCTGTACCGCATCGTGCATCGCATCGAAAAGGGCGAGGGCAAGCCGGAAGACCTGGATCTGTTGCTCGAACTCTGCGACAACATCGCCGGCCGCACCATCTGCGCGCTGGGTGATGCAGCAGCTTGGCCGGTGCAGGGCATGCTCAAGCACTACCGCAAGGAATTCGAATATCACATCGAGCACAAGCGCTGCCTCGTGTGAAGCTGAATGGAATAGGTGAGCAATGATCAATATCGAAATCGACGGTAAGAAGATCCAGACGGAAAGCGGTTCAACCGTGATCGAAGCCGCGCATCAAGCCGGCATCGCCATTCCGCACTTCTGCTACCACAAGAAACTCTCCATCGCCGCGAACTGCCGCATGTGTCTGGTGCAGGTTGAGAAGGCGCCGAAACCCCTGCCAGCCTGCGCCACACCGGTGAGTGAAGGCATGAAGGTGTACACGCATTCCGAGCAGGCGGTCAAAGCCCAGAAGGGCGTGATGGAGTTCCTGTTGGTCAACCACCCGCTGGACTGCCCGATCTGCGATCAGGGCGGTGAGTGCATGTTGCAAGACATGTCGGTCGGCTACGGCAACGGCCATTCGCGCTATCACGAAGAGAAGCGCATGGTGCTGAGCAAAGACATCGGCCCGCTGGTTTCGGCGGAAGAGATGAGCCGCTGCATCAATTGCACACGCTGTGTGCGCTTCGGAGCAGAGATCGGCGGACAGATGGAGTTGGGACAAGCTTTCCGTGGCGAGCATGCAGAGATCATGTCTTTCGTCTCCGGCACCGTCGATTCTGAACTGTCCGGCAACATGATCGATCTGTGCCCGGTGGGCGCGTTGACCAGCAAGCCGTTCCGTTACAAAGCACGTAGCTGGGAACTATCGCGTCGCCGTTCGGTAAGTGCGCACGACAGTCTGGGTTCCGGACTTGCTGTGCACACCAAGAACAATCGCGTGCTGCGCGTGTTGCCGATCGAGAACGACGACATCAACGAATGCTGGTTGTCCGACCGTGACCGTTTCGCGTATGAAGGCTTGAACAGCGAGCAGCGTCTGACCAAGCCGATGATCAAGCAGGGCGGTCAATGGCAGGAAGTGGACTGGCAGGCCGCGCTGGAATTCTGCGCCAACGGTCTGCGTCAGATCGCGGGTGGTGCGGGTGCCGAGCAGATCGGCGCGCTGGCGACCGGCAATTCGACACTGGAAGAGATGTATCTGTTGCAAAAACTGATGCGCGGCATCGGCAGCGACAACGTCGATTTCCGTCTGCGCCAGAGCGATTTTTCCGCCGACGGCAAGCGGCAGGGTGCGCCCTGGCTGGGCATGTCGGTTGCGGACATCGGCAAGGCGGACCGCATCCTCATCGTCGGCAGCTTCCTGCGCAAGGATCATCCGCTGCTTGCGGCGCGTATCCGACAGGCCGTGAATCATGGCGCGCAAGTCAGCGTCATTCATTCCACAGACGACGATCTGCTGATGAAGGTCACCAACAAATCCATCGTCGCACCCGGTGCACTGGTCGATGCCATGACGCAAGTCGCCAAAGGCGTTGCAGCCAAGCAGACTGACGGCATCTCCGGCAGTCTGGTCAGCGGCGAGCGCGTGGCGGTGTTGCTTGGCAACTTTGCGCAACAGCATCCGCAAGCCGCGCAACTGCAAGCGTTGGCACAACAGATCGCAGAAGCGACCAGCGGAAAGTTCGGCTTCATCGGCGAAACTGCCAACGGCGTGGGCGGTTATCTGGTGAACGCACTGCCTGCGGACAAGGGTTTGAACGCAGCCGCCATGTTGGCGACACCGCGCAAGGCTTATGTATTGCTCAACGTTGAACCGGAATTGGATTGCGCCGATGCGCAGCAGGCTATCGCCGCGATGCAAGCTGCCGATCTGGTGATCGCCATGTCTGCCTACAAGCATGGCGCAACGGAATATGCCGATGTGCTGTTGCCCATCGCGCCGTTCATCGAGACCTCCGGTACTTTTGTCAGCAGCGAAGGCCGCGTGCAGAGTTTCAACGGTTCAGTGAAGCCGCTGGGCGAAGCGCGTCCGGCATGGAAAGTGTTGCGCGTGCTGGGCAATCTGCTCAAGGTCGAAGGTTTCGATTACGAGACTTCGCAGGCCGTGCGCGACGAAGCCATGCAGGGTGTGGATGTCGCCGCCAAGCTGAACAACGCGGTGAGCGGTATCGAATCCAAGCCTGCTGCCGTCAACGGTCTGCAGCGCGTGGCCGATGTGCCGATCTACGCGACCGACGCCATCGTGCGCCGTGCCGTGTCTTTGCAAGCGACGGCGGACGCCGCGCAGCCGAAAGCATGGCTGCACAGCAAAGAGTTGAGCAAGCTCGGCGTTGCAGTTGGTGCGCAAGTGAAGGTCGCACAAGGGCAGGGTAGTGCGCTGCTCGAAGCCGCAGTCGATGATGGATTGCCCGAGGGCGTGGTGCGTGTAGCAGCGGGTCATCCGATGACAGCGATGCTGGGTGCGATGTTTGGAACGATCACAGTGGAGCGAGCATGATAGAACTGCTGCAAACCGTACATCAGATGGGTGAGGGGCTGCTTGGTGCGGCATGGATGCCGGTATGGACCGTGGCCAAGATCATGGCCATCATCCTCCCCATCATGGGTGGTGTGGCCTACTACACTCTGGCAGAACGCAAGGTGCTGGGTTTCATGCAGGTCCGCCCAGGGCCGAACCGAGTGGGTTACTGGGGCTTGTTGCAGCCTGTCGCCGACGGCATCAAGTTGCTGCTGAAGGAATTCATCATCCCGTCCGGCGCGAACAAGTTCCTGTTCCTGGCTGCACCGGTGATGGCGCTCGCGCCTGCGCTGGCTGCCTGGGCGGTGGTGCCGTTCTTCGATGGTGGGACTTTGGCCAATGTGAATGCCGGTCTGCTCTTCCTGCTGGCGATGACATCTCTCGGCGTGTACGGCATCATCATCGCAGGCTGGGCCTCCAATTCCAAATATGCCTTCCTCGGTGCACTGCGTTCCGCTGCGCAGATCGTGTCCTACGAACTGGCGATGGGTTTTGCGCTGGTGTGTGTGTTGCTGGCGGCGCAGAGCATGAACATGGGCGAGATCGTGCAAGGCCAGCAGAGTGAGTACGGTCTGTTCGGCTGGTACTGGATACCGTTGTTCCCGATGTTCGTCGTCTATTTCCTGGCTGGCGTGGCGGAGACCAACCGTGCACCGTTCGACCTGGCGGAAGATGAGTCAGCCATCGTGGCCGGTTTCCATACCGAATATTCGGGTATGGGCTTCGCGCTGTTCTTCCTGGCCGAATACGCCAATATGATCCTGATCGCGGCGCTGACCACGGTGTTCTTCCTCGGCGGTTATCTGAACCCCTTCCATGGCTGGGGTGCATTCGGCGAGTTGACCGACCAGATTCCGGGACTGTTCTGGACGTTGGCCAAGATGTCCATCTTCCTGTTCCTGTTCCTGTGGTTGCGGGCGACCTTCCCGCGTTATCGCTATGACCAGTTGATGCGCCTCGGCTGGAAAGTATTCATCCCGCTGACACTGATCTGGGTGGTGGTTGTCGCCTCCTGGATGCAGACGTCGTTGTGGGTATGGTGAGAGACAAGGGATAGCACATGAAAAACCTCATCAATTTCTTCAAGCGTTTCCTGCTGCTGGAACTGTTCCAGGGCCTGTCGGTGACCGGCAAATACTTCTTCGCCCGTCACATCACCGTCGAATATCCGGAAGAGAAAACACCGCAGGGTTCTCGTTTCCGTGGCCTGCATGCGCAGCGTCGTTATCCGAACGGTGAAGAGCGCTGCATCGCATGCAAACTGTGTGAAGCAGTCTGCCCGGCACTGGCCATCAAGATCGAGGTGGCCGAGCGTGAAGACGGTTCACGCCGCACCACGCAATACGACATCGACCTGACCAAGTGCATCTTCTGTGGTTTCTGCGAAGAATCCTGCCCTGTGGACGCCATCGTCGAGTCACGCATCTTTGAATACCACGGCGAGAACCGCGGCGACCTGTATTACACCAAAGAACGTCTGCTGGCCGTGGGTGATGCGAATGAAGCGCAGCTTGCGCAAGACCGCGCAGCTGACGCGAAATATCGGTAAGGGAAGGAAAACATGAACTTCGAGACCATATTGTTCTACTTCTTCGCCGCTGCGACCGTATTCTCGGCGTTGCGAGTGATCACTGCACGCAACCCGCTGCACTCCGTGATGTTCCTGGTGCTGGCCTTCGTTAGCAGTGCAGGCATCTGGCTGTTGCTGGAAGCCGAGTTTCTGGCGATCGCACTGGTGCTGGTCTATGTCGGTGCCGTGATGGTGTTGTTCCTGTTCGTGGTGATGATGCTGGACATCAACATCGAGAAACTGCGAAAAGACTTTTTGCAATGGTTGCCGGCCGGTGCATTGCTGGCCACGCTGATCGTGGTGCAGATGGTGTTTGTGCTGGGCGACAAGGCAGCTTCCACCGGTATGACCGCGGTCAAGCATGCTGCCGACTACAGCAATACCAAGGAACTGGGTCGCCTGATCTACACCGATTACGTGTATCCGTTCGAGCTGGCTGCCGTGTTGCTGCTGGTGGCCATGGTTGCCGCCATCGCGCTGACCTTCCGTCGTCGTCGCGACTCCAAGCGTCAGGACATCAGTTGGCAGGTCAACGTCAAACGTAACGATCGCGTGCGCATCATTTCCATGCCCGCCACCAAAAAGAACGAAGTCAGCGGGGCAGACGAAGCCCACGCGGCCGATTAAGCAGAGGGAGTAGTCATGACGAGTCTGGGTCTTTCACATTTTCTGGTGCTGGGTGCTGTGCTGTTCGCTATCAGCATCGTGGGTATCTTCCTCAACCGCAAGAATCTGATCGTGTTGCTGATGGCCATCGAACTGATGCTGCTGGCGGTGAACACCAACTTCGTGGCGTTCTCGCATTATCTGAACGACATCCACGGACAGATCTTCGTGTTCTTCATCCTCACCGTGGCGGCTGCTGAAGCGGCTATCGGTCTGGCCATCCTGGTGGTGCTGTTCCGCAATCTGCGAACCATCGACGTGGATGATCTCCGCACCCTGAAAGGTTGATGCACATGGACATGCATACTCTGTATCTGATCGTTCCCCTTGCGCCGCTGGTCGGCGCGATCGCCGCGGGCCTTTTCGGCAAAGTGCTGGGACGCACCTGGTCGCATCGCATCACCATCGCGCTGGTCGGCGTTTCCTTCGCGGCCTCGGTCGCTATCTTCCAGGACGTGATGGCCGGCAACACCTTCAACGGCCCGGTCTACACCTGGCTGACATCCGGCGATACCAGCTTCCAGGTCGGTTTCCTGATCGACAAACTGACCGTGATGATGATGCTGGTGGTGACCTTCGTGTCGCTGATGGTGCACATCTACACCATCGGTTACATGGCGGAAGACCCGGGTTACCAGCGCTTCTTCAGCTACATCTCGCTGTTCACCTTCTCCATGTTGATGCTGGTGATGGCCAACAACTTCATGCAACTGTTCTTCGGCTGGGAAGCAGTGGGCCTGGTGTCCTATCTGCTGATCGGTTTCTGGTATACCAAGCCGACCGCGACCTATGCCAACCTGAAAGCCTTCCTGGTCAACCGCGTCGGCGACTTCGGCTTCCTGCTCGGCATCGCGCTGGTGCTGATGGTGTTCGGCACGCTGGACTACGCCGCCGTGTTCGCCAATGCGCAGAACTATGCCAACGACATCGCGCCCATCCCCGGCGTGACATGGAACCTGCTGACCGCCATCTGCATCCTGCTGTTCATCGGCGCGATGGGTAAATCCGCACAGTTCCCGTTGCACGTGTGGCTGCCGGACTCCATGGAAGGCCCGACCCCGATCTCCGCCCTGATTCACGCCGCGACCATGGTGACCGCCGGTATCTTCATGGTGGCACGCATGTCGCCGCTGTTCGAACTGTCCGACACGGCCTTGTCCTTCGTGATGGTGATCGGCGCGATCACCGCGCTGTTCATGGGCTTCCTCGGCATCATCCAGAACGACATCAAGCGCGTGGTGGCGTATTCCACCCTGTCGCAGCTCGGTTACATGACCGTGGCACTGGGTGCCTCGGCTTACTCGGTGGCGGTGTTCCATCTGATGACGCACGCCTTCTTCAAAGCCTTGCTGTTCCTTGCCGCAGGTTCGGTGATCATCGCCATGCACCACGATCAGGACATCCGCAACATGGGTGGACTGAAGAAATACATGCCGATCACCTGGATCACATCATTGATTGGTTCGCTGGCCCTGATCGGTACGCCGTTCTTCTCCGGCTTCTATTCCAAGGACAGCATCATCGAAGCGGTCGGCCTGTCCGATCTGCCGGGCTCGGACTTCGCTTATGTGGCCGTGGTGCTGGGCGTGTTCGTCACGGCTTTCTATTCCTTCCGCATGTACTTCCTCGTGTTCCACGGCGAAGAGCGCTTCGGCAAGGAAGCGCATGGTCATGATGACCACGGTCACGACGCACACCATCACGGACTGGCGCCGGGACAGAAACCGCACGAGACTTCGTGGGTGGTGACCTTGCCGCTGATCCTGCTGGCTATCCCGTCGGTGCTGATCGGCTACATCGCCATCGAGCCGATGTTGTTCGGCGGCTACTTCGGCGATGCGGTGTTCATCGCGGAGAATCACCCGGCCATGCACGAGCTGCAGCAGGAGTTCCACGGCGCGTTCGCCATGGTGCTGCATGCGTTCTTCACCCTGCCGTTCTGGCTGGCGCTGGGCGGTGTGCTGACGGCGTGGTACTTCTACATGAAGAACCCGGCCATCCCGGCCGCAATCCAGAAGCGGTTCAGCTTCATCTATACCTTGCTGGACGAGAAATACTACTTCGACCGCTTCAACGACTGGTTCTTCGCCGGCGGGGCACGCGGTGCGAGCCGCGCGTTGTGGAAGTTCGGCGATGTGAAGATCATAGACGGCTTCTTCGTCAACGGTTCCGCGAAGATGGTGGGGATGTTCTCCGGCGTGCTGCGCGGATTCCAGACCGGCTACGTCTATCACTACGCGTTTTGGATGATCCTTGGTGTGTCGCTGTTGCTGACCGTGCGCACCTGGTTCTAATAAGGCAACACTAGAGAAGAACAGAAGGAACAAGCATGATTTTCGGATACCCACTGTTAAGCGTTGTCATCTGGTTGCCCATCGTCTTCGGCGTACTGGTGCTGGCCACAGGCAACGACCGCAATGCATCGCTGGCGCGCATCATCGCGCTGGTCGGTGCCGTGCTTGGTTTGCTGGTGACCATCCCGCTGTATACCGGTTTCGACCGCATGACCAGCGCCATGCAGTTCGTCGAGATGAAGAACTGGATCACCCAGTTCAATATCCATTACCACCTCGGCGTGGACGGCATCTCCATGCTGCTGATCCTGCTCAATGCCTTTTTCACCGTGATCGTGGTGATCGCAGGGTGGAAGGTGATCGAGAAACGCGTGGCGCAATACATGGCCTGCTTCCTCATCATGTCCGGTCTGATCAACGGTGTGTTCGCCGCGCTGGACGCCGTGTTGTTCTATGTGTTCTGGGAAGCGATGCTGATCCCGATGTTCCTCATCATCGGTGTGTGGGGCGGTCCCAGCCGCGTATATGCGGCCATCAAGTTCTTCCTCTACACCTTGCTCGGCTCACTGCTGATGTTGGTGGCGCTGTTGTATCTGTACTTCCAGTCCGGCAGCTTCGAGATCCTCGACTACCACCAGCTGCCGCTGGGTATGACCGCGCAGATCCTGATCTTCATCGCTTTCTTCATGGCCTTCGCCGTGAAGGTGCCGATGTTCCCCTTGCATACCTGGTTGCCGGATGCGCACGTGGAAGCGCCCACCGGCGGTTCCGTGGTGCTGGCCGCGATCATGCTGAAGGTTGGTGCTTACGGTTTTATCCGCTTCTCCATGCCGATCGCGCCGGACGCCAGCCATGAGCTGGCCTGGCTGATGGTCACGCTGTCGCTGATCGCGGTGGTGTATATCGGTCTGGTAGCGTTGGCGCAGTCCGACATGAAGAAGCTGGTGGCTTACTCTTCCATCTCGCACATGGGCTTCGTCACCCTCGGCCTGTTCATCTTCAATGCCTATGGTATGGAAGGCGCGTTGCTGCAGATGATCTCGCACGGTTTCGTGTCCGGCGCATTGTTCCTGTGTATCGGCGTGATGTATGACCGCGTGCACTCGCGCCAGATCGTGGATTACGGCGGTGTGGCGAACACCATGCCCGTCTTCGCCGCCTTCTTCATGCTGTTCGCCATGGCCAACAGCGGCTTGCCCGGCACCTCCGGTTTCGTGGGCGAGTTCATGGTCATTCTGGGCGCCGTGAAGGTCAACTTCTGGTACGGCTTCGCGGCCGCCACCACGCTGGTGTTTGGTGCCGCCTACACGCTGTGGATGTACAAGCGCGTGGTGTTCGGCGCGGTTGCCAACGACCATGTGCGCCATCTGCACGACATCGGCGCGAGAGAGATCCTGCTCATGCTGGCGCTGGCCGTCGCAGTGCTGCTGATGGGTCTGTATCCGCTGCCCTTGTCCGAGATCATGCACGCTTCGGTGAACGACCTGCTGGTGCACATGGCACGTTCCAAAATCTAAGAGGAAGTTATGAGCTACATCTCCACATTGTTTCCTGCCTACGCCGAGATCTTCCTGCTGTGCATGATCTGCGTCATCATGGTTGTCGACTCGCTGCTGCCCAGTCAGACACGTACTGTCACCTATCTGCTGACCCAGGTGACGCTGCTCGGTTGTTCGCTGATCACGGTCGCCACGCACACCACCGGCGTCGCCCACCTGTTCACAGGCATGTTCGTGGACGATCTGATGTCCGACGTGCTCAAACTGCTGACCTATCTGTCGGTGTCCATGATGCTGGTCTATTCGCGCAGCTATCTGATCGTGCGCGGCCTGTTCACCGGTGAGTTCCTGTCGCTGACACTGACCTCCACGCTGGGTATGCTGGTGATGATCTCGGCCAGCAATTTCGTCACGCTGTACATCGGTCTGGAAGTGTTGGCGCTAAGCATGTATGCGCTGGTCGCCTTGCAGCGCGACTCCGCCGTGGCGACTGAGTCCGCGATGAAATATTTCATCCTCGGCGCGATGGCTTCCGGCTTCCTGCTGTACGGCATGTCCATGATCTACGGCGGCACCGGTTCGCTGGATATCCAGACCATTTCCAACGTGATCAAGGCGGGTCAGGGCAACGACATGCTGCTGGTGTTCGGCCTGGCCTTCCTGGTCGCCGGCCTCGCTTTCAAGCTGGGTGCCGTGCCGTTCCACATGTGGGTGCCCGACGTTTACCACGGTGCGCCGACCGCGATGACCATGTTCATCGGCACCGCGCCCAAGCTGGCCGCCTTCGCCTTCGTGATGCGTATCCTGGTTGAAGCATTGCAGCCGATGATGATCCACTGGGCCGGCATGCTGGCCGTGCTGGCCGTGTTGTCGATGGGCGTGGGCAACATCACCGCCATCGCGCAGACCAACATCAAGCGCATGTTCGCCTATTCGACCATCGCGCACATGGGCTTCCTGCTGCTCGGTGTGCTGAGCGGCACACTGGACGGTTACAGCTCCGCCATGTTCTATGCGGTGGTCTATGTGCTGATGACGCTGGGCGGCTTCGGCATGATCATGCTGCTGTCGCGCGAGGGTTTCGAGGCGGACAATCTGAACGACTTCAAGGGCCTCAACCAGCGCAGCCCGTGGCTCGCGTTCATGATGCTGCTGCTGATGTTCTCCATGGCGGGTGTGCCGCCCACCGTCGGCTTCTACGCCAAGTTCTCGGTGCTGAACGCCGCGCTGCAGGCCGGCCATCTGACGCTGGTCATCGCGGCGGTGATCTTCTCGCTGATCGGCGCTTTCTACTACCTGCGCATCGTCAAGCTGATGTACTTCGACGCACCGGAAAGCCACGAGAAGTTCTACATGCAACCGGACAGCACGCTGCTCGTCTCCATCAACGGTCTGGCGGTGCTGATGCTCGGCATCATGCCCAATACGCTGATGGCGATCTGCGCGGCTTCGGTGCAGCAGTCCTTGCTGCTGCCCTGATCGGCGAACGGATCGACGAACACTCCCGCCACGGCGGGAGTTTTCATTTGAGCCAAGTGATTTTGAATTGATTGAAGGAATGCGGAATGGACCTCACTGAAAAACAGATCGACAGCCGTGTGGTTTATGAGGGCGGCTTTCTGGAAGTATTGAAGGACACCGTGCAACTGCCGGACGGCAGCACCAGCACACGCGAATACCTCACCCATCCCGGTGCGGTCGCCATGCTGGCCATCCTCGACAACGGCAAGCTGTTGATGGAACGGCAGCACCGCTATCCCTGGCACTGCGATTTCATCGAGTTGCCTGCGGGCAAGATCGACGCGGGTGAAGACATCCTCGTCACCGCGCAGCGCGAACTGCTGGAAGAGACCGGCTATGTCGCCAGTGAGTGGACGCACCTCACCACGGCCGCGCCCTGCATCGGCTACTCCGACGAGCGCATGGAATACTTCATCGCGCGCGGACTGACCCATCAGGGCAGCAAATTGGATGAGGGTGAGTTCCTGGAAGTGTTCGAGTTGTCGCTCGAAGAAGCAATGGAATGGATACGGTCAGGCAAGATCACCGACAGCAAAACCATCGTTGGTCTGTTCTGGCTGGAAAAAGTGCTAAACGAGGGCTGGTGTGCACCGTAAGAAGGCATCGATTTGGTGCAGTGCGCACCATGTTGGCGTGCACCAAGCTTTGTTTATGGTTGCATTGAATAAAAAACACTTATGAATCAATTGCTGCACGAGCTGGCACAGTGCTTGCATGCGTAAACGCGTTTCGCACTTTTTCGGAGAATGTCATGGAAGAACTCAAGGTCAGTAGTGATGCACTTTTCATCCTGCTCGGCGCCATCATGGTGCTCGCGATGCACGCGGGTTTCGCCTTTCTGGAACTCGGCACGGTACGCAAGAAGAACCAGGTGAACGCGCTGGTGAAGATATTGAGCGATCTCGCCGTCTCCACCATCGCCTATTTCTTCATCGGCTACGGCATCGCCTACGGCGTGAGTTTTTTTGTTGGCGCGGAAGAACTGGCGCAACGCAACGGCTACGACCTGGTCAAGTTCTTCTTCCTGATGACCTTCGCCGCCGCCATCCCGGCCATCGTATCCGGCGGCATCGCCGAGCGCGCGCGCTTCAACCCGCAGCTTGCCGCCACCTTCCTGCTGGTCGGTTTCGTCTATCCCTTCTTTGAAGGCATCGCCTGGAACGGTGCCTATGGTGTGCAGGATTGGCTGAAGGCCAGCTTCGGTGCCGGCTTCCACGACTTCGCCGGTTCCGTGGTGGTGCATGCCGTCGGTGGCTGGATAGGCTTGGCTGCTGTGTTGCTGCTCGGCGCGCGCCATGGTCGTTACACCAAGGAAGGTCGTATCTCCGCGCACCCGCCGTCCAGCATCCCCTTCCTGGCACTGGGCGCGTGGATACTCACCGTGGGCTGGTTCGGCTTCAACGTGATGAGTGCACAGACCATCACCGGTATCAGTGGCCTGGTCGCGGTCAACTCGCTGATGGCCATGGTCGGCGGCACGCTCACTGCGCTGTGGCTGGGTAAGAACGATCCCGGCTTCGTGCATAACGGCCCGCTGGCCGGACTGGTCGCCGTGTGCGCCGGCTCCGACCTCATGCATCCCATGGGCGCGCTCATCGTCGGCGGCGTGGCCGGTGCACTGTTCGTGGTCATGTTCACCCTTACGCAGAACCGCTGGAAGATCGACGATGTGCTCGGCGTGTGGCCGCTGCACGGCCTGTGCGGTGCATGGGGCGGCATCGCCGCCGGCATCTTCGGAATGAAGGCGCTGGGCGGGCTGGGCGGCGTCAGCTTCATGTCGCAACTGCTCGGCACGCTGATGGGTGTCGGCATCGCGTTGGCCGGCGGCTTCGTGGTCTATGGCGCGATCAAGAAACTGGTCGGCATCCGCCTCGACCAGGAAGAGGAGTTCAACGGTGCCGACCTTTCCATCCACAAGATCAGCGCAACACCGGAGCGTGAATCGGGCTGGTGATCGCGCAGTATGTCGTGGCAAGCTCACATGAACGGCACCCCGCTTGGGGTGCCGTTTTCACTTGGTGCGGCGCGGTGGACACGCAGGCGCCACACATCCGCTAACCTTCTTGGCGCAACTAGGTAGAATGTCCCGGTCCGAACAACCCTGGATGTGTCATTTCTGAATATGATTCGAGGCAAGATCGACTTCAAGAGTGTGCCGGTGCAGGCGGGTGTCATCTCCGACATCATCAATCTCGATATTGAATCCAGCGAATATTTCCAGCGACTGGACGACCTGATCGGTGCCGATCAGGGGGTGGCATCGCTGGTGCTCAGAGTCGTCAATTCGCCGCTCTACAGTCGCGGCAACAAGGTGGGCACCATTCCGCTGGCGATCAGCCTGCTGGGCTACAGCGTGCTGCGTTCGCTCGCCTTGCTGGCATTCAGCCGCTCCTTGTTCTCCGAGACCCGGCATGAGGCTTTCCGTTTGCACATCTGGCAGCACTCGTTGCTAACCGCGATCGCCAGCCAGCGTATCTGCCAGAGTCTGGGCGATGGCAGGAATGGCGATGAGGCCTTTATTGCCGGTCTGATGCATGACATCGGCAAGGTGCTGATGTTCACGCAACACCCGGATATGTATCAACTGGTGTTCCAGTATATGTTCGAGAACAACTGCAGCAGTGCACTGGCCGAGCAGAAAGTTTTCGGCTTCGATCATTATCAGGTGGGCGCGGAGGCGGTCAAGGAATGGCGTTTGCCGGAGCGGTTCAATGCCTATATGGGCGCCGAGCTGTCGCATGCGGAAGGGGCCGACGCCATATCGACCAGCCTGATTGCGGCCAATGCTTTGCTCAAGTCTGCGGGTATCGGGGCGCGGGAGATCGAGGCGCCGGAAATCAGAAGGGCGCAATTACAGGCATTCGGTCTGGACGATGCGCTATGCGATAGTCTGCTGCAGGACGAGTTCATCGCCGGCTTGAGAGAGTCCGAGATCTACCGGCTGTGCATGAATATCTAGCATGACTGAAACATCCGCACACACAACCCGCAATATCTCGGTGACTTCTCTGGAGCACGGCATCTGGCCGGGGCTGAAGGCAGAACTGGAGCCGTCGCTGGCCAGACTGGGACTGGCGCGTCTGGCTATCCCTGTCATGTTGCTGCTGCATGACGCGGTAGATATGGCCGTGCGTGCGATGCACTTCGAGGCTTTCAGGCGTTTGGCCGAGGATGAGTTCGGCATGGTGACCGGCAGCAATGCCGCAGACCTGGAAGCTTTGTTCAATGCCGAGGTGGGAGAGCACGGATCGCAGAACATCTCGCAATACTGCAAGGACAACGGTCAGCACGTGCAGGTCGGCTTCCCGCAGCAGGGCAGCGACATCCTGTCTATCGCTGTGCCCGTGGCTTGGGATGTCTCGCAGTGTGGCACACAGGGGCTGGTCGATGCGCTGGGTCTGCGCTGGCGTCAGGCCGAGCCGGTGCAAGGTTCGACGGCCTGCGTCTATGCGCTGGAACAGGCTACACCCGATCCGGCCTCGGCACGCAGCGGCGTGTTGCTGGATGACACAGCCAGCCAAGGTAGCATGCAGCACATCTGCAACAAATTGGGCTACGGCCTTATCCGTTTCTCCAGCGCGGGCGAAGTCATCGCCGTGTCGCGCGCCATGCTGGACAGCATGCGGCTGCCTGCCGAGGCGTCGGCCATCGCCGATCTGTGCATATCCATCCCCTTCAACTTCTATAACGATGTGATCTGGGGCCTGGCGCTGACCGGCGAGGGCGGCGTGTTCGAGAACTATCGCACGCGCGTCTATCTGCACGGGGAGGACGGCGTGACGGCCCTGTTCAATGTGAGCGGCTATCGCGATGAGGATGCGACCATCCATTCACTGTGGCAGATCGTGTCGCTGGACGAAGGCACCACCCATCTGGGTGAAGGCTCCATCCTGAGCGAGGCGCGCATACACAACATCACGCGCAATTATGTGCCGCAGATGGTGGAGGAGAAGGCGCGCGAAGCGGTGCAGTTGGGCAAGTCCAAACTGATCAACGAGGAGTGCGAGATCGCGGTGCTGTTCTGCGACATCGTGGGCTTCACCTCCTTCGTGGAAAGCAACGCCAGCAGCGAATCCATCATCAACACACTCAACACCATCCTGCGCCGTGTGTCCGGGTCGGTCAGGCGGAATCGCGGCTATATCGACAAATTCATGGGCGATAGTGTGATGGCCATCTTCATGGATCCGGCGGATGCCATCGCTGCGGCCGTCGATATGCAAAAGCATGCTGCCGACATCAACGGACTGCGCTCCCGCGCCGGGCAGGATGCGCTCAGTCTGCGTATTGGCATACACTGGGGAGAGGTCGTCATCGGCAACGTGGGCACGGCGGAAAGACTGGACTGGACGGCGATAGGCGATGTGGTCAACACTGCGTCTCGCATCGAGAAGAATTGCAATCCCGGCGCCATCCTGATCAGCCAGACTTTGATGGATGCGGTCGATGCGGCGCGGCATCCTGAGTTCGCCTTCGGCGACCTGTTCACCATCCATGTCAAAGGCAAGCGTCAGGGCTTGCCGGTATGTCATGTCTCAGCACCTGAGATCAAAACGAAATGAGCGGTGAGCTGCGATGCGTGACACCGGATCAAGTCTGAATCCACTCGGCCTGCTGGCCAGCCTGTTCGACAGCGGACGCGGTGCGTATGCGCTGGACGAGGTGGCGTGGCGGAGGGCGATGTCGTTGCCGGTGTTCGACGGGCAGGATGAGGCGGCGCGTCAGCGTTTGCGCGGACTGGCGCAGGGGCTGCTGGCGGACAAGGCGTTCTCCGGCGCGGGCGGGCTGGAGATGGATGCGGCGATGGCGACGACCATCGCGGCGTTCGCCGTGCTGCCAGTGTTGAATCTGGAGGATGGCTGGTACGCGGGCTGGGTCGAGGTGGTGGTCTATCCGGGCGAGTTCGTATTCGACGGCGAGCAGATGGACGAGACGGGTGTGGTGCATCATGTGCACCATGCGCGCAGCGGGGAGGCGATGGCGGGCGGGCCGTTGGTACTTTCTTGGCAGGATGTGCAGGAGTCGGGTCGGGGCGAGGGCTTCAACGTGGTGATCCACGAGTTCGCGCACAAACTGGATATGCGCAACGGCGAGGCGAACGGCAGGCCGCCGCTGCATGCGGGGATGGCCCCTGCTGCGTGGGCGGCGGTGTGGCTGGCGGCTTACGACGATCTGTGTCGCCGCGTGGACGGCGGCGAAGTGACGCAGATCGATCCGTATGCGACGGAGAGTCCGGCGGAATGTTTCGCAGTGTTGTCCGAGTATTTCTTCGAAGCACCGCATGTGCTGCATGCGGAATATCCGGAAGTGTATGGGCAACTGGTGCAGTTCTACCGGCAGGATACGCTGGCGCGGGCGGTATCATAGTGCTCTGAATCTTCCCATTCGACAGGAACGCAATATGAGCGAACACAAGGGCGACATTGCCGAGATCACCGAGGCACTCATTCGTTTCCGCGACGAGCGCGACTGGGCGCAGTTCCATAACCCAAAAGACTTGGCGGCCGCACTCTCCATCGAGGCGGGCGAACTATTGGAATGTTATCTGTGGAAGGCGCATGGCGAAGCGGACGGGGCGCGCGTGCGCGAGGAACTTGCCGATGTGCTGGCCTATGCCTTGCTGCTGGCGGAACATTACAAGCTGGATGTGAAGCAGGTGGTGCTGGAGAAGATCGCCAAGAACGCGGAGAAATATCCCGCGCATAAAGCAAAAGGCAGCGCGAAGAAATATACCGAGCTTTAGTCTGTTAGCCGCTGCCCAGCGTGCGCCCGGAACCGGGCATGTTGGTTTTGCCTTTGGTGTCGTAAAGTCCGGCGGTCTGTTCGGACGCGCCGAGCAGGGCTTGCACGGCCTGCTGGTTGTAGCGCATACGCACTTGTATCAGTTCGCCGTTGGTCTTGTTCATCTGTTGCGCTTGCGTGCCCATCTTCTGGATGTCTTTCCACACGTCGACTGCGACGGCGGCATTGCTGCGCAGCCATGCTTCGACCTTGCCCGGCCCGGCGGCTATATATTGCGAGCGATCCTTGACGAGAGCCGTGAGCGCTTCGGCGGCGCGGGTCTTTTCGTTGGCGAGGTCGAGCAGGGGTTCGGTATCGGGGGAGAGCAGGATCTGTTGCTCACGTTCGAGCAGGCCGATAAAGGCCTGCAGCGCGGTGCGCTCTGCTGTCAATCGGGTCTTTATCTCGGCTGCGTTCAACGCTGGCTCGCGCTGATAAGGTCGTTCACGGTCTTGAGCAGGCCGTCGGCGACTGCCCCGGCGTTGACCTGGAAGCGGCCTTCGCTGATGGCTTGTTTGATCTGGGCGACTTTCTGTGCATCTACCACCTGCGCGCTGGCGACGCTGCTTTCCAGACTGCGCAACTGGGCGGTAGAGGTACCCAGATGCACGCTGGTGCCCTGATCGCCTGCGGGGGCCGGACTGTGGCTGCCATTTTTTGCGGCAGGCGTGCGGGCAGTGGCTTCGCCCAGATTGCCGGTGACAGGTTTGGTGTTGTCGATCTTCATGGTAGGACTCCAACTATTCTGGTTCGATTGTCTGTTGTATCGGTGCCGAATGCAAAAACTTTAGCATTTTTCCGAAATATATTTTTCAGTCGGTTCAGGGGCGCACCTCCGACATGTTACTGGCGGAGCCAGCCGTTTGCGGGATAACCAGCCACTTGCCAGCTTGCTGGCTTAGTGGAATGGCTAGTAGTTCCATCAGGAGGTGCAATGCGACCATTGGTTCCGGCATCACGCGCTGGGCGTATGAGCCTGCACCGCAACTTCGTTGTCCTGCACCGGAGGGCTCCGCCACACCGTGTCATGGTCGCACTTCAGCCATGCCTTCGGCCACCGTCCTGGCCGTGATGACCTGGGATGTGGCGGTGCGGATGCGCACCATCTCTCCTTCCCCGGTATCGTTCAGGGCGATACCTTGCTGACTGACCACAAAACCGTTGCCATGTGCGCGCAGGGTGACGGTCTGCCCCTGGCGGATGAGCAACGGTGCGCGCAGCATATCCTGCCGCAGCAGCTGGCCGGTACCGATGGCGAATTTTAGGGTCTTGCCGATGGCTTGTTCCGGGGCGGTGATGAGGCCGGGACGGCCCAGTTCGCCGCGTTGCGGACTGAGGTCGGCAGCACTCAACACTGTGCCTTGCGCCAACGGCCGGCTGGCGACCAGCAGATCTGCCGTGACTTTGATGTCGGTTTGCAGGAACACGCGCCAGCCGGGCTGGGTCGTGCACCGCACGCCTATGCTGGTCTTGCCGATCAGTTTTGCGCCGGCGGGCAGAAAGGCTTGCAGCTTGTCGCAGGGCTCAAGCTTGAGGCGGCGGTCGATAGCCGTGACTTCTATACGGACTTCGCCCGGCAGATCACGGCTTTGCGCCTGCGCGTAGGCGAGGGCGGCGGCACGGATGGCGGCATGGCTCTGCTGCGGCGCAGCCAGCGCCGCGCCGCCCCACAGGCAACCGATCAGCAGGAATAGAGATGCCAGCCGTTTGTTCATGGCTGCATTGTCATCTTTTTGGGGGAGGCCGAAGGGGGGAAATAGAACGGGTTTTTACCCTTAATCGTTCGATTGGATGGAAAACCCCGGTACTAGTATGCTAGCCATCACAAAAGTAGTCATGAAAGGCAGGGTGCTCACCATGGGCGGCAGAATAGACGAAATGTTCCAGTTACATCAAGTGGCGCTGAACTTGCGCGCCGCGCGGCAGGAACTGATCGCGTCCAACATCGCCAATGCGGATACGCCGAACTACAAGGCGAGGGACATCGATTTCTCCAGCGCGCTGAAAGGGGCGCTGGGCGGCACGAGCACCACGCTGCAACTGGAGGCAACCGCCGTCAGGCATCTGTCCGGCGACGACACGGGTGAGACGGTGATGGGTGCGCCGGTGCAGTATCGCGTGCCGGTACAGCCGAGTGCGGACGGCAACACAGTGGATATGGATGTGGAGCGCGCGCAGTTCGCCGACAACGCGATGCGCTATGAGGCGAGCGTGCGCTTCGTCAGCAGCAAGGCCAAGAATGTGCTGGCCGCATTACAGAATTAGGAGGACTGATCATGTCTTTGTTCAATGTGTTCAATATCGCCGGTTCCGCCATGTCGGCACAAGCGCAGCGGCTCAACGTGGTGGCCAGCAACCTGGCCAACGCCGACAGCACCACCGGCCCGGACGGCAAGGCATACCGGGCGAAACAGGTGGTGTTCGAGACCGCGCAGCAGGCGGGACAGGTCGGTGCCGGGGTCAAGGTGTCGGCCGTGGTGGAAGACAATGCGCCGATGCGCATGCAATATGATCCCAAACACCCGATGGCCAATGCCGAAGGCTATGTGGAGATGCCCAATGTGAATCCCGTTGACGAGATGGTGAACATGATCTCGGCTTCGCGGTCCTACCAGAACAATGTAGATGTATTGAATACGTCCAAGTCGATGTTGATGAAGACGCTCACCATCGGCCAATAAGGAGATAGATCATGGTTGACTCAGTAAACAGCAGTACGTCGGGAATCTCAGCCACTTCTTCGCTCACTGCGTCGTCCACCGACATCGGCGCGACGCAGGATCGTTTCCTCAAGCTGCTGGTCACGCAGATGAAGAACCAGGACCCGCTCAATCCTATGGATAACGCGCAGGTCACTTCGCAGATGGCGCAGCTTTCCACGGTGACCGGCATCGACAAGTTGAATTCGACCGTGCAGGCGCTCAGTAGCAGCATGCTGGCCAGCCAGTCCCTGCAAGCCGTTTCCATGATCGGCCATGTGGCACTCACCGACGGCGACGGCATGGATCTGGCCAACGGCAATGCCTATGGCGGTGTCGAGCTGGCGCAACCGGCGGACAAGGTCACGGTACAGATCACCAATGCTGCCGGCGCGATGGTGCGCACCCTGCATCTGGGCGCACAAGAGTCCGGCGTCGTCGATTTCAGTTGGGACGGCATGACCGATGCCGGTAGCACGGCGGCGGATGGGAAATATACCTTCACGGCCGTTTCGGAACTGAGCGGCAAGAAGGGCGACGTCACCACGCTGTCCTATGGTCTGGTCAACAGCGTGGCGCAGTCGAGCAGCGGTGTCACAGTCAATATCGGTGATCAGGGCGAAGTCGGCCTGCATACCATCAGAAAAATCTTGTAAAGGGAGGACGTCATGAGTTTTCAACAAGGATTGAGTGGCCTGAACGCATCTGCCAAGCATCTGGATACGATCGGCAACAACGTGGCGAACGCCAACACCATCGGCTTCAAACAATCGCAGGCGCAGTTCGCCGACCTTTACGCGACATCGCTGGCCGGATCGGGCGCGGTGCAAGTGGGTACCGGTGTGAAGATCGCCAACGTGGCGCAGCAGTTCACCCAGGGCAACATCACCAACACCTCCAACAGCATGGATACGGCCATCAGCGGCCAGGGTTTCTTCCGCATGGTGGATCAGAATGGCTCGATCTCCTATACGCGCAACGGCCAGTTCCAGCTCGACAAGAACGGTTACATCGTGAATAGCCAGGGCCATCAGGTATCGGGTTATCTGGCGAACAACGGCATCATCACCGCAGCCCAGCCAGTACCGATCCAGATCGTCGCTGCCGACTTGACGCCGAAATCGACCGCCAACATCGCCGTCGGCCTCAATCTGGATTCACGCATGGCCTTGCCGACCATCACGCCGTTCGATCCGAACAACCCGCAGACCTATAACAGTTCGACTTCGCTGACGGTCTACGACAGCCAGGGTTCCAGTCATGTGGCTTCCATGTTCTTCGCCAAGACTGCAGCCAACAACTGGAGTGCCTATCTGACCGTGGATGGTAATCAGGTGCCGGCAGCCGGTACGGCGCTTACGTCGATGGTCTTCAATACCAGCGGTGCGCTGACTTCGCCCACCTTGCCGGTGACTTCAGCGAGCTTTGATCCGGTACCCGCCCCGATTTCGGTGGTTGGAGCTTCGGTGACGGCTGGCAGTGCCAGCGTAACAGGCCCGAGCACGGTTGGGTTGTTGGCGGGTGCGACAGTCACGGGGGCGGGGATCCCTGCAGGGACGACTATTTTGTCGATCGACACGGCAAATAGCTTTACGCTCTCGGCCAATGCCACCGCCACCAGTGCAGCAGCTACGTTGAGCGTGGTGAATCCGGCCAGTGCGGGCAGCCAGACCATCAAGTTCGATTTCGCAGGCACATCGCAATTCGGTGGCAATTTCGGGGTCAATACCCTGACACAGGACGGCTTCGCCTCCGGTCGCCTGAGCGGCTTCTCCACCAGTTCCGACGGCACCATCCTCGGTCGTTATACCAATGGTCAGTCTCGTGCGCTGGCACAGGTGGTGCTCGCCAACTTCACCAGTCCGCAGGGCCTACAACCGCTGGGCAACAATGCATGGGCGGAGACTGCATCCTCCGGCGGTCCGTTGGTCGGCACGCCGGGCTCCAGCAGTCTGGGCGTGTTGCAATCGTCGGCGGTGGAGGATTCCAACGTGGACCTGACCGCGGAACTGGTGAACATGATCACCGCGCAGCGTGTGTATCAGGCTAATGCGCAGACCATCAAGACGCAGGATCAAGTGCTGCAGACGCTGGTGAACCTGCGTTAAGGCCAGGATCTAGGAACTAGGTATTAGAGGGAGAATGACATGGACAGACTGATCTATACCGCTGGGACCGGGGCGACCCACATCCTGCATCAGCAGGCGACGGTGTCGAACAATCTGGCCAACGTCAATACGCCGGGCTTTCGCGCCAGCATTGATGCGTTCCGCAGTGTGCCTTTGCAGGGTGAAGGTCTGCCGACGCGTGTCTTCGTGGTCGATTCCACGGCAGGCACCGACTTCACCCCGGGCGTGATGCAGCAGACCGGGCGCGCACTGGATGTGGCGCTGGACGGCAAGGGCTGGATCGCGGTGCAGGATGCCAACGGCAACGAGGCTTACACGCGCAACGGCAGTTTTCAGATGTCGCCCAACGGCGTGTTGCAGACCCGCACTGGACTGACGGTGCTGGGCGATGCCGGACCGCTCTCCATCCCGCCCGATACCCAAGTTACCATCGCCAAGGACGGCACCATCTCTACCGTGCCGACCACCAACCAGAAGAACGGTGTGATTGCGGTGGGACGTCTCAAACTCACCAATCCGCCGGAAGAGCAGATGGTGCGCGGCGATGACGGCCTGTTCCGTACGCGCGACGGCAACCCGGCTGAAGCGGATGCCGGTGTCACCGTGGTCGGCGGCAGCCTGGAAGGCAGCAACGTCAATACCGTGGAAGCCATGGTCAACATGATCACACTGGCGCGGCAATTCGATACGCAGATGAAGCTGCTGCAAAGTGCCGACGAGAACGCCAAGAAAGCCAGTGCCGTTCTCACGCTCAACGGCTGATCTTCTCCTTGAATCTCCCGATGCCGGGCCATAGCCCGCGCGAGCTGTTAAATCGGGAATAAGCGCGGTTTTCTCCATGTGTTCGCCGCATACATTTGTCGGCAGCGGGGTAATGTGGCAAGCAAGCACAGTACACCGAAAGGACACGCATCATGATTCGCTCATTGTGGATATCTAAGACCGGTCTGGAAGCACAGCAGACCCAGATGGACGTCATCTCCAACAACCTGGCAAACATCAATACGTCCGGTTTCAAGCGCTCACGTGCCGTGTTCGAAGACTTGCTGTATCAGAACATGCGCCAGCCCGGTGCGCAGTCGTCACAGCAGACGCAGATCCCTTCCGGTCTGCAGATCGGCACCGGCGTGCGACCCATCGCGGCCGAACGCATCCATACCCAGGGCAATCTGCAGCAGACCGGCAACCAGTTGGATGTGGCGATCCAGGGCGCGGGCTTTTTGCAGGTATTGATGCCGGACGGCACGACGGGTTATACGCGTGACGGCTCGCTCCAGTCCGACGGGCAGGGGCAACTGGTCACCGCCAATGGCTTTGTGGTCCAACCGGCACTGACCATTCCCGCCAATGCCACTTCAGTCACCATCGGCCAGGATGGCGTGGTCAGCGTTACGCAGGCCGGCTCGGGCACGCCGGTACAGATCGGCAGCATCCAGTTGGCGACCTTCATCAATCCGGCAGGACTGCAGAGCATGGGGCAGAACCTGTACCTGGAAACCGCATCCAGTGGTACGCCCAGCACCAACGTGCCCGGCACCAACGGCACCGGCACGCTGAGTCAGGGTTTCGTCGAGACCTCCAACGTCAACGTGGTGGAAGAGTTGGTGAACATGATCCAGACGCAGCGCGCCTATGAGATCAATTCCAAAGCCATCACCACGTCCGACCAGATGCTGCAAAAACTGTCACAGATCTAACGAGGTGCATCATGCGTAATTTGAGTGGTGTGATCAGCGTCCTGGCAGCCGGCTGGCTGCTGGTCGGCTGTGTGCCCAGTACCAATATCCGCGAGCCGTTGACGGCCTCGCCGACTATGGCGCGTACTGCGCCGCCGCCTGCCAATGGTTCCATCTTTCAGGCCGGTGTGAACGACCGTCCGTTGTTCGAGGATCGCCGTGCCCGTCGTGTCGGCGATGTCGTCACCATCAGTATCGCCGAGACCACGGCTGCCACCGGCAAATCCGGTGTCACGCAGGAGAATACCGGCAGTCTGTCCGTGACCTCACCGGCCATCACCGGCGGTTTGTCCGGCAGTAGCAGTGTCAAGACCGGCATCAAGAACGATGCATCGGGTTCCAATACCTTCACCGGCACTTTGACTGCGACCGTGACCGAAGTGTTACCGAACGGCAATCTGCGTGTGGCGGGCGAGAAGCAAGTCAGCATCCGTTATTCCGACGAGTACGTGCGCTTCTACGGTGTGGTCAATCCGGACGATATCAGCGGCAGCAACACTGTGTTGTCGACCAAAGTGGCCGACGTGCATCTGGAATACAAGGGCGCGACCAATCTGGATGGTGCGGCGGTGACCAGTATGTTCGCGCGCATCTTCACTACCGTGCTGCCGTTCTAGGAGATTGTCATGAAACGATTTATCGCATCTATCCTCCTGATGATGCTGGCTACATTCTCCAGTGCAGCTTTGGCAGAGCGCATCAAGGATCTGGCCAGCGTGCAGGGTGTGCGTGAGAACCAGTTGCTCGGCTACGGTCTCGTGGTCGGTCTGGACGGTAGCGGCGACCAGACCACGCAGACACCTTTCACCGTGCAGAGCACGATCACCATGCTGGCGCAGATGGGTGTGACCTTGCCGCCCGGCACCAGCCTGCAATTGAAGAACGTGGCAGCGGTGACGGTGACGGCTTCGCTGCCCGCTTTCTCGCGTCCCGGCCAAACCATCGATGTCACGGTCTCGTCCATCGGTAACGCCAAGAGTCTGCGCGGCGGCACCTTGCTGATGACGCCGTTGAAAGGTGCCAACGGTCAGGTGTATGCCATGGCGCAAGGCAGCCTGCTGGTGAGCGGCGCGGGCGCGGCGGCGGGTGGTAGCAAGACCGTGATCAACCACTTGAGCGTGGGACGTATCCCGGCGGGTGCCACGGTGGAGCGCGAGGTGCCGACCGCGTTGGGGCAGGGCGATTACATCTATCTGCAACTGAACACCGCGGATTTCACCACAGCCGCGCGCATGGCCGACACCATCAATCGCGATGTGTCGCCGGACTTTATCATTGCCAATGCGCTGGATGCGCGCACGGTGCAGGTCTCGGCTCCGCCGGGTTTCGAGCGCGTGCAGTTCTTGTCGCGTCTGGAGAACCTCTCGGTCGATGCGGCGGCCGGTAGCGCCAAGGTGATCGTCAACGCCCGCACCGGTTCGGTGGTGATGAACCAGCAGGTCACCCTGAGCGAATGCGCAGTGGCACACGGTAATCTGACCGTGGTCATCAGCACCGACAACACCGTGAGCCAGCCCAACGCCCTGGCTGGCGGGGATACTGCAGCGGTCAGCAATGCGGACATCAAGATCGAGGCGTCCTCGGGCAATATGCTGCATCTGAAACGCGGCGTGGCGCTGGGCGATGTGGTCAAGGCACTGAATTCCATCGGTGCCACGCCGCAAGACATGCTGGCCATACTGCAGGCGATGAAGGCGGCCGGTGCCTTGCGTGCGGAACTTGAGATCATCTAGGGAACGGCGATGGCGCTCTCACCGGACAGTTTGAACGGACTCGCGGCGGACAGCCAGGCGCTGGACCGTCTGCGCTATCAGGCGAAACAGGCACCGGATCAGGCGCTGCAGAAGGTCGCGCAGCAGTTCGAGATGGTGTTCCTCAACATGATGATGAAGAGCATGCGCGACGCGACACCGCAGGACGGCATGATGGATAGCGAGCAGACCAAGCTGTTCACCGGCATGCTGGACCAGCAGTTGGCGCAGGAGATGTCCAAACGCGGTGTGGGATTGGCCGATGTGATGGTGCGCCAGTTGAGCGGCCAGCAACCTGCCGCTGCCGCACCCGCCCCGTCTGCCGTGACTTCAGCCTATCAACCCATGACTCAGCAAGGTTTCATCGAGCGTATGCAACCGCATGCCGAACGCGCCAGCCGCAAGACGGGCGTGCCGGCCGATTTCATCATGGGGCAGGCGGCGCTGGAGAGCGGTTGGGGCAAGCGCGAGATCAGGAACGCCGACGGCAGCAGCAGCCATAACCTGTTCGGTATCAAGGCTGGTAGCGGCTGGCAAGGAAAAGTGGCTGAAGTGACCACCACCGAATATCAGGACGGCGTCGCCAGCAAGCAGGTAGCACGCTTCCGGGCCTATGATTCTTATGCGGATTCCTTTCAGGACTATGCCCGCTTGTTGAGTGAGAATCCGCGCTATGCGGGTGCACTGGGACAGACGAATGCGGTAGACTTCGCCCAGTCGCTGCAGAAAGCCGGCTATGCCACCGATCCCCGTTATGCCGACAAACTGGCAGGGGTGATCGGCAGTATCAGCACAAAGGCCTAAAGTATTTTGGCGACCTGCCGATAAACTAGGCGAAGGATCGTCAGGAGAATCACATGGCTTCAGTCTATAACATCGGTGTCAGTGCGCTGAAAGTGGCCCAAGCGGGCATCAGCGTGACCACGCATAACATCGCCAATGCGAACACCCCGGGCTATTCACGCCAGGAGGTCATCCAGGGCACCCAGATATCGCAGAATCTGGGGCAGGGTTATTTTGGCTCCGGAGCAGACGTGTTGGGCATCACGCGCCAGTACAGCGACTTCCTCGGTGCGCAGGTGAATGCAGCTCAGATGCGCTCCAGCAACCTGTCTACCCAGTACGATCTGTCTGTTCAGGTGAGCAACCTGCTGGGAGACGCCAACGGCGGTTTGAACACTGCCTTGCAGGATTTCTTCGCGTCGGCCAATACGGTCGCCAATTCGCCCGAATCGCTGGCCGCGCGGCAGACCATGATCGGTAGCGCGCAATCCCTGAACAATCGCATGCAGACGCTGAACAGCCGCATGGTCGAGATCCGCGACAGCCTGAACGGTCAAATCAGCAATAGCGCTAATCTCATCAACAGCTACGCCAAGCAGATCGCCGCCCTGAACGACAACATCGTCAAGGCGCAGGCGCAGGGCGGGCCGTCACAGTTGCCCAATGACCTGCTGGATCAGCGTGACTACCTTGTGAGTCAGCTGAGTCAGGAGATCGGTGTCACCAGCGTGAAGCAGGTGGATGGTTCGATGGATGTGTTCATCGGCAACGGCCAGTCCTTGGTGATCGGCACCCAAGTATCCTCGGTGCAGGTCACGACATCTGCGACCGACCCCAGTACTCTGGAACTGGCTTATGTCAGCAATAAGGGCGCCGTCAGCCGCATCCCGCAAGACGCGCTGCAAGGCGGCAATCTGGGCGGCTATCTGACCTTCCGTGACACCATTCTGGATCCTGCCCGTAACGCATTGGGTCGTATCGCCATCGGCATCGCCGACACCTTCAATACCCAGCATCAGCAGGGTCAGGATTTCGCCGGTGCTCTGGGTGGTAAATTCTTCAATATCGCGTCTCCGCAGGTCTCGGCAGCGACCACCAATGTGGGCAATTCGACCGTGGCTTCGACCATCGCCGATCCAGGCAAACTGACCACGGACGATTACCTGCTGCAGTTCGACGGCGCGGCTTACACCCTGTTCAACCGCACCACCAATGCCGCGGTGCAGTCTTTCACACCGGCCGCATTGGCGACTGCGCAGACCGTGGCCGGCACCGGCATCACGCTGCAGCTGACGCCGGGTGCGGTAGCGGACGTTGCTGGCGATTCCTATGTGATCCGTCCCACGGTCGCGGGTGCGCGTGATTTTGGTCTGCTGGTCACCGACCCGGCCAAGATCGCTGCCGCCAACCCTGTCCGCAGTAATGCGCCGGTCGCCAATCTGGGCAGTGGCGCGATCGCACAGCCTTCGGTGACTACATACCCTTTGGATGCCAATCTGCAGCAGCCGGTGACCATCACCTTTACCAGTGCTACGACATTCGATGTGACCGGTACGGGTACCGGCCTGCCGGCCACCGGCGTCGCCTACACCTCGGGCGGCAATATCAGCTACAACGGCTGGACCACACAGATCACCGGCACGCCCGTCGCTGGGGATACATTCACAGTCAAGACCAACACCAACGCGTCCACTGACGGCAGTAACATGCTGAAACTGGCGCAACTGCAAACGACCAACACCTTGGTGAACGGTACAACCAGCTATCAGGGGGCATATAGCCAGCTGGTATCGCAGGTAGGCACGCAGACGCGCGAACTGGAAGTGACCAGCAAGGCACAGGCCACCATGCTGGCCCAGGTGACCAAATCACAGCAGTCTGTTTCAGGGGTCAATCTGGACGAAGAGGCTGCCAATCTGCTCAAATACCAGCAGGCGTATCAGGCGGCGGCGAAGGCCATGGCGATCTCGCAATCCATGTTCGATTCGTTGCTGCAACTGGGAGGTTAATCATCATGCGTATCAGTACCAGCACACTGTATAGCGAAGGCGTGACAGCCATGCAGCAGATGCAGAACAATCTGGCCCGGACCAATCTGCAGATCGCCACCGGCCAGCGCATGCTGTCACCGGCAGATGATCCTGCGGCGGCGGCGCGCGCCATCGAACTCAACCAGTCGGATGCCTCCAACACTCAATTGGCAAGCAACCGTACGGCCGCCACCAACACGCTCTCGCTGGCGGAAGGGGTGCTTTCCGGTGTCACGTCGGCCTTGCAGGAGCTGAAGGGCTTGGGCGTTGAAGCGGGCGGTGTGATGACCAATGCCACCAGTATGAAAGGCATCGCAACCACCTTGCGCGGACGCATGCAGGAACTGTTGGGTCTGGCGAACAGCACCGACGGCGTCGGCAACTATCTGTTCTCGGGCGGCCAAGGCAAGGTCAAACCTTTTGTGACGACGGCAGCGGGCACGATCTATCAGGGCGATGATGTGCAACGCCAGATCCAGGTGAGCGCCTCGCGCCAGATGGCCGCGACCGAAGCCGGCTCCGATATCTTCATGCGTGTCCGTAACGGCAATGGTTCGTTCCAGACATCTGCCGGTGCGACTAACACCGGTACCGGCATCATCGATCAGGGGCAGGCGTTGACCGCTCCGTTCAACGGCAACAACTATCGGGTGACCTTCACCAGTGCAACGACCTTCGATGTGCAGAACCTGACCACGGCGACAGCGGTATCGACCGGCAACACCTATGTCAGCGGCCAGTCAGTCACTTTCGATGGCATCCAGTTCGAGATCAGCGGCGCACCCGCAACGGGGGATACCTTTGATGTGAAGCCCAGTGCCAACAAGAACGTGTTCGACACGCTGAATGACTTCATCGCACTTGCGGATGCGCCTCCTGCACCGGGCGATGCCCAAGCTGCCGCAAAATTCAACCAGGGATTGCAACAGGTCTTGGCATCGCTGGACCAGGCCATGAACAGCGTGTTGTCTTCGCGTGCCACCATAGGCGGCCGCCTGCGCGAGATAGATTCTTTGCAGGCCACCGGTGAAACACTTGGATTGCAATACAAGAACACGCTGTCGAAGATACAGGACACCGACTATATCCAGGCAGTGACCGACCTGAACAAGCAGCAGATGGCATTGCAGGCATCGCAACAATCGTTTGCCCGCGTTTCGCAGTTGTCGCTGTTCGATTACCTGCGTTAAGCCCACCTTCTTTTCATTGCGGCACACAGAGCGATCTGCGTGCCGTTTTATTTTGTGCGGTCAGAGCGGGGCGGGAGCGGGGCGTCCGCTGAGTTGCAACATGATGCGGGCAACGGTGTCGAGTGCCTGGTGGAATATGTATTCCAGCAATGGCGCAAGGAACGGCAGCACCAGCGCCAGCACGATGAAGCCGACGCCTATGGTGATGGGGAAGCCGACGGCGAAGATGTTCAGCTGAGGTGCGGTGCGCGTGAGGATGCCGAGTGAGAGGTTGGTGATCAGCAGGGCCGCGATCAGCGGCAGCGAGAATTGCAGCGCGTATGCAAAGATGCTGCCGCCCCATTCCGCCGCCGTGCGGAACGCACCGGCCGACGGTATCGTGTTGGCGATAGGAAAGGACTGGAAACTGTCGCCCAACGCGGCCAGCATGTACAGATGCAGATCCATGGAGATGAAGGTCAGTGCCACGATGATGCCGAGGAACTGCGCCAGTACCGGGCGGATGGTGGAGTTCTGCGGATCGAAGAAGTTGGCGAAACCCAAACCCATCTGCATGCCGGCGATATCGCCGGCCATCTCGATGGCGGCGAAGATCAGCCGGATCGAGAAGCCCATCATCAGTCCGGCGACCATCTGCTGCAGAAGGATCAGGATGCCCTCGGCCGATGCGGGGTCGGGTAGGTCCTGCAAGTCCAGCGTGGGGGCGATGACGACGGTGAAGATCGCCGCCAGACCGATCTTGATCCGTATCGGCACCTGACGGTTACCGATCACCGGCGCACTGGCGATCAGCGCCAGCACCCGTGCCATGGGATAGATCAGCATGGCGATCCAAGCGGTGAGTTGGGCGCTGGTAAAGCTGATCACACGGTCAACCTATGATGTAGGGGATGCTGCCATACAGTCGCGTGATGTATTCCAGCATCAGGTTGACCATCCAGTGGCCGGCGAGCAGCAGGGCGGCAAAGATGCCGAACACCTTGGGGATGAACGACAGGGTCATCTCGTTGATCTGCGTCGCAGCCTGAAAGATGCTGACAGCGAGACCGATGGCCAATGCCGTCAGCAACATGGGGGCCGACAATATCAGGGTCAATTCGATGGCCTGTTGGCCTATGGTCATTACGCTTTCGGGGGTCATGAGACGCCTCCTGTATTCTTGAGTTAGGTATAGAAACTTTGTACCAGCGAACCGATCAGCAAGTTCCAGCCGTCGGCCAATACGAACAACATGATCTTGAACGGCAGCGAGATGGTGGCGGGGGACAGCATCATCATACCCATCGACATCAGCACGCTCGCGACCACCATATCGATAATCAGGAAGGGGATGAAGATCATGAAGCCGATCTGGAACGCGGTCTTCAATTCGCTGGTGACATAGGCCGGCACCAGTATCTTCAGCGGGATGTTCTCCGGGCTCTCCAGTTCTTCGCTGTTGGAGATGCGCACGAACAAGGCCAGATCGGCTTCGCGTGTCTGGCGCAGCATGAATTCTTTGAGCGGCGCGCTGCCTTTTTCGTAGGCGGTTTCCAGATTCATCTTGTTCTGGCTGTAGGGCAGATAGGCCTCGTTATAGATCTTTTCCAGCACCGGTGACATCACGAAGAAAGTGAGGAACAGCGACAGGCCGATCAAGACCTGGGTCGGCGGAGACGACGGCGTACCGATGGCGGAGCGCAACATGGCCAGCACGATGACGATGCGGGTGAACGCGGTCATCATCAGCAGGATGGCCGGCAGGAAGGTGAGCGACGTGATCAGGATCAGCGTCTGCAAACTCAATGTGTAGGTCTGCCCCCCACCGGCTGCGGGCGTGCTGGTGATCGCCAGCATGCCCGCATCCGCCGCATGCGCGACCGGCATGCCCAGGCTCAGTGCCAGCAGCAGGAAAATGGAAGCCCCGAGCGGGGACAAGCGGCTAGCCATTGCGCTTCTCCATGTGCTGCTTGAGCCAACTCTGGAACGATCTTTCGGGTATGGAACCGTTGGTCGACCCACCTTCAGGAATGGTGCCCTTGGGCATGGTGTGCAGCGCGTTCACTTGGCCCGGAGCGACACCGACCACCAGCCAGGTATCGTTCACCTCGACCAGTACGATGCGTTCGCGTTGACCGACCGCGATGCCGCTTACCACCTTGAGCGCATTGAGGCCGCCGTGGCTTGGATGGTTGATGCGTTTCAGGAACCATGCGACGGCCATCACGGCTGCCAGCACCAGCAGCAGGCTGACGACTACCTGTACCACGCTGCCGGACGACACGCCGGCGGGCGGCGGCGGAGGGACGTAGGCATTGCGTGCGGCATCCGCTGCATGGGCGAGCGGAGAGCAGATCGCTGCGAACAGGGCAGCAAACAGGCGGGTGAGCATGGTTGTGTCCCGGGTTATTTGTTGATGCGGCGCAGGCGTTCGGACGGCGTGATGATGTCGGTCAGGCGGATGCCCAACTTGTCGTTCACCACCACCACTTCGCCCTGGGCGATGAGGAAGCCGTTGATCAATACATCCAGCGGCTCACCTGCCATACCGGCCAGTTCCACCACCGAACCCTGTGCCAGTTGCAGCAGGTTCTTGATCGGCATCTTGGTACGTCCCAGCTCCACGGTCAGTTGCACCGGGATGTCCAGGATCATGTCCAGATCGTTGTGCGCGGTCGCGCCGCCTTCACCGGCGAACTGCTCGAACACATGCGGTTGTGCCGCCGGGGTCTCGACTGCGGCCTGTTCGGCCATCGCCGCGCCCCAATCGTCGGCGCTGATTGCTTCTTCTGTGGTGTCTTCAGCCATTTTTTCCTCCAGTTTGAGCTTCGCCCGTATCTGTTTTCACCATACGTTCGACCTTTAATGCGTAGTGCGAGTTGGAGATGCCGTATTTGCATTCCATCACCGGCACGTTATCCACCATCACGCTGACATTCTCGGGGACATCCAGCGGGATGACATCGTCGACTTTCATGCGCAGCACATGATCCAGCGTGGTCGAAGCATGGCCGAGTATGGCGTTGAGTTCGATCTCCGCCGACTGGATCTGCTTGGACAGCATGTGCAGCCAGCGTTTGTCGGCGATGACATGGTCGCCCTGCATGGTGCTGTAGAGCAGCTCGCGAATCGGTTCGATCATCGCGTAAGGCATGCAGACATGGATGGAGCCGCCGACACCGGTGAACTCGACCTCGAACGTCGTCACCACCACCACTTCGTTGGGCGTGGCGATGTTGGCGAACTGCGGGTTGACTTCGGAACGCAGGAACTCGAAGTCCAGTTTGTAGACCGGCTCCCATGATTTCTCGTACGCCTCGAACAGCACATCGAGTAGTTTCTGGATGATGCGGTGCTCGGTCTGGGTGAACTCGCGCCCTTCCACACGGGTGTGGAAGCGCCCGTCGCCGCCGAACAGACTGTCCACTACCATGAATACCAGATTGGGGTCGAAGATGAACAGCGCATTGCCGCGCAGCGGCTTGACCTGCACCAGATTGAGGTTGGCGGGGACCGGCAGGTTGCGGATGAATTCGGAGAACTTCATCACCTTGACCGGACCGACCGAGACCTCGGATGAGCGGTGGATGAAGTTGTACAGCGCGATGCGGAATAGTCGTGCGAAGCGCTCGTTGATGATCTCCATGGTGGGCATACGCCCACGCACGATGCGCTCCTGCGTGGCCATGTTGTAGGAGCGGACACCTCCTGCTTCCGAGTCGTCCTTGACTTCCTCGGTCTCACCCGTGACGCCCCGCAGCAGCGAGTCGACTTCGTCCTGGGATAAGAATTCGCTCATGGCCTCAATTCACTTTTACTGGATGATGAAATCGCTGAACAACACATCCACCACACCGGTGGTTTTGGGTTCTTTCGGAGCGGCCGGAGCAGCGGGTGCCGGAGCGGATTCGCCGTGAGGCATTTCGCCGTGTGCGGCGGGGGCGTGCGCTTCAGCAGGGGCGGCCGGTGCTTCGCTCTTGAAACCCAGAATGCCGTCCACTTCGGTGATCACTTGCTCGACCAGGATCGTTTTGCCTTCGGAAGACACCAGTTCGGATGGCTTCTTGCTGGACAGCAAGAACAGAAGCTTGCTGCGGATCTCGGGCATGGCGTTCTTGATCTTGAGTTCCAGCTCGGGATCAAGGATCTTCAGTGTGATACCGGCTTGCAGGTATTGGTCGCCTTCCTCGCGCTGCAGATTGACGGTGAATTTTTCGCCCAGCGGGATGAACTTCGGCTCCAGCACTGGCTCGGGTTTGTGCGCCTCGGCTGCATGATCTTCAGTGGGGGCTTTGCTCTGGGTGAAATACCAGCCTGCGCCGCCAGCGATGACGAGTACCAGCAGGCTGATGACGATGATCAGCAGTTTATTGCTCTTGGCGGGCGCTGGTGCGCCTTCTGCGGGAGCAGCTGGTGCTGCGGGCTTTGCGGGTTTTGACGCCATCTCTGATTCCTTTCCTGTTGATGATGATTATGCGGAAGGCCAAGCTTACACCATCAAGGGAATAAGGCAGAAATTCGGGCGTATTTCAAGGTTCAGACGAAGGTGTCCACCATGCCGTTGTGGCGACTGGTTAGCGTGGTCGTCTGCATCGTAGGGGTGTCGGATTCAAGCGAATTGTCCGCTTCGCTGTTGCCGCGCATCGCACCGGCTTGCCCTTGCTTCTGCTGCTCTCGCGGTGCCTGATCGCTGACCGTGGTATTGCCCAGCGAGATGCCACTGTCCGCCAGCATGTCGCGCAGACGCGGGATGGATTGCTCGATGGCTTCGCGCACTGCGGCGTGGGCAGAAGTGAACTGCAGGGTGGCCTGGTCGCCGTTGAGCTTGAGCGAGACTTCCAGCGGTCCAAGCTGTGCCGGGTTCAGGTGCAGTTCGGCGCTCTGCGAGCGCTGGGTCGCGATCCAGGTGACCTTCTGGCTGAAATCGTCCGCCCACTGCGGTTGATGCAGGGGCGAGGAGATCGTGGCCTGTGTTGCAGCAACCTGCGCTGCCGGTGTTGTGGCCAGCGCGTTGGGCATGCCTATCGCTGCAGTTGATGAGCTGGCAGGCAGAACATTCTGGATGGTGGTGTCGATCTTGCCTGTCGCAGCGGAGATGTTTGCTTTCTTCTCGGCTTGCAGGGCGGCAGCGAATGATGTGTCAGCCGCCGAGCCGGATCTTGTTGTTCGCGCTTCGCGTGCTTCGACTTGCCTGCTTGTCTTGCCGGTGGCTAGCGTGGTGTCCGGATTGTCTTCGCCCGCCAAGCCGGGTGGCGGGCGTCGCGCAGCCGGATCGCGCTCTTCAGCGTCCCCGCGCAAGGTTGTGATGGGTGTGGTCCTTGCGTCAGGGTCCGAGGCTGCTGCCGTATCTTTTGAGCCGATCCGGGCCATGCGCTGGTCCTTGTGCATCAGGCTGGCCAGCAGATCTGCCGGGATCGCTATGCCGTCGGGGCGCAATTCGGTTGCCGTCTGAAGGGACAATGCATTCGGATCGGCAGGCAATGTATCGCCATCCGCGATCGCGAGCTTTTTCAGCAGTGCGCTCTTGATGTCGTGGCCTTGGGGGCTCAACTGCTTTGCCAGCAACTCGCCGAACGGGGCGGAGCCATTGGCGATGTCTTCAGCGCTTGGCGTATTGTTGCCGGGTTTGCCGGCATCGATCTTGCCGTTGCTCGGTGTCTGGCTGCTAAGGATGGGCAGGCTGCTCATGTCGTCTCTCCTTCATTGATTCGTGTTTTGCTTGTCAGCGCGATGCATGGCGGAGAAGCGTCCGCTCTGTTCGTCCTGTTGCCGCTGATCGGCTTTGGCTTCCAGTTTCTTCTCGTTGTCGGCATGGCGTTGAGCCAGCGTGTCGAAAGATCTCATCTTGCGTGTGGTATCCATCAATTCATGGCGGCCTGTCTGCACCGAAGAGCTGGCTTTCGCGATCTCGCCCTGCTGTTGCTGGATGGCCTGATCCAGACGCTCGATGAAGCGCTGGAAGTTCTGCATGTCCATCGGGGACATACCCTGTTTGGCTGCTTCCTCGAACTGTGCCGCGTAGTCGCGCCGGTATTGCTGCAGCGCGGCCATCTTGGCCTGTGCATGCTGCTGTTGCTGGTTGAGCTTGCCCAGTTTGCGTGTGGCCGCATCATTCTTCTGATGTGCCAGATCTACCAGCGGCGACAATGTGAACGGTTTGGTCATGGCGATATTCATTGGTTAGCGGCAAACAAAGTAGAGAACTGCGCCTGACATGAACTATACGCCTCTGCCTGGTACATGCCCTGTTTGAGGAATCTTTCCATCTTCGGATAGAGGGCGATCGCCTCATCCAATAGCGGGTCGCTACCGGCTACGTATGCGCCCACGCTGACCAGATCGTGGTTGCGCTGGTAATGCGCGTACAGCCGTTTGAAATGCTGCACCTGCGCAAATTGTTCGTCGCTCACCAGATGGTTCATGGCGCGGCTGATCGAGGCTTCGATGTCTATGGCCGGGTAATGTCCGGCTTCGGCCAGACGGCGCGACAGCACGATGTGACCATCCAGGATGGCGCGTGCGCTGTCGGCGATCGGGTCCTGCTGGTCATCGCCCTCGGTCAGCACGGTGTAGAAGGCGGTGATGGAGCCGCCGCCTTCGGCACCGTTGCCGGCGCGTTCCACCAGTTGCGGCAGCTTGGCGAACACCGAGGGCGGATAGCCTTTGGTCGCGGGCGGCTCGCCGATGGCCAGCGCGATCTCGCGCTGCGCCATGGCATAACGGGTGAGGGAGTCCATGATCAGCAGCACGTTCTTGCCCTGGTCGCGGAAATACTCGGCGATGGTGGTGGCGTAAGCCGCGCCCTGCATGCGCAGCAGCGGGCTGACGTCGGCCGGCGCGGCGACCACCACGGAGCGCTTCAAGCCTTCCTTGCCGAGGATGTCGGTGATGAATTCTTTCACTTCGCGGCCGCGTTCGCCGATCAGCCCGACCACGATCACGTCGGCGCTGGTGTAGCGCGCCATCATGCCGAGCAGCACGCTCTTGCCCACGCCGGAACCGGCGAACAAGCCCATGCGCTGGCCGCGTCCCACGGTGAGCAGACTGTTGATGGCGCGTACACCCACGTCGAGTGCTTCATCGATGGCCGCGCGTTCCAGCGGATTGATGGGGCGGCTCTGCAGGGCGGCGCTGCCGCTTTCCTGCAGCGGACCGTATTGATCGAGCGGACGTCCCGCGCCATCCAGCACGCGACCGAGCAAGTGGTCACCCACAGGCAGATGGCGCGCCAGGTCTGCGGTGCGGCGGCGCAACGGTGCTTGTTCGCCCACCTTGTAGGGCGCGCGCGCATGTTCCACCGGTGTCACGCGCGCCCCCGGCACCAGACCGTGCACATCGTTCTCCGGCATCAGGAACAGCCTGTCGCCGGCGAAGCCGACCACTTCCGCTTCGATGCGGTTGTTGGGCAGTTCTATCCAGCAGGTGCTGCCCACCGCCATGCGCAGGCCGACCGCTTCCATCACCAGGCCGGTGACTTTGGTAAGCCGGCCGCTCACCAGCAAAGGCGAGCTCTGCTGCGCCATCTCGCGATGGATATGCAGTGCATCTTGCCAGCGTTGTTGATGGGCGGCGTGCATGGTTCAGTTTTCTTCCGTTTTGATCAACCAGGGGGCATCTTTTCCCATGGCGGCGACCACGCGCTCCCAGCGCGCCGCCAGTGTGACGTCGACCTGGCTGTTGGCCGTTTCCAGTCGCGCATCGCCGCGCGCCAAGCGCACGTCTTCCAGTATCTTCCAGCCGGTGTGCGCGAGTTGGTCACCCATGCGCTCGCGCAGCATGGCGGCATCTGCAGGGTTCAGGATCACATGCGCGGATTGATTGAATACTGGCAGGGTGCCGATCGCCTCGCGCACCGCCGCTTGCAACAGTTCCGGCTGCACCTTGAGCGCTTGCTGGATCACTTGGCGCGCGACATCCAGCGCCAACCCTGTGAGTTCCTGCACCACCATATCGTCGATCTTCTGGGTGAGTATGTTGGCGAGTTCGACCAGATGCTGGTTCTCCTGAGCCGCTTGCTGCAGGCCGTCGGCGTAACCGCGCTGCTGGCCTTCCGCGTAGCCGGCCTGAGCGGCTTCGTCGCGCGCCTGCGTTTGCATCTGCTCCAGCTCGACGGCGGTAGGCAGGTTGGCGCGCACGGTACTGCGGCCGGATTCGAAGGCGGGGAGCTCCCAGCGTTGCCAGGCCGTGAGTGTGTCTTCGTCTTTGCTGACGATGTCAGACATAAGCGTCCTCTCCCTTGCCGCCTAGTACGATCTGGCCTTCGTCGGCCAGACGACGTACGACCTTGAGGATCTCCTTCTGCTCGGATTCAACTTCGCTGAGTTTGACCGGGCCCTTGGCTTCCAGATCCTCGCGCAACATCTCGGCAGCACGTTGCGACATGTTTTTGAATATCTTCTCGCGCATCTCTTCGCTGGCACCCTTGAGAGCAACGATCAGCGATTCGGACTGGACTTCGCGCAGCACCAGCTGGATGCCGCGATCGTCCACTTCCAGGATGTCCTCGAACACGAACATCTCGTCCATGACCTTTTGTGCCAACTCGGCATCATGCGTGCGTATAGACTCGATGATGGCTTCTTGTGTGCTGCCGATATAGTTGAGGATCTCAGCAGCGGTCTTGATGCCGCCGCGGATGCTCTTTTTCTGCATGGCATTGCCCGACAGCAGCTTGGTCAGCACATCGTTCAATTCGTGCAGCGCGGTCGGTTGCACGCTGTCCAGTGTGGCGATACGCAGCAACACATCGTTGCGGGTGCGTTCGGTCAGTTGGTTCAGCACTGCAGAAGCCTGGTCGGGCTCCAGGTGCACCATGATGGTGGCGATGATCTGCGGGTGTTCGTTGGCGACCAGATCGGCGACCGAGTCCGGATCCATCCACTTCAGACTCTCGATGCCGCTGGTGTCGCTGTTATGAAGGATACGGTCGAGCAGGCCAGCCGCCTTGTCGTCACCCAAGGCCTTGTTCAGCATGTTGCGGATGTAGTCACTGGAGTCCATGCCGATGGTGGTCTTTTCCGAGGCACTGGTATGGAATTCATCGAACACATTGGCGATCTGCTCGCGTGACAGGTTTTTGAGCGAGACCATCGCGGAGCTGATCTTCTGCACTTCCTTGGGTTCAAGATAGCGCATCACCTCGGCGGCCTCGTCGGCTCCGAGCGTCATGAGCAGGATCGCGCTCTTGTTTATGCCCTCGTCACTCATTCTTTATTCACCCATTCCTTGACTACCGTGGCGACGATCTTGGGGTCGTCCTTGGCCAGCTGCTTGGCGATCTGCAGGTTGTTCTCATAGGCATGTGCCGCCGACATCGGCTGGCCGTAGCCCATGGCGATCCCTTCCTCGCTTTCGCCTTCGCCCGCGTGTTCCGGGGCGGGGGTATATTCTGCCACCGACTTGAATGCCGGGCGGATGATGCCGAACAGCAGGAAGAACACGCCGCCTATGATGAGCAGATATTTCACGACGTCCTTGGCTAGCTCGATGATCTCGGTCTGTTTCCAGATGGGGATATCGGGCAGCTCTTCGGTGGTGTCGTTGAAGGCGCTGTTGAGCAGGTTGAGCGTGTCGCCGCGCTGTTCTTCGAAGCCGACCGCTTCCTTGATGAGCGAGGCGATCTGGGCTTTTTCCTGTTCGGTATACGGTGTGGACACGATCTTGCCGTCCTTGTCAGCCACGCTGCGGTTGTTCAGCACCACCGCCAGCGACAGGCGCTTGATGTCGCCGGTGGGCAGCTTGGTATGCTGGATGGTGCGATCCACTTCAAAGTTGGTGGTCTGCGCTTTGTGTGTCTTGTCCGCCGCGCGGCCGTTCGCGTCGGTTACGGCGTTGGCCGGGGTCACCAGCGGGGCGGTCGCGGGCACGGGCGGCTGGTTGGTCAGCGCGCCGGGCACGCCGCCAGCCGATCTCACTCCGTCCAGTGCTTCCGTGCTTTGCATGCTGCGCACGGTGGCCGCATTCGGCGGCTGGTTGGGCTTGAACAGCTCCGAGGTCTGCTCGGTCGTGGTGAAGTCCAGGCTGGCGGTGACCTGTGCGCGCACGTTCTGCACGCCGGTGATCGGGCTGAGGATGTCCTCGATGCGCCGCACATAATCCTGCTCGATCTGGCGCACATATTTAAGTTGCGAAGCATCCAGTATCTGGCGGTTGCCATCGCGCGCGGCGGAGAGCAGGGTGCCGCTCTGGTCGACCACGGTCACGTTCTGCGCGGGCATGTTGGGGATGCTGCTGGAGACCAGATGCACGATGGCATTGACTTGTCCCTCATCCAGCGTGCGGCCGGCATACAGCGCCAGCACCACGGAGGCGGTCGGTTTTTGTTTGTCTTTGACGAACACGCTGGGCTTGGGAATGGCCAAGTGGATGCGGGCATTGGCGACAGAGGCCATGGACTGCACCGAGCGTGCCAGCTCGCCTTCCAGCGCGCGCTGGAAGTTGACCTGTTCCAGGAACTGGCTGGTGCCGAACTTCTGGTTCTCCATCAGTTCGAATCCGGTCGTGCCGCCTTTGGGCAGGCCCTGTGCAGCCATTTTCAGGCGCACTTCATGTACGCGGTCGGACGGCACCATCAGCGCGCCACCGCCTTCGGCGAATTTATAAGGGATGTTCTGCTGCTGCAAGGATTCGATGACGGCACCGCCGTCGCGCTCGGACATGTTGGCGTAAAGCACACGGTAGTCCGCAGACTGTCCCCACATCCATAGTCCCGCCAGCAGCGCGACCGTTGCCGCGACAGCGACCATCAGTCCCAGTTTCTGCTGGCTGGGGATACCCAGCAGCAGTTGCGCCATTGATGGATTGTTGATGTTCGTAGTAGCCATACTGTTCACCCTGTTCATGCTCCAACTTGTAAGTCACGGCTAAAACCAGACGGTCTGCCCGCACCTACACTCGTTTTACGATGCGGATTATCTGCCTGTCGAGCAAGCATGGTCTTCGGAAAAGCGGGGAAATTACGGCGCTATTCGGCTTTAGGCCACGATTCCTGCCCTGTTACTGTGACGCCATCGGTCAATGCGCGCAAGCCGCGCGAGATTAAAGGAGGTGCCCCATGAGCATGAACGTGAGCAATGTAGACAATCTGTTATCCCAGATGCAGGCGGCGGTAGCGGCTGCCCAGGGTAACGCCCTGTCCGGCCCGAAATCCACGACCGCCGCCGGCGGTGTCGATTTCGCCAATGTGCTGAAATCATCGCTGGATGGTGTGAACCAGATGCAGCGAGAGTCAGAGTCACTGCAGAAGGCTTTCATACTGGGGGATGACAAAGTCAGCCTGTCCGACACCATGATCGCCATGCAGAAAGCCAATATCTCGTTCCAGACCGCCGTTCAGGTGCGTAACAAGTTCGTGGCGGCCTATAACGACATCATGAATATGCAGGTGTAACCACAGTCCCGAGTGCCGGTTTCTGGGCACTCGGCACTCCAAACTCATTCCTCGGGACTTCTCCTGCTGGCCAGCTCCCGTTGTGCCAGCGCTACATAGCGTTGCAGCATCATGCGGGTCTCGGCATCGGGATTCACGAATACGCATCCGGCGCGGCGCTTTATCTCGCCGTTGCGCGCAGTGACTTCGAACACGTTCTTTACTTCGATGCCGGTGCGGATAGTGCCGACATCCGGCAGGTCGATCTGGCAATCCTGATAGGTCGAACCTGGCGTCAATTCCACGCCGTCCTCGGCGCAGACTAGTGCCACGCCGCCGATGCTGATGTCCATCACCGTCACTTCGTGATGGACGTGTTTTTTTGCGGCGTAAGGCCTGATCAGGCATCTGAGGGCGTTCGGCTCGGCATTGAGCAAACGGTAATAGTCGCGTCGCTGCAGGCGCAACAACTTCTTGGGTAGCGGCAGGAAGAACGCCGCAGAATTCTGGTACAGGCCCTGCGTGGTCTCGCTGGACACCCATTGCACTTTTGCCATGTTGTGGGTGCTGACGAAGACGATGCGGTTGCTGCGCTCGATATTGCGGTTGTCGACCGGGTTGGGCGAAGCGTCCACCCAGATGCCGGTCTCGTCGGCCGACAGCAGCAGGGTCAACACCATGCTGCTGTCGTTGTTGTAATAGAGTGCCACGCGATTGCGTTGCTGCACGATGTCGCGCAGGACGGAAAGGATCTCGCGCGGATCACGCAGGATGAAATCGTTCTCGTCGTCCTGGGCGAATACTTCAATCTTGAGCGGAATCTCTTTGCTGCGCATGGTGCGGTCCATCCTGAGTGAATACCCGCGCGATTCTAACGGTTAGGATGCTTTTGCGGTGGGTGGAATAGCAGGGATTTCTCCCCGCTCCAGTCGGTATAGCCAGGCAAGCAGCTCGGCCACCGCCAGATAAAGCACTGGCGGGATGTGCTGATCAAGTTCGACCTGCATCAGCATCGCCACCAGTTCTTCCGATTCATGCACGAACACGCCGTGTTCCTTGGCGCGTTCGATGATGGCCTGTGCGATCAGGCCGCGCCCGCTGGCCACGACTTTCGGGGCGGTGTCGCCGCTGCGATAGGCGAGGGCGACGGCCAATTGGCGGTTGGGCTGGTTCATCGCGACACCTCGGGTGTGCGTTCGATGAGGGTCTGCAACACGGGTACGCCGTGGGCGGTCAGCGACGCGACCAATTGCTCGGTGGCAGCCCCCATCGTGCGGGCGGTCTGCTCGTCGGCGACGTCGAACTTCAGGCTGACTGCATTGCCGTTCATGCTCAGGCGAGCGGTCACGCCGCCCAGTTTGGGCAGGTCGAGATGCAATTCCGTCACCCATTGTTTGCCATCCTCGCCGTCCTTGCCGGAGCGCGCATCCTCTTCGCGCACTTCCCAGCGCATGTCCTGACCCTGCCAAGCCTGCCCCATCCATACCACCTGTTTGTTCTCCAAAGCCTGTAACTGCTGCTGAACGAGTGGTTGCAAATGTTCCGGGATGGTCGGCATGCGCGGGCCCGATTCTGCACCAGCGGGGAGCGAGGACGGTGTCGCCATAACCGCCTGGGATGCGGCAGGCTGCGCGGCAGACTGGGCGACCTGCGGGCGGAACAGATTCTGCGGTTCCTGCATCAGTTGCGGGGTGGTGCGTGTGCCGGCGATCCATTGTGCCTGGTGCGATTCATAGAACAGGCCACTGTGGCTCAGGCTCTGGTGCAAGCGACCGGCGAGTTGCGAGGTGTCCGGCGCAGCACGCTCGCCTATCCATAACGGCTCGCGGCGTGTCGGCGGGACGTAATCCTGTCGTATCGGCTGTTGCGACAAGGACGAGAGCATGCGCGCGGTCGAGCCGAGTTGCTCGGAAGTGGAGAGCGGGTTGACCGAGGCGGCGAAGGAAAAGGTGAGGCGGGGCTGCAGCGAGACGACTTGCAGGGAGATCAGATCCCCCGGCCGGACGAACGCCGGAAGTTGCATCTGCATGGTCTGGTTGGCGACCTTGACCTGGAACACATCGGCGGCGACTTTCGCCTGCACGGTCGCCTGCACATGTTGACCGACTTCCAGTTTGAGACTGTTCTGTTGCGCCTGTTTGTCGGGCGTGGCGCTGATCAGCGGCTTATCGGTGGTCGCGATCCGGGTGAGGGTGGCGGCGAGCAGGTCTGCGGGCAGCATGGCTCATTGCCGGGCGTGATCAGCCTTGCGACAGATAGGCCTGCTGCAGACGTTGCTCGCTGCGAGCGCTTTTCATGATCCTGTCCAGCTGGTGCATCCAGGTCTCGGTCTTGTCGCGGATCGCCTTGTCGTCTGCCAGCATCTTTTTGATCAGCGCGACTTTTTGCAGCCGGGATGTTTCGTCGGCGGGCACGCCGTCGCGCGGCTTGAGTTCGGCGACCTGCTTGCTGCAGCGGCGCTCCAGTGCGATCAATTCGTCCCACTCTCCCGCTGCGGCTGCTTCGCGCATCTTGCCGGTGATGTCCGACAGGCGCTGGTAATCTTCGACGATCATGTTCATGACTTACATTCTTCCGTAAACGAGTGCGGGTTGCTTGTTGATCTGTGCCGGTACGGGTTCTGCCTGCGCTTGCTGTTGGGCGTTGGCGGTCACTTGGCGGATGCTGTCCCATGCGCCTTTCAACTCGTTCAGCAGGCGCGCCACTTCATCCAGTGCTTCCATGTCATTGTGCAGGTTGGCATGTACCAGTCGCACGCACATGTAGCTGTAGAGTGCGTCGAGGTTCAGCGCCAGTTCGCCGCCGACATTCTGGTCCAGACTGGCTTGCAGGCCTTCACTGATGATCAGCATGGCTTTGGAGATGGCTTCGCCCTTGGCGGCGATGTCCTTGCGCAGGATGCCGTTCTTGGCATTGGCGATAGCCAGCATGGCACCCTGATACAACATGGAGATCAGCTTGTGCGGGTCGGAGCTGATAACGCTGGATTCCATGCCGACTTTTGCATAGGAACTAAGTGCGGTACGAGCGTTCATGATCGGTTATCCCCCGTTACTGGTTAATTGCTGCGACAGGTAGGAGCTGGTCGATTGCATACTCGCCAGCAGGCTGTTCAGCGAACTGTATTGCTGTCTGTACATATTTTCCAGGCTGGACATGCGCACTTCCATCGCGTCGATCTGTATGGTGATCTGTTTGATGGAATTATTCCAGCTGGTGGTCTGTGATTCGAAGGTGCCGCCGCCGCCAATAATGCCTTTGGCCCAGCTTTCGAAACGTGTGCCGAAGCCTGTGGCACTGTTGAATAGTGTCGCCACATCGTTGAAATTGTTATCCATTGCCGTCGCCAGCTTGGTACTGTCCAATTGCATGGTGCCGTCGGACTTGAAGTTGATGCCGACTTCGAATAGGTTGGTCAGTGTGCCGCTGCCGGCTGCAGTCGCGGCGATCTCGCGCATCTGTTGCTGCAGTGACTGCAGAGTGCGGTCTCCCGCCAAAGCGGAGCCGGACTTATAGGCGGTGGAGTTCTTCATCGCCGAATACAGGTCGTTGTAGGCGGTGACCAGTGCCGTTGCCGCAGTGGTCACGCCGGCATTGTCGCGCTCCACCGTCAAAGTGACCGGCGTGGCGGTAACTTGTTTCAGCGTCAGTGTCATGCCGTCAATGGCATCGCTCACGACATTGGAGGTCTTGGTGATGTCGATACCGTTCACTTTGAACTGGGCATTGCTGGCAGTGACGGTCTCGGCCAGGTTCTGCGTGCCGGCAGGGTCATGGGCCAGCAGGCCGGCGATGCTGGCATCCGCGCCGTCGGTTGTAATCTTGATGCTGCTGGCAATGCCGGTATCGTTGGATGACAGGGCGAGGCGGTACGGCGTGCCGCTGCCGTCGTTGACGATGCTGGCCGTCACGCCGATGTTGGCGCTGTTGATCGCGTCACGGATGCCCTGCAGGGTATTGTTGCTGGAATCTATGGTGATGTTGGCGGTGGTGCCACCGGAAGTGAAGCTGGCACCGGTATAGACACCGTTGGTCAGTGTACCGCCGCTGATGGTGCCGAAGTCGAACGTGACCACGGTGGCGGCACCGCTGCCGATGGCGGCGGTGCTGCTGGTCTGTCCGGCAGCGACCAGCTTCTGCGATGCCGCGAGACTGGACACTGTCAGGGAATAGGTTCCCGCCACGGCGGTGGTGCCGGCGGTGGCGGAAAGGATGCTGCTGTCGGAGGATGTGGTCTTGAACGACGTCAAGCTGCTGGTGCTGGAACTGCCCAGATTCTTGGCTGCCGTCTGTAGCGCATCTACCTTGCTTTGTAACGTACCCAGCGCAGTGATCTTCGACTGGTAGCTGGTTTGCTTCTTGGTGAGCTGGTCAAGCGGAAGACGTTCGATAGTCATCAATCCGCTGACGATGGCATCGACATCGATGCCGCCACCTGAAATTGATGATGTAGTTGCCATTCCGTTTACTCCTTTGTCAGGCCTGACGATTCAGCAATTGTCCCTGCTGGAACTCGTCGATACTGCGTGAGATCGCCAGCACGGCTTCGGACGGGTACTGCAACAGTGTATCCCCAGTTTCCTTGTCCTTCAAACTGACGACCTGTTTCTTGGTGCTGTCGTCCACGCTGATGCTGAGCTCCACGTTTCTGTTCGCCTGCTTCAGGGCGGCGTTGATACGACCGACCTCGCTCGACAGTTGCGCCGGCGTTGGGGACGCTGCCTCAGCCTGGGCGGGTTTCTCCGCAGGCTGTGATGCAACGACCGCCTGCCCACCATTGCTGGTAGGCATCGCCGGAGCGGGTACTCCACTATTTGTCGATTGGATGAGCATTTTGCCTCTCCTTGTTCAAATCCCCAGCCGGTCACCCGGCCGGGGTTTTATTACTACGTTTAACGCAACAGGCTCAGAACGTTGTTCGGAAGCTGGTTGGCTTGCGCCAGCATCGCTGTACCTGCTTGTTGCAGAATCATGTTGCGGGTCATGGCGGTGGTCTCTGCCGCGTAGTCCGTATCCATCACACGGCTGTAAGCGGCTGCGGTATTCACCGACAGGGTCTGCAGGTTGTTAACCGCAGACTGGTATTTCGCCATATCGGCACCGTAAGTGGCGCGGGCTGTAGTCACGGCTGTGATGTCTGTATCGATGCCGGCGACAGTCAGTGTGCCTGCAATAGTGGCTTTGGTACCTGCAACTGTGGCCAGCGTACCATCCGCGCCGACAACCTTGGCGGTGCTGTTGGTGGCCAAGCCCAGCAAGCGGGTGTTCTCTGCGACCAGAGCGGTTGTTTCAGTTCCGGAAGCTGTGCCGCCCAATTGCACTGCGATCTCGCGGATACGCTGCAAGTTCTCATATATCTGAGAGTGGTAGCCGTCGTTGATCTGTGCCTCGGAAATGCCGTCGCTGGCGTTACGGGCAGCGATGTTCGCGCCGCGCATAGTCGACTCATAACCGCTGGCTGTCACCATGCCGGTTGCATCATCCTTGGCAGAGTTGATGCGTTTGCCGGAGGACAGACGCTCCATAGCAACCTGCAAGGCCGTGTTGGATTTGTTCAGGGCAGCACCGCCGAACAGAGCCGAGACGTTGGTGTTGATGACTTGTGCCATTTTAGTTCTCCTTAACTTGGTTCATTTGCGGCCATGTTGCCGCTTACTTTGGTTGCCTTTTTGTGAAGCTTAGCAACCGCCGTTGAACCAGTTATCGGAGAGTTGGCGGGAAACTTTAGGATAAATCTCATATTTTCAGCCCGGGGGCGGCGATCACGCGGTTCTTGCCGGTCTGTTTGGCTTGATACATGGCCTTGTCGGCCCGTCCCAGCAGGTCTTCCTGGTCTTCGTCCGCGCCGCGCAGGGCGACCCCGGCGCTGAAGGTGACCAGGATGCGTTCATTATTGTGCAGGAAGAACTTCTTGGTCAGATCGCGCTGCAGGCGCTGCAGGGCCTCGATACCGGCTGCCAGATCGGTGTCCGGCAGCACGATGACGAATTCCTCGCCACCGTAACGGCCCACTGTATCGGCAGGGCGCAGTGTTCCTTTAATGACTTTGGTCAGGTGTACCAATGCCTGGTCTCCTGCCTGATGGCCCAAGCTGTCGTTCAGCTTCTTGAAGTTGTCGATGTCGAGCAGGGCGACGCAGAGCGGTGTCTGGTTGCGGTCGGACCGCTTCAGTTCGCGATCTATGGTCTCATCCAGTCCGCGCCGGTTCAGCGCGCCGGTGAGCTGGTCCTCGCGCACCAGTTCGCTGACCTGCATCAGTTCCTGTTCCAGCGCCTTGATGCGCTCCTCGGCTTCGTCGGCTTGTTTCTTGGTGTTCAGCAGCTCTTCATGCGATCGCAAGGCGCTGGCCTGGATGATGCGGGTGTCGTGCATCACATCATCCAGGATGTGGCCCAGTACGGTCAGGTTGTCTGCCTTGCTGATCTGCTGGCTATATCCCGCGATCTTCTGGTGATACTCGCCGGTGCTTTCCGTCAGGTTGCCCAGTCGGTCGATGAAGGTGGTCATCAGGCTCTTGAGCGTGGTCTTGGCATCGGTCAGGCTTTGCTTCAGGCTGCTCTGTTTGATGATGGCATCGCGCAGATTGCGTTCGGCATCGGCGATGGCGTGCTTGTCCATCGGTTGCGAGATGATGGTCTGCAATGCGGTGACCTGTCCCTGCATCCATTCATCGTCGGCCACCAGTTCGCTGACGTTCTCCACCAGCAGGCGCAGCAGGCGCAACAGGCCTTCCTGTATCTTGACCTTGTCGCCGCCGCGTAGCTCCAACTTGAGCCAGAACTGACGCAGTTGTTTTGCTAACTCATTGATCTTGGTGGGATCGTCGGTGGTGCGCACCACCACGACCAGGCGCTGGATCTCGTCGCTCAACTCGGGGTGGGAGGATAAGGAGTTCTCCAGTGATTGCGCGAGCAATTCGCGCAATTGTTTGAGCAGGTCATGCCCAGCCGCCTTGTCCGCAGATTTTGCGGGAGTGGCTGTCGGTGCAGGGGGGGCGGCCGGCTCGGCCGGAGCAACTTCAGGTGCTGCAGTGGCAGTCAGATCGGGCGCAGCAGAGCCGCTCCCCCAGGAGCGCATCAAGCCATTCAGCTTTTCAGACATCACGTCCGGCTTGCTGGCGAAGCGATTGAGAACAACCTCCAGCCCTTCTTTCTTGCGCGTGAGCGTGACGCCTTTGTGCGTCATTTCCAGTTGGCGCAGCAAGTCTCGGATCAGCGCAGACCAGTTCGGGGCAGTAGCGGCGCCCGCAGTTTGTTTTTCTCCGCCCAGTTCCTTAAACACACTTGCGTAATGTTCAGGCGTGGGCGCCAAGCCGCGTTCACCCAGTAACTTCAGGGTCTCTCGGGCCAGTTCTGCGGGTTCCTTGTGCTTGCTCATCTATATGTCGTATGTGGTGCTTCGCTATGTTTGGCATTATCGGCTGTCGGCGCGACGACGATTCGCTGAATAGCGCCGGATATTGCCCGCTATTGGCCGGGATCACTCGATCAGGTGGTTGCTGATCGCATAATGGATGGCTTCGGCATTGGTCTTGAGCTTCATCTTTTCCAGCAGGCGCATGCGGTAGACGCTGATGGTCTTGGGGCTGAGCGACATGATCTCGGCCATTTCGCTGAGCTTCTTGCCCTGCGCCATCAGGCACAACGTTTGATACTCGCGGTTGGACAGGGTCTGGTGTGCCAATTCCGAATAGCCCTGCGACAGGCCTTCGGCCAATTGCTCGGCCATCTCGCTGCTGATGTATTTCTTGCCGCTGGCGACCTTGCGGATGGCGGTGACCAGCTGGGCGGGCGCACTCTGCTTGTTGAGATAGCCAGCTGCACCCGTCTTCATCGAGCGCACTGCATATTGCTCTTCCGGATGCATGCTCAACATCAGCACCGGCAGGTTGGGGCGCAGGTCGCGGATCTGTTTGAGCACATCGATGCCATGTTTGTCCGGCATGCTGATATCCAGCAGTACGACGTCGTATTCGTTGTCGCGCACCATGTTCACAGCTTCCATGCCGGTGTCAGCCTGGCCGGTGACGCGCAGGTCGTCCGTGTCGTCCAGCAGCTGTTTCAACCCTCTGCGGATGAGTTCGTGGTCGTCGGCGATGAGTACATTGATCATGGCCTGTATCTTAGTCGAATAACGCGCCTTGTGAATCGGGTACTGCATTTTGTTCCGGCTGGTGCGGGATGCGCACGTTGAGGCGAGTGCCTTGCCCGGGAGCGCTTTCCAGTTTCACTTCGCCGCCGAACTGGGCGACGCGCTCGAAGATGCCGCGCAAGCCGAAGGAGCGCGGTTTGGCGCGATCCGCGTCGTGGATGCCACGCCCGTCATCGCGCACAGTCATGCTGACGCAGGTGTCGAGGTTGCAGATGGCGATGGTGACGGTGTTCGCATGGGCGTGTTTGGTGATGTTGTTCAGTGCTTCCTGGAAGATGCGGAACAGCGTGATCGCCACATGCGGCGAGACGCTGACCGATTCGTCCATGACTTCCGGGACACACTTGATGCCGGTGCGCTGTGCGAATTCCTTGGCCTCGGATTCGATGGCGGCGACAATGCCGAAAGTATCCAGTGCGCTGGGACGCAGGCTGCGCGCGATATTGCTGGCCGAGCGGGTGCATTTCTGCACCAGGTCTTCGATGCCGCGCGCTTTCTCCTCCAGCAACGGCTGGTCCTTCAGGCGAGAGACCAGCCAGGCGATGTCCAGTCGGGTGGCGGTGAGCAAGCTGCCCAGCTCGTCATGCACCTCGCGCGCGATGGCGACCCGCTCCTGTTCGCGCGCTTCTTCTATATGGGTGGAGAATTCACGCAGCTGCTGTTTGGATTGCCGCAAGGCCGCATCCGCCTGTTTGCTCTGGGTGATGTTCAGCATGATGCCTTCCCACTGCACGGCCGCGCCGATGCGGCGCGGACTGCAGCGCAGATTGATCCATTTGATCTCGCCCTTGGGGCGGGTGCGCATGCGCCCTTCCCAGTTCCAGAAAGTGAGCTTCTTTGCGGAGGACAGCATGCTTCTGAGATAAGAACCGGCATCTTCCGGGTGGATCATCTCGGCGAACAGGCTTGCATCGCCGATCAGTTCCTGATGCTCGATGCCGAGCAGGGGATAGCAGCCCTCGCTGACATAGGGGAAGTGCACCTCTCCTTTGTCCTTCAGCACGATCTGATAGGCCATGCCCGGCAGATCGGTGATGAAAGCGTGCATGCGGGTCTGGTTCTCCTGCAAGGCGACCTGTGCCTCGCGATATTCGCGGCGTACTCGCGCTTCGCGCAGGTTGTGTTCGATGGAGGGCACGAGGCGATTGAGACTGCCTTTGAGGATGTAGTCGTCCACACCTTCCTGCATGGTGTGGATGATGGTCTCTTCCTTCAGTTTGCTGGCCAGTAGCAAGAAAGGGATGTCCAGGTCGAGCTGGTGCAGCAATCGGTATGCATCCAGACCGCCGAAACTGCCCGGGTCGTCGCTGCACAGGATGACGTCGAAGGGCCTGGCGAGCAGCGCTTGCTGCATGTCCTGCTCGTCCTGCACGCGCTGATGTTCCAGCGCATAGCCGGCATCGGCCAGCTTGGCGAGGATCTTGTGCGAGTCTTGCTCGGATGATTCCACCAGTAGTACGCGGAGTTTCTTGGTAGCCATTGTGAGACCCTAGTGCGATGTCCTGATTATAAGCGGCGTTCGCGCCAAATCACCAGAGTAAGGTAGAATGCGGGCCGTTATTCAGAGCCGTATCACCATGTCTGCCGCCAGCCCTGCCGTGACCCCGCAACAACTGATCCGTAAAGAGATACAGGCCTTGCACGCCTACCATGTCCCGCCGTCTGCCGACATGATCAAGCTGGATGCGATGGAGAATCCCCATTCCTTGCCGCAGGTCTTGCGCGACGAGATCGCACGCCGCGTGGCGGATGCCGCGATCAACCGCTATCCCGACGCCGGTGCGCAGCGACTCAAAGAAGGCATCCGCAACGTGACGCAGTTGCCGGCAGGCATGGATGTGCTGCTGGGCAACGGCTCCGACGAGATCATCCAGTTGCTGGCGATGGCCGTGGCGCAACCGGGCGCGGTCTTGCTGAGTGTCGAGCCGTCGTTCGTCATGTACAAGATGATCGCCACCTTTGTCGGCATGCACTATGTCGGCGTGCCGCTGGCCGGGGATTTCTCGCTCGATCTGGAGGCGACACTGGCGGCGATAGAACGAGAACGTCCCGCACTGGTGTTTCTCGCCTATCCCAACAATCCCACGGGCAATCTGTTCGATGCCGATGCCGTGCGTCGCATCATCGATGCCACCCCCGGTCTGGTGGTGGTGGACGAGGCCTATTATGCCTTCGCCAGCGACAGCTTCATCCCGCAGCTGGGGCGGTATGACAACCTGCTGGTGATGCGCACCTATTCCAAACTCGGCATGGCGGGTTTGCGGGTGGGTTTCATCGCGGGCGATAAAGCGTGGCTGGAACAATTGGACAAGCTGCGCTTGCCGTATAATGTGGGCGTCCTGCCGCAGCTGGTGGCGAGCACCTTGCTGGCGCACCATGATGTGTTGCTGGTCCAAGCGGAGAGTATCAGGTCGGAACGCACGAAGATGATGGCGGCCTTGCATGCGATGGCAGGCGTACAGGCGTATCCCAGCGAGGCGAACTTCATCCTGTTCCGTGTGGCAAAAGCCACGCAGGTGTTCGAAGGCCTGAAACAGCGCGGGGTATTGATCAAGAATCTGACCGGCGGGCATCCGGCATTGGAAGATTGTCTGCGCGTCACAGTAGGTTCGCCCGAAGAGAATAAGAAGTTTTACGCCGCACTACAGGATTCCATTAACCAACTCGCATAGGGCAAATCATGCGTAGCGCACAAGTCACCCGCAACACCCTCGAGACGCAGATCGCGGTCGAGTTGAACCTCGACGGAACCGGCAAGGTCAAGCTGGATACCGGCCTGCCGTTCTTGGAGCACATGCTGGACCAGATCGCACGTCACGGTCTGCTCGATCTTGTCATCAAGGCCAAGGGGGATCTGCATATCGATGCGCATCACACCGTGGAAGACATCGGCATCACGCTGGGGCAGGCCTTCACGCAAGCCATCGGCGACAAGAAAGGCCTGCGCCGTTACGGTCATGCCTATGTGCCGCTGGACGAAGCCTTGTCGCGCGTGGTGCTGGATATCTCCGGCCGTCCCGGACTGGTGTTCAATGCCGAGTTCGTGCGTTCCAACGTCGGCGAGTTCGAGGTCGATCTGATCCGTGAGTTCTTCCAGGGCTTCGTCAACCACGCGCTGGTGACGTTGCACATCGACAATCTGGCGGGTGAGAACGCGCACCATCAGGCCGAGACCATCTTCAAAGCCTTCGGCCGCGCTATGCGCGTGGCGCTGGAGCAAGATCCGCGCATGGCCGGTGTGATGCCCTCCACCAAGGGCACGCTATAAGTACCATGGTCGATATCGCCATCGTTGATTACGGCATGGGTAACCTGCGTTCGGTGTATCAGGCCGTGCGCAAGGTCGCCCCGTCCGCGTCTGTGCATGTCACCGACGATGCGAACGTGATCGCTGCAGCCAAGCGGGTGATATTCCCCGGCCAGGGCGCGATGCCCGACTGTATGCGGGAACTCGATGCACGAGGCCTGCGCCAAGCGGTGCTGGATGCGGCGCAGAACAAACCGTTCCTGGGTATCTGCATCGGCCTGCAGATGTTGTTCGAGCACAGCGCCGAAGGTGACATCCCGGGACTGGGCGTGTTGCAGGGCGAGGTGGTGCGATTCGCGCATGAGCTCAGGGATGCGCAGGGCAACAAGCTCAAGGTGCCGCACATGGGCTGGAACGGCGTGCATCATGCCGATCACCCGCTGTGGGCAGGCATCGCGCAGGATGCGCGCTTCTATTATGTACACAGCTATTATGTGCAACCGCGCGACAAGGACATCGTGCAGGGTACCAGTGACTATCCGCAGCCCTTTGTCTGCGCCGTGTCGCGTGGTAACTTGTTCGCCGTGCAGTTCCACCCCGAGAAGAGTGCGGCTGCCGGACTGAAACTGCTGGAAAATTTCGTCAACTGGAATCCCGTTTAACCACGATATTAAAGCCATGGATATTTCAACACTGATTATTCCCGCAATCGACCTGAAAGACGGCCAATGTGTGCGCCTGCGACAAGGCGAGATGGAGGGCGCGACCGTGTTCTCAGATGACCCGACCGCGATGGCCAGACACTGGCTGGAGCAGGGCGCGCGCCGTCTGCATCTGGTCGACTTGAACGGCGCCTTTGCCGGCAAGCCCAAGAACGAAGCGGCGGTGCGCAGCATCGTCGAAGCCGTGGGCAGTGACATTCCGGTGCAGCTGGGCGGCGGTATCCGCGATCTGGAGACCATTGAGCGTTATCTCGATCTGGGCTTGAGTTACGTCATCATCGGTACGGCGGCCGTCAAAGTCCCCGGTTTCCTGCACGAGGCGTGCGATGCCTTCCCCGGTCACATCATGGTCGGTCTGGATGCCAAGGGCGGCAAGGTCGCGGTGGACGGCTGGTCAAAGCTGACCGGTCACGATGTGGCCGATCTGGCCAAGCGTTTCGAAGACTATGGTGTGGAAGCTATCATCTATACCGACATCGGTCGCGACGGCATGATGAACGGTGTGAACATCGAAGCCACTGTGGAACTGGCGCAACCCTTGCACGTGCCTGTCATCGCCAGCGGCGGCATCACCAATCTCGACGACGTGCGCAAGCTGTGTGCCGTGCGCGGCGAAGGCATCACCGGTGCCATCACCGGTCGCGCCATCTACGAAGGCACGCTGGACTTCCGTGCCGCACAGGCTTTGGCGGACGAACTGGCCCCCAAGATCTGATGCTCGCTAAACGCATCATCCCCTGCATGGACGTGACCGCCGGTCGCGTGGTCAAGGGTGTCAGTTTCGTTGAACTGCGCGATGCCGGCGATCCGGTGGAGATCGCCAAACGATATGACGAGCAGGGTGCGGACGAACTCACCTTCCTCGATATCACCGCCAGCTCCGATGACCGCAGCATTATCTTCCATATCATCGAGAAAGTGGCCGAGCAGGTATTCATCCCTCTGACCGTGGGCGGCGGCGTGCGTGAGGTGCAGGATGTGCGCAATCTGTTGAATGCCGGGGCTGACAAGGTCAGTATCAACACCTCGGCGGTGGTCAATCCGCAACTGGTCGCTGATGCGGCAGGACGCTATGGTTCGCAATGCATCGTGGTCGCCATCGACGCCAAGCAAGTCGCGCCGGGCAAGTGGGAAGTGTTCACGCACGGCGGACGCAAGGCCACCGGGCTGGATGCGGTGGAATGGGCGCAGAAGATGCAGGCACTGGGCGCGGGCGAGATTCTGCTGACCAGCATGGATCAGGATGGGCAGAAGAAAGGCTTCGACTTGGCGCTGACCCGTGCGGTGACCGATGCACTGGAGATACCGGTGATCGCCAGCGGCGGCGTGGGCAACCTGCAACACCTCGCCGACGGCGTGACGCTGGGCGGCGCCGATGCGGTGCTGGCGGCCAGCATCTTCCACTTTGGCGAATACACGGTGCAGCAAGCCAAGCAGCACATGGCGCAGCAGGGGATCGAGGTGCGGCTATGAGCGACGCTTGGCTGAACAAGGTGAACTGGTCGGACGACGGCCTCGTCCCCGCCATCGCGCAGGATGCGTTGACCGGCCGCGTGTTGATGGTAGCCTGGATGGATCGCGAGGCGCTCAAGCGCACGGTGGAAACCGGCGAGGCGATATACTGGTCGCGCTCGCGCAAGAAACTGTGGCACAAGGGTGAAGAATCCGGGCATGTGCAGAAGGTGAAAGAGATCCGTCTCGATTGTGACGGCGATGTGATCCTGATGCAGATCAAGCAGACAGGCGGCATCGCCTGCCATACCGGCCGCGAGAGCTGCTTCTACAGCAAGCTGGAGAACGGCGAGTGGAAGGCCACCGACGCCGTGTTGAAGGACCCGGACGATATATACAAGAAATGAACGATATCCTGCAACGACTGACCGAGACGCTGGAAGCGCGCAAGGGTGCAGCGGCTGATACGTCTTACGTCGCCAAGCTGTACAGCAAGGGAGACGACGCCATCCTGAAGAAGTTGATCGAGGAGGCGGGCGAAGTGTTGCTGGCAGCCAAGGATGGCGACAAGCAACATCTGCTCTATGAAGTGGCCGATCTGTGGTTCCACAGCATGGTGCTGCTGGCCCACAAGGGATTGAGCGTTGAACAGGTATTGCAGGAGTTGGCCCGTCGCGAAGGTGTGTCCGGTATTGCCGAGAAAGCGAGCCGCAAATGAGCGACAACTGTCTGTTCTGCAAGATCGTGCGCGGCGAGATACCCTGCCGCAAGGTGTACGAGGACGACGATGTGCTGGCGTTCCACGACATCAATCCGGTGGCGCCGGTGCATTTCATGATGGTGCCGAAGCAGCATGTGGTGTCGCTGCTGGAGGCGGATGAGTCGCATGCCGCATTGCTGGGCAAGATGCTGCTGCTGGCACCGAAGTTGGCGAAAGAGCAGGGGCTGGACAATGGCTTCCGCACAGTCATCAACAGCGGCAAGGGCGGCGGTCAGGAAGTGTTTCATTTGCATGTGCATGTCATCGGCGGCGGCAACATCCCGCCTATGGTCAAACGTAGCTAATCTATCAGGAGCGCATCATGGGTTCATTCAGTATCTGGCATTGGTTGATCGTGTTGCTGGTCGTGGTGCTGATCTTTGGCACCAAGAAACTGCGCAACATGGGTAGTGACCTCGGCGGCGCGGTCAAAGGCTTCAAGGAAGGCATGAAGGACGGCGAGGGAGCGGGCAAGTCGCAAGACTCCCGCACCATCGAAGGCGAAGCGAAAGAGAAGTAAGTCGATGTTCGACATCGCGTTCTCGGAGCTGATGGTGGTGGCGCTGGTTGCGCTGATCGTCATCGGTCCCGAACGGCTGCCGAGGCTGGCACGCAAGGCCGGCGAATGGTGGGGCCGGACGCAGCGCTATGTGAACAAGGTCAAGCAAGACATCGCGCATGACATGGCTGTGGAAGAGGTGACCAAGCTGCAGCACGATATCGAGAAGCATGTCGCTGAAGCCGAGCAAGCCATGCAGGAGAATGGCCTGTCTCTGGAGCAGAGCATCCTGCAAGCGCAATACAAGAAGCCGGCGGTCGAAGCACCGGCTACACCTCCGGCCACACCAGACAAAACACCCAAATGAGCAAAAGCGAAACACTGATCGCGCATCTGATCGAGCTGCGCTCGCGCTTGCTGAACAGCTTTCTGGCCTGGTTGCTGGTGTTCATATGCCTGTTCCCGTGGGCGGCCGAACTGTATGCCTTGCTGGCGCAGCCCATGCTGGACAAGTTGCCGCAGGGTGGCCAGATGATTGCCACCGATGTCACCACGCCGTTCTTCGTGCCGCTCAAGGTGGCGATGATGGCGGCCTTCGTGATCGCGTTACCCTTTGTGCTGTATCAGATATGGCGTTTCGTTGCGCCGGGTCTGTATACGCACGAGAAGAAACTGGTGCTGCCGCTGATCATGGCCAGTACGCTGCTGTTCTTGTGCGGTATGGCTTTCGCCTATTTTGCGGTATTCCCGGTGGTGTTCGGTTTCATCACGGCAGCCGCACCGGCCGGTGTTGCGGTGATGACCGACATCGACAAATATCTGAACTTCGTAATGGGGATGTTCCTCGCCTTCGGCATCACCTTCGAAGTGCCCATCGCGGTCGTGATACTGGTACGCATGGGCGTGGTGACGGTGGAAAAGCTGCGCGAGGTGCGCTCCTATGTCATCGTCGGTGCATTCGTAGTGGCGGCGGTCGTCACGCCGCCGGATGTGGTCTCGCAATTCATGCTGGCGATCCCGCTATGGCTACTCTATGAGGCGGGCGTGGTGGTGGCGGGCTGGATCGGTGTGCGCGATCACACCTCGAACGACAGCGTGACGGATGACAACTGATTCTGCGCAAGCGTTGCTAGAAAAAACCCTGCGGCAGGCTGTTGAACTGCATCGCTCCGGACGCGCGGCAGACGCGGCCGAGCTTTACCGGGCCATTCTGAGCATCCACCCCCAACATCCTGAAGCCAACCATGAACTGGGCGTGATCGAGCTACAAGCCGGTCAGGCCCTAGCCGCTATTCCCCATTTCCTTGCCGCACTCGAAGCGGATCCTGAACGCGCACGATTCTGGCTGAGTTACATCGATGCATTGGCGCAAGCTGGGCAGACAGATGCCGCGCGTGAGGTCTTGCAGATGGGAAGGCAGCAAGGCTTGCAAGGTGAAGAGGTGGATGCTCTGTTAGCTCGCTTATCTGCAGGCGGCAGATCGGCGCAATCATTAAAGCCCGGACAGAAAGCACCGACACAAGCGCAACTCGATGAACTGGTCGCCTTGTTCAATCAGGGGCGGCTCGCCGACACGGCATCGCGCGCCCGTGAATTGACAGAACGCTTCCCCAAGCACGGATTCGGCTGGAAGGTGCTGGGGCTGGCATTGAAGCGACTGGGCAATAACGAAGAGGCAATTGCTGCTATGCAGAAAGCTGCGGCCTTGTCTCCCAAGGAAGCGGATGTGCATAGCAATCTCGGTGTTGCGCTGCATGATGGGGGGCAATTGAAGGAGGCGGAGGCCAGCTACCGGCGCGCGCTGAAACTTAAATCAGACTATGCCGACGCGCATTGCAATCTGGGCACACTGTTGCAAGACATGGGGCGACTGGAAGAAGCGGAGACCAGCCACCGCCGCGCGTTGAGACTTGCGCCCGATCTTGCGGATGCCCATTACAACCTGGGTAATACTTTGCGTGCCATGGGGCGTTTGGAAGGGGCAGTGCAAAGCTATCGGCGCGCATTGGCATTGCGCCCGGTATACCTGCAAGCCTGTTGCAATCTGGGCATCGCGCTGCAAGACTTGGGCAGACCGGACGAGGCAGAAGCGATGCTGCGCCGCACGCTGGAACTTAAGCCCGACCATGTCGAGGCATACAGCAATCTCGGCAATGCACTCAAGGAACAGGGTAGGCTGCTGGAAGCGGAGGCCTGTTATCGGCGTGCTCTGGAATTGAATCCGTCAATGGCTGAAGTGCACAACAACCTCGGCATCCTGTTGCAGGACATGGGCGGGCTGGAAGCCGCCGCCGCCAGTTACCGTAAGGCGCTTGAACTCAAGCCTGATTACTTCAAGGCGCACAGTAACCTGCTGTTCCTGCTCAATTACGATCCCAAGGTATCGCAGCAGGACGCATTCGAAGAAGCGCAGCGTTACGGCGCGAACGTTGCAGCGCACGTCAGACATCGTTACAGCAAATGGTCGTGCAATAAACAAGCCGAGCGGCTGCGCATCGGTTTCGTCTCCGGCGATTTTCGCAATCATCCGGTCGGCTACTTTCTGGAAAATCTGTTGCGCCACATAGACCGAGAAGCGTTCGAGCTGTATGCCTATCCGACTGATCCGTGGACGGATGAGATGACCCTGCGTCTCAAACCGCATTTCGCAAAATGGCAGCCGCTCTACGGTATGAATGATGAAGCTGCTGCAAAACGTATCCACGAAGACGGCGTGCACATCCTGATCGACCTGTCCGGTCATTCGCGTTACAACCGATTGCCCATGTTCGCCATGAAGCCCGCACCGCTACAGGTAGCTTGGCTTGGCTATTTCGCGACGACAGGCGTGGCCGAGATCGACTATCTCATCGCCGATCCCGTGACCTTGCCGGAGTCACAGGAACGCTATTTTACCGAGAAGATATTGCGCATGCCGGAGACGCGCCTGTGCTTCAGCCGTCCGGATGTCGAGATCGGTGTCTCGCCGCTGCCCGCGCTGACGAACGGCTACGTCACCTTTGGCTGCTTCAACAATCTCGCCAAGGTGAACCACGACGTGGTCGCACTGTGGTCGCGCATCCTCAATCAGGTTGCAGACAGTCGCCTGTTCCTGAAATCCAAACAACTGGGCGATGCGGCCGTGCGGCAGCAGACAGTGGATCGTTTTGCCGCGCACGGCATCGCGGCCGACCGTCTGCTGCTGGAAGGTGCAGAATCGCGCGCAAAATATTTCGAGGCCTATCGCCGAGTCGACATCTCGCTCGACCCCTTCCCGTATCCCGGCGGCACTACTACGGTGGAAAGTCTGTGGATGGGCGTGCCGGTGCTGAACCTGAGCGGTGAGTCGTTCCTGTTCAGGCAGGGGGCGGGGTTCTTGAGTAATGCGGGGTTGACGGAGTGGGTGGCGCAATCACAGGAAGACTACGTGGCGAAAGCGGTAGTGTTTACGGGCGACCTGTCTGGCTTGGCAGAACTGCGTGGCAAGCTGCGTGCACAGGTGGAGGCATCACCGACTTTGGATGGCAAACGTTTTACAACGCACTTCTCTATGGTGCTGCAATCCATGTGGCGTGATTGAGGTTTTGGTATTGCTTAACAGAACACGCGTTTTTTGCTTGCTGCCTTTTGAGTTAGGTATATGAAGTGATCGATCTGTTTCCAGGCATTCTTCAAAACAGTCGATTCGTAGAGATCCCGGTAGTTATGCACAGTCGATCTGGCGACCGCAAGTGCTTGCGCCGAATCACCCATCGCTATTCCGTAATCTGCAGGATACGAAAATCCGGGCATATTGTTGCGCCAATAGTCGGTCTTAATGACTGCAACCGGGCAGCCACAGAGTAAGGCTTCCTCAATGAGCGCAGTCGGCTCATAGACATACAGCAGCTTTGATCTGCGCAGGATTGCAGCAATTTCCGCGTGCCCCAGAATATTTTCTTTGCCGAGGCTGGTCGCATTTTTTACATGCGGAGTGAGCTTCCCGCCGCTGTACAAATATTTATGCGCGTAGAAACAAACCGACGTGCGCTTGTCATCTTCGGGATTATTTTCGTTATTGAACAGGCGGAGATCGCTGGTTGGAACGTGAAGCGTTTCACCATGCATCCCATCGACAAGATAAAGAGGGTCGAACGTGAAAAGCAACTCGGTCGCGTCATAAGCCGTTTCTCCGCCGATCAGCCCGGGCTTATTCAATAGCCAGCGAGCAACAACCTGTGCTTTGAAAGGATTCCCCGGAACGGTTTCTGGATAAACCATGATGGGAACTCGTCCAGTATCATGATGTTGGATCATGATCTTCTCAGTTAGGACGTTTGTTCTGAGATGATGGCTTGTTCCCTCGCAAGTTACATAAGCTTCCTGCCCGCTTTCATTCAATGCATGGCACAGGTAATGCAAAGCGCGAATTCCCGCCGATTGCTGGATGTAATCCATGGCGAAGATGTAATAGGGATTGCGCCGGGATTGAAACAGATCGCGTTTGGAAAACTGGGTCAGTTGCAGCGCGTTTTGAATGCGGCGCAGATTGCGCTGGTAGTAGAGCCACGCGCCAGATACGTTGCTTTCATCCAGAAAGGTTTGCACGGTCTCGATGCTGTGGAACACGCCATCCCAGGTGAAGGCGGCCGCCGCATCATCGGTGATGGCAAACAATGCTTGTTGATCAAAGTCGATTGTTGAATGTGTGTCTTCGGCGCATAGCTCATGAAAAATTTCCGGGTCGGCAATGCGGTAGCCCAGGTTTTTTTCGTGGAGCAAATAAGTAAACGCGCTGGCCAGCAGTCCCATGACATCGTGATACGTGGGCGGATTACGTTCGGGGAAGCCCAGTTGTGCGAGAGTTGTCGCGAAGCAGTTTGAAAGTTTCGGGCGTACTGATTTGGGGAAGGCGGCAAACCAAGTAGACAAAACATCATCCGCTTTTTCGACCCCCGCATTTTGCAGCGCGGACAGCAGGCGCGGGGCGAGTGTGGCGTGCTGGATGAAAGCGGGCGCAACGATCTTCTGTTCAAGATGCGATTGCTCGAGCAGCTCCGAGAGATTTCCCGACACCAGAGTTTGCGGAGGGCAGTAAATCAGCAGGTCTTCGGCGAACTCGTGATCCAGAAAACTCATGGGCCAGTAGTAGCGATAATCTGCGTTGGCCTGTGCGGACACCTGCAGCAGGTCTGCAGGGTAGTGCGCCGCGAGTTCATTGCAGACGTTCAGGCACTCGGCAGAGGGCTGCTCCGGCAGCATGATGGTGAAGCGCGTCTTTTCGTAATACGGTCCCGAGTTGAGCTTCCATGCTTCCATAAAAAAGCGCAGCGATATGTAACACGCGGGGTGATTGGCGGCGAAGGTGATAACGCGGATGTTTATGTCGAGCATGGCATTCATTAGGCTGATGTTAATTATTTCGTTTTAACCGGGCGATGATGCTATTGCTACCTGCGCTCAAGGGGCGCGGCGGTGAACACTGTTTCCCATCTGAACGGGCTGAAATGGTCAACGAAAAACACGTAGTCCTTCAGGCTGTTGATCAGTGAGTTGGGTATGCTCCACATATGCTCTTCACAATGATAAATAGAAACAGAGATGGTTGGGCGAAACTTCTCGATCGTCTTGCCAAGACCCAGCAACGCTTCCTGATCCATACCTTCAATGTCGATCTTTATGAAATCTACCGCTTGCAAATTCTGTTGCTCAACGTAGAAATCCAACGGGACGATGTCAAAGTCGATGCACCCGTTTTCTTCTGTACCTGGCAACAAGTAGGCTTGCCCGTCTGAATAATGACCAAATCGTCCCTTCTTATGGCGATCACCGGCAGCCAAGCGTACTTCGATGATGTTGTCTCCGGCAGATTTGCACAAGCGTTGAGCGCGAGCTCCCAGCAAATCGTGACCCAATGGGTCAATGTTGTACAGCTTTCCTTTCGGGCCGGCGCTTGCATAAAAATAAGGGATTTCGTGTCCTGAAAAAACTCCCAAATTGAGGATGGAGTCGCCTTGGTGTATCCATTTGTCGGGGCTGTAATCAGCCCGGCAAAATACCGTTGCAACAAAGTGTTGCCATAGCGCTTGGGGGGAGCTGGCAAGCGCCATTTTCAGGGTATTCCTGGATTCATCATCAGCCAGTTTGCTTAGCAAAATATCAAGTTCGGATTTGTGTTCTGAGAACTTGGCTCGCCCGCGACCCCAATAACAAAATAAATGCTCGGCATCATTCCATGATTGCAGCTGTCTTGTATCGACAACCCCCCGAAGATACTTGCAGCGCTCAAACATGTGCTTGAACGCGGCGAAGGATGTTGGGTCATCAAGAAGTTCGGGTGTGTCTGCGAACCAGTTCCAGACGTCCCAGTATGCCCACGGATAATTTTCAGGAATCGGCAGGTAAAGGCAATTTGTGCCGGAAGGTATGACGACTTCCCCCCTAATCAGGCTTAGCGCTTCTTCTGGTTCGATCAGGATGTTGGTGATGCCATTGATGAGGCGCTCACCGGAAGCGATGCATTTCGCTCGTGGCGAGGCCCAAGCCAGCAATCGTTTTATCTCAACAAAATCTTGAGAATCCGTTCTTCCTACCAAAGCGTATTCAGTGTCGCCGAGTTTTTCGGGGAGTATCAGCCTGATCCGGGGAGGGTACATGGCGGCATGGCCGAGGTTTGGTGATCTACCCATGAAGGCTCACATCCCCTCAACTAGCCGTGATAGCGCTTGGGATGCTGGTTCAAATGACGGGCGTAACTTCAATGCTTGTTCAAGGTAACGCTTGGCGTGATCGTGATCGCCCAGCTCTTCGCATGTGAGTGCCAGTTCGTAGAGCACTCCCGCACCCAGCCAGCCCGGGAAGTGATCGGCGGAATTTTCAAATACATTGCGGGAGTCGGTCAGCCTTCCTGTTTTTCGCAAGACGATTCCTAGGGCTTTTCGTGCGCCGCGCCAATCGGATCTTTGCTGGCACAGTCGCTCCAGTGCCAGTACGGCTTTTTGTCCGGCATCACCACCGGGAAGGCTGGCAGCCAGATCTTCCCAAGGCAATATCGCTGTGGGTAGCAGTGTCTGGTACGTGATCAAATCATCCAGTGCATCAAAAAATTGCCCGAGCGCGAGGTGAAGTCGCATGAGTTCAGTCCGAATGGACAGATTTCCCTCGTCGAGGATGGCTGCGCTTATGAAATATTGAAGTGCCTTTGCGGTGTTGCCTCGCGCTATCTCTATGGCCCCCATTTCGATGTGTGAATGTACCCAGGCGGGATTCAACCTGACCGCATGGCTGAAATGTTCCAAAGCTTCCTCCCATCGCCCTAATTGGCGACTGACTCGTCCTAACTGGTGCGGCGGGAGGTGCCAGTTAGGTGCCAATGTTTGAGCCTGAACAAAGAAGACTTCTGAATCGAGAGGTCGACCACGGTCGAACAAGAAAGCACCGGCGTTGAAGGCGGTATCTGCATTGGATGGATTTTCGCGGACTAGGCGAGTCAGTGTTTCGGCGACTTTCGCCCAATCTCCTTCCGCCACATAAACTTCGGCGAGCCCGAATAATCTGGTGGAATATCCCTTGCTCAATCTGGGCAGTAGTTCCGGCCCCGGTTCCGCTATGTTCCCGCCCTTGCTGGCAAGCCATTCCAGCAAATCCAGCGTTTCATCGACATAGCTGTCAATGATATCCATGGTAAGCGGCTGAGCCTCTCTATAGGCGACGGCCATACCGGAGGGGCTGCGCGTAAGAATTTGAAATTTGTATCCATGAGATTCCGAAAATTCGCTCACAGCCGAAAGCATGTGCCAGCTTAAGGTGTCATGCAGCACGATAATGCCGTTGTCGGACATATGCGGGGAAACGGCGGCCAAATCGCGGCGAAGTTGTTCGTTTACGTGCAAGCCGTCAATCAGAACGAAATCAAGAGGGCCGTCGTCCAACTGGTCACGAACCACAGACGCAACATCGCGAGGTGAAAGTGCATTCACCACTCTTACGTCCAGTTTCTCTTCGCGGGCGATATCTTCGGTAAGCTTGCGCCCCAAGCCTGAGTCAGTCCCTTCAATATCCGCATCAATAGCGATCACTCTTGCTGCCGGGCAGGACATGGCAATGGCCAATGTGCTCCAGCCAAACGCGTTTCCGATTATCAGGATTCTCCTTGCCTCGGGTAGCGACGAGAGAATTTGTTCCAGTATCAGGATTTCTATCGGAGCCAGACCGGCGCCTGTGCTTTTCGGTTCACCATCCCGGTAAAGTGTCATGAATGGCGCATCTGGATTGTCGAAATAGTATGGATTCAATCCGCCGCGAATTTTATAGCCGTGACGTTTATAGGATTGAATTAATCGCGACAGTAAATGCGCCATTAAGCCGATTCCTTCTGAACGAGTCTGTCCTGTTCGCGTAGCGGAACCAAGCTCGGTTGATGTGCTATGCAGTCAGCTTGAATCGCGAGGCGATCAGTTTCCAGCGGCTTTCGCGGATGCAAACGAGCAACTGCCATTACAGAAATTCCGGGATTCATTTTGCACAATCGCCTATTTGTATACGGCTCTTGCGAATAAAGAGCTGTTCAATGTGACAGTGCTGCAATGAGGATGCCGAAAAGAATGGCCAGCGCGAGGGCTGACGGGTCAGCTCCTGGAAGTCGGGGAGAGCCGGGAATGTATCAATGGGGTAGAAGGAATATCCCGTACCGTTGGAGATCATATTTTCGTGATAGAAATATCCGTCGCACGAGCGGGCGATTTGATGCAGATATTCACAAATTGTTGCGTAATCCATTTCCGAGAGACTGATCGTATTGATGAAAAAATCCACGGAACGATCCGGAAGCCAGGGGAGTGCAAATTGGGGCATCAGAATGATGTCGTAGTTATCAATTAATGACTGCATATCCTCTTTTCCGGAATACAGATGGATGCGCAGATCCGGATAGGCGAGGGAAAGATAATAAGAAGAAATGATGAGATTTTCAGGCAGGTCGAAATTGATGTAACAACAGTCCGGGATGAATTTAAGCGCATAGTAGGCATAGCCGCCGAAGCCCCCGCCAATCTCTGCAATCACTGGACGTTTTACATTGCCAAGCAGTTTCTGGGTAAAGCGGCCGCGGTAATGATTGAGGAAAGTATTGGGATGAACAATGCCTCCTTCGATCCAGTGTCCAAAAGGATTGCCAATAGGGGGCGAGGCTAATTCATGCACGGGGGCATCGCCGATGCTATACGCCCACACATTGAAATTCTGCCGAATTCCATTGACCATGCCCGGTTGGGCAGCGTAGCTATCAAAGGCAGCACGCCCGCCCAGGATGCCGGTGCTCATGTCATTCCTGCAAAAATTGGCGAGCAACTCATCCAGTTGTTTAATGTTTTTGGTCCGACGCGCCTCGAAAAATTCCGGGCGGGTAGACATCAGGAAGTTCTGCCAATTAGCGCCCGCTTGATAAGGCGCCGGAGCATCTTTTATGTCTCGCTCGGCAGCCTCCAATGCATTCCATAACTTCTCCACCAAAGCGGCATGATCGGAAGCGTTGCTTAGTGACGGCACATTATCCAGCGCTTTTTCTCCAACTTCGAAACTGACTATTTCGGTTCGCAGTTTTTTGGAGGGGGCTTCGACAGAGTGGCGGCGATAGATTAATGAATTGCAGCCTTCAATCCAGTTGTTTGATCCGGAGCGAGTGGCGAAAATCTTGCCGTCAGGAATGCCAAACTGGATAAGCTGCTGGCGCATTTCTTCATGAAACAATGCAGTCGCAGTGACAATTCTGTCGAACGAAAGCTTGGTTGCGGCTGTTGGCGGCAGAATGGGCTTACCTTCCCGTTCGGTATTCCATTTTTTCTGATCGTTATCCAGATAGGCGACTATGTTGAAACCATACAAAGCACATTCATGCTCAATGCCAACTGATGAGCCGCCCGTTCCAAATACTAAAATATTCATGAGTACACTTTCGATGAGTTCCGGCGATGCTGCTGCCGTTGATAATTAACAATGAGTGAGCGGGGCCGCATGGAGATCGGGGTTTCCCGGTTCAAAGCGTTTCGACAGGGCGTTGATCCAGCGCGTCGCGGTCAGACAGTGGAAAGTGTGAATCTCGCCCGGTTCGATCAGTACGATGTCGCCTGCCGCAATGTGGTTGTGTAGCTGCGTTCCATCCGGCCGTACGATATCGACATCGATCTCGCCATCCAGGATGAAGAACACTTCCACCGTATGCTTGTGGTAATGGTTACCGCGCGTTTGTCCCGGCTTGGTTTCAAGATAGTTGAATTCTTCCCACGTGCCTTCGTTCATGAGGCCGACCAACCGTCCCCGGTTGTCTTCGCGTGCCTGGTAGGGGGCGATCTTTTTCATCGCGTGAGTCCTAGGAAGCTCAGGTATTCCTGATGGCGACCGACCGAGACATCCAGCGATTCGCAGGTCAGCGTATTTTCCAGCGAGATGTCGGCAAAGATGAACGGCGCTTTTTCCGTGATGCGGCTGCCTTGCTGTATCAATGAAGATTCAAGATTGGCCGCGCGCGCAAACAGCTTGGCGAAGAAGTAGCGGGAAATACGTTGTCCGCAGGCATGGTAGATGCGTCTGCCCAATACCGGATTTTCCACGAGATGCTCCAACACGATCAGGAAGTCGCCGAAGTAGGTGGGGGAGTAAAACGCATCCTCAAAACAATTCACGGCCTCGCCGCGTGTCAGCGCTTCGCGCAGGAAGCGCAAGAACGTAGCCTTCTCGTCATACAAGGCACTCAGGCGCAACACGTAGAACTGCGGACTCAGCGTGAGACCAGCCAGTTCAGCACACGCCTTGGTGCGGCCATAGACCGTCACCGGGCCGAGCGCATCGTCTTCTCGATAGCTGCCGCGGTCACCGGAAAATACATAGTCGCTCGAAATGTAAATGATGCGGGTGTCGGGGAAGCTCTGCGCGAGGTTGATCGTGGTCTGCACATTGGCCAGATAGGCATCGGCTGGATTGGCTTCGCAGCGTGCCAGATTTTTGTCGCCCGCCGCATGGATGATCACATCGGGTGCAATCTGTTTGCTCAGTTGCCGCACCTGTTCCGTGTCCGCCAGATTGCACTGGAAATTTTTTGCATCCGGTGTGGCGTGGGCGCTGGCACCCGTGATGTCCCAGCGGTGCCCCAGTCCGTCGCTGATGAGTTTGCCGACATATCCCGTCGATCCCGTAAGTAAGATTTTCATCCGTAAACTACGCTCCATACAGGGTGGTTCAAATCATACAGGGGAAGAATGCAGGTTGAAGCTTCCAGATGCGCGATGCTCGAATAGATGCTTGCGCCCGAAGCGCCTGCGGTGAGGATGATCACATCCGGATGCAGCTCGGCCAACTGCGCGGCAGTGACCACGGGCGTGCCGTTGAAACTTGATACCTTCAGCGAGCGGTCGACAATGGCTTGAAGTTCAAGGCCGGGCGTATTCTCAACCAGCTCCATCGTCACCTCGCCCATGCCGGAAATGCCGTACACCGCCACACGCCAATGCTGGGCGGCGAAGCGCGGCAAAAGTGTCTGCAAGCGCCGCGCATATTCCGCATTGCGCATGCCGATGCGGTGCGGATTGCCTTCCGGAACCTGCAGCAATATCTCAGTCACGATGCGTCCCGTCAGCACTGCATTGAGTTGGTGGATGGCTTCCAGAGTCCCCGTGGTGAAGGTGTCCAGCAGGTCGCGCACACGCTGGCGCGGAGCCAGATAGTTGACGAGCAGTCGCGCAAATTCTTCGCGGCGGAAACCTGTGAAGCAGCCGCCCTGTTCTTCAAGCAGCGGGAAATTGAAATCGAGAACGTTGATGTCGCCCGCGAGAACGCAACTGCCGCTTTCGATGAGCTTGGGCTGCAGCGGGTTGGAGGCCAGCCCCGCAAAATCGATATATGTGCCGACGGACAGTATCTCGTTAGGCGCGCTGCGGAAGAACGGTTCGAGCACGGCATAGTCGGTGGTCGCTTTAAGGAACGAGCCAGCGACGATGTGCACCCAGTCGGCATCGCCCAGCGGCGTTTCATCACTATCAAGCTGCTTGCGCAATTCGACCAATGCTGCCTTGTCTTTCAACTCCAGCGTTTTAACGCGGATGGGCGGTGTCTCAACTTGAGCTTGGGCGGTGTAGACGGAGTCCATGTGGCGGAACAGCGACTGCACGCGGTGGTCTAGCGTATGTTCGCGCAAGGCACGCGCATGTCCGGCGGCGGCGATCTGCTCGCGGCGCGTATCGTCGCTCACATACTGCTCGACTTTTTTCAGTAGGTCGTCGTCGGTGCTGTAAAACACGATCTCTTCGTCCGGGGTGAACAACTGCGCGAGTTCCGGATTCTCGTTCGTGATCTGGAATGCGCCGCAACCCGGCACTTCAAAATGGCGCAGCTTGGTTTGCACGGCGAGCGGGTTGCCATCTGAAGACCAGGCGGGATTGAATACCACTTTGGTTTCGTTGTAGACGCGCACCATTTCTTCCTGCGAGGGCACGCCTCCGGCATATTGCTTCAGTTGCGGGTGCTGCTCCCAGCCGAAGCCGAATACGCGGAATGTCCAGCCTCGGCTGGCGCAGGCCTCGGCCAGACGCACCAGCACCTGTTCGCGTTGCGCGCCGTCTTCCACATGCACCTTTCCCTGCGCATCGTTGACCTTGTGCTTGCCAATGAACACCACGTCGTAGCGCTTCTGCGAATCGGGAATCGCGTAACAGCTTCGGGGGTTGTATCCCCAGGGCAGGTACATGGCGCGTTCTCCCCATCCGCGCTGGCGGCGGCGTGCGACGCCAGCGGTGGAGTGGGATGCGACCACGTCAAAATGGTGGTCGTAGCCTGCGTTGCGGGCATACCAGTGTTCCGGTTCATCGTCGGGGTGAAAGGCAACGGTGCGTACACCGGCCAGACGCACCTTTTCGAAAAACGCATCCGGGTAATCTCCGAAAATCCAGTCGTGGTAGAAAAAAAGGTAATCGAATTTCTCGCGGCGCAGCAGATCGTAGATGTAGGCGCAGTGGTAGCCCTCCGGCTGTCCCGCGTGTTTCTCTTTGCCGGACAGCAAAGGCCCCGCATTCACGCACACCGCATTGTCACCCAGCACGTGGCGGATGGCATCGAACCAGTTGTCGCGGATGTACGGTACCCAGAGAGCGCCCAGTGCCAGTATCTTCATGCTGTGTAGGAGAACAAATTTCCGCGTTGCGTGATACCGGCCACGATGCGCCCGCCCAATTCACCGGCCAGACGTTCCACGTCGTCGTAACCGTCGCGCGATTCAAAGGTGTAGGGAATGAACACGCCCTTGAAGTCTTGGCTGCTTTTAAGATGGCGTGCCCAGCCGCTTTGCTGCGCGTAGTTGAAGTGACTGTTGCCGGTAAAGGCATGAATCTTGTCCTTGGGCAGCAGCGCGGAGAACTCATCTTTGAAGCGCAGTGGCGTGACCAAATGCACGTCCAGCCCGAGATCCTGCAAAGCACCCAGAATCCAGCGCGTCAGATGCACTCGCGAGGTTTGCATCACCACGACCGGCGTGCCTTTTTCCAGTGAAGCCGCAGCAGCGCGCAGCTTGTTGACTGCATCGCCTGAATTGAAGCTGCGCTCCACCTGGGCCTGGTCGAAACGGCGATAGGCTTCCTTTACATAATTTTCGAGTTGCTCTGCGGTGAAGTTTTCGGTGCGCGAAACGGCCACGGTGGAGCCGTTGTAGTCGTCCCAGTTTTTCGAAACGATCCAGCCTTTTTCATCGTACATGCGATACATCTCGGTGCCCGGGAAGGGCGTGGCGATGGAGAATTGCACCGTATCGGCGGGCAGCGAGCAGGCCAGTTGTATGGTTTGCTCGATGGTGTCCACGGTGTCGCTCGGCAAACCGAAGGTGAAGGTCAAATGCACGCGGATGCCCAATTCTTTGGTCAGGCGGATCATAGCGACGTTCTTTTCGACATTCATGCGCTTGTCGATCTCGTCGATGATGTCCTGATCGCCCGATTCCACGCCGTATTTGATGCTGAATAATCCGGCGTCGCGCAGGGCCTCCAGCGTGGGTCTGTCCATAAGGTCGGCGCGTCCCATGGTTGACCACGGAATGACGCCGCCAATGCCCGCTTCTTTCAGCTTGCCTGCCAGTTCGACCACATACTCTTTACTGATGTTGAAGGTGTCGTCGTCGATGTAGATGCTCTTGTATGGCACTTTCGCGAGGTTGGCCTTGATCTCGTCCACCACGTCTTGCGCCGAGCGTTTGCGGTAGCGCGGGCCGCGAAACAGCATTTGCGGCCAAGCGCAAAAGATGCAGCCGTAGGGGCAGCCGCGCGTTGCCATTAGTTGCAGTTGCGGGCGTTCTAGGCCGCACACGCCGTCAAAGTAATTCAGATTGGGCAGTCCCTCGCGTTCGGCCCAAGGGAAGGAGGAAAGATCCGGCAGCTTGGCAAACGCATTCTTCCGTATCTTGATCACGTTCTGCTTGGAGGCTTGCGGTTCGTCCTTGTTCTTTTTTACCACGCCATCGGAGCGGTAGATCAATGCGGAAATATCGGCGAGATCGTTGCCATCGCGCAGCGCACACAGCAGCTGCAGCATAGGTACTTCATATTCGCCATAGATCAGATAATCGATTTCAGCATGCCGTTCCAGAAAATCTTCCTGCTCGAACTCGACATGCAGCCCAGTGAACAGGATCTTGACCCCGGGAACCAGCGTGCGGATGTGTGCGGCGATTTCCAGGTCGATACGCACCGTCGGCGTGGAGCTTTCTAGCACCACAAAATCGGGGCTGAATTGTTTTACGTAAGCGTAAAAGCTTTCGTAGGTTTCGCCCATGGATAGCGAATCGCGAATCACGGCGTCGAAACCTTCGCGTTTTGCGAAAGCTGCTGCAGTGGCCAGCCAGACCGGAAACGGGAGGTAGCCTCCGACCAGTTCAGCAATCAGTCCATCGTGGATGGTGTGTGAATGTACTTCGAAAGTATGCGGCCAGCGAGAACCTGCGCGCACGCCGCGCCATCCTGGTTGCGTTGCAGTGGGTGCCTTGTACCATGGCGGGTTGGTGAATAACACTTTCATCTCGGTCTCCAGTTCTGTGCGACGTGTAAATTTCTATTAAATTCAGACTTCATGGTCTGTGGCTCAAGTCTGTGGAACTGGCGGCGGTGAGTCTAATTGCCGTGTCCAATTCAGTCCACACATTCAGTGAGAGTTCTTGACGTGACTTGTCAATATTCGGTACATACCTGTTGCGCACCGCATTGCCCTTGCTTTCATTTGATTGGCCGAGGATCCGGATATTTTTTTGCGGACTCAGCGAGTCTCGTACCAGATAAGCAAGTTCTATTATGCTGATTGGCTGATCCGAGCCGACATTGTAGATCTGACCGTTTTCGCCTTTGAGTAAGAGGGTGAACAGCCATGTGATGAGGTCGGCCATATACAAATAAGAGCGTACCGGAGAGCCGTCGCCTTTCACCACGATCTCGTCTTCGTGCAGGGCCTGACCGATGAAGTTGCCGATGGCGTAATGCAGATCGAGTGGCAGGAACGGGCCAGCAAAGGAGAAGCAGCGCGCGATGGTGTTTTGCCAGCCATGCTTGTGCGCGTAGTAGCTGGTGAGATATTCCGCCGCGCGTTTGGCTTGACCCAGTGCAGTATCCACATCGCGAGTGTCTGGCGCGCCCTGGTAGCTCTCCGGAATATGTGTCATGTCCGTCGGCTGGGTGCCGTAGGCCACGCCGGAGCTGAGGAAAAGGAAGCGCTCGATGCCGCATCGGGCCGCGAAGTCGAGCACATGGCGCGTGCCGTCCACCAGTGTGTCGAACTTGCGCAGTGGGTCTTCGCCGTTGAAGGTCTCACTGGCTGAGGTGGTGGCACCGTGTATCAAGTAGTCGAAATGCCCTTTCGTGAACGCGAAGTCGCGCACATCGCCGCTGTGCAATGTGAGCATGTGTTCGGCGGCAAGGTGTGGCGCTTGTCGTGCGAAGGCTTGTGCATCGCGTGTCAGTACCGTGACCCGCAGACCGAGACCGAGTTCACGATTGGCGTGGCAAAGCGTTTCAAGTAGCCAGCGACCGAACAATCCGGTCCCGCCGGTGAGAAATAGGGAGCGGCCGCGCAGCATTTCCCACAATGCGGGCGAACGTTTCAGGATGTTCGCAAGGTCTTGTGCCAGCACGTCGCTCATGACCGTAATTCCTCCGCCAGCAGATCGAGCGGCTGCGCCAGCCAATGCCATTCATTCGGTAGCGTGTCTGTCGTGAGATCGCCGTAACCCCAGGCTGCGTAATGGAAACGCAGGCCGTTCGCACTGGCGGCATCGCCGTCTTCCGTTTTGTCGCCGATATAGCGGGCGTTCTTCGCCGGCAGAACAAGTTCCGCGAGCTGCTTTTGCAGCAAAGCCGCTTTGCCGGGCAAGCGTGGCTCCACCATGTCCAGCGCGTAGATCGAGCTGAAGTGTCGTTGCCAGCCCAGATGTTCGATGATGGCACGGGTGGCGGAGAGGCGTTTGTTGGTGGCAATGTGCAGCGTGATGCCATCGGCCAGCAATTGTTGTAGCAGTGGCTCGACGCCTGAATAAGCAGCTGTGTTGACCACGCCGTCGCGGTCGTAATGGATCTTGAAATGCTCGGTAAGCGACTGGATCAATGCCGGTTCGTTGCTGCCGCTGATGCGTGCAAGTGTCTCGGCCAGCGGCGGGCCGATCAGTCGATTATCCAGCGCGACATGGGGGGGAAGGCCGGTCTCTGTCAGAGCGGCTGCGAACGCATCCAGAATGGCGGGCGCGGAGTCGACCAGCGTGCCGTCGAAATCGAAGATCCAGTGCCTGATGGTCATCGTTCAGCCCAGCACCACCAACCCGCTGTTCCAGTATTCGGCGGTTTGCCCGAAATGCGGGCGACGGTTGAATGTGAGGTTGTAGCCATAGGCTTCGTAGTAATAGCCCACCAGTGGTTTCTCCGCCTGCACGGCTGCTAACCATAGCAGCGGCGGATAGCCGTCCGTGCGTTGCAGCAGACCGGGGGTGCCGACCAGCGCGGCGCTGGTGTCATAGCCGCCCGCCAACAGAAACTGCTCAGGCAACGCTTGCACCCGCTCCAGTGCGGCGGGCAGCGAATACTCGGACAAACAAGGGAAATAACAGCCCACCACCGGCCCCTGCTGCATGGCCTGCAACAGACGCTCGTGGCGCGAACCGGGGTTGATGCAAAGCTGGCCGGCCATCACGTTCTTGTTGTGGTCGGTAAAACTGTATTGCGAAAACGCCTGTGCAAATGCGTGCGCCACTGCGGGGATATATCGTTGACTCAATGCCTCTCCGTAGTCCGCATGTTCGGCCTGAGGCAACAGGAACGGTACGACCACGCCTTGCGTGATGTTACGGCTCTGCGGGTCCGCACGCAGTGTATGCAGCAGGTCTTCACAGCGCTTCGCGAATGCATCTACCGTGATACCGCAATCCCCCAGATGCTCGGTAGCGCGCGCATGGATGGCGGCGTAATCGATTTGCGGCGGCGTGATGCTGAAATAGTGACGGCTTAGTGCATGCGCTGGCGCACTGAGGTTGGTCGGGATGCAGCGACCATGTTCGTCGAAAGTATGGCTTATGTCGTTCAGATTCATGGCGTTCAATCGGTGAGTGTGTCGCTGTCGGAGAAACCTTGCCCCCAGGGCACGGGCAAGTGCGTGACGCCATGGGTCTTCTCGGTGTGGAGTTTGATGAACTTCGGATCTTCACCGATGATGCAATCTGGCCGGTATGGACCTAACCATGGATTGCGCATGCCGCGCGCAAGGACTTCTTTCAATGGCGTCTCACGCAAGTTGCCCAGCGAGAAGTCGATGTAAGGGCATGGCGTGACCTCGAACGTGGAGGTCACAGTGATGATGCCTTTCACGGTGATGCAGCCTTTGAACGAGCCGTAGGTCGGCGTCATGTGAGTGAACACGTTGTAGTCTTTTTCCAGCTCGCGCAGGATATCCGCATCTTCCTTCTCGATGACGAACTCGGGATGCTCGGTGCAGGAACCGGTGGGCTTGGCGTAGGAGACATACAGGCCGATGTTGCGCTCGGTGGCGAACTTGCACATCTCCAAGAATTCGGCTGACTTGGCACGTCCCTTCACCAGCACGGTGGATAGCAACAGATTGAGACCGGCATTCAGCGAGGCATCGATAGCACGCATCACCTTCTTGTAGGAGCCGGGCTTGTTGCGGAAAGCGTCGTGCTCCGCCTCGATCATGCTATCCAGTGACAACTGCACTTTTTCTACGCCTATGGATTTGAGATGTTTAGCTCTGGCATCGTCGAGGAACCAACCGTTGGTGTCGGTGATGATGTAATGCTTGTCCGGATCGATGGCTTCCACCACGGCATCGAAATCTTTCATCACCAGCGGCTCTCCGCCGGTAATGACGAAGCGAGCCAGTCCGAGTTCATCGGCCTGTCGCGACAGTTCACGGATATCGTCGAGATCTATCTTGCGACGTGCATCCTCGATCTGGAACACCTTCTGCTGGTGTCTGTCCATGTAGTACTCGGCCGAACAGTGGGTGCACTGGAAGTTGCACAGATAACTCTTCTCCAGACGGATGATGGGGCTGATTTCGCCGCGTTCTTCCATTTCGGAGATGGCCGCGAGCTTGTCGGCTACATAGGGCTTGCGCGCGCGCAGACCTTCACGCTTAGCCAGTTCGGCGGGGGTGAGTTTGTTCAGCTGGGTGTCTTGGGTCATAGTCGTCAGGATGCTGTAACTTCAATGGACTTGAGAAACAGCCGTTGTGGGGCGATCAGATCCTGCGGGCAAGTGTTGTGCCAAGCCCATGGATCGTGGCGAGGTTTGCCGGACACATAGGGGAGATGTGGTGCCAGCGATCCAGTCAGTCTGCACTCGTGAAGTAGAGAGAAGAAATGTCCGCGCGTGTCGCGTCGCTGGTTCATCATTTCGGTGATGGCCAGCGGTGATTCGTTGAATTCGACGGTGGTGCCCAGTTCTGTCTCTGCCACTTTATTTATCCGTTGTGCTGCCGTTTCCTTGAAGCGGATGATGCCGCCGGGTATATGCCAGACGAGGCCATAAAATCTGTCTTCCCGCCATGTCAATAACGTCCGATTTTCGGAATCCTTTAGCAGCAGGTCGACATTGACCATGGGCGTGAGACGGGTAACGAGATCGAACACGGCATCCGGCAAACCCTGCTTCGGATCGGTGATGCGAGATTCAAGTGCGGTGATCAGTTCCTCAAGTTCCACGCGGCAGTATCTCCAGTCCCCGCTCGCGCAGGATCGCCAATTGGTAAGCATCGCCCCAGCGCTGGCGGATGGTGCGTACCACCTCGTCCGAATAGCTGGCGGCCATGACAATGATGGCATCCACCGGTTCACGTTCCAGATATTCCGGGGGCACGATGGGCAGGTGTGTCGCCGGGGTGAATTTATCCTGTTTGAAGGGAGCGGAGTCAACCACGTAACGCACATGGTCAGCCAGCTCCAGTAGCGCGATGGTAGCCAGTGCCTGGTGACCGGCGCCCCAGATGGCGATGCCTTGTGCGGCATGCCGGTGCAGGAATGTATCCAGTTCCTGTTGCAAGCGGGCGCGGGCGGCGTTGAATCCGCCGATGTCGCAGGGCGTGCGTTTGCGTACCACGGCGGAGAGGATGTAGTCGTGCCATACCGCTTCGCAGGTGATGACCTCGAAGCCGCTAAGCTGCAATAGCGCGGTCAGGGTTTCGCGTGTGAAATAGCAGAGGTGGTCACTGATGAATTCGGTGAATAGTTGGTGGCGCAGGATCATGTTGAAGTTCGGCACTTCGACCAAACCGATGCCGCCCTCGCGCAGGTTATGCGCGATGCCGCGCAGGCTGGCGCGCGGGTCGGGCCAGTGTTCCAGGAAGTTTAGTGCGGCAAAGGCATCGAACGGGGCGGCAGGCAAGGTCTGCTGCGGGTGTTCGATGAAGCCTTGCGTGGCGCGCAATCCTTTTACGGTGCAGGCGTCGACCGCCGCTGCACCGTATTCCAGCCCGTGTGCATCCAGTCCGGTCTCGGCGAACAGCGCGAGATACTCGCCGCGCCCGCAGCCGACCTCCAGCAGGCGTGTGCCTTGCAGCCCGTATTGCTTTACGAAGCCAGCGAATTGCTGTCGGCGGAATGCTTTCATCTCTTCCGAGAAGGCGGCGGCCCGTATCACTTCCCGGTAATACGGCACCGGCTCATGCGCGGTCTGCACCAAGCCGCAGGCTTGGCATTGGTAGATGTCGAGATCGACGCCTTTATCGTGCGCGAGTTGCGCGAGATCGGGCAGATGTTGCGCAGCCCCGGGCATGTTTCGGAAGTGCAGCAGCGGGGGGGTGGGCAGGGGTTGGTCGCACAGGCGGCAGGGGGTGTGCGCCATACTGTTTCAGCCCTTGCGCGCGGACAGTGAGGCTTCGGACAAGCCTGCTGGCATCTCGCTGCGTAGCTGTTCCAGTGACAGCAAGGGCGTCATGTCTTCCAGCGGCATGGACAGCATGGAGCCGTCCGGTTGTGGCAGTGCAGCGACCTTGGGAGTGAGCGCTTCGTCGCTGACCAGACGCACGTCGACCAGCAGCGGACGCGGCTGTGTCATTGCCCAGCTTAGTTTTTCGTCCAGCTCGGCAGCATCGTTGATGCGCAGGAAGGGCAGGTCGTAGGTGGTGGCGACCTTTTTCAGATCGGGCAGCAGCAGGCCGGCTTCCGGGCCGGTGCCGACATAACGCCCCTTGAAATAGTTGCGCTGGGTGTTGCGGATGGAGGCGTAGCCGTTGTTGTTCAGGATGACCAGACAGATGGGCAGGTTGAACGCTCTCATCGTCGCCAGTTCCTGGATGTTCAGTTGCAGGCTGCCGTCACTCTCGATGGCGACCATGGGTTTGCGGCCGTTGGCAAAGCAGGCCCCGATAGCGGCAGGCAGGCCGTAACCCATCGCACCCAGTCCGGAAGTGAGGAATACGCGCTGGCCAGGCTTGTTGCGAAACACGGTGTAGAACGCTTCGATCGCCAGACCGGAACTGCCGGTGCTGACCAAGGTGTCGGCAGGGATGGCGTCCGACAGCGCATCCATCAGCTGGTAATGGCTGATGGGGCCGCTGGCAGGGAAAGGTGCGCCGTCGTTGACCGGATAGCGCAGCTTCCAGTCGGTGCAGCGCGTTTTCCAGTCAGACCAGTCGGGATGCTCCGGGATGGCGGATTTTTGCCACGCGCGCAGGAATGCTCCTGCATCCGCCTCAATGGGGAGTGCGATGTCCATATCCAGCTTGTCGATCTCATTACGATCCACATCGACCATGATTTTTTGCGCGTTGCGTGCGAAGCCGCGCGGGTTGTAGGCGGTGATGATGTTGTCGAGGCGACTGCCGACGGCGATCAGCAGGTCGCAGTTCTGTATCGCGAAATTTGGTGCGCGCAGTGCGACCACGCCGGGACGGCCGACCAGCAGCGGATGGTCGTAGGGCAGCAGGTCGAGTGCATTCCAGGTGGTGACCACGGGGATGCCATGCTTCTCGGCCAGTTCGCGGAACAGTTTGGCAGCACCGGACAGACGCACGCCGTGCCCGGCCAAAATCAGCGGGCGCTGAGCCAGACTGAGCAGGTGTTGTAGTTGTTCGATCTCACGGGTGAGTGTTGCATCGCTGGGACTTGGCACTGCCGCGCGCCAAGGTGGCAAGGACGCTGGATCGATGGGCGCGCCCTGTACGTCGAGCGGCACGTCGATCCACACCGGCCCGGCGCGTCCGCTACGCGCAAGATAAGCGGCCTGTTCCATCACGCTGCGGATGTTTTCAGGGCGTTCTACCGTGATAGCGTATTTGGTGATGCCGCGCACTATGCCGATAATGTCGACCTCCTGCACGCCCTTCTGGCGCAGCGGTGCGCCGCGCAGCATGTCGGCGCGCTTCACCTGGCCGGAGATGACCATCATGGGCACCGATTCGATCCAGGCGCCGGCGACCGCCGTGATGGCGTTGGTCGCGCCGGGACCGGTGGTGACCATGCACACACCGATGTTCTCGTTGATGCGTGCGTAGGCTTCGGCGGAAATGGCGGCAGCCTGTTCGTGCAGGCAGGCGACCGTTTCGATCTGCGGGCACTTGCCGACGGCATCCACCAGATGCATGGCTCCACCGCCGGGCAGCAGGAACACATGTCCGACGCCGAGCGAGGTTATGAAGTCGGCGATGTAGTCGGCGACGCGATACGGTTCTTGCGCAGTCATCAATCCATCCAGTAGGTGAGCAGCGTCTTGCGCTGTTTGTTCTCCATGATCGCTGGATCGGTGTAGAACGAATCGTGCAGATTGTGGGTGGTCGATATCTCTTCGATCACCGCGCCTGTCTCAGTCTTGAACTTGTGGCGCACGCCGGGTTCGATGGTGACTACATCGCCGGGCTTGCAAAGCATCGGCTCATCATCCAGTTCCAGCAGGATCTCGCCGTGGATGATGTGGAAAGTCTCTTCTTTTTGCTTGTGGTATTGCTCGGGATGCATCTGTCCGGGCAGGCTGACCAGCAGTTTCTTGCAGTAGCCCCGGTTGACCACGGTGATGAGCACCAGACCGACTTCGTCGAAGCGGTCGATGCCGTAGTGGTGCGAGATTTCCAGGTCTGCGCTGCCTGGCACCACGATATTGTTGTGCGAGAGCATTTCCTTGACTTGCCGGGCGATGTCCCAGATACGGGCGCGACGGTCGTTGCGCATGGCATTCTGGGGGGAGATCGCCGCATTCGCTGCGATGTCCATGGTTGCCGAGAACTCGATGTATTTTGAACAGTCGTTGGCGGTGAACTGCCCATTTTCCGGAGGGAAGGCGAAATAGGTATCCTGTTCGGTAAGCAGTTGCCCGGCCTTGAGGGAGTGGCGGGCGAACATGCCACGGCGCAGCGAGCGCAGACTGGCGGCTTCTTCAGGATTGGGAGGCAGCCTTCTATCGCCGATGCCGCACAGAGACCATGCGCGCAGCGCGGCTTGCAGCCATGTGCGCACTTGCGCAGGAGACGCGGAATAGGCGTTCAGCGGATAGCTTGCTGTCGGCAGGCCGACATGCTTTTCAAACAATGTGATGCCCTTGGCAATCGCCATCTGCACGATGTCTGTGGTATCCGGATTCTCATGGGTGGAAAATCCGATACGCACGTTGGGATAGCGGGCGCGCAGGAAGTCTATCTGCGACAGATGCATGTGTTCGTCAGGTGTCGGATATTCCCCGACGCAATGCATGATCGCGAAATTCTTGCTGCGGTGGGCAAAAAAACTCACGACGCGGTCGATGTCTTCTACGCTGGCACCGGCAGTCGATGCAACGATGGGTTTATCGCACAGCGCGATGCGCTCCAGCAGTGGCCAGTCAGTGAACGAGCAACTGGCGATCTTGATGATGTCGAGATTTTGCTCCTCGATAGTACTCACCGAGACTTCGTCGAACGGAGTCGACATGGTCAAAAATCCGTTGGCGCGCATCTCCTCCACTAAACGGTCGAATGCTTCGCGGGTCAATCGCGTCTCGGAGAAACGTTTTACGTACTTGATGTCGTCTCGGCCTTGTGAGGAAGGATGGATGAAGGTGTCCAAGTCGCGATATTGCAGTTTGAATGCAAAATGGAATGGGAACTCGCGGCAAACCGCGCCGAAAGCGCGAATCAACGCCAATCCATGATCGAGATCTCCCATATGGTTGTTGGCCATCTCCAATACGAAAAGTGGAGTTGGAATGGGTGCGGTCATCAAGTCTCTCCAGTTTGTTGTGCATTACCATCTTGCATTGCCGGTTCTCGGCAAGCTTAAGGATGGTTCGCATCCATTGTCGTTTTGGTCAGTCACGGATAGATACCTGACTAGAAGGTATCACGCATCTCTCTAACTGTATTCGGCAACTCGCCGACTTTCTACAGTGCTATAAGAAAAAATGCCGGGTATGGCGAAATAGATGCCGTGCGCATGGATGCGTCGTTCTTCCGGACATTCTGCGGGCGATGCCAACACATTCGATGGGGTGAATCACTCCATGACTTTCGGTTTTGGCCGCTTGCCCACTCTTACTTGCACGACGACTTCATTCTGGTTGCGCAGTAATTTCAGGCCTACAGTCTTGCCCGGCGTAAGGGCGGAGATGGTTTCCAGCATCACGGTCGAATCTACGAGTTCGCTGTCGGCGATGCTGAGCAGAATGTCGCCGGGTTTGATGCCGGCCTTGTCCGCCGGGCCGCCGCGCATGATCTCGGAGATGAGTACGCCATGTGCGGCCTTGAGTTTGAACGACTCGGCCAGTTCGGGGGTCATGTCCTGCACTGCCACGCCGATCCAGCCGCGCGTGACGGAACCGGTCTGGATGATCTGTTCCATGACCTTCTTGGCGGTGCTGACCGGGATGGCAAAACCTATGCCCAGTGAGCCGCCGTTGGGGGAATAGATGGCGCTGTTGATGCCGAGCAGATTGCCGCTGGCATCGACCAGTGCGCCGCCCGAATTGCCGGGGTTGATGGCGGCATCGGTCTGGATGAAGTTCTCGAAGGTGCTCAGCCCCAGATGGTTGCGCTTGAGGGCGCTGACAATTCCCATGGTCACGGTTTGTCCCACACCAAATGGATTGCCTACCGCCAGAACGATATCGCCTACATGGGTGGCGTCGCCACTGGAAAAGGTGATTGCCGGGAGGGTAAAGCTGACATCGACCTTGATCACGGCGAGATCGGTCTCCGGGTCGGTGCCGACGATATGACCTTTGGCGTTGCGGCCATCGGCGAAGGCCACTTCGATCTGGTCGGCTGATTCGACCACGTGGTGGTTGGTGAGGATGTAGCCGTCCTGACTGACGATGACGCCCGAACCCAGACTGGAATTCTGCTGTGGCTGATTGTCTTCGAACTCATCACCGAAGAAGAAGCGGAATCGCGGGTCGTCCATGAACGGGTGCGTCGATTGCTTCACTTCGCTGGTGGTGAAGATGTTCACCACGGACGGCATCACCTTTTGTGCGGCACGGCTGAAGCCGGGGCCGCTCAGGTTTTGGCCAGTATCTTCCGGCTCGTTTTGATACAGCGTCACGACGCCGCCGCGCGCAGCAGTGGGAAGCAGACTGGGTTTGAGGGTGTGGATGACGAATAGAACTGCCAGCCCGATGGTGGTAGCTTGCGCGAACAAAAGCCAGAATTTACGCATGTTATGATCCAGTCAGGCCGTTGATAAGGACAGTTGCGATGCAATTAAAAGAGTTGGCCGATTATATCGGAAGCGAGCTGGCGATCAGCCGTTTTCGCGATTATTGCCCGAATGGCGTGCAGGTCGAGGGGCGCTCGCAGGTTAGGCGTATCGCGACCGGGGTCACCGCATCCCAGGCTGTGCTCGATGCCGCAGCTGCGTGGGGCGCCGATGCCATCCTGGTCCATCATGGGTATTTCTGGCGTAGCGAGGATGCCGGCATCACTGGTGTCAAGAAAAGGCGCATCGCCAGTTTGTTGGTACAAGATATCAGTTTGCTGGCCTATCACCTGCCGCTGGATGCGCATCCGCAATGGGGGAATAACGTGCAGCTCGCTGCGCGATTGGGCCTGGTCGAGAGTGGGCGTTTCGGTGAGCAGGACGTTGCATGCCATGGTGTCTTGGCTCAGCCTATGGGGCTGGCCGAATTCGCCAAGGTGGTGGCTGAGGCATTGCGATTCGAGCCGCTGGTGGTGGGTGGGAAGTCCGGCAAGATCTCCCGCATCGCATGGTGTAGCGGTGCTGCCCAGGGATATTTCGAGCAAGCGATCGCAATGGGCGTGGATGCTTTTCTGACCGGCGAAATATCCGAGAGCAATGTACATATGGCGCGCGAAAGCGGCGTGACCTATATGGCGGCAGGACATCATGCGACGGAGCGCTATGGCGTGCAGGCTTTGGGGGGGCATTTGGCGGAACGGTTTGGACTGGAGCACAGGTTCTTTGATGAAGAAGTCCCTGTTTAGTAAATGGGTATATCGGCGAGAGTGCGTTGCATTCTGAAAAGGCGTTGCGTAGTATTCGGCATATAACCATTTCGGGTTATATGTGTCGGCAGGATCCTGCTGGCAGATGACGCAACGACTTCCGGTTGTTTAGGTCGTTTGGGGCAGCGCCACTCCGCTGCGAGGTAAGCTTTGCTGTTGCGCCGCACTTGTGACGCACATGGGGCTACGGGGAGAAAGTATGAGAATCAGAATAATGATAGGCGGCGCGCTGATGGCTGCACTTTCCTTTAACGCATTGGCCGAGGATAAGGCACTCATGCCGGCGCATAACGCGCTCAATGTTCTGCAATCCGGAGAAGTCAGTTTCAGCAAGGATGTGATGCCTATCCTGCAGGACTATTGCGTGAGTTGCCATCATCCGTCACCCACATCCAAGGGTTATGCCAAGAGCGGCCTGGACCTGACTTCCTATGAAGGCCTGATGAAAGGCACCAAGTTCGGCAAGGTAGTCGTTCCCGGTGATAGCCAGGTCAGTACCTTCACCAAATTGCTGACCGGCACCAATAAAGGACTGAAGATGCCGATGGGCTTGAATGCCAGCGGCACCCTGGATCGCCAATACATCCTGACGCTGCGCAAGTGGGTCAAGCAGGGCGCCAAGAACAACTAGGCAATCCGAGTAGCAATTGCGGCGAAATAGCTGACCAAGTAGTATTCGCCGCCGGCAGGGGATCGAGTTGGGGAGCCGATCCTGTGCTTGTCCGATAAAAACGCGACGGACAACGCAATGCCATCCTCCAGCACCGACGAGAAACCAGGGCAGCAAGAAGCTGCCCCAGTGGATATTTGACAACGTATTACGGAAGGAAGAGGGTCATGACAGATAACGTGGATCACAGCAAGCGACGAATGCTGATCGCTGCTACCGCAGCAGTAGGTGGTGTTGCCGCCGCCGGTGCCGGCGCACCGTTCGTATTGAGCTTGCAACCTAGCGAACGAGCCAAGGCAGCCGGCGCGCCGGTCGAAGTCGATATCAGCAGCATCGAGCCGGGCTCGATGATCAGCATCGAATGGCAAGGCAAACCGGTGTGGATCGTGCGCCGCACCCAGGAGATGCTGGACTTGCTGCCCAAGCATGACGCAGATCTGGCAGACCCTTCTTCTTCCATTCCGCAGCAACCTGAGTACTGTAATAATCCGACACGATCCATCAAGCCGGAGGTGCTGGTAGTGCTGGGCGTCTGTACGCATCTGGGTTGCTCGCCGACGTTCCGCCCCGAAGTCGCACCTGCCGACTTGGGGGCGCAATGGGCCGGCGGTTGGTTCTGCCCTTGCCACGGTTCGCGATTCGATTTGGCTGCCCGTGTGTTCAAAGGCGTGCCGGCACCGACCAACCTGATCATCCCGCCGCACATGTACTTGAGTGACACTCGACTGTTGATCGGTGATGACGACAAGAGCAAGTTAAAGGGCGGTCAGCCCGTTGATAAGGGGGCTGCAGCATGATGAATCTACTGAAAGGCCTGCTCGCATGGGTCGATGAACGCTTCCCGCTGGTTTCCACCTGGAAGGCACACCTGTCCGAGTATTACGCGCCGAAGAACTTCAACTTCTGGTATTTCTTCGGCGGTCTGGCGTTGCTGGTGCTGGTCATCCAGATCCTCAGCGGTATCTTCCTGACCATGAACTACAAGCCGGATGCATTGTTCGCCTTCGCTTCGGTCGAATACATCATGCGAGATGTGCAGTGGGGCTGGTTGTTGCGCTATATCCACTCCACCGGCGCATCGATGTTCTTCGTGGTGATCTACCTTCACATGTTCCGCGGTCTGATGTACGGCTCGTATCGCAAGCCGCGCGAGCTGCTGTGGATTATCGGCATGATCATCTATCTGGCATTGATGGGCGAGGCATTCATGGGCTATCTGTTGCCATGGGGGCAAATGTCCTTCTGGGGCGCGCAAGTGATCGTGAACCTGTTCTCTTCCGTGCCGTTCATCGGTCCGGATCTGGCGATCATGATCCGTGGCGACTTCGTGGTGTCCGATATCACGCTGAACCGCTTCTTCGCGCTGCACGTGGTGGCGATCCCACTGGTGCTGGTGCTGATCATCGTGGCCCACCTGGTAGCGTTGCATGAAGTCGGTTCCAACAACCCGGATGGCGTCGAGATCAAAAAGCACAAGGATGCCAACGGCATACCGCTGGACGGCGTACCGTTCTTCCCCTACATGGTGGTCAAGGACGGCGTGGCTGCAGTGGCCTTCCTGATGGTGTTCAGCGCAGTGGTGTTCTTTGCGCCGGACATGGGCGGCTACTTCCTGGAGTACAACAACTTCGTGCCGGCCAACCCGATGAAGACGCCTGAGCATATCGCGCCGGTGTGGTACTTCACGCCTTACTACGCCATCCTGCGTGCGGTGCCGCCGATGTTCGGCTCCCAGTTCCCGGGTGTGGTGGCGATGGGCGTGGCGACTGTGATCTTCTTCGCGTTGCCATGGCTGGATCGCGGTCCGGTCAAGTCGATCCGCTATCGCGGCCCGATCTACAAGACCTTCCTGGCGGCTTTCGTGGTGAGCTTCGTTGGCTTGGGCTATCTCGGCCTGATGCCGGCAACGGAAACCTACACCCTGATCTCGCGCATTTTGGCGGTGGTGTACTTCGCGTTCTTCTTCCTGATGCCTTGGTACACGAAGATCGACGCATGCAAGCCCGAGCCTGATCGTGTGACGTCCAAATAATTGAGAGGGGTTCGTTGAAATGAAAGCTATCAAGAGAGTAATCGTATGGGCGATGCTGGCCTGCATGCCGGTGCTTGCCCATGCCAGCGAGGGCGGAGTGCATCTGGATAAGGCACCGCTGAATCTGCAGGACCAAGCCTCCCTGCAGCGCGGCGCCAAATTGTTCACTTCGCGTTGTCTGGCCTGTCACTCGGCATCTGCCATGCGCTACAACCGCCTGAATGACATCGGCATGTCAGATGATCAGATCAGGGCGGAGCTGGAGCTGCCGGAAGACGTCAAGGTCGGTTCGACCATGCAGGCCGCGATGGATTCCAACTCCGCCAAGATGGCCTATGGCGTGGCGCCCCCTGACTTGAGCGTGATCGCCCGTTCGCGCAGTGCAGATTGGCTGTATACCTACATGCGCACGTTCTATGCCGATTCGGGCAAGGCCAGCGGCTGGAACAACAAGGCGTTCCCGAGCGTTGCCATGCCTTTCGTGCTGGCGGACATGCAGGGTGAGCAAGCCATGGAAGACGGACATCTGGTGCTGAAAACGCCGGGTTCCATGTCCGTCGCCGAGTACGACGTAGCCATTGCCGATCTGACCAACTATCTGGTGTTCATGAGTGAACCGGCCATACTGGTCCGTCATCAGATCGGCTGGATCGTGCTGATCTTCCTGTCCATCTTGCTGGCCCTGATGTACGCGCTGAAGAAGGAGATCTGGAAGGATATTCACTGAGGAGATTGAATTCGGGGTGCGGTTTGTGTTAGTTTCCGCCCCCGTTGCAGTCTGCGCCGAGATGGCGGGGCAATTGCTCCGCCATTTGGTTTTTAACGCTACATATTGTTTTTAGGTGGTTTTTTATGATGACACTTTACTCGGGTACAACCGACCCCTATAGCCATCGTTGCCGTTTTGTGCTGTTTGAAAAAGGCATGGACTTTGAGGTGATCGATGTGGATGTGTTCAACATGCCGGAAGATCTGGCTGTGATGAATCCGTACAACAAGGTGCCGGTGTTGGTCGAACGCGACCTCATCCTGTACGAGGCCAATATCATCAACGAATATATCGACGAGCGATTCCCGCATCCGCAGTTGATGCCGCCCGATCCTGTGATGCGCGCACGCGCTCGCCTGTTCCTGCATCGCTTCGAGCAGGAATTGTTTTGTCACATCGAAGGTCTGGAAAGCAGCAACGCCAAAATACAAGAGAAGGCGCGTGCGGCAGTGCAGGCCAATCTGACCCAGATCGCACCGATCTTCGCCAAGCAGAAGTTCATGCTGGGTGACGAATTCTCCATGCTGGATGTGGCGATCGCACCGTTGTTGTGGCGTCTTGAGCACTATGGCATCCACCTCGACAAGGATGCCACGCCGATGATGAAGTACGCCGAGCGCCTGTTCTCGCGTCAGGGTTTCATCGAGGCACTGACACCCGCCGAAAAGGCCATGCGCAAGTAATCGCCGTGATAGACGAGCCGTCCACCAAGCCCTACCTCATCCGCGCCATCTATGAATGGTGCGCGGATGCCGGATATACCCCATATCTTGCGGTGCAGGTGGACGAATACACGCAAGTGCCGGCTGGCTACGTGAAGGATGGACAGATTGTCCTGAATGTCGGCGGGGATGCGGTGAAGAACCTCCAGCTCGGCAACGAGGATATCAGCTGCAATGGTCGTTTCGGCGGTGTCGCCCACCAATTAATGATCCCTGTTGCGGCTGTCATCGGTATCTTTGCCAAGGAGACCGGGCAGGGGCTGGTATTTCAGGCGGGCGAATCTGCTCCTGCGTCATCGTCAGAGCCGCCGGAGGAGCCGCCTCCCGCCACCCCTGGCAGGCCGCAGCTTAAGGTCGTCAAATAAAAAGCCCGGCGATTGCCGGGCTTTTTTCTGCAGAAGACGCTCGTTCAAGTTTGCGCCAGCAGGCCGCCCATCTTGCTGAAAGCCTTCTGTTCGATCTGACGGATGCGCTCTGCAGACACGCCGAACTCATCGGCCAATTCATGCAGTGTGGCGCTGCTATCCTCGGTCAGCCAGCGTGCTTCCACGATACGGCGGCTGCGCTCGTCCAGTGCAGACAATGCATTCGCCAGTCCCGCCGACTGCAAGTGTTCACGCTCCGATGTCTCCAGAATGACGGAAGGCTCATGCGCCTCGTCATCCGCCAGATATTGCACGGGTGAGTAACTCTCATCTTCGTCATTGCCGGACATGGGGTCGAGTGACAGTTCGTGTCCGGCAAAACGGGCTTCCATCTCCGCCACATCATGTTCGCTGACGTTCAGTTGCTGGGCGATCTCGCTCACTTGCTGCGGGCGCAGAGGCTCCAAGCCCTTCTTCAAGCTGCGCAGGTTGAAGAACAGTTTGCGCTGTGACTTGGTGGTAGCGATCTTCACCATGCGCCAGTTGCGAATCACGAACTCGTGGATCTCGGCACGGATCCAATGCAGGGCGAACGAAACCAGACGTACGCCGCGCTCCGGGTCGTAACGCTTTACCGCTTTCATCAGGCCGATATTGCCTTCCTGGATAAGATCGGCCTGAGGTAAACCATAGCCCGTATAGCCGCGCGCCACACTGACGACGACGCGCAGATGTGACAACACCAGTTGGCGTGCTGCCTCGAGATCGTTCTGCTGGCGGAAACGCGTCGCCAACTCCAGTTCCTGCTCATGAGTCAGTACCGGAAAGCGATTGACGGCCTGCACATACCCTTCCAGCCCGCCTGCAGCGGATGGCATCGGTAGATTCATGCTTGCATTCATGGTCTTTCCTCCTTTGCAATGATTCTAGCACTCTTGCCAAGAGAGTGCCAAAGTGGAATTTAGTTCAACGGGGCTCGATCTGCCACAGATGTTGCGAGACGGAGAACCAGGCACCCAACCAGCCCAGATAGCCGGAAAAGGCGAACAAGGCAAGGCTATCCGGCAAGGTGAGCGGATGTAACTGGAAATCGCTGGCATACAGCTGGGTGAGGTTCGCCAGACTGCCGTTCAATAACCACAGGCTGGCGGAGACCAGCAGCCAAGCCACGACGCCTCCGGTCAGTCCTTGTAGTAAGCCGAAATACAGAAAGGGGCGGCGGATGAAGCTGTCGCTGGCGCCGATCAGTTTGGTCACTTCGATCTCGTCGCGCCGGGTCAGGATCTGCAAGCGTATGGTATTGAATGTGATGGCGATCAGTGCCAAGCTCAAAGTGGTGGCGAGGATGGCGGTGGTCAATCGGCCTAGATCCAGCAAGGCATCGAGTTTTTTTATCCATGCCGAGTCCAGCTGTACATGATCGAACTGCTTCCAAGACTGTAACTCCTGATACAGCGCTTCCATAGCCTTGGTGTCAGTTACCTTGGGATAGATGATGAAAGTATCCGGCAGCGGGTTGTGAGGCAGGTCGCCAATCATGTCCGATACGCCGGTACTTTGCTGCAATTGCTGCAGTGCTGCATCACGCGAGACGAACTCCACCCTCGCGATACGTTCGTTTCCTTCCAGCCTGTCCTTGAGGGCGCGCAGTTCGGGGTCGCGTTTTCCGGCATCAAGGAAGACGCTGATCTGCGGCGTCTCGGCTACCGAGGAGGCGAGTTGTTGCACACTTTTCAACAGCACATAGGCACCGACCGGCAGGCTCAGTGCGATGCCGATGATGGTCATGTTGAGTAACGACGCGCCGGGCGTTAGCCATAGACGGCGCAGGGTGGCTTGTAGCACCTGAAGGTGTTCGCGCAGGAGTTTCATGCCGATGCTCCCTGTTGCAGCACACCATGATCGAGATGCAGCGCTCTGGCCGGGAAGCGCTGCAGGACAGTTTGGTCGTGGGTGGAGATCAGCAGTGTCACACCCACTTGATGGAACGATTTGAAGATGTTCAATATCTCGCTGGAATAGTCCGCGTCGAGATTGCCGGTGGGTTCATCAGCCAGCAGGATATCGGGCCGGCTGACGATGGCGCGCGCGATGCACAAGCGCTGTTGCTCGCCGCCGGATAGAGCAATCGGATTGGCTTTTTCGCGCGTGAGCAGGCCGACCTTGTCCAGTGCGGCGCGTACGCGCTTGGCCGCTTCGCGATGGTCGAAGCCGCTGATCTGCAGGGGCAATAGCACATTGTCGAAGGCGCTGCGGTCGAACAGCAGTTTGTGGTCCTGGAAGATCAAGCCGATATTGCGGCGCAAAGCCGGGATCGCTTCTCGCTTGATGGCGCGGATGTTGTGGCCGTTGATCAGTACGCTGCCGCTGGTAGGGCGTTCGATGGCGGCGACCAGCTTCAACAAGGTACTTTTGCCGGCGCCTGAGTGACCGGTGAGATAGACCATCTCGCCTTTGGCGATGTCGAAACTCACGTCCTGCAAGGCCTCGTGTCCGCCGGGGTAGCGTTTGTAGACCTGGCCGAAACGGATCATCGTTCGATATCCAGCAGGGCGGCGATGAAGTCTTCCGCGTTGAACGGCTTGAGGTCGTCCAGTCCTTCGCCGACACCGATGAAACGCACGGGGATGGGATGGGCGCGTGCGATAGCAGCGATGACGCCGCCCTTGGCCGTGCCATCCAGTTTGGTCAACACCAGACCGCTGACATCCAGTGCGTCAGCGAAAGCCTTCACCTGCGACAAGGCGTTCTGGCCGGTGTTGGCATCCAGCACCAGCAGCACCTCGTGCGGTGCGCCGGGTAGCGCCTTGTCGATCACGCGCTTCACTTTCTTGATCTCTTCCATCAGGTGCGCCTGCGTCGCAAGACGTCCGGCCGTATCCGCCAGCACCACATCGATGCCGCGCGCTTGTGCGGCCTGTACTGCGTCGTAGATCACGGCGGCGGCGTCGCCGCTCTGTTGTGCGATGACGGTCACATCGTTGCGCTTGCCCCATTCCATCAGTTGCTCGCGCGCTGCGGCGCGGAAGGTGTCGCCTGCGGCGAGCAGAACGGACTTGCCCTGAGTCTGGAAATATTTGGCCAGCTTGCCGATGGAGGTGGTCTTGCCGGCGCCGTTGACGCCGCACAGCATGATGACGAAGGGTTTGTTCGTCGTGACGTCCAGCTGCTTGGCCAGCGGCTGCAGCAACTTCAGTAGCGCATGCGCCAATGCCTCTTTCAGCTGGCTCGCCTCGGTCAAGCGCTGTTCCTTCACTTGGCGGCGCACATCGGCGAGCAGGGTCTGCGTGGCTTCCATGCCCACATCGGCAGTGATGAGCAGGGTCTCCAGCTCTTCATAGAGTTCGTCGTCGATGCGTGCGCCGGGAACCAGCAGCGCGGTCAGCTGTCCACCGGTCCGCGCCAAACCATCGCGCAAGCGCTTGGCCCAGCCGCTATCGCTAGACTTGTTGTCAGGGCTTTGTTTTTTCAGAAAACTGAACATGGGCTGGGAAAGGTTTGGAGGAATGTCGCATAATGCGCCCGCATTTTAACGTTTCAGGACGAATTACATGAGATTTTATGCATTCTGTTTGGGTTTGCTCATAGCTATTGGCGCGCAAGCCGAGGTGTTCGAGCAGACACTATCCAACGGACTGAAGGTCATCGTGAAAGAAGATCGCCGCGCACCGGTGGTCGTGCAGCAGATCTGGTATCGCGCTGGCAGCATGGACGAGATGACCGGCGTGACCGGCGTGGCGCATGTGCTGGAACACATGATGTTCAAAGGCACCAAGGAAGTCCCCGTCGGTGAGTTCTCGCGCCGTATCGCTGCGGCCGGTGGTCGTGAGAACGCGTTCACCAGCTACGATTACACCGCCTATTTCCAGCAACTGCACAAATCGCAACTGGAATTGGCGATGCAGCTGGAAGCCGATCGCATGCACAACCTGAGGCTGAGCGATGAGGAGTTCGCCAAAGAGATCCGCGTGGTGATGGAAGAACGCCGCTGGCGCACCGATGACGATGCGCGTGCCTTGCTGGATGAGCGCTTGATGGCGACCGCCTATCAGGAACATCCCTACCGAAATCCCATCGTCGGCTGGATGAACGATTTGAAGAACATGACGGCGGACGATGCGCGCCTCTGGTACCAGACTTGGTATGCCCCCAACAATGCAACACTGGTGATCGCCGGTGATGTTGATGCGAAGCAGGTGTTCGCTTTGGCAAGGAAATACTACGGGCGTATCCGCGCCGGAAAGCTGCCGGCCCGCAAGCACTATGAAGAACCGGCGCAGTTGGGCATCAAGCGCATCGTGGTCAAGGCACCGGCCGAGTTGCCGCATCTGGTCATGGCCTATCATGCGCCGACGTTGCGTGATGCGGAGAAGGATTGGCAGCCCTATGCACTGTCGGTGCTGGCAGGTGTGCTCGACGGCAACGATTCGGCACGTCTGAACAAGTCGCTGGTGCGTGAGCGGCAAGTGGCGACAAGCATCGGTGCCGGCTATGCCAATACCTCGCGCGGTCCGACCATGTTCTCACTGGAAGCGACACCTGCAGCAGGCACGTCGGTGGAGGCGCTGGAAGCGGCGATACGCGAACAATTGCAAATGATCGTGCGCGATGGGGTGAGCGAGGAAGAGTTGCGCCGCGTGCGCGCCCAGGTCACGGCGGCCGAGGTGTACAAGCTCGATTCCCTGTTCTATCAGGCGATGCAGATCGGTCAGATAGAGAGTATCGGCCTGTCTCAGCATGATCTGCCGGTGATCCTGCGGAAGCTGCAAGCCGTGACCGCGGAGCAAGTGCAGGCCGTGGCGCGCGACATCCTGCGCGACGACCAGTTGACCGTCGCGGTGCTCGATCCGCAACCGCTTGCAGCTGAAAAGCCGCAACAGGGAGGGCATGCTCATGCGCACTAAACTGATCCCGTTTGTATTGTTGTGCGGATTCGCCGCTGGGGCGTTCGCAACGCCACAGATCCAACACTGGCAAGCAGCTAGCGGCGCACGTGTCTATTTCGTGCAAGACCATAACCTGCCCATGCTGGATGTGGCGGTCAGTTTTCCGGCCGGCAGCGCCTACGATAAAGCAGACAAAAATGGCGTGGCCGGATTGACCCATGGCCTGCTGGATCTGGGCGTGCAAGGCATGAACGAAGACGACATCGCGCGAAAACTGGCCGATGTCGGTGCGCGCATCGCCAGCAGTTTCGACGCGGACCGTTCCGCCGTGACCTTGCGTACCTTAAGCAGTGCGGCGGAGCGAGATGTTGCGCTGGATATCCTGGCGCGCGTGCTGCAAAAGCCGCTGTTCCCGCAAGAGGTGTTGGTGCGCGAAAAGACGCGCCTGATCGCGTCCCTGCGTGAAGCGGAGACCAAGCCGGAGTTCCTGTCCGAGAAGGCGTTCGGCAAGGCGGTGTTCGGTTCTCACCCCTACGGCTGGCAATCCGAAGTGGCGGATATCGAGAAGATTCAGCGTGATGATCTGCAGGCTTTCTTCCGTAGCCACTATGGCGCTCAAGACGCGGTAGTCGCGTTGATGGGGGATGTCACACGCCAGCAGGCCGAGGCCATCGCGCAGCAGTTGACTGCACAGCTGCCACGAAGCGGAAGTGTTACCTCCCTGCCTGCCGTTGTGGGGTTGCAAACTGGTTATGAGCAGCGCATCCCTCACCCCGCCAGCCAAAGCCACATCCTGATCGGTGCGCCTGGGATCGCGCGCAACGACCCGGATTATTTCCCCTTGTATGTCGGCAACTACATCCTGGGCGGCGGGGGCTTCGTCTCGCGCCTGATGAACGAAGTCCGCGAAAAGCGCGGTATGGCCTACAGCGTGTACAGCTATTTCATGCCCATGCAGCAACCGGGCGCGTTCCAGATCGGCCTGCAGACCAAGAACGAGCAAGTGGATGAAGCATTGCAGGTGGTGCGAGCAACTGTGCGTGATTTTGTGGCGAAAGGCGTGACCGATGCCGAACTGCGCGCCGCCAAACAGAACATCATCGGCGGCTTCCCGCTGCGCATCGACAGCAATCGCAAGATCCTGGAATATCTGAGCGTGATCGGTTTCTACAATTTGCCGCTCACTTATCTGGATGACTTCCAAGCGCGTGTCGAGCAGGTGAATGTGCGGTCGGTCAACGATGCTTTCCGTCGTCGTATCAATCCGGACGCCATGGCGACTGTGATCGTCGGCGGGCAGGGAGCGGCAAAATAAACAAGGTCAGAATCATCGGCGGCACGCATCGTAGCCGCATCATCACCTTTCCCGATAGTGCCGGTCTGCGTCCGACGCCGGATCGCGTGCGCGAGACCTTGTTCAACTGGCTGGGTCAAACGCTTTATGGCAAGCGCTGTCTGGACCTGTTCGCCGGGAGTGGTGCGCTGGGTTTTGAGGCAGCTTCGCGAGAGGCGGAGCAGGTTGTGATGGTGGAGCAAGACCGTTCTGTCTATAAGGTTTTGCAGGACTCGCTCAGGAAGCTGGACATGCCTAATGTAGCCTTGCACTGCAATGATGGGCTAAAATTCGCCATGCAGACGAATTTGACGTTCGATGTCGTCTTTCTCGATCCCCCGTTCCAGAGCGATCTTCTGACGCGACTGATGCCGCGATTGGAGCATCTGCTGGCTAAAGATGGCGTGGTCTATGTGGAGAGCGGCGGGGCGTTCGATGCAGGGCCCGACTGGCAGGTACTGAAGCAACAACGCGCCGGAGCGGTACATTACCAACTATTGGAACGCATCCAGGCATGATCAGAGTCGTATATCCGGGCACATTCGACCCCATCACGCGCGGCCACGAAGATGTGGTGCGCCGTGCCGCCGGCTTGTTTGGTGAGGTCGTCGTGGCCGTGGCGGCCAGTCGGAGTGCGACCCTGTTCTCGCTGGACGAGCGGGTGGCGATGGCGCGCGAGGTCTTCGCCGATTCCACCAATGTTCGGGTCGAGGGGTTCGACGATCTGCTGATGAACTACGTGCGCAGGCTGGAAGCGCGGGTCGTGTTGCGCGGATTGCGCGCCGTCTCGGATTTCGAGTACGAGTTCCAGATGGCGGGCATGAACCGCACGCTGGATCCCGAGGTGGAGACGGTTTTCCTCACCCCGGCGGAGCAGTACAACTTCATCTCTGCCAGCATGGTGCGCGAGATATCGCGCTTCGGCGGCGATGTCAGCAAGTTTGTATCACCCGCCGTGGCGGAAAGATTGAAACAAAAAAGATCAATTAAAGGAGAGTAAACAATGTCACTGATCATTACCGATGAATGCATCAACTGCGACGTGTGCGAGCCTGAGTGCCCGAATGACGCGATCTCGCAGGGCGACACCATCTATATCATCGACCCGAACAAGTGCACCGAGTGCGTCGGCCACTATGACACCCCGCAATGTGTGGAGGTGTGCCCGGTCGACTGTATCCCCAAGGATCCGAATCATGTGGAGTCGCAGGAACAGCTACAGGCCAAGTACGAAAAGCTGATGGCTGCCAAGGGCTGATCGCCTTGTCGGAGAAGGAATAAACGGGCTGTCTGACTGGCGGCCCGTTTTCCATTGAGCTTCAACTATTCTGTCCGAGGGTGTAGCCTTCCATCAAACCCATAATAATGATCCGCTCCAGAGGGGAGTCATGAAGTCCAAATACCAGCCATTGCTGACGCTGACGAGCGTGCTGCTTGCCCTGCTGCTGGGGGGCTGGCTGGTTTTCAGCAATCTGCGCGATGTGGTCCACAAGATGGTGGACGACAATCTGGCGGCAATCGCCACGCTGAAAGCGCTGCAGATCGAACAGTGGTTCGATGACAGGGCCGCTGATGCGGACACGTTGGGCACGGATTCATTTTTCTCACGCGGCGTGCTGCAATGGTATGCCGGAAGTCGCCGTGATGATGCGCAGCGCGAGCTGATCCGCAAGCAATTGCACGGTTTCATCAAGTCTCACCAATTCAATGTCGCCGTTCTGCTGGATCGAGAGGGGCGTGCCGTATTGCAGGTGAGCGAAAGCGCACACGATGTCCGGCATGCACAGCCAATGATCATGCAGGCCATGAGCAGCGGCCGGATGAGCTTCGTTGATATGCATAGCGATGATGCGGGCACATTGGAATTGGATTTCATCGCGCCGCTGCGTGTTGATGGGCGTGTGGTGGCGGCGCTCTATCTGATGGAAGACCCAGCGGTCCATTTGTTCCCATTGTTGACCAGTGATGCAAACGCTGGCGAACTGATCGAGACGCATCTGGTGCGAAGCAAGGGAGGGGAGGTCGAGTTCCTTAGCCCCTTGCGCGGGATGGACGTGGCTCCGCTCAGCCTGAGTCTGCCCTACAGCGACAAGCTGGGTTCTGCGCTGGCACTATCCGGGCAGCATGGACAGCTGGGGCTGACTTTGGATTATCTTGGGCAGCCGGCCTTGTCCTACGCGATGCCGATAAAGCGGACCGACTGGATACTGCTGGCCAATGCCAGGGAAGAAACGGCCTACGCGTTGATTATCCGTCTTGAGCAGATCGCTATCCCGCTTATGTTGTTGATGCTCCTGTTGACGACAGCGTGGTTCGTGCAGTGGCAGCGCCGCCAGCAAGCTTCGTATGACACAACCAAGATGCGCATCAGACTGGCCGGTGAAGAGCGCTTCCATACAGTATTCGACCATGCCGCATTTGCCATGGCGCGCCATGACTTGAATGGCGACATCATCGAAGTCAACGATAAATGGTGTCTGATATTCGGCTACTCGCGGGAAGAAGTGGCTGCACGAAAGCTGAATTGGAAACAGATCACCCATCCCGAGGACAGGGAAAGTAGTGCGGAAAAAGTGCAGGGTTTGTTGGCGGGTGAAATAGATGGCATCCATCTTGAGAAACGCTATGTGCGTAATAACGGCGAGATGTTCTGGGGGGAGGTGCAGGTATCGCTGGTGCACGATGAGCGGGGTGAGCCGGATTACTTCATCAGTGCCATTCAGGATGTAAGTGAGCGCAAGCGCATGACTGAAGAGCGGGATGGCAATCTATTGCTGCTTCAAATGGCGCTGGATGCAGCCCAGGAAGCCGTTTGGGAATGGGATCTGACGAACGGACAGGCGAAGTTCAGTCCGGAGTTCTACACGATGCTGGGCTATCTGCCGCAAGAATTCCCCGCCAATCAGGAGGAGTGGTTGGCGCGCATCCATCCCGATGATCGGGACAAGGTCTGGCGGACGATCCAGGAAGAGCTGCGGCAGCATCAGGATATCTATGTGACCGAATTCCGTATGCAAACCAAGGACGGGCGCTACCGCTGGATACAGGGGCGCGGCAAGTGCGTGGCTGTGGATGCCAAGGGCGAGCCGGCACGGCTGGTGGGGATCAATATCGATATCCATGATCGCAAGCAAGCGGAGTTGCAGGTCAGCTATCTGGCCTACCATGACAAACTGACAGGCTTGCCCAATCGCGCCCTTTTCTTCGACCGTTTCTCGCAAGCGATCTCGCGTGCCAAGCGCGATCACCGGCGCGTGGCTTTGTTGTTCGCCGATCTGGATGGATTCAAGCAGGTCAATGATACGTATGGTCACGAATCCGGCGATGAAGTGCTGCGCATGGCCGCACAAAGGCTGCTGGCATGTCTGCGCGCTGTCGATACGGCGGTACGTTTCGGCGGCGATGAGTTCGCAGTGATCGTAAGCGATGTGGATGATGTACATCATGTGTCGCAAGTGGCCGAAAAGATCATCAATGCTTTCGAGGCCGAGATGACACTGGAGCAAGGCGCTTCTTGCCAGATCGGCGTGAGTATCGGCATCAGCATCTTTCCCGAGAACGGCTCGACCATGGATGGCTTGCTGACCGCGGCAGACCAGGCGATGTACGACAGCAAGCATGCGGGTAAGAACACTTACACCTTCTTTGGTGAGCATGTCTCCGACATAGACGATCAATGGATCAAATTCGACCAGTCACACATGATCGGGGTGTCGGAGCTGGACGAGGAGCATCGCAATCTGGCACGCATGGTGAACAAGCTGAACAGTGCATGGCGCAAGGGGGCCGCACCTGAGACATTGTTGGCATTGTTCGACGAGCTGGTGACGGCGACCGCCGAGCATTTTGAAACAGAAGGGCGCTACATGGCGCATTACGCCTACCCGGAACAGCGCATGCACGAAAAGGAGCACGCGCTGCTGGTGGATGAGGCCATGCGCCTGCGCAAGGGCTTGAGTGACGGGGGGGAATTGCTCGCCTTGCAAACGATCAAGGACTGGCTGGTCAATCATATCCAGCATGCGGACGCCAGGCTGGCCAAGTTTCTTATCGCTCAAGGGGTCAGCTAGGATGCCGGATCGCGATTGACAGCAGAACGTACGTTCTCTACCATGCAGCACATTCGTTCTGTACAGGTGACGCCATGACCGACTCCAATCCTTCCGCACAACGGGACGCCGAATATCTGGCAAGGCTGCAGGATTACTACGCCGACTGGAAAAGCATTCCTTCCTACGCCGCATTGTGTGATGTGTTCCGCATCGCTTCGAAATCCTGGGTAAAGGCCATCCTCGATCGCTTGGGTGAAGCGGGCTTTCTTGAGCGCACACCGGATGGCATGTGGATCCCGACGCGCGAGTTCTTTGCTCGTCCATTGGCGGAAAGCGCTGTACCCGCTGGCATGCCGGTCACCGTCAGCGCGACACAGGGCGAATACTACGTGCTGGATGAGATGCTGATCGAGAATCCTTCGCAGACCACTTTGATCACGGTCAAGGGTGATTCAATGGTGGATGCTGGCATAAACGATGGTGACGTGGCGGTTGTGGAGAAACGCAATCTGGCCAATGCCGGCGATATCGTGGTGGCCATCGTAGATGGAGAATTCACCCTGAAGACCTTGGATAAAGAGCGTGGGAAATTCATCCTGCGCCCGCAAAATCCTGCATATCCGGTCATCCGCCCGCAAGGCTCGCTGGAGATATTCGGCGTTCTTGTCGGTCTGGTCAGAAAGTATCGCTAGTACCCCTGAGGCCGAGCAGGTCATCCTGCTTCCTTGCTGACAACTGTCAGGTGTTCCGCGTATGCTGGCGGCACTTAGAGGGGGAATATGAAGCGATTGCAGTTTTCAGTCATGCTGCTCTACAGCTGCATGGCGTTGTCGGTGCATGCGGGTGAGCAGACCAGTGATTTCGACTACTTTGAGGAGTTTCCTCTGGTGTTGAGCGCGTCCCGGTTGGCGCAACCCCTGTCTGAAGCACCGAATGCGATGACGGTGATCGACAGGGAGATGATCGTCGCTTCCGGCTCGCGCAACATCGCCGATCTGCTCAAGCTGGTACCCGGGATGTATGTCAGCTATTACAAGGGAAGTCAGGGCTTCGCGGCCTATCACGGCGCGACCGATCAGTACGCACGCCGGATGCAGGTGCTTATCGACGGACGCAGCGTCTACCTCCCGCCGCTCAGTACGGTCGACTGGGCCGACCTGCCGCTCAGTGTGGAGGACATCGAACGGATCGAAGTGGTGCGCGGCCCTGCGGCGGCATCCTACGGCGCGAATTCGACACAAGGGGTCATCAGCATAGTGACACGGGATGCCGACAGCGTGAAAGGGAAGCAACTCAGCTATACGCACGGCACGCATGGCATCAATGATGTCGCTGCTCGATTCGGCGGCGGGGCCGACGCTTACGACTATCGTGTGACGCTGGCCTATAAGGCGGATAACGGTTATACCGATCTGTCGCAGCTGCCCGCGCATGTCCCGGTGACCCTCTTCAACCAGAATGCCTTGCTGCGCAACAACAACGACAGTAATCAGGCGCGCATGCTGAACTACCGTGGCAATTACCATCCCGATGCGCAGAATTCAGTCGATCTGCAATTCGGGTTCAGTCGTGACGTGCAGGGTGTCGGCTTTGTGGACAAGAACCCGTCATCAGTCAATCCTTACAACACCAATCCCGCCAGCACGAACGGCAACACGCCGCACGATCTGTTTGCCAGTGCGCATTTTGCGCAGGCGGATTGGATCAGAATGCTGGAGAACGATTCTGAACTCAGGCTGCGTTTCTATCATATGCATCTAGACCGGCACGAGGCTGTGAACGTTTACTTGGGCGGAACCTATTTTGCTGATCCCATATTGCAATCGGTGCGTTCAGGGCGGGATGAACTGGAAGTTCAGCACACGCTGGCATGGGGCGCTGAAAACCGTCTGGTGTACGGTGCGGCCTGGCGTCAGGATCAGCTCGATGCGCAGGGCGTGCCGCCTGCTTCGCTGATCTCCATTCTGGGGAATGGCTATGCACATAGCCTGAAGAGCGATGAACTGCGTGTGTTCGCACATGACGAGTGGCATCCAATGCAGCCGTTGCTGGTGAATGTCGGGGGGATGTACGAGCGCGACCGGATGGGGCATGAGAACGTGTCGCCGCGCGTGGCACTCAATTTGCATTTTCTGCCCCGTCATACCTTGCGCATGGGCAGTTCGGTTGCCTACCGCACGCCGGCCGTGGCTGAGGAGTTCTTTCCTGCGTTGCAGCCCGGAGATCTGGTAGTGACGAATCCGACTGCCACATCTGCCGGCCTTCAGGCAGAGCGTATGTTGTCGAGAGAGATCGGCTATTTGGGGGAATTCAGCGAATGGGGGGCGTCGCTCGACCTGCGACTGTTCAGTGATCAGTTGAGCGACGGTATCTATGAATCGAAATTGAGCGGTCGTTTTGTGAACGGGATGTCTAGCGAGCTGCGCGGCATGGAGATGACCATCAAGTACCAGCCGGGCCGTAACGCAACGCTGACATTGAATGCCGCGCATATCCAGGCGCGGAGCAACTGCCCGGCCTTGCTGGCGGCAGGCGACACGGCATGCAGCACGGTGAATCCTGCGCGCTACAACGATGTGCTGGCAGGCAGTATCCCAGTGAACAGCGTGAGTGCCTTATATTCAAGAAACATGTCCCGGGGCTGGTCCGTCAGCAGTGGCTTCTACTATCAGGATGAACTGCAGCCCTACGATCGGCCGGTAGTGGATTTCCAGCCGGCACAGCGCAGGGTCGATCTGCGTCTCGCCAAATCCTTTCATGACACGGGAAGCTGGCAGGGAGAGGCGGCATTGACGGTTCAGAACCTGTTCGATACCGCCTATACGGAATACACGGCGAACAATGTGTTCGACCGTCGTATATTCGCCACACTGACCCTGAGATGGTGATGCGCCGACAATGACCAAGCGTCTGCACACATGGTGGCGTTGCATGCTGCCGCTGATTCTGGCGGTGGCAGGCTATTCGCAGGCGGCGGGCGCGGCGGAACTCAAACGTGTACTGTTGCTGCAGAGCGAGCAGTTTGCGCCCTACCAGCGTTTTCATCGGACGTTTGAGCAGAATCTCCCTCAGGGTGTACGGCTGGAAGTGCGCGATATGAGCCGCTTGACCGAGCTGCCGGCGGCCGACCTGGTTGTGGCGGTCGGTTTCAAGGCAGCGCAATGGGCCGTTGAACACAGGCAAGAACCGGCATTCGCCACGTTGTTGACCCGTGAGAATTTCATGACGCTGCGTGCATCCCGCGGCGCATCCCGCAGTCTGTCTGCAATCTATCTTGAGCAGCCCTTGTCGCGGCAGGTCGCCTTGATCCGTGCCGTACTGCCTGAGCGGAAGCGGGTGGGGATCCTGTACTCAAACCGCACTTTTGAGCTGGAGGGACTGCGCGATGAATTGTCCCTGAGCGGAGCGGAGTTGGTTGCTCAGCCGCTGCGACCGGATGGCAGTCTTGCTGGTGATCTGGAAGCGTTGCTGGCCCAGGCTGACATCTTGATGGCCATTCCTGACGGCAATATCTTTAACTCGTCGACCATACGTAACATCCTGCTGGGCAGCTACCGGCGTGGTGTGCCGATGATCGGGCTGACAGCGGCGTACGTGAATGCGGGGGCCTTGTGTGCCGTGTATTCGACAACCGAACAGATGGCTGCCCAGGCAGCCGGGGTTACCGAAGAGTTCTTTCGCAACGGTGTCTTGCCCGGGGCGCAGTATCCGCAGCTCTATCAAATAGATTTGAATCAGGAGGTGGCGCGCTCATTGCGTCTGACGGTGCGGTCTGTGGAGGCCTTGCGCATTGAAGTCGAGCGTGCCGAAGGGGGGCGAAAATGAAACGCAGGCATTACCGGATAGGCAGGTATGTCGGTTGGCTCACGCTGCTGCCCCTGCTCGTGATGTCCGTCATCCTGGAAGCGGTGTTCCTGCATGACCGCACGACCACTATGGCAGAAAGTCTGACTGCGCGCGGCGAGTTGCTGTCGCGCCAACTGGCAGCCGGCAGCGAGTACGGCGTGTTCTCCTATAACCGGGAGTTGTTGCGCACTTTGAGTCTGCAGGTGTTGCACGAACCGGATGTGCTGGCGGTGCGCATCACCGACCGGGACGGACAGGAAGTCGCTGCGGTGGGGGAGGTCGATATTCAGTTGATGTTGTCGGCGGGGGAGAAGGGGAATGTCGTGGTATTCCGTCAACCTGTCCTGTCGACGCAATTGGCACTGGATGATCTGGAGGATAAGCCGGCTGTGCAGCAGGTCGGGAACGTGGTGGTGATGCTGACTCTGGACAAGATGCGGCGCGAGCAGACCCGGGTGATGACGATCGCGGTCGTTGCCAGCTTGCTGTTCCTGTTGCTCGTGCTGTATGTCGTGTTCCGTGCCAGTCGCCAGCTGACAGTTCCGATCTCACGTCTCAATGGTGCGATCCAGGCCATCGGCCGAGGAGAATTGCATACTCGCATCAGGCATGAGCCTTGTATTGATGAACTCGGCAATCTGACGCATGGCATCAATCTGATGGCGGAACAGTTGCAGCAGGATCGCGCACAGCTGCAACAGCGCATCGATGAAGCGACAGAGCAACTGCGTCAGCTGGCCTTCTTCGATGTGCTCACAGGCTTGCCCAATCGGCGTTTGCTGAGTGATCGCCTGGATCAGGTATTGGCAGCCAGCATGCGCAGTGAACGCTATGCGGCGGTGATGTTCATGGATCTGGATAAATTCAAGCCACTCAATGACAAGTACGGTCATAGTGTGGGCGATCTGTTGTTGATTGATGCCGCACGGCGCATCGAAAGCTGTCTGCGTGCCGTGGATACGGTCGCCCGTTTCGGCGGGGATGAATTCGTGGTGTTGCTGAACGAACTGGACGAGGACAGGGAGCAGTCGACCAGACAGGCGCAGACCGTGGCCGAGAAGATCCGTGCCACTTTATCGCAGCCTTATCACCTGCTGTACCAAACGGCCGATCAGCCGCCGCTGGCAGTGAGTCATGAGTGCACGGTAAGCATCGGCATGGTGTTGTTCCATGGCCAACAGGCCAATCACGAACAGGTATTGGCCCGGGCGGATGCGGCCATGTATCAGGCCAAGGAGAGCGGCAATGCAATCCAGTTCATGGATGAGTCGATGGGCTGAGAATATTGCTGCTAGGATCTCTTTAGCCAAGGGATCATGCGCGCGAGGATGTCATCGCGCTCGATGAAATGATGCTTGAGCGCCGCGCCGACATGTCCGCCGAGTACACCGAATAGCGTGAAATTCAGCAACTCATGGATCTGTTGCAGCGATTCCCCCAGCAACTTGTCCTTGCCGACCAGATCGGGCAGCGGCAGCACACCGAACCAGACAGTCTGAAAACCCTTGGCGGAACTCATCAGCCAGCCGCTGAGCGGGATCAGGAACAGCAAGGCATACAGCAGATAGTGCACGCTTTCCGCCGCGATCCGCTCCCATCGCGGCATGCTTTCCGGGAGTGCGGGAGGTCGGTGCGTCATGCGCCAGTAGAGCCGGAATACCATCAGCAGTAATACGGTCACCCCTATCCACTTGTGATAGCTATACAGCTGCAACTTGAAGGGCGACAGCGCCAGGTCGTGCATATAGATCCCCAGCGGGAAGGCCGCGAAGATCAGCAATGCGATGAGCCAATGCAGCGAGAGGGCGGTGCGTGTGTATCGGTTCGACATGGCACTGATCCTTGGAAGAACGGTCGGGGCAGGTTAACGCCATAAAATCGATCCGGCAAGCGAACTTCTGGCGCGGAATATCGTCACAAGCGCGGCTTGAAATTGTGAATCGGTAGCCCCATATGGCTCACCGAGCGGACAAAAGTCCGCATGAATCTGATCCTATAAATGACGGAGAGTATCGAATGAAGCGTATCTTCTTGTTCCTGTTGACAAACATCGCCGTGTTGGCGGTGATCAGTATCACCTTGCGTATCCTTGGCGTGGATCGTTGGATGGATGCCAGCGGCGGTATCAACTTCAGCGCCTTGTTGGTGTTGTCCGCCGTGATCGGTTTCTCCGGCTCCATCGTGTCGTTGCTGCTATCCAAATGGATGGCCAAGCAGTCGACGGGTGCCCATGTCATCGAGAATCCGCAGGATCCGACCGAGCGTTGGCTGGTCGACACCGTGCGCCGTCAGGCACAGGCCGCCGGCATCGGCATGCCGGAAGTGGCGATCTACGATGCGCCGGACGTGAATGCCTTCGCCACCGGCTGGAACCGCAACAACGCGCTGGTGGCCGTGAGCACCGGTCTGTTGCACAGCATGAGCCGCGACGAGGCGGAGGCCGTGTTGGCGCACGAAGTGAGCCACGTTGCCAACGGCGACATGGTGACGCTGGCGCTGATCCAGGGCGTGGTCAACACCTTCGTGGTGTTCTTCGCCAAGTTGTTTGGCTATTTCGTGGATCGCGTGCTGCTGAAGAACGACGGTCGCGACGGCCCCGGCATCGGCATGTTCGTGGCCGAGATCGCTGCGCAGATCGTGCTGGGTATTCTGGCCAGCGTGATCGTGATGTGGTTCTCGCGCCAGCGCGAGTTCCGTGCCGACGCGGGCGGCGCCAGTCTGGCGGGGCGCCAGAAGATGATCGCTGCGCTGCAACGTCTGAAGGCCAACCACGAGCAGGCGGCAGCGTTGCCGGAGAATATGTCCGCCATGGCGATCTCCAGCGGCGGCGGGTTCTCGCGACTGTTCATGACGCACCCGCCTTTGGATGAGCGTATTGAGGCGTTGAAGTCGGGTCTTTGAGTCTTCTGGCGGACGATAAAAAACGGCGGGTTTTCCCGCCGTTTTTTATTCTTCGTCGAAATCTTCGTATTTTTGTCGCGGCGGCTCGCCGTCATAGACCAAGCTGCGCCTGCGCATCAGGTAGGCATCACGCAGCGAACTGTAACGGTCGATGGTGGCGTTCTCCAATATCTTCTCGTTATCCAGCAGGCCGGCACGTGTGACGATGCCCTCCACTACATAAGCGGAATTGCGTGTGGGCACATGGTCGGTGGTGCCGACGACGCTGACGAAACTGTCTGCGTAACGGCCGACGCCGTCACGCACGGAGCTCGGGCCCAACACCGGAATGATCAGATAGGGGCCGCTTGCGGCGCCCCAGTAGCCCAATGTCTGGCCGAAATCTTCATTGTGCTTAGGCAATCTGCTCGTTACATTGATCAGCCCGAACAAGCCAAAGGTGGTGTTGAACAACACCCGGCTGCCATCGCTGGCCGCTTGCTTGAATTTGAGTTGCAGCACGTCGTTGCAGGTGACGGTCACATCGTCCAGATTGGAGAAGAAGTTCTCCGTCGCCATCTTGCCCAGCTGCGGCATGTACTTGACGTAACCCTGCGCGACCGGTTTCAGGATTGCCCTGTCCAAAGCATCGTTGAAGCTGTAAGCCATGCGGTTGTAGGACTCGAAAGGATCCTTCTCCTGCGTGTAGCGGCTCAAGTGGGTCGTGCTGCAGGCACTGAAGAGCAGGCATGCCAGCAGTAGCGACAGGCGCGAAGCGGGCACGAAGGAGTGTTCAGGTTTCATCATGCGGTGGATTATAAGCATTTTCTGATGCAGCTAACATCTGTGCGCGTGATGCAGGTGTTTCCAGGCTGATGCAACCCAGGACGCCGCTGCGATAGTCCTGCAGCAATGTGATGGCTGCTTTCTCCAGATCGAATTCCTGTCCCTTTATGCGATAGCCGCGCTTGCGGGCGATGGTCTCGATGAGTGCCACGCCGTCGAGGCCTTGCATGGGAGATTTGTAGCGTAGTTCAAGCAAGGCGGGGTAGCGGGCTGTCAGCAGATCACCAAGATAGGCCGCAACTTCGCTCTCGTCATAGGCATTGCGGCCGATCAGATTGCTGGCGGCCAACAATATGCCGTCGCTCTCGTGCTCGATCTTCGGCCACATCATGCCGGGCGTGTCTGTCAGTTGCAGGGTGGGGCTGAGATCGAAATGTTGCAGACTCTTGGTGATGGCCGGCTCATCGCCGACTGCCGCCGTGCGCCGCTTGAGCAGGGCATTGATGAAGGTGGATTTTCCCACGTTGGGGATGCCCATCACCATCATGCGCAGGGGTTTGATGGTGGTGCCGCGATGCGGTGCCAGTGGCAGGCAGAGCTTGGGTATCTTCGCGGCGTCGCCGGGCTTCTTGCAGGACAGCGCGACGGCTTTGACGTTCTTCTGACTGTTGAAATAGTCCAGCCATGCCTTGGTTGCAACCGGATCGGCGAGGTCTGCCTTGTTCAAGACCTTGAGACAGGGGCGCTGCCGGTGTTCGCGCATCTCGCGCAGCATCGGATTGCTGCAGGCCTCGGGCACGCGCGCATCCAGCACTTCGATGACGACATCGATGCGTTCCATGGTCTCGGTCGCTTTTTTCTTCGCCGAGGTCATGTGTCCGGGGAACCATTGAATCGCCATGCTGAATGTGTGGAGTTGTGATGAGGCGCGCATTCTAACCGTTTGACGCTGACTGCTCACACTTCCATAATCGGCCACCACCCACTGAGGCCTCGTCATGACCGCTATCCGCCAGCAGGATCTCATCGCAAGCATCGCCGATGCGCTGCAATTCATCTCCTATTACCATCCGCAGGACTATGTGCAGTCACTGGCCGAAGCCTACCGGCGCGAGGAATCGCCTGCCGCCAAGGATGCCATGGCGCAGATCCTGACCAACTCGCGTATGTGTGCCTTGGGCAAACGCCCGATCTGCCAGGACACCGGCATCGTGGTCGCCTTCGTCAAGGTGGGCATGGCGGTGCGCTGGGAAGATGCGACGATGAGCGTCACCGAGATGGTGAACGAAGGGGTACGCCGTGCCTATCTTGAGCCGGACAATGTACTGCGCGCCTCCATCGTGGCCGACCCGGCCGGGCGGCGCAAGAACACCGGCGACAACACGCCCGCCGTGGTGCATTACGAACTGGTGCCGGGTGACAGGGTAGAGGTGGATATCGCGGCCAAGGGCGGCGGTTCCGAGAATAAGTCGCGCTTTGCCATGCTCAATCCCAGTGATGACATCGTGGAATGGGTGCTCAGCCAACTGCCGGGCATGGGGGCGGGCTGGTGCCCGCCGGGACAACTCGGTATCGGTATCGGTGGCACGGCAGAAAAAGCCATGCTGCTTGCAAAGGAGGCGCTGATGCAGCCCATCGATATGACCGGGCTGAAGGCGCGGGGTGCGCAGAATCGTATAGAGGAATTGCGTATCGAACTGTATGACAAGGTGAATGCGCTGGGCATCGGTGCGCAGGGGTTGGGCGGACTGACTACCGTGCTGGATGTGAAAATACTGGATTATCCGACGCATGCGGCCTCCAAGCCGGTCGCGCTGATCCCGAATTGCGCAGCGACACGTCATGTGCATTTCGTACTGGATGGCAGCGGGGCGGCAAGCTTCGCGCCGCCGAAACTGGACGATTATCCCGATGTGCACTGGCAGCCCGCACCCGATGCGCGCCGGGTGAACCTGGATACGGTCACTCGCGAGGACATCGCGCAATGGCAGCCGGGAGAGACCTTGCTGTTGAGCGGAAAACTGCTGACCGGCCGAGACGCGGCGCACAAGCGCATGGTCGACCTGCTGGCCAAGGGCGAGCCGTTGCCGGTGGATTTCAATGGTCGATTCATTTACTATGTAGGCCCGGTCGATCCGGTGCGCGACGAGGTGGTCGGGCCCGCCGGACCGACGACGGCGACACGCATGGACAAGTTCACCGAGACCATGTTGGCGCAGACCGGTTTGATCGGCATGATCGGCAAAGCGGAGCGCGGCAAGGTCGGTCTGGAAGCGATCAAGAAACACGCAGCGGTCTATCTGATGGCGGTTGGCGGCGCAGCCTATCTGGTGGCGCAGGCGATCAAGCATTCGAAAGTGGTGGCTTTTGCCGATCTCGGCATGGAAGCCATCTACGAGTTCGAGGTGCAGGATATGCCGGTGACCGTGGCGGTCGATACGCAGGGCCGGGCGGTGCACGAGATCGGGCCGGCGGAATGGCAACACAGGATCGGGATGATCCCGGTCAAGCAGATTTAGTTTTGTGTTTTTGCAGCCAGTGGCTTGCGAAAACGCTGAAATGGCTCAGCAACCGTAGCGAGCAGCGGCAGGACAAGGCGCATAGTGCCGAGAAACCGGAATGTACTGAATGTACATGAGGATTTTGAGGCGATAGGCAACGCAGTCATGGCGATGCGCAGTAGGTTGATGAGTCATTTCAAAAGTTTGGCGGGTCTCCCCGCATTACAGCGCAGTGAACCTGGTCAGGTCCGGAAGGAAGCAGCCACAGCTGATGTCTGTAAGTGCCGGGGGTAAGGCTCGCCTCCTTATGTTCGAGGGTGTCACACTCGATGTGGTCAACGGTTGGGCGAGAGGCGATATGTCGGCGACTTCGGTCTTAGCACGCAAATGGCGTCCCAAGAGCTTTGCCCAATTGGCCGGGCAGGAGCACGTGGTGCAGGCGCTCAGCAATGCGCTGATGCAGAACCGTCTGCATCACGCCTATCTGTTCACCGGTACGCGCGGCGTGGGCAAGACCACCATCGCTCGCATCTTTGCCAAATCCCTGAATTGCGAATCCGGTGTCACAGCTGAGCCATGCGGCGTCTGCAGTGCTTGTAAAGAGATCGATAGTGGTCGTTTCGTTGACCTGATCGAGCTGGATGCGGCATCCAACACCCAAGTCGACAATATGCGCGAACTACTGGAGAGCGCGCTGTATGCACCGACCAGTGGCCGCTACAAGGTCTACATCATCGACGAAGTGCACATGCTGTCCAAGTCGGCGTTCAACGCGATGCTGAAGACGCTGGAAGAGCCGCCCGCGCATGTGAAGTTCATCCTTGCCACCACCGATCCGCAGAAGATCCCGGTCACCGTGCTGTCACGCTGCCTGCAGTTCAATCTCAAGCAGATGCCGCCCGCACTGATCGTGTCGCATCTGCAATATGTATTGGGGCAGGAGAACATCCCGTTCGAGAACGGCGCGTTGAACCTTGTCGCACGTGCCGCGCAGGGCAGTATGCGCGATGCCTTGAGTCTGATGGATCAGGCCATTGCCTATTCCTCCGGTAAGGTGGATGAGGCGTTGGTGCGCACCATGTTGGGGGCGATCGATCAGGGTTATCTGTTCGATCTGATGCAAACCTTACGCGCGGGAGATGGTCCCGGCCTGTTGCGTATCGCGGACGATATGTCGATGCGCAGTATCGCGTTCGAGGCGGCCTTGCAGGATATGGCGACCTTGCTGCATCGCATCGCGCTGGCGCAAACCATTCCGCAGGCCATCCCCGATGATGAGCCGGAGCGCGTGCGTTTGATGGAGTTGGCGCAGCAGTTCACGCCGGAAGAGATACAACTGAATTATCAGATCGCCATCCACGGTCGCAACGAGATCGAACTGGCACCGGACGAATACGCCGGATTTACCATGACTTTGCTGCGCATGCTGGCATTTGCGCCGCAGGCTGCGGGCGCCAGCCCGAGTTCGGGCGTCCAGCAAGCAGCTCCGCGCAGTGCGCCGACAGCTAATGTCCCTCAAAAAGCTGCGGAACCCGCACCTGCCCGAGCCGCAGTCGTGCCGAGCATGTCGGTCGGGGCCGATCTGGATTGGAATACCTTGTTGTCGCAACTCAATCTGTCGGGAATGGCGTTGCAGTTGGCGAAGAACAGCATGTTGGCCAGTTTTACCGAAGGCCGTGTGTTGCTGCACCTGCCGCCGCAACATAAACATCTGCAAAGCAACAAGATCGCGCAGGAAAAATTGCAGGCTGCATTGGGAGAATATTTCGCCCGCCCTGTCAGGCTGGAAGTCGAGATGGGGGGCACGAACGAGGTGACCACCCCTGCCGTGGTCGAGCAACAGGACAAACAAAACCGTCAGCAACAGGCGGAAGACGCCATCCGGCAGGATGCATTCGTACGCGATGCGCAGGCCATGCTGGGGGCGCAATTGATAGAAGGGTCGATCAGACCCGTTTAACTGGAGGAAGCAGGAAATGATGAAGGGCGGATTGGCCGGGCTGATGAAGCAGGCACAGCAGATGCAGGCGAACATGAAGAAGGCTCAGGATGAGCTGGCTACTGTCGAGGTGGAAGGGCAGTCCGGCTCCGGTATGGTCAAAGTGACCATGACCTGCGCGCATGAATTACGCCGCGTGACATTGGATGACAGCGTGATGGACGACAAGGAGATGCTGGAAGACTTGATCGTTGCCGCTGTCAACGACGCCAACAAAAAGGCTGCCCAGACCACCGAACAACGCATGAGTGGGTTCACTGCCAAGCTGCCGCCGGGCATGAGTCTGCCGTTCTAAATGAAGACACCTTCCAGTCTGGAAGACCTGATCGTGGCCTTGCGCTGCCTGCCGGGTGTCGGCCCGAAGTCCGCGCAACGCATGGCCTATCACCTGCTACAACGCGACCGGGATGGGGCCATGCATCTGGCCCGCGCCCTCAGTCATGCGGTGGAGAGCGTGAAGCACTGCAGCAAATGCAATAATTTTTCCGAACAGGATGTCTGCTCCATGTGCAGTTCGGCGCAGCGTGAAGGTGATCTGCTGTGTGTGGTGGAGATGCCGGCCGACCTGCTGATGATGGAGCAGGCGCAGTGTTATCGCGGCATGTATTTCGTGTTGATGGGCCGTTTGTCGCCGCTGGACGGGGTGGGTGCGCGCGAATTGCCGCTGGAGCGCTTGGTCAAGCGTGCGCTGGAGCTGGAATGCGAGGTCATACTCGCTACCAATTTCACGATGGAAGGCGAAGCGACGGCGCATTATCTGGCGACCTTGCTGAAATCGCAGGGGATCAAAGTGTCGCGTATCGCGCGAGGCTTGCCGGTAGGCGGCGAATTGGAACATGTGGATAGTGGCACCCTGGCGCAAGCCGTATTCGAAAGGCGAGAGATAGCAGCATGAGTGAACAAGGCGAAAGGTTGCAGAAGGTGCTGGCGCAGGCGGGCCTTGGTTCGCGCCGCGAGATGGAGGCCTGGATCGCTGCAGGGCGCATCGTGGTGAACGGTGCAGTGGCGACCTTGGGGCTGCGTATCGCCGAGGGTGACCGCGTGCAGGTGGATGGCCGCAACGTTCGCTTGAAGCTCGAGGCTGAACCTCAATTGCCGCGCGTGCTGCTCTATCACAAGCAGGAAGGCGAGATCGTCAGCCGGGACGACCCGGACGGCAGGGCTAATGTGTTCGATGAGCTGCCGAGATTGCGCGGACAGAAATGGATCGCCATCGGACGTTTGGATTTCAACACCAGCGGGCTGCTGATCTTCACGACTTCAGGTGAGTTGGCGAATCGTCTGATGCACCCACGCTTTGAAGTCGAACGCGAATATGCGGTGCGCGTACAGGGCGAGATGTCGCCGGAACAAATGAAGCAGATGACCAATCAGGGCCTAGAGCTGGAAGACGGTGTGGTGAAGTTCGACAAGCTGAGCGACGAAGGTGGAGAAGGTTTCAATCACTGGTATCGCATCGTCATCAAGGAAGGGCGGAATCGGGAAGTGCGTCGCACTTTCGAGGCCTTGGGTTTGCCGGTCAGCCGGCTGATGCGCGTCCGCTTCGGCATCGTCAATCTGCCGCCGCGCATCAAGCGCGGCATGATGGCCGAGCTGGGCGAGGGCGAAGTGAGGGCTATCATGGAGTGGGTCGATCTGCCTGTTCCCGCGCCGCGCCAGCAGCGTCCGGATGTGCGCAAGAGCAAGATGACCAGGGCCAAGGTACGGAAAAATTGAACTGGCGGTAAACCCCCGGTGTCGTTAGAATCCGGCAGGTTATTTTTGGCGGACTCTGCGGTTTTAGTGGGTGAAACGCGAATGACAGATAGGACACATGGAACAAAGAGGCAATAAAACCATCGTTTGCTCGGTCTTTTTCCTGGATATCGTCGAATATTCCAAGAAGTCCGTGTCAGGCCAGATATCCCTGAAGGAGCGTTTTAACGCATTCCTGTCCATTGCTATTCGCGATGTGCCGGTGGCGGATCGCATCATTCTGGATACGGGAGATGGCGCTGCGATCAGTTTTCTGGGTGATATAGAAGATGCTCTGCAGGCCGCGCTGAGTGTGCGCAGCAGCTTGCTGGGAGAGGGGGTGCGTATGGATCCGCCCCTGCTGGTGCGCATGGGTATCAATCTTGGTCCTGTGCGTCTGGTCAAGGATATCAACAGTCAGCCCAACATCGTCGGCGACGGGATCAATGTGGCCCAGCGCGTGATGGGTTTTGCCGACCCTGGGCAGATACTGGTGTCGCGCTCCTACTATGATGCGGTTTCGCGCCTGTCGCAGGAATATGCAGGCATGTTCCACTATCAGGGTTCCCGCACCGACAAACATGTGCGAGAACACGAGGTGTATGCCATCGGTTATCCGGGTGACTTCACTTCGACACAGCGCAGTGTGGAGATCGAGGAAGAGATCGAGCACACGCAGGGCTTGCAACGATTCGTGGCGTTATCCAAGCGCTACTGGTATGAATTCCTGCGTCAGGCATCCGGGTACGAGCGACATGCGGTGGCCATATTCAAACGTGCGACCAAGCAACAGCGCGCAGCGATTGTCGGGGGGGCGGTATTGGTGCTGGCCACTTCGGTGCTGGCGGTATATAAACTTGCGCATCGGAGTGAACCGGAACCGGCAATCCCAGTCATAGCAGCTGCGCCGCAGACAACGTCGAGCAAACCAACGCCTGAAGCTTCCCCAGCTCCCGCAGCAAAGGTTGCGACCCCGCCGCCGGAAAAGAAGATACAAGGGGTTAAGGAGAGCGCGCGCATCCGCACGCTTGAGGATACGACCGGAGGCCCCGCAGTGATCAGCTTGTCTATCCTGCCTTGGGGAGAGATCTATCTGGATGGAAAGAAGCAGGGTGTGAGTCCGCCGCTGATGGAGTTGCAGGTGGTGGCCGGGCGGCACACGCTGGAGATCAGGAATACGACATTCCCGGTGCACAAAGAGGATATAAGGGTCAAGCCGGGCGCGAACATAATAATCAGGCACAGTTTCAAGTAGCCTGATCGAACAGGAGAGTTGAGGGATGTTACGTTGGATCGTTGCGGGCCTAGGTTCGCTGGTGCTTGCCGGCTGCGGTTCGGTTGTCGGAACCTGCGAAGACGGCAGCGGCGGCATCCGCCTGTTCGGGGACAGTGTCGCCAAGCGCTATCTGGCTAAAGGCGTCAGCGAATACGAGACCGGCAACTACGTCAATGCCAAGAACGCGTTGCAAGGTGTATTGGAGAACCAATATGCCACTCGATACGAGACATTATGGGCAAACAAATATCTGGCTTTCATCTATTGTGTTTCCGGCGATCAGAAGCTATGCCGGGATCATTTCAAGAACGTGCTCGAGATCAATCCGAATTTCGATCTGACGGCCGCCGAAGCGGGACATCCGCTGTGGGGGCCGGTCTTCCGCAGCGTGAAGGGTGCAAGCTCGAAGTAATCACTCGGAGTTGTTACGGGACATGATCAGCCAACTCGGTCGTTATGAAGTCATAAGTGAGCTAGGCCAGGGTGCTATGGGGGTCGTGTACAAAGCACGCGATCCGCTGATCGATCGCGAAGTGGCGATCAAGACCATCAATCTAAGTCTGGCCCTGGAAGAGCGCGAAGAATACGAGGCGCGTTTCTATCAGGAAGCCAAGGCAGCCGGGCGATTGAGTCATCCGAATATCGTGACCATCTACGATGTGGGCCGCACCGGCGACATCGCTTATATCGCGATGGAATATCTGCATGGTCGAGAACTGCGCGATGTGCTCAACGAAAACAAGATATTGCCTGTAGCGCAGGTATTGGACGTCATCATTCAGGTGGCACAAGGGCTGTCCTATGCCCACGAACATGAGATCGTGCACCGTGATGTGAAGCCGTCTAACGTGATGGTCGTGCGGGACGGGCATGTGAAGATCACCGACTTCGGCATCGCGCGCATGGCCTCTGCCGCGGTGCGCACCCAGACGGGCATGGTGCTCGGTTCGCCCAAGTATATGTCTCCCGAACAGGTGCTGGGCAAGGTGACCGATCAGCGTTCGGACATCTTCTCCCTCGGTGTGATGTTGTACGAGATGTTGACCGGGCAGGTGCCGTTCATCGGCGAGAACGTCAATGCCATCATGTACCAGACTCTGAATGCCATCCCTGCGCCGCCCAGCAATGCCAACCCGGCGGTACCGGAGATGTTGAACTATATCGTCGCCAAGGCGCTGGCCAAGGATCTGGACGCGCGCTATCAGAATGCAGGCGAGATGGTGAACGATCTGCGCGCTTGCCGTGAAGCGTTGCCGCGCGCAACGGATGGAGCGCAACAAGCCAAGCGATCCGCCTTGGTCACGCGGGCGACAGACGGGGATGAAGACAAGGCGGTGATCGCGCTGGGCTTGTCATCGTCCTTCGATTCGAATGAGGCGACCATGCGTCTGGCCGCGATGACGGCGAGCAAGGAGGAGGTCGAAGAGCTATCCAAGACCCTGCGCACGGAGCGACCCAGCATGGCTGAGATCAATCGGGCGGCCCCCAAGGCAGCGCAGCATCTTGCTCGTCACAGAGCAGAGCAGCCGGGCAAGGGCGGCGGTTTCTTGCTGCTGGTCCTCGTTGCCCTGATCGTGCTCGGTTTACTTTCCGCACTTATCTTCTGAGTCCAGCACGCAGGATGGACACTCACGTCCGGGTCACACTGCATGCATCGCGCGCGCATTTCGTCTTGCTGGTTGCTTCCGCGGTCATATCGATCCTGATGATATCCACGTTACCGATCGCCACTGGCTGGCATTGGGTGGGCTATTTGGTCACCTCGCTCAGCACTGCATGGCTGCTCAGGCGAGATGTGGCGTTACTTTCAAGGCGGTCATGCATTGCGCTTGTGTACGGCAAAGACCGACACATTGTCTTGGAACTGCGCGACGGCGAGCAGATTGCTGGCGAGGTTTGCGCTGATACGCTGGTTTCGCCTTGGCTGGTATTGCTCAATGTGGCTACTGCGTGCCATGGAAGAAGAAGTCTGCTGCTGTTTCCGGACGCGATGCCTGTTGATGGACATCGCCGTTTGCGTGTATTGCTACGGAACTCGGAACGCCTTCAATCTTGAGGGGCCAATATCGTCGGCAGTGCTTCGGGGGTGGTCAGCGGAAAATCCTTGCTGTAATGCAAGCCGCGACTCTCGTGGCGCGCCAGTGCGCTTTGCACGATGAGATCGGCCGCTTCGACCAGATTGCGCAGCTCAAGCAGGTCGGATGTCACATGGAAGTTCCGGTAATACTCGCTGATCTCTTCACGCAAGAGGCTGATGCGATGCTGGGCGCGCTGTAACCGTTTGGTCGTGCGCACGATGCCGACATAATCCCACATGAAGCGGCGCAGCTCATCCCAGTTGTGTGACACCACCACCAGTTCATCCGCGTCAGTGACGCGGCTCTCATCCCAATCGGGTAGCGGCTCAATTTCCTCCGAATTTCTGGCAAGGATATCTTGCGCTGCGGCTTCTGCGAACACCAGACATTCCAGTAGTGAGTTGCTGGCGAGGCGGTTGGCGCCATGCAGGCCGGTATGCGCGGTCTCGCCGATGGCATACAGGTCGTCGATATCTGTGCGCGCCGCCAGATCGGTCATCAGGCCGCCGCAGGTGAAGTGCATCGCCGGCACCACGGGTATGGGTTGGCGCGCGATATCTATACCCAGTGCCAGGCAGCGTTCATGGATGGTGGGGAAGTGCTCACGCAGGAAGGCTTCGGACTGGTGCGTGATATCCAGATAGACGCAGTCCAATCCGCCTTTCTTCATCTCGTAGTCGATGGCGCGGGCGACCACGTCGCGCGGCGCCAGCTCTGCACGCTCGTCGTGCCAAGGCATGAAGCGGGTGCCGTCGGGCAGTCTCAGGATGCCACCTTCGCCGCGCACCGCTTCGCTGATAAGGAAAGATTTGGCATGCGGGTGGTACAGGCAGGTCGGATGGAATTGCATGAACTCCATGTTCGCCACCCGGCAGCCAGCGCGCCATCCCATGGCGATGCCGTCGCCTGTCGCGGTGTCCGGATTGGTGGTGTAGAGATAGACCTTTCCTGCACCGCCGGTCGCCAGGACGGTGTGCGCCGCGGAGAGGGTAACGACTCTGTCGCTGAGGGTGTCCAGAACATAGGCACCGAAACAGCGTGTAGGAGATTTGCCGATCTTGCGGCCGGTGATCAGGTCGATCGCGATGTGATGTTCGAGCACGGTCACATTGGGATGGGCACGCACCTTGTCGGCCAGCGTCTGCTGGACGGCTTTTCCTGTGGCATCGGCAGCATGGATGATGCGGCGCTTGCTGTGTCCGCCTTCGCGGGCGAGGTGGAAATCCTGGCTTGCGTTGTCCTCTTTCGAGAATGGCACACCCTGATCGATCAGCCAGCCGACAGCGGCAGCCCCGCGCTCAACCACGAATCGCGTAGTCATGGGGTCGCATAAACCAGCCCCTGCCGTAAGAGTGTCGCGGATGTGCTCATCGTGACTGTCATCGGGGCTTAGTACGGCGGCGATGCCGCCCTGGGCCCATGCACTGGCGCCATCCAGCAGCGAACGTTTGGTGACAATGGCGACCTGTTGCCGGTCGGCCAGCTTCAAAGCCAGCGTCAAGCCAGCCAGGCCGCTACCGATGATCAGAGTATCAAAGTGCAACACGATAGGAGGAATACGGAGGAATCATTGGCCCGACTATAGCAAAACTTGTGATGAAAACGTGGAAATGAACTTATTTCAAACAGGACTGTCAATTGGCGCGTTACGGGCAAGGCTGACGATGTGCACCCGTCCGGTTATACTCTCGCGCCGCGCATCGTGGCGCAAACAATACAAAACCGGGAAACGGAATGGGTGACAGGGAGGTTGATCAACAGCTGGTGGAGCGCGCGCAGGGCGGCGACAAGCACGCGTTCGAGCTGCTGGTGGCCAAGTATCAGCGCCGTTTGGGGCGTTTGATCTCGCGTTTCGTCCGTAATCCGGGCGAAGCCGAGGATGTCACGCAGGAAGCATTCATCAAAGCTTATCGTGCATTGCCGGCATTCCGTGGGGACAGTGCGTTCTACACCTGGTTGTATCGTATCGGCATCAATACAGCCAAGAACCATTTGCTGTCGCAGGGACGCAGGGCACCGACCAGTACGCCGATGGATGCCGAGGAGGCCGAGGCCTTCGAGGATGCTTCGCTGTTGCATGAGGTGTCGACGCCCGAGAACGAGTTGATGAGCAAGCAAGTGGTCGAGGTGGTGAACTCTTCCCTGCAACAGTTGCCTGAGGATTTGCGCACCGCTTTGACGCTGCGCGAGATTGAGGGGCTGAGTTATGAAGAGATCGCATCGGTGATGAATTGTCCGATCGGCACGGTAAGGTCGCGTATCTTCCGGGCACGAGAGGTGGTGGCAGCGAATTTGCGTCCGTTGCTGGGTACTAGCGAAGACAAGAGGTGGTGAGCATGAAACAGGAAATTTCGGTGTTGATGGATGGCGAGATGTTCGAGGACGAAGCGGACGTATTCCTTGATAAGTTGAAGCGCCACCCCGAGACAGACCGTGACTGGGCCGAATATCACCTGATTGGCGACGCCCTGCGCCAACCCGATCATATCAACCGCGACTTCATGGCGGTCTTCCACGAGCGATTGCAGGCAGAGCCCACCATCCTGGCCCCTCGTCGTCGCCAGCAGCAGCGTATCAAACAGTATGCATTGTCAGCCGCCGCTTCGGTCATGGCGCTGGCACTGGTGGCCTGGCTGTCTATGCAGGTCGGGCAAGAGCCGGCTCCGCAGATGGCCAGTGTGCAACAGCAGAACATGGTGCGCCCGGTGGCATTCCATGCCAGCGACTACCTGATGGCACACCAGGAGTTCTCTCCCAGTGCCGATGTGCAGGGGGCGGCAACCTACATCCATTCGGTGGCGGCAAAATAGTGCGTATGCAGATCGCGAAAGCCGGGCTGTTGATCGCACTGTTGCCGCTGTGTGCGGCAATGGTGAAGGCTGATCCCTTGCTGGATGATGCCGACTGGTTGCGAACCATGGCTTTTGCGGCGCACGAGACCAATTACAGCGGAGTATTCGTCTATCAGGCCGGCGGCCGGGTCGAGACATCCCGCATCACGCATGTGATAGATGAGCACGGCGAACATGAGCGTTTGCAGGGATTGGACGGCCAGCGGCGCGAAGTGATACGCAACAACGATCAAGTCTGGCTGCAGTTGGGCGACAAGAAGGTGCACTTCGAGCAGCAGCGTCCGCGCCGGGCATTCCCCGCACTCCTTCCGGAGCAGATCCAGAGCCTCAAAGAGAATTACAACATCATCCAGCAGGAAGAGGATCGTGTGGCGGACTACCACGCCCACACGTTGTTGCTGCAGCCCAAGGATACTTTGCGCTATACGCGCAAGATGTGGGCGCACAGCGAATCCGGCCTGCTGTTGAAGGCGGTGGTGCTGGATGAGCGCGGCAAGGTGATCGAGCAATACGCCTTCTCGCAGTTGCAAATCGGCGGCGATATCGAAAGCAAATGGGCTGTGCCCGACGCAAAAGATGCCGCAAAACTGGCGGAGCGCAAGCATCTGTTGCCGCTGCCGCGCCACAATGTGGCGAATGCGGCCAGTGGTTGGCAGGTGGATGGCATCCCGCCCGGATTCAAGAAGATTCTGGAAATGAGCCGCAATATGCGCGACAAGAAGTTCCCCGTCGTGCATATCGTCTATTCCGACGGTCTGGCTGCGCTGTCCGTATTCGTCGAGCAGGCCTCCGATGCGGCAGGGTATCGGGCCGGCTTGAAAAGCCAGGGAGCGGTACATATCTATAGCAGGCTGATAGGCGACCAATTGGTGACGGTGGTTGGCGAGCTCCCGCCGCGCGCGGTCATACAGGTTGCCGATTCGGTGCGTTACGCAGGGGTGCCGAATGAATGAGATGCTTGCCATCGTGCGGAGCCTGCATGGCGCCGAGGCGGAGATCGAGCCGGTCGGCGGGAATGGATGTGCTCGTTGCGCGAGCGGTAAAGGTTGTGGGAGCGGAAAGTTGTCCCAACTGTTTTGCAGCAGCAAGCCGCGCACCTTTAAAGTTGGCAATGCTGCTAACGCAAGAGTGGGTGATGAAGTGAACGTCGGACTGCCGGATGGCGTGTTGCTGCGCAATTCGATATTGATGTACGTGTTGCCGCTGACATTCATGTTGGTGGCTGCTTTGCTGGCTTCCGCTCTCTTTGCCGAGGCGCCGGATGGCGCTGCCATGCTGGGCGCGGTGGCCGGATTGCTGGCGGGATTCTTGGTGGTGCGGCAGTTGACGAAACGATCCGGGATGCAAGCTGTGGTGCGCTCGGTCGTGAGTGCCGCCGGTTCCTGAATATAATCTGACAGGAGGTTTGGATGTTCAAACGATCACTCGCGGTACTGCTCGGCATATTGCTGGTGGGCAACGTGTCAGCCAAGGAGCTGCCCGATTTCACCGAACTGGTGGAGAAGCAGGGGGCTGCGGTCGTGAACGTAAGCACCACCCAGATCGTCTCCGCACAGCAGATGCTGCCAGGTTTGCCCAACTTGCCGGAGAACGATCCCTTCTATGAATTCTTCAAGCGCTTCGCGCCCCAGGTGCCGCGCCAGCAGGAGTCGCAATCGCTGGGTTCCGGTTTCATCATCAGTGGCGACGGTTACATCCTGACTAATGCGCATGTGGTGGATCGGGCCGACAAGATCACTGTGCGTCTGACCGACAAGCGGGAATACAAAGCGCGCGTGGTGGGTGCCGACAAACGCACTGATGTGGCTTTGCTCAAGATCGAAGCCAGCGGCTTGCCCACCGTGACGTTGGGTAAGCCGGACCAGCTCAAGGTCGGTGAATGGGTGCTGGCGATCGGTTCGCCGTTCGGCTTTGACAGCAGCGTGACGGCGGGTATCGTCAGCGCCAAGGGACGTTCCCTGCCACAGGAGAACTTCGTGCCGTTCATTCAGACCGATGTAGCGATCAATCCAGGAAATTCGGGCGGGCCGTTGTTCAACATGAGGGGGGAAGTGGTCGGCATCAATTCCCAGATATACAGTCGTTCCGGTGGGTATATGGGACTGTCGTTCTCCATCCCCATCGATGTGGCGATGGATGTGGTCAAGCAGTTGCGTACCACGGGTAAAGTCACACGCGGGCGCATCGGTGTCACCATTCAGGAAGTGACGCGTGAATTGGCCGAGTCCTTCGGTTTGAAGAAAGCCGCTGGCGCACTGATCTCCGGTGTGGAGCGCGGCGGTCCGGCGGATAAAGCCGGGGTGCGCGCGAGCGACGTGATCCTGAAGTTCGATGGAAAAACGGTGGAAAGCTCTTCCGACCTGCCGCGCATCGTGGCGGCAACCAAGCCGGATAGCAAGGTGCCGGTGCTGATCTGGCGCAAAGGCAATACGCTGGAAGTATCCCTGGTCGTGGGCGAGATCCAGGACCCGAGCGAGCAGGTGGCGGCGCAGATCGACCCCGCCGATGCGCAGACTCAGAGCGTGCTCCGCTTGGGCCTGAGCGTGATCGAACTTACCGACGAACAGAAGGCCGAACTGCAGGTGGAAGGCGGCTTGCTGGTGGTCGATGCCAAAGGCGCTTCTGCACGGATCGAGATGCAGCGCGGTGACGTGATCCTGGCCATAGGCAATATCGAGATACGCACCGTGGCGCAATTTAACGAGATCCTCAAACAAGTGCCGCCGGGCCGCAGTATCGCCTTGCTGGTGCGCCGCAACGACGGCACGGTCTACATCCCTGTCCGTCTGGACGAAAAATAACCCTGCCTTCCGGCAGTGCCCGTCAAAATCGGCTAGAATGCGCGCCCTGCGCAACTACCGAATTTGACGGGATTTTTATTTCAAACCTCATGCAACATATCCGTAATTTCTCCATCATCGCCCACATCGATCACGGCAAATCCACGCTGGCCGATCGCATCATCCATCTCTGCGGAGGCTTGGCCACGCGCGAGATGGAAGCGCAAGTGCTGGACTCGATGGATATCGAACGCGAACGCGGCATTACCATCAAGGCGCAAACCGCGGCCCTCAGCTATAAGGCGCGAGATGGGCAGGTGTACAACCTCAACCTGATCGACACCCCTGGACACGTGGACTTCTCTTATGAAGTGTCGCGTTCTCTTTCCGCCTGCGAAGGCGCGCTGCTGGTGGTGGATGCCTCGCAAGGTGTGGAAGCGCAGACCGTGGCCAACTGCTATACCGCGCTGGATCTGGGCGTGGAGGTGGTGCCGGTATTGAACAAGATAGACTTGCCCTCCGCCAATCCTGAGAACGCCATCGCCGAGATCGAGGATGTGATCGGCATCGATGCGCAGGAGGCGGTGCATTGCTCGGCCAAGACCGGACTGGGAGTCGAGGATGTGCTGGAATCCCTGATCGTCAAAGTTCCGCCGCCCAAGGGCGATCCGGCCGCGCCCCTGCAGGCATTGATCGTCGACTCGTGGTTCGACAACTATGTCGGTGTGGTGATGCTGGTGCGTATCATCAACGGCACGCTCAAGCCCAAGGAGAAGATCCTGTTCATGGCCACCGGCGCGCAGCATCTGACCGAGCACCTCGGCGTGTTCACCCCTAAGTCGCAGGATAGAGATTCACTGTCTGCCGGGCAGGTCGGCTTCGTTATCGCCGGCATCAAAGAACTGAAGGATGCCAAGGTCGGCGACACCATCACCCATCTGGCCAAGCCTGCTGCTTCCGCTTTGCCCGGTTTCAAAGAGATACAGCCGCAGGTGTTCGCCGGATTGTTCCCGGTGGAATCGAACCAGTACGAAGCGCTGCGTGACTCACTGGAAAAACTGAAACTGAACGATTCCGCGCTGATGTACGAGCCGGAAGTGTCGCAGGCGCTGGGCTTCGGCTTCCGCTGCGGCTTCCTTGGCCTGCTGCATATGGAGATCGTGCAGGAACGTCTCGAACGCGAGTTCGACATGGACCTGATCACCACCGCGCCCACGGTTATCTACGAGGTGGTGCAGCGCGACGGCTCGGTGATCATGGTGGACAACCCGTCCAAGTTGCCCGACCTGTCCAAGGTCGAAGAGATCCGCGAACCCATCGTGAATGTGAATCTGTACATGCCGCAGGAATACGTGGGCGCGGTGATCACCCTGTGCACGCAGAAGCGCGGCATGCAGATCGACATGAGCTACCACGGCAAGCAGGTGCTGCTGAAATACGAGATGCCGATGGGCGAGATCGTGCTCGATTTCTTCGACAAGCTGAAATCGGTATCGCGCGGTTATGCCTCGATGGACTATGAGTTCAAGGAGTACCGACCGGCGGATGTGGTGAAAGTGGACATGCTGATCAACGGCGAAAAGGTGGACGCGTTGTCCATCATCGTTCACCGCGCCAACAGTCAGTATCGCGGCCGCGAGGTGGCGGCCAAGATGCGCGAGCTGATCCCGCGCCAGATGTACGATGTGGCGATCCAGGCCGCCATCGGCTCCAACATCATCTCGCGCGAGAACGTGAAGGCGTTGCGCAAGAACGTGCTGGCCAAGTGTTACGGCGGTGATATCTCGCGCAAAAAGAAACTGCTGGAGAAGCAGAAGGCAGGTAAGAAACGCATGAAGCAGGTGGGCAGCGTGGAGATCCCGCAGGAAGCCTTCCTAGCGATCCTGCGTGTCGACGATAAATAAGGGGCAGGGAAGATATGACCTTTTCACTCATCATGTTCGTGCTGCTGGTAGTGACCGGTGCCATCTGGTTGCTGGACAAGCACACCCTGCGCAAGCAGCGCCAGGAAGGCGAGAAAGAGCCGTGGTGGGTGGAGTATTCCATCAGCTTCTTCCCGGTCATCCTGGCGGTGTTCATGTTGCGATCCTTCGTGATCGAGCCGTTCAAGATCCCCTCCGGTTCGATGATCCCGACCTTGCACGTGGGTGACTTCATCGTGGTCAATCGCTATACCTACGGGCTGCGATTGCCCATTCTTAACAAGAAGGTGATCGACATCAATCAGCCGCAGCGTGGCGATGTGATGGTGTTCCATTTTCCGAACGATCCATCGGTCGACTACATCAAGCGTGTGATCGGCCTGCCGGGAGACGAGGTCGTTTATCGGGACAAACAATTGTGGGTGAACGGTGTGCTGCAGACGCGCACCCCGGATGGCGATTTCAACTACGTCGAAAGCGGCCTGCGCTTCGTGCATACCGAGCGCTATATGGAGAAACTCGGCGAACGTGAGCATGCCATGCTGGTCAATCCCGAGCTGGATCAGATACATCTGGGCAAGGTGGATGACTTTCCGGGGCGGGACCAATGCAGTTATAGTGAGCGGGAGATGCGCTGTATCGTCCCGGCCGGTCACTACTTCATGATGGGCGATAATCGTGACAATAGCCGTGACAGTCGATACTGGGGCTTCGTGCCGGATGAGATGATCGTGGGCAAAGCGTTTCTCATCTGGATGAATTTCGGTGAGTTGGAGCGTATCGGTTTGTCGGTCAAATGAGCGTTTGTGGAAAGGAGCAGAACATGTACGGATTGAGCAGTCGGCAGCGCGGTCTGAGTTTTTCTGGCTTTATCATGGGCGCGTTCGCGCTGATATTTGTGGCCCTGCTGGGATTGAAGCTGGTGCCGGCCTATCTGCATAGCGCGCAGATCAGTCAGATATTCCGCGAGATCGTGGCCGATCCGGCGATGCGCACCGCCAGCATCCCGGAAGTCGAGATGTCCTATCGCAAGCGCGCAAACATCAACGGCATTCAGGACCTGAAAGCGGAGGATATCGCCATCGTACGCGAAGAGGGCGGCACTTTGTCGCTGAGCGCGGAATACGAGATGCGTATCAAGCTGGTCGGCAACATCACCCTGCTGCTCGAATTCAAACCCTCCAGTTCATGACCGGTCGATGAAGCACGCTGCATTGTGCCGGCAGATCGGCTACAACTTCACGCAACCGCAACTGTTGCAGCGGGCACTGACGCACCGCAGCCACAACGCGGATCACAACGAGCGATTGGAATTTCTCGGCGACAGCGTGCTTAACTGCACCATCGCCAAACATCTGTTTGAAACCTACCCTGATCTGCCCGAGGGTGATCTGCACCGCTTGCGTTCCAGTCTGGTCAACCAGCAGACATTGGCGATACTGGCCCAGCAACTCCATCTGGGGCAGCACCTGTTGCTGAGTGAGGGGGAAATCAAGTGCGGAGGTGCCGAGCGTCCTTCCATACTGGCGGATGCGCTTGAGGCATTGTTCGGCGCAGTGTGGCTGGATGCGGATTTTGCGACCGCACAGCAAGTGGTGCTCGGGCTGTACATCCCCTTCATCGCCAACATCGACCTGCGCGCGGTGGGCAAGGATGCCAAGACGCAGTTGCAGGAGCTATTGCAAGGACGCAAGCTGCCTCTGCCGAAATACACCATCGTCGAAACGAACGGCAAGGGGCAGGCGCAGATATTCACGGTAGCCTGCGAAGTCCCGAAACTAAAAGTCCTTACGCGCGGCGAGGGCAGCAGTCGCCGCACCGCCGAACAGATCGCCGCCGAGCGCGCCTATCAACTCATCAAGAACGAACTATGACCGAATCCAATAACCTGCACAGCGGCTTCATTGCCATCGTTGGCCGTCCCAACGTGGGCAAATCGACCCTGCTCAATCACCTGATCGGCCAGAAGGTCAGCATCACCTCGCGCAAGGCGCAGACCACGCGCCATCGCATCACCGGCATCCTCACCGAAGGCACCACACAATATGTGTTCGTCGATACGCCCGGGTTCCAGACCGAGCACACCAACGCGCTGAATCGCAACATGAACCGCGTGGTGACCAGCAGCCTGCGCGAAGTGAATGTGGTGCTGTTCGTCATCGAGGCGCGCCACTTCGACGAGCGCGACCAGCAGGTGCTGGAGCTGCTGCCCAAGGACAGGCCGGTCATCCTGGTCATCAACAAGGCCGACCTGATGAAGGACAAGAACGAATTGCTGCCCTTCATCGAAAAGGTCGCCGCCTTGCGCCAGTTCGATGCCATCGTGCCGGTCAGTGCGCGCCAGGAGAAACATCTGGATACCTTGCTGCAGGCCGTGCAGCCCCATCTGCCGGAGGGTGAACATCTGTACGGCGAGGACGACATCACCGACCGCAACGAGCGCTTTCTCGCCGCCGAGATCCTGCGCGAGAAAGTGTTCCGCTTCACCGGGGATGAACTGCCGTACTCGGTCAGTGTGGTGATCGAACAGTTCAAGATGGACGGCAAGATGCGCCGCATCAGCGCCGCCATTCTGGTGGACAAGGAGGCGCACAAGGTCATGCTGATCGGCAGCAAAGGCGAGAAGATCAAGGAGATCGCCACGCAGGCACGCCTCGACATGGAGAAACTGTTCGACGGCAAGGTGTTCCTCGAAGTGTTCATCAAAGTGCGCAGCGGCTGGGCGGACAGCGCGCACATGCTCAAGACGCTGGGGTATGACTAACGCGTCTGCCAGACTCCGCATCCAGGACGATCCCGCATTCGTACTGCATAGCTACCCGTTCCGCGAGACCAGCCTGATCGTGGAAGTGTTCAGCCGCAATCATGGCCGCGTGCCGTTGGTGGCGCGCGGTGCGCGGCGTCCGCGCTCTGCTGTGCGTGGCCTGCTGATGGGGTTCCAGCCGCTCGCCCTGAGCTGGTTCGGCAAGCATGAATTGCGTACTTTGCACAGCGCGGAATGGCAGGGCGGGCAGCCGCAGTTGCAGGGTACGGCCTTGCTGTGCGGTTTCTACATGAACGAACTGCTGCTCAATCTGATGGCGCGCGACGATCCGCACGAAAGCCTGTTCGACTATTACCAGCAGACCCTGCAGCGATTGGCGCAGGAACAGGATCACGCGTTCACCCTGCGCAGTTTCGAAAAACACATGCTGCAGGAATTGGGCTACGCGCTGACACTGGAAACAGAAGCGGGCAGTACTCGTCCTGTGCTGCCGGCACGCAACTACCGCTATATACTTGAGCGCGGCGCGGTGGCCGAAACGGCGGATAGTTCGCAGGGCATGCCGGTGGCGGGCAAGACGCTGCTGGATATGGCGGCAGACGACTACCGCGACGCGGTGACGGCGCGCCAGAGCAAGCAACTGATGCGCATGCTGCTGGACCATCACCTGGCAGGGAAACCATTACACACTCGTGAACTGATGAGAGATTTACAGAAACTATGATCAAGTTAGGACTGAATATCGACCACATAGCCACCCTGCGCCAGGCGCGCGGTGCGCGTTATCCCAATCTGGTGCGCGCCGCATTGGTATGTGAACAAGCCGGCGCGGACGCCATCACTATCCACCTGCGCGAAGACCGTCGCCACATCCAGGATGCCGATGTCGACATCCTGCGCGGCATGTTGCAGACGCGCATGAACCTGGAATGCGCTGTCACCGACGAGATGATAGCCAACGCCGTGCGCGTCAAACCGCACGATATTTGCCTGGTGCCCGAGAAGCGCGAAGAACTCACCACCGAAGGCGGGCTGGACTTGGTGAAGTATTTCGATCAGGTTCAACACGCCACACAACGATGCACTGCAGCGGGTATCCGCGTCTCGCTGTTCATCGACGCCGACAAGAAACAGATCGATGCCGCCGTGAAGGCCGGCGCGCCGGTGATCGAGATCCATACCGGCAAATATGCCGATGCCGACAGCGTGCCCGAGCGTGCAGCGGAATTGAAGCGCATCCATGATGCCGTGCAGTACGCGCACGGACTCGGCCTGCAGGTGAACGCGGGCCACGGTCTGCATTATCACAACGTGCAGGACATCGTCGCCATCCCGCATATCGCCGAACTCAACATCGGCCACGCCATCGTAGCCGAAGCCGTGTTCATCGGTCTGGCGCAGGCGGTGAAGAACATGAAGGCGCTTCTGAATGAATCACTATAGAAATCGTAGCGAGCAAGCTGGCTGCGCAGTAGATTTGTCATGATCATCGGCATCGGCACCGACATCGTCGCTACCGCCCGCATCGAGGCGGCCTGCGCGCGGCATGGTGCCGCGTTCGCCGAGCGCCTGCTTACTGCTCCGGAGCTGGTAGAGTATTCGGTGCAGGCCCATCCGGCGCGTTTCCTGGCGAAACGTTTCGCTGCCAAGGAAGCATTCGCCAAAGCAACAGGACAGGGGCTGCGCCATCCGGTGAGCCTACACAACATCACAGTCGGCCATGACGCGATCGGCAAGCCGGCATTCCAGTTCGCGCCGGAGTTGGAGGCCTATTTAAATACACGTGGCGTTACGCGCCACCATCTGAGTATCAGCGACGAGCATGAACATGCCGTCGCATTCGTCATTCTGGAAGGGGCAAGTTGATGGGTATCGGACCAGTGATGCTGGACGTGGCGGGCAAGACGTTGACGCCGGAGGACGAGGCGCGTTTGCGCCATCCGCTGGTCGGCGGCGTCATCCTGTTCGCGCGCAACTACGAATCCCCCGCACAACTGGCCGCGCTGACCGCCAGCATCCATGCCTTGCGTACACCGCCGCTGCTGATCGCCGTCGATCACGAAGGCGGGCGCGTACAGCGTTTCCGCGACGGTTTCACGCGCATCCCGCCCATGCGCGAACTCGGCAAGATATGGGATACACATCCCAAACAAGCCCGCCATCTGGCGCAGGAAGTGGGCTTCGTGCTCGCTTCCGAGTTGCGCGCTTATGGTGTGGATTTCAGCTTCACGCCGGTGCTGGACGTGGATTACGGTGCCAGTACAGTGATCGGCGACCGCGCCTTCCACAGCGAACCGCAAGCCATCTCCGAACTGGCGCACAGTCTGCTGCAAGGTTTGAAGCAGGGCGGCATGCCGACCGTGGGCAAACATTTCCCCGGGCACGGTTTCGTCGCTGCCGACTCGCATCTGGCGATCCCTGTAGATGAACGTAGCTACACCGATATCGAGTTGTGCGACATGATCCCGTTCAAACGGATGGTGCATTTCGGCTTGACGGCCGTGATGCCCGCGCATGTCATCTATCCCAAGATAGACGACAAGCCTGCCGGATTCTCGAAACGTTGGCTGAAGGACATCCTGCGCGGCGAGCTGGGCTTCGATGGCTGCATCTTCAGCGACGACCTGAGCATGGAAGGCGCGACCGTGGCAGGCGGCATCGTGCAACGCGCCGAAGCGGCGCTGCAGGCCGGCTGCGACATGGTGCTGGTATGCAACCGTCCCGATCTGGCCGATGAGCTGCTGGCCGGCCTGAAATGGGAGCTGCCGGCCCCCAGTCGCGCCCGGCTGGCGCAGATGCACGGCCATACGCATCCCCGTAGTCATGCACAACTGCATGAGGACCCTGATTTCGTGCGAAGTTTGCACAACATCGGAAAGATAGGCATCAGCGAGGGCGAACTGCCGCTAGTGTCGTTATAATCGGCCCGGTCATTCTTCACTGAAAGTATCGGCAGCGACATGAGTGAATTTCAGAAAAGTCTATTGGTCATCGCGATACTGGTTGTGGTCGCGGTGTACGCCTATGGTTACTGGCAGCAGTGGCGCTACCGGCGCAGTCTGGATCGCGGAAATGTCGAGCCGCGCGTTCCGCAACGCGCCGTCGTGCCGGAACCCGTAGCTGACGTCACGGCAAAGCCTGCCGAAGAATCAGCCGACCATTTCATCGCGGACAAGCCCGCAGCAGAGGCCTGCGACCTGCTGGACGACAAGCTCGATTTCATCGTAAGCATGACGCCCAAATTCCCGGTGAGCGCCGAAGTGCTGGAAGCCTTCTGGCCGCGCCGCTTCGACTACGGCAAGACCATCCAGACCTGCGGTTGCAACGCCGCCACCGGCGCATGGGAACGCGTCATCCCGGAAAGTCCGGCCAACTACAGCGAACTGAAGATCGCCCTGCAACTGGTGGACCGCAACGGCATCATTAGCGACACACGTCTGGCGGATTTCCGAGAGCTGCTGGGAGAGATCGGGCGCAAGCAGGATGCCGACATGGTGCTGCCGCTGGCCGATAACGCACTGGAACGCGCGCGCGAACTGGATGAGTTCTGTGCCAGCGTCGACCAGATGATAGGCCTCAACCTGATCAGCCGTGGAGAACGTCCGCTGTTCGCCAGCGAAGTCGCGCAAGCCGTGCAGCTGTCCGGCATGAGCTTGCAGGCCGACGGCACCTTCCATCAGTTCGCGCCGGACGGTGCCACGCTTTACACCCTGTCCGTATCGGACGGCACGCCGTTCCAGCATCACACGCTGGAGAAGATGCAGGTGACCAGTCTTACCCTGTTGCTGGACATCCCGCGCGTACAAGAACCTGCCAAGTGTTTCGACGACATGATCCTGCTTGCGCTGGACATCGCGCCCGCCTTGCGTCTCACGCTGGTCGACGACCAACGAGTGATCCTGAGCCAGGGCGCGATCGCCCATATCCGCGACAGCGTCGAAGCGGTCGAGCAGCGCATGCTGGCCGGCGGCCTAGTGCCAGGTAGTGCCCAGACCCTGCGGCTGTTCTCCTGATGGGCGCGAAGCTGCGTATCGCGCAGTTGCGCGAAGTGATAGAGCGGCACAACCATGCCTATTACGTGCAGGATGCGCCGACCATCCCCGACACGGAATACGACAAGCTGTTCCGCGAACTGCAAGCCCTTGAGACACAACATCCCGAACTACTGACGCCCGATTCGCCCACGCAGCGCGTCGGGGGCAAGGTGCTGGAAGGCTTTTCGCCGTTGCGCCATGCCGTGCCCATGCTATCCATACGCACCGAGACTGACACCGAAGCCAGCGGTGCCTTCAACTTCGACACGCGCGTGAAGAACGCGCTGGAGACCACGAACGAGATCGAATACTCCTGCGAGCTCAAGTTCGACGGCCTGGCCATCAATCTGCGATATGAGCGCGGTGTGCTGGTGCAGGCTGCGACACGCGGTGACGGCGAGACCGGCGAAGATGTCACACAGAACATCCGCACCATCCACTGCATCCCCTTGCGTCTGAAGGATTGTTCCGCCGAAGTATTGGAAGTGCGCGGCGAGGTGTACATGTCGCGCAAGGACTTCAACCACTACAACGAAAAGCAGCGCGAAAAGGGCTTGCCCACGCTGGTCAATCCTCGCAACGGCGCGGCCGGCACTATCCGCCAACTCGATCCAAAATTGTCGGCACAGCGTCCGCTGTCCTTCTTCGCCTACGGTCTGGGTGAAGTGCAGGGCTGGGCACTGCCCGATACGCACAGCGGCATCCTTGGCGCGCTGCAAACGTTCGGCCTGCCGGTGTGCGATGAACGTGCAGTGGTGCAAGGCGCGCAGGCGCTGGCGGATTTCCACCAGCGCGTCGCAGCCAAGCGCGATGCGCTGCCGTTCGATATCGACGGTGTGGTGTACAAGGTCAACAGTCTCGCCCTGCAAAAGCAGCTCGGCTTCGTTTCGCGCGAACCGCGCTGGGCGGTGGCGCACAAATATCCGGCGGAAGAACAGCTCACCGTGCTGCGTGACATCGAGATACAAGTCGGTCGTACCGGCAAATTGACGCCGGTCGCCAAGCTGGAGCCGGTGTTCGTCGGCGGCACCACTGTTTCCAACGCCACGCTGCATAACGAAGGCGAGATACGCCGCAAAGACGTGCATATCGGCGACACCGTCATCGTGCGCCGTGCGGGCGATGTGATTCCCGAAGTGGTCGGTGTTGTACTTGAACGACGTCCGGCCGATGCTAAGCCGTTCGTGATGCCGACTGTCTGTCCCGTGTGCGGCAGCCATGCGGTGCGCGAGGAAGGCGAGGCCGATGCGCGCTGCACCGGCGGCCTGTTCTGCGCCGCGCAACGCAAACAGGCGATTCTGCATTTCGCCAGCCGCCGCATGATGGACATCGAAGGGCTGGGCGACAAACTGGTGGATCAGTTGGTGGACGAGCACATCATCCGTTCGCTACCCGATCTGTACCGTCTCGATGTCGCGACGCTGGCGAATCTGGATCGCATGGCAGAGAAGAGCGCGCACAACATCGTCGCGGCGCTGGAGCAGAGCAAGCGCACCACGCTCAACCGTTTCCTGTTCGCGCTGGGTATCCGTCATGTGGGCGAGACCACGGCGAAAGACCTGGCGCGCTATTTCGGCAAGCTGGATGCCATCATGTCGGCGAGCGTGGAGGCATTGCTGCAGGTGCCGGACGTGGGGCCGGTGGTGGCGCAGAGCATCGTCGACTTCTTTGCTGAGGATCACAACAAGGAAGTCGTGAACGAGTTGCGCAGGCTGGGTGTGCACTGGGACGAGCACGAGGGCACTGCGCATCTGGTTCTGCCGCTCACCGGCAAGACCTTCGTGCTCACCGGCACCCTGCCCACCATGAGCCGCGACGAAGCGAAAGCCAGGCTGGAAGCGCTGGGCGCGAAAGTGGCAGGCAGCGTGTCGAAGAAGACCGATTGTGTGGTGGCAGGTGCCGAAGCGGGCAGCAAGCTGGAAAAGGCGCAGGCATTGGATGTATTGGTGTGGGACGAGACGGCGCTGCAAGTCTTGCTGGCAAACAACGGCGAAGGATTCCCGACATGATGACCGACCAGCGCGCAAGAGAGATATTGGCTGCAGCCGAGTTGCTGCACGATGCCGATGCGGTGCAGCGCGCTTTGCAGCGCGTGGCGCAGGAGATCAATGCCAAGCTGGCGGGCCAGCATCCGCTGGTGCTGTCGGTGATGGGCGGGGCGGTGGTGTTCAGCGGGCAGCTGTTGCCGCTACTCGATTTCCCGCTCGACTTCGATTACCTGCATGTCTCGCGCTACGGCAATGAGAAGCAGGGCGGACAGTTGAACTGGAAGGTCGCGCCGCGCGAGAACGTGCGCGGTAAGGTGGTGTTGGTGCTGGACGATATCCTGGACGAAGGTGAGACCATGCTTGCCATCAAGCAGCGTGTGCTGGAACTGGGCGCGACGGCGTTCTACAGTGCGGTGTTCGCCGACAAGGAACATGGACGAGCCAAGCCCATCAGCGCAGATTTCGTCGGCCTGACATTGCCGAACCGCTTCGTGTTCGGTTACGGTATGGACATCCACGGCGCGTGGCGCAACCTGCCCGCGATCTATGCAGTGAAGGAGGAATGAAGTGATAGCGATCATTGGCGGTACCGGCTTTGCCCAGTTGTCCAACCTCGTCATCACCCACCGGCAAGTGATGCGCACGCCCTATGGCGAACCTTCCGGCCCGATGACCTTCGGCACCTTGCGCGGTCACGAAGTGATGTTCATCGCGCGCCACGGTTACGGTCACACCATCCCGCCCCATCTGGTGAACTACCGCGCCAACATGTGGGCGCTGCATGACCAGGGCGCGAGCAATGTGGTGGCGATCTCGTCGGTGGGCGGCATACGTTCCGATCTCACACCGGGTGTTCTGGTCGTGCCGGACCAGATCATCGATTACACCTACGGACGCGAAGCCACCTATTTCGACGGGCACGAAAAGACCGTCGCGCATGTCGATTTCACCTGGCCGTACAGCGAGACTTTGCGCCAGCGCATCCTGAGCGCTGCACAGCAGGCAAGCGAGCCGCTGCTGAACGGCGGCGTGTATGCCGCCATACAGGGGCCGCGTCTGGAATCGCTGGCCGAGATCAACCGCTATGAAAAGGACGGCGCAGATATGGCCGGTATGACCGGCATGCCGGAGGCAGCATTGGCGCGCGAACTGGGCGTGAACTACGCCACCATCGCCGTGGTGGTGAACGATGCCGCCGGGCGCCGCAGCAGTCAGGGCGGCATCGTGCTCGACAAGATCGGTGCGGTCGCCCAGCCGGCGATGGAGCGCGTGCGTCGCATCCTGGAATGCGTGGTGGAGTGCGATGGCGATTAAAGACGTATTGCGCATGGGCGATGCGCGCCTGTTGCAGCGTGCCGAACCGATCAGTGACTTCGGCAGCGATGCGCTGAAAGCCTTGCTGCAAGACATGCGCGATACCATGCGTGCCCTGAGGGGTGTCGGGCTGGCCGCACCGCAGATCGGCGTGCCCTTGCGTGTGGTGATCTTCGGTGTGGACAAGAATGAACGCTACCCCGACGCGGAAGTCGTGCCGCAGACTGTGCTTATCAACCCCGTGCTGACACCGCTGTCGGACGAGATGGAAGAAGGCTGGGAAGGCTGTCTTTCCGTGCCCGGCATGCGCGGACTGGTGCCGCGCTATAGCAAACTGCGCTATCAGGGGCGCGATGAACACGGCGCACTGATAGACCGCACGGTGAGCGGATTCCATGCGCGCGTAGTGCAGCACGAATGCGACCATCTGGATGGCATCCTCTATCCCATGCGCATCCGCGACATGCGCGACTTCGGCTTCAGTGATGTGTTGTTCCCCGGTCAAAATCTGCAGGATGATTGAGCCAGGGAGATCCTCTGCCGAACGTCGCAAGTCCTTCGATACGACCGCAGTGCGGGCTGCGCAGGGCAAATGGCTGTACCCCGATCGGTGTCCGTCCCCGTTCTTCAGGTTGAGTTGTTGCCGCAGCTCCGTACGGAACTTTCTCCGCCCGACCATGCTCTGATGCGCCGAACCATCGCCCCTCACCTGGAGAATGAATTGTGAAACGATACGCCCTCATGTTCTGCCTGCTTGCCGCCGTGCAGCAGGCTCAAGCCGATGACCTCAAAGTGCCGCGTAATGCCTTGTGGGAAAAGGAATGCGGCGCCTGCCATGTCCTTTTCCCGCCGCAACTACTGACAGCGGACAACTGGAAGGCGATGATGGACGGTCTGGCGCGGCATTTCGGGTCGAATGCGGAACTCGATGCCAAAGAGCGCAAAGCCATCACCGATTTTCTGGTGGAGAACGCGGGTATCCAGGCGCGCCATCACTCGGCGAGCCTGCGTATCACCGAAACAGTCTGGTTCAAGCGTGAACACCGCAGCGTCTCACCCAAGGAATGGGTGCATCCGGACGTGAAAACCCCCTCCAACTGCAAGGCCTGCCACAACGTGGTCGGCCATACCAGCTGGTCCGAGCGCGACCTGCGCACGTCGGGTCAGCGCCATGGCGATGATGATTGATACTCGGCGCTGAATAAGTCCGTTTGCGCTGTCGAAGGAATCATCTCGAACCAAGGACTTGTTCAGTAATTTCTCGGCAATGCATTGTTTGTAATAAGGAAAGCCTGAGTGCAATGCTCTGGCATTAATAGGCGCATCGGGAATATGGTCATATAATGCGCGCCTTCCGGCTCCCCGACCGGACACGATAATTCGTGCGCACTGCAAAGGCGTCGCACAGGAGAGTAGAGATCATGACCCGCCAAATGTTTATTTGGCGTTTCCTCGCTATCGCTATTCCGGCAATTCTGATCGTACTCAGTCTGCATCTGGCTGATCGCGCAACGACGCTGGACAAGTGGCAGCAAAGCATGGAAACGCAAGTGCAAAGGACATCCGCCACCCTGATGGCCGATCTTCGCGAGGCGTCAACGGACGCGATGCTGCTGGCCGATGACAGCTTGTTGCAGCAGGAGTCCGTACAGGCGATGGATATGCTGGCTGAACGCTTCATATCGCTGGCCCGCTTCCATCCCCATTACCAGCAGGTTCGCTTCATCGACGCATCCGGCATGGAGCGCGTGCGCGTCAACTCGGTCGGCGGGAAGGTCTGGCGTGTGTCGGAGGGTGAGTTGCAGGATAAGTCGGGACGAGACTACTTCCGCGATGCAGTTAACCTGCCGGAGAATTCGCTGCATCTCTCTCACATTGATCTGAATATCGAGCATGGCAAGATCGAGCGACCGCTCAATCCCATGCTGCGCTTCTCGGTTCCGGTTCACACTTCGCGCGGCAAACTGCTGGGTGTGATCGTCATCAACCACGGTGTGGCACCATTGCTGGCACAACTGTTCAATACCGATGACCCCTCCGGTCTGCGCATGATGTTGCTCAATGCGCAGGGCGCATGGTTGGGCGGCGGTGCCGAGCAGGATCGTTGGGGTGGCATGCTTGAGCATGACCGGACTTTCAAGCAGGCGGACCCGCAAGCCTGGTCCATGTTGCCAACGCTGCAAGGTGAAGGCTTGGTGAAGTGGTCATCCGGCCCGAATCGCGGTGTTACCAGACGCGTCCTGCCGACCGATCTGGTCGATACCGACAATCTGGGGGGCTGGACCGCAGAACGGATCAGCAGCGCCGACCCGTTCTGGCTGGTGAGCGCGCAGACGGATGTCGCGACGATATTGGCGCCGGCCTATGAAAGATTGCAGGTCGCTCTCGTGTTACTCGTTCTCGGGCTGTCGATCTGGGCGTTCGTGATGCGCGGCTGGGGCAAGCTCAAGATACTTTCCGCCGCTGCCATGCAGCAAGCGCACAAACTGGCCAAAGTCGTCGAGCAGACCACCGACCATGTACTGATCACCGATCAGGACGGCCGCATGGACTATGTGAATCCGGCTTTCTGTCTCGCGACAGGATACGAACAACGCGAAGTCATCGGTGAGAATCCACGCCTGCTGAAATCCGGCCAGCATTCCAGCGAGTTCTACGCGGATATGTGGAAGCGCATCAAACAAGGCGAGAACTTCCAGGACTTGTTCATCAATCGCCGCAAGAACGGCATGCTGTACTACGAAGAAAAGACCATCGCCCCCTTGCTCGATGAAAAAGGCAAGGTCACCCACTTCGTATCCACCGGCAAAGACATCACCGACAGCAAGATCACGCGTCTGGCTTTCTACGACCCGCTCACCGAGCTGGTCAATCGCGTACTGTTCCTCGACCGTCTGGAGCATGAGATCAGCCATGCACGCCGCTCCAAGCAAACTATCGCCGTGATGTTCCTCGATCTGGACGGCTTCAAAGGTGTGAACGACGAACTCGGGCACGAAGCAGGCGACCAGTTGCTGATCGAATTCGCGAGACGCGTGTCGGCATTGATGCGGCGCAGCGATACATTCGCCCGTATCGGCGGCGACGAATTCGCGGTCTTGCTCAAGGAGATCAAGAACGAATCGGACGCCGAGGATGTCGCCAGCAAGATCTTGCAGACCATGGAATCCGAGTGGTGGGTAGACGGCAAGCAAGTCTCCATCGGCGTCAGTATCGGCATCAGCCTGTACCCCTCCGAGGAAGTGGATGCCGGTGGCCTGCTGAAAAAAGCCGACCAAGCCATGTACCAAGCCAAGTTGGGCGGGCGCAATCGCTATTCGCTCTATCACCCGTCTATCGGCGAAGCCATTGCGGGCGACTGATCGCTACGATCGAAAAAGAAGAAGCCCGCGAGTGCGGGCTTCTGTCGCTTCGTGAACTGAACGCTTACGCTTAACCCACCAGCTCCTTCAACACAAACGGCAGGATACCGCCGTTCTTGTAGTAGTCCACTTCGATAGGTGTATCGATACGCAGCAGCAGTGCAACGTTCTGCTTGCTGCCGTCCTTGCGGGTGACGGTGAGTGTGACGTCCTGCTGCGGCTTCAGGTTGTCGTCGATGCCGATCAGGTCGAAGGTCTCGTCGCCGGTGAGGTTCAGGCTGGCCATGCTGTCGCTGCCTTTGAACTGCAAGGGCAGCACGCCCATGCCCACCAGGTTGCTGCGGTGGATGCGTTCGTAGCTCTTGGCGATGACGGCCTTCACGCCCAGCAGTTGCGTGCCTTTGGCCGCCCAGTCGCGGCTCGAACCGGTGCCGTATTCTTCACCCGCGAAGATCACCGTCGGTGTGTGGTCGGCGATGTGTTTCATCGCGGCGTCGTAGATGGCCATCTGTTCGCCCTTGTACAGGGTGTAGCCGCCTTCGATGCGGCTGCCGTCGGCGTTGGGCGGCAGCATGAGGTTCTTCACGCGCACGTTGGCGAAGGTGCCGCGCATCATCACTTCGTGGTTGCCGCGGCGCGAGCCGTAGCTGTTGAAGTCTTTCACTTCTACCTTGTGGCCTTGCAGATATTTGCCCGCCGGTGTGGTGGGCTTGAAGCTGCCTGCGGGGCTGATGTGGTCGGTGGTGACGGAATCGCCGAACAGCGCCAGTGCCTTCGCGCCCTTGATGTCGCCGACCTTGGGTGTGGCGGCATCGAAGAACGGCGGACGCGCGATGTAGGTGGAATCGTCCCACTGGTAAAGGTCGCCGGTGGGCGCCTGGATGGCGTTCCACAGCGGCAGGTCCTTGGTCAGATCGCTGTACAGCTTCTGGTACACCGCCGGGTCGGCGGCGAATTTCATCACGGTCTGGATCTCGGCGCTGTTGGGCCAGATGTCTTTCAGATACACCGGCTGGCCGTCTTTACCAACGCCCAGCGGATCGGTATCGAGGTTGATGTTCATCTTGCCCGCAATGGCGTAGGCAACCACCAGCGGCGGCGAAGCGAGGAAGTTCGCCTTCAGGTTCGGGTGGATGCGCGCTTCGAAGTTGCGGTTGCCGGAGAGCACGGCGGCGCAGATCAGGTTGTTGTCGGTGATGGTCTTGTCGATGTCTTCGCGCAGCGGACCGGCGTTGCCGATGCAGGTGGTGCAGCCGTAAGCGGCGAGACCGAAGCCCAGCGTGGTCAACGGTTCCAGCAGACCGGCATTGGTCAGATACTCGGTCACCACACGCGAACCGGGTGCCAGCGTGGTCTTGATGTGCGGCGCGACTTTCAAGCCCTTCGCTACCGCCTTCTTCGCCAACAGACCAGCAGCGAGCAGCACACCGGGGTTGGAGGTGTTGGTGCAGCTGGTGATCGCGGCGATGAGTACGTCGCCGTTGCCGATCTCCAGACCATCCTTGCCGGTCGCATAACGCGTGTTCAGCTTGTCGGCGGGCTGGTTGAAACCGTTCTCCGCGATGGGTTTGCTGAACAGGGTGTTGAAGGTGTCTTTCATCGCAGGCAGCGCGATGCGGTCTTGCGGACGCTTCGGCCCGGCCAGTGAGGGCACGATGCTGTCGAGGTCGAGTTCCACCACGCTGCTGTAGTCGATGCTGCCCGCCTTGGGGATGCCGAACAGGCCCTGCGCCTTGAAGTAGGACTCGAAGGCATCCACTTCGTCGGCGGTGCGGCCGGTGTTCTTCATGAACTGCACGGTCACGTCGTCGACCGGGAAGAAGCCCATGGTCGCGCCGTATTCGGGGGCCATATTCGCGATCGTGGCGCGGTCGGGCAGGGTGAGGGCAGTTGTGCCTTCGCCGAAGAACTCTACGAACTTGCCGACCACCTTGTGCTTGCGCATCAGTTCGGTGACGGTCAGTACCAGGTCGGTGGCGGTGACGCCTTCGCGCAGCTTGCCTTTCAGGTGCACGCCGACGACATCGGGTGTCAGGAAATACACGGGTTGGCCCAGCATGCCCGCTTCCGCCTCGATGCCGCCCACGCCCCAGCCGACCACGCCGATGCCGTTGATCATGGTGGTGTGGCTGTCGGTGCCGACCAGTGTGTCGGGATACGTGACGCCGTCTTTTTGCAACACGCCGCGCGCGAGGTATTCCAGGTTGACCTGGTGCACGATGCCGATGCCGGGCGGCACGACCTTGAAAGTGTCGAACGCCTGCATGCCCCATTTCATGAAACGGTAGCGCTCGGTGTTGCGCTCGAACTCCATCTCCATGTTGATCCTGAGTGCGTTCGGGTTGTTGTAGCTGTCGATCTGTACCGAGTGGTCCACCACCAGATTCACGGGGACGAGCGGCTCGATGACCTTGGGGTCTTTGCCAGCTTTGGCGGCGGCATCGCGCATGGCGGCGAGGTCGGCCAGCAGCGGCACGCCGGTGAAGTCCTGCAACACGATGCGCGCCACCACGAAGGGGATCTCTTCGGTGCGGTCGCCGGTCGGCTTCCAGTTGGCCAGTTCGCGCACATGCTGTTCGGTCACCTTTTTGCCGTCGCAGTTGCGCAGCACCGATTCCAGCACGATGCGGATGGAGACGGGAAGGCGCGAGATGTTGCCGATGCCGGCTTTTTCCAGCGCGGGCAGGGAATACAGCGTGGCTTCCTTGCCGGAAGCGAGTTTGAAGGGCTGGCGGGTATCGAACAGGTTGTGGGACATGGCGTAAGGCTCCGGGATGGCGTGAAAACGAGGGCGCGATTATAGACCCAAGCGGCAAGGGGCGGCGAGCGGCGTCTGGCACGGTCACCCGCCCATGCGTGCCGAGGCAAGTCAGCGATGCCGTCTTCGCGTATCATCGCGTGGTCTAAAGAATAACCGAGAGTCAGTCGCGTGCCGTTCACCTGGGATACTTCGCTGGTCGTCCTGTCCATCCTCATCGCCATCATCGGCTCGTTGACCGCGCTCACCCACGCGCGGCGCATGCGCGAGAACCGCGGTTACACCGCCACCATCTGGATGCTGGCCGGCGGCAGCACGCTGGGATTGGCCATCTGGTCCATGCACTTCGTCGGCATGCTGGCGCTGCATCTGCCTGTTCCGGTCGGCTATGATCCTTTCCTGACCCTGTTGTCGCTGCTGCCGGCGGTGATCGCCGCGCTGCTGGCTTTCCGCGTGTTGCGCGAGGTGCTGGTCAGTCGCCGCCTGATCCTGACGGCCGGGGTGCTGATGGGCATCGGTATCAGCAGCATGCATTATCTCGGCATGGCTGCCATGAAGATGTCGCCGGACATCGCCTACGATCCGGCGGTCTTCGCGCTCTCTGTGCTGATCGCCATCGTGGCCTCCTGGGCGGCGCTCTACATCATGTATCGCGAACAGTGGGGGCGGCTGGGGCCGCTCGCGCGCCTGCTGTTGGGCGCAGTCGTGATGGGGGTGGCCATCGCTGCCATGCATTACACCGCCATGTCCGGCATGCACATCTCGGCGGAAGCTGTCTGTCAGGCAGGCGACCTGCGCATCGAGCCGCACATCCTGGCGACCCTGCTGTCTCTGACCGCGCTGGTGTGGTTCGGTGGCGGTCTGCTGGCCAGCCTGTTCGATCAGCGCATGGCGCGCCGCAACGCGCAGGCACTGGCCGAGTTGGAGCAGGAACACCGTGATCTGATGGACAGCGCGGAGCGCGATACACAGGAGATGATCGGCGTGCTGCGCGAGAGCGAGGAACGGTTGCGCATGACCTTGCAGAACGCACCGGACGCCGTGTTCATCACCGAGCAGGACGGGCGCATCGTCTATGTCAACGACAACGTTGTGAGTCTGCTGGGTTACGGGCGGGACGAGCTGTATGCGATGACGGTGTTCGATCTGGTGCCGGAAGATTGGCGCGCGCGCTATCGCGAAGGCGGCAGGCGAATCGTCAGTGATCACAAGCGGCATGTGATGGAAGTGCGTCTAGTCACCCGCGACGGCAACCGGGTGCCGATGGAACTGAACGCCGTGCTGTTGCCGAACGGTCGGGTGTACGGTTCCTGCCGCGACATCAGCGACCGCAAAGCAGCCGAGCGTGCGCTGCATGATTCGCAGAAGCAGATGCAGACATTCATGGACTCCATCGCCGAGGGCATGTACGGCGTGGACACCGAAGGGTGTTGCACCTTCGTCAATGCGGCATTGCTGCGCATACTGGGTTATGAGCGCGAAGAGGAATTGCTGGGCAAGCATCTGCATGAAGTGATCCATTACGCGTATCCGGACGGCAGCGCGTATCCGGCGAGTGATTGCCATGCCTACCAGGCTTATATCCGCAACGAACCGACCCACTCCGACGACGAGGTGTTCTGGCGCAAGGACGGCACGCCCGTCGCGGTGGAATACTGGTCGCAGCCCATGCTCAGGAACGGGCAGGCGATCGGTGCGGTGGTCACCTTCCTCGATATCAGCGAACGCAAGAAGAACGAAGCGGCCTTGCAGGAGAGCGTCTCCTTCAGCGAATCCCTGCTGCAGACCATGCCGGTGCCGGTGTTCCATAAAGATACCGAGGGGCGCTATACCGGCTGCAACACCGCTTTCGCGGAGTTCATCGGCAAGAAAAAAACCGACATCATCGGCAAGACCGTATTCGAGATCGCACCGCAGAAGCAGTCGGCGGTCTATCGCGATCATGATCTTGACCTTGACCTGCTCACCTCGGAAGAGGATGTGCAGGTGTACGAGAGCAATGTGAAACATGCCGACGGCACGCTGCACGATGTGATCTTCCACAAGGCCAGACTGAACGACAGCGGCGGCGAGCCGGTCGGCATCATCGGCGTCATCCTCGACATCACCGACCGCAAGCAATCCGAACGCGACATACACCAGCTCGCCTTCTTCGACTCGCTGACGCAGTTGCCCAACCGGCGTCTGTTGATGGACCGTGCTTTGCAGGCCTTGGCGGTCAGCGCACGCAGCGGTCGCTACGGTGCGTTGATGCTGCTCGATCTCGATGACTTCAAGAAGGTCAACGACAGCAAGGGGCACGATGTCGGTGACATGCTGCTCTGTGAGGTGGCTCGCCGCCTGCGTGCGGCCGTGCGCGAAGGCGATACGGTCGCGCGGCTGGGCGGGGACGAATTCGTGGTGGTGCTGGAAGAGTTGAGCATCAGTTCCGCGGAGGCGGCCCCCCAGGCCGAAGCGGTGGCCGAGAAGATCCGCGATTTTCTGAACGAACCCTATCTGCTGGATGGCAATCGCCATCTCAGCTCGCCCAGCATCGGCGTGGTGCTCTATCGCGGGCATCAGGAAGCGTTCGAGAATCTGCTCAAGTTCGCCGACATCGCCATGTACCAGTCCAAGCAGGCGGGACGCAACACCATCCGTTTCTACGACCCCGCGATGCAGGCCGCCATCGACAACCGTCTGGAACTGGAGGGCGAACTCGACATCGCCATCCGCGAACAGCAGTTGCAGCTCTACTATCAGGTGCAAGTCGACGGCATGCGCCGCCCGCTCGGTGCGGAAGTGCTCATGCGCTGGTTGCATCCGCAGCGCGGTCTGGTGTCACCCGCACAGTTCATCCCGCTGGCGGAAGACACCGGGCAGATCGTGGAGATGGGCATGTGGGCCTTGCGCACCGCCTGCCTGCAACTCAAAGTCTGGCAGCAGAATGCGCATACGCGCCATCTCACGCTGGCCGTCAACGTCAGCGCGCGCCAGTTCCGCAAGTCGGAGTTCGTCGATCAGGTGCGGCGCGTGTTGCTGGAGACCGGGGTGCGTCCCTCACTGCTCAAACTCGAGCTCACCGAGAGCACCGTGTTGCTGGACGTGGAAGACACCATCGCCAAGATGCGCGAGCTGAAGTTGCTCGGTCTCAGCTTCTCCATGGATGACTTCGGCACCGGCTACTCCTCGCTGCAATACCTCAAGCGTCTGCCGCTGGACCAGATCAAGATCGACCAGAGCTTCGTGCGCGACATCGCCAGCGACCCCAACGATGCTGCCATCGTGCAGACCATCATCGCGATGACCGAAGCACTGGGCCTGAACGTGATCGCCGAGGGCGTGGAGACGGCGGCACAACAGGAATTCCTCGAGCTGCGCGGTTGCCACAGTTTCCAGGGCTATCTGTTCGGTCGGCCGGTGCCGCTGGAAGAATTCGAGGCGGCTTTGCGAGTTTGAATGGCATGGCGCTATTCCCCTGCAATCTGCAGGGGTGTATTCCCCTCGCTAATACCGGGGCGACTCTTTAATATGTCAGCAAAAATACATAAGCAGTGACGGGAGGCGGAATGAGTTCAATTTTCAGCGGGTTCGATCCGCGTCGCAGTCTGCGCGCCGAGATCAGTCTGGCCAGCGGTGCGATCGTGCTGCTGCTGTCCACGGCACTGAGCTTCTATGCAGCCGATGTGAGCAAGCGCCAGATCGAGCAGAGCGAGGGCGAGGGCTTCGTGCGCCGCGCGCAGACGGCACTGGATGTGCTGGATCGCGGCATGTACGAGCGCAGCCGTGAGATCCGCAACGCCGCGCTACTGGACGAGATGCGCGACCCCAAGGTGTCTTTGCTGCGCAAGCGCGAACTGATGGAGCGTTTGCAGCAGAACTTCGATGCCTATGCCTGGATCGGTTTCTGCGGGCCGGACGGTATGGGCCTGGCCGGCACCGGCGGCTATCTGGAAGGCAAGAACCTGTCCAAGCGTCCGTGGTGTACCGAGGGGCGCAAGGGCGACTATATCGGCGACGTGCACGACGCGTTGCTGCTCGCCAAACTGCTGCCCAACCCCAGCGGCGAGACCTTCTATCTTGTGGACGTCGCATCGCCGGTGTTCGACCACAAGAACAATCTGCTCGGTGTTTTGTGCGGGCATATCTACTGGACTTGGGCATCCGAGGCGCTGGACAGCAAGCTCACGCCGGGTCAGGACATCTTCCTGCTCTCCAGCCAAGGCCAAGTGCTGTCAGGCCCGGAAGCGGCGTGGGTGGACTTCGCCACGATGGCACCGGACACCATGCGGCAGATCAACTCGGGTGACAAAGGTGGCTACCGGATCGAGCAGTTCAGCAATGGACGCACCTATCTGGTCGGCCATGCCACATCGACCGGTTACCGCGACTACAAAGGTTTCGGTTGGACGGCGCTGGTGCGCGAGGACATCACCACCGCGTTCGCACCGGCGCGCGCCCTGCAGCGGCATATCCTGTTGGTGGGTGCGCTGGTCGGTCTGTTCTTCGCATGGCTGACCTGGCTGATGGCAGGACGCATCGCCCAACCTATCCGCCTCATCAGCCAGGCGGCGGAAAAGGTCGCAGCGGGTGAGTTGCAATACGACGTACCGCCGCAGGGCAGCGACAACGAGGTCGGCCACTTGAGTCGGGCCATCCACGACATGGTGGTCAACCTGACGCGCGAGATCAAACAGCGGCGCGAAGCCGAGGCGGGACTGCGTCTGTCGGCCAAGGTGTTCGAGCAGAACAGCGAGGCCATCATCGTCACCGATACCGAGAATCATATCGTGATGGTCAACCGTGCCTTCACTGACATCACCGGATATCAGTCGGATGAGGTGTTGAACAAGAATCCGCGCTTCCTGGCATCGGGGCGGCAGATGGCGCAGTTCTATCGCGCGATGTGGCGAGAACTGCTGGAAAAGAACAGCTGGCGCGGCGAGATATGGAACAAGCGCAAGAACGGCGAGATATACCCCGAACTGCTGACTATCAGTGTGGTGCGCAACGAAGCGGGCGAAATAACCAATTTCATTGGCGTATTCATCGACATCACCGAGCGCAAGAAGGAGGAAGACCGCATCATACGGCTGGCCAACTACGATACCTTGTCGGGCCTGCCCAACCGCAACCTGCTGGCGGACCGCGTCGAGCAAGGCGTGGCCCAGGCCGAGCGTAACGGCAGCAAGCTGGCGATGCTGTTCATCGACCTCGACCACTTCAAGAACATCAATGACTCGCTCGGCCACGACATCGGCGACGAACTGCTGAAACAGGTCGCGGAACGGCTGAAAGCCTGTCTGCGCCGCACCGACACACTGGCGCGGCAGGGCGGTGACGAATTCATCGCGCTGGTCACCGACATCGAGAACGAGACCGAGGCCGGCTATGTGGCGGAGAAGATGGTGTCGGCCTGCGCCAGCGGCTTCGAGGTCAACGGCCATCTGCTGCATGTGACGCCGAGCATCGGCATCAGTATGTGTCCGGAAGATGGCAACACACAGGTGCAGTTGATGCGCAACGCCGACCTGGCCATGTATCGCGCCAAAGACAGCGGGCGCAACCGCTTCGCCTTCTACGAAGAACAGATGAACATCAAGGCGGTGGAGCGCCTGCGTCTGGAGAATGACCTGCGCAGTGCCATCGACCAGCAGCAATTGATGCTGTATTACCAGCCAAAGGTGGCGTGCGCCGACAACAGGGTGGTGGGGCTGGAAGCGCTGTTGCGCTGGCAGCATCCCGAGTTCGGTTTCGTCTCCCCGGCGGTGTTCATCCCGGTGGCGGAGCAGACCGGCCTGATCAACGAGATCGGCGACTGGGTGTTGCGCCAGGCCGTGCTGCAGCAGCGTCTGTGGCAATCGCAGGGGCGCACCATCGTGCCGGTGGCGGTCAATCTTTCCGTCGCACAGTTCCAGCAGAGCGACCTGGTAGAACGTATCCAGCGTATCGTGCGCGAGGGCGGGCTGGAACCGCGCTACATCGAACTCGAACTGACCGAGAGCATGCTGATGGAGTCGGCGCTCGACCACAGTGATGTGCTGGAGCGTTTGAACAGTGGCGGCTTCAACCTGTCACTGGATGATTTCGGCACCGGCTATTCCTCGCTCAGTCGCCTGAAGATGCTGCCCATGAATGCGCTCAAGATCGACCAGTCATTCGTGCGAGACATCGCCAGCGATGAGAACGACCGCAGCATCGTCAGCGCCACCGCCGCGCTGGCACATGCCATGGGCATGAAGGTGATCGCGGAAGGCGTAGAGCAGCCGGGTCAGCTGCAATTCATCCAGTCGCTGCAATGCGAGGAGTATCAGGGGTACCTGTTCAGCCCGCCGTTGCCGGCGGCCGAGGCAGTGCGCTTTCTGGGCTGATGCGATGCGGCTGACCACCCGATTCCTGTTGTTGCGTGCTGCGGTGATGCTGGTGGTGGCGGTCTTTTTCTGGCTGACTTTCGAAGCGATGGTGGAGGGCATCAATCGCAAATGGGGGCAGGAGCTTGCGCAGCGCCAGGTGTTGTTCGACAAATACCGCACCTTGTCGCCGCTCATCGGCGAGATCGCGTTGGCACGGCGCATGGCGAGCGAGCCGGCGTTGATCGCACTGGCGCAGCATCCCGACGAGCCGGTACTGAAGAAGCTCGCTTTGCAGGTGCTCGAGGACTACCGCATCCACTTCAGCGATCACAGCTACTTCGTGGCGCTGGCCGAGAACGGCGCTTACTACTACAACGATGCCGACAATCGATTTTCCGGCCGCCAGTTGCGCTATACGCTGTCGCCGAACAAGCGGGACGACCAGTGGTTCTATGCCACGTTGCAATCGGATACGGACTATCAGGTCAACGTCGATCCCGACACGCATCTGAATGTGGTGAAAGTCTGGATCAATGTGCTGCTCAAGCAGGACGGGCAGGTGTTGGGGGTGGTGGGCACAGGCCTCGATCTCACCGAGTTCCTCAAAGAGAGTGTAGGTATCCATCAGGAGGGCGTGGATAACTTCTTCGTGGACAGGAATCTGGCCATCCAGCTATCCACCGATCCCGCGCTGATCGACTATGCAAGCATCGCGAAGAAAGCGGATGAACGCATCCGTATCAATGTGCTGTTCAAAGATGGCAAGGATGTCGATGCATTGCATCGGGTGGCCAAAGAACTGCTCGAAAGACCTGCCGGCGAAGTGGCGACGCTATGGGTGCAATACAAGGGGGAGCGCCATCTGCTGGGTATTTCATGGCTGCCGGAATTGGGATGGTATGACCTCACGCTGATGGATGAACAGAGCGGGATCGTCTTGCAAGGATTCACATGGGTGCCGCTGGCTTTCCTGCTGGTGGTCTTGCTGGCATTGAGCATCATGGGCGGGTTGCTTCATCGCTGGGTGTTGTTGCCGGTCAGGCGGCTGCATGCTGCCAGTCAGGCGATCCAAAACGGAAATGACTCGATTGAGCCGCCCATCGTCGGCATAGGCGAGATCGAGTCCTTGTCGCGTTCATTCAGGCAGATGGTGGAGAAGGTGCGCAGCACAAACCAAGAGCTGGAAGCCAAGGTGCGGGAACGCACCGAAGCCCTGCAGCGCCTGAGCGAGGCTGATTCGCTGACCGGCCTGCTCAACCGGCGCGGCATGATGGCGCGCTTCGAACAGGAGATCTCGCGGCAGGCACGACAGGATGGCACGCTCGGTCTGTTGCTGCTCGATCTCGATCACTTCAAAGAAGTGAACGACACCTACGGGCACGCCGCAGGCGACCTCGCGTTGTGTGCGACCGCGAAAGTATTGGGCGGGGTGATGCGCGCCTATGATCATGCCGCGCGCTGGGGCGGCGAGGAGTTCCTCATCTTGCTGCCGGATTGCAGCGAGGACGACTTGTTGGCTATCGCCGAGCGCATCCGCGCCCGCATCGAAGCGCTGCAGATCGATACCGGTCAGCACCGCTTCTCCTTCACGACCAGTATCGGTGCACACCGGCCGCTGACACCGCAGACGCCGGATGCCATGTTGCAGCAGGTGGACCGCGCGCTGTATGCGGCCAAGGCGGACGGACGTAACTGCGTGCGGCTGTCATCCGGAATGGGGAAGACGTGAGCATAGTGTGGCGTTCCCAGGCGCTGGCGACATGGCTGTTGCTGTTGCTGTCGCTGCCAGCCTTCGGTGCGCCAGCGATTCAGGAAGTGCGCATCGGCGTGTTGTCCATCCGGCCGCTGGAGCAGGCGCGGCAGCAGTGGCAGGCGACGGCCGACCAACTGAACGCGCGCATCACCGGTCACCGTTTCACTGTCGAAGTGCTGTTCTTCCCTGACATCGAACAGGCGATGGCACAAGGGCGCTTCGATTTCGTGCTGACCAATCCCGAGCATTACATCACGCTGCGCGCCCGCTACGGTCTGTCGGCCATCTCCACGCTGATGCCGCTGGCGGAAGGTCATCCCGTGAGTCAGTTCGGCGGCGTCATCTTCACGCGTGCCGACCGCGCCGATATCGACAAGCTGGAAGACCTGCGCGGCAAGGTGGTGTCGTCGGTGCAGGACAAGTCGTTCGGCGCCTACATGATGCAGCGCTGGACCCTTTACAAACACGGCATAGACATCAGCGAGATCGGCCGCATGCGTTTCACCGGCATGCCGCAGGACAATGCTGTGCGCGATGTGTTGTCGGGTGAGGCGGATGTGGGCTTCGTGCGCACCGGCATGCTGGAGCACATGGTGAGTGAAGGAAAATTGAAGATGGAGCAGGTGAAGGTCATCAATCGCCAGCCGGTGGATGGTTTTCCGCAAGCCCTGTCGACCGAGCTGTATCCGGAATGGGCCTTCTCCGCTATGCCGCGCGTGCCGGAATCCCTGAAGAAACAGGTCGCGCAGGCCCTGTTCGGCATCATGCCCGGCGACAAGGCTGCACGCGCGGGCAACTATTACGGCTTCTCGCCGCCGGGCAACTACGCGCCGGTGGAAGCGGTGATGACGCGGCTGCGCATGATGCCCGACCAGACGGTCGAGTTCGACCTGCGCGACATCCTCAACAAGTACATGAAGGAGTTGATGGCTGCCGCACTGCTGGTATTGGGGCTGGCACTGTGGGGCGTCGCCCATCTGGCGCGCATTAACCGTCGCCTGCGCGCCAGCTTCCGCGAGCGCGAGCGGCTGGACGAGGCGCTGCAGCAGGCCAATGCCACGCTGGAACACAAGGTGGAGAAGCGCACGCGGGAACTGCAGCAGAGCGAGGCGCGTTTCCGCGAGATCATGCAGTCCAGCCCGATCGCCATCCGCATCGCGGTGGACGGCGGGCATCGCGTGGCGTTCGCCAACCCGGCCTACGAGACCCTGCTGGGCGTGGCGGCGGGCGAGGCGCTCGGTGCCGATCCGCAACAGTTCTATGCCGATCCGGCGGACTACCGGGAACTGCTGCAGCGACTGCAAACGGGCGAGCACATCAGCGACCGGCTGGTCGAGCTGAAATTTGCGCGGCGCGGCACGCGCTGGGCGCTGGCGTCCTATATGCCGTTCGAGTTCGAGGGGCAGCCCGCCATCCTCGGCTGGTTCTACGACGTCACGCCCATGAAACAGATCGAGCAGGCCCTGCTGCAGAGCGAGGCGCGCTTCCGGCAGATGTTCGAGGGCCATGCTTCCCCGATGCTGCTGATCGAACCGCAGAGCGGTGCCATCGTGAACGCGAACCGGGCCGCGGCGGAGTTCTACGGTTATGCGATAGAACAGATGCGGCACATGAACATCGCCGACATCAACACCCAGACGCGCGAGGAGCTGTTGCACGAACGCCAGCAGGCGCTGCGCGAGGTGCGCAACTATTTCGTGTTCCCGCACCGGCTGGCCGACGGCAGCATGCGCTCGGTGGAGGTGCATTCCTCGCCCGTTGAGGTGGACGGACGTAATTTGCTGTTCTCCATCATCCACGACATCACCGAGCGCCAGCGGCTGGAACAGCAGATGCACGAACTGGCGTTCTACGACGTGCTCACCGGTCTGCCCAACCGCCGCCTGTTGCTCGACCGCCTGCACAAGGCGTTGGCGACCTGTGACCGCACGCGCCGCCATGCCGCGCTGATGTTCCTCGATCTGGACCATTTCAAGACGCTGAACGACCTGCACGGCCACGACATCGGCGACCGCATGCTGTTCGAGGTGGCGCAACGGCTGCGCACCTGTATCCGCGAGGAGGATAGCGTGGCACGCTTCGGCGGCGACGAGTTCGTGGTGATGCTGGAAGCACTGTCTAACGACACACAGGAAGCGGTGGTGCAGGCGGAAACGGTGGCGGAGAAGATCCGACTGGCGCTGGCGCAGCCCTACCTGCTGACGCGCTATGCCGGCGATCCCATCACCCATCACTGCTCCTCCAGCATCGGCATCACCATCTTCCGCGAGCAGTCGGACGGTGTGGAGCAGTTGCTGAAGTGGACCGATATGGCGATGTACCGCGCCAAGGAGGCCGGGCGCAACGTCATCAGATTCTTCGATCCGACCATGCAGGCGGCGGTGGAGACACGCGCCGCGCTGGAATCCGACCTGCATATTGCGCTGTCGCAGCAGCAGTTCGAACTGTTCTACCAGGTGCAGGTGGATGCGGCGCGCCGTCCGCAGGGGGCGGAGGCGCTGCTGCGCTGGCACCACCCGCAGCGCGGGCTGGTGCCGCCGCTGCATTTCATCCCGCTGGCGGAAGAGACCGGCCTGATCCTGCCCATCGGCGCTTGGGTGCTGGACGTTGCCTGCGCGCAGATCAAGTCCTGGCGCAGCCATCCGCAACTGGGCAACCTCTCCCTGGCGGTGAACGTCAGCGCGCGCCAGTTCCGCCAGTCCGATTTCGTCGAGCAGGTGCAGGCGGCGGTGAGGCGGCACGGCATCGCGCCGACCGCGCTCAAGCTGGAACTGACCGAGAGCCTGGTGCTGGAGGACGTGATGGATTCCATCGCCAAGATGAAGGCGCTGCACGAGTTCGGCGTCAGCTTCGCGATGGACGATTTCGGCACCGGCTATTCCTCGCTCTCCTATCTCAAGAACCTGCCGCTGGACCAGCTCAAGATCGACCAGAGCTTCGTGCGCAGCATCGCCAGCGACAATGCCGACAGGGTGATGGTGATGACCATCGTCGATCTGGGCATGAACTTCGAACTGGACGTGGTGGCCGAAGGCGTGGAGACGGAAGAACAGTTCACTCTGCTGCATCGTTACGGCTGTGGTAACTTCCAAGGCTATCTGTTCGGCAAGCCGTTGCCGCGCGCGACGTTCGAGGGGCATATCATCGAGATGGTGCAACATGGCAAAGCGGCAGGACACTGACCTGCAGGTGACTTCCCAACATATCCCGGCCATCTTGCAGAAGATGCAGGAGGTACTGGACCTGCACGCGCTGGTCTCCATCACCGATGCCAACGACCGCATCGTGCATGTCAATGACAACCTGTGCGCCATCAGCGGCTATGCGCGCGAGGAACTGGTCGGCCAGCATCACCGCATCCTGCTCGCCGACGTGCAGCCGGCAGCCTTCTTCGAGAGCATCTATCGCGCCCTGTATGCGGGTCAGGTGTGGCAGGGCGACATCTGCAACCGCAGCAAGCGCGGCGACCGTTTCTGGGTGCGCACCACCATCGTGCCGGTGCCCGATGCGCAGGGCAAGTTCGAATACTTCATCTGCATCCGCACAGACATCACCGAGAGCATGCGCCAGCAGCGCATGCTGGAAGAGGCGCAGCGGCTGGGTAGGCTGGGTTATTGGGAGCTGGACTTGCTCAACCGCAAGCTGACCTGGTCGGACGAGATCTACCGCATCTTCGAGATCGACGCGGCGCAGTTCGGTGCCTCCTACGAGGCCTTCCTCAATCTCATCCATCCCGAGGACCGCGCGCTGGTGGCGGACAGTTACGAGCGCTCGGTGCTGGAACGTAGCGATTACGCCATCGAACACCGTCTGCTGTTCCCCGACGGGCGCATCAAGTGGGTGAGCGAGCACGGCCATACCGACTACGATGCGGAGGGAAAACCGCTGACCTCGATGGGTACGGTGCAGGACATCAGCGAGCGCAAGGAGGCCGAGGAGCAGTTGCGCATCTCGGCCATCGCCTTCGAGACGCAGGAAGCCATCATGGTCACCGACACGGAGCCGCGCATCATCAGCGTCAACCGTTCGTTCGAGCGGCTCACCGGTTATTCCACCGCCGAGGCTATCGGCAGGAATCCCAACATCCTGCAGTCGGGCAAACACGACAAGGCCTTCTATCGGGCGTTGTGGAGCGATCTGCTGACCAAGGATGCCTGGTCGGGCGAGATGTGGGACAGGCGTAAGGACGGTACGCTGTATCCGAAATGGGTGACCATGTCCGCGGTGCGCAGTGTGGACGGCGAGGTCACCCACTATGTCGCCATCTTCATGGACATCAGCGAACGCAAGCGCGCGGAGGAGGAGATCCACCGGCTGGCCTTCTTCGACACGCTGACCGGCTTGCCCAACCGCCGCCTGTTGACCGACCGCCTGCAGCAGGCGCTGGCCGGTAGCCAGCGCAGCGGCGGCTACGGCGCGCTGATGTTCATGGATATGGACAACTTCAAGGTGCTCAACGACACACGCGGCCACGATATGGGCGACCTGCTGCTGGTTCAGGTGGCGCAGCGCCTGCAGCGATGCGTGCGCGAGAGTGACACGGTGGCGAGGCTGGGCGGCGACGAGTTCGTGGTGATCCTGCACGAGCTGGGCGATGCGCCGATGCAGGCGGCGAGCCAGGCGGAGATGTTGGCCGAGAAGATCGTGGAGGAGCTGGGTCTGCCCTATCAATTGAAGGGACTGGAGCATCACGCCAGTGTCAGCCTGGGCGTGTGCCTGTACCACGGGCACGATGCCAGTCTGGAAGAACTGCTGAAGCGGGCCGACACCGCCATGTATCAGGCCAAGCAGAGCGGCCGCAACATGGTGCGCTTCTTCGAGCGCGCGATGCAGGTGGCGGTGGAGGCGCGCGCGTTGCTGGAAGGGCGGCTGCGCCATGCGCTGGCGCGCGACGAACTGGAACTGTATTACCAGGCGCAGGTCGGGGCGGACGGGCGCATCGGCGGGGCCGAGGTGTTGCTGCGCTGGTTCAACGCCGAACAAGGCTTCATCTCGCCGGCCGAGTTCATCCCCATCGCCGAGGACAGTGGACTGATCCTGTCCATCGGTGCCTGGGTGCTGGAGTCGGCGTGCGCACAGTTGCAGCAGTGGGCGCAACAGCCCGCGCTGCGTCATCTGTCATTGTCGGTCAACGTCAGTGCCCGCCAGTTCCGGCAGCCCGGTTTCGTCACGCTGATGGCGCAGACGCTGCGGCGCTTCGGCATCCAGCCGGAGATGCTCAAACTGGAGCTGACCGAGAGTCTGGTGTTGGCCGATGTCGACGACACCATCGCCAAGATGGGGGCGTTGCGCGCGTTGGGCGTGCGCTTCTCCATGGACGACTTCGGCACCGGCTATTCCTCGCTGTCCTACCTCAAGCGTCTGCCGCTGGACCAACTCAAGATCGACCAGAGCTTCGTGCGCGAACTTGAGTCTGATAGCAGCGACGAGGTGATCGTGCGCACCATCATCGACATGGCGCGCAACTTCGGACTGAACGTGATCGCCGAGGGGGTCGAGACTGCGGCGCAACGCGACATCCTGCGTCGCAACGGCTGTCTCGACTATCAGGGCTATCTGTTCAGCAAACCGCTGCCGCTGCAGGATTTTCAGGCGTTGTTGTACGCCAGTAGCACCATTCTCTGAACAATTTTTCTTCAGGATTGAACCAATTTCGCGCCGCCCGGTCGCAGGCGTCGGGGTGTCGCGCCTCCAGGTGCGGCACTAGACGATGCGTACAAGATTGTCAACTTTGCAAAAATCAAAACGCCTATAGAATCGTGCCCGTTTTCGAGGAGCCAGAACAGAATGTTGGATAAAGAAGCAGCGCAGGTGAAGGTCTGGGACGTGCCGGTCAGGGTGTTCCATTGGGCGCTGGTGGCGGGATTTGTCGTCGCCTATCTCTCCGCCGAGATGCACAAGATGGGGCTGCATGTCTGGGTCGGATATGCGTTGATCGCGCTGTTGCTGTTCCGCCTGGTGTGGGGGTTTGCCGGTAACCAGTATGCGCGCTTCAAGTCCTTCATCTTTACACCACATGAGACGCTGGCATATGTGCGCTCCCTGCGGGGCGGGCATGCGAAGCATTATTACGGACACAACCCGGCCGGGGCGTTGATGGTGTTCGCGTTGCTCGCGTTGTTGCTGGCCATATTCGGCACCGGTCTGGTGACACTGGCGGTGATCGATTACGAAGGGCCGCTGCTGTTCCTGGCCAACAGTGTCAGTGACGAGACGGCATATCTCTTCCGTCACGCGCATGACTGGATGGTGAACATCGCGCTGCTGCTGATCCCGCTGCATCTGCTGGGTGTGGTGAGCGGCAGCCTGCAGCACAAGGAGAATCTGGTGCGGGCGATGGTGACCGGCATGAAAGCCAAAGTACCGGAAGCACAATGAAAGTGGTTACAACGACAATGGTTTATCAAGAGGAGGAAGTTATGCATGTAAAGCAACGTTGCAGCATGGCGCTGGCAGGCGCCGCGATGCTGGCCTGGGCAGGGCTGGCGGGTGCGCAGGAAGCACCGCTCGATCTTTCCACGCCGGCTCAGGCCTACGCACAGCGTGCGATGCCGCTGATGCTTGCTGCGAACGACAGTGCGGCAACAACCCAGACGTCATCCAACATCGTCAAACCGGCCGCGCAGCCGGAATTCGAACCTTCGCTGTTCACGGGCAGCAACGCCCACATGGCGCTGGGTCTGGCGACCATCGTCACGGCACTCGCCACCGGTGCGACCGCGCCCGGAGAAGGATGCGAAGACACATGTCCGCCCGGCTATGTTGCCCCCCCGCGCGAGACCAACGGCACCCACGCCAAGCTGGCCAAGCTCACTACGGCATTGGCCGTTGCGACCGTGGCGACCGGCTTGTACTACCACTGGGACGACTTCCATCTGGAAGACGGCCTGACCGACCCGGACAACCTGCACGTCATCCTCGGCGTGACCGGCGCCGCGCTGATGGCCTATGCCACCGCCAAGTCGGCCGGTTCGACCACGCCGGTGAGCCATGCCGGCATGGGTATGGCCGGTGCCTACGGCATGATCGCCGCCGTCAAGATTGCCTGGTAAGGGAATGCACATGAAAAATATGACTGCGATGTTTTTGGCTTTGGGGTTGCTGGCCGCACCCGTGGCTTTTGCCACGCCGGCGAGCGACAGCCTGCTGGCCCAATACAAGTCTGAAGGTGCGGGCAAGGCCGATGCGGCCAAGGCGAAGTCCGACTGGACACGTGAAGTGATGGTGGAGGGCGAAAAGATGTCCTGCGCAACCTGCCACGGTACCGATTTCAGCAAGCCGGGCAAGCACCACAAGACCGGCAAGGTGATCGAGCCGATGTCGATGAAGGTGAATGCCGAGCGCTACACCGACGTGAAGAAGATCGAGAAATGGTTCAAGCGCAACTGCAAGGACGCCTGGGGGCGCGAATGCACGGCGCAGGAGAAGGCCGATTTCCTGACCTTCCTGCTGGCTCAATAATTCCGGAGAAAGACTATGCATATGAAGATTAAATCCATGATCCTGCTGGCGGCCCTGCTGGGCGCGACCGGCGCGGCGCAGGCCGAAGAATCCGTGTGGACCTGGCTGGGCAGCATCTGGCGCCAGAACGAAGTGAACCCAGTGCAGAACGCCGCCTGGCAGGAAGAGTGTGGATCATGCCACTTCGCCTACCAGCCCGGCCTGCTGCCCACGCAGTCGTGGGAGAAGCTGCTGGACGCCAAGGCGCTGGAAGACCATTTCGGCGAGAACGCCGAGCTGGATGCCGACACGCTGAAGGAAGTGCGCGACTTCGCGCTGGAGAATGCGGCCGACAAATCCTGGTACAAGCGCGCCCGCAAGATCGCCAAGGCGACCGAGAACGGTGAAGCACCGCTGCGTATCACCGAGGTGCGTTACATCAAGCGCAAGCACCACGAGATTCCGGAGAAGATGATCAAGGGCAACAAGGATGTGAAGTCGCTGAGCTACTGCGACGCTTGCCACACCCAGGCCAAGAAGGGCGTGTTCGACGAGGATACCGTGCGTATTCCCAACTATCCGGATTGGGAAGACTGATCGTATCTTGTTGATCGCATGAAAAAAGGCAGCTTCGGCTGCCTTTTTTCATGGCGGGTATAGGCCGGTATATAGGCCGTTGTATATATCGATAATTGAAAGTGCCGCAGTTATAGTGCGCGGGCGCTTGCGCAAGGGAGGGCAATCATTTCATTTGGAGACGTTATGCAGACACAACAGGAACATGCATTCGAGTTCACCGGCAAGGGCTGGGAATATTTCAGGATATGGATCGTCAACCTGCTGCTGTCCATCCTCACGCTGGGTATCTACAGCGCTTGGGCCAAGGTGCGCCGTCTGCAATATTTCTACCGCAACACACAGTTGGCCGGTGCCAGCTTCGAATACCACGGCACGCCCATCGCCATCCTCAAGGGCCGCATCATCGCTTTCGTGCTGCTGGCGGCCTACACCGTCGCAGGGCAGATGAATCCGCTGCTGGGCATCCTGATCTTCCTGCTGCTCGCGGTGGTGATGCCCTGGCTGATCGTGCGCTCGCTGCGCTTCAAGCTCTATAACAGCAGCTATCGCGGTCTGCGTTTCGGTTTCTCGGGTAGCGACGGTGGTGCTTACGCCGTGTTCCTGTTATTGCCCATCCTGACCATTCTGACGCTGTACCTGCTGGCGCCGTTCACGCATTTCAAGATCAAGCAATACCAGCACAACAACAGCCGTTTCGGTGACACCTTCTTCCGTTTCGATGCCACATCGGGGAATTTCTACGGCATCTATCTCAAGGCTTTAGGGTTGCTGCTGCTGGCCGGTGTGTTCTTCGGCATCTCCGCCGCCTTGCACATGCCTGTGCTGATGGTGATCCTGCCGCTGCTCTATCTGTACATCGTCGGTTTCCTGGCGGTACGTTTGCCCAACCTGATCTGGAGCAAGACCGGTCTGGGCGAACATGACCTGTACAGTCGCATGGAAGTCGGCAAGTACCTGTGGATCGCCTTCACCAACCTGCTGGGCATCGTGTTGACGCTGGGCCTGTACATCCCCTTTGCGCAGATCCGCATGGCACAGTACAAGTTCAGTTGCATGGGACTGCTGGCGCAGGGTGATCTGGCCGAGTTCGTGGCGGGGCAGGTGCAGACGGACAGTGCCACCGGCGAAGAGGCGGCCGAGATGTTCGATCTGGATATCTCCCTTTGAGTGTCGCTGCACAATATTTCGACGGACGCACCGCCACCGCGCATGGGGTGACGCTGACACTGGACGGCGAGTGGTTGCAACTGCGCGGTGATCTGCTGGCACGCGAGTGGCCGTTGCGGGATGTGAGAGTCAGCGAGCGCCTGGGTGATACGCCGCGCCGTATCACGTTGCCGGATGGCGGTCATTGCGAAGTGACTGACCATGCCGCGCTGGATGTGTTGCTCAAGCAGGGCGGTTATCGCAGCAGCTGGCTGGACGGCATGCAGCACAGCATGCGCTGGGCCTTGCTCTCGGCGCTGCTCATCGTGCTCGTCTTCGCCGCCGCCTACCGTTACCTGTTGCCATGGGGGGCCGAGGTCGTTGCGCGCAGCATCCCGCCCAACATGTTGCAGAAGATGGGCGCGTCTTCCTTGCAGACGCTGGACAAGCTGATGCTCGAACCCAGCAAGCTCGACCCCGCGCGGCAGCAGGCACTACGCGAGGCCTATGCCAAGTTGTCCCCCTTGCCCGACGCGCAGCTAGCCTACCGCATCGAATTCCGCAGCGCCCCGCAGATCGGACCTAACGCCTTCGCCTTGCCGGATGGCAACATCGTTATGCTGGATGAACTGGTGGCGCTCACGCAGGACGATGACGAGATCATCGCGGTGCTGGCGCACGAGCGCGGTCATGTCGAGCAGCGCCACGCTTTGCGCATGGTGTTGCAGAGTTCGGCGGTGGGTCTGGCGATGACCTGGTATATGGGCGATGTCAGCTCGTTGCTGGCGACGGTGCCGGCCATGCTGGTGCAAGCCAGTTACTCACGCGACATGGAGCGCGAGGCCGATGAATACGCTGCACGCACCTTGCAGTTGAACGCCAAGTCCCCCTGCTTGCTGCCCGATATCCTGCAGAAACTGGAAGCCGCGCATGCCAAACGCCAGGCCGACGCCCGTAAGGAGAATGGCGGCTCGGTGATGGATTATCTGGCCAGCCACCCGGCCACGCAGGAACGTTCCGCGTTGCTCTGCCCTGCGCATTGATCCGCGCGCTGCGGTATCATCGCGCGCCATGAAAAAGCCCACCGACTCCCTGTCCCGTTTCCTGTTTGAACACCTGCCGCTGCGCGGCGAGATCGTGCGTCTCGACGATGTCTGGCAGCATGTGATCGACCGCCACGACTATCCTCCCGTATTGCGCGACATGATGGGCGAACTGTGCGTGGCCGCCGTGCTGCTGGCCGCCACGCTCAAGCTGGACGGCTCCATGGTGTTGCAAGTGCACGGCAAGGGGGCGGTGAAGTTGCTGGTGGTGGAATGCAGCGGCGATCTGGAACTGCGCGCCACCGCTAAATGGGAAGGTGATCTGACGCAAGGCAGATTGCAAGACCTGGTGGGCGACGGACGCTTCGTCATCACCCTCGATCCGAAGGACGGCGGCCAAGCTTATCAAGGCATCGTGCCGCTGGAAGGCGACAGCATCGCCGACATCCTGCAAGGCTACATGACGCGCTCCGAGCAACTGGAGACGCGCCTGTGGCTGGCAGCGGATGGCACCAGTGCCGGTGGCATGCTGCTGCAGAGACTGCCGGAGCAGGGCGAGACAGACGACGAGGATGCGTGGGGGCGCGCGACGAAATTGGCCGATACGCTCAAACCGGAAGAGTTGCTGGATCTGCCCGCGGCAGAACTGGTGCACCGCCTCTACCACGAAGAAGACATCCGCATGTTCGACGCCCAGCCCGTGGTGTTCCGCTGTACCTGTTCACGCGACAGCGTCGCCAACATGTTGCGTATGATCGGGCGCGAAGAGGTGGACGAGATCCTGGCGGAGCGTGAAGAGATCGAAGTGCACTGCGAGTTCTGCAACGAACGCTATGTGTTCGACAAGGTGGATGCTGATGCAGTGTTCGTAGATGTGCCCGCGGTCACAGCCAGCAAGACTTTGCACTAGTTATTTGCAATATTCAGCACGACGGCCTCGTACACTTCGATTCCTTCCGACGCGGCGAGGCTGCTTATTGGGGACAAAGTATGAGTGAGCAAAAACCATCCGATACTGTGTGGCATAACGGCCATGTGACGTCAGGGGAGCGGGCGGAGTTGCTCGGTCAGCAACCGGCAACTTTCTGGTTCACGGGTTTGAGCGGGGCAGGGAAGTCCACGCTTGCCTTCCTTCTGGAGCGGGAACTGCTGAACAGAGGACGCGCTTGCTACGTTCTGGATGGCGATAACGTACGGCACGGTTTGAATCGGAATCTTGGTTTTTCGTCAACGGATCGCAGCGAAAATATCCGTCGCATCGCGGAGGTGGCGAAGTTGATGAATGAGGCCGGCCTGATCGTGATCGCGGCCTTCATCTCTCCATATCGCGCTGATCGGGAGATGGCGAAGGCGATCATCGGTGCGGACAAGTTCATCGAAGTACATCTGGCAACCTCTATCGAGGTTTGCGAACAGCGCGATGTAAAAGGGATGTATAAAAAAGCGCGCGCGGGTTTGATTGCGGACTTCACCGGTATCAGTGCACCTTATGAAACACCTGAAGCGCCATCACTCAAGATAGACACAAGTCAGGTGTCGCCTGAAGACGCACTTTCGGCATTGATTAGACTGCTGCTCGCAAAGGAATAGCAGGCTCGCCGAGCTTAGTTATTCCTTTGGCGAAACGCTGCTGTTATATCCAGCGCCACGGCCTCCGCCACCTCGATGCCGTCCACCGCTGCCGACAAGATACCACCCGCATAACCCGCGCCTTCACCGGCTGGATACAGTCCCTTGATGTTGATGCTCTGGTAGTTATCGCCGCGTTTGACGCGCACCGGCGACGAGGTGCGCGTCTCCACGCCGGTGAGCAGTGCGTCGTCCATGTCGAAACCTTTTATCTGCTTGCCGAACGCGGGTAGCGCTTCGCGGATGGCTGCGATGGCATAGTCGGGCAGGGCGGTGGAAAGGTCGGTGGGGGTCACGCCCGGGGTGTAGGAGGGCACGACTTCGCCCAGCTCGGTCGATGGGCGTCCGGCGAGGAAGTCGCCCACACGTTGCGCCGGGGCGCTGTAATTCTTGCCGCCCAATTCGAACGCGCGCGATTCCCACTGGCGCTGGAATTCCACGCCCGCCAGCACGTCGCCGGGATAATCGTCCGGCGAGATGTTGACCACGATGCCGCTGTTGGCGTTGCGCTCGTTGCGTGAATACTGGCTCATGCCGTTGGTGACCACGCGGCCTTCCTCGGAAGTCGCCGCCACCACCGTGCCACCGGGGCACATGCAGAAGCTGTATACCGCGCGGCCGTTGCTGGCGTGGTGTACCAGTTTGTAATCCGCCGCGCCCAGCAATTCATTGCCCGCGTTCGCGCCGAGGCGGGCGCGGTCGATCATCGATTGCGGATGTTCGATGCGGAAGCCGATGGCGAAGGGCTTGGCCTCCATGTACACGCCGCGCTTGTGCAGCATCTCGAAGGTGTCGCGTGCGCTGTGGCCGACGGCCAGCACCACGTGCTTGGTGGCGATGCGCTCGCCGTTCGCCAGCAATACTCCTTGCACTTCATTGTTCTCGATCACGATGTCTTCCACGCGACTCTGGAAGCGGATCTCCGCACCGAGCGCCTCCATCTCGTGGCGCATCTGTTCCACCATGCCGACCAGACGGAAGGTGCCAATATGCGGTTTGCTCACGTACAGGATCTCTTCAGGCGCGCCCGCTTTCACGAACTCGGTCATCACCTTGCGCCCGTAGAACTTCGGATCCTTGATGCCGCTATACAGCTTGCCGTCGGAGAAAGTCCCCGCGCCGCCCTCGCCGAATTGCACGTTCGACTCCGGATCGAGCTTACCCTTGCGCCACAAACCCCAGGTGTCCTTGGTGCGTTCGCGCACTGGTTTGCCGCGTTCGAGGATGATGGGTTTGAAACCCATCTGTGCCAGCAACAGCCCGGCGAAGATGCCGCAGGGGCCGGTGCCGATCACCACTGGGCGCTCGGTCAGGCCTTGCGGCGCCTGTGCCACCACGTGGTAGTTCATGTCCGGGGCCTGTGTCACATGCGTGATGTTCTTCTTCAGCAGCGCCGCTTCGTTGTTCACTGCGACATCCACGGTATAGACGAACAGGATGGCGTTCTTCTTGCGCGCGTCTACGCCGCGCCGGAACACGGAAACAGCGGTCAGATCATCGGTTTTGATGCCGAGTCGTTTGAGGATGGCGGCCCGCAGCTCGGGCTCTGCATGCGTGATAGGGAGGCGGATCTCGGTAAGTCGTAACATGGGCGCGATTCTACCCGAGAGGCAGTTCAGGGTGGTTGGCCGTCGCGAATGCTGGTAGATTCAAGCCATGCGGATGGCAGTGCATGGCAGCCGTCCTTCCCGCGTCCAAAAAGGTGCCGATGACCGAACCTACCTCTTCCCTGCGCCTCCAGTTATGGGGGGTGATCGCACTCATGGCGGTCGTGCTGTGCAGTGTGCTCGGCTTCACCTTCTACGAGCTCAACCTGCGCAAGCACGATTACCTGATCCTGAACCTGACCGGGCAGATGCGCGTGACCATGCGTAGCATGGTCGAGCAGTCCCGCCAGGTCACCATGCAGGACGGGGCGCGCACGCGGGCCAGCGAGAACGATCTGCGGCAACTCTATGGCAGCAATTTGCAGGAACAGATCGAGCTGATGGAGCAGATCATCGCCTCGCTTAAGGCCCGGCGCCTGTCGCCGGCATTGACCGGCAAGGATGAGGCCATCCAGTGCACCTGGGATGTGCATTCGCGCTCGCAGATGGATCTCACCGCAACGGACTGGGCCAATTTCCGCTCTTCGCTCAGGGTGTACGCCGGGGATGACGAGGCGCATCGCAACCTGCATGTGGCGGCCCGCTACATCGCACGCGATGGTGAAAGCATGGTCGGTTCGGCCGATCGGCTGGCACTCGCCTTCCAGACCATGATGGAAGGCAAACTGAACACCATCCGTGTGTTCCTGGTGGTGGCAGGCATATTGTCCCTGCTGTTGCTCGGCCTCATCGCCTATGCCGCCCATACGCGGGTGATGCGCCCGCTGCGCGAGGCGGAAGCGGGATTCGGCCGCGTCGCCCAGGGGGCGCTTGGCTTTCAGGTGCCGGTGCAGACACACAACGAGATCGGCCGCATGACGCAGGCGTTCAACGCCCTGTCGGTCAGGCTGCACAGCCTGTTCCAGTTGACCGACCGCATCAACCGCGGCAGGCAACTGGATGAGACGCTGGATTTCGTGTTGCAGGAATTCCCCTCTTTCGTGCCGGTGGACTGGGTCTGCATCCTGTATCCGTCCGAAGATGGCGAGACGCTCAAGCTGGAACGCATGGCCGGCACCGTCGCCAGCGGCTTGCATGAAGGTGCCGCCTACGTGCGCCATGACAATGCGCTGGCACAGGTGGTCGACCAGCATCAGCCGCTGGCGATCAACGACCTTGGGGAATATGCGGCCAGAAATTCCAGTGCCCAGCTCGCCCGCGACCTGCACCGCGCAGGTCTGGGGGCGGCGCTATATATGCCGCTGAGCAGCGCCCGCACGGGCGGCGTGATGGTGTTCGCCGCGCGCGAGTATGGCGCCTACACCGGCGGGCACATCGAGTTTCTCGGCAACATCGCGGCCCAGGTCGGCCACATCATCGAGCGCACCATCGTGGTGGAAGGGCTGGTGGTGGCGGCCTTGCAGGGACTGGCCAAACTGGCCGAGAGTCGCGATCCCGAGACCGGCGACCATCTGGTGCGCATGGCGCTGTTTTCGGCGGTGCTGGCCGAGACCCTGGCAGGCGATCCGCGTTACGCCCCGCTCATCACGCCGGCCTATGTGCGCAATATCCATCGCTTCGCCCCCATGCACGACATCGGCAAGGTCGGCATCGCCGACAGCATCCTGCTCAAACCCGGACGGCTGGACGAGGCGGAACGCAAGGAGATGGAGCGCCATCCGGTGATCGGCGGACAGGCCTTGCGCCGCAGCGAAGCGCAGATGAACGCTCTGGGGCACAGCATCTTCACCCTGGGCATCGAGATCGCCGAATGCCATCATGAAAAATGGGACGGCAGCGGGTATCCTGCCGGCCTGTCGGGCGAGGCGATCCCCTTGTCTGCACGCATCGTGGCGGTGGCCGATGTGTTCGATGCGCTCACCTCCAAGCGACCGTACAAAGAGGCATGGACAGTGGAGCGCGCCATCGAAGTGATGGACGCAGATGCCGGCAGGCATTTCGATCCGGCGGTGGTGGCAGCCCTGCATCAGGGGTTGCCGCGCATCCTTGAGATATATCAAAGATTGAAACACGTATGACGGCGCGCAAGCACTGACAGGAAGATATGGCAAAAGCAAAGACGATCTACAGTTGTACCGAGTGCGGCGGACAGTCCCCCAAGTGGCAGGGCCAGTGCCCGCATTGCGGTGAATGGAATACGCTGGTCGAATCCGTGGCAGAAGCTGCACCAGCGGCAGGCAAGAACCGCTACAGCGCCTTGGCGGCATCCGGCAAGTTGCAGCAATTGGCTGAAGTGGAAGCGAGCGAGGTGTCGCGCACGCCGACCGGTATCGCCGAGTTCGACCGCGTGTTGGGCGGCGGGCTGGTGGAAGGCGGTGTGGTGCTGATCGGCGGCGATCCGGGTATCGGCAAATCCACCTTGTTGCTGCAGGCTTTGGCGCATCTGTCCGCCACCAAAAAAGTCCTCTATGTCAGCGGCGAGGAATCTGCGCAGCAGATCGCTTTGCGCGCCAAGCGCCTGTCGCTCGATGCAAGCGAAGTGCATCTGCTGCCGGAGATACAACTGGAGAAGATCCAGCACGCCGTCAGCAGCGAGAAACCGGACGTGGTGGTGATCGACTCCATCCAGACCGTGTATTCCGAACAACTCACCAGCGCACCGGGCTCGGTGGCGCAGGTGCGCGAATGCGCGGCGCAACTCACACGCATCGCCAAGAGCGCAGGTGTGACCATCATTCTGGTCGGCCATGTCACCAAGGAAGGCGCGCTGGCCGGGCCGCGCGTGCTGGAGCATATCGTCGACACCGTGCTGTATTTCGAGGGCGACACGCATTCCAGTTTCCGGCTCATCCGCGCGTTCAAGAACCGCTTCGGTGCGGTCAACGAGCTGGGCGTGTTCGCCATGACCGAGAAGGGGCTGCGCGAAGTGAGCAATCCTTCTGCACTGTTCCTGTCGCAGCACGGTGCGCAGGTGGCGGGTTCCTGTGTGATGGTGACGCAGGAAGGCACGCGCCCCTTGCTGGTGGAGATTCAGGCGCTGCTCGACGATTCGCACTCCCCCACACCGCGCCGTCTGTCGCTGGGTCTGGAACAGAACCGTCTCGCCATGCTGCTGGCCGTGTTGCACCGTCATGCGGGCGTCGCCTGTTTCGATCAGGACGTGTTCATCAACGCCGTGGGCGGCGTGAAGATCACCGAGCCGGGTGCCGACCTGGCCGTGTTGCTCGCCATCGTCTCCTCGCTGAAAAACAAACCGCTGCCGGAGAAGATGGTGGTGTTCGGTGAAGTCGGTCTGGCCGGTGAGGTACGTCCCGTGCAGCGCGGGCAGGAACGTTTGAAAGAAGCCGCTAAACTCGGTTTCACCCAAGCCATCATCCCCAAGGCCAATGCCCCCAAACATAAGATTGAGGGCATGCAGGTGATCGCGGTGGAGCGGGTGGAAGAAGCCGTGGAAAAGATGCGATGAGCGCCAAGCTGGAAGAGATCAGAGTCGCCATGTTGGCTGCCCAAAAGACCGGCGACCACTTGAAGGAGCACGACCTGGCACAGGCCGGACTACGCATGAGTCCACACGATGAGTTCTTCCAGTATTGCGCAGTCCTTTCCTTGTCGCGATGCAATGCCAAGCAACGCGCACTGGATGCCTTCTATACCTATAAGCTGCACCAGAGTCAGAACGAATACGTGCGCGCACTCGAACCGCGCATGTTGAAGGATCTGGCTTTCCAAGAAGTGGATACCTCCAAACAGAAGTCTTTTGAAGGAATCGGAGCTGAGCGCTTCTATACGGCAGCTGTTACCTATCACAAGGCTTTCAACCACTTCGGCGGGCACTATTCCGCCATCAATGCTGCTACGTTGTACATGCTATCCGGTTCAGCCTCGAGTTCGCGAGCCTTGGCTGAGCGTGCCATCGAACTGGCGCAGCAAGACACCGGCCCGCGCTTCTTCCCGCTGGCGACCTTGTCGGAAGCTTATCTGTTGTTGGATAAAGCTGTGGAAGCCAGCGTGGCTATCCGCGAGGCTGCAAGCTATAACCAAGGAAATCTGCTCACACGGGCACGTATGAACAGGCAGCTACGGTTGGTGTGCAGTTACATGGGGATAGACCAGAAGATCGTCGACCCCATGTTGCCGGAGACAGTGCTGCATTACTGCGGCCACATTTTTGATAGTCATCGTCCGCTGGATGAGCAAGCCGAGAAGTCGTTGCAGAAACGTATCAACGATGTATTGACCGACAACCATTGCGTGATCGCCTACGGTTCACTCGCGGCGGGTTCGGACATCATGTTCGCAGAGGCTGTTCTGTCGCAGGGCGGCGAGCTCAATGTGTGGTTGCCGTTCTCGGTCGATGCCTTTTGCGACATCTCTGTACGTCCCGCAGGTGAGCAATGGGTGGAGCGATTCCATCACTGTCTGGCGCAGGCCAACCTTGTCTCATTCGCCACCGAGTCGGACTTTATGGGGGAGGACTCGCTGTTCAAATACTGTTCCGAGATCGCGATGGGCATGGCCTTGATGCGTGCCGAATCTTTGCAAGCCGGCGTGATGCAGGTCGCGATATGGGACCGCGTGGTGTCCGACCAGCAATCGAGCACCTATTCCAACATCAGCAAGTGGCAGTCACTCGGGCATCGCTCAGAGATCATCGACAGCCCGGTGCACCTGCCGCAGGCCGTGGTCAGGGAATTCGGTCAGCACCATCCCACCCTGCGGCGCGAACCGCACGCCATCCTGTTCTCCGACGTGCGCGGATTCAGCAAACTCAGCGACAGCGGTGTGGTCTGGTATTTCAACGAATTGCATCCGGTGCTGGCGGCTGTCATCGATCGTTACCGTGACGACATACAGTTCGTGGACACCTGGGGCGATGCCATCTATCTCGTGGCGCGCAAAGCTTCCACGGTAGCCCATGTCGCCGCAGAACTGAACGACGCGATGAACGCCATCGACCAGTCTTCGCTCGGGCTGGACGAGCCGCTGATGCTGCGCATTGGCCTGCACTACGGCCCGGTCTACAAGCTGTACGACCACCTCGCGCAGACCGTCACCTATGCCAGCACGGACGTCACCAAGACAGCGCGTATCGAGCCCGTCACCCCGCCCGGCGAGATATTCGGCACCGAACCTTTCGTCGCCATGCTGGAGCTGGAAGGCGAACACTGGGCACGCTTTCGTTATGCCGGAACGATTCAAAGCGCAAAAGGTTACGGCGCCTTCCGCATGTTCCACGTCCATCCCCGGATGAAGCGGGAGGAGTTGTATTGTTCCCTGGACAAGACCGGTCGTTTTGTGGCTTTTGGTTCCTCCTGATGTAAGCGGTCCGGTCTGAAGCTATAGAAGATTACAGCTTCTCGATCTTCACGATCACCCATTTCTTCTTGTCGCCCTGCATCATCTCGAAATGCACACGGTCGCCGGCTTTAAGCTCGTGACCGGCATGGCCTTTCAATTCGAACCACATGCTCATTGCAGGCCATTCCAGCGAGGAGATGGGTTCGTGGGCGATCTGTACTTTGCCCGACTTGACTGCCTTTACGACGCCCGTGCCTTGATGCATGGCCTGCATATTGTGAGATGACATTTCGTGCTTCATCTCATGTTCGTGCGAGGCTGCGTGCGCGAGTCCGATGGAAGCCAGCACTGCGATAGCGAGTGTGATTTTTTTCATGGTTTTCTCCTTTCAGTGGTTTGAAGTGATTGAGGAAAGTTGGTGTTGCTTGATGAGTGCGTAGATGACCGGGATCACCAGCAGGGTGAGCGCGGCGGACGACACCATGCCGCCGACCATGGGGGCGGCGATGCGGCGCATCACTTCCGAGCCGGTGCCGCTGCTCCACAGGATGGGCAGCAGACCGGCCATGATGGCGACCACGGTCATCATCTTGGGGCGCACACGTTCGACTGCACCTTCCATGATGGCGGTATACAGATCCTGTGCAGAGGGCGCGCGGCCAGCCTCTGTGCAGTGGGCCTGCACCTCCTGCCAGGCCTTCTCCAGATAGATCAGCATCACCACGCCGGTCTCGGCCGCCACACCGGCAAGCGCGATGAAGCCGACCGCGACAGCGACGCTCAGGTTGTAATCCAGCAGCCACAACAGCCACCCGCCGCCGACCAGCGCGAACGGCACGGACAGCATCACGATCAGGGATTCGGTGACGCGGCGGAAGTTGAGATACAGCAACAGGAAGATGAGCAGCAGCGTGACCGGGATGACGATCTTCATCTTGGCGATGGCGCGTTCCATGTATTCGAACTGGCCGCTCCAGGTGGCGTAGTAGCCGGGCGGGAAGGTCACCTGTTCGTTCACCGCACGGCGCGCCTCGGCCACATAGGAGCCGATGTCGCGCTCGCGGATGTCCACATAGATGTAGGCGGAGAGCAGGGCGTTCTCGGTGCGGATGGAAGGCGCGCCTTTGCTGATGCGTACGCTGGCGAGTTGGCCGAGCGGGATCATCGCGCCGTCCGGCGTGGTGACAAGCACCTCACGCGCGATCTTCTCGGGCGAGTCGCGCAGTTCGCGCGGGTATCGCACATTGACGCCGAAGCGTTCCAGCCCTTCCACCGTGGTGGTGACGTTCACACCGCCCAATGCCGAGGCGATCACGTCCTGCACCGTGCCCATGCTCAATCCGTAGCGTGCCAGCGCGGCACGATCCGGTGTGATGTCGAGGTAGTAGCCGCCGGTGATACGTTCGGCATAGGCGGAGCTGGTGCCGGGGATGGTCTTCACCACGGACTCGATCTGCTTGGCCAGTCGCTCCATCTCATTCAGGTCCTTGCCGAACACCTTGATGCCTATGGGTGTGCGGATGCCGGTGGAGAGCATGTCGATGCGCGCCTTGATCGGCATCGTCCACGAGTTCGCCACGCCGGGGAACTGCAGCGCCTTGTCCAGTTCGGCGATCAGCTTGTCGGTATCCATGCCCTTGCGCCATTCCTCTTGTGGTTTTAGGTTGATGACGGTCTCGAACATCTCCATCGGTGCCGGGTCGGTGGCGGTGCCCGCGCGTCCCGCCTTGCCATACACCGATGCGACTTCGGGGAAGCTCTTGATGATCTTGTTTTGCGTCTGCAATAGTTCCGCCGCCTTTGTCACCGACAGACCGGGCAGGGCGGTGGGCATGTAGAACAGTGTGCCCTCGTTCAGCGTGGGCATGAACTCGCTGCCCAGCTTCATCGCGGGATAGATGCTCAAGCCCATCACCGCTACTGCGATTGCCAGCGTCGCTTTCTTTTTCGCCAGCACCCAGTGGATGAGCGGGCGGTAGGCGGCGATCATCCAGCGGTTGAGCGGATTCTCGGCCTCGGGCCGGATATGCCCCTTGATGAACAGCAGCATCAGCACCGGCACCAGCGTCACCGACAGCAGCGCCGCGCCGGCCATGGCGAAGGTCTTGGTGTAGGCCAGTGGCGCGAACAGTCTGCCTTCCTGCGCTTCCAGTGTGAACACTGGCAGAAAGGAGACGGTGATGATGAGCAGCGAGAAGAACAGGGAGGGGCCGACTTCCTTACACGCGGCAAGGATGGCATCGAAGCGCGATGACTCATCCTTCATGCGTTCCAGATGCTTGTGCGCGTTCTCGATCATCACGATCGCCGCATCCACCATCGCGCCGATGGCGATGGCGATGCCGCCCAGACTCATGATGTTGGAATTGAGGCCCAGCGCGCGCATGGCGATGAAGGCCATCAGCACGCCGATGGGCAGCATCACGATGGCGACCAGTGCGCTGCGTGCATGCATCAGGAACACCATGCACACCAGTGCTACGATCAGCCCTTCTTCCAGCAGCGTGTGTTTCAGTGTGGCGATGGCGCGCTGGATCAGCTCCGAGCGGTCGTACACCGCTTTGATGCTCACCCCGTCCGGCAGACCGGCGGACACTTCGGCGATCTTCTGCTTGATGTTGGCGATCACCTCCAGCGCGTTCTGACCGTAGCGCGCCATGGCGATGCCGGACACCACTTCGCCTTCGCCGTTCAGTTCCGCGATGCCGCGCCGACTGTCCGGGCCGAGTTCGATGTGCGCGATGTCGCGCAACAGCACCGGTGTGCCGCGATCCGCTTTCACCACCAGCATCTCGATGTCTGCCTTGCCGCGCAGATAACCGCGTCCGCGCACCATGTATTCGGTCTCGGCCATCTCCAGCACGCGTCCGCCGACGTCGCGGTTGCCGTCGCGTATCACCTGCGACACGCGGCTCAGCGGGATGCCGTAGGCGCGCAGCTTCACCGGATCGACGGTGACCTGATATTGCTGCACTTGCCCACCGATGCTCGCAACCTCGGCTACGCCTTGCGCCTTGGTCAGCTGATAACGCAAATACCAGTCCTGCAGGGTGCGCAGTTGGGCGAGGTCATGCTTCTCGCTGAGCAGCGCGTACTGGTACACCCAGCCCACACCGCTCGCGTCCGGCCCCAGTTGCGGCGACACGCTGCGCGGCAGACGGCCCGCCGCCTGATTCAGATATTCCAGCACGCGCGAACGCGCCCAGTAGATGTCGGTGCCGTCCTCGAAGATGACATACACGAACGACGCGCCGAAGAAGGAGAAGCCGCGCACCACTTTTGATCTCGGCACCGCCAGCATCGCGGTGGTGAGCGGATACGTCACCTGATCCTCGACCACTTGCGGTGCCTGTCCGGAATATTCGGTATAGACGATCACCTGCACGTCGGACAGGTCGGGCAGCGCGTCCAGCGGCGTCTTCAGCAGCGCATAGATGCCCGCCAGCGTGATGAACAGGGTGGCGAGCAGAACCAGGAAGCGGTTCTTCGCCGACCACTCAATGATGGAGTTCAGCATGGTTGGCCTCCATTCGTTCCGTCATTCCGGCGCAGGCCGGAATCCAGCCATAACAAGCATTCCGCGCAGCGGACAATACCCGCTGTGGTCCCGCTGGTCGGGTGATATTCAATCGACTGGATTCCGGCCTGCGCCGGAATGACGGTGAGGGATGGTTTGGAGGTCTTCATGTCAGTGCCCCTCATGCTGTGCTTGCAGCTTGGTGATCACCCATTCGCCTTGCCCACGTTCGACGATCTCGAACTCGATGGCGCTGCCCGGTTTCAGATTCGCCGCCAGTGACGGATTCGCCAGCGCGAAGTCCATGGTCATGCTGGGCCACTTGAGCGAGGGGATGGGTTCGTGGGTGATACTCACGTTGCCGTCGCCGTAGTCTTCCTCCAGCACGCCGGTCGCGCCATGGCCGACCGTCCTGGCTTTCTGAGGGGTCGGGGTGTCGCCCATGCCGCTGAATGCCGCTTGCAGGTTGCTCTCGGAATCGAGCAGGAAGTTGGCGCGGGTGACCACTTGTTCACCTTCCGTCAGGCCGTCGGTGACTTCCACATAGTTGTCGCTGCGCTGGCCCAGCGTGACGACGCGCGGCGCGAAGCGACCTTCGTCCAGACGCAGCAGCACCGTCTGCTGCGTGCCGCTGTCGATCACCGCCGAGGTCGGCACGGTCAGCACCTTGGCTGCCTTGCCGACCGTGATCTGCGCATGCGCATACATAGACGGCTTGAGTGCACCGTTCGCATTGCGCAGTACGATGCGCACTTTCCCGGTGCGCGTAATCTCGTTCAGGGTGGGATAGATGAAATCCACTTTGCCTTCGAAGGTGCGGCCCGGGTAAGCCTCCACCGTGACCTGTGCCGTGTCGCCCCGGCGGAGTTTGCCGATGTCCTGCTCCGGCACGTCGGCGATGGCCCACAGTGTGGACAGATCGGCGATGCGGTACAGCGTCTCGCCGGGCATGAAGCGCATGCCTGCGATGGCTTTCTTCTCCAGCACGATGCCGTTGGCAGGGGCGTAGTAGGTGATGCGGTCTCCCTGCAGTTGCGCACCGGCGATGTCCCAGTTCTTCAGGCGCGCGGCGCTGGCGTCGACCAGACGTTGCATGCTCTGCTGCGCTTCTGCATCAGCTTCCTTCAGCGATGACAGACCTTGTTTAGCCAGTTCCAGTTCGCGCAGGGCGGAAACCAGTTCCGGGCTGTACACCTCGAACAGAGCTTCACCTTTGCGCACGGATTGACCGGTGGTGTTGACGTGCAACGTCTCCACCCAGCCTTCGAACTTGGGGGCGATGGTGTAGAGAAGTTGCTCGTCGGTTTCGATGCGCGCGTTCAGGCGCAGGCTGGCACCCAGCTCGCGCATCGCTGCCGCTTCACTCTGCACGCCCAGCTTTTGCACCTTGGCGGCACTGACGCTGAAGCCTTCCTTGTCCTCCGTTTCCTCGCCCGCATACACCGGGATGTAGTCCATGCCCATCGAGTCTTTCTTGGGTACCGGCGAGGTGTCGGGCAGACCCATCGGGTTGCGGTAGTAGAGCAGCGTGCGCTCCGCTTTGTTCTCGGCACTCGGCACTTCGGACTCGGTACTGGACTTTCCATACCAGTAGCCGCCGAATGCGACGAGGGCGAGCAGCAGTCCGCCCAGCGCGAATTTGATCTTGTCATTCATAGTGATTCTCCCAGCAGGTTCTCGATATCGGCCAGCGCGAGTTGCATGTCGGTCTGCGCGCGCAGCCGTTGCTGACGGATGGTCAGCAGTTGTTGTTGAGCCTGGATCAGCATGGCGAAGCCGGACTTGCCGGTCTCATACGCAGCCAGCGTGGCATCCAGAGAAAGTTGTGCCTGCGGCAGCAGGCGGGTGGCGATCAGTTGTTCGGTACGGCGGGCGGTCTCCAGTGCGGACAGTGCTTCGGACAGTGCCGCGCGCTTCTGTTCCAGTAGTGACTGCTTGCGGCTGCTTGCCGCAGACAGTCGTGCTTCCGCCTCGCCTTCGCGTGCGCGGCGGGTGGATTGCTGCAGCGGGATGTTCAGTTCCAGCATCAGGTCCCAGCGCGAGAAGCTGCCGTTCGTGCGCGTCGGTGCGATGCCCAGCGTCACGTCCGGATAGAGGTCGGCATATTGCAGTTCGCGCTGGCGGTCGGCGGCGCGCAGGCTGGCGTCGGCCATGCGCAGTTGCGGGTTGCGCGCATCCAGCCGTTCGAGCAGGGTGGCTTCATCCAGTTGCGCGGGCGTCGGCATGAGGCGCAGTGCGGCGGGCTCTGCCAATGCGGCATTGCCGGGTCGGGAGAGCAGGGCATTCAGTCGCACATGGCTGTGGTGGTGCGCGTTCTGCACGGCGATCAATTCGGCCTGCAAACGTGTCTGCTCCAATTGGATACGAATGACGTCCTGTTGCTGGCCGAGTCCGTTTGCGTACCGCGTCCGCGCGACCTGCTCCAGTCCGTTCAGCAAGTCCAGTGTCTGCTGCGTCAGTTGTTCGCTACCGATGTTGTAGTAGAAACGGGCGTAAGCCTGTTTGATGCGCGTCGAGAGATCGGCCCATGTGGCAGCGACCTTTCCATCGGCTTCTTCGCTGCGCGCAGTGGCAACTTCATGTCGCAGATCACGTGTGCCATACCAGGGCAGCTTCTGCATCAGCGTGAGCTTGGTTGAGGGATTGCCGTTAGTCACATCCATAGGTTCGATGCGCAACAGCGGGTCGGCCAAGGTGTCGGACGATTCGCTGCTCTGCATCGCGGCCGTGGCGTCATGCTGTGCTGCTGCCAGTTCCGGATTGTGTTCGCGTGCATAGGCGAGCAGCCCGTCGAGGTCGCCCCCCAATGGTTGCTCGGCTAAGGCTGGCGTCAGCCACAACGCGCCAAGCAAAGTGAAGAATATCGATACGTGTCTCATGTTCCGCTTCCTGATCGCAATGAAGGTGCAGGCGGACGACCGCGAACGGTAGCCGCACGAAGCGGGACGAGTGGGGTGCTACGGATTCAACAGACGGACTTGTCCCGCATTAAGCGGCAACGAGAGGAGGCGGAACCAGCGGTGCGGAATGATGGGAGACGAAAGTCTCGGGGGTGAAACTGACCGCCTGCGAGGCGATCTCGATGTATTGCAGTGCAACAGCAGGCGCATCGAGGAATGCGGAGCCGGCCACATGGCAGATCGCGCAGGAGGTGCAAGAGGATTCCTCCGCGTCACTTGCCTGCATGATCTCGTGTTGCATCATGCCGTGATCCATCATGTCGTCGTGCGACATGCTCATCATCATCTCCGAAGACTCATGGCAATCGCCGCGCTGCAATTGCATGGCGAGCGACTCCGCCACGGCGCTGGCGCTGAACAGCGGCAGCCACAGCAGCAGAAGTACGGCGATGAATTTTCTGGATCGCATGGACATGGCAGACAGTGTGGGTAAAGCCGAGCGCTTAGTCAATGAGTTGCTGACATGGTTTCTGTCCGGTGCACATATATATAACCATTGTCGCGGGGGGCGCGATGGGGGTAAAGTTCAACCCAATTCCGCATAACAATAAATGAGGTTGGAAAATGGCGATAACGATCACGGTGGTAGTCCTTGCTGTCTTCCTTTTACTGGCATTCTTCCGATCCTCGATCTGGGGCTGGCTGTTCGCTTTGCTGGTGCTGGTGCCGGTGATCGCTGTCGAGAGCCGCATCTCCGACGGGGCCCTGAAGAACATCTATCTCGCGCTGGTCATCTTTGTGCTGGTGTTCGGCGTGCCTTGGCTGCGCCGCCGGCTGATCAGCAACTTCATATTGAAAATCTTCCGCAAGATATTGCCGCAGGTCTCGCAGACCGAGCAGGAGGCGCTGGACGCCGGTACGGTGTGGTGGGACGGCGAATTGTTCAGTGGCCGTCCGCGCTGGAGCAAGCTGCTGGATATGCCCAAGACCGGCCTCTCCGAACGCGAGCAGGCTTTCCTCGACAACGAGGTGGAGCAGCTGTGCGGCATGCTGGACGATTGGGACATCACCCACATCCGGCAGGACCTGTCGCCAGAGGTGTGGCAGTTCATCAAGGACAAGGGTTTCTTCGGCATGATCATCCCGCAGGAGTATGGCGGGCTGGAGTTCTCGGCGCAGGCGCACTCTGCGGTGGTGACCAAGGTGTCTTCGCGCAGCGGTACGGCAGGTGTGACGGTGATGGTGCCGAACTCGCTGGGGCCGGCAGAATTGCTGTTGAAATACGGCACGCCGGAACAGAAGGACAAATACCTGAAGCGTCTGGCGCAGGGGCTGGAAGTGCCGTGTTTCGCGCTGACCGGCCCGTTCGCAGGTTCCGATGCGGGGGCGATCCCGGATAGCGGCATCGTGTGTCATGGCGAATTCAATGGTCAGCAGGTACTGGGTATACGCCTCAACTGGGAGAAGCGGTACATCACGCTGGCACCGGTGGCGACTTTGCTGGGGTTGGCATTCAAGCTGTATGACCCGGAGCATATATTGGGTGCGGAAGAATCCATGGGTATCACATTGGCCCTGATCCCGACCGACTTGCCCGGTGTGCAGATCGGTCGCCGCCACTTCCCGCTCAACTCCGCATTCCTCAACGGCCCGACGGTGGGCAAGGATGTGTTCATCCCGATGGAGTACATCATCGGCGGCATGCCGCGCATCGGCCAGGGCTGGCGCATGCTGATGGATTGTCTGTCGGTGGGGCGTTCCATCTCGCTGCCGGCCAGTGCGGTGGGCGGAGCCAAGCTGGCGGCGCGCAGCAGCGGCGCCTATGGCCGCGTGCGCAAACAGTTCCACATGCCGGTCGGCAAGTTCGAAGGCGTGGAAGAGGCGCTGGCGCGCATCGGCGGCAATACCTATGTGATGGACGCGACGCGACGCATGACGGCGCTGGCGGTCGATCTGCACGAGAAGCCTTCGGTGGTGTCGGCCATCGCCAAATATCACTGCACCGAGCGCGGTCGCATGGTGATCAACGACGCGATGGACGTGCACGGCGGCAAGGGCATCTGCATGGGACCGGACAACTATCTGGCGCGCATGTACCAGCAGACGCCGATCGGCATCACGGTGGAAGGCGCGAACATCCTCACGCGCAGCCTGATGATCTTCGGGCAGGGCGCGGTGCGTTCCCATCCCTATGTGCTGAAGGAGATGCAGGCCGCACATGACCAGAACGCCGAACGTGCCTCGCTGAATTTCGACCAGGCTTTCTTCGCTCACATCAGTTTCAGTCTGAGCAACGCGGTGCGTTCGGTGCTGTACGGATTGACCGGCGGGCGTCTGATCTATGTGCCGACCGGCGCGCCCACGCACCGTTACTACCAGTTGCTGACGCGTTATGCGGCATCGTTCGCCTTCGCGGCGGACATCGCCATGCTGGTGCTGGGCGGCGGCTTGAAGCGCAAGGAGAAGCTCTCGGCGCGTCTGGGGGATGTGTTGAGCAACCTCTATCTGTGCTCGGCGGTATTGAAGAAGTTCGAGGACGACGGTCGTCCGCAGGCCGACGAGCCGCTGTTGCACTGGGCGATGGAAGACGGCTTGTATCGCATCCAGACGGCGTTCGACGGCGTGATGCAGAATTTCCCGAACCGTTTCTTCGCGCTGCTGCTGCGTCTGGTCGTATTCCCGCTGGGCCAGTGCCGCCAACCGCCTTCCGATGACCGGGGTCACCAGGTGGCCGCGCTGATGTTGAAGCCCGGTGAGGCGCGCGACCGGCTCACCGCAGGCATGTACATCAAGTACGACGAGCAGGATGCGGTCGGTGCGCTGGAAGCGGCATTGGCCAGCACGCTGGCGTGCGAACCGCTGCAGGCCATGCTGGAAAAAGAAGCCAAGGCAGGCAAGCTCAAAGCGATGGACGAGATGGCGCGTATCGTCGAGGCGCGTGATCTCGGCATCATCACGGCGGAACAGGCGATACAGCTGGAACGTGATTACATGCTGCGACGCAAGGTGATCATGGTCGACGATTTCGACGCGCGACAACTGCAGGCGAACGGATGAGCAGCCTGCGCGACAAGGTGGTCTTCATCACCGGTTCCAGTCGCGGGATCGGCAGGGAGATCGCCTTGCGTTGCGCGCGCGACGGCGCGAAGGTGATCATCACCGGCAAGACGGCCGAGCCGCATGCCAAACTGTCGGGTACCATCCATAGCGTGGCGGAGGAGGTGGTCGCGGTGGGCGGGCAGGCACTGGCCTTGCAGCTGGATGTGCGCGACGAGCAGGCCATCCACGATGCGGTCGAACAGGCCGCCGCGCATTTCGGCGGCATTGATGTGCTGGTCAACAACGCCAGTGCCATCAGTCTCACGCCGACCTTGCAGACACCGGCCAAGCGCCTTGATTTGATGTGGGGCGTGAACATGCGCGCCACCTTCCTTGCTTCGCAGGCCTGTATCCCGCATCTGCAGCAGGCAGTGAATCCGCACATCCTCACGCTGTCGCCGCCGCTGAACATGGGGCCGGAAAATTTCGCGCCGCATGTGGCCTATACCATCTCCAAATACGGCATGAGCATGGTGACCATGGGGTTGGGGCGCGAGTTTGCGGCAGCGTGCATCGCCTGCAACTGCCTGTGGCCGCGCACCACCATCGCCACGGCCGCCATCGAATACAACTTCCCCGCAGAGATCCTGCACGCCTCTCGTAAACCTGCCATCGTGGCTGATGCCGCGCATGCCATCCTGATGCGTTCCAGCGATACCTGCAGCGGCAATTTCTTCATCGACGAGGAAGTGTTGCGCGAAGAAGGGGTGAGTGACTTCGAGCACTACTCAGTCAGTCCGGGGGGGAGGCTGTTTGATGACTTGTTCTTGCAGAAATAACAATAAGGGGAGAGCGCCATGACGACACCAGACAACGTAGACGTGATCACGCCGGATCAGGCGGGGACGCTGCACGGCTTGTTCCTTGAACGGGTAAGGCGCTCGCAGGATAAAGAATCCTACCGTTATTTCGATGCGAACCTGAACGAATGGGTGAGTCTGAGCTGGCGTCAGATGTTTGCAGAAGTGGCGCGCTGGCAGGCGGCGCTGGCCAGGGAAGGTCTGCAGAAGGGCGACCGCGTGGCGCTCATGCTGCGCAACTGTCCGCAATGGGTGATGTTCGATCAGGCGGCCATGTCGCTGGGGTTGGTCACCGTGCCGCTGTACACGGTGGATCGCGCCGAGAACATCGCCTACATCGTGAACGATGCGCAGGCCAAGGTGTTGCTGTTCGAGACCGCCGAGCAATGGCAGGAATTGAACGCCGTGAAATCGCTGATGCCCAGTGTGCAGCGTTTTATCTCGCTGGACGAGGTAAAGAGCGACGACTCGCGTCTGATATCGGCAGCGCATGTCTTGCCGTCTGCCGCCGAGTTGCAAGCGCCCGTGCCGTGCGAGCTGGGCGAGCTGGCCAGCATCATCTACACCTCCGGCACCACCGGCAAACCCAAGGGCGTGATGCTCAGTCACCGCAACATGCTGAGCAACGCGCACTCCGCGCTGGGCACCTTCGCGCTCTACGATGACGATCTGTTGCTGTCCTTCCTGCCGCTGTCGCACACCTTCGAGCGCACCTGCGGCTATTACCTGCAAGTGATGACCGGCGCGACAGTCGCTTACGCACGTTCCATCCCCTTGTTGTCAGAAGACCTGCAAACCATACGCCCCACCATCCTCATCTCGGTGCCGCGTATCTACGAGCGCATCCATTCGGCGATCAGCGCCAAGCTGGAAGAAGGCCCGCCGCTGCGCAAGAAGCTGTTCGATCTGGCGGTCGAGGTGGGCTGGGCGCGCTTCGAACATGAACAGGGGCGCGGTCCCTGGAAGCTCTCTTTCCTGCTGTGGCCACTGCTGGACAAACTGGTGGCGCAGAAACTGCTGACACGTCTGGGCGGACGACTGCGTACGGCGGTGACCGGTGGTGCCGCGCTGGATGCCGACATCTCGCGCATGTTCGTCGGACTCGGCCTGCCGGTGGTGCAGGGTTACGGCCTGACCGAGACAAGCCCCATCGTCACTGGCAACCATCTGGATAGCAACTTCCCCGACAGCGTGGGCCAGCCGATACGCGGCGTGCAGGTAAAACTGGGTGCGCAGAACGCGCTGCTGGTGAAAGGCCCGAACGTGATGATGGGCTACTGGAACAATCCCGAGGCGACCAAGGCGATGATCAACGATGACGGCTGGCTCAACACCGGCGACATCGCGCGCATCAGCGAGACCGGCCACGTGTACATCACCGGCCGCCTGAAAGAGATCATCGTGATGGGCAACGGTGAAAAGATCCCGCCCGCGGATATGGAAGCGGCCATCCTGCACGATCCGCTGATCGATCAGGCGATGATCCTCGGTGAAGGCAAACCCTATCTGGTCGCGCTGGTGGTGCTCAACCCCGTGGTGTGGCCGGACATCGCGGCCAAGGTCGGCGTAAGGCCGGACATGCCGGAATCGCTCACCGACAGCAACGTGGAAGCAAAATTGCTGCGCCGTATCGCGCGCAACATCCGTGCCTTCCCCGGCTATGCCAAGGTCAACCGCGTGTTGTTACTGACCGAACCGTGGACCATAGACAACGGCCTGCTCACACCCAAGTTGAGCATGAAGCGCGACAAGATCATGGCGAGATTCGCGCGCGAGATCGATGCACTCTACGAAGGACACTGAGCATGAACACCCCCGTCACATCATTGCCCGATCGTGAGCCGACCCTGCGCGTGGCGGCCATGCCGTCCGATGCCAACTACACCGGCGACATCTTCGGCGGCTGGCTGATGGGGCAGGTGGACGTCGCCGGCAGCATCCCGGCCGTGCACCGCGCCAAAGGGCGGGTGGTGACCGTGGCGGTGAATTCCTTCGTGTTCAAGCAGCCGATCTTCGTCGGCGACATCGTGAGTTTCTACACAAGGATCGTCAAAACCGGCAACACGTCCATCACCGTGGATGTGGAAGTCTACGTGCAGCGCGATCCGGAGAATCCAACCTGTCATCAGGTGACGGAGGCGCAATTGACCTATGTCGCGGTAGGCGAGGATCGCAAGCCTCGGCCGTTGCCGGCGGTTTAGTCGGGGTTGTTGGAAGGCAGGGATTGGTTATTAATAAATCAGGGAGAAAAATAATGATCCTTAGAAAAACGAAGGTTGGAGTGCTGGTGTCTGGTGTCTTGATGTTGATGGCAGGCCAGGCGTGTGCATCCGGTTTTGCGCTGATCGAGCAAGGCAGCGGACTGGGTAATGCATTCGCCGGCGGGGCGGCGTCTGCGGAAGATGCTGCGACAGTCTTTTACAATCCCGCCGGTATGTCGCGCCTGGACGACTCGCAGATCTCCGTCGGCGGCGCGTTCATCAAACCTTCCGCACAGTACAGCGGAACGATCTCCGGTCTGGCACCGCTGCAGACAGCAGGCACGGGCACGGGGGGCGATGCCGGCGGCATGGCATTCGTGCCCAACATGTATTACACCCGTCAGATCGACGACAAGATGCATGCCGGGATAGGGATCAATGCCCCGTTCGGTTTGCAGACTGACTACGACGCGACCTGGATGGGGCGCTTCCAGGCGGTCAAATCCAAGATCCAGACCATCAACCTGAATCCGTCGATCTCCTATGACGTGAGCGATACGCTCAGCGTCGGCGCGGGTTTGAGCTACCAGCATATCTCCGGCGAGCTGACTAACAGGGTGAATTACAGCGCCGCTATTTATCAGGCCACTTCCGGTGCAACGGCCATTCCGAATCTGGAAGGCCTCAGTACCCTCACAGGCAGCGACAGCGGTTGGGGCTATAACTTCGGGGCCTTGTTCAATCTCAGCCCGAAGACGCGCGTCGGGGCGGCCTACCGTTCCCAGATCAAATACAAACTCTCGGGTGACGTAAAGTTCGCCAACCGTCCAGCCGCATTGGCCGCTGCGCTGCCGGATCAGGCTGTCACGCTGGATATCACCATGCCGGATTCCTTCTCCATGAGCGCGGTGCACCAGTACGGCGACAAGCTGGAAGTGATGGCCGATGCGACCTGGACCGGCTGGAGCGTGTTCAAAACGCTGGATGTGAAGAAAACAAACGGTACGTCGCTGGGCGCCGCGACCCCCGAGAACTGGAAAGACACCTGGCGCGTTTCCGTCGGCACCAGTTATCACTACAGCGAACAGTGGACCGCGCGTGCAGGGCTTGCCTTCGACCAGGCGCCGGTGTCGGATGCCTACCGCACGGTGCGCATCCCGGATGCCGACCGCACTTGGCTGGCACTGGGAGGGCAGTACAAAACCGGCCAAGCGGGAACGATCGATTTTGGCTATGCACACCTGTTTGTGAAGAGCGGTGTCATGAATCAGAGTGCATCGGCGAATGCTGACTTGGCCGGCAAGGGTTATCTGGTCGGCAGCTACAGCAGCAGCGTGGATATCGTCAGTGTGCAGTACGGATACAAGTTCTAATTTTCAGGTCGAGAGCGGCGGGGTGAACGCCCTGCCGTTTTCTCTGCTTAATGTTGAGGGGAATGCGATGGGCAATCATCTGAAGATCCGCAAAGTCGCCGTGCTCGGTGCCGGCGTGATGGGCGCACAGATCGCCGCGCATCTGGTCAATGCCAATGTCGAGACGCTGTTGTTCGAACTGCCCGCGAAAGAGGGCGACCCGAACGGCAATGTGAACAAGGCGCTGGCCGGTTTGAAGAAGCTCGAGCCCGCACCCATCTCATCACCATCGCGCATCAGCTACATCGAAGCGGCGAATTACGAACAGCATCTGGAAAAACTGCGCGGCTGCGACCTCATCATCGAAGCCATCGCCGAACGCATCGACTGGAAGTCCGACCTGTACCGCAAGGTGGCACCGTTCGTGAACGCGAACGCCATCTTTGCCACCAACACCTCGGGCCTGTCCATCAACACGCTGGCCGAAGCCTTCCCCGAACAGTTGCGCCACCGCTTCTGCGGTATCCACTTCTTCAACCCGCCGCGTTACATGCACCTGGTGGAATTGATCCCGTGCAAGGGCACCGAGCCGAAACTGCTGGACGAACTGGAGACCTTCCTTGTCTCCACGCTGGGCAAGGGCGTGGTGCGCGCCAAGGACACCCCCAACTTCATCGCCAACCGCATCGGCGTGTTCTCCATGCTCGCCACCAAGCACCATGCGGCCGCGTTCAATCTTGGCTTCGATATGGTGGATGCGCTGACCGGGCGCTATCTCGGTCGCCCCAAGAGCGCCACTTTCCGCACGCTGGATGTGGTGGGTCTGGACGTGTTCGCACATGTGGTCAACACCATGCGCGAGAACCTCACCGAAGACCCGTGGCATAAACATTTTGAACTGCCGGGCTGGTTTCAGTATCTGGTCGATCAGGGCTCGCTCGGGCAGAAGAGCAAACGCGGCATCTACCAGAAGATCGGCAAGGAGATCCACGTCCTTGACCTGCACACGCGCGAATACAAGTTGTCGGATGCCAAGGTGGAAGACGGTGTGAAAGCCATCCTGCGCGAACGCGACTGGGCCAAGAAACTCGCCGGCCTGCGCAACAACCCGCTTCCGCAGGCGCAGTTCCTGTGGGCGGTGTTCCGCGACGTATTCCATTACTGCGCGCTGCATCTGGAAACCATCGCCGACAACGCGCGCGACCTCGATTTCGCCGTGCGCTGGGGCTTCGGGTGGGACAACGGCCCGTTCGAGATCTGGCAGGCCGCCGGCTGGCAGCAGGTCACCGGCTGGATCGCGGAGGACATCGCCGCCGGCAAGGCGATGGCGTCCGCGCCGCTACCGGTGTGGGCCGCCGATCCGCTGCGCAACGGCGTGCATACGGCGCAGGGCGCCTATACCCCCGCCACCCGCACCATGCAGCCGCGTTCGACCTTGTCCGTCTACCATCGCCAGTTGTTCCCTGATCACCTCATCGGCGAAGTGCGCCAGTACGGCGAGACCGTGTTCGAAACCGACGAAGTGCGCCTGTGGCACACCGGCGACAGCATCGCCATCCTCAGCTTCAAGACCAAGATGCACACCGTCAGCAACGAAGTGCTGGACGGTATCCTGCGCGCGGTAGACGAAGCCGAGGCGCATTTCTCCGCGCTCATCCTGTGGCAGACCGAGCCGCCGTTCTCGGCGGGCGCCAACCTGCTGCAACTGATGCAGGGCGTGCAGGAGGCGCCGGACAGCGGCATGTTCGGCAAGCTTAAGGGCGCGGTGAATCGCGTCAAATACACCGCGGCGGGCGGCGGTGGGGTGGGCGACATCCTCAACGCTGCCACCGGCAACGTGCCCAAGGTGCAGGAGGTGGTGGCCAAGTTCCAGCGCACCTCGATGCGCCTCAAATACGCGCAGGTGCCCACCATCGCCGCCGTGGACGGCCTCGCACTCGGCGGCGGTTGCGAGTTCTCCATCCACTGTTCGCGCATCGTCGCCACACTGGAAAGCTACATCGGTCTGGTCGAGGTCGGCGTCGGTCTGCTGCCCGCCGGTGGCGGCTGCAAGGAGATGGCGCAACGCGCCTCGCAGGAAGCACAGCGCTACTCCAGCGACAACCGCATCGACATCTTCCCCTTCGTGCGCCGCTACTTCCAGCATATCGCCATGGGCGAAGTCGCCAAGAGTGCCGAGCTGGCAAGAGAGATGGGTTACCTAAGACCGTCCGACCGCATCGTGATGAACCGATTCGAACTGCTGCACATCGCAAAGGAAGAAGCCAAAGCGCTCAACGCCACGGCGTATCGTCCGCCGCTGCACCAGCGCCAGATCATGGTCGCCGGCCGCACCGGCACCGCCACCCTGAAAGCTGCCATGGTCAACATGCTCGCCGGCGGCTTCATCTCCGAACACGACTACGACATCGGCTGTCGCGTCGCCGACACCTTATGCGGCGGCGATGTGGAAGCGGGCTCGATGGTGGACGAACAATGGCTGCTCGACCTGGAGATCAAACACTTCATGGAGTTGCTCGCCACCGACAAGACGCAGGCAAGGATCGAGCATATGTTGAAGAGTGGGAAGCCGTTGCGGAACTAGAAAATCCGAGGAATGGAAATTCGATGAACGTAAAGGGGGTGGGCCTGCTCAACTGAGCACCCTGTTCAATATTAGCTTCTTCTAAAGCTTCCCATCATTCGCGGAATTGCTTGTAGAATCTCGCGCCGCAATCGCGCTGTTGGGTATCACATATAAAAACAAGCTGTACATTTCCAACGAACATTTAAGGGTGAGACGCAATGACAAGACTCAGGGAGAGTTGTGCAGGTTTGGTATTGGTTATGGGACTGGCTTCGGGCAGCGCCTTTGCAGCTTCACATGGTCACGAGAATGAGCATGAAGCTCATGGCCACGAAGTGGCAGGGCCGACGTGTACTGGCTTTGGTCCGCAGACACCGCGCGATATCGACAGCAAGAGCGGTGACAACAAGGTGACGTTCAAGGCGGCTCCGGCGGCATCCGAGATGCATCTGTGCAACATCCACTTTCATGAAGGTGCCGAGCACAAGGCAAAAGATTTTTCCATATATGCCGGTGATGGCCATGAAGGTTACGGCAGCGGTTACCAGTGCAACATCAGCAAGAAGCTGAGCAAGGCAGAGAAGGCCTGGTCCGGCGAAGGCGTGTGCAAGAGTGCGCATGGCGACCTGAAGCCCGGCGACACCATCGAAGTACACTATGTGCATACCACTTGCGACGTGCCCGGCGGCAAGGGCCTCGGTTCCTGCGTTTCCGCCAAGTGCGCGAACCCGGAACTGCGCGTGGAGACCCAGGTGTACACACTGGTGGCTGAAGGCGGTCTGGATTTCAACCAGATCCAATCTGCTGCTGCGTTGCCGACCGATACCGGCAAGCCGGTCGAGTTCATGGGTTCCACCACCGGTCCGAAGTACAACGAGAGCGCCTGCTCCGAGTATCAGGTGACCTGGAGCGTGCGTCCTTCCTGCGCCAAGCTGAACATCAAGACTGTCGGCGAATGGTGCAAGGGGAACAAGTATGAAGAAGACCACGCACACGGCGTGCGTCAGTTGGTCAAATCTCCGGCACTGTTGTCCGAGATCAAGTGATAGCTGAATCAGCGGTGCGCTAGCGCGCCGTTTTGCAAACGAACGCCCCCTCAGACGAGGGGGCGTTCGCATTTCCGTCTCTTGATTTACCACAGGGGGGCGCTGACGTATGATGCAGACGACACCCCGCATGCCAACTTCATCCGCAGGAGCGAGCCATGAGCAAACAAGTTCAGGAAGCCTATATCGTCGCTGCCACCCGTACGCCGGTGGGCAAGGCGCCGCGCGGTATGTTCCGCAACACGCGCCCGGACGATCTGCTGGCGCATGTGCTGAAGAGTGCGCTGGCGCAGGCGCCGTCGCTCGATCCGGCCAGCATCGGCGATGTGATCGTGGGCTGCGCGATGCCAGAGGCGGAGCAGGGCATGAACGTGGCGCGCATCGCGCTGCTGCTGGCGGGTATTCCGAACACGGTGCCGGGCATGACGGTGAACCGTTTCTGCTCTTCCGGTGTGCAGGCGGTTGCGATGGCGGCGGACCGTATCCGCCTCGGCGAGGCGGATGTGATGCTGGCGGCCGGGGTAGAGAGCATGAGCATGGTGCCGATGATGGGCAACAAGGTGGCGTTCAATCCGGCCATCTTCGAGGACGAGCATGTGGGTATCGCCTACGGCATGGGCATGACGGCGGAGAAGGTGGCGGAACGCTGGAAGGTGTCGCGCGAGGCGCAGGATGCTTTCGCTTTGCAGAGCCATTTGCGTGCCATCGCGGCAATCAACAACGGCGAGTTCACGGACGAGATCACGCCCTATCAGATCACAGAGCATGTGCCGGGCATGCATAGCCGCGAGGTGAACGTGATGGCGCGCATGGTCGCGCAGGACGAAGGCCCGCGTGCGGATACCTCGCTGGAAGCACTGGCGAAGCTGAAGACGGTGTTCGCGCTGAAAGGCTCGGTCACGGCGGGCAACAGTTCGCAGATGTCGGACGGGGCGGGCGCGGTGCTGCTGTGTTCGGAAGCGGCATTGAAGCGTTACAACCTGACGCCCATCGGCAAGTTCCTCGGTTTTTCCGTGGCGGGCGTGCCGCCGGAGATCATGGGCATCGGCCCCAAGGAGGCGATCCCCCGAGCACTGAAACAGGTCGGCTTGTCGCTCAACGATATGGGCTGGATAGAGCTGAACGAAGCCTTCGCCGCGCAATCGCTGGCGGTGATCGGCGATGTGGGGCTGAACCCGGATATCGTCAATCCGCTCGGCGGTGCCATCGCGCTGGGCCATCCGCTCGGCGCGACCGGTGCGATCCGCACTGCCACTTTGCTGCACGGTCTGCGTCGTCATAAACAAAAGTACGGCATGGTGACGATGTGTATCGGTACCGGCATGGGGGCCGCCGGCGTGTTCGAGGCGCTATGAGAGGGTTATATGGATTCAGGAGTAAGAAGATGAAGAAAGTGATGCTGGGCATGGCGGTCTGTTTGCTGTGCATGCCTGCCATGGCGCTTGATGTCGCGGGCGTCAAGGTGAATGATACAGCGCAGGTCGGTTCTCAAACACTGGTGCTGAACGGGGCGGGCATACGCACCAAATGGTTCTTCAAGGTCTATGTCGGCGCCTTGTATCTGCCACAAAAGCAGATGGCTGCAGACATGGTGATCGCCGATGAACATCCTCAGCGCATCGCGATGCATATGCTGCGTGATCTGGGTAGCAATAAGCTGTACGGCGCGTTCAACGAAGCCATACAGGCGAACCACGATGGCGCTGAATTGAAGGCGATGAAGGCGCAACTCATGTTGATGGCCGACATCTTCAACGAGATTGGCGAGGCCAAGCAGGGGGACGTCATCACGCTCGATTACCAACCGGCCGCTGGCACGCGGATCAGTTTGAACGGCAAGGTGTACGGCAATATCGCAGGCGCGGCATTCAAGCGCGCGTTGTTGAAGATATGGTTGGGCAACAAACCGGCGCAGGATGATCTGAAAAAGGCGATGCTCGGTGGTTGATGCGCACTCGCCGGATACGGCAAAAGAACATTTCGACGTGGATCAGGACTTCATCGCGCATCTGAACGGCGAATGTCTGGACTGGGCGGGCATGGACGCCGGGGCGCTGCAAAGTGCCTTGCAGGCGCAAGGTGAGGACTGGTACGGCTTGGTCAAGGAACGTTGCCCGCATCTGTTCGCTTCAGCGCCGGTGTTCATCAGCGATCTGCAGCTGCAGCAGATGCAGCAAGTCATCGCGGCAGCGGAGCAGGCGCTTGGTGAACCCGAAAAAGGTGCGCCGCTCGGCGTGTTCTACGGTTACGACTTCCACTTGAACGAGCAGGGCGCGCATCTGATCGAGATCAACACCAACGCGGGCGGCGCTTTCCTGAATGCCCTGCTGATCGATAGCCAGCGTGCCGCGAACCTGTACGGCGAGGCGGTGGGCGAGGCTGATCCGGGCCAGACGTTCGTCGGCATGTTCCGCAACGAATGGCGCAGGGCGCGCGGCGATGCGCCGCTCGCGACCATCGCCATCGTCGATGAGCAGCCCGAGTCGCAATATCTGTATGCGGAATTCCTGCTGGCGCAAAAGCTGTTCGAGCGTGCCGGTATCGCCGCTTTCATCGCCGATCCCGGCGCGCTGCATGTGCGCGAGGATGCGCTTTACATCGGCGAGCGGCGCGTCGACATGATCTACAACCGCCTCACCGACTTTACCCTGCAAGGCTATCCGCATATCCGCGATGCCTGGGGGATGGGGCAGGTGGTGCTGACGCCCGGGCCGGCACATCACGCAAAATATGCCGACAAGCGCAAGCTGGCCTGGTTGACCGATGCGGACGCGTTGCGCGCCGCCGGTGTGGCGGAGGAAGCCATCATGGCTTTGCAGCAAGGTATCCCCCACACCGAGATCGTGCGCGCCGAAGACGCGGAACATTGGTGGTCTATCCGCAAGGAATGGTTCTTCAAACCGGTGAGCGGATACGGCAGCAAGGGGACCTATCGCGGCGACAAGATGACCAAGCGGGTGTTCGAAGAGGTGATGCAGGCTGATTACATCGCGCAGCGGCTGGCTGTGCCGGGAGAGCGCAAGGTCTGTTCGGGCGGGGAGTCCGTGTCTTTGAAATATGACGTGCGTTGCTACGTGTATGACGGACATCTCCAGATGATCGCCGCCCGGCTGTATCAGGGGCAGACTACGAATTTCCGTACAGCCGGCGGGGGCTTCGCGCTGGTGCGGGTGATTTCATGATCCACATGGAATCAATAGGATGGGCGGATGATATAGGCTGTTGCATAGGCCGATATATAGGCCATTCGGCATATTGTATCGGCCGTTGCCGCCGCGCAGAATGACCATCCCATCTGGTCTTTTGCAGGAGGCACATCATGTGGAAACAGGTCGGCAATACGCTTCAGCGCAACATCCCCACTATCGAACGTTTCGACGGCATCCGTGCTATCCAGTCGCACCTCAATCAGCGATTCAAGGTGGAAGCGTATGTTCAGGGCTACTCGTCTGACAAGCCTGAGCTACCGGATGATTGTTGTAGAGACTGCATGGTCGGCAAATGGCTGCACGGCGAGGGTGGCAAGCACTGTTCGGATGTGAACTTGCTGAATGACCTGCATGAAAGCTGTTATGAGTTCCACGAGGCGGCGTCCCAGGCATTGCTACTGGTCGATCTGGGCAAACGTGAGGCTGCCATGGCCATCGTGCGCGGAAGCCGATTCTTCAAGGATGCTTCGGATCGCTATCAGTCGAATCTGGCCAAACTCCACTTGTCGTTCGAGATGGCATAGGCCCCATCCCTTTTGCCGTACAGGAACACCCATGCGGGTGTGTCGCGATACGGATAAGGGGGAGATCATGGACATCACCACCAAACATTCCAAGCACTTTCCACCCGGTTGGTTCGACTGGGGGTTCACGTTGAGTCATGAAGGTCTGCCGATTTGCCGGGAGCAACTGCGCACGCGCATGGAGATGTTCCCGGTGATGGTGCTCGGGCAGATGGGGGTGCAGATCTTGTTCGTCTGGTTGTACTGGGAACTGGGCCATCAGGACTGGATGGTCCTGTGGTTGTCAGCCTCATTCACGCTGCATTTCGTAGAACTTTCCAAGTGGAGAAGAGACAGGCATAGCCTTTCTGCGCTGGAACAGTGTCGAGATTGGCATCAGCATTTCACCGTCTTTGCACTCGCTTCCGGTTTGTTGTGGGGGGCAGCTGCCGTCGTGTTCTTCCCGCATGACTTGTTCAATCAGGGCATGATGATCAGCATCATGATCGGGCTGGTCGCTGCGGCGGTGATCCTGAACTCGGTACACCTGCCTGCCTCCATCGCTTATCTGGCCGGCATCATGCTGCCGCTGACGGTGCGGGTGGCAGCCGAGAACGATGCCTTGCACTGGAAGGTCGCCGGCATGCTGCTGTTGTTCAGCATGGTCGTATTGTTTGCCGGCCGGGTATTGTCCAAGAATTACCTGCAGCTGCTCCAGCAGCGTTTTGAGAACAACACCTTGCTGCTGGAACTGGGCGCGCAGAAGAATGCCACCGAAGATGCGCGCGCCAGACTGGAGAAGGCGAACGCTGAATTGCGCGTGCACGAGGAAAGACTGGAACAAATGGTGCGCGAGCGCACCTCTCAACTGCGGCAGCGCACGGAAGAGATCGGGCTGATCAAGGACGCGACCATCCTCGCGCTGTCTTCGCTGGCGGAGACGCGCGACAACGAAACCGGCAATCACATCCGGCGCACCCAGCACTATGTCCGTCTGCTGGCGCAACACTTGCATGGTCATCCCAGATTCAAGGACTTCCTTACCGAGGAGAACATCGAGCTGCTGTTCAAGCTGGCACCGCTGCATGATGTAGGCAAGGTCGGCATCCCGGATCACATCCTGCTGAAACCCGGGAAATTGACCGATGAGGAGTTCGAGATCATGAAGCAGCATGCGCTGCTTGGCGGCAATGCCATTGCGGCGGCCGAGAGTGAAGTCAATATCCAGAGCCACTTCCTGCGTATTGCCCGCCAGATCGCGGTCGGCCATCACGAGAAATGGGATGGCAGCGGTTATCCCTTCGGACTGAGCGGAGAGGACATCCCCATACCGGCCAGACTGATGGCGCTGGCGGATGTCTATGATGCCGTGTCATCAAGGCGCGTGTACAAGCATGCTATCCATCACGATGAGGTGGTGAAGATCATCGATGCGGGTAGCGGCACGCACTTCGATCCGGATATCGTAGCGGCCTTCAAAAGGATCAAGCATGAGTTCGCGGCCATTGCCGAAAAATTCTGTGACGCTGTGCCTGACGGTGCGCAGGCATCCTTGATTTGAGCAGGTACGAGTTCAGCGCCTGATGCGGACGGGGATGCGCCGTGTGCCGGGCTGGCTTTGATATATGCCGAAACGTCCGGCGAGCAGTTCGCCGCAATGCGGGCAGCTGCCTTGCGCGGTGAGCCGATAGTCGCGGATCTCATACCAATCCCGCACGATGAGCGCCTGTTTGCAGCTGGCGCAGTGCGTCGTTCCTCCTGCGGTGTCATGCACGTTCCCCGTATACACATGGTGCAGGCCGGCTGCATGGCCGATGCGTCTGGCTTCCGATAGCTTCAAGGCCGGCGTGGCCGGAATGTCCGTCATCTTGTAATCGGGATGGAAGGCGGTGAAGTGCAGCGGCACGTCCGGCCCGAGTTCTTCAGCGATCCATTCGCACATCTTGCCGATCTCGTGGGCGCTGTCGTTGTATCCCGGGATCAGCAGGGTTGTCAGCTCCACCCATACGTCGGTTTCCTTGCACAGGTATTGCAAGGTCTCCAGCACCGGCCCGAGATGTGCGCCGGTCTGCTTGAAATAGAATTCGTCGGTAAAGGCTTTCAGGTCGACGTTGGCGGCGTCCATTTTGGCGTAGAACTCGATCCTGGGCTGTGCATGGATGTAGCCGGCCGTCACGGCGACTGTCTTGACGCCGACCGCATGGCAGGCGTCCGCCACATCCATCGCGTACTCGGCAAAGATCACCGGATCGTTGTAGGTGAAGGCGACACTCAGGCAGTCCAGATCGAGCGCCGTGTCGGCGATGGCTTGCGGTGTGGCCTGATCGGCGAGTTTGTCGAAACTGCGCGCCTTGGAGATGTCCCAGTTCTGGCAGAACTTGCAGGCGAGGTTGCAGCCCGCCGTACCGAACGACAGGATGCGACTGCCGGGGTAGAAATGGTTGAGCGGTTTCTTTTCGACAGGATCCACACAGAATCCGGAGCTGCGGCCGTAGGTGGTGAGCACCATCGCATCGTCGATGCGGCCCCGCACGAAGCATGCGCCGCGTTGCCCTTCTTGCAGCTTGCAGTCGCGCGGACACAGATCGCACTGGATGCGGCCGTCATCCAGCCGGTGCCAGAAGCGGGCAGGGTAGCGTTCGTCGATGCTGATCGGTTCGTCCATCTCAAGGGCTCCTTATGCGCCTTCGCTGTATTTACGCACGCAGTAACGGGACAGGCGGATGTCGTCAGACCAGAAATCGGCCGGCAGTCCCGCTTTCTCTTTCAGGTGCGCGATGAAATCCGCCGGCTCCGGCAATTGCCCCCATACCTGCGGCAGATAGGTGGCGCGGCTGCGGCCATACTCAAGGATCACGCCGTCCTGTCCGGGATGGAGCTGTGCCAGGGCGTCTGCCTCGTTCTTGAAGCTGATGGCTTCGGGTGGACTGAGCAAGGAGACCTCGATCTGCACTGCAGCGAATTCCTCTTTTGTCAGCGGCGGGAAGCGCGGGTCACGGAATGCGGCTGCCACGGCGTTGAGTCGCACATCGTCTATGAGTGGGCGGTGTGCTTCCAGACTGCCGATGCAACCGCGCAAACGATCGTGCAAATTCAAAGTCACGAAGGTCGCCCCCTCCTGTGCCAGCCAGTCACTGGGCGGCAGGTCGTGCGAGTCGAAACCGAACTCGCGTGCGATGGCGGCGCGCGCCAGTCGCAGCAAAGTCAGTCCATGATCTTTTTCATTCATGGTTACGCTCCTCGCAAAATGCAAAAGCCGCGTAGCCGACCACGCCGTCGCGCGGTCCGGCAGTGTCGCCCGAGTTGCGCAGGTCGAGCAGATGCGGGGTGAGGTGATGCCGTCGCGCGGCAAGCAGCAGGCCGTTGATCGGCGTCGCGCCGCATGCCTCGTCATGCGTGATGCCGGGGCGCAGCTTCAGGATATCGTTAGCGGTCTTCTGGTCGATTAGTTTGGATACTTCATAAGGCAGATAGTGGGAAAGGTCAGAACTGATCACAATCAGGGTCTCTGCGCCGCCCCAGATCAACTGCAACACTTCCGCGACTTCCTGCGCGCTGGCATCCCCGACGGCCAGCGGCAACAGGGTGAAATCGTCCAACGCTATCTGCAGGAAGGGCAGTTGCACTTCCAGCGCATGCTCGAAGGCATGCACCGGCGCACTGACGGTGACTTGAGGCAGCGCTGCGATGGCTTGCATGCCATCCGTGTCCAGCCTGACTTGGCCCAGCGGTGTGGAGAAGGTGTCCGCATCCGGCAGGGCCATGCCGTGTACCGGGACGCGGTGGGTCGGGCCCAGCAGGATCACGCGACGGATGCGTGAAGCGACAGTGCGCAGGCTGGCATAGGCGCTGGCGGCAACAGGGCCGGAATACATGTATCCGGCATGGGGGGCGATCAATGCCTTGGGAGTCAGGCTGCTCGCTGCAGGGGTGGCCAGCAAGGCGCGCACATCAGCGGCCAGGATGTTGGCATCGGCCGGATAAAAGGAACCGGCGACAGCAGGCGGACGTATGTTCGGCATGACGACCCCTTGGAGGAATTGCATGCGCCAAGCATAGGACGCAGCGAGGGGGCGTGCAAGCAGGAATTAGTGCGCTAATCCCCGATGTTGTCCGTCATGCCGCACTTGGTCAGCGGATAGCCGGCACGGCGCAGTTCGACCGCCGATCTGGCCAGTTCTTCGGCGGATGCTTTTGCCTCTGCAGAGGAGCTGGCGTTGTGTTCCACCAGTGCGGTGATGCGCTCCAGACTTTCGGCGACCTGTTTGCCTGCCGCAGTCTGGTCGCTGGATGCCTTGGCGATATGGTCAACGCGCGAGGCGACATTGACCGAGGCGCTCATGATCTCCTTCAGGCCATCCCCGTTCTTGCGTATCAGTTCTATGCTCTGGTTCACCTTGCTGACGGACTGCTCCATCGAAGTCACCGCCGTGTCGGATATGGCTGTGATCTCGCCGATGTTGCGCGAGATGTCCGTGGTGCTGTTGGCGGTGCGTTCGGCCAGCTTGCGCACTTCATCTGCAACGACCGCAAAGCCGCGTCCCTGTTCGCCCGCGCGCGCGGCTTCGATGGCGGCGTTCAACGCCAGCAGGTTGGTCTGGTCGGCGATCTCTTTGATGGTGTCGGCGATGACGCCGATACGCTGGATGGCTTGCCCCAGGTCGGAGATGGTCTTGCTGGAAGATTGCACCGTGCTGGCGACCTCGCCGGTCGCTTCGATGCTCAGCTCCATGTTGCGGTTGTTCTCTTCCACGACACGTTGCATGGCTTTGGCATCCTGCAGTGAATCGTTCGCCATGTGGGATACTTCTTCCACCGACAGGCTGAACTGCTCCATGGTGCGCGTGATCTGCTGGATGTTGTCGCGCTCGTTCATGGCATTGTCGGCCACCGTGCTCACGCGCTGGTCCATATCGGTGATGCGGCCCTGGATCTTCTTCACCGGCGTGACGATCTCGTCCACCGTGGTGCGCAGATAGGTCTGCATGGTCTGGATCTCGCACAGCAGTTGTCCCATCTCGTCCCGCGTGGAGATGTCCAGATGGCCGTCCAGATTACCTTCCATGATGTTGCGGAACTCGCTGCGCACGGCGGCGGCGGGCGTGCGCACATAGCGTTTGACGCAGTAGCCGATGAAGAAATACAGGAATATGTGCAGTGCGATCTGGCCGAGAACGGTCTGCATCTCCATATGGTTGATGCGTGCGTAGTCGGGGGAGAGGTCTATCGTCACATCCGATGCGCCGAGTATGGCACCTTCCTCGGTCTGGTGGCAGCCGGTACAGTCGGTGCCGTGAAAGTCCTTGCTGGCGGCATACGGTGTGATGATGCGCAGGTAGGGTGAACCCTTTGCATCCTTGTCGAATGTGATGCGCGCTTTCTTGCTGGCGATCACTTCGCGCTGCGCATCGTCCTTGATCTGCTCTTCCGGCAGTCCGGGGCCGTACAGATCGACGACGGCTTGGGTGCGAACCAGCTGTACCGATTTGATGTTCACGCCGGTACTGATCTTGTGCAACAGCAGTTTGCGGTTCTCTGTTTCGCTGATCTGGCCGGTCACCATGAGCAGGTTGGCACCGTCGATGATCTCGTTGGCGACTTGTGCGCCTTTCTCTTCCGCCAGCACACGGGATTCCTCGCGCAGATTGGCGGATACGAACAACTGTGCCCCGGCCAGTACAACCACCAGCGACATCTGGATCAGGAATTGCAGCTTGGAGGTGAGCGACCAATTCTTGAATTTGTAGCGTTCGTATTTCGGAACGATTTGTTTGCCGCTGTTGCGCAGGTTCGCATACAGCGTCTCGGTGGCTGCGACGTCGTCGCGGGAAGGGGGGCGGCGCACCGAGACATATCCCGTGATGTTGCCATTCTCGATGATGGGGGCCACGTTGGCCTGCACCCAGTAGTGGTCTCCGTTCTTACAGCGGTTCTTGACCAGTCCGCGCCAGGGGTGTTCTTCCTTCAGTGTGTCCCACAGCCACTTGAATGCCTGTGGCGGCATATCGGGATGGCGAACGATGTTGTGGCTCTTGCCGATCAGCTCTTCTCTGGAATATCCGGAGATGTGCACGAAGGCATCGTTCACATAAGTGATGATGCCTTTGGTGTCTGTCTTGGAGATGAGTACCGTTCCGGCCGGGAACGAGACTTCTTTTTGTGAGACGTACGCGTTCTTGTTCTGCATGCTATGCCTTCCCCCCCTGAAGTCTGGCGATGTAGAGCAGCTATCGGCCTGAATCCCATAAAGTTTAGGGATATTCCGGCCGTGTACGCGTTTCAACCCAGCAGATGCGTCACATGCGAACGTTCTTCCATCAGCTCTTTGTGGCTGTCCATCATGTGTTTGCGACCCAGTTCGTTGATGGCTAGTCCCTGCACGATCTCATAGTGACCGTTGCGGCAGGTCACCGGGAAGCCGTACATCACGCCTTCGGGTATGCCGTAGCTACCGTCCGATGGCACGCTCATGGTGACCCAGTCGTTGTGGTGCGAGCGCAGCAGCCAGTCATGCATATGGCTGATGGCCGCATTGGCGGCGCTGGCGGCGCTGGACAGGCCGCGCGCCTCGATCACGGCCGCGCCGCGCTTTTGCACGGTGGGGATGAAATCGCTCTCGATCCAGTCTTCCCAGTTGTTCTGTTTAAGCACATCGATCACTTTGCGACCGCGTATCTCCGCGTGGGACAGGTCGGGATACTGCGTGCCGGAGTGGTTGCCCCACACCACCATCTTTTTGATGTCCTGTATCGGCTGGAACAGCTTCAGGGAGATCTGGGTGATGGCGCGGTTGTGATCCAGACGCATCATCGCGGTGAAGTTGCGCGGGTCGAGATCGGGCGCGTTCTTCATCGCGATCAGCGCGTTGGTGTTGGCCGGGTTGCCGACCACCAGTACCTTCACATGCCGGGCGGCGACCTCGTTCAGGATGCGTCCCTGTTCGGAGAAGATGGCGCCGTTGGCTTCCAGCAAGTCCTTGCGTTCCATGCCTTTGCTGCGCGGTCGGGCGCCGACCATCAGTACGACCTCGGTGTCGCGGAAGGCGACACGCGGATCGTCGGTGGTGATGATCTGTTGCAGGGTGGGGAAGGCGCAGTCTTCCAGTTCCATTGCCACACCGCGCAGTGCCTGCTGGGCGGGCGTGATATCCAGCAATTGCAGGATGACGGGTTGCTCCCGACCCAGCATGTCGCCGTTCGCGATGCGGAACAGCATGTTGTAACCGATCTGGCCTGCGGCTCCAGTGATGGTGACACGGACGGGCGCTTTCATGGTTTCCTCCTGCGGGTGGGTGTGGCGGGTATTCTGCCAGTGTTCCGCGTGCAGAGGAAGAAAGCGTTCGGGCGTGTTACTTGGAGACGGGGATGATGAGTGACTTGTGTCCGAAGGAACGGAGGTCGAGCGAGCTGGAGGCGATGCGGGCTTGTTCCATATCGATCATGGTGGCGAGGACGATATGCTGCGGATTGCTGGGGGCCGGCTCGAAGATATGGACACTCTCCACCTCGCCGTAGGCGCTGAGCGCATGCGTGACGTGCTGCTTGATCTCTTCGTTGCTGCCGAAGTCGGCCAGGTTGATGTGCATATCAGGCCGACTTGGATATGTGAGTGTGCAGCATCTTGACGTAGCGATCGATCAGTTTGCGCGTCTGGCCGGATACGCCGAGCTCGACGCTGCGCCGGTCGATTTCGCTGCGGGATCGCGTGAGGATGCCCGCTTCGACCAGCGCATGCACGCGGCGCTGGACGGTAGTGGCAGACGATATCTCCATCAATAGCAGGCATTTCAGCGTCAACGGTTTATCCATGTCTTCGTGATAACCGACCTCGATCACGATGTCGAAATCCTCGTGAGAGCGCAGATGCGGCATACGACCCTTTTCGAATTCCCTGATTGTTTTTAGTTTTTTGAAAGCAGTCATGGGTTTGCATTTTCTTCGAATGTAAAGTTATAGCAAGGTCGATTGCATATCATTTTGGTATCTATCGTCCGAGCCGGAAACGCAAGGCATGTGGCGGATCGCCGTATCGATACTAAACGCGACGCTTCGGGTGTAAGATTGCGGCACTCGATTTTGGTAGTGGAAAAGGACATGAACAAGACACGCCCCAAACATCTTGCACTGCACAAAATCAAGTTGCCGTTAGCCGGCTACGTCTCCATCCTGCACCGTGTTTCAGGTGCGATCCTGTTTCTGGCTTTGCCCCTGTTGCTCGCCATGCTGGACCAGAGTTTGCGCTCCATCGAGACTTTTACCAACCTTGCGGAATATCTCGATCATGCGCTGGTGAAGCTGGCGCTGATCGGAATGTTGTGGGCATTCCTGCATCATTTCTTCGCGGGGCTGCGTTATCTGGCGATCGACCTGCATCTGCTGCACGGACTGTCCGGTGCGCGCGCCAGCAGCCGCTGGGTATTGGCGGTGAGTCTGGCATTGACCGTTGTCATGGGGGTGAAGCTATGGTGAACCGTATCGTGACCGGCGCGCATTACGGACTGCGCGACTGGCTGGTTCAGCGCGTCACTGCGGTGGTGATGGCGGTCTATGTGTCGGCTGTGGCCGGTTGGGCATTGTTACAGCCGGCGCTCGGCTATGACGTCTGGACCGAGCTGTTCTCCGGCAACATGATGAGATCCTTCTCGCTGCTGTTCCTGCTCAGTCTTTTCTATCATGCATGGATAGGCGTGCGTGACATCGTGATGGATTACGTTAAGCCGGCCAGCGTCCGCTTGCTGATCCATGTGTCGGTCATACTGGCTTTGATCCTGTACGTGATCTGGGCAGTGCAAATCCTCTGGGGTCTCTGATGGCAATATCGAAAAGAACGTTTGATGTGGTGGTGGTGGGCGCGGGCGGCGCGGGCATGCGAGCGGCGCTCACGCTGTCGCAGGCCGGGCTCAAGGTCGCCGTGCTGTCCAAAGTGTTTCCCACGCGCTCGCACACCGTCGCTGCGCAGGGCGGCATCGCCGCTTCGCTGGGAAACGTGAACGAGGATAACTGGCACTGGCATATGTACGACACCGTGAAAGGCTCCGACTATCTCGGTGACCAGGATGCCATAGAATACATGTGCCGCGCCGCACCGGAAGTGGTGTACGAGCTGGAGCACTTCGGCATGCCGTTCGATCGCCTCGACAGCGGCAAGATCTACCAGCGTCCCTTTGGCGGACACATGCAGGACTACGGCAAGAACCCGGTGCCGCGCGCCTGCGCCGCCGCCGACCGCACCGGACACGCTCTGCTGCACACGCTGTACCAGCAGAACGTCAAAGCCAATACCAACTTTTTCATCGAATGGAAGGCGCTCGACCTGATCCGCGACGAGGACGGCGATGTGCTCGGTGTGGTGGCGATGGAGATCGAGACTTCCGAAGTGATGATCCTGCAGGCGCGTGCCACGCTGTTCGCCACCGGTGGCGCGGGACGCATCTTCTCGGCCAGCACCAACGCCTACATCAACACCGGCGACGGCCTCGGCATGGCGGCGCGCGCGGGCATCCCGCTGGAGGATATGGAGTTCTTCCAGTTCCACCCGACCGGTGTGCACGGTGCGGGCGTGCTGATCACCGAGGGCGTGCGCGGCGAGGGCGGCTATCTGGTGAACAAGGACGGTGAGCGCTTCATGCCGCGCTATGCACCGACCGCGAAAGACCTGGCCAGCCGCGATGTGGTGTCGCGCGCGATGGCCACCGAGATCAAGGAAGGCCGCGGCTGCGGGCCGCACGGTGACCATGTGTTGCTCAAGCTCGATCATCTGGGCGATGAGGTCATCCGCCACCGTCTGCCCGGCATCCGCGACATCGCGCTCAAGTTTGCGCATGTCGATCCGTCCAAAGCGCCCATCCCGGTGGTGCCGACTGCGCACTACATGATGGGCGGCATCCCCACCAACTATCACGGACAGGTGGTTGCGCCGCATGGCACCGGCCCGGATGTGGTGGTGCAGGGTTTTTATGCGGTGGGTGAATGCGCCTGCGTGTCGGTGCACGGTGCGAACCGTCTCGGCTGCAACTCGCTGCTTGACCTGATCGTGTTCGGTCGTGCAGCGGCACGCCAGATCATCGAGGACCTGAAAACCAACCCGAATCCCAAACCGCTGCCGGCCGATGCTGCAGACCGTCCGCTGGCGCGACTGGCGCGGCTGGAGAATCAGAAGAACGGCGAGAGCGTCACGGAAGTCGGTGACGCGATGCGCAAGGTGATGCAGACGCATTGCGGGGTGTTCCGTTTCCCTGATCTGCTGGCAGAAGGTGTGACGAAGATCCGCGAAGTCGCCGAGCGAGTGAAGACGACCGAGATCAAGGACAAGAGCAAGGTATTCAACACGGCACGTGTCGAAGCGCTGGAACTGGACAACCTGATCGAGGTCGCGCAGGCGACCATGACGGCTGCCGAGGCGCGCAAGGAAAGCCGCGGTGCGCATGCGCGCGAAGATTTCCCCGAGCGCGACGACAAGAACTGGCTCAAGCACTCGCTGTATTTCAGCGAAGACCGGCGGCTCGACTACAAGCCGGTGCGCCTGAAGCCGCTGACGGTCGAAACCTTCCCGCTCAAGGCGCGGGTCTACTAGGAGGCGGTGATGAAGTTCAGAATCTATCGCTACAACCCGGAAGCAGACAGCGCTCCTTATATGCAGGACTACGAGCTTGATTTGCAGGCGGGCGATGCCATGCTGCTAGATGCATTGATGTTGCTGCGCCAGCAGGACGACAGCTTGGGATTCCGTAAATCCTGCCGTGAAGGGGTGTGCGGTTCGGACGCGATGAACATCAACGGGCGCAACGGGCTGGCCTGTATCACGCCCTTGTCGTCGCTCAAGCAGCCGATCGAGATACGTCCCTTGCCGGGGCTGCCGGTGATCCGCGATCTGATCGTGGATATGACGCAGTTCTTCAAGCAATATCATTCGATCAAGCCGTATCTGGTGAACAACGATCCGCCGCCCGAGACGGAACGTTTGCAATCACCCAAGGATAGGGCCGAACTGGATGGCTTGTACGAATGTATCCTGTGCGCGTGCTGTACGACGGCCTGCCCTTCGTTCTGGTGGAACCCGGACAAGTTCGTTGGCCCGTCGGGTCTGTTGCAGGCCTATCGTTTCCTTGCGGATACGCGCGATCAGGATACGGCAGCGCGGCTGGACAATCTGGAAGACCCGTATCGCTTGTTCCGTTGCCATACCATCATGAATTGCGTCGACGTCTGTCCCAAGGAATTGAACCCTACGGAAGCCATCGGCAAGATCAAGGACATGATGGTAAAGAGGATGGTATAAGGATGCGATCCTGATGCTGCCTGTCGATCCGGTTTTTCTGGAGCGGGTGCGCTGGCGTTGCCGGCGTGGCATGCTCGAGATGGACATCCTGCTGGGACGTTTCGTCGCGCAGCGTTATGCACAATTAGACGCGCAGCAGCGCGGGGCCTTTGATGAATTGCTGGACCTGCCGGACACCGAACTGTGGGATCTGGTGCGCGGTGAAAAAGAGCCGGAACAGGCGCGACAGCGCGAAGTGCTGGAATGGTTAAAACAGGTTTGAGAGGGGAAGAGATGAATATGGAAACCGATCGTATCGCAACATTGACGCTGGATGACGGGCGCACACTGGAACTACCTATCCTGAAAGGTACTTTGGGGCCGGATGTGATCGACATCCGCAATCTGGGAAAAGCCGGGCTGTTCACCTACGACCCCGCGTTCTTTTCCACTTCCAGCTGTATCTCCGAGATCACTTTCATCGATGGCGATGTGGGCTTGTTGTATTACCGCGGCTATCCGATCGAGCAGTTGGCGGAGAACTCCGACTTCCTTGAAGTCTGCCATCTGCTGCTGAACGGCGAACTGCCGAGCGCGGAACAGAAGGCGGAATTCACCCGCAACATCACGCGCCACACCATGGTGCACGACCAGCTGGCACGTTTCCTCAACGGCTTCCGCCGTGACGCGCACCCGATGGCGGTGATGGTCGGCGTGGTCGGTGCGTTGTCGGCGTTCTATCACGACTCGCTCGACATCAACAATCCGCAACACCGCACCGTTTCCGCACACCGCCTGCTGGCCAAGGTGCCGACCATCGCGGCCATGGCGTACAAATACAACGTGGGCGAGCCATTTGTATATCCGAAGAACAAGTTCTCCTATGTGGAGAACTTCCTGTACATGATGTTCTCCACACCGGCGGAAGAGTACGTGCCCAATCCCATCCTGGTGCGCGCCCTGGAACGCATCCTGATCCTGCACGCGGACCATGAGCAGAACGCTTCCACCTCCACCGTGCGTCTGGCCGGTTCCAGCGGCGCCAATCCGTTCGCCTGTATCGCTTCTGGCATCGCCGCCCTGTGGGGGCCGGCGCACGGCGGGGCCAACGAGGCTGCATTGAAGATGCTGGAAGAGATCGGCGATGTGTCGCGCGTGGCGGAATATGTGCAGGGTGTGAAAGACAAGAAATACCGTCTGATGGGGTTCGGTCACCGTGTGTACAAGAATATGGATCCGCGCGCCAAGGTGATGCGCGAGACATGCTACGAAGTGCTGAAGGAACTCAAGCTGGAGAACAACAAACTGTTCGAGCTGGCGATGGAACTGGAGAAGACCGCGCTGAACGATCCGTACTTCATCGAGCGCAAACTGTACCCGAACGTGGACTTCTATTCCGGCATCGTGCTGCGCGCCATCGGCATCCCGACCAATATGTTCACCGTGATCTTCGCCGTGGCCCGCACCATAGGCTGGGTGTCGCAATGGAACGAGATGGTGGCCGACGTCGAGCAGAAGATCGGCCGCCCGCGCCAGTTGTATCGCGGTGCAGTACGTCGTGATTTCGTGCCGGTGGACAAGCGCTGATCGGAAGAACCATGACCGCCCCCGAGAGCAGTTACCTGCAAGCGATGCAAGACAGTTCGCCGCTGTTCGGCGGCAACAATGTGTTCATCGAGGGATTGTATGAGGACTATCTGCGCGATCCCGGAAGTGTGCCGCCGGAATGGCGCGAATATTTCAGCAAGCTGCAGTCGGCTGGCGCGCAGGCGGATGTAGCCCACACGCCGATACAGAAAGGCCTGGCGCTCGACGCCGCAGCGGCCTCCCGGCCATCTGTCGCGCAAACCGACGAGATGCGCAAGCAGGCTTCAGTGTTGCAGCTGATCAACGCGTATCGCTTCCTCGGTGTGCGCGCGGCCGACCTCGACCCGCTCGCGCGCCACGTGAAGCCGGAGGTCGCCGAACTGAACCCGTCCTACTACAACCTTTCCGAATCGGACATGAACACCCTGTTCAATACCGGTTCGCTGGTGGGCGGTGCGCGCATGACATTGCGCGATATCCTGCAACGGTTGCGCCGCATCTACTGCGGCAGCGTCGGCGCGGAATACATGTATATCAACAACGTCACCCAGAAACGCTGGATACAGTCGCGCCTGGAAGGCGAACAGGGACAGCCGGACTACCCGGCCGAGACACGCCGCGCCATCCTCTCCCATCTCACCGCCGCTGAAGGGCTGGAGCGTTACCTGCATACCAAATATGTCGGGCAGAAGCGTTTTTCGCTGGAAGGCGGCGAGACTTTGATACCGCTGCTGCATCACCTGTTGCAGCGCGCGGGCCAGCAAGGCGTGAAGGAATCCGTCATCGGCATGGCGCATCGTGGCCGTCTGAATGTGCTGGTGAACACTCTGGGCAAACAACCCAAGAACCTGTTCGCTGAGTTCGAAGGCATCCATCACGAACACCTGACTTCCGGCGATGTGAAATACCACCAGGGGTTCTCGTCCGACATCGACACGCCGGGCGGTCCCATGCACGTCACGCTCGCTTTCAATCCTTCCCATCTTGAGATAGTGAACCCGGTAGTGGAAGGTTCGGTACGCGCCCGCCAGCATCGCCGCAAGGACCTCAAGGGCAAGGAAGTGCTGCCGATTTTGCTGCACGGCGACGCCGCATTCGCAGGGCAGGGCGTGAATCAGGAAACCTTCAATCTGTCGCAGACGCGCGGCTACAAGACCGGCGGTACGGTGCACGTGGTCATCAACAACCAGATCGGTTTCACCACCTCGATGGCGCAGGATGCGCGCTCGTCGCAGTATTGCACCGACGTGGCCAAGATGGTCGAAGCGCCGGTGTTCCATGTCAACGGCAATGATCCCGAGGCCGTGCTGATGGTGACCGAGCTTGCCTTCGACTTCCGCCAGCAGTTCAGCAAGGACGTAGTGATCGACATGGTCTGCTTCCGTAAGCTGGGGCACAACGAACAGGATGAGCCGCTGGTCACCCAGCCTTTCATGTACAGCTACATCAACAAGCATCCGGGCATGCGGGCGCTGTACGGGCAGAAGCTGGTGGAGGCGGGGGTGATCGAAGCGGGTGAACCCGATGCCATGGTTGCCGACTACCGTAATGCGCTGGATGAAGGGCGCAACCCTATCGCTAAAGTCATACCGGACTACCACTTTGAATACGGCGTGAGCTGGGCCAAGTACCGGGGCGACGTGCCGTGGAACATCCCGCTCGACACGGGTGTGTCGCTTGAACGTTTGCAACAACTGGCCGAGCGACTGACGGAAGTGCCGGAAGGATTCAAGCTCCACTCGCGCGTGCAGAAGATCGTGGATGACCGCATGGCCATGGGCAAAGGCGAGCTGGCACTGGACTGGGGCATGGCCGAGAATCTGGCTTATGCCACCTTGCTCACCGAAGGGTACGCGGTGCGATTGTCCGGTGAAGATTGCGAGCGCGGTACCTTCTTTCATCGTCACGCGGTGTGGCACGACCAGAACCGTACGCAATGGGACAAGGGCTACCACGTGCCTTTGCAGAATCTGGCAGCCGACCAGTCCGACTTCGTGGTCATCAATTCCATTTTGTCCGAGGCCGCGGTGCTCGGCTACGAATACGGTTATGCGACAGCCGAACCCGAGACATTGACGATCTGGGAGGCGCAGTTCGGCGATTTCGCCAACGGCGCGCAGGTCGTCATCGACCAGTTCATCACATCCGGCGAAGCGAAGTGGGGAAGATTGAACGGTCTCACCATGCTGCTGCCGCACGGGTACGAGGGACAAGGTCCGGAGCATTCTTCCGCCCGCATCGAGCGCTATCTGCAACTGTGCGCCGACTACAACATCCAGGTGTGCATCCCGTCCAATTCGGCGCAGATATTCCATCTCTTGCGCCGCCAGATGGTGCGCCCCACACGCAAGCCGCTGGTAGTGTTCACGCCCAAGAGCCTGTTGCGCAGCAAGGATGCTTCCTCGCCTTTGCAAGACCTGACGCACGGCGGTTTCCTGCCTGTCATCCCGGAAACGGACGCGCTGGATGCGGGCAAGGTGCGTCGCATCATCGCCTGCAGCGGCAAGGTGTATTACGACCTGGTAAAAGGTCGCGCCGAGCGCGGCATCACCGACATGGCGATCATTCGCATCGAACAGCTCTATCCCTTCCCGCACGACGAGTTCGCGGCACAGGTCGCGGTCTATCCGAACGCGACCGAAGTCGTGTGGTGTCAGGAAGAGCCGGGCAACCAGGGTGCATGGCACCGCATCCAGCATTACCTGCTGCGCCATATGCGAAAAGGGATGCGGCTCGGTTACGCGTTGAGGCCCTCGTCGGCATCCCCGGCAGCGGGCTATCTCGCCATCCATAACGAACAACAGAAAGCCGTGGTCGAGGCTGCCTTCCGCCCCGATCTGGACGTTAAGAACCGACCAGGAGTACATCGCCATGAGCATCATTGAAGTCAAAGTCCCGCAACTTTCCGAATCCGTGTCCGAAGCGACGCTGCTGACCTGGAACAAGAAGGTCGGCGAGCGGGTCAGCGAAGGCGAGAACCTCATCGACATCGAGACCGACAAGGTCGTGCTGGAGCTTCCCGCGATCAAGAGCGGTGTGTTGAGTCGTATCCTCAAGGAGAGTGGTTCGCAGGTGGTGAGCGGTGAGGTCATCGCGCAGATCGACTCTGCTGCCACCGCCGCAGCGTCCGCACCGGTTGCTGCGTCGGCACCGGCGGCCAAGGCTGAAGCGCCTGCGGCGGCCTCGCCTTCTGCACGCAAACTGGCGCACGAACACGATGTCGATGCGGCCAGCTTGAAAGGCAGCGGCAAGCACGGACTGGTCACCAAGGAAGATGTATTGAGCGCGGTGCAGGCCAAGCCAGCGGCAGCCGCCGTGCCGGTGTCTGCCGCTGCGACGGGTGAAGGGCGCACCGAGCAACGCGTACCGATGACGCGCATCCGCCAACGCATCGCCGAGCGTCTGCTGCAATCGCAAGCCAACGCTGCCATCCTCACCACCTTCAATGAAGTGAACATGCAGCCCGTGATGGAACTGCGCAGCCGCTACAAGGATGCATTCGAGAAGAAGCACGGCGTGAAGCTCGGCTTCTCCTCCTTCTTCGTCAAGGCGGCGGTGCATGCGCTGAAGAAGTTCCCGGTCGTCAACGCGTCGGTGGATGGCACCGATGTGCTGTACCACAACTATTTCGATATCGGCGTCGCCATCGGCAGCGAGCGCGGTCTGGTGGTGCCCATCATCCGTGACGCGGACAAGTTGTCCTTCGCGGATATCGAGCGCCGCATCGCCGACTTTGCCGCCCGCGCCAAGGACGGCAAGATCGGCATGGAAGAGCTGGCCGGCGGCACCTTCTCGATTACAAATGGCGGCGTGTTCGGCTCCATGCTGTCCACGCCCATCATCAACCCGCCGCAGAGCGCCATCCTCGGCATCCACGCCACCAAGGACAGGCCCGTGGCGGAGAACGGCCAGGTCGTCATCCGTCCCATGAACTATCTCGCAGTCTCCTACGACCACCGCATCATCGACGGCCGCGAAGCGGTGCAGTTCCTGGTCGCGATCAAGGAATATCTGGAGATGCCGGGACTGGTGCTGCTGGATCTGTGATGACTACGTTCCGCGCTTTCCGCATATTCGAAGAGGAAGGTAAGTCTCAGGGCAGGCTGGTCGATCTGTCGCTGGATGATCTGGATGCGGGTGAACTCGTCATTCGTGTCCATCACTCCGGTGTGAACTACAAGGATGCGCTGGCAGCGACCGGCGCGGGCAAGGTGATCCGCCGCTTCCCGTGCGTGGGCGGTGTCGACCTGTCCGGCGTGGTGGAGAGTTCGGCGGACACCCGTTTCAAGGCGGGCGATGCCGTGCTGGTCACCGGTTACGACATGGGGGTGGCGCATGACGGCGGCTTTGCCGAATACGCGCGCGTGCCGGCGGACTGGGTGGTGCCGTTGCCGGTCGGGTTGACCCTGTTCGAAGCGATGGCGCTGGGCACAGCGGGATTCACGGCGGCGCTGGCCATCCACCGACTGGAGCAGAACGAAGTGACGCCGAGCAAGGGCAAGGTCATCGTTACCGGTGCGACCGGCGGTGTGGGCAGTCTGGCGGTGCAGATGCTGGCGCAACTGGGCTATCACGTGGTGGCGCTGACCGGCAAGGAAAGCGAGCAGGATTTCCTGAAGAGTCTGGGCGCAAGCGAAGTGTTGCTGCGCAGCAGCGTGGATATGCAAAGCACGCGCCCGCTGGAAAAAGGTTTGTGGGCGGCGGCGCTGGATGCGGTGGGCGGCGACACGCTGGCCTGGCTGACGCGCACCATGCAAATGGAAGGCGCTATCGCCAGTTTTGGCAATGCCGGTGGCGCGGCGCTGAATACCACGGTGTTCCCGTTCATCCTGCGCGGGGTGAAACTGCTCGGTGTCGATTCGGCTGCCACCGTGATGCCGTTGCGCAAACAGTTGTGGGGCAGGTTGGCATCGGACTTGCGTCCGGGCGGACTGGAAAAGATCGCCCATACCATCACGCTGAACGAGTTGCCGCATGCATGCGAGCAATTGATAGCAGGCAAGGCACGCGGGCGGGCTGTGGTCGATTGCGCTGCGAATTGAGGATCGCTCGGTTATAATCCGCGCCCCTCGAAGTCGTCCGGCTTCGAATGCGAAAGTGGCGGAATTGGTAGACGCACTGGATTTAGGTTCCAGCGCCGCAAGGCGTGAGAGTTCGAGTCTCTCCTTTCGCACCAGTAATTCCCTTAGGCTTTAGACATATATTCCTATGTTCACGTTGTCGTGACGGCCTTTAAAGGCTATATTGCGGCACAGGAGCGATAAATGTCGAACGAAAGCCAGAACAAGCGCGCCGTACTAGAAGCGCGTCACCATGATCCCTTTTCCTACTTGGGGTTGCACCAATCCAAATCTGAATACGTATTCCGAGTGTTCCAGCCTTACGCCACCGAAGTTTCGGTGTTCGATGGAAAGGTTTGGCTGCAACTGGAGCGTGTCGATGCGGCGGGATTGTTCATGTGGCACGGCAAACAGGATTTGCCCACGCCTTGCCGCCTGCGTCTGAACTATTTCAATCATCTGCTGGAAGTGCATGATGCCTTTACCTTCGGCAGCAGCATCAGCGAACACGACTTGCATCTGTTCTCGGAAGGCACGCTGCAACAAGCCTACCGCACACTGGGCGCACATCACATGGAGCTGCAAAGCGTGTGGGGCGTGCGTTTTGCGGTGTGGGCGCCGAATGCGGAACGTGTCAGCGTGGTGGGGGATTTCAACGGCTGGGACGGACGTGTGCATCCGATGCGCTCATTGGGTAGCAGCGGTATCTGGGAGATATTCATCCCCGACATCGGCATCGGTGAGCTGTACAAGTTCGAGATACGCAGCCGCCATAGCGGTGCCTTGCTGACCAAGACCGACCCCTACGGCTTCAGCTTCGAGATGCGTCCGGGCACGGCATCGCGCGTCGTCTCGTTGGCAAACTATGATTGGCGCGATGAGTCTTGGATGAAGCAGCGTGCCGAGAACGATTGGCAGCATCGGCCGCTCAATGTGTATGAGGTGCATGCGGGATCCTGGAAGCGGCATTGGAACGGAAGTTTCTACAACTTCCGCGAACTGGCTGAGACGCTGGTGCCTTACGTGCAGGAGATGGGCTTCACGCATATCGAGCTGATGCCGGTCAGCGAACATCCGCTGGACGAGTCCTGGGGCTATCAGACCACCGGCTATTTCGGCGTGACCAGCCGCTTCGGCACGCCCGACGACTTCCGTTATTTCGTCGATTGCTGTCATCTGGCGGGCATAGGAGTGCTGCTGGACTGGGTGCCGGCACACTTCCCGAAAGACAGCTGGGCGCTGGCACATTTCGACGGCACGGCTTTGTATGAACACGAGGATCCGCGTCTGGGTGAGCATCAGGACTGGGGCACGCTGATCTTTAACTACGGTCGCAACGAGGTGCGCAACTTCCTGCTGACCAATGCCTATTTCTGGCTGAAAGAATTCCATATCGATGGTCTGCGTGTGGATGCGGTGGCTTCCATGCTTTATCTGGACTACTCGCGCGAGGCGGGGCAGTGGCTGCCGAACAAATACGGCGGACGCGAGAACATCGAAGCCGTGGATTTCTTCCGCCAGTTGAATGTGATGACGCACGAGCATTTTCCCGGCACGCTGACCATGGCCGAGGAATCCACCTCGTGGCCCATGGTGTCGCGCCCCACTTATCTGGGGGGCCTCGGCTTCTCCATGAAGTGGAACATGGGCTGGATGAACGACACGCTGGCCTATATCAAGCACGATCCCGTGCACCGCCGCTATCACCAGAACATGCTGACCTTCGGCCAGCTGTATGCCTACACCGAGAACTTCGTGCTGCCGTTCTCGCATGACGAGGTGGTGCACGGCAAGCATTCGCTGCTGGACAAGATGCCGGGCGACGGCTGGCAGAAGTTCGCCAATCTGCGTCTGCTGTTCACCTATCAGATGACCATCTCGGGCAAGAAGCTCAACTTCATGGGCAACGAGATCGCACAGGGGCAGGAGTGGAAGGTCGGTGCCGAGCTGGACTGGTATCTGCTGGACCGCGCCGAGCACAGCGGTATCAAGACACTGGTGCGCGATCTGAACATGCTGTACCGCGATGTGCCGGCGCTGCATGAACTGGACTTTTCGCATGAGGGCTTCAGCTGGGTCGACTGCAACAACGCCGACCAGTCGGTACTCATCTATCGCCGCATCGCCCGCGACGGTTCGGAAGTGATCGTGGCGCTGAACTTCACCCCGGTGCCGCGCGAGAACTATCGCGTCGGCGTGCCGAAAAAAGGTGGCTACCGCGAGATATTCAACAGCGATTCGCATTTTTACGGCGGCAGCAACATGGGCAACGGCTTCGGCATGTATTCGAACGATGTCGAATGCGACGGCATGGCGCAGTCCATAGCGATCACTTTGCCGCCGATGGCGGGCGTCGTATTGCAGCGGATGGCTTGATGCAGGACTGGGTCGAACAGGTATAACAAAAGCAGGCAGGGTTCAGGATATGTCTCAATTAACGCAATCTCCGGCATGGCAGGCGCTGCAAAAGCATAGAGCATCGTTGCAGGATTTCTCATTGCGCCAGGCGTTCGCGGACGATGTGCTTCGTTTCGAAGACTTCTCGCTGCGCTTCGATGATCTGCTGCTGGATTACTCCAAGAACCTGATCACCGGCGAGACGATGTCGCACCTGATGGCCTTGGCGCGCCAGACCGATGTGGCAGGCATGCGCGAGCGCATGTTCGCCGGTGACAAGATCAACTTCACCGAAGGCCGCGCGGTGCTGCATACCGCGTTGCGTGCGGCCACGGTCGCCGATCATGCGCCGGTGCGGGTGGACGGTCTGGATGTGCTGCCCGGTGTTCGTCATGTTATGGAGAAGATGCGCCTGTTCTCCAACAGCGTGCGCAACGGCGTATGGCGCGGCTATAGCGGCAAGCCGATCACCGATGTGGTGAACATCGGCATCGGCGGTTCGTATCTGGGGCCGCTGATGGTATGCCAGGCTTTGCAGCCGTATGCCTCGCCGAATCTGCGCGCGCATTTCGTCTCCAACGTGGACGGTGCGGACATCGCCACCAAACTGGCCACTCTGGATCCTGAGGCGACGCTGTTCATCGTTGCTTCAAAGACTTTCACCACACAAGAGACGCTGATGAATGCCCGTTCGGCGCGCGACTGGCTGCTGGCCAGGGCGGTCGACGAGGCGCATGTCGCCAAACACTTCGCGGCCCTGTCCACCAATGCCGCGGCGGTCAAGGCGTTCGGCATCGACCCCAACAACATGTTCGAGTTCTCCGACTGGGTCGGCGGCCGTTACTCGCTGTGGTCGGCAATCGGCCTGTCCATCGCGCTGTACGTCGGCATGGACAGGTTCGAGGAGTTGCTGCAGGGCGGCAACGACATGGACGAACATTTCTGCAGCGCGCCGCTGGAGCAGAACATGCCGGTGATACTGGCCATGCTCGGCGTGTGGTATCGCAACTTCCATGACGCGGCTTCCATCGCCATGCTGCCCTACGACCAGTCGCTGGAATATTTCACCGCCTATTTCCAGCAGGCCGATATGGAGAGCAACGGTAAGCGCGTGGACAGGCAGGGCAAAGCGGTCGATTACGCTACCGGCCCTATCCTGTGGGGCGGCACCGGCACCAACGGGCAGCATGCCTACTATCAGCTGATCCATCAGGGCACGCAGATGATCCCGGCGGATTTCATCGCGCCGGCCAACAGCCACTATCCGCTGGGCGAGCATCACGTCACGCTGCTGTCCAATTATTTCGCGCAGACCGAAGCGCTGATGAAGGGCAAGAGCGAAGCCGAGGCACGCGCCGAACTGGAAGCGAGCGGCATGGCTGCTGCGGACATCGAAGTGCTGCTGCCACACAAAGTGTTCACCGGCAACAAGCCGACCAATTCCATCCTGTTCGAGCGCCTCACGCCGCGCACGCTGGGTCGTCTGATCGCTTTGTATGAACACAAGATATTCGTGCAGGGCGTTGTGTGGAACGTCAATTCCTACGACCAGTGGGGCGTGGAGCTGGGCAAGCAACTGGCTTCGCATATCCTGCCCGAGTTGCGCGATGCGCAATCGGTGAGCACACACGATGCTTCGACCAACGGCTTGGTCAATCACTACAAATCAATCAGACAATAAAACCATGCGCATCCTGTTCGCCACTTCCGAAGTGCATCCGCTGATCAAGACCGGCGGTCTGGCCGATGTCAGTGCCTCGCTGCCCGCCGCCTTGCAGGCGCTGGGGCAGGATGTGCGGGTGCTGCTGCCGGGTTATACGCAGGTGCTGGATGCGCTGAAGAGCAAGAAGGTGGTCGCCACCTTCAAGCCGTTCGAGGATCAGGAAGAAGTGCGCCTGCTGAGCGCGAAGATGCCGGGCACCGGTGTGCAGCTGTATGTGCTGGATGCGCCGCACTACTATTGCCGTGTGGGCGGGCCATACCAGTACCATCTGGGGGGCGACTGGCCGGACAACCCGATGCGTTTCGGCCTGCTGTCGCGCGTGGCGGCCATGTTGGGTAGCGCTTCATCTCCGGTGAACTGGCAGGCTGAGCTGGTGCATTGCAACGATTGGCAGACAGGGCTGGTGCCCGCCTATCTGCATCTGGAGCAGGAACCCCGCGCGAAGACCGTGATGGCGATCCACAACATCGCCTTCCAGGGTAATTTCGACCGCGAGTGGACCAAGCATCTGCATCTGCCGCAGTCGCTGTATCACATGCACGGTGTGGAGTTCCACGGTCTGCTGTCCTTCCTCAAGGCCGGTCTGCAATACGCGGACCGCATCGTCACGGTCAGCCCGACCTATGCGCACGAGATCCAGGCGACGGAGATGGGCTATGGCATGCAGGGACTGCTGACTGTGCGCAGCGCGCAAGTCAGCGGTATCCTCAACGGCATCGATGACAACGAGTGGGATCCCGCCACCGATCCGCATCTGTCTGCCCATTACGATGCGCAGGATCCGTCCGCCAAGGCGCAGGTCAAGCAGGCCTTGCAGCAGCGCCTGGGCTTGGAAGTGAATGCGCAGGCGCCGTTGCTGGGCGTGGTAAGCCGACTCACCTATCAAAAGGGATTGGACCTGTTGCTCGAATGTCTGCCGACCCTGTTGGACAGCGGCGCGCAACTGGCGGTGCTGGGCAGCGGCGATGCGGAGTTCGAGCGGCGCTACAAGTTATTGGCGCAGCGCTATTCCGGGCGGGTGTCGGTCACGACGCGATTCGACGAAGCCTTGTCGCACCAGATCATGGCGGGGGCGGACATCTTCCTGATGCCGTCGCGCTTTGAGCCGTGCGGTCTCAATCAGATGTACGGCATGCGCTACGGCACGCCGCCGGTGGTGCGCCGTACCGGTGGGCTCGCCGATTCGGTGACCAACGCCAGTCTGGAAGGCGGCACCGGTTTCGTGTTCGACGACCCGGGTGTGGCCGCCTTGCAGCAGACCATCAAATGGGCGATCGAGTGTTATCACGATGCGCCGACGTTCCGCCGCATACAACTGAACGGCATGAACAAGGATGTCAGTTGGCGTCACAGTGCCCAACTGTATTTGGATCTGTACGAATCAGCATTGAAAAAACAGCATCAATAAAAGGGAGAGCAACATGGCACAGGATGCACAATCACCACGTTTCATTAGCGCGCTCACCAAGAACACCGTCGCCTTGATCCTCGCGGGTGGGCGCGGCAGTCGCCTGCATAACATGACCGACTGGAACGCCAAACCGGCCGTGCAGTTCGGCGGCAAGTTCCGCATCATCGACTTCCCTCTGTCCAACTGTATCAACTCGGGTATCCGCCGTGTCGGTGTGGTCACCCAGTACAAGGCGCACAGCCTTATCGAGCACATCCAGAAGGGCTGGGGTTTCCTGCGCGGCGAGTTCAACGAGTTCGTTGCTTTGCTGCCGGCACAACAGCGTATCCAGGAAGAGTGGTATCGCGGTACGGCGGATGCGGTGTTCCAGAACATCGACATCCTGCGCGGCTACAGTCCGGAATACATCGTTATTCTGGCCGGTGACCACATCTACAAGATGGACTACGGCGAGATGCTGGCCGCGCATGTGCAGTCGGAGGCGGACATGACCGTTGGCTGTATCGAAGTGCCGGTGGCAGAGGCAAGCAGCTTCGGTGTGATGACGGTAGGCGAGGAAGACCGCGTCGTAAAATTCTCCGAAAAACCGGCCAATCCGACCGAGATCCCGGGCAAGCCGGGAGTCGCGCTGGCCAGCATGGGTATCTATGTGTTCAATGCCAAGTTCCTGTATGAGCAACTGGTGCGCGATGCGGATACCAAGTCGTCTACCCATGATTTCGGCCACGACATCATCCCCTATCTGATCGAACGCTACCGTGTGTATGCACACCGTTTCGAGAAGAGCTGTGTCGGCCATAAGGACGGCGCATGTGCCTACTGGCGCGACGTGGGGACCATCGATGCATACTGGGAAGCCAATATGGAGATGGTCAATGTGGTGCCTGACCTCGACCTGTATGACAAAACTTGGCCGATCTGGACCTATCAGGAACAATTGCCGCCAGCCAAGTTCGTGTTCAACGAAGAAGGGCGGCGCGGCGAAGCCATCGACTCCATGGTGTCCGGTGGTGACATCATCAGCGGCGCGCGCGTGTTCCACAGCGTATTGTTCTCAGATGTGCGTGTCGGTGAGCGCAGCGAAGTGACTGACTCCGTCATCCTGTCTGGTTGCCGCATCGGTGCCAACGTCAAGCTTAACCGCGTGGTGCTAGATAATCGCTGCGAGATACCCGACGGCATGCAGATCGGTTTCAATCGCGAGGAAGATGCCAAGCGCTTCCACGTCTCCAAGGGAGGCGTCACGCTGGTCACGCCGGACATGCTCGGCCAGTCCATTCATCACGTCAGATAATTCGAGAGAATCAAAGCAACTTATGCCGCATCGCAAGAAACAAGCAACCGAAAAGAAACTGCAACTGGTGTTCTGCTGGCATATGCACCAGCCGGACTACCGCGATTACCTCACGGGAGAATTCACTCTGCCGTGGACTTATCTGCATGCCATGAAGGATTACACCGACATGGCTTATCACCTGGAGCAGCATCCCAAGACGCGCGCCGTGGTGAATTTCGTGCCCATTCTGGTGGAACAGTTGCACGATTACGAGCAGCAGTTCCGCACGGGCGAGATACGCGACGGCCTGCTGAAGATGCTTTGTCGAGAGGACCTCGACGCGCTGGGCGATGACGAGCGTTTACATATCCTGGATAGCTGTTTCAAGAGCAACCATACCAAGATGCTGCAACCCTATCGTGCCTACCAGCATCTGTTCGATCTGCAGAAGATGGTTGAGGAGCGCGGGCGCGAGAGTGTGACCTATCTTTCCGGCCAGTATCTGGCCGACCTGCTGGTGTGGTATCACTTGGTGTGGACGGGTGAGAGCGTACGACGAGAGAATGAAGTGGTCGCGCGCCTGATGACCAAGGGCGCACAGTTCACCTATGCCGAGCGCATGGAACTGTTCAAGCTGATCGGCGAGTTGATCGCCGGCATCATCCCGCGTTATCGCGCCTTGTCCGAGCGCGGTCAGGTGGAGATATCGACCACGCCTTACAATCATCCCATCATGCCCTTGCTGCTCGATTTCAACACCGCGCGCGAGAGCGAGCCGGAAGCGCCGCTGCCGCAGGGTGCCAACAACTATCCCGGCGGTCTGCGCCGTGCGCAGGCCCATCTGAACAAGGCGGTGGAAAGCCATCAGCGGAATTTCGGCAGCAAACCGAACGGCATGTGGCCGTCCGAGGGTAGTCTGTCGCGTGCCACAGTGAAGTTGCTGGGCGAGCACGGCTGTCACTGGACCGCGACCGGGCAGGCAGTGCTGGCACATAGCCTGCAACAGGAATTGAACAGCAATCCGCTACCGGACAAGTCCGAATATCTGTACCAACCCTATTTGCTTGAGGATACCGGCAAGCCGGTGTATTGCTTCTTCCGCGACGACCATCTGTCCGACCGTATCGGTTTCGAATACGCGAAGTGGAAGGGTGACGATGCGGCGGCGGACTTTGTGCATCAACTGGAAGAGATCTACACACACTCACACGGTGATCACGACCCGGTCGTATCCGTGATCCTGGACGGCGAGAACGCCTGGGAGTACTACCCGTATAATGGCTATTACTTCCTGTCAGAACTGTATGCGTTGCTGGAGGAACATCCCTTCATCAACACCTCGACCTTCAATGATGTGTCGCACGGTCTCCGGGAAGGCAAGAGCCGCAGCAGGTGCGGCAAGCTGAAGCAGATGGTGGCCGGCAGCTGGGTGTACGGCACGTTCAGTACATGGATCGGTTCACCGGACAAGAATCGCGGTTGGGACCTGTTGTGCGAGGCCAAGCGCAGTTACGACATCGTCGCCAACAGCGGCCGCCTGAATGACGCAGAGCTGAAGTTGGCGACCGAGCAGTTGGCCGACTGCGAAGGTTCTGACTGGTTCTGGTGGTTCGGCGACTACAACTCTGCGCAGAGCGTCTCCTCGTTCGACACCCTTTTCCGCAAGAACCTGAGCAATCTGTACCGACTGCTCAAGTTGACACCGCCGGTCAATCTTCAGCACGTGATCAGCGTCGGAGGCGGGACGCCCGCAGCTGGCGGCACCATGCGCCGCTCGGAATAAGGTAGTCGAATCAATCTAATACGGATTCGAGGGGGAAGGGGGAGGGCAGTTTGATAGAATCCCCTCCTCTCGCACCATTCAAACAGCAGGAATCCTATCGTGAACGTACCCACCAAGCCATTCATTGAAAAACACCACAGCATCATGAGCATGCCCCCTTTGGGCACCGATGCGATCAGCGTCATGGAAGACTTCCGGCGCTATTTCAGTCACACCCTGGGTTGGGGCAAGGCTACGATCTCGGGTTACCCGGTCTATTCCTCGCTGGCGCACACGCTGCGCGACCGTCTGATCGAGCGCTGGCGCCACACGCAGCGCGCGCATGACGAATCGGACTGCAAGCAAGCCTATTACCTGTCGCTGGAATTCCTGATGGGACGTGCCATGGGCAATGCCATGCTCAATATGGATATGGAACAGGAGACCGCCGACGCGATGCGCAATTTCGGCGTGATGCTGGAAGATGTGCAGGAGCAGGAAAGCGATGCGGGTCTGGGTAATGGCGGTCTGGGGCGTCTGGCCGCCTGCTTTCTCGACAGTTGCGCCACCCTGCAATTGCCGGTGACCGGCTACGGCCTGCGCTACGAGTACGGCATGTTCCGCCAGCGCATCGAGCACGGAAAACAGGTGGAGGATCCCGATCACTGGCTGCGCAACGGCAATCCCTGGGAGGTGGAGCGTCCCGAACACGCGGTGCGCGTCAAGTTCGGCGGCCGCAGCGAGATGTTCACCGATCTGTCCGGCAAGTTGCATGTGCGCTGGGTGGATACGCAGGACGTGATGGCCTTACCGTTCGACATGCCCATCCCCGGTTACCAGAATGGCACGGTGAACACCTTGCGCCTGTGGAAATCCACGGCGACCGAAGAGTTCAATCTGGAAGAATTCAACGCGGGCAGTTACACCGAGGCGGTAGCCGCCAAGAACGCGGCAGAGCACATCACCATGGTGTTGTATCCCAACGACGCCAGCGAGAACGGCAAGGAGCTGCGTCTGCGCCAGCAATATTTCCTGGCATCGGCCAGCTTGCAGGATATTTTGAACCGCTGGGTGCGTAGGCATGGTCAGGACTTCAAGCAATTCGCCGCGAAGAACGCTTTCCAGCTGAACGACACCCACCCCACCTGCGCGGTGGCAGAGTTGATGCGCCTGCTGATGGACGAGCACGGCTTGTCCTGGACTGATGCATGGCAGATCACGTCGAGCACCATGGCCTACACCAACCACACCTTGCTGCCGGAGGCGCTGGAGAAGTGGTCGGTGGGTATGTTCGGCCGTCTGCTGCCGCGTCTGCTGGAGATCATCTACGAGATCAACGCCCGCTTCATGGAGCAGGTGTCACTGCGTTGGCCGGGCGATGTGGCACGTCAGCGCCGCATGTCCATCATCGAGGAGGGTGATGTGCCGCACGTGCGCATGGCCTATCTGGCCGTGGCGACCTGTCATTCCGTGAACGGTGTGGCCGCGCTGCATTCCGCGCTGCTGCAGCAGAACCTGTTCCGCGACTTCTACGAGATGTGGCCGGAGAAGTTCAACAACAAGACCAACGGTGTGACACCGCGCCGCTGGATGGCCTCCAGCAACCCCGAGCTGAGCGCGCTGATCGACCACACCATCGGTAATGCATGGCGCACCGACCTGTCGCAATTGCAGGGCCTGCGCGAGTTCGCCGACGACAAGACGTTCCGCGGCAAATGGCGCAGCATCAAGCACAACAACAAGCAGCGTCTGGCCGAGATGGTGTTGCGTGACTGCGGGGTCGAGTTCGATACCTCGGCGCTGTTCGATGTGCAAGTCAAGCGCATCCATGAATACAAGCGCCAACTGCTCAACGTGCTGCATGTCATCCATCTGTATAACCGCATCAAGAATGGCGATACCAAGGACTGGACACCGCGATGTGTGCTGATTGGCGGCAAGGCGGCACCGGGCTACGCGATGGCCAAGCAGATCATCCATCTGGTCGGCGCGGTGGCAGAGGTAGTTAATCAGGATCCGGACACCAAGGGATTGCTGCAACTGGCGTTTCTGCCCGACTATCGCGTATCCGCGATGGAAGTGATCTGCCCGGCAGCCGAGTTGTCCGAACAGATCTCGACAGCGGGCAAGGAGGCATCGGGCACAGGCAACATGAAGTTCATGATGAACGGTGCCCTGACCATCGGCACGCTGGACGGTGCGAACATCGAGATCCGCGAAGAGGCGGGTGACGACAACTTCTTCCTGTTCGGCCTGACTGCCGAGGAGGTCGAGGCGACCCGTGGACATTACGATCCGGCGGCCATCGTGGCGGCGGACGACGATCTGCGGCGCGTGGTCGAACTGTTGTGCTGCAATCACTTCAACCTGTTTGCGCCCGGCCTGTTCCAGCCTATCGTGGATGCGATCCTCAATCCGCACGATCCCTGGCTGACCGTGGCCGATTTCCGCAGCTATGTGGATGCCCAAGAGCGTGTGGCCGAGGCTTACCGCGACCAGGATGCCTGGACCCGCATGAGCATCATCAATACGGCGACCAGCGGCAAGTTCTCCAGCGACCGTACCATCATGGAATACAACCGTGATGTATGGGGGCTGTCGCACATTCCGCCGCATGAGGCCTGATTAAGGCCGATTTATCCGCTTTGATGTATCATTCGCTGCGACTCAATCGTCGCATGTCTCCCTATATTCGAAGGAATCAGTATGTCTAACGTAGAAACTCTGACCGGCCTGCAGCGCCGTCTGACCGCAACCATTCCCCAGCAACAGATCCGTACCGAGGTCGAGAGCCGCCTGAAGCGTCTGGGCCGCACCGCCAAAGTCTCCGGTTTCCGTCCCGGCAAGGCGCCGATCAAGGTGCTGGAGCAGCAATATGGCGATTCCGTGCAGCAGGAAGTGCTGGGCGAATCCCTGCAGCGCTCGTTCGCTGAAGCCGCGATCGCCAACAAGCTGGATGTGGCCGGTTATCCCGAGTTCGAGATCAAGACCACCGACCTGAAGGCGCCCGAGATCGAATTCAGCGCGACTTTCGAGGTCTATCCGCAAGTCGTCATCGGCGATATCAAGGGCGAAAGCATCACCCGCGTCGCTTTCAAGCTGAGTGAAGACGACGTGGCGGACACCATCAACACCTTGCGTAAGCAGCGTGCTGTGTACAAAGCCGTGGATCGTGCAGCAAAGAACGACGACCAATTGCTCATCGATTTCACCGGCACGCTGAACGGCGAGCCGTTCGAGGGCGGCTCGGCCAAGGATTTCAAGGTATTGCTGGGTTCCGGCCGCATGCTGGCCGACTTCGAGAACGGTATCGTCGGCTGCAAGGCTGGTGAGACCAAGTCCTTCGACATGACTTTTCCGGCCGATTACCACGGCAAGGATGTGGCGGGCAAACAAGTCACTTTCACCATCACGGTGCATAAAGTGGAAGAGCCGCAACTGCCCGAGGTCGATGCCGACTTCGTCAGATCCGTCGGCGTGGCGGACGGCGATGTGGAGAAGTTCAAACAGGAGATTCGCGACAATGTCAGTCGTGAAGCACAGCGCCGTGTCAAAGTGCGCAACAAGGAAAGCGTGATGGCCGTGCTGCTCAAGGTGGCGCAGCTGGAAGTGCCGACCTCCCTGCTGCATGGCGAAGCACAGCGCCTGATGGAGCAATCCATGCGCGATATGGAAGCCCGCGGCATGAAGATCCCCAAGGGTATGAAGCTGCCGGCGGAGATGTTCCTGGAGCGTGCCGAGTCTCGCGTGAAGCTTGGCCTGATTCTTGCTGAACTTGTTAAGCAGCAAAACCTGAAAGCCACGCCGGAACAGGTCGAGGCTTTGATTGAGGAATACGCGCAGAGCTTCGAGCGTCCGGACGAGGTGCGCAGCTGGTATCGCGCCGAACCTGCCCGCATGCAGGAACTGGAGAATCTGGCACTGGAAGACAATGTGGTCGCCTGGGTGATGGCGGGTGCCAAGGTGACGGATCAAGAAGTCAAACTGAACGAACTGATGGGGAACTGAAGATGACGTACGGCGCACTCGGCGGCATGATGGAACCGCAGGATTCGGGCCTGGTCCCGATGGTGGTAGAGACCAGTGGTCGCGGCGAGCGCGCCTACGACATCTATTCGCGCCTGCTCAAGGAACGCATCATCTTCCTGGTCGGCCCGATCAACGATCACGTGGCGAACCTGGTGGTGGCGCAGCTGCTGTTCCTGGAGTCGGAGAATCCGGAAAAGGACATCCATCTGTATATCAACTCGCCCGGAGGTTCGATCTCTGCCGGGATGGCGATCTATGACACGATGCAGTTCATCAAGCCGCAGGTCTCCACCATGTGTATCGGCATGGCCGCTTCCATGGGCGCCTTCCTGCTGCAGGCGGGTGAGAAGGGCAAGCGTTACGCGCTGCCCAACTCTACCGTGATGATCCATCAGCCACTGGGCGGCTTCCAGGGGCAGGCGAGCGATATCGAGATCCATGCCAAGTACATCCTGAGCCTGCGCGAGCAACTGTACAAGTTGATGGCCGAGCACACCGGTCGCACGGTGGAAGAGATCGCACGCGACAGCGAGCGCGACAACTTCCTGCCGGCGCAAGAGGCGATGGCGTATGGTTTGATCGACAAGGTGCTGGATAAACGAGCTTGATAAGGCCGGCAGACTGCCGCTGTCAGGTATGGAGGTGAAGAGATGACATCTGAAAAGAACAAGGGTGAGAAGCTGCTGTATTGCTCCTTCTGCGGCAAGAGCCAGCATGAGGTGAAGAAGCTCATCGCAGGTCCGTCGGTGTTCGTCTGCGACGAATGTATCGCGTTGTGCAACGACATCATCCGCGAGGAGACGCAGAACGCCATCGGCACCGAGAGCGCAGAGAAGAAGGACCTGCCGACCCCGCACGAGATATGCGCGCGTCTGGATGAATATGTGATCGGCCAGCCCATGGCCAAGAAGATCCTTTCCGTGGCGGTCTACAACCACTACAAGCGGCTGAATCACAAGAATGACGACGGCGTCGAACTGTCGAAGAGCAACATCCTGCTGATAGGTCCGACTGGTTCCGGCAAGACGCTGCTGGCGCAGACCCTGGCGCGTCTGTTGAATGTGCCGTTCGTGATGGCTGATGCCACCACGCTGACCGAGGCCGGCTATGTCGGCGAAGATGTCGAGAACATCATCCAGAAGCTGTTGCAGGCCTGCGATTACGACGTGGAGAAAGCGCAGCGCGGTATCGTCTACATCGACGAGATCGACAAGATCTCGCGCAAGTCGGACAACCCGTCCATCACGCGCGACGTGTCGGGCGAGGGCGTGCAGCAGGCATTGCTCAAGCTGATCGAAGGCACCAAGGCATCCATCCCTCCGCAGGGCGGGCGCAAGCATCCGAACACCGAGTTCCTGCAAGTCGATACCTCTAACATCCTGTTCGTGTGCGGCGGTGCGTTCGACGGTCTGGAGAAGGTGATCCGCAACCGTTCCGAGAAAGCCGGTATCGGTTTCTCCGCCAACGTGGCCAAGCGCGACGACAACAAGGATGTGGGCAAGACATTTAGCCTGGTTGAGCCGGAAGACCTGATCAAGTTCGGTCTGATCCCCGAGTTCGTGGGCCGTCTGCCGGTAGTGGCGACATTGGAGGGGCTGGATGAGGCTGCACTGATCCAGATCCTGTCCGAACCGAAGAACGCGTTGACCAAGCAGTATCAGAAGTTGTTCGCGATGGAGGGCGTCGAGCTCGAGTTTCGCGAGGGCGTGCTGAACGCCATCGCCAAGAAGGCGCTGGCGCGCAAGACAGGCGCACGCGGCCTGCGCTCCATCCTGGAACTGGCACTGCTGGACACCATGTTCGATCTGCCGACCGCAGAGAATGTAGAAAAAGTTGTGCTGGACCAGAACGGTGCTGGCGAGATCCAGCCTATCGTGATGTACGCGGACACCCCGAAAGCCGCATGAAATCCATGTGATGGGAGGGGTTGATTTATCCGGCCCCGGCCCAATGTGGCGAACACAACCTTTTATAGCGAAGTGACTGCCATGACCGAATCCGAAAAAACACCCTCTTCAGACCAGTATCCATTGCTGCCCTTGCGCGATGTAGTGGTGTTTCCGCACATGGTCATCCCTCTGTTTGTCGGGCGGGCCAAGTCCATCAAGGCGCTGGAGGCCGCGATGGAGGCTGGCAAGAGCATCGTGTTGGTCGCGCAGAAATCGGCGGCGAAAGACGAGCCTGCCACCGAAGACATCTACCGCATCGGCAGCATCGCCAACATCCTGCAGATGCTGAAGCTGCCCGACGGCACCGTCAAAGTGTTGGTGGAAGGTACGCAGCGCGCGCGCGTGATCGATGTGTTCGATGACAAGTCGCATCTGGATGCCACCATCGAAGCGATCCCGGTGGACGAACATCCCGATAGCGAAGCCGAGGCGATGCGCCGCGCGCTGATCAGCCAGTTCGACCAATACGTGAAGCTGAACAAGAAGATCCCGCCCGAGATACTCACATCGCTGGCGGGCATCGACGATGCCGGTCGTCTGGCCGACACCATCGCCGCACACTTGCCGCTCAAGCTGGAACAGAAACAGGAAGTGCTGGAGATCTTTGATGTGCGCAAGCGTCTGGAGCATCTGCTGGGTCTGCTGGAAGCCGAGCTGGACATCATGCAGGTTGAGAAGCGCATCCGTGGCCGCGTCAAGCGCCAGATGGAGAAGAGCCAGCGCGAGTACTACCTGAACGAGCAGGTCAAAGCCATCCAGAAGGAACTGGGCGAGGGTGAGGACGGTGCCGACATCGAGGAGATCGAGAAGAAGATCAAGGCTGCGCACATGCCCAAGGACGCGCGCGCCAAAGCCGAAGCCGAGTTGAAGAAGCTCAAACTGATGTCGCCCATGTCCGCCGAAGCGACCGTGGTGCGCAACTACATCGATGTGCTGATCGGTCTGCCCTGGAAGAAGAAGACCAAGATCGACACCGACCTCAAGCATGCCGAGGACATCCTCGAAGCGGATCACTACGGCCTGGAGAAAGTGAAGGAACGCATCGTCGAGTATCTGGCGGTGCAGCAGCGCGTGGACAAGATGAAGGCGCCCATCCTGTGTCTGGTCGGCCCGCCCGGCGTGGGCAAAACCTCGCTGGGGCAATCCATCGCGCGTGCCACCAACCGAAAATTCGTGCGCATGTCGCTGGGCGGCGTTCGCGACGAATCCGAGATCCGCGGTCACCGCCGCACCTACATCGGCTCCATGCCGGGCAAGATCCTGCAGAACATGAGCAAGATCGGGGTGAAGAACCCCTTGTTCCTGCTGGACGAAGTCGACAAGATGGGCATGGACTTCCGTGGCGATCCGTCGTCCGCCTTGCTGGAAGTGCTCGATCCCGAGCAGAACAACACCTTCGTCGACCACTACGTCGAGGTCGAATACGACCTGTCCGATGTGATGTTCGTTGCCACTTCCAACAGCATGAACATCCCCGGCCCGTTGCTGGACCGTATGGAAGTGATCCATGTGTCGAGCTATACGGAAGACGAAAAGGTCAACATCGCCATACGCTATCTGCTGCCCAAGGCGGTCAAGAACAGCGGCCTGAAACCGGAAGAGGCCAGCGTCTCCGAAAGCGCAATCCGCGACATCCTGCGTTACTACACGCGCGAGGCTGGCGTGCGCGGACTGGAGCGCGAGCTGTCCAAGATCTGCCGCAAGATCGTCAAGGCGCTGCTGATCAAGGGCGAAGCGAAGAAGGTCGCCGTCACGGCACGCAATTTGGACAAGTATCTGGGTGTGCGCCGTTACAGCTACGGCATCGCGGAGAAGAACAATCAGGTCGGCCAGGTCACCGGTCTGGCATGGACCGAGGTCGGCGGCGAGTTGCTGACCATCGAGACTGCGGTGCTGCCGGGCAAGGGCAAGACCACCACCACCGGCAAGCTGGGTGAGGTGATGCAGGAGTCCATCCAGGCGGCTTTGAGCGTAGTGCGTCGACGTGCGCGCACGCTGGGTATCGCGGACAACTTCTACGAGAAGAAGGATCTGCATATCCACTTGCCGGAAGGCGCGACACCCAAGGATGGTCCCAGTGCCGGTATCGGTATCTGCACCGCCATGGTGTCCGCACTGACCGACATCCCGGTGCGAGCCGATGTGGCCATGACCGGCGAGATCACCTTGCGCGGCGAGGTGTTGCCTATCGGCGGTCTGAAGGAGAAGCTGCTGGCTGCGCAGCGCGGCGGCATCAAGGTCGTGCTGATCCCGGAAGAGAACGTGAAGGACTTGGTAGACATTCCTGACAATGTGAAGAATAAGCTCGACATCCATCCGGTCAAGTGGATCGAGCAGGTGCTGGAGATCGCATTGGAGCGCAAGCCGGAACCGTTGCCGGAGACGGCGGCTGACACCGCAGCGCCTGCCATCGTGGACGCAGCAGCACCGGTCGCAGTCAAGCATTGATGTGTCGAAATACGCGGCGGCGAGTACATCGCCGCCGCGTATTTTTTTGTCAGCCGGAACGTGTGGAAGTTTTTTTGTGCGGGGCCGTTGGCAAAGGGAAAAGTTTCTGTATAATGCGCCGCTTTCCGAGGGTGCTTAGCTCAGCTGGTAGAGCACCGCCCTTACAAGGCGATGGTCGGCGGTTCGAACCCGTCAGCACCCACCAGTAAAGGAAATTGCAGCAAAGGTTTATGGAGTGGTAGTTCAGTTGGTTAGAATACCGGCCTGTCACGCCGGGGGTCGCGGGTTCGAGTCCCGTCCACTCCGCCAAACAAAGGCGAACGAAAGTTCGCCTTTTTTCTTATGTGGTGCACGTTTCCCATCAATCTTTTGACACAGGTGTCCTATGTTCAATTTTGTGCATGAAAGAAAGCGTGTAGTACAGGTCGTACTGGCGCTGATCATTTTGCCTTTCGCATTCTGGGGTCTGGATTCGTACCAGAATTCCGGTGATGCCGGCGTGATGGCGACGGTGAACGACACCCAGATCGGCCAAGCGGAATTCGAGGATGCGCTCATGCAGCAGCGTCGTCGTATGCAGGAGCTGGCCGGCGAGAATTTCGATCCCGCATTGTTCGACCGCCCGGAGATCAAGCGCTCCGTGCTGGAAGGTCTGGCCACCCAGCATCTGTTGCTGGCGAATGCCAAAGCAGAAGGCCTGACGGTGAGCGACGAGCAGATCGCCCAGATCATCGCCGGTGTCGGCGCATTCCAGAAAGACGGCCGTTTCGACAAGCAGATGTACGAAGCCGCTTTGCGCGCACAGGGCATGTCGCCCGAGCTGTTTGAATATCGTGTGCGTCAGGACATCCTGAACCGTCAATTGACGGATGCCTATGCACAGAACGGTTTTGCCGCCGATACGACTGCGGAAACGCTGATCCGTCTCAATGAGCAGCAGCGTGTGGTTTCGGTCAGCACACTCGCTATGGACGCTTTCCTGAAGGAAGCGGTCGTGGCGGATGCCGATGTACAAAAGTACTACGAGCAGAATCCCCAGCAGTTCGAGTTGCCGGAGCGCGCGCAAGTCGAATACGTGCTCTTCTCCGCCGATGCATTGGCAGACAAGATCGAACCGGCAGCTGCCGAGATCAAGGCTTACTACGACGAGCATCTGAGCGAGTTCAGCACGCAAGAACAGCGCCAGGCTGCCCACATTCTGATCGCGGTCGCAGCACAGGCGAGCGAAGCGGAAAAGCAGGCGGCCAAACAACAGGCCGAGCTACTGCTGGCAGATGTGAAGTCTGCGCCGGCAAAGTTCGCGGCATTGGCCAAAGAGCATTCGCAGGACCCCGGTTCGGCAGTGAACGGTGGCGATCTGGGTATGTTCGCGCGCGGCATGATGGTCAAGCCGTTCGACGACGCGGTGTTCTCGATGCAGGTCGGCCAGATCAGCGATCTGGTGCAGACCGATTTCGGTTATCACATCATCAAGGTGACAGCGGTCAAGCCGTCCAAGGCGCAGCCTCTGAAAGAAGTGAGTGCGCTGATAGCGCAGCGCCTGCGCGCGCAACAGGCGGCAGACCAGTTCGCCGAACTCGCGGAACGATTCAACGATACCGTCTATGAGCAGAGCGATAGCCTCAAGCCGGCGGCCGAACTGGTCGGTGCCAAAGTGGTGTCGGGTCAATGGCTGAGCCGTGACCAGCAACCCGGCGAGCTGTGGACGGCCAAGGTTCTGGAAGCGGTCTTCTCCGAAGATGCGGTGAAGAACAAGCGCAACACGGCTGCTGTGGAAGTGAAGCCGAACACCCTGCTGGCTGCGCATGTCACGACCTATCAGCCCGCTTCGGTGCGCCCCTTCGCGGAAGTCGCTTCCGGTATCCGCAAGTTGCTGCAGCATCGCGCAGCGCTGCAGGCTGCAGAAGAGCAGGGCAAGCAGACCCTTGCAGGCTTGCAGGCTGGCGAAAAGAACAAGATGGTCTGGAAGAGCGGCCTGAAGTTGTCGCGTGCGCAGCGTTCCGATCTCGATCCGACCCTGTTGCAGCAGATATTCCTGGCGGACACCAGCAAGCTGCCGGCATATGTGGGCATGGTCGATGTGAAGAGCGGTTATGTCATCGCGCGTATCGACTCGGTCAAGGATGTGGAGAGCATCGATCCTGCCAAGCGTGAACGTTATACGCAGCAGATGCGTCAAGTCACGGGCGAGGCGCTGCTGTCCGCTTATCTGGCCGATGCCAAGGCGGCTGCCGATATCACGATCAAGGCCTTTGCCGACGACAATGTGAAATAAACGATTATTGAAGCACCGAACGAACGCCGCTCACCGAGCGGCGTTTTTCATGGTGAAAAGCCTTTGTGAACGGCGGTCAAGGGGCGGCGCATGGGGCTGGCGCTATCGTATATAATCCCGCGTTCTTTTTTATTGAGCCGAACCCGCAGATTCCATGCAAGCGCCCCCCAAACTGGAAGTGATCGATCTGGCCTGCGAACGTGGCGACCATCGCCTGTTCAGCGGCCTCAGCTTCACGCTTTCCAGCGGCGAACTGATGCAGGTGCAGGGCGAGAACGGCAAGGGCAAGACCACCTTGCTGCGTGCGCTGTGCGGTTTCGTGCAGCCGGTGGCAGGTGCGGTGCACTGGTGCGGTCGCAACGTCGAGGAATGGGACGAGGATTTCCATGCGCAGACTTGTTACCTCGGTCACCTGAACGCGATCAAGGATGAACTTAGCGCGCTGGAGAACCTGCTGCTGACGGCGGGCCTGTCCGGTGTGCAGCTCGGCGAGAAAGCGGCGCTGGATGCCTTGCGTCGCATGGGGCTGCGTCGCAAGGAACATTTGCCGGTGCGCGTGCTGTCGCAGGGCCAGCGACGCCGTGTCGCGCTGAGTCGCCTGCTGGTGGTCGATGCCGCATTGTGGATATTGGACGAGCCTTTGACCGCACTGGATGTGGGGGCAGTAGACCTCATGCAGGAACTTATCGGAGAACATCTGTCGAACGGCGGCATGACGATATTCACCACGCATCAACCTTTGCATGTGGCGGGTATCGAAACACGGGAGTTGCTGCTGTCATGAGTAGACTCTCCGTGTTCGGTTTATTGGGTCTGGTGATCCGGCGCGATCTGTTGCTGGCGATGCGTCGCCGCGCAGACGTGCTGACCACACTGATCTTCTTCGTGATGGTGGTCAGCCTGTTCCCGCTCGGTGTGGGGCCTGAGCCGGACATGTTGCGCAAGATGGCCGGTGGCGTGTTGTGGGTCGCCGCACTGTTGGCGTCGATGTTGTCGCTGCCGCGCATGTTCTCGGCGGACCATATCGACGGCACGCTGGAGCAGATGATGCTGGCGCCGCAATCGCTGACCATGATGGTGCTGGGCAAGATCGTCGCGCACTGGATGCTGTCCGGTCTGCCGCTGGTGCTGATCGCACCGGTGCTGGGTTTGCAGTTCGACATGCCTGCCGATGCGATCGGTGTGCTGATGCTGGCTTTGTTGCTGGGCACGCCGGTGCTGAGCATGATAGGCGCGGTCGGTGCGGCGCTGACGCTGGGCTTGCGCGGTGGCGGTGTGCTGGTTTCGTTGCTGGTGTTGCCGTTGACCATCCCCGTGCTGATCTTCGGCGCGGGCGCGGTCGAAGCAGTAAGTGGTGGCATGGACGCGGCATCCAACTTGTCGTTGTTGGGTGCGTTCTTGTTGTTTGCGCTGGTGTTCTCGCCCTTTGTGGCAGCCCAGGCGTTGCGAATTTCGATGGAGTGATGAAGATTGGCGATCAACTGGTTTAAATATTCTGCTCCTTCCACCTTTTACGGTCTGGCGGGAAAACTGACTCCCTGGTTCGCGTGGCCCGCAGGGCTGCTGTTCGCAGCCGGCCTGTACATCGGCTTCTTCGTCGCGCCGACCGACGCGATACAGAGCGAGGCCTACCGCATCATCTTCATCCATGTGCCGGCCTCCATCCTGTCCATGTTCCTCTATCTCATTCTGGCCGGTTATGCTGCGCTCGGACTGATCTTCAAGACTCGACTCTCTTCCATGATGGCCTCCGCGCTGGCACCGACCGGTGCGTTGTTCGCCTTCATCTCGCTGTGGACCGGCGCGCTTTGGGGCAAGCCGATGTGGGGCGCGTGGTGGGTGTGGGATGCACGCCTGACTTCCGAACTGATCCTGCTGTTCCTCTATCTCGGCTTCATCGCGCTGCAAGCATCCATCGAAGACCCGCGCCGCGCGGACAAGGCCAGCGCCTTGCTCGCCATCGTCGGCTCGGTGAACGTGCCCATCATCTATTACTCGGTGCAATGGTGGAACACACTGCATCAGGGCGCGACCATCAAGATGACCGGCACCAGCATGCATGTCGCCATGCAGCAGGGCATGTTCATGGTGCTGGCCGCCTGCTGGCTGTATGCCATCGCCGTGGCGTTGACGCGCGTGCGCAGCATCATCCTGGAGCGTGAAGCGAATACGCAGTGGGTGAAAGAACTGAAGGAGGTGCGGTCATGACACGGTGCGCGAATGCGATGGGTGCGGGAAAACAAAGTTTCGGTGCAGGCTCATGCGCGCAGCGCGTGATGCCGGAGCCAATGACCGCATCGCACCTCCTCAGCAACTTTTTTGGTTGCCGTATTAACTTGACGGAGGTGCGGTCATGAGCATGTCTGAATTCTTCCACATGAACGGCTACGCGTTCTACGTCTGGGGCTCCTACGGCGTGACGCTGCTGGTGCTGCTGATCGAGATCGCCATGGTCAGGCACAGAAGGCAGTTGGCATTGCGCCAGTTGCGATTGATGAACGAAAGCGGGGACGAGTGATGACACCGAGACAGAAACGACTGGCCTGGATATTGGTAGGTGTCGCCCTTGTGGCGGCAGCGGTAGGACTGGTGCTGTTCGCGCTGAAGAACAACGTCAGCCTGTATTTCACGCCGACCCAGGTCTACAACAAGGAAGCGCCGCAGGAACGCAACTTCCGCATCGGCGGCATGGTGGAAGAGGGTAGTGTGCAGCGTCAGAAAGACGGACTGACCGTACACTTCAAGATCACCGACACTGCAAATTCCATGGAAGTGGAATACAAGGGCATCCTGCCCGACCTGTTCAAGGAAGGTAAGGGCGTGGTCGCGCAGGGCAAGCTCAACGCCGACAATATATTCGTGGCCGAGGAAGTGCTCGCCAAGCATGACGAGAACTACATGCCGCCCGAAGCGATGGATGCGATCAAGAAAGCCGAAGACGCCAAAGCCGCAGCCGGCAACGCAACACCCGCCACAACAAAATAATCTTAGAAAGCGCCAGCATGATTCCAGAGATCGGTAGTTTTGCACTCGTCGTCGCCCTGTTCATCGCCATTGTGCAGGGCGTGTTGCCCATCCTCGGTGCGGCACGCGGCAACGAGGTATTCATGGGCACGGCGCGCACGCTGGCGACCGGGCAGTTCGTGTTCGTCGGCATCGCCATCGCCTGCCTTACTTACTCATTCATCATCAACGACTTCTCGGTGCTGTACGTGGCGCAGCATTCCAACTCGCAACTGCCGGTCGTCTATCGCGTGGCGGCGGTGTGGGGCGGACACGAAGGTTCGCTGCTGCTGTGGGCCTTCATCCTCACGCTGTGGACGGTCGCCGTTGCCGCCTTCAGCAAGCACCTGCCGCTGGAGATGGTGGCGCGTGTGCTGGGTGTGATGGGTCTGGTCTCGGTCGGCTTCCTGATGTTCATGCTGTTCACCTCAGATCCGTTCGACCGCCTGCTGCCGGCCGCACTGGACGGACGCGATCTGAATCCGCTGCTGCAGGACCCCGGCCTGGTGATCCATCCGCCCATGCTGTACATGGGTTACGTCGGCTTCTCGGTGGCGTTCGCCTTCGCGCTGTCCGCCTTGCTGGGCGGCAAGCTCGATTCCACCTGGGCGCGCTGGTCGCGACCGTGGACCACAGTGGCATGGGTGTTCATGACCATCGGTATCGCGCTCGGCAGCTGGTGGGCGTATTACGAACTGGGCTGGGGCGGCTGGTGGTTCTGGGACCCGGTCGAGAACGCTTCCTTCATGCCATGGCTGGTCGGCACCGCGCTGATCCACTCGCTGGCGGTCACCGAAAAACGCGGCGCGTTCAAGAGCTGGACCGTGCTGCTGGCCATCGCCGCCTTCTCGCTTTCGCTGCTGGGCACCTTCCTCGTGCGTTCCGGCGTGCTCACCTCGGTGCATGCCTTCGCCACCGATCCCGAGCGCGGCGTGTTCATTCTGACATTCCTGGTCGTGGTGATCGGAGCTTCGCTGCTGCTGTTCGCATGGCGCGCGCCCAAGGTCGGTCTGGGCGGCAAGTTCGACATCATCTCGCGCGAGTCGATGCTGCTCTCCAACAACGTGCTGCTGTCCGTGGCCTCCGCCTCGGTGTTCCTCGGCACGCTGTATCCGCTGTTCATGGACGCACTCGGCTTCGGCAAGTTGTCTGTCGGTCCGCCTTACTTCAACACCGTGTTCGTGCCGCTGATGGTGCCGCTGGTGATGATGATGGGTCTGGGCCCGGTGGCGCGCTGGAAGAAAGCCAGCTTGCCAGACATCTGGCTGCGCGTGCGCTGGGCGCTGGCGACCAGCATGGTGGTCGCCATCCTGCTGCCGCTGGTGATGGGTGAATGGACGCCGCTGATCGGTCTGGGCATCCTGCTGGCCGCCTGGGTCATCACCACCGGGTTCGCCGATCTGAAGCGTCGTATGGGTAACGAAGGCTCGTTCATGCAGCGTCTCAAGGTGCCGTCGCGCAGTTACTACGGCATGCAACTGGCGCACCTCGGCATCGCCGTGTTCATCATCGGCGTCACACTGGTGAAGGGCTACGAGAGCGAGCGTGATGTGCGCATGGACGTGGGCGACACGCTCACCACCAGCGGTTATGTGTTCCGCTTCGACGGCGTGACCGAAGAAGAAGGCCCGAACTATGTCGCCGCGCGCGGCATCGTCAGCGTCACTAAAGATGGCAAGCCGGTGACCGTGCTGCATCCTGAGAAACGCCAGTACAACGCCTCCGGCATGCCGATGACCGAAGCGGCTATCGACACCGGCTTCCTGCGCGACCTGTACGTGTCGCTGGGCGAGCCTATCCCCGACAGCGAAGCCTGGGCGGTGCGTATCTACCTCAAGCCCTTCGTCGACTGGATCTGGGCCGGTTGCCTGCTGATGGCGCTGGGCGGCATGCTCGCAGTGACCGACCGCCGCTACCGTATCAAAGGGCGCAAGGTACAGACCGTCGCCACTGAAAACAAGGAGCAGACAGCATGAGCCGATTCCTGTTACCGCTGGTCATCTTCATCGTGCTGGCCGGCTTCCTGTTCGTTGGCCTCGGTCTGAACCCGCGTGATGTGCCGTCGCCGCTGATCGGCAAACCCGCACCGGCCTTCACCCTGCCGCAGCTGCATAACGAGAAGAAGAATTTCTCTCCGGCCGACATGAAAGGCCAAGTGTGGATGCTTAACGTTTGGGCCTCCTGGTGCGTGTCCTGCCGCGAAGAACATCCGGTGCTGATGGAACTGGCGCAAAGGAACATCGTCCCCATCTACGGCCTCGACTACAAGGACAAGCCGGAAGACGGCAAGCTGTGGCTGGCGCGCGGCGGCGATCCCTACGTGGCGAGCGCGATGGACCGCGAAGGCCGCATCGGCATCGACTACGGTGTGTACGGCGTGCCCGAGACCTACGTCATCGATAAGCAAGGTGTCATCCGTTACAAACACACCGGCCCGGTCACCCAGTTGAGCCTGATCGAAAAGATCCTGCCCCTTGTCGCGGAGCTGCAAAAGAAATGAAAAAACTATTCATTCTGATGTTGTGTATGTTGCCGACATTCGCTATGGCCGGTGAAGCACAAGACATGGCAGCCGACCCTGTGCTGGAGAAGCGCATGATCGGTCTGGCCGAAAAACTGCGCTGTCTGGTGTGCCAGAACGAATCACTGGCCAGCTCGCACGCGGACCTGGCGGAAGACTTGCGCCGCGAAGTGCGCGAGCTGATGCAAAAGGGCATGAGCGACCAGGAGATACTCGACTATCTGGTCGCCCGCTACGGTGATTTCGTGCTGTACGAGCCGCCCATGAAGAGCTATACCATGCTGCTCTGGTTCGGCCCGTTCGCCTTGCTGTTCGTGGCCGGTCTCGGTCTTGTGATGCAGTTGCGCAAACGCCGCGAGACCGTGCCCGAGGCAAACCTGACACCCGAGGCGCACCAACGCGCCGCCGCCCTCCTTAACGAAGAAGACAAATCATGACCCTGTTCTGGATACTCTGCACGGCGCTGGTCGCCCTCGGCATCGCCTTCATCGTCTACCCGCTCTGGCGCGGCGCCCCCAAGCGCAACGACGTCGCGCGCGACGCCGCCAACCTCGAGATCCTGCGCGACCAGATCGCCGAGATGGATACCGACTTGAAGAACGGTCTGCTCACCCCCGAACTGTACGAGCAAGGCAAGCGCGAACTCGAAACACGCGTGCTGGAAGAAGTGGTGCCTGCCGCCACAACACCGGCAGGCAGCCCGAGCAAGACACTGGCCATCGTGCTGGCCGTGCTGCTGCCGATCATGTCGGTCGGCGTCTATCTGGTGGTGGGTGATGTCGGCGCGCTGTCGCCTGCCAACCCGCATGCCGGCATGAGCTCGGGCGGCGAAGTGCGCACCGACACCGGCATCAGCGCGCTGGAGAAACGCGTCGCAGCCAACGATCAGGACGGCGAAGCGATGGTGCTGCTGGCGCGCAGCTACATGGAGATCGACCGTTTCGCCGACTCCGCCAAGGTCTATGCCAAGCTGGTCAAACTGATCCCCGATGAGGCCTGGGTATGGGCCGACTACGCTGACGCGCAAGCCATGGCGGAAGGCCAGACCCTGCGCGGCAAGCCGACCGAATTCATCAACAAGGCGCTCCAGCTCGACCCCAACCACATGAAGGGTCTGGCGCTGGCCGGTTCCGCCGCCATGGAACGTGGCGACTTCGCTGCCGCCATCAAGTACTGGGACAAACTGCTCAAGCAGTTGCCACCGGGCAGCGAGGACGCCATGGCCATCCAGGGCGGTATCAACGAGGCACGCCAACTGCTGTCGCACATGAAGAGCGGCGGCAAGACCGCGCCGATGCTGGAACAGATCGCACCGCCCGAGCAGATGGCCCCAGCCGCCGCAGGCAAGGAACGCATCACCGGTCGCGTCACACTCGATCCCAAGCTGGCAGGCAAATACAGCCCGGACGACACCCTGTTCGTTCTGGCCCGCGCAGCCGAAGGTCCCAAGATGCCGCTCGCCATCGTGCGCATGCGCGTGGCCGACCTGCCGCTGGACTTCGAACTGGACGACAGCATGGCGATGGCCCCGCAGATGACGCTGTCCGCCTTCGACCAGGTCGTGATCGTGGGCCGTATCTCCAAGTCCGGCACGGCCATGCCGCAAGCGGGCGACGCAGAAGGTTTCAGCGTCACCGTCAAGCCGGGCACCAGGAATGTGAAGCTGAAGATCGACCGCGTCGTGCAATAGCTTGTGAATGCGCCGCGAAAAAGCCGCCCCGATCTTCCGGTGCGGCTTTTTTGTTGGCGGAAAAAAGGAGCCTGATATGAGATCGAAACTGATTACGACTTGCATGGTTGCTGCGATGTTGCTGTGGCAATCGACCGCCGGCGCTCAACCCTTGCAGACCGTCGCCGAGGTCGACCTGCAACGCTATCTCGGAAAGTGGTACGAGATAGCGAGCATCCCGCAGTTCTTCCAGAAACAATGCGTCGGTGACGTGACGGCGGAATACAAGATGGATGGCGATCACATCGCCGTGACCAATAGTTGCCGGACGGCAAAGGGCGAACGCTCGGTCGCACACGGGCAGGCACGGGTGATGGACCCGCTCAGCCGGTCGAAACTGCAGGTCACCTTCGTTAAACTATTCGGCTGGCTGTATATGCTGGGTGGCGATTACTGGATCATCGATCTGGCACCGGACTATCACTATGCCGTGATCGGCCACCCGAAGCTTACGTACGCATGGATATTGGCCGCCACGCCAAGCTTGCCGGCACAGGAGCTGGCTGGCATCGCGGCACGCTTGAAGGCGAACGGCTACGATACCTGTGAACTGCTCACCACGGTACAGACCGACGGTGCATCCGACAGGGTGCCGCTATGCCAGGCTGTGGGAACAGGGAAATATCATGACGACGGCATTGGAAAATAACGGCATGGGGATTCTGATCGACGATCGCTCTACCGGTTCGCTGACCAGTACTCTTGGGACGGTCTGGCGTAACGTCACGGATACCGTGATGGGTGGGATCTCTGCTGCCACGTTGACACCCGAAGTCGCGCAGGGGAAAGCCTGCCTGCATATGCGGGGCGACGTCTCGCTCGAGAACAATGGGGGCTTTGTTCAGGCCAGCCTCGATCTGGCATCCAACGGTTTTCTGGATGCCAGCGCCTATGAAGGGATAGAGATCGAAGTGCGTGGCAACGGCGAGTCATACAACCTGCACTTGCGTACCGCAGATACCGCCATCGTGTGGCAGTCCTACCGCATCGGATTCGTCGCCGGCGAGCAATGGCAGACGGTCAGGCTGCCGTTCGCAGAGTTCCGTCCGCACCGCATCGATATCCCACTGGATACCCGACGGCTTCGCAGACTCGGCGTGGTCGCAATCGGTCGCGTGATGCTCGCAGATATCTGCTTCTCCAGAGTGGCGTTGTATAGATGAAGCGTTCTGGCGATTTTCCGTTCAGTCTGGCAGGCGGTTCGAGATCTCGATCAGGTTCTGGTCCGGGTCGCGCACATAGACCGACAGGATGGCGCCGGCAGCACCGGTGCGCTGCACCGGTCCTTCAACCACGCTCACGCAGCATGCTGCGAGATGGCTCATTACTTGTGCCAGCGGTAGCGAGGTGAGCAGACACAGATCGGCGGAGCCGGGACTGGGCTGAGCAGCCTTGGGCTCGAACTCCCGCCCGTGCTGATGCAGATTGATCTTCTGGTTGCCGAACGCCAGCGCCTTGCGTCCAGCGCCGAAGGTCACCACTTTCATACCGAGCACTTGCTCATAGAAGGCCAGCGTGGCATCCATGTCGCGGACAGTGAGCACCAGATGGTCGAGGCTGTCTATGTGCATGGTCCGCTTCAGCGTGCGCTATCCACGTTCAGTTGCATCCAATATTCCAGCAACGCCAGATGCCACAGCTTGCTGCCGTTCAGCCGCGTGAAGTGGGACTCCGGTTCGGCGAGCAGTTTCTCCACGTAGGCTTGATTGAATAGTCCGCGTTTGTGGCAGGCATCCGATAGCAGGATATCGCGCATGAATTGCAGGAATTCGCCGCGCACGTATTTCAGGGCGGGCACGGGGAAGTAGCCTTTGGGGCGGTCGATCACGCTGTCGGGTATGAGGCCGCGCGCGATGGCTTTGAGGGGGAATTTGCCGCCTTCTTTCAGGCGCAGCGAGGGGGGCATCTTGGCGGCGAGTTCGACCAGTTCGTGGTCGAGGAAGGGCACGCGCGCTTCCAGTCCCCAGGCCATGCTCATGTTGTCCATGCGCTTCACGGGATCGTCCACCAGCAGCGTGCTCACGTCGAAGCGCAACACCTGGTCGAGGAATTCATCGGCATGCGGCTTCGCCAATTCTTTGGCGACCAGTTCGCTGGTGACATCTTCCGTTCGGTAGGCGTCGCTCACCGTTTCCAGATATTCGGCGTGGTCGCGGTCGAAGTAGTGGTTGCGGAACTTGTCCAGCGCGCTGCCTTCTGCCGCATCCATCTTGGGATACCAGAAATAGCCGCAGAACACTTCGTCCGCACCTTGTCCGGCCAGCACCACTTTCACATCCTGTGACACTTGTTCCGCCAGCAGATAGAAGGCGATGTTGTCCTGGCTCACCATCGGCTCGGACATGCTGCGCACCGCTTCCGGCAGGCGCTTCAACACTTCGCTGTTGGGGATGAGCATCTTGTGATGTTGTGTGTGGTAACGCGCCACCACCTGGTCGGAATATTCGAACTCGTCGCCTTTCTCCGCATCGCCGCCGATGTCCTCGAAGCCGATGGAGAAGGTGCGCAGGTCGGGCACATGGTCGGCAAGCAGCGCCACGATCAGGCTGGAATCCAGCCCGCCGGAGAGCAACACACCGACCGGCACGTCTGCCGCCAGACGGTGGCGCTCAACCACTTTCTTCAACACATGGCGCGTGGCGTTGAGCCAGTCCTGTTCGCTCAGTCCCACATCGGGGCGTGTCGCCTCCAGTTCCCAGTAACGCTTGAGCTCGACGTCGCCCGCCGCCGTGATGCGCATCCAGTGCGCCTGCGGCAGTTTGCGGATGCCGTTGAGCAGGGTGCGCGGTGCGGGGACGGAGGAGTGCAGCGTGAGGTGATGGTGCAGTGCGATGGGGTCGATGCTGGTGTCTATGCCGCCGCCCGCCAGCAGCGCTTGCGTGCTGGAGGCGAAACGCAGCGAGGCGCCATCCAGCGAGTAATAGAGCGGCTTGATGCCGAAACGGTCGCGCGCCATGAACAGCGTGTGGTCGCGCATGTCCCAGATGGCGAAGGCGAACATGCCGTAGAAGTGCGCCACGCAATGCTCGCCCCAGACATGGTAGGCCTTGAGGATGACTTCGCTGTCGCCGTCGGAGAAGAAGTCGTAGCCCATTTCCTGCAATTCTTCGCGCAGTTCGCGGTAGTTGTAGATGGTGCCGTTGAACACCAGTGCCAGATGCAGCGCCTCGTCCACCATCGGTTGGCGCGAGCGGTCGGAGAGGTCGATGATGGACAGGCGTCTATGGCCGAAGGCGAGCGGCCCGTCGGCATACATGCCGGAGGCGTCCGGCCCGCGCCGGGTCAGCGCGTCGGTCATGCGCAGCAGTCGCGCGTGGTCGGGGGTTTGTTTATCGAAGCGTAGTTCGCCGCACAGGCCGCACATGGATGGTTACTTTCAGAATTCGATGGAGGGACGGATCACGAAGGTCAGCGTGTTGTCGCTGATGCTGCGCAGACTGCCGGCATACTCTTCCGGACTGGTCCAGATGAAACCGGCGCTGAGTGTAGGGGTGAATCCTTTGTCGGGTAACGGCAGCTTCTTGCCGGCGATCAATTCCGTGCGCACCAGCTTGCCTGTCTGCTGCAGGAAGTGCATGCGGAACTCGGCGGTGGTGTTGTCCAGCCAGTCGAGACTGGGGGAATGCAGTTCGGTATTGCTGCGCGACAGGGCGACGTAATACACATCGTTCACTTCGACATTGTTGTGGAACTTGGCACCGCCACGGAAACTCCAGGACAGTTTCTTGTCGGTGTAATCGAGCTGGCCCTTGATCTTCCATTCCAGCTCGAACCAGTGATCCTCGACCAGCATGTTGTTCTTGATGTGCTTCTCGCCCATGCTGAACAGATAGCCGGTGTAGCCATAGTTGTTGCCGATACGAGTTTCGCCGGGACGCTTCAGCTTGGCTACGTTGCCGAAGAACAGCGACACCGCCCACGGCTCCTGGAAACCGGCGGTCAGTGACTCGATGATGTTGAAATTCTTGCCTACCGCCGCGCTGTCGTAAAAGCCGCGATGATGGGTCTTCAGCCAGGTGCCCAGTATCGGCATCGGGTACAGGCTGGCTTCCACCGTCATATAGCGCGGCACGACAGAGTCCTTGATCAGCTCGCGGTAGATCACCGCTTCGCTGCCGGATTCGATGGTGGGGATGGGTTTGTCCGTGAGCGGGATGTTGTAGCCCGCGTTGGTGTAGTAAGGGTCGAACTCGTAGACGAACTCGGCCTGTGCCGCCTCTTCCTGTGCCTGGGCCGTCCCGAATGCCAGCGCGGCAAGGGAGAAGAGCAGGAAAGGGCGAAGGGAAAGAGGCATGGCTGGATTCTATAGGGCATCTCTAAAAATCCAAACTTCGTCGTAATACTGCGTTGCTCGCAAAAAATTACTCCTTACATATCAATCATATGCTGCGTCGCAATTTTTTGCTCGCGCCTTGTCTTACTTATTACCAACCACTTGCCAGCTTGCTGGCTTAGTGGATGGTTAGTAGTTTCATCAGAATTTTGAATTTTTATAGACGCCCTTATCGGCAGATGCCCCGGCCGCAAAGCAAAGCCGACTGTCACAAAGGGTTTCGGTAGAATGAGCCATCCCGAACAGGAGCGAACCTTGAAACGAATCACTACCCTTAACCTGACCGAGCTCGGTCAAGTGGCGCAGCAATCGCCGCGCCTGCGCATGAACAGCAACCTGCACACCGACCTCGCCGATCCCGTCCAACGCCTGGCTATCGCCATGGAACCGGACACCCTGATCCTGCCGCACCGCCACCCGCACACTTGGGAAGTGCTGACCGCGCTGAAAGGCCGCTTCACCGTGCTGGTGTTCGACGATGCGGGCAGTGTCACCGAGCGCGCCGAGCTGGGCGAAGACTGCAGCGTGGTCGAGATACCGGCGGGCGGTTGGCATGCCGTGTTGTCGCGCGATGTAGGCGCGGTCATCTTCGAAGTGAAACACGGCCCGTATGCCCCCATCGCGGAGGCAGACGTGGCGGCGTGGGGCAAGGGCCGCACGGCCACGGAATTGAACGCGTGGTATGCCAAGGCACAGGTGGGCGAGAGTATCGCCTGACGAAGCGATCCATGGAGGAGCGATGCGACTGATGTGGCATGTGCTGGGTATGTTGCTCGCGGTCTATGTCGGCCTTGCGTTGCTGCTGTTCCTTTTCCAATCGCGACTGGTGTTCTATCCGCAGATGGATCGAACGCTTTCCACCACGCCCGCGCAGATCGGCTTGCCTTTCGAGGAGGTCAATCTTAAGGCCGTCGATGGTGTCGAACTGCACGGCTGGTATGTGCCGGCCGTAAAACCGCGCGGCACGATACTGTTCACGCATGGCAACGCGGGCAACATCTCGCATCGTCTCGACTATGTGGCGATGTTCCACCGTCTCGGCTACAACACCCTCATCTTCGACTACCGCGGCTACGGCAACAGCAGTGGCTCGCCTTCCGAGCAGGGCACCTATCTCGATGCCGAAGCGTCATGGGCATACGTCACGCAGATCAAGCATGAACCGGCCTGTCGCATCGCATTGCTCGGCGAATCGCTGGGCGGCGCTGTCGCCGCACAGTTGGCCACCCAGCATCGACCGGCCGCGCTGGTGCTCGCCTCCAGCTTCACTTCCGTCCCCGATCTCGGTCAGCAGCTCTATCCCTGGCTGCCGGTGCGCTGGCTGGCGCACATCCGCTACGACACGCGCGCCTATCTGCAACAGGCGCAGGCCCCGCTGCTGGTCGCTCACAGCCCGCAGGACGAGATCATCCCCTATGCGCACGGGCAGGCGCTGTACGCCGCAGCGCGCGAGCCCAAGACATTCCTCGAACTGGCCGGTGGCCACAACGACGGATTCATCTTCATGCGCGAGGACTGGGTCGGTGCGCTGCGCGATTTCCTCGATCACCACGTGGGGGCAGGCTGCGGGCGCTGAGCGCGACATTTGGCAGGCGGACGCGGTAGTATCGGTATGCGTGTCAGGCAGACACGGAACAGAGGAAGAACATGCGAGTAGGCATACCCAAAGAGATCAAAACCAACGAGAACCGCGTGGCGATGGTGCCGGCCGGTGTCGAGGCGCTGGTCGCCGCCGGGCATACGGTGCTGGTGGAAACAGGCGCGGGCATCGGCAGCGGTTTCGATGACTTTGCCTATATGGCGGTGGGCGCGCAGATCGCGCGCGATGCCGATGCGGTGTGGGCGGCGGCCGACCTGATCGTAAAAGTGAAGGAACCTATCGAGGCGGAATGGAAGCGCATCCGCCCCGGCCAGATCATCTTCACCTATTTCCATTTCGCGGCCAGCGAACGTTTGACGCAGGCCCACCTCGCATCCGGTGCGATCTGCATCGCCTACGAGACCGTGGAACTGCCCTCGCGCGAACTGCCATTGCTGACGCCGATGTCGGAAGTGGCGGGGCGCATGGCGGTGCAGGAAGGCGCCAAGTATCTGGAGAAGCTGCACGGCGGTCGCGGCATCCTGCTGGGCGGCGTACCCGGCGTGGCACCGGCCAAGGTGGTGGTGCTCGGTGCCGGCGTGGTCGGCGTCAACGCGGCCAGGATCGCCGCCGGTATGGGTGCCAATGTGGTCATGCTCGATGTCTCGCTGGAACGGCTGCGCTACCTGAGCGAAGTGATGCCGGCCAACGTGCAGTTGCTGTTCTCCGACCGACACCAGTTGCTGGCGCAGATCGCCGATGCCGATTTGCTCATCGGCGCCGTGCTGATCCCCGGCGCGGTCGCGCCCAAACTGGTGCGCATGGAAGACCTCAAGCTGATGCGCAAGGGCGCGGTCATCGTCGATGTCGCGGTCGACCAGGGCGGTTGCGTCGAGACCACGCGCCCGACCACGCACGAGCATCCCACCTATGTGGTGGACGGCGTGGTGCATTACGCCGTGGCCAATATGCCCGGCGGCGTGCCGGTCACTTCCACACTGGCGCTGACCAACGCCACCCTGCCTTATGTGCTGCAACTGGCGGACAAGGGCTACCGCGAGGCGCTGAAACAATCTCCGGCTTTGCTCAACGGTCTGAACATCATCGCGGGCAAAGTCACCCATCGCAAAGTCGCCGAAGCCTTCGGCATGCAATACCATCCCGCAGAATCCTTGCTTGAATAAGAAAAGAACACAGATGCCGACACCCAGCCTGACACCCGCCGAACTCCGCCTTTCCATTCAGCCCGACGCGCTCGGCTTCGCCGACACCAGCGAATTGCTCGACCACCCCTTGCGCTGGATCGGACAGGAGCGTGCCGAGATGGCCGCGCGCTTCGGTCTGCAGATGGCGCAACCGGATTACAACCTGTTCGTGCTGGGCGAGGTCGGCAGCGGCCGCACCTCGTTGCTCAAGCGCGCGATGCAGGCGGCCGCCGTCAACCGTCCGCTGCCGCCCGACCTTTGCTATCTGCACAACTTCGATGTGCCGGAACGGCCACTGGCCCTGCGCCTGCCGGCCGGGCAGGGGCGGCAACTGCGCCAGATGATGGCGCAGATGGTGAAGACGCTGATCAAGGAGATCCCGCTGCGGCTGAACGGGCAGGACTTCAAGAGCGAGAGCGACCGCATCGAGAGCGAGTACAAGGCCGCCGAGGCGAAGGAATACGCCGCGCTGGATGCATCCGCCGAGCAGCGCAACTTCACGCTGCATCGCGAGAGCGGCCACATGGTGTTCACCTATCGCAATGCCAAAGGCCGCACGCTGACCGAAGAAGAGATGCTGGCGCTGCCCAAGGAAAAACGGGCGCAGATCGACCAGGCCGAACTGGAACTGCGTGCCGAGATCAGTGTGTATTTCGACAAGACGCTCGCCATGGGGCGCACCAAGGACGAAGCGCTGGCCGCCCTGCGGCGGCAGGTGGTCAAACCGCTGCTCGACCATGAGCTGCAAGACATCCGCACCGCGCTGAAGAAACAGATCAAGGACTCGGTCAAGCTGGGTGCCTATCTGGACCAAGTATCGCGGGATATTCTGGACAAGGTGGAGCTGTTCGACCCGCTGCCCAGCGATGACGACATCCGGCTGGAGGCGCTGAACAAGCTGCTGTCACGCTACCGCGTCAATCTGGTGGTGGACAACGACGGCCTCACCGGCGCGCCGGTGATCGTCGAAGACAATCCCATGTACCGCTCGCTGTTCGGCAGCATCGAATACCAGTCCGAGAACGACGTGCTGATGACCGACTTCTCGCGCATCCGTGCCGGCAGCCTGCACAAGGCCCACGGCGGTTTCCTCATGCTGCATCTGCGCGACCTGCTGGCGGACGGTCTGGTGTGGGAGAAACTACGCCGCCTGCTGCGCAGCGGCCGCCTGCAGATCGAAGAGCCGGGCACCGCCTTCACCCCCATCGCCACCGTCTCGCTGGAGCCGGAAGCGGTGGATGTGGACATCAAGATCGTGCTCATCGGTTCGCGCGAACAATATTACGAACTGCAGGAGAACGACCCCGAGTTCGCGCGCCGCTTCCAGGTCAAGGTGGACTTCGCCGGGAGCTTCTATGCCAGCGCCGAGACGCGCCATGCCACGGCGATATTCGTCGCCGACGCCTGCAAGCAGCGCGGCCTGCCGCATTTCACCGCCGCCGCTGTGGCGCGCCTGCTGGAGGACGCGCACCGCGCGGTGGACGACCAGTCGCGCCAGAGCGCGAACTTCGCGCGCATCGAAGCGCTGGTGATGGAAAGTGCCTCGTTGTGCACGGCGCGCAGCGCAAGGTTGGTGGAAGTGACCGATGTCGATGCCGCGCTGGCCGCGCGCATCAAGCGCCACGACTACCCCGAGCAGCGCATGCACGAAGCCTTCGCCGAGGGCGATCTGCTGGTCGATGTGCACGGTGCCAAGGTCGGGCAGATGAACGCGCTCACCCAGATCGATCTGGGCGAATACCGTTTCGGCTTCCCGGTGCGGCTCACCGCGCGCACCTTCGCCGGCGAGGACGGCCTGCTCAACATCGAGCGCGAAGTGGAACTGTCCGGCCCCATCCACGACAAGGGCGTGTTCATCCTGCAGAACTATCTGTCCGCCCTGTTCGCGCATAACGCGCCGCTCAACTTCAACGCCTCCATCGTGTTCGAGCAGGAATACAACGGCGTCGAGGGCGACTCGGCTTCCTGCGCCGAGCTGTACACCCTGCTGTCGTCGCTGTCCGGTCTGCCCATCAAGCAGGGCATCGCGGTCACCGGTGCGGTCAACCAGCACGGCGAAGTGTTGCCGGTGGGCGGGCTCAACGAAAAGATCGAGGGTTACTTCAGCGTCTGTGTGGCGGCGGGTCTGGACGGCAGTCAGGGCGTGCTCATCCCGCACCGCAACCGACGCCATCTGATGCTGTCGCGCAAAGTGATCGACGCGGTCGATCAGGGGCTGTTCCACATCTACACGGCGGAGCATGTGAGCGAAGGCATCGAGTTGCTCACCGGTCTGCCGGCAGGCGTGGCGGATGAACATGGCGAGTATCCGCAAGGCAGCGTGCTGGGTCACGCCCAGCAGACCTTGCTGGCGTTCCATCACGCGTGTCAGGAATCGGGGCACCACAAGAAAGAGGACTAGGGAAGGGCGGATTTAACCGTCACACCGGCGAAGGCCGGTGTCCAGTTGATAGAACAAACAGTGCAACGCACTGACATAACGGCATATTCAATAAAACCGCTGGATACCGGCCTTCGCCGGTATGACGACCTGATGGATCAGACCTTCTCCGTCCGTTCAGCGCGACCAGCTCACTCGCAACAGGTTCTGATCCGGGTTGTAGTGGTATTCGAGATCGCCCTGATAGGCATGCTGCAATGCCTCGCCGATGCCGCGCGCCAGATGCATATCGGTGGTGGTCACCATGAGACCGTCGGGCGTCTCTTCGATATCCATGATGCGCTGCAAAGGGTGTTCGGCCTTTTCATGGTCTTCGTGGTGGCTGATCAGTCGCCTGATCTCCGCCTCGTGCACATCCAGGAAATCCCCACTCAAGGAAAGGAAGCCCGCCGGGAACTTGTCGCGGATGCGCTGGCAGGCCGGGCACAACGTCTCATGAGCGCCGGCGGGCGCGTCCATCCATTGCCAGCGCCCGCCATGGAACACCGCGCCGCAATCCGGGCAGCGTGTCGGTTCGGCCAGCTTGCCCTTGCTCTGATAAGTGTCGTGTACCGCTTCCTGCATGAGTTGGTCGCGACGGACGAGATTGAAGCCGGGGGGATGTTTGGACATGACGATCTCCTTCTATATGCAGTCACCACCTGGTTGCCATATGGGGTCAGTGAGGTGGAGACGCTTTGAGACAATCCTCTCGCCAGCGGCAATCCAACTGGTCGCATTCGCCATTACTGGCCTTGGCGAAACAGTCATAATTGCCTTCGGCGTGCTGGATGCAACGGATCAATTCGATCTTGTACATATGCTCGGGCTGGATGCCGTACGACTTGGCGATATGGTGTAGCTCTTGCATGTTCATGACGTCCTCCTTGTTGCAAAGACCTCTGTCATCAGAACCGCTGCAAGCGTGTGGGAGGCCTGCGGTGGGAATCTCATTCTTCTCCTTTAAATTTATGATTACAAGGGGAGTTCAATATATTTTTGAGAGGATATGGATGTGCCGACGGGGATGGATATGTCCTCCTGAAGGGATACACTCTGCACAGCGCTTCAAATAGGGGAAGGGAGAGGGGATTGGGTAGATCGATACAGGGGTTGCTGGCGCTGTTCCTGCTGCTGTGGGTGGCAGGCAGTGCCGTGGCGGAGACCCCGCAAGGGCCGGACATCGAAGTCTTCGTGCAGCAGGGCTGTCCGCACTGTACGCAGGCCAAGGCCTTCCTCGCGCAACTTGCACAACGCAGCCCCGAACTGCGCATCGTCATCCGCGATGTGTCGCAGCAGCCCGCCGCCATGCAGCGCCTGCAAGCGATCGCGCAACAGCATGACGGCGCGGTGCGCGTGCCGACCTTCCTCGTGCGCGGGCAGCTGGTTGTCGGCTATTCCGCGGAAGCCGCCACCGACCGGCTCATCCTTGAGCTCCTGGCCGCGAGTGCTCCCGCTGCCGCCGCAATGGACAGCCTGAGTTGCGAAGCGGAACAGACCAACACCTGCGGCGACGAAGCGCGCGAAGCGCCGCGTGATTACTCGCTGCAGTTGTTCGGCCACACGCTCTCGCTGCAACAGCTCGGCCTGCCGCTGTTCACGCTCACGCTGGGTCTGCTGGACGGTTTCAATCCCTGCTCGATGTGGGTGCTGCTGCTCATGCTCTCGCTGCTGGCACCGCTCAACGACCGTAAGCGCATGTTCGCCGTGGCGGGCACCTTCGTCGCGGTGCAGGGCATCGCCTACTTCCTGTTCCTCGCGGCCTGGCTCAATCTGTTCCTGCTGCTGGGGTTGTCGCGCATCTCGGAGATCGTCATCGCCGCGCTCGCGCTGTTCGCAGGTGCGGTCAATCTCAAGGACTTTTTCGCCCTCGGGCGCGGCCTGTCACTGTCCATCCCGCAGTCGGCCAAGCCCGGCATCTACCAGCGCATGCGCCGCATCTTGCAAGCGAAGAATCTCACCGCCGCCATCCTCGCCACCATCGTGCTCGGCGTGCTGGTGCAGCTCGTCGAACTGATGTGCACTTCGGGCTTCCCTGCGCTGTTCACGCGCATCCTCACCCAGCAGGAACTGCAAGGGGCGAGCTACTACGGCTATCTGCTGTTGTATGACTTCGCCTACATGCTGGACGATCTGCTCATCCTCGCGGTCGGCGTCATCACGCTCAGCCAGCGACGCTTGCAGGAGAAGGAAGGGCGCATGCTCAAACTGTTGAGCGGTCTGGTGATGGTGGGGTTGGGGGTCTATCTGCTTATTCCGGGATAAGCGGGTGGGCGGCAAGCTTGCCATGCGGTAAGCTACGCCACCTTTTTGAATCAACTTCCAGCAAAGAAAGCACAAGCAAATGGCACAAGGTCAATATGTAATGTCCATGCTCCGCGTGAGCAAGATCGTCCCTCCCAAGCGTCAGATCATCAAAGACATCTCCCTCAGCTTCTTCCCCGGCGCCAAGATCGGCCTGCTCGGTCTGAACGGCTCGGGTAAATCCACCGTGTTGCGCATCATGGCGCAGCAGGACAAAGAATATGACGGCGAAGTGCAGCACCTGCCCAACATCAAGATCGGCTACCTGCCGCAGGAGCCGGTGCTCAATCCTGAGATGACCGTGCGCCAGGAAGTGGAATCCGCCCTCGGCGAAGTGATGGAAGCGCAAGCCAAGTTGGACGCGGTGTATGCCGCCTATGCCGAAGAAGATGCCGACTTCGACGCACTCGCCGCCGAGCAAGCGCGACTGGAGAACATCCTCGCCGCCAGCGGCAGCGATACCCAACACCAGATGGAGATCGCTGCCGATGCGCTGCGTCTGCCGGAGTGGGATGCCGTGGTAAAGAACCTGTCCGGCGGCGAGAAGCGCCGCGTGGCGCTGTGCAAACTGCTGCTGGAAAAGCCCGACATGTTGCTGCTCGACGAACCCACCAACCACCTCGACGCAGAATCGGTGGAATGGCTGGAACAATTCCTGGTGCGCTTCCCCGGCACCGTGGTTGCCGTCACCCACGATCGTTACTTCCTCGACAACGCCGCCGAATGGATCTTGGAACTGGACCGTGGCCACGGCATCCCGTGGAAGGGTAACTACTCCAGTTGGCTGGAGCAGAAGGGCGAGCGACTGGCGCAGGAACAGAAGCAACTCGACGCGCATTCAAAAGCGATGAAGCAAGAATTGGAATGGGTGCGCCAGAACCCCAAAGCGCGTCAGGCCAAATCCAAAGCGCGTATCGCACGCTTCGAAGAACTGAACTCGCAAGAACACCAGGCGCGTAACGAAACGCAGGAGATCTTCATCCCCGTCGGCGATCGTCTGGGCAACGAAGTCATCGAATTCGAGAACGTCAGCAAAGCCTATGGCGACCGTCTGCTCATCGACGACCTCAGCTTCAAGATCCCGCCCGGCGCCATCGTCGGCATCATCGGCCCCAACGGTGCCGGTAAATCCACACTGTTCCGCATGATCACCGGCAAAGAGACACCGGACAGCGGCACCATCAAGATCGGCCAAACCGTGAAGGTCGCCCACATCGACCAAGCGCGTGACTCACTGCAAAACGACAAGACCGTGTTCGACGCCATCTCCGGCGGCAACGACATCCTCACCGTCGGCAAATACGAAACCCCGGCGCGCGCCTACATCGGCCGCTTCAACTTCAAAGGTGGCGATCAGGCAAAACTAGTCGGCCAACTCTCCGGTGGTGAACGCGGCCGTCTGCACCTGGCGCAAACACTCATCGCCGGTGGCAACGTCCTCCTGCTAGACGAACCCTCCAACGACCTCGACGTGGAAACCCTGCGCGCACTTGAAGATGCCTTGCTGGAGTTCGCCGGCTGCGTCGCCGTCATCTCCCACGATCGCTGGTTCCTAGACCGCATCGCCACCCACATCCTCGCCTGCGAAGGCGATTCCAAGTGGACGTTCTTTGATGGCAACTATCAGGAATACGAAGCGGACAAGCGCAAGCGTTTGGGTGAGGAAGGCGCTAAGCCTAAGCGGATTCGGTATAAGCCGATTAGCCGGTGATGAAGTTATGAATACCAGGTAAAGACAGCTATGACTGAATTGATTGCTGAACTAGAAACTACATTTAACAGCCTTGGTTGGCTTGCCAATCTTTTTGGAATTGTTATTCCGGTAGTCGGGATACCTTCATTTTTTTACGGGTTGTATAAATATAGGATGGAGATATTTGGGGCATCTAGTTTTGAAAAGTTAACAAAAACTCAGATAGAGACCAATTGGAATGGGCCATTGTCGATAAGGAAAATAGCTGAAGTAGCCATAGTTGATGATAGGCCAAGTGACTTTCCGACAAATGAACTTCAACAAGCTGGCTATAACGTTAAGACATATAAACAGGTTTGTCTGAAAGATATTTCTAGGCTTGCGGAGTATGACGTGTTGTTCTTGGACATTCACGGAATCGTAAAAGACGATATTGACGAAGGAGGGCTAAAGCTGTTGCCAAAGCTTCGCGATGCAAATCCACGCCAAAAGATTTGTGCTGTTTCAAGTAAGACTTTTGATCCAACGGCTACTGATTTTTTTAAGCAAGCCGATGAAGTACAAAAGAAACCTGTGAATGCACAGAAATGCCAAGATGTTATTGATACTCTGGCACTTGAAAAGTTAGGCCCAATCACCTTAGCTACTACGCTGGATAATGAGACCAAAAACTTAAGTTTTTACACGCGCCGAACTTTGCTTAGTCAAGTAAGGAAGTTCGCTGCAACAGCAAAACCTTTTTCTGAAATGCCATCTCATATTACGGCAGCTGGAAAACTAGGCACAGTTTTAGAACATCTGCTAACGGATTACGCGCGAGTACTCAGGCATGCAACTAATTGATGCACTCCAATCGGGTGCCATTCATTTACCATGGCCGATTTCCGTTAAAGAGGAAATTTTTGATGGGCATAATATGCGCCTTTCAAGCGTTTGCCAGAAGAAATGCGGCAATACAGCAGTTTGTGCTACTACGTTTATGGATATGGGAGAGGGAACGTGTAGCTTTGGGATGTCGTATTTCCAAGTTAAGGTTAGGGAATGCTCGGTTACGATATTAGGTGTGCGAAGCACAAATAACCCTAACGCGACGAAGCCTCATCTTAAGGATGCCTTGAAGGGGAGATTGGTTGATTCGCAGCAAGTTAAAGACTGGGCAAGTAAAACCGCCAGTCTTCTAGCAGCGATTGATAATGAGTTTCTTCGCCGTCAATCTGAACTACTGGATCCGCTCCATGATTCAATTCGGTTGGGGCGGCAAATCGAGAATATTGCAAATCGTTTAGTTACCACCGATGCCTCTCGTTCGCTCGAAGACCAAGTTGATCGGGCTCCCCCAGATTTGAAATCCCTTGTCAAAGCTGCGGGCCTTCTGACGGATTCATTCGACTTACTAACGATCTACTTCAATCCGGCTGCGGCAACCTTTGGACGCAAATCATATATTTCTTTACACGGCCTTCTAAGGAAGCTGGTTAGCATACTGAGCAATCCAGACCCTTCTGAAGAGAGTGACAGTCCCTTACGAATATTTCTTAATGGTGAGTGTCGCCGAAATGTGTCTGTATTTGATAGTTTTAAGCTTGTTCCATTTGCGCTTATTAGCAATGCAGGCAAGTACTCAACTGATGGGAAAGTCCATGTAAACCTTGTGGACAGAGCAGGGATAATTGAGGTATCTGTAACATCGATTGGCCCCCTAATTGAGCCCGAAGAGTTGGAGTTGATATTTACGAGACGCTTTCGAGGAAGGTGGGCTAAGAAGGTAGCGACTGGCAGCGGTGTTGGCTTATACCTAGCAAAGATTGTTGCAGATGCAAACGGTTTTGCCATACATGTGAAAAGCAGTAGGCATAATAGTTCAACTAGAGGGAATCCTTTGGCTACTAATAGATTTTCTTTTGAGATCTCATCTGGTCTCACAGAAGTCCAATAGCTCGGATTCTACATTCGTGGGGTCTAATTAAAGGGGTCAGCTTCGCAATTGTTTGCGATAGATGAGAGAGCATGAGTACTTCGGCACACAACAAGCGCATCGTCATCATTGCCGGGCCGAACGGCGCGGGGAAGACGACCTTCGCGCGCGAGTTCCTGCCGACCGATGCGGAGTTGCCCAACTTCGTGAATGCCGATTTGATCGCTGCGGGGTTGTCACCTTTTGCACCCGATCTGGCCGCGTTCAAGGCTGGGCGGATAATGCTGGAAACGATTGCGGACTATGCGAAGCGCGGCGAGAGTTTTTCATTCGAGACGACGCTTTCCGGTTTAACTTACGCGCAGATGATTCCGGCTTGGCGTGCTTCCGGTTATTTGGTGAAGTTGTTTTTCTTGTCCTTGCCGGATGTCGAGATGGCAATCGAGCGCGTGGCTATTCGCGTTAAGCAAGGTGGTCACAACGTTCCTGAAGATGTCATTCGCCGACGCTTTGCGCATGGCCTCCAGAATTTCGAGCGTTACAAGCTATTGGTGGATAGTTGGCAGTTGTACGATAATTCGGGCGCACCTACCGTGTTGTTAGATGAAGGACAGAACAAATGAAAGCACCTGTTTCTCACTTAAAAGATCCTGATATGCAAAAAGCACCGCAGGCGTTGATGCGTGCATCCGAGAAGGCACGTCAGCTCTCCGAGCAAACCGGCACGCCCTTTGTTGTGCGCAAATCCACCGCCGCAGACAAGCGGGGAAAATAAGGTCTTTTGGTCTTTACTCTTTAACTGTAATGACCGCCCCCTGGAGAGTCACCAAAGTACGCGCGCTTGATGACGGTCGCTCCATTCGGGTGAGTTTCACCGATGGCCTCGAAGGTGTTGTACATTTCCCGCCGGAATTCTTTCAAGGTGTGTTTTCTCACCTGAGCGATCCATCAAGATTCAACGAGGTCGCAGTGGTAAATGGCGCGGTCACTTGGCCTGGTGGTTTGGACCTTGCGCCGGATGCCATGTATGAAGATGTCAGGCAATCAGAGGGGGCATCGCAATAGTTTCAACTTATCGCCGAGTGATATGGGGTCAGCATCGCATTACCTTCTCAGCCTTATCCACAAAACAACAATTCGATGCTGTCCTCTTTGATTTGCTTGATCGGAAAAAAAGCGTCTGCGGGCGCTTTTTTCATTTCCGCTTGCGGGGTTTTGCGGGCGTTCGCGCAGGCAGTCCAAGGGCGCTGCGGGAAAGATAGTCTGCTTCTGTATTGCGGTGCTGCGGAATCCAGCGTAACTCGAATTTGTCAAAGCACTTTATCTGTGAGCGGATTTCGGCGAATAAGGGGGCGAGGCGGGCAGCTTCGGTGCTACTGGCATTTTGCGCGAGGCGCACGACGACGTCGCTATCGCAGTGAATGCGCAAGGCGCTGGCTTGCAGTGTGCGTGCCAGTTGCAGGGTGGCCAGCAGGGCGCGGGCTTCGGCTTCGTTGTTGCAGCCGCTGTGCGGGCTACGTTGCGAGAGTTCGTGGCGGCTACCATCCGGCCCCAGCAGGAGGGCTCCGAGGCCGATATGGCCGGGGTTAGGGCGGGCGCAGCCATCGCACCAAGCTTGCCAGAGATGCTCTTCGTTCATGCCCACATGGTAGCGAGCAAGGCGGTGTTTGTGCTGATAATCAAAGGGGGCAGCATCGCAATAGTTTTTCCAGACATCGCCCGCAAGGGCGATTCTCATTTCTGGCCAGCAGTCTCGTTTACTGAATGAGTCCCGCGTACAGGAAGTAGCCGTAACTGGCGACGAGTGCGCCGCCGCCGATGCGCGGGATGCGCCCGAGGATGCCGATGGAGAGGAAGTGCACCAGCCCGGCACCGAGGATGAGGTAGGTGCCCATCAGGAAGGAATCGGGCAGCTGGATCGGGTTGAACAGGGCGAACAGGCCGATACACATGGGGATGCAGATGTGGCTGTCGCCGATCTGCGAGCTGACGACGATATCCGTGCGGCCGATGTGGGCGTAGTAGAGCGCGATGAAGGCGTTAGGCAGCACCATGAGGAGGCCGCTGAACCAGCCGATCTTGGCGAAGCTGAAGATGGGATTTTCGGCGGTGGTTATCCAGTTGATGAGGTGGTCGACGGAATAGTAGATGCCATAGGCGGCGAGGCCGATGAGCGCGAGGTCGATGATGATGGTCCAGTGGGTGCTGCGGTTCTTGCGGATGTTGTCCTTGAGCACTTCGAATACGTGCAGGATCTGCCAGAACACGAACAGGCCGACCAGGATGAGGCCGTCGTAGAAGTTCAGCTCGCCGTCCTTGCCCAGCGCCCAGAGCGTGCCGGTGAACAGGAACAGGGCGATCAGGGTGACGAGCAGGTTGAGGCGGTTGAGGCGGGCGAATTCGGCCTGTTTCTGTTTGCTCTTTTCCTTGCTCGCTGCGGCGGCCGCGCCGAACAGGGCGGTGAGGCCGAGGATGAGGGTGAGGTTGGTGACGTTGTTGACCAGACTGTTCTCGATCACCGCGCCGCCATTGCTGGCGGATTTGCTCATGATCAGCGCGAACATCAGGTTCGCGAAGCCGGAGCAGTAGGGCATGATCAGCGTGCCGAGCACGGTGCCTTCGAATCCTTTGCTTTCCATGACATGCAGCCGCCAGATCATCAGCGCGTTCGCCAGTGCGAAGATGAGCAGCAGGCCCAGCGGGTGGTCTATGTAGGGCAGGGCGGTGGCCAGGCTCGGTAATTCGTTGGGCACAGTCGGCAGTCGGGAATTTTTGTGCGCGGGATTATGGTGGCGGGGCGGGGCGCCGTCAATTTAGCGCAGATCGTCCATCAGGCCGTCATACCGGGGAAGGCCGGTATCCAGCAATAGAACATCCACCGCGCAGCGGACAAGAGCTTGATGTCGTTCCACTTGCGTGGGGAATTTCTAAGGGAACGCGGATCTATTCGGTTTTGTCGTTCCGGCTCAGGCCGGAGCCCATATAAATAATGGCACTGGATACCGGCCTTCGCCGGTATGACGTTGTTTTCCCTCATGGTCGATCCGGGTTTTGGGGAGTGCCGCTTTGTTTTGGCGTCCCCGAGGCGGTTTGGGTACACTGCAACCTTCAGAAAAAGGATGCATTCAGATGAACCACACAGTTTCACAGGCGGCGCACGAGGACGAAGCGGCGAACGCCGCAGCACAACGCATCGTGCGGCATTTCCAGAGCAAGGGTTTCTCGCGCATCACGGAGGCGCTGATCCTGCATATCCGCCATATCGCGGGCGACCGCGCGGAAGTGGACAAGGCTTTCGAGGCGGCGCACAAGCAGGGACGGGTGCCGCCGCTGAGCATGTATTTCAGCATCCATCCTTATGCGCACTATTCCGAATTCCGCAGTTTTGATGAGGCCAAAGCCGCGCTGGCACATGATTTCACGCTGACGCTCATCTATGACATCCCGCAGGTGTTCTTCGACCCGGCCCCAGTGCTGGGCGATGATCCGCTGGCGAGTGGCACGAAATACGATGTGATCATGAAGGTGTGGGATAACGAAGCGGGCTGCGCGATCGCCATCCTGCTGAACGACCCGGATGCGTCGTTCGTCGATTACATCGGCACCCATCCCGGTGCGGACTGGCACAAGATCATGGGCGATTTCAAGGTGGTGTCGACCTCGCTGAACGACGCATTCACGCTGGAGTGAATGAGGTCGCTGCACTTTCTTCGAATAAATTTCCGCGGAGTCTTGCCATGCTAAAGAGATCGTTCATCCCCGCCGCGTTGTTGTTCGCTGTTGCGCCTCTGGCGCTTGCGGCAGAGCAGACGAACAATTGCAGGCTCAAGCACGGTTCGATGGTGATTCTCGATGCCGTCACGTGCACGCAGGAAGGGGGAACGGTCGTCGCCCCGTCAGCGGCACCGCGGGTTGAAGGTGGCAAGTCTGTTCCCGTGAAACTGTCTGACGATTCGAAACTGGCCGCTGCGCAAAGCAAGGTGGCAGAGTTGCTGATGAAGCAGGTGATCGACAGCGATCCGAAGAAACGGATGCCGGAATGGATCCAGCGCACGGTGATGTTCGATGGCTGCCGTCTGTGGGTGGAAGAGGAGATGGAGGTGGAGTACAGCAAGACCTTCTCGTCGCGCAAACATTTCAAGGTCAGTTCCAGAGTGGATATGAGCAAGATCGCTCCGGAAGCTTTCAGCGAACTGGGCAAGGTGACTTCCTATGGCGGCGGCATGGAAGTCTATGCCGAGAACATCGAAGAGCCCGTGCTGAGCAAGGGGAACAATCTTTCGGTTTCAATACAGCAGCAGCGCGATGGGAGCTATTCCAGGTATTCGGCGAGTGCGTCCAGTGTCTTCTGGGATGCACCGAATGCCGATCTGCGGATGGCGGATGTATACGGTTACCCGAAGGACAAGCTCGAGTCCGGCGCGGAGACAGATACGGTGAGGTTGTTGTTCCTGATGAACACGCCCGTGGAAATCACGGCACTGCACGATGCTTTGGGAGCACTGCGTGCTGTGTGTCAGCCATAAGGGGTGATGGCGGGTTCGATACCGTCGATGTCATCCGTATCGAGGCGAGACCGTAGCGCAACCCGGCAGCCAGACGAAAGGGAGCATGATGAATCCGCAACTGAATGAATCCATCGAGCGGCAGCGCAAGATCCTGAAGGGCTGGCTCTCTTCTTCGCTCTCCATCCTGGCGGAAGATTGCATGCAGGTATGGCCGCAGCGTGAGGCGCTCGAAGCCAGATTGTTGCAGGGGATGAGCGAGCTGCCTTATTGCAAGTATCTCTACTTGCTCGACCCGCAGGCGAAACAGATCACTTCCAACATATACCGCGGTGGTTTGATGGAGCGGCAGTTCGGTCGCGACCGCAGCCACCGTCCTTATATCGCCGAGGCGCTCGCCGGAAGCGATTTCTCGCTTTCGGATGCCTATATCAGCCAGAACGTCAAACGTCCTTCGCTCACCGCTGTGCAGGTGGTTCGCGGGGAGCAGGGGGCGTTGCTGGGTTATCTGGGGGCGGACTTCGACATGCGCGAACTTCCCGCTACCCAGGCGCTGTATTCACAGCCCGGGCAATGGATGCAGCTCAAGGGCGATCCGGCGATCCGCGGCGGGCTGTTCCATCAGCAGCGCGTGGAAAGCCTGATGGACCAGCAGATCGAGACCGTGCTGCATATCATCAACGAGCTGATCACGATACACGGGGTGTTCCACGCCGAGCTGCACTTTTCAAGTTCGCGCGCCACGATCTGGGAAACGAGTGACCGCTTCCGTTTCCGCCTGCATGGTATCGACGAGCTGGGCAGGCCCGATCTGTGTCTGGCGTATCCGCGCGTGGATTACCCGGCTGATGCGGAGATACCGGCAGAGGCTGTGCACTCGATACTGAACGGCTTCCGCGACCTGCGTTTCATGGATGAGACGATCTATTTGCGCTCAGGCCGGCTCAATATCTTCAATGGCATGATAGGCCTTACCTTTTCCTGCGATGGTACCCATTACATGCCGTGGCAGGAGTTCCTGGACAAGAAGCTGGACTTTCTAGCGGGCGCCGCTACGGAGCCAAAGATTTGCTGATGGGATATATCGGGCTGGCTGCAGTCCCAACAGCCAAGTAACAGGAGGAGAGAAGCCGAAGATGCCGGAGTCGAATCATCTGCAGTACAGGTGAGTCATGGATGAATCTGCAAGCGGAGCCCGCTTCTTCTTTTGCCAAGCGTGTCCGTCTGGTCGCAGCGATCTTGGGCCAGATCTTCTCTTCAGCCCGCTTCTTCCTTCGCCATCTCCAGTTCCAGCCAGCCTTCTTCCAGCTCCGCCACTTTTGCCTGCAGCCGCGCGTGGTCGGCATTCAGCTTCTCGACTTTTGCTCGGTCGGGATTCGCGTAGGTTGCCGGGTCGGCGAGCTGTGCGTTGACGGCGGCCAGTTCGGTCTGTGCCTTGCCCAGCTCGGTCTCGAGTTTGTTCTGTTTCGACTGCAATGCTTTGCGGTTCTGCTTGGGCGCGGTCTGCGCTTTGGGTTTTTCTGGCTTTGTTTGTGCCACCGCTTCGCGCGGGCGGCGCGTCTCTATCCAGCTCTTGTAGTCTTCCAGATCGCCGTCGAACAGTTTCGCTTCGCCGTCGGCCACCAGCCACAGCTCGTCGGCCACGGCGCGGATCAGGCTGCGGTCGTGTGACACCAGCACCACGGCTCCGGTGTATTCCTCCAGCGCGATGGTGAGCGCGTCGCGCATGTCGAGGTCGAGGTGGTTGGTGGGTTCGTCGAGCAGCAGCAGGTGCGGTTTCTGCCAGGCCAGCAGTGCTAACGCGAGGCGGCTCTTCTCGCCGCCGGAGAAGGTGGCGACCGGACGGTCTTCACCGTCGCCGGCCAGACCGAAGCGGCCGAGGAAGCTGCGCAGCGTGAGCGTGGTCTCCTTGGGCGCAACGCGTTCCATGTGTTGCAGCGGGGTGGCGGCACTGTCGAGATTCTCCAACTGGTGCTGGGCGAAGTAGCCGATGCGGATGTCGGGGGTGAATTCGAGCTTGCCCGTCGTCGGTTGCAGCTCGCCCACCAGCAGTTTGATCAGCGTGGATTTGCCCGCGCCATTGGGGCCGAGCAGGGCGATGCGCGCGCCGGCGCGCAGCATCAGTTCGATGTTGCTGAACAGGGTCTTGTCGCCATAGGAGAAGCCCATCTTCTCCGCGCGCAGCAGCAGGTCGGGGCTGCGCTCCGGCGCTTCGATCTCGAGTTCGAAATGGCCGTCAGTGATGTGCACGGCGGCGATGCGTTCGATGCGCTCCAGTGCCTTGATGCGGCTCTGCGCCTGCTTGGCCTTGGTGGCCTGGGCGCGGAAGCGGCGCACGAAGTCTTCCATGTGCGCGATCTTTTCCTGCTGGCGTTCGAAGGCCTGGTTCTGCTGGGCGATGCGCTCGGCGCGGGTGCGCTCGAAATCGTCGTAGTCGCCGGTGTAGCAGTCGATGGTGCAGTCGTGCACATGGGCGATGCGGTTGACGCAGGCGTTCAGGAATTCGCGGTCGTGCGAGACCAGCAGGATGCTGCCGGGGTAGCGCGCCAGATATTGTTCGAGCCAGAGGATGGCTTCGAGATCGAGGTGGTTGGTGGGCTCGTCCAGCAGCAGCAGGTCGGCGCGGTGCATCAGCGCGCGCGCCAGATTCAAACGCATGCGCCAGCCGCCGGAGAAACTCTCTACTTTGCGTTCCAGCGTGTCGTTGGCGAAACCCAGTCCGTTGAGCAGTTGCGCGGCGCGCGCCTTGGCGCCGTAGCCGTCGATGGCCTCGTAGCGATGCTGCGCGTCGAACCATGCGGCATCGTGGTCCTCTTTCGCCAGCGTCTTTTCCAGCAGGCGCAGCTCCACGTCGCCGTCGAGCACGAATTCCAGCGCGGGCATGTCGGAGTTGGCGATCTCCTGTTCGACGAAGGCGATGGTCTTGCCGGATTGCAGCGAGACTTCGCCGCCGTCCGGCTTGATCTCGCCGCGTATCAGGCGGAACAGCGTGGATTTGCCGCAGCCGTTCTTGCCGACCAGACCGATGCGCTGGTCGGCGAAGGCTTGGAGATTCACGTTCTGGAGGAGCGGGGTGCCGCCTTGCAGGTAGGTCAGATTCTGGATGTTGAGCATGGGCGCGATGATAGCAGAGGGGGCAGGGCGTTCCGGGCCGCTGGAGTGCGTGACTGCCGCGTAAGAGCAGGACGCGGCACGCCGGTTCAGGGAATGACCTTGTGGTGTAGGCCGGCCTGAAATGCCTACACTGGTACATTTGCGTAGGCACGTGCTATTTACTACTATGCGGCCAGCCTGATACTTCTCGTTGAGGGATATGGGGGGCCAGGTTCGAAACGTTCCAGTGAGCGTCCCTCCGCCACACCATGCGTTGAATCTAAAGGAGATAGACCATGACTACAGGCACTATCCGTCTTCATCGCGTGTTCCGCGCCAAACCCGAGCGTATCTACAAAGCCTTCCTCGATGCGGAAGCGATCGTAAAGTGGTTGCCGCCTTATGGCTTCACCTGCAAGGTCGAGCATATGGATGCGAAGGAGGGTGGCACGTTCAGGATGTCGTTCACGAACTTTTCCACGGGCAAAGGGGAATCGTTCGGCGGCGAGTATCTCAAGCTCGTGCCCTCGCAAAAGATCAGCTATTCGGACAAGTTCGACGATCCGAACCTGCCCGGTGAAATGACGACGACGGTGACCTTGTTGCCGGTGTCGTGCGGGACAGAGATCGCTATCGTGCAGGAGGGGATACCGGATATGATTCCGCTGGAGATGTGCTATCTCGGTTGGCAGGAATCACTCGCGCAGCTCGCGAATCTGGTCGAGCCTGAGATACCAGGTTGAAGGGCAGCAAAGTCGCAGTAGTAGAGTCGTTGGCAGTAAAGGGCAGTTGAACAATAACCAATGGAGACCATCATGGGCAGCAAGGACAAGAAAAAAGAATCAAAGGGCAAGAAACCGCAACCCAAGCCGGTGCCGGCCGCGAAGTGAGCCGGGGCTGAGGATACTGTATTGAAATTGCTTTCACACATCGCCCGCAAGGGCGATGTGCTTTTGAGAGACACGTTATGGAATTGGAAGAACTTGGTTGGAATGCGCAACTTCAGGCCCAGGCTGAAACGCTGTGTGGTGCCGGCCTGCAGATTGCGCGGGTGACGGCGGTGGATCGCGGGCGCTATGTCATCCGCAATGAACAGGGCGAGGTGCCCGCTGAGTTGCGGGGCAAGTTCATGCATGTGGCTACTTCTTCAGTGGATATGCCTTGCGTGGGGGATTGGGTGTGCGCGGAATATCTCGATGCGGCGTCGCATGCGGTTATCCATGAGGTGTTGCCGCGAAAGTCCTTCATGCGGCGCAAGGCGCCCGGCAAGAACATCGATTTCCAGATGATCGCGGCGAACATCGATGTGGCGTTCATCGTGCAGTCGTGCCATTTCGATTTCAATGTGCGCAGGCTGGAACGTTATCTGGTGATGGTGAACGAGGGGCAGATCGAGCCGGTGCTGCTGCTGACCAAGACCGATCTGGTGAGTGCGGATGAGTTGGAGAGAATGATCGGCAGCATCCAAGCGGCGGGCATCACGGCCCGCATCATCGCGCTCAGCAACTTGACGGGCGAGGGCGTGGCGCAGGTGCGCGAGGTGATGGAGGCGGGCAGGACATATTGCCTGCTGGGTTCATCCGGTGTGGGCAAGACGACGCTCATCAACCAGTTGCTCGGACAGGATGCGCTCGAGACGGGCGCGGTGAGTGGCACAGGCGAGGGCAGACATACCACCACGCGCCGCCACTTGGTCGCCCTCGACAACGGCGCGCTGCTGATCGACATGCCGGGCATGCGCGAACTGGGTATCCTGAGCGCGGGTGAGGGGCTGGATGACAGCTTCGCCGACATCAAGGCGCTCGCCGGCCAATGCCGTTTCTCCGATTGCAGCCACAGCAAAGAGCCGGGCTGTGCGATCCGCAAGGCGATCGAGCAGGGGGTATTGAATGCGGCGCATTATCAGAGCTATCTGAAGCTCAAGGCCGAGTCCGATTTCAACGAGATGTCGTATCTGGACAAGCGCAACAAGGACAGGGCGTTCGGCAAGATGGTCCGCACAGTGCTGAAAGAGAAGCGGAAGTGAGATAATCCGGCACCATATCGCTGCATACAAATTCATTCAGGGAGTTGAACGAGATGACTGGAATTCAAGGATGCATCGTCGCACTGGCTGCATTGGTCCTGGTCGGCTGCGGCCCGAAGGAAGATCAGTTCGTGGATAGCAAGGCGGCTGCCGAGCGGCAGGCACGCGGCGAGTTGTTGCTGGATGTGCGGGAGGCCGACGATTACAAGGAGTTCCATATCCCCAACAGCACGAACATTCCCTACGGACGGCTTGAATATCGCCTGGCAGAACTGGAGCCCTACAAGGCCAAGCCCATCATGGTGATCGACCATTCCGGACTGCGTTCACCGCGGGCATGGGAGCAACTGAAAAAGGCCGGATTCTCTCAGGTGTCGGTCGTCACAGGCGGGATCGCCGAGTGGAGAAAAGCCGGGCTGCCTGTCCAGACGCTGGAGATGCAATTGGAGCAGGAGCGGTTGCAGCGGGAGCAGGAGCAGGAACTGGTGGAGGAAGAGGAGTGATGTCCGCTTCGCCGGCGGTTGAGGCGCGATGGGTGATGCAATCAAACTGAAGCGAATATGAAGAACATGACGATCATTTCATTGAGAGCAGCTTTGCTGGCCGTTCTATTTTTTGGGTTGGGCGGCTGCACCTCAGTGGTGAAACTGAATGTGCAGCATGCGCCGGAGATGGATCTGGGCGCGGCGCGGACCTTGAACGTGGCGCGCTTCACGGTCTCCGGGCAGGTGAATCTGGATGCGGCCAATGACAGGGATGTATGGAGCAATCTGCTGAAGAATGCCGTGGTGGGCAGCTTTGCGGCCCCTTCGGATGTGAGCGTGCAGGAGAACCAGTATTCAAGTCTGGTGGATGCACTCGTGCGCAATGGCTATTACCAGATCAGCAACGGTGTGGCGGATGCGAAGGTTAGCGGGCATGTGGATTATCGGGTGGACGACAGATTGTCTTCGCAGGAGAACAAGCAAGCGGAAGAGGGCAAGCGGATGACCTACACCCTGACGCGCACGGTGGAGGCGACGCTGCACTTCATGGTGACGGACCGCCGCGGCATGGTGCTGGGCAATTCGCAGGTGCAACATTCCTCGGAGAAGAAGTGGTCAGACGACAGCGAGAAGGCGGTGCGCCAGCGTGCGCAGCAGTTGAGCGTGTCGTCGTATGTGATGGAAGAGATCGCGGCAGCGAACGCGCTGCTGGTGAAGAAGATCGCTCCGCACTATGTGCTAGAAAGCCGTGTGCTTGAGGAATGTGATGGCGAGCAGCTCAAGCAAGGTAACAAGGCTGCGGAGGATGGTGATTGGCTGGCGGCGGCGAGCCATTGGCAGGCGATGAGCCGCAGCGGCGATGCGAAATGCCGTCATGCTGCGGAATACAACCTGGGTGTGTTCGACGAGAGCGAGGGGCGTTTGGGTGAGGCGCTGATGCGCTTCGAGAACGTGCACGCTTTCACGCACGATAAGAAGTTCGCCGCCGATGCGGAGCGCATCCGTCAGCGCATGCGCGAGGAAGAACGGATGAAACAGAACGAGGCGAAGCGGCAGCAGGCTGCGCCGCTTTGACTCTTTGTTGACCGGATCGACACGTAATGATCTTCGAAGCCATTCAGGGGAATTAGATGTTCGATTCGATACTCCGCATGTTGGGTTTTTCACCCAGGTTCTCAGATCAGGATTCATTCCAGCAATTGAATGAAGTGGCGCCGCTGAAGCCCGAGCAGGCTGCGGTGCCGGGTGTGGACGTGCAGAAAAGTTCTTCCTTCATCCGCCGTGAGGCGATCCTGGACCGGAACGAGCGCATCGCGGGCTATGAGTTCGCCCTGGGGCAGAAGGTGCAGAGCCGCTTGATGGACAAGAGCGCGCTGATCCGGCGCGTGTACGACGAAGCGATGCTGGGCAATCTTGCGCCGCTGGGGGTGTCGTCTTTGCTGGGCGGGCGCAGCGCGTTCATCCGTCTGTCACTGGACTCGCTGCGTAGTCCGTTGCTGGCTGCCATCGCCCATCCAAATATGGCGATCATGATCGCACCGCGTCCGTTAGCCGAGGTCGATCTGGCCGCGTTGCGCGATAGTCTGGCGCATGTGGCGGGGATGGGGTTCAAGCTGGGCTGGTCGATCTGCCGGCCTTGTCCTGAATATGCCGAATTCCTGCAGCAGGCCGCTTATGTGGAAATCGATACCACTGCGATGGATGGTATCCAGCTGAAGACGCTGCTGGCGGAACTGCGTGCAGCCAATCCGGCGCAGAAACTGATCGCCAGCCGTTTGCAGACGCTGGATGATTTCAAATACTGTTTCGAGCGTCGCTTTGATCACTTCATGGGGCCGTTCGTTTCCAGCCGCGAGGATTGGCACCCGGCCAAGAGTGATGTGAATTATCTGCCGGTGTTCCAGGCGCTGGAGATGATCCGCGCCGGTGCAGAGTTCGATGCCATTGCGGAGTGTCTGCGTACCGATCCGGTGCTGACGTTCAAACTTCTGCGCTATATCAATTCTCCCGGCATCGGCCTGCAACAGAAGATCGACGAGATCCAGCAGGCTTTGATGTTGCTGGGGCGGGAGCGTTTCTATCGCTGGCTGTCCTTGCTGTTGTTCGATAGCAAGAAGCCGGGCTTCCACGAGAATGTGATCCGTGAACAGGCACTGACGCGCGGACGCCTGATGGAGATGCTGGCGGGCAAAGGGCGGGTACCCGGCAATGCCGACCAGCTATTCCTGATCGGTCTGTTCTCGCTGATGAACCTGATGCTGGCCTTGCCGCTGGAAGATGTGCTGAAACAAGTGGCGTTGCCTGAAACGGTGGCGTCGGCACTTCGGGGTGAGGCAGGGGCGTTGTATGATGCACTGGCATTGGCGGTTGCTGTGGAATCGGACAATGGCGAGATGGAGGCTGCTGCTGCACAATGTGGTCTGGAAGCCGATGAAGTGACGGGTATGATGATCGAGGCACTGGCCTGGGCGCAGGAGATCGTGGCAGTCGGTTGAGAACGAGGCAATTTTTTTGAACGTGGACAGAGGAGTCGGTAAATGAGTGCAGTCGCAGATCACAGGATCGTTCGTAATTCCACAGTGGGTACCGAACTGACAGAGGAGAAGGCCAAAGTGTTGGCCGGGAAACTGGGCGTGCGCCAATTGAAGGGCGGTGAGCTACTGGTTAAAGAAGGTGAGGCCGACCAGACCTTGTTCATTCTGGCGACTGGCAAATTAGCCGTTACCAGCAAGGATGCGCAAGGTGTAGAGCAGGCTGTTTACACCATGAAAGAAGGTGAGTGCGCCGGTACTCGCGCCTTCGTTGAGCAAACACCGCGCAAGGCGACGTTGCGCGCGCTTGGTGATGCCACCGTTTATACATTGGCACCGGCAGATTTCGAATTGCTGATCGATTCGCATCCCCGCCTGGCTTTCAAAGTGATGCGCGCATTGTTCCGCGTGACCCATGCCAACCTGTCACGTATGAATCGAGAGACCAAGGAGCTGGCAAACTACATCACCAAGACGCAAGGGCGTTACTAGTCAGCGTACACTGCCTCCACAGCGTTAACTCGGTACGGGGTGATGCTGGTCTGTATTGGACCCGCCCCGTTTTCTACAGGAGGTGATCATGAAACGCTCTATTCCATTCCTGATGCTGGCCGGCGCACTGGCCGGCTCCCCTGTCGCTGCAGCGCCTGACCGACCGGTACCAATGATGAAGACACTTGATCCGCAGCGATTGGAACTTGCCCGCCAGCTCATCGTGTTTGAAGGCGAGCACTGCGCCTATTGTGCAAAATTCAAGGCGGAGGTGCTGGAGCACTGGCAATCGCCGGTGCCTGTGGCTCGCACGCTGTCCACTGTGCCGCCCAGTGGGTGGAAGCTGGCGCAGCCCATGTTCGCCACACCGACCATCGTGTTGTTCGAGCAAGGCAAGGAGGTCTCGCGCTATACCGGCTACAACGGCGAGAAGGAACGCTTCTGGCAGTGGCTGGGTTATCACTTGCTGACGCCTGCCCAGCAGAAGATCGCTTTTGAGCAGGGGACGGAGCGCGCTTTCACCGGCTCCAACCTGGACGAGAAGCGCAAGGGCACGTTCGTCGACCCCATCACCGGCGCGGCCCTGTTCCGTAGCGATACCAAGTTCGAGAGCGGCACGGGCTGGCCGAGCTTCTTCAATCCGCTGCCGGGCGCGATCACCCAGCACGAGGACAACAGTTTGGGCATGCGGCGGGTAGAGGTGCGCAGCGCCAGTTCCGGAATCCACCTCGGGCATGTGTTCGACGACGGTCCGCCGCCTACCCGCAAGCGTTATTGCATCAACGGCAATGTGCTCAGATTCGTGCCCGATCCGGGACAGCAGTGATTTGGGCTTAGGGTGGCGCTCTCGCCGCCTCCTGGTGGCAGACGCCGCCCGTTTCCCGGATTAGAATCGCACCGTCACTTCCTTGAGTTCTAAACGATGACTTTGATACTGAAACAGTTGTTCGCGCTGTTCCGCCTGCTTAATTCCGACACGGGCACCAACCAGATCGCGGCGGGCGTGGCCTGCGGACTGATCCTCGGTTTCGCGCCCATGCTGTCGTTGCAGGGCCTGCTGGTTTTCCTGTGCATGTTCCTGTTCCGTATCCAGATCGGGGCGGCGCTCACTTCGGCGGTGTTCTTTGCCATGGTGGCCTGGCTGTTCGATCCGGTCTCGCATGCGGTCGGTGTGGCCATCCTCGAGACTGAATCGTTGCAACCGCTGTTCACCACGCTGTACAACCTGCCACTGGTGCCGCTCACGCGTTTCTATAACAGCGTGGTGATGGGGGCCGGGGTGATGAGTGTGTTGCTGGCACCGCTGGTGTTCTTTGGCAGCAAGCTGCTGATCGCGCTGTATCGCGAGAAGGTGGTGGCGCGTTTCAAGAGCAGTCCGGCCTGGAAGCTGTGGAGCGGGACGACTTTCTTCAAGTGGTATTCGACCTATGAGAAATTCCATGGATAAGCCGACAGAGGGTAAGAAGCCCGTGAAGAAACAGGGGCCGATCCGCGTCGAGGCAGTCGTGCCGATGCTGATCGTGGTCGGTGCGACCGTGCTGTATTTCTCGCTGTTCTTCGATGCGCACCTTCGGCGCGGGCTGGAGTACGGCGCGACGCAGGCGAACGGCGCGGAGGTGAACATCGGGCGGCTGCAGACCAGTGTGTTCAAGGCGACGGTGCTGATCGGCGATGTGCAGATGACCGACCCGCTGCAGCCGCAGCGCAACCGCGTGCAGATCGGCGAACTGCGCTTCGGCATGTTGTGGGACGCCCTGCTGCGCGGCAAGGTGATGATAGATGAGGCGATGATCGAGGATGTGCAGATCGATACGCCGCGCAAACAGGCCGGCAAGGTCTTGCCGCCGCCGGCGCCGCAGTCTGGACCGAGCGCCTCCGACAAGATGCTGGCGACGATGAAGGAGGAGTTCTCCGGCAACGTGGTTGGCGATCTGGCAGCCATCGCGGCGGGAGCGAATCCTTCCGAGCAGTTGCAGCAGATCGGAGGCGATCTGAAGAGCGATGCCTATATGGCCGAGCTGCAACGCTCGATGGACGAGACCGAGCAGCAGTGGAAGGCGCGCATGGCGGCATTGCCGCGCGGCGAGGACTTCAGTGCCTTGCGTACCCGACTGGGCAATGTGAAGGTGAAAGACGTCAAGGATGTGGCGCAGTTGCAGGCGGCGGTCAAGGAGTTGCAAGCCATCCGCGACGAGTTCGAAGCGAAGAGCAAACCCATAGGCGAGGCGGGCACAGGTCTGTCGGGTGACCTGAAGGGGCTGCAGACTTCGTTCGCCGGCCTTGATGATGTGGTACGCGAGGATGTGCGGGGGCTGCAGGCACGCATGAAGCTGCCGACGCTGGATGCGCGCACCCTGTCGCGCGCGCTGTTCGGCATGGATGTGCTGAACAAGGTGCAGCAGGCGCGCGGCTATATGGAGCAGGCACGTCAGTACATGCCGACCAAAGGGGCGCAGCAGCAGGCGAAGCCGGTGCCGCGCAACATCCACAAGGGACGCGACTATGCCTTCGGCCACCCCAAGGGCTATCCGGCCTTCTGGTTGCGGCGGGCGCTGGTGACCTCTCGCCTGCCCGGGGGCAGGGGCCTTTCCGGTGAGATACGCGATGCGGCGACCGATCAGTCTCTGGTCGGTCGTCCGATGATTGCGACACTGAAGGGCGATTTTCCCCAGCAGGGCGTGGCGGGGATCAAGGCTGAGCTGGTGATCGATCACACCACGCAGGAGCCGGTGGAACGCATGGAGCTGTCGGCGGCACGCTATGGCGTGGCAGGCCGCTCGCTGGTGGACAGTCCGAACGTGACATTGGGATTCGCGCAGGCTGTCGCCTCGGCATCTCTCACCGCCGAGTTGCGCGGCGAGCAGGTAAAGATGCAAGTGAGCAACCGGTTCAGCGACGTGGCGTTCGAGACGACAGCGCAATCCACTGTGGTGCGCGAGATGATGCAGGCGTCTCTGGCCGGTTTGAAGACCGTGAGCATGGATGCCGGCGTGCGCGGCACTTGGGGCGATCTGGACTGGAATCTGTCCACCAATCTGGGCGATGCGCTGGCGCGCGGCATGAAGCGCTACCTGCAGGAAAAGATGGATGAGGCACGCAAGCGCATCCAGGCGCAGGTGGACCAGCGTATCGCTGCCCAGCGCCAGAAGCTGACCGCACGCCGCGACGAACTTGAATCACGTTTGAGATCATCTCTGGCCGACAAGCAGGCGCAGGTGGACAAGCTGCGCGCCGATCTGGAAGCCGCACGAAGCGATCTGGAGCAGCGCAAGAATGCCGCAACGGATGCCCAGAAGCAGAAACTGAAACAGGATGCGAACCAGCTGCTGGACAAGTGGCGTCGCTAATAAACAACGTTATTCGCTTATGAATGGGGACAATGAAGATGAAGAGGTTCAAGTTTGATTTGAACATTGCGCTGTATGTCTCGTCGGTGATGCTGGCGCTGGGGGTGTTCCTGCCGCTGACCAATATCCCGATCTATGGCGAAGTCAGCTATCACCGTATCGCCAAGTTCGAGGCGTATCTGGTGGTGATGTTCGCGCTGGCCGCGCCGCTGATGGCGTTGCTGAAACAGTACAGCAAACTGTTCATCGCGCCGCTCGGCGTGTGGGCTGTGCTGCTGTTCCCGGCCATCAAGAGTGCCCTGACCCCAAAGGGCAGCAGAAACATGTTCAGCGGGATCACGGATAGCGCATCCGGCGTGATGGGCGAGTTCGCGGGCCGACTGTTCCTGAATGTCACCGAGTTCAAATGGGGCGGTCTGGTCTTTATCACCGGTTTGCTGGTGTTCACCGTCGTGTGTGTACTCAGGGCGCGGAAGAAATAGTGTCGTGCCCGCTCATCAGGGAGTGAACATTGCATAGTGTGATCGCAGCGCTGCTGGTCGCGCTCAAGACCTTTTTCCATCCCCGCATGCTGGCATTGGTGCTGTGGCCGATGTTGCTGGCGATCGTGTTGTGGGTGGGCGCGGCGTTCATCTTTTGGGGCAGCTGGATGGCGGGGCTGACCGGACTGGTGCAGCAGACTTCGCTGGAGCAATGGCTGGCGCAGGGTTTCCTGGCAGTGGCGACGCATTATCTGATCGCGACCGTACTGGTGTTGCTGATGTTGCCGGCGATCTTCGTGACGGCGTTGCTGATCACGGCGATCTTTGCGATGCCGACCATGGTCGAGCATGTCGCAGCAAAGGAATATCCGGCGCTGGATCGAAAGCAGGGCGGCACAGCGGCGGGGAACGTGTCGAATGCGCTGATGGCCGTGACGGTGTATTGCCTGGGCTGGATCATCAGTCTGCCTTTGTGGTTGTTCACGCCCTTTGCGCTGGTGTTGCCCATCGTGCTCATGGCTTATCTGAACCAGCGCCTGTTCCGCTATGACGCACTGGCCGAACATGCCAGTCGCGAAGAGATGGCGCAGGTCTTCGAGCGTGCTTCGGGGAAACTCTATCTGCTGGGCGCGTTGGCCGGACTGTTGCAGTTCGTGCCGCTGCTGAACTTCATTGCGCCGGTGTATGTCGCGCTGGCTTTCATCCACCTGTGTCTCGATGAGTTGCAGCAACTTCGTTCAGAGGATGCCGCGAGTACGGGCATTTGAATAGCGCCATGATGGCGCTGTGAGGTGATGCTGACCCTGGCTGTCTAGCCGGCGGAGCGGATGCTGCAGAAATTCAGCAGATCGCCCAGTGCTTCATAGGCATCGCGCATCGAATGGAACAGTCCCATGAATCGGGATTCACTGTCATACAGTGCGCGGTGCGTGTGCGGGTCGGTGGTGAGGTAGATATTGACCATGATGCCCTCCGTTTGAACCTTATATCGGATATATTTCCCGCTACTTTAGGGGTGAACACATAGCCGGCTGGAATATGCAGGGGGAAACGATGAACGAATCAACTGGACCGACAGGCAGCAAGCGCAACATCTGGGTGCGCGGGCTTTTCATGCTGCTGATGGGATTGGCGTTCCATGTGAGCGGCACCGTGTTGGGTATCGTTACGATCATCCAGTTCGTGATCGTGCTGGTGAATGACGCACCCAATGCACGTTTGCTTTCGTTCGGTCGCAGTCTGGGCATCTATTTGCGGCAGACCGTGGACTATCTGACCTTCGTGACAGAAGACATGCCTTTCCCATTCAGCGAATGGCCGTCGGTCGAGAAATAACTGCTTGTCCGCTCCGATGGAATTGAGACTGGCTGCCTGCCAGCTGTTGGCTGAACGGGATGCGGTCGCAAAATGTGACGGCGTGCGGAAGCTGGTGCAGCGCTGGTCGGACGGCCAGCTTGCGCTTGACGCCGATGCCAGCCTGGCGTGCGCACTACCCATCCCCGGACATCCCGCCAGACCTGAATTGATCGCGCCGCGCGATGTAGTGCGGCGCGCCATGCATACCCCGGAAGGTCGTGCGGCGATGGTGCATGCAATGGCGCATATCGAATTCAACGCGATCAATCTGGCGCTGGATGCGCTGTGGCGTTTCGCGGGTATGCCGCGTGAGTATTACGCGGACTGGCTGCGGGTGGCGGACGAGGAGGCGCTGCATTTCACCTTGCTGGCGGATCATCTGCACACGCTGGGTTTTGCCTACGGCGATTTTCCCGCGCACAACGGGCTGTGGGATATGGCGCAGAACACGCGGCACGATGTGCTGGCGCGCATGGCCTTGTTGCCGCGCACGCTGGAGGCGCGCGGGCTGGATGTGACACCGGGCATGAAAGCGAAACTGGTGCAGGCGGGCGATAAGGCGATAGCACCCATCATGGATGTGATCATGCGCGACGAGATCGGCCATGTGCAGATCGGCATTCGCTGGTTCGATCATTTGTGCGCGCAACGCGGGCTGGAACCGCTTGCGACCTATGCCGGCTTGTTCGCGCAACATCATCCAGCGCCCCTGCGCGGGCCGTTCAATCTGGAAGCACGACGGGCGGCAGGGTTCAGCGAAGCGGAGTTGCAGGCGTTATCGGAACAGGGTTCATAAGGGGACGATTACAGCATGGGATATACGGTCGAGGTGAAGGAGATCGACGGCTTGCGCTCGCTGCATTTCGGCTCGGCATGGATGCAGGGCGCGATGCGTGTCGACAGACCGTTCGATCTGGCATTCGAATACACACGGGTGATGATGGCGGCGCTGCTGTTGCGCACCGGCGATTTTCCGAAACGGGTGTTGCTGATCGGTCTGGGTGCGGGTTCGCAGACCAAGTTCCTGTACAAACACAGACCGGCCGCGCTTCTGACCGTGGTGGAGATAGAACCCAAGGTGGTGATGGCGGCGAAGGAATCGTTCTGTCTGCCGGACGATCCGGCAAGGCTGGAGGTGGTGGTGGGCGACGGGGTGGAGTTCGTTTATCAGACTGAACAACAATTCGACTTGATCATGGTGGACGGTTTCAATGATCACTCGCATCCCGGCGATCTGAACACCTTGCCCTTCTACAAAGCTTGCCGCGAACGACTGAGCGATCAGGGCATCCTGGCGGTCAACCTCATCGGCTTGAGCGACGGCGTGAAGGGCGGTTTCGCGTTCATCGAATCGGCCTTCGCGCAGCGCGCGGTGAGGTTCCCGCGCTGTGCCAGCGGCAACACCATCGCCTTCGCGGCGACGGGTGAGCCTATAGATATTTCCCTTGAAGCATTACATGAGAGAGCGGCAAAGGAAGATGCCGATCTGGCGCTATCGCTGATGCTGGACAGGCTGGCGACGCTGCCCGGTTGCGAGGAAGGACGTTTGCGGATCTAGCTGCTGGAGAGCACGACGTGGCCGGTCGCGCGTTCGTCTTCGTGCCGGATCACGGTGGTCGTGACCGTGATGTGCTCTTCCTTGCGCAGGCCGTAGTGCTCGGTGAGCAGATGGGCGATCAGGGTGGCATTGTTCTCGTCGGGCACCAGTGCCATGGTTACGCTGTCCGTAGGGTTGTGCAGCGTGACGCGATAGAAGTGGGCGGGGATGCGTATGTATGTGCGATGCATGGTGTTCCTCGACGGCTTTGTTGTCTTTGTCCTATCGCGGTGATCGCCCGGAAGTTGCAGCTCAGTGCTTGGGCGTTCTGCGAAACTGACGTAACGCTACCGCTACAGGACGCTTTTGTAAACGAGAATCAACAAGGTTCCTTCACTTCTTTGGGTTTGGAGGCCGGGCGCCAACTTCATAAGCCTTGCGGATGCCGATGAACTGGCCCTGTCTGCGTCCTTCGATCTTTCCACGGGTGAGCGTGATCTGCTGGATGAGGTACTGAAGGTGAATATTTGACCCTGACCGGCTGGCAACCTATGCTGCGTGCATTCCGCTCAATCTTCGCGACTCTTTTTATCTGCCATTTCCTCCATGCTTCTCGATCCACGCACCCTGTTGTTCTCCTTGATACTGGCCAATTCGCTCATGGTGTTGAGCCTGTTCGTCGCGGCCTCCGTCAAGGGGCGCGAGCAGGGATTGAACAAGTGGGCGATCGCGGTGTTGCTGGAGACATTGACCTGGTTGCTGGTCGCCGCGCGCGGGGTAGTCCCGGATGAGCTTTCCGTCGTTGTCGCGAACATGTTCAAGGCGGCGTCCCATGCGCTGATCCTGGCAGCCATCTACGAATTTCAGCGCCGCGAGCTTGCACTCTGGAAGTTCTTCGTGCCGGTCGTGATGACCCTGTTTGCGACCGGTTTGCTGATCGATGACATCGCAGGCCGATTCATTTGGGGCGGTCTGATCTATGCTTTCCAAGTGGTATTGATCGTGCAAGCCCTGATGTCGGATAGCGAGACACGCAAGGGGCGAGCATGGCGTCTGCTATTCGGCGGCGCAATCATGATTTTCGCGGTGCTGGTTATGCGGGCCGTGGCGGCCGGATCAGGATTGGTCGATTTTGCCCAGCCGCAGAACCATGTCGCCATCCATTGGGTGCAGGTCATCTCGTTCATCGCGGTGATGGCTACCGCCTTGCTTGGATCGGTGGGTTTTGTGCTGATGATCAAGGAACGCACGGACCGGGAGATCATGCATCTGGCGATGACCGACAGTTTGACCGGCGTGCCGAATCGCCGCGCACTGATCGAACAGGCGGAATTGGTGCGGGCGCAACGCAGCGGTCACCCGATGTCCTTGCTGATGATTGATATAGATCATTTCAAGTGCATCAACGATACCTACGGCCATCCGCTCGGTGACGAGGTGTTGCGCCAGGCTGCCGCGCTGATGGGGAAGCGACTGCGCGCGGGCGATGTGCTGGGACGTTACGGCGGCGAGGAATTCTGTGTGATCGCCCCGGACACCGATTCCGAGGGTGCGCAGATATTGGCCGAATCCTTGCGTGAGGTACTTGCGGCCACGCCGCTGCAGACCGAGGCTGGCGCGATCGCCATCACGATCAGCATCGGTTTCACCTGTTGCGCGACTACCGGTGCGCGCGAGATGAAAGACCTGCTGGCGGAAGCAGATGTCGCGCTGTATCAGGCCAAACAGGCCGGGCGCAACCGGGTCATGCGTGCCACCGCCTGCGTGGTGTAGTTGACCGGGCAGGCTCCGTAAGCGGCTGAACAGATCAGAGGCTAGGTAGTGGAATGAGATATCGGTGCCCGAGTTGTAACTTCCCGATCTTCAATCGCCGCGTGCCGCGTTGCGAATCGTGCGCTGCAGATTTGCCGCAGGCGTTGTTGTATTCTGCGCAGCAGATCGAGTCTATCGATGCGGAGTTCGAGAAGAACAAGGCACAAGTGGATCGAATGAAACGGAATATGGGTGTCCCGGGCACCGGCGGGGGTGACGGCGGCGGAGATTGGGGGGGGAGTTGTGGCGGTGATGGCGGCGGCTGCGATTGATCGGCAGTCCGTCAGTACCTTGAATCGCTAGCGAATCAGACGGGAGCATCATGAGTCAGGAATTCCTGGATAGATTGAAAGGGCCGTTCCGCGGCATGTTGCACTGGAGCGACCTGGATGCGTTGTGGACCGCCGTGCGCGCCAAACCGGAAGGCTGGTATATCAGCATGGTCGGTGAGGAGCCGGTGCCGCAGACGATGACGGTCGAGGCCTTGAACGATTTCATCACGGAGGTGGATGCGCTGTTGCGTCGCGAGCATGACTGCACGCATTGCGGTATCGTGTATGCCGACGATATGGAAAATCCTTCGCTGATCAAGATCCACGACCCGGCCAGCGTCGGCAGTTCGTGCAGCAGCACCCCGGTGCCGCCGCGCTGGATGTTGAGCCGCATGCCGCCTTCGCTGATTGCGGACGCGGCTCCTTTGCCGGGCAACCGCCGCCGCTGGTGGCAAAAACTGTTCGGTTGAATGCATCATTGATGAAGGCTGGAGCGTGATGCCGATGGGATAGTCCGGCTTGGGGATGAAGGTGGACGATTAGGGAGGGACAGAGATGGAAATATTGCCATTCATGAGCAGGCATAGAGGCATCTACCTGCGCTATGTCGCTGCGGGTCTCGTATTGGTGCTGACGTTCGCCTCGGTGCAGATGCTGCTGCTCTTCCATCAATCCACGCCGCGCCATTTCATCATCCCCTCCCTGCTGGGGCTGCTCATCGGTCTGCTGTTGGCGACGCTGGTCGCGATGCGCCGAGAGATGGCGGACAGACAAAGACTGTTCCGCGCCGTGGCCGATCTGGCGCAGGAATTCATCTATGTGCGCAACACCCAGGGCGTCTATGAATACGTGTCGCCCTCCTGTCTGACCATCACCGGTTACAGTCAGGCGGACTTCTACGCCGAACCGCACCTGATGACCCGTCTGGTGCTGGAGGAGGATCGGGGCCTGTGGGACAAGCATGTGTTCCAGATGCACGAGCATGGCAAGCCGGAAAGACTGTTGATCCGCATCCGTGCCCGCAATGGAGAGATGCGCTGGCTGGAGCATGTATGCAGCGATCTGCGCGACGATAACGGCAAGCTGCTCGGGGTGCGCTCGACCAATCTGGATGTCACCGACCGGATGGAAAAGGAGCAGCAGTTGGTGATCGCCTCGACTGCCTTCGAGACACATGACGCCATCCTGATCACCGATGCAAAGAGCCGGATCATCCGTGCCAACAAGGCATTCACCGAGATCACTGGCTATGAGTCTGACGAAGTGATCGGCAAGACGCCTGCCATCCTGAAGTCGGGCAAACATGACAAGGCGTTCTACGAACAGATGTGGGCAGCACTGGCGCGCGACGGGCGCTGGGAAGGCGAGCTGCTGGACCGCCGCAAGAGCGGCGAGATATATCCCAAGCATCTGACCATCACGGCCGTGAAGGACGAACAAGGCGAAGTCACCCATTACGTCGGGATATTCAGCGACATCACCACCCGCAAGGCCGCCGAAGAGGAGATCAACCGCCTCGCCTACTACGATACGCTCACCTCGCTGCCGAACCGCCGTCTGTTGATCGACCGCCTGCAACTGGCGATGGCTGCGAGTGACCGCAACAACAGTTACGGCGCGGTGCTGTTCATCGATCTGGACAACTTCAAGGATCTGAATGACACGCAGGGCCACGATGTCGGTGACCAATTGCTGATCGAAGTGGCACACCGGCTGCTGGCCTGTGTGCGCACGGGGGATACGGTGGCCAGACTGGGGGGGGATGAGTTCGTGGTCATGCTGGCCAATCTGTTCGATACCGAACTGGATGTGGTGCCGCGTGCCGAGTCCGTGGCCAGCAAAGTGCTTTCCTCGCTCAATCTGCCTTATCTGCTGAACGGTCAGCCGCATCACGGTACTGCCAGTATCGGTGTGGCGTTGTTCCACGGCAGCGAGAAGAGCGTGGATGAGTTGCTCAAACACTCCGATGTGGCGTTATATCAAGCCAAGAACAGTGGCCGTGCCACTTTGCGCTTCTTCGACCCTTCCATGCAGCAGGCGCTGGAGGTGCGTGCCAAATTGGGCAAAGAGCTGCATCTGGCTTTGCGCGCGAACCAGTTCGAACTGTATTTCCAGCCGCAGGTCGATGCGCAGGGGCAGTGTCTCGGGGCGGAGGTGCTGCTCAGATGGCAACATCCCGAACGCGGCCTGCTGATGCCGAACGAGTTCATCCCCTATGCGGAGGAATCCGGACTGATCGCGGACATCGACTTCTGGGTGCTGTCGGAAGCCTGCAAGCGACTCGGTCGCTGGCAGGCCAAACCGGACGCCAAGCCGCTGTTGCTCGCGGTGAATGTCTCGGCGGCGGCTTTCATGCGCACCGACTTCGTCGAAGATGTGCTGTCCATCATCAATCGCAGCGGGGTCGAACCCGGCATGCTCAAGCTGGAATTGACCGAGACTTCACTGGTGGATGGCGTGGATGAGGCGATCGGCAAGATCAGCCGGCTCAAGGCCGCGGGCGTGCGCTTCTCGCTGGATGATTTCGGTACCGGTTATTCTTCACTAGCCTATCTGCGCCAGTTGCCGATCAGCCAGTTGAAGATCGACCGCGCTTTCGTGCGCAACGTGGTCAGTGATGCGGGCGATGCGGTGATAGCGAAGACCATCATCGGCATGGCACAGAACCTGGGGCTGGAAGTGGTGGCAGAGGGCGTGGAGACGAAAGAGCAACTCGATCTGCTGGTGTCGTTCGGTTGCGGGATCTTCCAGGGCTATCTATTTTCCAGACCGGTGACTTTCTGGGACTTCGAAAGCCGGAACTGGTCGGCCATATAGCGGGCATCGGCCAGCCCGGAAAACGCGCTGTTTGATTGAACCGCCTCGCCGCAAAGTGCTAGAGTCCGGGCAAGCATGCGTACAGGGGAGGTGGGGCGTGAACATCCGCATCATGGCAGCAAAAGACATCGAGGCCGCGACCGATCTGCAGGAGCGTGTCTATTCCGCAATCCCGCCTTTTACGCGACATCAATTCGAGAGCCTGCTCGAACATTTTCCACAAGGACAGTTCGTCGCCGAGCTGGACGGCAAGATCGTCGGTCTGGCAGTGGCGCTGGTGGTCATGTGGGACGATTACAGTCTGCATCACACATGGGACAGTGTGACCAACAACGGTTTCTTCGATACGCACGATATGAGCGGCCGCACCTTGTACGGCGCGGAGGTGTGCGTCGATCCCGATGTGCGTCATCAGGGTGTGGGGCATGGTTTGTACGAAGCGCGGCGCAAGTTGTGTCGCGCCATGAATCTGAAGCGCATCATCGCTGGCGGGCGTTTGCCCGGCTATAGCAAGGTGGCGGAGCGGATGCCGCCCGAGGAATATGCCAAGCGCGTGGTCTGGGGCGACATCTATGATCCGGTGTTGCGTTTCCAGCTCGGGGAAGGTTTCAACTATTGCGGCATCCTGAAAGGTTATCTGCCAGCGGATGAGGATTCGCGCGGCAACGCGGCGCTGATCGTCTGGCTCAATCCGGATTTCGATGCGGACCGTCCGACCGTGTTGCCGACCACCAAGCTATTGCAGGAGGGGATATGAGAGTACGCATCGCGGCAGTCCAATACAAATTACGGCATGTCGATGACTGGGAAGGGTTCGCCAATCAGGTACGTTTCGTCCTGCATAGCGCGGCCGACTACGAGCCGCATTACGTGTTGCTGCCGGAGATATTCACCACCCAGATATTGTCGTTCATGGACAACGAGGATGTGCCCAAGGCGGTGCGCGAGCTGAGCGAATATACGGAGCGCTATATCGAGCTGCTGCGCAGTCTGGCGATGAAGCACAAGTTCTTTTTGATCGGCGGCAGCCACCCGACCATGCGCGAGGGCAGGCTGCTGAACACCGCCTATCTGTTCACGCCGGGTGGCGAGGTGCACACGCAGGACAAGATCCATCGCACGCGCTGGGAGAAGGAGAAATGGCACACCGACCATGGCGATGCGCTCAAGGTGTTCCACACGCCGCACGCCAAGATCGGCATCCTGATCTGCTATGACATCGAGTTCCCGGAGCTGGCGCGTCGTTTGTCTGAAGAGGGCGCGGAGATCGTGTTCGTGCCTTCGTGCACAGACGACCGGCAGGGTTTTTTGCGCGTGCGCTATTGCTGTCATGCGCGCGCCATCGAGAACCAGATCTATGTCGCCATGACCAGCACGGTGGGAAATCTGCCGGTGGCCGGTTTACGTCTGCATTACGGTCAGGCATCCATCATCACGCCGTCCGACTTCCCGTTCGCGCGCGACGGTATCGCCGCCGAGGGTGTGATGAACGAGGAGCAGATCGTGGTGGCGGATGTGGACCTCGCCCTGCTGGACGAGAACCGGCTCAAGGGCACTACCATCCCGTTGCTGGATAAACGTACCGATTTTTACGATGAGAAAGCGGTGAATGTCACCGTATCCTGAATATGACAGAAACAACAAGCTCGTCCTTGAGCGGTTTGCATCCCTCTCAAGTCTGGTCTCACTTCGCCACCTTATGCGAGATCCCGCGTCCCTCCTATCGTGAAGAAGCGCTGAAGCGGCACCTCGCTGCCTGGGCCGATGCACGCGGCATCGCGCATTTCGAGGATGCGGTCGGCAACCTCATCCTGCATAAGCCTGCCAGCCCCGGTTGCGAGTCTGCGCCCGGCGTGATCCTGCAAGGTCATCTCGATATGGTGTGTCAGGCCAATGCAGGCACGGCGCATGACTTCGAGCGCGATGCCATCCAGACGGTCGTGCGCGATGGCTGGCTGGTGGCAGAGAACACCACACTGGGCGCGGACAACGGCATCGGCGTGGCGCTGGCACTGGCGGCGCTGGAAGCTGAAGACCCCGAGCATCCGGCGCTGGAAGTGTTGCTGACCATCAATGAAGAGTCGGGCATGGACGGCGCGCGCGGCCTGGCACCCGGCACCTTGCAGGGCAAGTACCTCATCAATCTGGATACCGAGGAATGGGGACATTTCTATCTGGGCTGCGCGGGCGGGGTGGATGTGGAGGTGCGCCACATCAGTGAGATGGAAGCGCTGCCGCCGGACTTCGCGGTGTTGCGTTTCGAGGTGGGCGGCCTGCGCGGTGGTCACTCGGGGATCGACATCCATCTCGGGCGCGGCAACGCCATCAAGTTGCTGGCCGAAGCCTTGCGCGACTTGGCTGCGCATACCGATGTGCGCCTGATCGAGATGCAGGGTGGCAGTGCACGCAACGCCATCCCGCGCGAAGCGTTCGCGATCTGCGCCGTGCCTCTCGCTGCGGTGTCCGGTATAGACGAATGGGTGGAGCATCGCCTGACTTCCTGGCAGCACCGCTTCGCGGATGTCGATGCGGGCGTGACTTTCCGCTACGAGCTGGATGAGATGCCGGTGGGTCAGGCGGTGACCGTGGCAGAGCGGGATCGCCTGTTCGGCTTTCTCGATAACGCGGTCAACGGCGTCTCGCGCATCAGCGACGATTTCGCCGGTGTGACTGATACCTCCAGCAATCTGGGCGTATTCAAATTGGCGCAGGGTGAGTGCAAGGTGACCTTCAAGGTGCGCTCGCTGCTGGATGCGCGTGCGGATGTGCTGGCCGACAAACTGCTCTCGTTCGCCTCCGGCTACGGTCTGCGTGCCTACAAGGATGGCGCTTATCCGGGCTGGACGCCGGATCCGACTTCGCCACTGCTGGCTTTGTGTCAGCGGGTGTATGAGAAACAGTTCGGCGCGCCCGCTTCATTGCAGGTGATCCATGCCGGACTGGAATGCGGCCTGCTGGCGGCCAGCCATCCGCATCTGGACATGATCTCGTTTGGGCCGGACATACGCGGCGCGCATGCGCCGGGCGAACGGGTGGAGGTCGAATCGGTTGCGCGCTGCTGGGACCTGCTGCAGGCGGTGTTGCAGGCGCTGGCGCGCGCCTGAGCCGGATCATCCGTATAGCTGCGATACCAGCGAATACTCGGTGATGGCGGCATAAACCAGCTGCCAGTTGATGGATTTATCCTCTGCCTGACTGGCTAGTGCGTCGTGCAGACTCAAGGTCTGTAACTGCGGCAGACCCGCGAGCAGATCGCTGTTCGAGGTGGTCTGCAGGAATGCTTCAAACGACGGGAACTGGCTGCCGGAACGGCTGATGAAATTGCCAGCTACTGTGCTGAATGCATCGGCAGCGCTGGCAAGCAGGGCAGTGGCACTTTGCGCATCGCTGGTGAATGCCGCCTCCAGTTTGTCGGTGTCCAGTGTCAGTCTGCTGCTTCCCGCCGGGAAGATGTCAGGTTGGAGTTCGATACCCAACTGCGACAGGTCCGTCAGTGTCGCGCCCCCGTTCGTATAGCTGCTTAGTGCTTGCGCATCGAGCGAACGCGACAAATCGCTTGCAGTGGTGATGCTGCCCGAGGATGGCAGGTTCATCTTATCGACAACGGCGATGGTGCTTTGCAGTGTGTTGAATGCATCGACCAGACTTTGTGCCCCTGTGGTGAATTCGGCGAGATCGACGGTTTCCTCGGTCGTGCCGGATTTCAGCGGGCGCAGCGCGTTCTGGAATGTGACGCTGGCGGACAGCAACTGCCCCCTCGCCGAGATGCCGACCATAGTCGACGAATATCCGAACAAGGCCGGCGTGGACAGGCTGAGTTGGGCGGACAGCAAAGCATAGGAAGGCGTAACGGCAGGGCTGGCAAGGATGCCGGCCACCGATGCATTGGGGTTGATGCCGAGCAAGGGATCCATCTTCTTCTCCCCGGTCTGAATTGCGGAATGACCAACTGGCCATCACATGGTACTCCTGAAGATCAGGCACTTAAAGCGCGCTGCCGCACGGACGCTGGCAAAACGCGCGCCGGGGAATTAGACTCGGGCCGCCTGGAGGAGATATGCAAGATAAGTGGATGGATAGCCTCTCACCGGAAGATGAGGCTGAAGTGGAAGTGTTGTGTTTCCGGACGCTGCTGGAACGGGCGCGTCTGGCTTCGATGATGGCACCGCTCGGCACGTTGTACATCGCCTGGTTGGTGTGGGAAACCACGCCTTGGTTCTGGATCTTCGGTTGGATGTTGCTCAATAGCGTGTCCGACGGTATCACCTATGTGCTCTCCACCCGTTGGTTGAAACAGCCCTTGCCGCATGCACGCATCAGCGCTGCGCTCAACTGGCAGATCGTGTTGCGCGTGTTGCAAGGGCTGAGCTGGGGCGCGGCCATCGTGTTCTTCCACGGCGAAGGTGAAACTGCAGCGATCGGCGATATGATCATCCTGCTGCTGTTGATCTCCATCTCGGCGGTCAGCGTGACCAACATGGCGCCTTCGTTCATCACCATGCTGACCTTTTGCGCGTCCATCCTGATCGTGCCCTTCCTGTTCTTCCTGTCATTGGGGGAGTCGCTATACATCAATCTCGCCATCGGTCTGGGGGTGTTGTTCCTGGTCGAGATGCAGATCGGCTGGGATGCCTATCGGCAGTTCGAAGAGGGGATGCGCCAGTTGGTGCAGAACCGCAGCAACCGCCGCCAGCTGGAATTGCGCAACGGGCAGCTCGACGCGCTCAACCAGACACTGCAAGTGATGGCGGTGCATGACCAGCTCACCGGCTTGTATAACCGGCATTTCATCGTCGAACAGCTGGAACGACAGTATGAGATGTTCGGTCGCTACGGCAGTGCGTGCACCATCGTGCTGATCGACATCGACCACTTCAAGAACGTGAACGACAGTTTCGGTCACGGGGTAGGAGATAACGTGCTGGTGTCGTTCGCGCGCTGTGTGGAGCCGTTGCTGCGGCAGGGGGATTTCTTTGGACGCTACGGCGGCGAGGAATTCATTCTCGTGTTGCCCATGACGGATAGTGTCGCCGCCGCGCAACTTGCCCAGCGTATCCGCAACAGGCTGCGGGAGAGCGATCTGCTGGCCGGTCAGCAGGACGCTTGGTGCTTGTCGGCTTCGTTCGGTGTGGCGGAGATACGTTCCGGTGAATCGCTGGATAGCTGGCTGGTGCGTGTGGATCAGGCTTTGTATCGCGCCAAGGACAATGGCCGTGACTGTGTGGTCGAGGAATGAGCGGTGTTACGCCTTGAGGACGCGTTATCGGTATGGGGGCGGCCCGAGTTCGAGGAGACGCTCAAGCGCGAGCTGATGCAGCTTGGTATAGCGGATCTTCCGCTACAGGCGGGGCTGACTTCGGGAAGTCAGGCGCTAGACCGGCCGATCAGTGTGATCATCAAGCGTATCGAAGATGCCGGCCCGGTCATCCGCGTGATGGCCGGGATATTCTTCAAGAGTGTGATTGCGGGCTGCAGTTGCGCCGATGACTCCACGCCGATTAACGAACTGGATGAATTCTGCGAATTGCAGCTCGATATAGACAAGATGACGGCTGTCGCCACCATTACGCTGCAGGATTGAGTCGCGGCGGGATGCAAACACCTAAGGCGAGCCGTATCTGCCCCTTATTCTGTACAATTGCGCCCTCGCGAGCGGCCTGCAAGGCTCGCCTTGCCACAAAATATTAAACGGAGTCTATCGCATGCAAGCACCGATCCCTTTACGCAACGTTCCGCAGTCCAACATCTTTCGCAAGGGCGATGTCTTTGTGTTGTTCGGCGAACTGTTCGGACGGGGCTATGCCAACGGCCTGATCAACGAGGCGCGCAAGGCCGGTATGACCATCGTCGGTATCACGGTGGGGCGCCGCGACGAGAACAATGCGCTGCGTGCTTTGACAGCGGAAGAGCTGGCGACGGCTGAGGCGAGTCTGGGCGGTAAGATCATCAACGTGCCGCTGATGGCAGGTTTCGATCTGGATGCGCCGGCCGGCGAGCCGACCCCGACCGATCTGATCTCCGACATGACTCTCAAGAGCTGGCAGACCGACAAGCTGGATTGGGCGCAGGTCGAGAAGTGCCGCGCGGCCGGTGTGCTTCGCTTCACGGATTCCGTGGCAAAAGTGATGGCCGAGCTGGACGGCATGATCCCGGACGGTGCCAATGCCTTCTTCGCGCACACCATGGCGGGCGGCATCCCCAAGGTGAAGGTGTTCCTCGCCATCGCCAACCGTATCTACAAGGGACGCGGCGAGCGTTTCATGCCGTCCAGCGCGCTGGTCAACAGCGACCTGGGCAAGCTGATCCTGATGAATTTCGACGAAGTTACGGCCAACACCTTCCAGCATCTGATCGAAGGCAGCGCCGCCATCCGCGCGCGTCTGGAGAAGAGCGGCGGGCAGGTGCGTTACACCGCCTATGGTTACCACGGCACCGAGATCCTGATCGGCGGCAAGTACGAGTGGCAGACCTACACCAACTACACGCAGGGCCGCGCCAAGATGCGTCTGGAGCAGCACGCGGAAGCGGCCTGGAAGCAGGGCATCAAGGCGACTGTGTACAACTGCCCGGAGATACGCACCAACTCGTCCGACATCTTCGTCGGCGTGGAGTTGTCGCTGTTCCCCTTGCTGAAAGCGCTGAAGCAGGAAGGCGGCGGCGCTTGGGCGGAAACACAGTGGCAAGCCTGCCGTGCGGTGTTGCAGGAAGGCGAATCGCTGGAGAACCTGTTGAGTACCATCGACGCGTATAACGACAGCGAAGTGATGAAGGGTTTCCGCAACTTCGCGGCCTGGCCGATGGACAACACTGCCGAACTTGCGGATGTGATGATCGGCACGTCGGAAGCGATCACCAAGATGCACAAGACGCGCGATGCGCTGGTGACGGATGTGTTGAGTTCACTGGTGCTGGAAGGTACCGGCCCGCTGATGTTCCACGAGACATCGAACCCGGCCGGTCCTGTGCTGTGGCTGAACCATGACGTGATCGCCAAGCAGCTGAACCAGATGCACCCCTGAGCGATCATAAAAAAGCCGCGAGCAAAAATGCTCGCGGCTTTTTTCATTTAGGCCTGCCGTCTCACTCGATGCGGCATGCCTCCTCGAAACTCAGTCTCGGATTGCGCGGATAGACGCCCTTGGGGTCGCCGTAGCCGAGGCTGCAGATGAAGTTCGACTTCACGTTCGTTCCCGCAAAGAAAAGCTCGTCCACCTGCGCGTTATCAAAGCCCGACATCGGTCCGCAATCGAGGCCGAGCGCGCGCGCCGCGATGATCAGATACGCGCCCTGCAGCGTACCGTTGCGGAAGGCGTTGGTGAAGGCGGTCTTCTCGTCACCGTTGAACCAGCTCGGTGCATCCGGCGCGTTGGGGAACAGCTTGCCCAGTTTCTCGTAGAAGTGCATGTCATAGCCGATGATGGCCGTGACGGGGGCGGCCATGACCTTGGCGCGGTTGCCTTCCATCAATGTCGGCAGCAGTTTTTCCTTGGCTTCCTTGGTCTTCACGAACACGATGCGTGCCGGGCAGCTATTTGCCGAAGTCGGCCCCATGCGCAAGGTGTCGTAGAGTTGGCGCAGCAATTCGTCAGGCACCGGCTGGTCGGTCCAGGCGTTGTGGGTGCGTGCTGCGAGGAAGAGTTGATCCAGAGAAGCTTGATTAAGTGCGGTGATTGGCATGATGGATTCCTCGTCGGTTGTCTGGTGCGGGGATGTTCATGCGGGATTATCACCCGATATTCTGTTGCGGACTATGACGTTTCCGGACGCGTTGCTATCAGGGAGAAAAAATAAATGGAGAAAGTGATAACTGGAATTGTCTCCCGGAATTAAATGTGTCTTAATGCGCGAAGTTCGGCGCAGTGCAGCAATAGATACATAGATCGGACAATGGGAAGGGAGGCGAAGGTTCATGGAAAAGGGTCAGGAAAAGCTTGCGATAAGCAAGCTGGTCTTTGAGTTGACGGTGTCCGGCAATGATTCAGGTGATCTGGATAAGCTGCTGGAGCATCTGTTCATTCTGATGAAAGAGCATCGTGATATCCCCGTCGAGTCGCGCGGTGCGATCCTGTTACTCAACCCCCGAGGCAAGTATTTCCAGGTCGCACAGTTCGGCATGCCGCCTGCATGGGACAACACGCTGAATTGGGAAGACCTGAAACTGCCCGAACCCGGCGCAGTCGAGCGCTGCCATACCAAGCAGGTCTCCTACGAGGACCCATCTGTCGGTGCTGTCGTCCATACCCGCATCATGCTGTTGCCGTTGCGTGTCGAAGGCAGATACATCGGTTACGTGACCCTGTTCGTCCCGATGGGATACGAGCTGTGCGAGGTGTATGCCGATTTTTTCAGTGATCTGTCTCGCGCCCTGTCCGGTCTGGTGCAGCGCACATTGTCCATGGAGACCTTGCGCATACGCGAACTGGAACTCGAAGAAGCCCGGGCGGATGCCATCCGCAGTCTGGGCGTGGCGTCCGAATACCGGGACAACGAGACCGGCTGGCACATCATGCGCATGACCAACTATGCGCAATCCATCGCCAAGGCCATGGCGATCCCTGAAGATCAGCGTGAATTGTTGTATATCGCCGCTCCCATGCATGATGTCGGCAAGATCGGCATCGCCGATGCGGTGTTGCTCAAGCCGGGCAAGCTGACCGACGAAGAGTTCGAGGTGATGAAGACGCATACCGAGATCGGCGTCACCATCCTTGAAGGCAAGGACGAACTGATCAAAGCGGCACGCGATATCGCCGGTTGTCATCACGAACGCTGGGATGGCAAGGGTTACCCCAATGCGATGAAGGGCGAGGAGATACCACTGCTGGCGCGTATCTGCGCCGTCGCCGATGTGTTCGATGCGCTCACTTCGACCCGTCCCTACAAGGAACCCTGGACGGTGGAACAGGCGCATGACTGGGTGATGTCCGAGGCAGGCAAACATTTCGACCCGGAGGTGGTGCGCGCCTTCGAGGCGTCGATGCCCGAGATTCTGCGCATCCGCGAACTGTACCGGGACGACATCATCGATCCCAAGCAGGTGCTGACGCTGCCACCTATCCGCCACCGCGAGAACGAATGGATCCCTTGGGACGACAGCCTGAGTGTGGGGATCGATGTCATCGACGAACACCATCGCTATCTGTTCGACCTGATCAACGATCTGTATCAGGTCGTGATCAATAAGCGCGGTGCGCGCGAGGTGGCGCGGCTGATCAAATCCCTGGATGCCTATGCCAAGATCCACTTCCGTTCGGAAGAGCAGATGATGAATCACTACGCATTCACCGGCATCGACCGTCAATTGCACCAACATCATGCCTTTGAAGAGAAGATCGCTGAGTTCTACGAGGAATTGCACTCCAACCCGCTGGTGGCACAGTTCGACGTGTTGACCTATCTGCGGGACTGGCTGATCCATCACATCCGCGTCGAGGATGCCAAACTGATCGAGCTGACCCGCCACTGATCCTTTGGTGGGTGATCAACCATCCGTACCCCCCCCAATAAGAGTAATTGACTAAATTACTCGGGTTAGGTTAAATGGCTGCACTTTTTCACTAGAGAGGGGCAGACCATGCAATTACCAGCACGTGACGGCGACGGATATCTCGTCGATATGAGTGATTGGACCGAAGAGATCGGCCGTGCCATGGCCGAGGCGGACGGCTACGAGCTGACCGACAAGAAGTGGCAGCAGATCATGAAGGCGCGCGAGTATTACGAGGAATTCAACTCGGTGCCGCCCATCCGCAAGTTCGCCAAATACATAGATGAAGACCAGAAGGACGTGTTCGAACTTTGGATGACCGGCCCCATGAAGCCGATCACCAAATACGGTGGCATGCCCAAGCCGACCGGCTGCGTCTGAGGCTCATCGATGAAAGTCACACCCGATAACGTCAGGGATTTCATCCTGCAGGGACTGCCGTGCGAACACATCCAGGTCGAGGGCGACGGACGCCATTTCGACGCGGTGATCGTGAGCAAGGATTTTGAAGGCAAGGGCATGCTGCAACAGCACAAGCTGGTGTATCAGGTGCTGGGCGACAAGATGGAGAAGATCCACGCCCTGTCGATGAAGACGATGACGCCCGCGCAGTGGGCCAACATTCAATAAGGAATCAAAATGGACGAAAAAGAGATTGCACTGGACATCATCCGCAAGACGGTGACCGAGAACCCCATCGTGCTGTATATGAAAGGCACGCCGCAATTCCCGCAATGCGGATTCTCCGGCCGCGCCGCGCAGGTGCTGAAGGCGGCAGGCGTCAACAAGTATGTGGCCGTCAATGTGCTGGAAGACCCGGTGTCCTGGAACTACCTGAAGTTCTACGCCGACTTCCCCACTTTCCCGCAGCTCTATATCAACGGCGAGTTGATCGGCGGCTCAGACATCATGCTGGCGATGTTCGAGCAGGGTGAACTGCAACCGCTGATCGAAAAGGCGACCGCAACCGCCTGATCACCGGGGGCTTTAGCGCAGTTTCACGCGTTGGAGCTCCATGCTGTGCGCGCCGTCGCTCAGCCACACCTGTCCATCCTGGATGGTGCATTGCAGGTTCATGGTGCGGTGCACCAGCTTGGGCAGCTCGCGCGTACTCTCGGGCGGCAGGTTGATGATGGTGAGGTTCTTCTGGCGTTCGAACTGCGCGCGGTTCTGTGCGAACCACATGTCGGCCACGCGCCCGCCGTAGCAGTACACCACCACTTGCCGGGCGCGACCGCAGGCCTTGCGGATCAGCTTCTCGTCGGGGATGCCGACATCGATCCATAGCTCGATGCTGCCGGTAAGGTCTTTTTGCCACAGGTCGGCGGCATCTTCATCGGTCATGCCTTGCCCGAACTCCAGATACTCATGCGCATGCAGCGCGAATGCCAGCAGGCGCACCATAAGTCTTTCTTCCGTCTCGGAGGGGTGCTGCGCAAGCGTGAGCGCGTGGTCCTGATAATAATGTCGTTCCATATCCGCGATCTGCAGATTGGCTTTGAATACGGTTGCTTTGATCGCCATGTGATTTCCTGATACGGCAGCATTGCTGCACAATGCAAGGGGGGCGTAAGCATAGCGCATTGCGCCGCGTCCCCCGGCACTTTGCCATAGTCAATAACAGGGAAGACAGCAGCTCATGTTTGAACAGACATACTTTGGGAATACGGTACTGGCTTACCTCACATCGCTTGCCATCCTGCTGGGCGGAATGGGCGCGATCTATGTGTTCAAGCACTATATCCTCAGCCGTCTAAAGAAGCTGGCCGAGTCGTCGGCCACCACTATCGACGATCTGCTGGTCAAGGCGATCGATCGCACACTGGTGCCCATCCTGTATTTCGGTGTGCTGTACGCTGCTATCCATACGCTGCAACTGAGCAAGGATTTCGAGCGCGGTCTCGACATCGCCGCCATCGTGCTGGTCACCATCCTTGTCGTGCGCACCCTGACCGCGGCGGTGCATCATCTGCTGCGCAGTTATTCCAATGCCGCCTCTGAAGAGGGGGGCAAACAGATCAAGGGGATAGGCGGGCTGCTCAATTTCCTGATCTGGATGCTGGCGCTGCTGTTCCTGCTGGACAATCTGGGCGTAAAGATATCGGCGATGGTGGCCGGTCTGGGCATAGGCGGTATTGCGGTGGCACTGGCGGCGCAGGCGGTGCTGGGCGACCTGTTCAGCTACTTCGTGATCTTCTTCGACAAGCCATTCGCGGTGGGAGATTTCATCGTGGTGGGTGACAAGATGGGTGTGGTGGAGCATGTCGGCATCAAGACGACGCGCATCAGGGCGTTGAGCGGTGAACAACTGGTGTTCTCCAATACCGACCTGACCAACTCGCGCGTGCACAATTTCAAGAAGATGGAGAAGCGGCGGGTGGTGTTCAAGTTGGGGGTGACCTATCAGACGCCTGCAGAAAAGCTGAAGCGTATCCCGCCGCTGGTGAAGGACATCATCGTGGCGCAGGAAGACGCCGAGTTCGATCGCGGTCATTTCGCTAGTTATGGTGATTCCAGCCTGAACTTTGAGTTCGTGTATTACGTGCATGGTGCCGATTACGCCAAGTACATGGACATCCAGCAGGCGATCAATCTGGCCGTGTTTGAGGCGTTCGAAAAGGAAGGCATCGAGTTCGCCTATCCCACGCAGACGCTGTTCGTGAACCGGGCGGCCTGAACCATGCTGAACACCCACCAAGCCAGCCAACTGGTGCGTCTGCGCTGGACCGCATTCGGGATCGTCGGTCTGGCTTACGTCCTTTCGTTCTTCCACCGCTTCGCACCGGCGGCGATCTCATCCGACCTGCAGCTCGCGTTCAATACGACGGGTGCTTCTTTGGGCGGTCTGGCCGCGACCTACTTCTACGTCTACACCGTGATGCAGATACCCACCGGTATCCTCGCCGACACCTTGGGACCGCGCCGTGTGGTGGCCATCGGTGGCGTCATCGCTGGCATCGGTTCTATCCTGTTCGGCATCGCGGATACGCTGGCGATGGCGTCCGTCGGGCGTCTGCTGGTCGGCCTCGGTGTGTCGGTCTCCTTCATCTGCATGCTCAAGCTCAATGCGGTGTGGTTCCATGACCGTCACTTTGGTACGGCGACCGGTGCCACCATCCTGCTGGGTAATCTGGGTTCGGTATTGGCAGCGGCACCGTTGGCCTGGGCACTGGGCTTCGTCTCCTGGCGCACGGTGTTCGTCGCGGTCGGCATCGCTTCACTCGTGCTGGCTGCATTGGCATGGTGGTATGTGCGCAACCATCCCGGCGAAGCCGGGCTGCCCAGCCTGCGCGAACTGGACGGCAAAGATTCGCACCCCGCGCATCAGGGGCACTGGTACGACGGTCTTTTGGTCGTGATGAAGAACCGTGCCACCTGGCCGGGACTATGGGTGAACATGGGGCTGGCAGGGACGCTGTTCGCCTTCGGAGGGCTGTGGGCGGTGCCTTTCCTGCGCGACGTGTACGGCATGGATCGCGCCGTGGCGACCGATCACACCACGCTGTTGCTGGCCGGTTTCGCCATCGGCGCATTCTTCATCGGCACGCTGTCGGATCGCATAGGAAGACGCAAGCCGGTGATGTTTGTCGGCGCGCTGGTGTATTGCCTGTGCTGGTGGATACTCTGGACTGGTACGCAGATGAGCAGTCTGCTGAGCCACTTGTTGTTCTTGGTGATGGGCTTGAGTGCGCCCAGCTTCACACTGAGCTGGGCGTGTGCCAAGGAAGTGAATCCGCCTGCGCTGTCCGGCATGGCCACCAGTGTGGTCAACGTGGGGGCCTTTCTGGGGACAGCAATCATGCAGCCATTGGTGGGGTGGGCGATTGACCGCGCACATGCCGGAAGTGAGATTCCGTTGGGCTTGGCCGACTATCAGTCAGGCATGGGCATCATGCTGGGGTTCGCGCTGATGGGACTGTTCGCTATCCTGTTCATTCGCGAGACATATTGCCGCTACGCTGACTAAACCGTAGCGTTCCTGGCGGGGAGGCGTCCTAGAACGTTTTATGCCAAGAGACTGAGGTCGAGTCGGATTGCACAGCCACTTTCAGATGTTCGGTCTCCATCACTGCTGAGCCGGGACTCAAGGAAAGTTTCATTTGTTCGTTTTGCATGCTCATCCGCTGAAAATGCAGCGCGCTCAACACATTGACCAGATTCTTCTGGCTTTGTGTCAGTGTGGCGGCCTCACCGTCAGAAGCGGCCAACTGAGGAGTGGAGAATTTTGAGTTTTCAGCCTTGAAGTCCGAATACACAACACTGTTGTGCACATGCTCTTGCGGCACATGCTGTGTGTAATGCATCGCAACAGGCGCGTGTTTGGCGGCATGCGCGTGCTTATGCGTTTCGGCCGCATGTGCTCCAAAGGAAGCCCCGAAAAATAACAGACCGGTATAGAAGTGTCGCATCATAACCTCCGTTTGTTTGAAGGAATTCGCGAATCTACCTGCGAGTATTATGCGCTTCCGATTTCTCAATACAAGCGTTTCGGCACATCGATTACAGCGGCTTCAGTAAAGCCAGTTCCTTGGCATCCAGATAGCACCATTCCCCCGCATCCAGTCCCAGGGCTCCCAGTGTGAGCTCGCCTATCTGTGTGCGGCACAACGCCGTGCAATGGTTGCCGGCGGCGGCGAGCATGCGCTTCACCTGATGGTATTTTCCCTGTTCCAGCACGATCTTCAGTTGGTGTTCATCCAGCATTTCGCACAGTACCGCGGATAGCGGGGCGGGCTCATCGTTCAGCTTCACGCCATTTAACAAGTGCTCGACCAATTGTGGTGTGACCGGATCGTGCGTGGTGGCGACGTACACCTTGGGCACATGATGTTTGGGTGAAGACTGCTTATGGATGAACGAACCGTCGTCCGACATCAGTAGCAGCCCGGTGGTGTCGTGATCCAATCGCCCTACCGGCTGCACGTCGCGGTTGGTGAATTGTTCCGGCAACAGCGAGAGCACGCCGGGGTGGTGCGAAGGTTTGCGCGAGCATTCGTAGTCGGCCGGTTTGTGCAGTGCGATGTAGACATGCTCGCGAAACAGCCACGGTTCGTCGTAAACGCTGAATTCCAGCCCGTCGGTCTCGAAGCGGGTGCGGTCATCTGTGACGGTCTCGCCGCCGATGCGCACATTGCCGTCGGCGACCAGCCCTGCACACCATTTTCGTGTGCCGAAGCCTTGGGATTGCAGGATGCGGTCGAGAGTTTGCTTGCTCATAAGTGTGGCCGGCATATGTCTGCCGGCCGTGGCATCAGAATTGATAGGTGAAGTTCACGCCAAGATGATTGCCGTTGACTGACGGCGATGTGGACATGTTTGCGGAGAACGCGCCATTGATGGTGTAGTCTCTGGGCTGATACTTTTCCAGGACGGCACGCACGTTCACCCAGAAATCAGGGGTGATCGCATAGCCTGCCTCGCCTACCAGACCGAACGCGTTGTCGAACGAGATGCGATACATGGTGCCGTTCAGATTGATGGTGCGCATAGGGTTCGCCACATAACGCACGCCACCGCCCAAGCGCCAGCGCTCATTGCCGGTGTAATAGGCCAGGGCTTCGATCGGGTAACGGTAGAACAGTACTGAGCCGTTCGATCCCCGTTCAAGGTCATAGTGGTAGTTGGCGGTGATCTGTAGCGCCACAGGGTTGTCCTGCATCTGGAACAACATACCTGCGCCGAGTTGAACGAATGAACCCGCCTTGACTTTGCCGGAGCTGCCATCAGAGTAATTCACTGTCACCAGCGTATCACCGCCATAGGTCAACCCGCCGTTGAGGATGAAGTGCGCCCCCGGTGCTGTGGCAAAGGAGGTGGTGGCGCTTTGACCGACGGCCGGTTGGTCGTTGAGGGCGTGAGCGCCGGTACATGCCGCGCTCAATGCCAGTGCGGCGATCAGTTTGTTGTTTCGAATCACGATGTCTCCCGGAGTCTGCCGTTGTAATGGAATGTGAAGCGCGCGGATTGTATCGACTATGGTGGGGCGAGACCATACGGATGTCGGAACCATGGCGAGGTATAGCCCGTAGTGGTGGATATATAGGCCATAGTCTATATACCCACAAAATTATATAGGCTATTCGGCATATTGACGCGATATTTGCACGGCGGATACTCCAACTGAACAGAATTCCGAGTGATGTTGCTTTGGAGAATCGCCATGACAGAAGCACATGTAACCCGTTATCCAGCGAACTGGCCGGTTCGATTCCTGTGTGATTGCAAGAAGCAAGGCAAGCCGATCACCATACGTGAAGGTTTTGCCCACGATATCTCTACCAGCACTATGCGCATCCGTAGCGATCACCACATCTGCAGCGGGAAGGAAGTGGCGATCATGCTGAAGATACCGCCTCTGGATCAGAGCTGCAGCCATGCCTTGGTGAAGCTAGTGGGGCGTAGTCTGATCACCGTGGTGCATGAAGGTGACTTCCTGACAGAGATCGAATTCTCCCGTTTCGAGGATGATGGGTTCGAACGTTTGAAGAACCATCTCAGTCGCCGATTTGACAGTCTCTTCTTCGCCAGTCTGACCAGGATGGCTTAGCTCGGCATCACCTGCCGCCGCGTATAATCCGCCGCCCCAGTTCCAGAATATCTACAGGCGGGTGACTCCGCCGATCACACCATGCTCGAATGGAAAGACGGCCAGCCATTCTCATCCCGTTTCGGCGATGTGTATTTCTCTACCGAATCCGGTCTGGAAGAGACTCGCCATGTGTTCTTGCAAGGCAATGAGCTGGCCCGTCGTTTCGCGGCGATGCAAGATGGCGACAGTTTTTGCATAGGCGAGACCGGTTTCGGCACCGGGCTCAATTTCTTATGCGCTTGGCAGTTGTTCGAACAGACTGCGCCGCCCGCTGCCAGTCTGGATTTCTTCAGCACCGAAAGCTTCCCCATTGACGATGTGGATCTGCGCGCCGCGCTGGCATTGTGGCCGGAGCTGGCTGCACTGGCGGAAGCTTTGCTTGCCAGTTGGAAGCGCCGCGTACCGGGTTGGAACCGCTGGCATTTCGCCGACGGACGTGTCAGGCTGACTTTGGCGATTGAAGATGTGGAGCTGGCCTTGCCGCAGTTGCAGCCATGTAGCGTTGACGCGTGGTTCCTCGACGGCTTTTCCCCCGCAAAGAATCCCGAGATGTGGAGCGAAGCAGTGCTGGCCGAAGTCGCCCGTGCCTCGCATGAAGGAACGACGCTTGCGATCTACACCAGCGCGGGCTGGGTGCGGCGCAGCCTGCAGACCGCAGGCTTCGAGGTGAAGCGCGTACCGGGCTATGGCCGCAAGTGGGAGATGACATGCGGACAATTCTTTGCTCCCTCCCCAGCAAGCGGGCGAAGGGTGATGCCCCGTAGCGCTCTCGTCGTTGGCGGTGGCCTTGCCGGTTGCGCCGTGGCAAATGCCTTGGCACAACGCGGCATCCAGGTCACGTTGATCGAGTCCGCCGCACAACTCGCCAGCGCCGCCTCCGGTAATCCGCGCGGTATCCTGCACGCACGCTTCGGTGCGGGCATGAATATATTGCATCGTTTTGTGCTGGCGGCCTACGGTCACGCGCTGGCGTTGCTCGACGCGGTGTTGCCGGTGGACGGTGTGCAGCGTGCCGAATGCGGATTGCTACAACTGGCGGCTACCGATTCAGAAGCGAAGCGCATCGGCAAGCTGGCAACGCAGGAATGGCCGCCGCATCTGCTGCAGGTGGTGGATGCGGAGCATGCATCGGCGCTGGCGGGTTTAGCCATGTCGCACGGCGGCCTGTGGTTCCCCGCCGGGGGCTGGGTGGTGCCGCCCGCAGTTTGTGCCAGACTGGCGCAGCATCCGAAGATCACGCTGCGACTGGGTAGCGAAGTCACTACACTGCAACGGACTGCAAACGGTTGGCGCGCGAGCGGAGAGGACTTTTCAATAGAGGCGGAGCAAGCCGTAGTGTGCTCGGCGCATCAGTCGAAGGAACTGGCGCAGTTCGCCGCTTTGCCGTTGCAGCCGGTGCGCGGCCAGATCAGCGTGCTCCCCTCCACGGAAGCTAGCGGCAAATTGAATACCGTGCTGTGTGCCGAAGGTTATTGCGCACCTGCGGTGGATGGCGAACATGTGGCCGGGGCGACCTCCGCGTTCGACGATGATGCAACGGATGTTCGCGTGGCCGACCATGCCGAGAATATCGCCAGGCTATCCGCGCATATGCCTGCGCTGTATCAGGCATTGGGGGATATCCAGCCCGCAAGTGGACGCGCTGGTGTGCGCTGTTCCTCGCCTGGCGCGATGCCGCTGGTCGGCGAAGTGGAGCTAGGCTTGTATTGCAGTCTGGCACACGGCACGCGCGGCTTGCTCACAGCGGGTATCGCGGCCGAGATCATCGCCGCGCAGATGTGCAGAAAATTACCGCCTTTGCCAGCGGATATCCTGGATGCGTTATCACCATTGCCAAGGATGGGGCGCAGCGGTAGTGTAGTGACACCTGCTTCAAACGGGGGCCAACAATGAAAAGGCTGATCTTATTGGGTTCGTTCGCATATCTGGTGTTTTCAACACCAGCTTTGGCTGCGGCAAAGAACGGGTTGCTGGGGGAATGGACATGTCAGGGGGATGACGGCACGACTTCGCTTGCGTTTCGGAGTGCGGACAGCCTGATCTATGACGGCGAGATGAACCGCTACCGATTGCAGGGCGATGCGATCATGGTGCAGGGCGAGTGGGGCGAAGAAGCCTACCGCTACACCCTGAAAGGCGATCGCTTGAAAGTGACGTTCCCGGAGGGCGACCGGATAAGTTGCAAGCGTGTGTCGACAGCGGGTCGGCAGAAAGAAGATCGAAACCGCGCCCAGAGAGGTAATGCCCAATTGCGTGGACGGCTGTGTCAGTGGTCCGGTTCTTCCAGCAGTTACAGCGGAAGCAGCTACAGTCGTACGTCCTCGATCGAATTCGACGGGCAAGGTAATGCACTGTACAGCAACGAATCCTCATATAGCGGCAATGCCGGGATGGCCTATGGCAACAGTGGCGGAACACGCGGCCAATATCAGGTGGCCGGCAACCTGGTCACGATCAGGCTGGAAGATGGCAGCCAAGTCGTGGCAACGGTGAACATGAGACAGAACGACGGGCGCATCACGGAGCTGATGGAGAATGGAAAATTGTGGGCGACAGGTCTTTGTCAGTGATGAAGCGATTGTAAAGCTCGTGGTTGAATGAAAAGTACAAAATACTTATTTGGAGGCACATATTGACGTTGCTGGAGGAGAAAAATCAGGTTGTTGATAAGCATTATTTGCGCGCCGTCACGGAATTGGGTGATGAGCGGAGGATCGTCAGTACTTGTGATATCTATTCGCAGACGGGCATCAAGCTCGTCGCGGCCGGGATACTGGTTACCAGTTCCCTCTATGAAAAACTGGTTCAGCATAAGTTATTGCCTGCGCTGGATAGGGCATTGGCTGCGGATGACATGTTGTCTATGGCGGGGGTAATGTCCGACCTAGAGACATTGATGGAGAGAAATTCCCGGATGAAAGCGCTGAGCAACGAGATGCGCAAGGGGGATTCGTATAGGCAGATCCTCGGAGATTTCAAGATCCCGTCCGCGCTGGCGTTCAAACTGACCGTTGCGAAAGAGAAGTTCCCTCGTATCTATGAGCATAGCCTGTTGCTCATGGCCGTCAGTACTTATCTGGCTCGCTGTGATGGGCTGAATGCGTCAGAAGTAAAGTCGGCAGGTATCGCTGCGCTGTTCCATGACATCGGCCTGTTGCATATCGATCCCGCGCTTTTGGAGCCTCACCACGAGATGACTCCGGCAGAGCGCAAACATCTATATGCGCATCCCCTGACAGCATATCTGATGCTCAATGAGTTCCCGGAGTTACCGCGCTCGGTCAGCAATGCCGTGCTGGAGCATCATGAGCGGATGGACGGCAGCGGATACCCCAGAGGGCTGCGTGGAGACAAGATCAGTCGGAACGGGCAGATTCTGGCAATCGCCGAACTGGCGGCCAAAGCATTCGATTCTGACGAGCAGGCAATACCGTGGAAGAAGTTGGATGTGATGCTCAAGTTGAATTCGAGGAAGTATGGGCAGGGTTTGATCGGATTCTTGAATATTTTCAGGGCTTCGTCAGAAGGAGTGCATGATGAAGTGTCCTTTGAGCGACTAAACAAGCAGGTGCAACTCGTCTCGAAACTCTTCAACGACTTCTATCAGAATGACAGTGTGCCGTGTAATCCACAGGCGCAGGACTTCGCTCAGGCGCGGCTGGAAGAACTGCGGCTGGGATTGTTCGAGGCCGGGTTCGATCCGCGTGACCCGGAGAGTTTGATCCAGATGTTCGAGGACGATCCGGAATGCATGAAGGATTACGCCTTGCTTCTGGATGAAGTGACTTGGCAGTTCAAGTCACTGATGCTGGAGATCGCACGCCAGTGGTCTGTTCCGACCGGAGGGAGAGCTGCGGGTGGTCAGGCGATGTGCCCCTGGCTGAGCCTGATGAATCAGACATTGGCTGAATATTCGGCAGATACCTTGAAAAGGTGATGCTTGTAGTTGAGCGTTACATGAAATGAAAAAATCAAACAAAACAGATATTAGCTACCCAGAGATACGGCAAGGTCAATCTATCGAGCTGCTGAAGGCGCTGCACATCCTCACGCGCGACGGCAAGATGAACCAGGATTCCCGCCGCAAGCTGAAGCAGGTGTATCACTTGTATCAATTCATCGACCCCTTGTTGCAGGAGGTGAAGAACGAGCGTGATGCATTGACGCTGGTCGACCACGGTGCGGGCAAGTCGTATCTGGGCTTCATCCTGTATGACCTGTTCTTCAAGGTACTGAAAGATGCCTCGCATATCTACGGTATCGAGACGCGCGAGGAGCTGGTGACCCATTCGCGTGAACTGGCTCAGCAACTCGGCTTCGGCGGCATGTCCTTCCTCAACCTGTCAGTGGCGGATTCCATCACTTCGGATCAGCTACCCGCGCAGGTGGATGTGGTGACCGCGCTGCACGCCTGCAACACCGCGACCGACGACGCCATCAAGTTCGCGCTGGCGAAGCAGGCCAGGCACATCGTGCTGGTGCCATGCTGTCAGGCAGAGGTGGCGGCGGTATTGCGCAAGAATAAAGGCGCGGCGTTGAAGAACACGCTGACCGAACTGTGGCGGCACCCCATCCACACACGCGAGTTCGGCAGCCACGCCACCAACGTGCTGCGCTGCCTGCAACTGGAAGCGCACGGTTATCAGGTGACGGTGACTGAATTGGTGGGCTGGGAGCATTCGATGAAGAACGAGCTCATCGTCGCCAGCTACAAGGATCTGCCGCGCCAGAAGGCGGCGCAAAGATTGAGCGAGATGCTGGAGATGCTCGGGCTGCAAGAGTTGAGCGGAAGGTTCGTTATTTAGAAGCGATGGTCCATGAAACACACGAAAATCACGAACGGAATCTGCGGCCATAGCATTTAGTTCTTTTCGTGTCGTTCGTGGACTAAAAGAATTTTACGGAGTGAACATGCAAGCGACAGAACCCCAGAACGATCATTACCGGCGCATCGGCGGCGAAGCCAAGGTGCGCCAACTGGTGCAGCGTTTCTATCATCTGATGGACGAGCTGCCGGAGGCACACCGCATCCGCAAGATGCACCACATCAGCTTGAAGAGCGCGGAAGACAAACTGTTCATGTTCCTCTCCGGCTGGATGGGCGGGCCGCAGTTGTATGTGGAAAAGTTCGGCCATCCGCGTTTGCGCCAGCGTCATATGCCGTTCGCGGTCGGCGATACCGAGCGCGACCAGTGGATGATGTGCATGACGCAGGCGCTGGACGATGTGGTGGAGGACGAGGCGCTGCGCAAGGAGCTTAAGGACGCCTTTCGGAAAGTCGCTGATTTCATGCGCAATCAGGCAGAATAAAGCCATGCACAGCAAATCCATTAACGCAGACCGTCGAAGCGCCCAGCACATCGGGCTGGCGTTCATGGTGCTCGCGGTGCTGGAACTGTTGTTCCTGCATGCGCTGTCGCCGCTGGAGAACCGGTTGTCGGACGCCTTCGTGCGTATGCAGGCAGCGTCGCTGACGCCCGATCCCGACATTGTCATCGTCGACATCGACGATACCAGCCTGGCGCAGATGGAGAACGACGCCGGGCGCTGGCCCTGGCCGCGTGCCATCCACGGCGAACTGGTGCAGGGCATCGCCGCACAGCAGCCAAAAGCAATCGTGTTCGACATCCTGTTCAGCGAGCGCGATGAATACCGTCCCGACAGCGATGCCGCGTTCAACCAATCGCTGCAGGGCCTGAGCAATATCTACTTCCCCATGGTGCGGCGCGATGCGGCGATGGATGCACAGGGTGCGCCGGTCAGCGACATCGCACCACTGCTCGGTCTGCAACGCGGCGATGAGGCAGACGACAAGGCCAAGCTCGCCGTGTTGCCGCCGCTGGCGCTGGACCCTGAACACTGGCGCGTCGGCACCATCAACTTCGAGGAAGATGCCGACGGTGTCGGTCGCCGTTACCAGCTCTACAGCGAAGCCTATGGCTGGCGCATCCCCTCGCTGCCGGCCCGCGTTGCGCAGGACATGGGCTACGACGTGCCGCAACAGGCCGATATGATCCTCGCCTGGCGCGGCAAGCCGGGCACGTTCAAACATATCTCCTATGCCGACCTGTACACCGACCTTCAGCGCGAGAAGCGGCAGCGCCCGGCGGACGAGTTGAAGGACAAGATCGTCATCATCGGCACCGCTGCCACCGGCATGCACGATGTGCGCGTGACGCCGTTAGCCAGTCTCTATCCCGGCGTAGAGATGCTGGCCACGGCCATCGACAACCTGAAGAACGGACGCGCCATGCGCCGTGCCGACGAAGGCTTTCCGAGTGGCCTCGCGCTGTTGTTGATAGGTGTGTTGAGCATCGCGTTCATGCGCGGCATGAACGCGCTGAAAGTGGGGCAGGGCATGCTGCTCGTCACCGTGTTGCTGTTGCTGGCGGAATACTTTGCGGTCGGCAACCTGATGTTGCTGCCGGTGCTGTCACCGTTGCTGTTGGCCTGGCTGGCCTATGTCGCCTTCGCCTTGCGCGCCTATCTGCGCGAACGCAGATCGCGCGAACAGGCGGTGCAGTTGTTCAGCCGCTTCGTCAATCCGCATGTGGTGCAGGAACTGGTGGCGCACGGTGGTCTGAGCCGTCAAGGTGAGAGTCGCCAGATCACCATCCTGTTCTCAGACATCCGCGGCTTCACCACCTTGTCCGAGAAACGCACGCCGGCGCAGGTGGTGGAGCTGCTCAATCGTTATTTCAGTTTGCAGGTCGAGGTGGTGTTCCGTCACGGTGGCTCGCTCGACAAGTTCATCGGTGACTGCATCATGGCCTTCTGGGGGGCGCCGCTGGACGATCCCGACCACGCGCGTCACGCGGTGGAAGCAGCGCTGGAGATGGGCGAAGTGTTGCAGAGATTCAAGAAGGAGCTGGGCGAAGAGGATGCGACTTTCGATGTGGGAATCGGCATCCACAGCGGCCCCGCCGTGGTCGGCCTCATCGGCAGTGAGCAACGTCGTGAATACACCGCCATCGGCGACACGGTGAACCTGGGCAGTCGCATCGAAGGATTGACCAAGGGCGTGTCGCGCATCCTCGTGTCGCGCGAGACCATGGAGGCCTGCGGCGACGCATTCGAGTTCCAGTCGTTCGGATCATTCAAAGTGAAAGGGCGCGAGCAGGAAGTGGAGTTGTTCGCCCCATCGAGAAAAGGAGAAGCGGCATGAGACGTTGCATCCCATTCATCGCGGCGCTGCTGTTCGTCGGCAGTGCCTGCGCAGCGGAGGAGGCCATCACCCTGCGCAGCACCGAACTCAAGGCCAAGCCCTACAGTGACGCGCAGACCTTGCTGACCCTGCCCGAGCGCAGCAAGGTGCAAGTGCTGCAGCGTCGCGCCTCGTGGACGCAAGTGAAGAGCGGCCAGACCAGCGGCTGGGTGAAGATGCTCAGCCTGCAACTGGTGCGCGGCACCACGCAGCGCCGTGCCGACAACGGCCTGCGTTCATTGTTCAATGTGGCGCAGACCGGACGCGGCGGCAGCACTGTCACCACCGGCGTGCGCGGTTTGTCGGAAGAAGACCTGAAGCATGCCAAGCCAAACCCGCAGGCGCTGGAAGACGCGCAGGAATATGCCGCCACCAAGGCCGAGGCGAAACGTTTCGCCATGGCGGGCAAACTGAAAGCGCAGCAGGTCGACTATCTGCCGGGAGGTGAGCGATGAGAGCGAGCATACTGATGTTGGTATTGAGCCTGTCCGTTCCGGCGCAGGCGTTCGACTTCGGCAACTTCGATCTGGAGAAAGCCGTCAAGACGGTGCAGAAGATCAAGAAAGCCAACGAGGATGTGAGCGAACCTCAGGAGATCGAGCTGGGCAGCGGCATCGCCAGCAACCTGCTGGGTGCCGCGCCGCTGCTCGATAATCCGGAGGTGCAACGCTACGTGAACCGCGTCGGCCGCTGGATCGCGCTGCAGACCGAACGCCCCGACATTCCCTGGCAGTTCGGCGTGCTGGACGATCCGGACATCAATGCCTTCGCCGCCCCGGGCGGCTATGTGTTCATCACCAAGGGGCTGTTGGCGCGCATGAACAGCGAAGCCGAACTGGCCGGCGTGCTGGCGCACGAGATCTCGCATGTGCTGCGCAAACATCATCTGCTGGCCTTGAAGAAAGGCGCGCGCTCCGAACTGTTAAGCGAATTCGCGAACGAAGCTATCCAATCCAAAGGCGGCGACCCGCGGCTGAGCAAACTGGTCAGCGCCGGTACGGAGATCTATGCGCGCGGCCTGGATAAACAGGACGAGTTCGAGTCCGACCGCATGGGTGTTGTACTCGCCGCCCGCGCCGGTTACGACCCCTATGGTCTGCCCGCCGTGCTGCAGACCCTGCAATCCATCAACCCCAGCGACTCCAACCTCGCGCTCATGTTCAAGACCCACCCGTCCTTCGACAAGCGGCTGGAGCTGCTGGCGGACGAGATGACGCCCGCGCTGGATGAGTATGAGAAGCAGCCAGTACTTGAGCAACGCTTTACCGCTGCGATGAGTGGCGGGAAGTAGCAGGCGAGTGTGTATCGAGTGAAAAAATGCGGAGCACTATCGGTCATCACCCTGCTGGGTGCGCTGTTGCTCGGTGGGTGTGCCAATAACGATTGGCGCACAGCCAGTCGCGCTTCGGCCGGCATCGCGCCCGACCCCGCAACCACGGAAGAGGCGGTGCTGATCGTGTTCGGCGCGGACGCATGGGGCTGGCGCGGCTGGTTCGCCATCCATACCTGGATCGCCGCCAAGCGTAGCGGGGAGAGAACGTACACGGTCTACGATGTGGTCGGCTGGCGCGCTCGCAATGGTCAGCCGGTGATGCAGGTCGCGCCGGACCTCCCTGATCGCTACTGGTTCGGGGAGCGGCCCAGAATCATCAAGCAATATCGCGGTGCGGGCGTCGATACACTGATCTCGGAAGTGGACAGGGCCGCACAAGCATACCCATGGAAGGATACTTACACCGTCTTCCCCGGCCCCAACAGCAACACCTTCATCGCATGGATAGCCAAACAGGTACCGGAACTGGAGCTGAGCCTGCCGCTCTCGGCGATCGGAAGTGGGTACGTTGAGTGAGTGCTAATGAAAAAAGGTGCCGAGTCGACTCTCTTTTTGAATCGCAGTGTATGACTGAAAAGAGATCGACTCCGCTGCCCTATGCATGTCGTCATTGAAGGGATCCAGTCCGTCCTCGCCGAGATACTTGATGCGCACCCGGCGGGGCTCACCGAATATGCGCTGCTGAAAAAACTGGCCGGGCGCGATGTCAGTTTGTTCGATGATGAATATTTCAAAAGCCCACTCGGGCTATTTAAGCGCCACTTCCTGCTGTTCCATTGCCTGTATCTGCTGCGCGATAAACTGCGCGCGGCACAGCGCAGCGACCTGGAGATTCATTGCCTCGGCATCAAGCTGATCCCTTATCGCAACGATCCATCCGACCATCCGGCGCTGCATGATCCGCTCGCCGCTTACTACCTTGATCTGGATAACTTCACCAATACCGATGAGCAGGAGGTGTTGCGTCTGCTCGATGGCTTCTGGAAAAGATTCGCCGGTGACGCGCAACGCGATAAGGCCTTGGCTGTGATGGAACTCGCGCATCCCACCAGCTATCCCGAGATCAGGCAGCAATACCGCCGCCTTGCCATGCAATGCCATCCTGATCGCGGGGGCGAGCTTGCGCAGTTTCAGCAGCTTGAATGGGCGATGGGCATATTGCGGGTGTTGTACCGGTCAAACTGATGCGACAGGCACGAGAAGCATTGTCGTGCCCGATATCGCCCGCGTTGCGCGGGCGTGAATCGCAGTCTCTAGTGCTTGGCTTCAGCTAGCGCCTCATCCACCAGTTCGGTCAGTTGCTCGAAGCCAAAACTCGGCAACGGTTTGCCGTTCACGAAATATTCAGGGGTCATGGTCACGTTCAGGGTGCGCGCATCCTCAAGGTCCTGCGCGATCAGTTTTTCTATCTCCGGGGCGGTGATGTCGAAAGCCATCTGCTCCATATTCAATCCCAAACCATCCAGATGTTTCCACACCTTGCCGACTTGTGCGGTGTGGTTGGCTGTCCAGTCGCGCTGGGATGCAAACAGCGCTTCCAGCGCTGGCCAGAACTTGCCCTGCTTGCGTGCCGCTTCCAGTACGGCGACCACTTTGTCCGAGCCATTGTGGAACGGTGCGTAGCGCAGCACGAGTCGTATCTTGTCCGGATGTGCTGCCATGAGTTTTTTGACTCTGGGGTAGAAGGCGCCGCAGGTCTCGCAGGCAGGGTCGAAGAATTCGACGATGACGACCGGCGCATCGGGATTGCCCATCGTGGGCGAATGCATGCGGGTCAGTGCGGCGCGATGGGTTTCGGCGAGTTGTCTGGCAGCTTCTTCCTTTTGCCCCGAATAGAACACGGCAGCGGCGACAAAGGCTAGCAACAGAACGATGGCGGATGCGATGAATAGGGTTTTCTGTTTCATTTGGAACCTTTGATATGGGTGATCAGGAGCAGGGCGACGATGGCCGCGAAGGCCAGCACAGACAACAAGGGGATGGTCACAAAACCAAACCACATGACAACCACGTCGGAACACGGCACGCCTTGCTGGCAGGGCTTGATGCTTTCCGGTATCCAGCCGGCGATGAGTGCCAGATGGAACAGGGCAAGCCCGAGTCCCGCCAAAGCCAGAGGTAGCGCGTAGCGCACGACACGCGGATCAAAAGGGAATAATCCGGCAGCCAGTACCAATACCAAGGGGAACATGGCGATGCGCTGATACCAGCAGAGCAAACACGGCGTGTAGCCCATCACTTCGCCGAGGAACAGCGCGCCCAGCGTGGATGCGGTGGCGATCAGCCATGCGATGAATATCAACATCCAGCCGACAGGCGCTCTGTCAGGGGGTGTATCAATATGTGCTGGGGTGTTCATGGTTTGTAAATAAATTCAGATTCGTGGGCATCTCTAATTAGTCGTCACACCGGCGAATGCCGGTGTCCAGTTAATAAAGCAAACAGTGCAACGCACTGACAAAACGGCATATTTAATAAAAGCACTGGATTCCGGCCTTCGCCGGAATGACGGAATTTGAATTTTTCGAGATGCCCTCGTGGGCCTTCTAAGCCAAGCACTTTCAGGCTTTGGGTACGGGTGGCGCAAGGTCACCGCTATGCAGTTTGAATTCGCCACGCTTGCGGTCGGCAAAATAATGTTCCAGCGCATAGCGTACCGGACGGAACGCGAGTTGATCCCAGGGGATGTCTTCTTCCTTGAACAACTTCACATCCAGACTTTCCACACCGGGCGAGAAGTCGAGGTCGAGCAGGGTGGCGCGGAACAGCATCTGCACCTGGTTGATGTAGGGCAGGTTGTACAGGCCGAGCAGTTCGTGGATGTCGACGCGGGCGTTGGCTTCTTCCAGCGTCTCGCGTGCGGCACCTTGGGTGACGGTCTCGCCGTTCTCCATGAATCCCGCAGGCAGTGTCCATAAGCCGTGACGCGGTTCGATGGCGCGCAGGCAGAGAAGGATGCGGCCATCTTTCCATTCGGGGATGGCACCGACGATGATCTTGGGATTCTGGTAGTGGATGATGTCGCAGGATGTGCAGACGAAACGCTCGCGATTATCGTCCTGCGGAGTGCGCAGTTCGACGGGGGCACCGCAGTCTGCGCAGAATCTCATCTTAGAGTTCCCAGAACTTCCACCATGGCGTCTCGCTCTCCTTGAAGAAGGTGCGCGATGGCTTGATGCCGTCCTTGGCGATGTTGCTGTCGAGTACGCGTTGCGTGTCTTGGCTGAGGTCGTTCATGCCGAGTCGGGTATAGGCCTGCACCATTATCTGCAGCGCGTCGCGCGTCTGCATGGTCTCCGGGTAGTCGACCAGTACACCCTGTGCGCGGTTGAGTGCGGCGATGTAGGCACCGCGACGCAGGTAGTAGCTGGAGATGGCGATCTCGTGTTTGGCCAGCGTGACCAGCAGGTATTGCATACGCTGGCGCGCGTCTTCGGCATAACGGCTGGCCGGATAAAGCGTGACCAGTTCCTTGAATGCGTCGAACGAGGCGCGCAGGGCGACCGGGTCGCGTTCGGCGGGGTCTTGCTGGAACAGGGTACTGAAGTAGCTGTTCAGGTTCTCGTCGAAGTTGATCAGGCCTTTCAGGTAGAGCACGTAGTCCAGCGCGTCGCTCTTGGGGAATTGTTTGATGAAGCGGTCCAGTGTGGACAGTGCGGGAGCCGGTTCGCCCTGTTTGTAATAGGCGTAGGCGATGTCCAGTTGTGCCTGTTGCGCATAGCGGCCGTAGGGGTAGCGCGATTGCAGGCGCTCCAGCAGCTTGACGGCGCGCTCGTAGCTTTCGTCCTGTATCTCGGTCTTGGCCTGTGCATACAGTTCGTCCGCAGTCAGTTTCTGGTCGACGTTGTCCGCTTCGGGGAGTGAACTGCAAGCAGCTAACGTGAGCAGGAGGAAAACAGCTAAACTATGACGCATGATAGAACCCGAAGAAGAATTACCCGATTATAGCAAAGACGACGATAGCGCCGACCCGCTTGAGTTCAAAGTGCCGACCGAGCTCGGTGGACTGCGTCTGGACCAGATCCTGGTCAAATTGCTCCCTGAATACTCGCGCAGCCGCCTGCAAGACTGGATAGGGCAGGGGCTGGTGTCGATCAACGGCAAGACAGCCACGCCCAAACAGAAGGTGTGGGGCAACGAGAAGCTGACCGTCTTGCCGCAGGTACACCCTTCAGAGATGGTGGCCGAGCCGGAAGACATTCCGCTGGACATCCTCTACGAAGACGACGCGATCCTCATCATCAACAAGCCGGTGGGGCTGGTGGTGCATCCCGGCAGCGGCAACTGGCAGGGCACGCTGCTGAACGGTCTGCTGTTCCATGCGCCCGAGCTGAACGAAGTGCCGCGCGCGGGCATCGTGCATCGTCTGGACAAGGACACCAGCGGCCTGATGGTGGTGGCGAAGACGGTGGTGGCGCAGACCGCACTGGTGCGGCAGATGCAGGCGCGCAGCGTGAAACGCGAATACCTGGCGCTGGTGTGGGGCGAGGTGGACCGCGATTACACGGTGAACGTGCCTATCGGTCGTCATCCCACGCAGCGCGTGAAGATGGCGGTGACCGAGAGCGGCAAGGAAGCGATCACCCATGTCCATGTCGAGCAACGTTTCCACAGTTGCACGCTGGTGCGTTGCAAGCTGGAGACCGGGCGCACCCATCAGATCCGTGTACACATGTCATACCTCGACCATCCGCTGGTGGGCGATACGCTTTACATCAAGGGGGTGCAGAAATGCGTGCCGGCCTTGCAGGAGATCCTGATCCACTTCCCGCGCCAGGCCTTGCATGCCTGGAAACTGGCGCTGGACCATCCAACGACCGGCAAGCGCATGGAGTTCGATACGCCGCTGCCGGACGACATGGATGCGTTGCTGGAGGCGATCGAAGAGGCGAGCGATGAAGTCGTGTGATCCCTTTATCGCGCCCGACTGGCCGGCACCGGCCAACGTCAGGGCGATGCAGACCACCCGCACCGGCGGCGTCAGTCAGGCTCCTTACGATTCGATGAACCTCGGTCTGCATGTGGGCGATGACCCGCTGCGGGTGAATCACAACCGCCAGTCACTATCCGCGTTGCTGCCCACCGAACCGGTATGGCTGGAACAGGTGCACGGCACCGAAGTGGCGAATGCCGATGCGGCCGCATGCCGGGTGGAGGCCGATGCCAGCATCGCGCGACATCGTGGTTCTGTGTGCGTGGTGATGACAGCGGATTGTCTGCCGGTACTGCTGTGCGATCAGGACGGCACAGTGGTCGCTGCGGTGCATGCGGGATGGCGCAGTCTGTGCGACGGGGTGATCGAAGCGACGGTGAAAGCGATGGATGTCGCACCGCACAAGTTGCTGGCCTGGCTGGGCCCGGCCATCAGCCAGAAACACTTCGAAGTCGGCGCGGAAGTGCGCGAGGCTTTCATCGCGCAGCATGCGCAAGCCAAGGAAGCCTTCGTTCCGCAGGGTGGATCGGGCAAGTATCTGGCCGATCTCTATCTGCTGGCGCACCAGCGTCTGAGCGCACTCGGTATCACGTCCATCCACGGTGGCGGGCGCTGTACCTACGGCGAGCCGGACTGTTTCTTCTCTTACCGCCGCGACGGTTTGACAGGCCGCATGGGCACTTTCATCTGGCTCGCCTGAGCCCGCTCCTTACTGTTTTCCTTCGCGCACTTCCAGCAGGAACTCTTCCGACTCCTTCACCGTGGACAGCAGCTCGAAGTCCTGGATGGAGTCGCGGTCGATGAACACGCGCGTCCAGCCGCCGGCCTTCTCCACCACGCGCCCGTCGTCGCCACGGAATGCGGCGCGCACTTCGATCAGCACGCGCTGGTCGGTGAGGTTCTTCAACTCGCCCCACACGCGCAGGGTCCCGGTGGCGGTGCGTCCGGATTGCACGCCGTTCACTTCGACCACATCTTCCAGATGGTCTTCGTCGATCATGATGATGGTGGCATCGGGCAAGGACTGGCAGGCGGCCATAAAACTCAATAGCAGGATGGAAAGTGTCTTTTTCAGCATGATGTTCTCCTGTGGGTAAGGTGGGTTGTCCGGTCAGTTCGGGTTGGTGAGGAATATTCTGCGCCTGAAAGTGACGCCAGTATCAACATTGTCGGGAACCACGTCTGGCGCGGCGAGTGGGGCGAGCGAAGTATTGAAATTCCTGGCATCGAGCGTCGCCTGTTCGGCGATCGCACTGCAATCCCCTTTGCAGGTCTCATGCACCGCTGCTTCGTGTCGCAGTGAGCTGTCCGTCCAGCTGGAGGGATAACTGCCCGGATACTGCCTGCCCCACACCAGCATGCAGGCACCGGAACGGAAGGTCTTCATCTCCACCGCACTTTGCAGTGCGCCCTTTGCATCATGGAAACCCAATGACCACGGCAGCTGCTCGGCAATCACGTCCGCTTGCGTGGTCGCCACATAGATGCGGTCGGGCAGACTGGACCAGGTGCGCGTATCGGCTTCAGGATGGGTGGAGGCGGCGACGACGTCGCTGCCGATGCTGACCAGTATGCCGAGCAGTGCCAGTCCGGCGTATTGGTTGGCATCGTCACTGTCTCTGCGTCGTGCTGCATTGCGCGCCAGATCGGAAGAGATGTGCGCGAACACGGCAGCGCCGGTCGCGATGCCTTCGGCGGTATTGCGGAACGAAGCCTTGCCCGCCAGTATCTTGTCCACCGCGCGCCCGCCGCGTGTGGAGGCTTGCCAGTACACGTCCTCGATCTGTTGCCCCACCAGCAGTTGCGCGCCTTGTGTGTAGGTGACGCCGCGTATCGTGCCGTCGTCGCGCCGCGCGTAGCGCAGTTCTTCCTGATGGCGTCCGGTGGCGACCTTGCCCGGTGCCCGGCCGACCTCGGCGATCAGCAACACGTTGTCGGTGGCGGCGGGTGTCTTGATACCCGGTTTCGCTTTTTTCACGGCGGCGAATTCGTCCTTCGCCTGTGCGCTACGCCCCGAGCAGTTGTATAGCCAGCCGCGTATGAACGGCATGATCACCATATCGCTCTGGAAGGTCTCTGACGCGGACATGGTGTCCTGTATCTCGGCGAAGCGCAGGTCGGCGCGCGCGTTGTCCAGATCGGCATCGGAGAAATCGGCGAGGGCGAGGTAGTAGCCGACCATGGCGCGTTCATAAGGGTCGCCCTTGAAATCCTTGTTGGCCTCCGGCACGAAGTTGCTGCGCGCGCGGTTGGCTGCCGGATCGTGCGCATAGATGGTCTCTATCAGTGCCTGCGCATCGGACAGCAGGCGCTGTGCCGTTTCCGGTTGAGACAGTTCCAGTGCGGCCAGTCCGCCCATGGCTTCGTTCAGTACACGGTCACGCCGGCCCTGTTCCTGGTCGCGCAGCACGAAAGGGCGCAATGCGGCCGGTACTTCCGCCTTCGGCTCCAGCAGTTGTTCGATGCGTCCAGGCTGGACCGGCTCGCTATCGAGTCCCGTCGAAGCGCAGCCGGACAGGGTCAGCCAGAGTGCGCACGCCAGCGCGTGGGGAACGAAGCGGGTCGTCGCTGAAGGATCAGCGATAGACCGCATCGTCCTGGCCGCCCTTCTTGAACTCGTACAGGTTGGACCAGATGCTGAGTGAGGTCTCCAGATCGATCAGTTCGAAGGTGATCTGGGTGTAGCGTTCCACCGTGCCGCTCTGTGCGCTGCGCGCATCCAGCGAGTTGATGCGGCCGATCAGGCGATAGTCAGCACCGGCGGTTGCCTTGGCTTGTTTGAGTGTGCCGGCGTCGGTCGTGCCCTGGCGTTTCATGTCGCGTTCCTGCGCGACCATGTCGGCCGATTCGCGCGAGACGAACTGTAGTTTGCCTTGGGCCGCGCGCTGCAGATTGATGCGCAAACGATCTACCAGCAGGTTCTTGTTGATGCGCTGGCTGCTCTCGTTCTCGAAATAAGCCGCATCGAGGATGACGCGTGCCGCCTGACTGCGCTTCACCACTTCGGGCGTGGCAAGGATGTCTTTCACCATCGCATCGGTAACGGCGGTCACATCCTGGCTCTCCACGCCCACACCAGCCACGACGCCGGTGGAATTCACATCCTGATAGGTGACCGGCTTGCCGGCGTCGGGAGTAGCGCAGGCGGACAGCAGCAAGGCGATGGCAGAAAGGGGTAGCAGGGAATGGGTTCTCATCGTGATCTCCGGAAGTTTAGGGGCGCGCTTGTGACAGCGGCCTGCGACGAATGGTTCATTGCGGCTACATTGTGTGTCTCGCCACCCCTTAAATCAAGCGCTCGGGTGGACAATCGCCAGCATATGCTTTATATCCCACCGCTGTTCCCATAACGTAGTCAGCAGCTATGAATACAATCACTTCCAAGCAGCGCAAAGTGGTGCTCGCCGCCTGTTTCGGCACCTTCCTTGAGTGGTATGACTTCCTCACCTTCGCCACCTTGGCGACCTACTTCAGTGTGCTGTTCTTCCCGCCGGAAGACGCGACTGCCGCCTTGCTGGCGAGTCTGGCGGCGTTCGGTGTGGGCATGATCGTGCGGCCTTTGGGTTCCGCGCTGTTCGGTACGCTGGCGGACCGTTACGGGCGCCGACCGATCTTCCTGGTGACGATCTCATTGATGGGGGCCTCCACCTTTCTGGTCGGTTTGCTGCCGACGTATGCGCAGGTCGGCATGCTGGCCCCGGCATTGTTGCTGCTGCTGCGCTTGTTGCAGGGTTTTGCGGTGGGCGGCGAGATCGGCGGTGTGGCGGTCTATCTGACCGAACATGCGCCCGAAGGACGACGCGGTTTCTACACCAGCGTGCTGCAACTGATGGGGCCGCTGGGTATTCTGGTTTCCACCTTCCAGATCGTGTTGTTGCATATGTTCCTCGATGATGCGGAGTTCAGCAGCTGGGGCTGGCGCATACCGTTCCTGTTCTCGGTGGTGCTGTTGTACATCTCGATCAAGACGCGCATGAGCCTGGAAGAATCGCCTGTGTTCAAGGAATTGCAGGAGCAGGGGCGCGTGTCGCAGGCACCGTTGCGCGAATGTTTCCGCGACCGGCAGACACTGAAGGGCATGGCCTTGCTGTTCTTCTGCATCTCGGCGGGCGGCTCCTTGCTGTTCTTCACCTCGCAGGTGTATGCCAATGTGTTCCTCAAGAGCGTGGTGCGGCTGGATGCGCAACTCGCCAGCACGCTGGTGATGCTCTCCACGCTGGTGCTGTTCCCGCTCACCATCTGGTGCGGCTGGCTGTCCGACCGCATCGGGCGTCGCCCCGTGCTGCTGGCAGGCTTGCTGCTCGGCGCGATCAGCATCATCCCGGTGTTCAACGGCTTGCAGCATTTCGGCAATCCCGCGCTGGAGCGTTTCAACAGCGAGGTGACAGTGACCCTGTCCGGTACTGACTGCGACTACAGTCCGTTCCAGAAGGCCAAGAGCGAATGCGCACGCAATCAGGAGTTCTTCATCAAGAACGGCATCGTGCACAGCACCGAGCCGGGCGAGGGCGCTGTGGTGCGTATTGGCAACGACTTGGAAGTTAGCGGCTTCGACCCTGATGCACTGAGCGCAGCACTGCGATCCAAAGGCTGGACTGCACAAGCCGACAGCGAGCAGGCCAACACGGTGATGTTGTTCCTGCTGCTGTTGATACCGGTGGTCGCGGTCGGACTCATCACCGGGCCGCAGACGGCCGTGCTGCCGGAACTGTTCAAGGCCCGCAATCGCTACACCGCCGCCGCGTTGCCGCACAACCTGAGTGCGGGCTGGATAGGCGGTCTGTCGCCGTTCATGGTAACCCTGTTGTCGGTGCAGGCGGGCGATGTGATGGCGGGACTTTGGTATCCGGTCGGCATGCTGATCATGGCCTCGGTCATCGGCCTGCTGTTCCTGCCCGAAACCAAGGATGTGGTGCTGGGGGAATAGCGCCGCGTCGGGTACAATGCGCGCCCCGTATTCCCCTGACCTGATATGTCCGTCCTGACCTGGATCATCGTCGCCAGCCTGTTCGGCGGAGTGCTGAGCGTTGCCGCTGCCGCGTTGTTCGCACTGAATGCGCGCACGCACTGGATTGGCATGCTGGTCAGCTATGCCATCGGTGCGCTGCTGGGCGCGGTGTTCCTCGACATCCTGCCGGAAGCGATAGAACTGGCCGGCGACACCGCTGCCGTGAGCGGCACGGTGCTGGCCGGCATCCTGCTGTTCTTCACGCTCGAGAAGGTGCTGATCTGGCGTCATTGCCACCATGACCATTGTGAAGCGCACGAGCCGCAAAAGCCGTCATCCCATGATCACGACCACGGCCGCAGCGGCACCATGCTCATCATCGGCGACACCTTCCACAATTTCGTGGACGGCATCATCATTGCCGCCGCCTTCATGGTCGACATCAATCTGGGTATCGTCACCGCGCTGGCCATCATCGCGCACGAGATCCCGCAGGAAGTCGGCGACTTCCTCATCCTGCTGCATTCCGGTTACAGCAAGCTGCGCGCGTTCCAGCTCAACCTGATCTCCAGCTTCGCCACGCTGGTGGGCGGTGTGCTGGCCTATTACGCGCTACAGGGTTTGCAGTCGTGGACGCCATACATCCTCGCGCTATCGGCGGCCAGCATGATCTATGTCGCCGTGGCCGACCTCATCCCCGGTCTGCACAAACGCACCCGGATGCGCGACACCGTGCAGCAGGTGGTGTTGATCGTGCTGGGCGTGGCGACCGTGGGTGTGGTCAGTATGGCGACCGGGGTCTGAGATGCATGCTGATCTGACCCGTTTCGCCTGGCTGTCCATTGCGGCCGCTGTCGCCACCATCCTGCTCAAGGGCTTGGCCTGGTGGCTGACCGGTTCGGTCGGTCTGCTGTCCGATGCGCTGGAATCCTTCGTCAATCTGGCCGGTGCGCTGATGGCCTTGTATGTGTTGTCGCTGGCCGCTACCCCCGCTGATGAGAAACATGCTTACGGGCACGGCAAGGCGGAGTATTTCTCCAGCGCGTTCGAAGGTTTCCTCATCCTGCTGGCGGCGATCAGCATCGCCTACGCGGCCATCGACCGTTTGCTGCATCCGCAGGCGCTGGCCGAGGTCGGCGTCGGCTTGGTCGTGTCGGTGGTCGCTTCGCTCATCAATCTGTTCGCTGCGCGCGAACTGCTCAAAGCCGGACGCGCCTACAACTCGATCACGCTGGAGGCGGATGCCAAGCACCTGATGACCGACGTGTGGACCTCGGTCGGCGTCATCATCGGTGTGGCGCTGGTGTGGGTGACAGGCTGGCTGTGGCTGGACCCGGTGATCGCGTTGGCAGTGGCGGCGAACATCGTTTGGACCGGCTGGCAGTTGCTGCACCGTTCCGCTGAGGGATTGATGGATGCCGCGATCCCGCAGGAGCACATCGATGCCATCGAGACCGTGCTGGTTAAATATCGCGAGCAGGGGCTGGATTTCCATGCGCTGCGCACGCGCGAAGCCGGGCGGCAGGCCTTCATCTCCATGCACGTGCTGGTGCCGGGCGTATGGTCGGTGCAGCGCGGCCATGATCTGGTCGAGTTGATCGAAGCCGAGATCCGCGCCGCCGTGCCGTTCAGCCATATCACTACCCATCTGGAGCCCATCGAAGACCCGGTCTCGCTGATCGACGCGACGCTGGAACGGCCCGAAGAATCTACAGGAATACGTCATGAGTAAAACTCAACCCAAGATCGGTTTCGTCTCGCTCGGTTGCCCCAAAGCGGCTTCCGATGCCGAGCTCATCCTCACCCGCATGCAGGCCGAAGGCTATGAACTGACGCCCAGCTATCAGGAAGCCGACCTCGTCGTGGTCAACACTTGCGGCTTCATCGACAGCGCCGTGGCCGAATCGCTGGACGCCATCGGCGAGGCCTTGCAGGAGAACGGCAAGGTCATCGTCACCGGCTGCCTCGGCGCCAAGGGCGACATCGTGCAGCAGACCCACCCCAAGGTGCTCGCTGTCACCGGCCCGCACGCCACCGAAGAAGTGATGGCCGCCGTGCACCAGCACCTGCCGCGCCTGCACGATCCCTATACCGATCTGGTGCCGCCGCAGGGCGTGCGCCTCACGCCGCAACATTTCGCCTATCTGAAGATCTCCGAAGGCTGTAACCACAGCTGCACCTTCTGCATCATCCCCAGTCTGCGCGGCGATCTGGTCAGCCGTCCCGTGCATGACGTGATGGCCGAAGCGGAGAAGCTGGTCGAATCCGGCGTGAAAGAACTGCTGGTCATCTCGCAGGACACCAGTGCCTACGGCGTGGACGTGAAATATCGCACCGGCTTCTGGCAGGGCAAACCGCTCAAGACTCGCATGACCGATCTTGCAGGCGCACTGGGTGACTTAGGCGTGTGGACACGTCTGCATTACGTCTACCCCTATCCCAGCGTGGACGATGTCATCCCCTTGATGGCGGAAGGCAAGATCCTGCCTTATCTCGACATCCCGTTCCAGCATGCAAACGAGCGCATCCTCAAACTGATGAAGCGCCCGGCCAGCAGCGAGAACGTGCTGACGCGCATCAAGAAATGGCGCGAGATCTGTCCCGACATCACCCTGCGCAGCACCTTTATCGTCGGCTTCCCCGGTGAGACTGAACAAGAGTTCGAAGAACTGCTCGACTTCATCGAAGAAGCGCAGCTCGACCGCGTCGGTGCGTTCAAGTATTCACCTGTCGAAGGGGCTGCTGCGAATGCCTTGCCCGACCATATCGACCCCGAAGAACAGGAAGAGCGCCTCGCGCGCCTGATGTATCTGCAGGAAGAGATCAGTGCCGAGAAACTGGCCAAGAAAGTCGGCCAGACCATGACCGTGCTGGTGGACGACGTGGACGAACAAGGCTCCCTCGCACGCAGCAGCGCCGATGCGCCCGAGATCGACGGGCTGGTCTACATCGACGGCGAGGACCTGGAAGTGGGTGAGTTCGTCACGGTGAAGATCACCGGTTCCGACGAGCACGATCTGCACGCCGAAGTCGTCAGGGAATGAGTGAGGGAAATCCCTGTCTGAGCTGCGGCGCTTGCTGCGCGTACTTCCGTATCGTGCTGCATCGCGAGGAAGTGGATATCTCCCCCGGCGGCTATGTGCCGCTCAAACTCACCAATCAACTTAATGAACAATCCTTCTGCATGAAGGGCACGGATGTCTATCCGCCACGCTGTATCGCGCTGGAGGGGGAGGTGGGGCAGGCGGTGCGTTGCGGCATCTATGCGGATAGGCCGCTGGTGTGCCGCGAGTTCAACGAATACGAACTGGACGGATCGCCGAATCCGAGTTGTTTCAAGCTGCGCGGCTTGGTGCCGCCGCGCGCCTAAACACCCAGAGACAGTCGCTGCGCGGTGATGAAGTCGCGGGTGTTGACGTGACGCACGAACCAGTCGGTGAACGGGCCTTCCAGATATTCCAGCAGAGCTTGTTTGTCGCGGGTCTCCTGCCATTGCGCGATACGGGCGGATAGTCGTTCCACTGCCTGATCGTGGTCCTTCTTGTGGGCTTCCAGCGGGCCGAATTGTGCGGCTTGCATGGCTTGTTCCTCTTTGGCGAATTGCTGCTGCAAGCTGGTTTGCATGGCCGTCAGCGCTTCGTGCAGGGCGCTTTCCACTGCGTTGCCGTCCAGCAGTTCCAGCATGGCCGCATGGGCTTGCACGAAGCGGCTATGGTCGAATACTTCTTCACTCATCATCAACTCCGTGCCTGGATATAGGCTGCCGTGACGAAATCCATGCTGGTGACGTGATTGACGAACCAGTCGCGTACCGTGTGTTCCAGCCAGCTGCTCAGATCTTTCACATCGCGGGCGATCTTCCATTTTTCGATACGGGCGATCATGTCGGCCAGCACTTTGTCGTGCTCGCCCTTGTGCATCGGGTAGGGCGGGAACTGGACCGACAGCATCAGCTGCTCTTCCTCGGCGAAATGGAGGCGGGTGTGTTCCAGCAGGGCGTCCAGCAGGCCATCCACTTGCGCGTGATCCGCGCCCGAATGCAGCAGGTCGAGCAGGTGCTTGCGCAGGGCGACGAACTCGGCGTGGTCGTTGTTCATGAAATCGATCGCAACGCGTGGGTAATTCAGCATGTTTTACCTTTTTGGCGGGGGTGATTACGGGGTGTAAGGCTGTATAATCCGCGCCCTATGCAGATTCTACGCGGCCTCCATTCTACGGATTTTCGACCTCTGGCGGTCACCATCGGCAATTTTGACGGGGTGCATCTGGGGCATCAGGCGATGCTTGAAGAGTTGCGTGCGACGGCACAGGAACGCCGCTTGCAGACGGCCGTGGTGACTTTCGAGCCGCACCCGCGCGAGTTCTTCACCCCGCAGCAGGCGCCGGCGCGACTCACCAGTCTGCGCGAGAAGCTGGAACTGTTCCGCGAGATGTGCATGGATCGGGTGTATGTGTGCCCCTTCGACAAGGTGTTCGCGCAGAAGTCGGCGGACGATTTCATCGTGACCTTGGTGGAATCGTTGCGCGCGGAGCATGTGTTGATCGGCGACGATTTCCGTTTCGGCAGCGGGCGCGGCGGGGATTTTGCGTTGATGCAGCAGGCAGGAACGCAGCATGGCTTTGCAGTGAAGGCGATGCACAGCGTGTTGCATGACGGCGTGCGCGTCTCCAGCACGGCGATACGCAATGCGCTGGCGGAAGGCAAACTGGATATCGCCCGCGATTACCTCGGTCGCCCCTACAGCATCAGCGGGCGCGTGGTGCATGGCGATGCGGTGGGACGCAAGTTGGGCTATCCCACGGCGAACATTCAGATGAAGCACAACCTGCCGCCGCTCAAGGGCGTGTATGTGGTGAATGTGCATTCGGATGGGCTCGGTGTATTGCAGGGCGTGGCCAGTCTGGGCCTGCGTCCGACGCTGAAGCACGATGCGAAATATGTGCTGGAGGTGCATCTGTTCGAGTTCGAGCAACAGATCTACGGTCGGCACCTGCGGGTGGAATTCCTGCACAAGTTGCGCGACGAGATGAAGTTCGACGGTTTGGAAGCGCTGACGCGTCAGATCGCGTCGGATGTGAATAATGCAAAGCAATGGTTCATCGATCATGAGTGAAGATAAAAAGAAATACCCCCTGAATCTGCCCGATACGGCGTTCCCCATGCGCGGCGATCTGGCCAAGCGCGAGCCGCTGATGTTGGCGCACTGGCAGGCACAGCAGCGCTATCAGCGCATCCGCGCCGCTGCCAAGGGACGTCCACAGTTCATCCTGCATGATGGCCCGCCGTATGCAAACGGTGACATCCACATCGGTCACGCGGTGAACAAGGTGCTGAAAGACATCATTATCAAGAGCAAGACGCTGAGCGGTTTCGATGCGCCGTATGTGCCGGGCTGGGATTGCCACGGTCTGCCTATCGAGTTGCAGGTGGAGAAGAAGCATGGCAAGGCCATCCCGCCGTCGCAGTTCCGCGAACTGTGCCGCGAATATGCGAAGGAACAGGTCGAGCGCCAGAAGAAGGACTTCATCCGTCTGGGTGTGCTGGGGGATTGGGACAATCCTTACCTGACCATGGATTTCCAGACCGAAGCGGACATCATCCGCGCGTTGGGTCAGATCCAGCAGAACGGCTATCTGTATCAGGGGCGCAAGCCGGTGAACTGGTGTCTGGATTGCGGATCGGCGCTGGCCGAGGCGGAAGTGGAATACGAAGACAAAGTGTCGCCTGCCATCGACGTGGGTTTCGAGGTGAAAGACATCGAGGCGCTGGGTAAAGCGCTTGGTGTATCACTGCCCGGCAACGCGAAAGTGTACGCGGTGATCTGGACCACCACGCCGTGGACATTGCCTGCCAACCAGGCGGTGAGTGTGCATCCGGAGCATGAATATCGTCTGGCCAAGACCGACAAGGGCTATCTGCTGCTGGTAGGAGAACTGCTGGAATCCTGTGTGCAGCGCTATCAGCTGCAAGCGGAAGTGGTCGGCGGCGGCAAGGGCAGCGCGCTGGAGAACCTGCCGCTGCAACATCCGTTCTATGACCGCATCGTGCCCATCATCTGCGGCGAGCACGTTACATTGGAAGCGGGTACCGGCTTGGTGCACACCGCACCAGCGCACGGTGTGGACGACTATGTGGTCGGCCAGAAGTACAGTCTGCCGGTGGAGAATCCGGTAGGTGACGACGGCAAGTTCATCTCGACTACTTTGCCGGTGGGCGAGACGGAACTGGCCGGTGTGTTCGTGTGGAAGGCCAACGACATCGTGCTGGAAGCATTGGCAGCCAGCGGCCACCTGCTGCATCAGGAAAAGATGAAGCACAGCTATCCGCATTGCTGGCGCCACAAGACGCCCATCATCTTCCGCGCCACACCGCAGTGGTTCATCGGCATGGAGCAGGGCGAGGAGGGCGTAAGCTTGCGTGCACTGGCCAATGATGCGGTCGCGGATACCAAGTTCTTCCCGTCATGGGGCCGTGCGCGCATCGAGGCGATGATCAAGAACCGTCCCGACTGGTGCGTATCGCGCCAGCGCAACTGGGGCGTGCCGATGCCGTTCTTCGTTCATAAAGAGACATTGCAACTGCATCCGCGCACGCCGGAACTGCTGGAAGAAGTGGCGAAGCGCGTGGAGCAGGTCGGTATCGAGGCTTGGTTCTCGCTGAACAGCGCCGAGCTGTTGGGTGACGATGCGGCGCACTACCGCAAACTGACCGACACGCTGGACGTGTGGTTCGATTCCGGCGCGACACATTATGCAGTGCTGGCGAAACGCGAAGGTCTGCGTTCACCGGCCGATCTGTATCTGGAAGGCTCCGACCAGCATCGCGGCTGGTTCCAGTCTTCATTGCTGACCGGCTGCGCCATCAATGGTCGTGCGCCCTACGATGCCTTGCTGACGCACGGCTTCGTGGTGGACGGCAAGGGTCACAAGATGTCGAAGTCCAAGGGCAACGTCATCGCGCCGCAGAAGGTGATCGACACCATGGGCGCGGACATGCTGCGTCTGTGGACGGCCGCGACCGACTACTCCGGCGAGCTGACCATCTCCGACGAGATCCTCAAGCGCGTGACAGACAGCTACCGCCGCATCCGCAACACGCTGCGTTTCCTGCTGGCCAACGTGAGCGACTTCGATGCAAAACGCGATGCGATGCCGGTGGCCGAATGGCTGGAGATCGACCGCTATGCGCTGGCTTTGATGCAGAAACTGCAAGACGACGTGCGCGCAGACTACGACCGTTACGAGTTCCATCTGGCGGTGCAGAAGCTGCAGAGCTTCTGCTCGGAAGACCTGGGCGGTTTCTATCTCGACATCCTGAAAGACCGTCTGTACACCGCAGGCGAATCTTCGCCAGCACGCCGCTCCGCGCAGAACGCGCTGTACCACATCACGCAGTCATTGGCGCGTTTGATCGCGCCCATACTCAGCTTCACCGGCGAGGAAGTGTGGGCGACGCTGAACGGCGGCGACGAGGTGAGTGTGTTCGAACAGCAGTGGTATGCATTGCCGGACAGCGGTTTGAGCGGTGAGCAGGTGAGCGGCTGGGCAGACATCCGCGCCGTACGCGAACTGGTCAACAAGAAGCTGGAGGACCAGCGTGCCGCAGGCGCTATCGGTTCCGCCTTGCAGGCCGAGGTGGATGTGTATGCGGTGAAAGAGACCTTCGAATTGTTGTCGCGTCTGGATGATGACTTGCGCTTTGTATTTATTACTTCTCGTGCAACGGTGCATTTGCGTGAAGGTGGTGGGCTTGGAGTTGAGGTCACCCCGAGCACGCACGAGAAATGTGAACGCTGCTGGCACTATCGCGAGGACGTGGGCAGCGATGCCAACCATCCGACGCTGTGCGGCCGCTGCGTGAGCAACCTGTTCGGCGGCGGCGAGGCGCGTCAGCATGCTTAAACGTTGGCTGTTGCTGGCAGTCATCGTCATCGTGCTCGACCAGACGAGCAAGCTCGCCATCAGCAGCCACTTCGTCTATGGAGAATTGCTTGCGATCACCTCGTTCTTCAATCTGGTACTGGCGCATAACACCGGTGCGGCGTTCAGCTTCCTGAGCGATGCCGGCGGGATGCAGCGCTGGCTGTTCTCGCTCATCGCCGTCGTGGCATCGGTGTGGATCGTATGGCTGCTGCGCAAACACCAGGCCGAGAATGTCTTCGCGTTGGCGCTGGCGCTGATACTCGGCGGTGCGCTGGGCAATCTGATCGACCGCATCGCCTATGGCTACGTGGTCGACTTTCTGGATTTTCACTGGGCGGGTTATCACTTCGCTGCCTTTAACGTGGCCGATTCGGCGATCACCTGCGGGGCCGCATTGCTGATCTGGGACGGTATTCGGGGAAAGAAACATGAACGTACTGCTGGCTAATCCGCGCGGCTTCTGCGCAGGCGTAGACCGCGCCATCGAGATCGTCGAGCGCGCCATCGCGCTGCACGGGGCGCCCATCTACGTGCGTCATGAAGTGGTGCACAACAAGTTCGTGGTCGAGGGGCTGAAGGCCAAGGGCGCGATCTTCATCGAGGACCTGAAGGACGTGCCGCCCGGCAGCATCCTCATCTTCAGCGCGCACGGTGTGCCGCAATCTGTGCGGCAGGAAGCCGAAGCGCGCAACCTGACTGTGTTCGACGCGACCTGTCCGCTGGTGACCAAGGTCCATCTGCAAGTGTCGCGCCTGCACGGACAGCACAAAGAGATCGTGATGATCGGCCACAAGGGCCACCCTGAGGTGGAAGGCACCATGGGGCAGGCAGAAGGCGGCATGTATCTGGTCGAATCCCCCGCCGATGTGGAGATGTTGCAAGTGGCCGATGAACAGAATCTGGCTTATGTGACGCAGACCACACTGTCGGTGGATGATGCCAGCACCATCATCGCCGCCCTCAAGGCGCGCTTCCCCTCGATCACCGGCCCCAAGAAAGACGACATCTGCTACGCCACGCAGAACCGACAGGATGCGGTGAAACTACTGGCCCAACAATGCGACCTGGTCATCGTGGTCGGTTCGCCTAACAGCTCGAATTCCAACCGCCTGCGCGAAGTCGCCAAAAACATCGGTGTGACGGCTTATCTGGTGGATAACGCCAGCGAAGTGCAACCGGAATGGCTGCAAGGCAAGCAGAACATCGGCATCAGCGCCGGCGCTTCCGCCCCGGAAGTGCTGGTCACCGAGGTGATCGCCCGTCTGCAGGAACTGGGGGCGGGAGAGGTGAAGGAGTTGGATGGGATAGAGGAGAACGTGGTGTTTCCGATACCCAAGGCGCTGAGCTGACAAGCGAGAAGAATAGCGGTGGCAAAAACACAAAAGCGGCCTAACGGCCGCTTTTGTGTTTTGAAGCTACGTAGATTACGGGATCAGTTCGCGCCAGATCACACGCTTGCCACTGAAGACTGGAGCGTTGGCGGCAAATGACACAGCATCAATTAGGGTCGGAGTCGGATTGGTTGAAGTAACGACGCCAACCTTAGGTGTGCCATCGATATAGAGCACGTTCACGCCGACGATTGTCGAATCCAACTTTTTAGAGACTAGACTTGTCGAAACGTCGACTGCCCCCCCTGTCCGGTAATCCAGATAGTTCAGCCAGCCATAACCGCCCGGGGAGCAGACTGTATTGGATGGAACGATGGTCGGAACGATCAGGGTGCCTTGCACCAAGGTGCTGTCAATATTCACGCGCTCACCTGCATCCGGCAGATCGATATACCAGCCACGGTCAGTATAGAAGTCGACATTGACGTTACCCGAGGTTCGTGAAGCAGAGCCGTCAATATTATTTGCGAGCGTCTGGTGGATCAGGGAATTGCGAGCATTGACGAGCGTGCTCGTTGCATTGTCATCCTTGATGGCATAGATAGACTGCACCTGTGTGGTGGTCAGGTCGCTGGTTTCCAGATATTTACCTGTGCCCACGAATACCACGCGTTTCTCGTTTATCTTGCCAAGTACCGGGGTGGTCGTGATGGGCTGGACTACGCCGGACGGGTCTTTGAGTGTGGCAAACAACATTACATCGCCATTGCCGATCTCGCCTGCCGCAACCGACCCGACCACAGTGCTATTAATGTCAAAGCGCCACAGGTTGCCCTGCAGATCGCCACCATAGACATAGCCTGCTTGATTGCCCGCCGGTTCGTCGTTCCATCCGACGATGTGGCTGAATCCGCTTGGTGTGGTGGTACTGCCGATGCCGGTACCGATCTTGCTGATGATTGCGCCGGTAGATGCGTTCAGAACATAGAGGAAGCCCTTGCCTGTACCCGGGCTGATGTTGTTATAACCGGAGGTGACCAGCACCACCCATGTGCCATCCTGTTTGCGGGTGATGATGGGATGGCCGAAGCTGTAACCCATATCGTCATCCTGCACGCTACCGATGCCGGCGGAGGTGGTGATTTCCCACAACAGGGACGGGGCAGCGGGGTCGGTGATATCCAGTGCAAAGTAACCCCGTCCGCCGCCGCTTAATCCGGCCACCAGGATGGTCTTCCACACGGCAGTGGCCGCATCAGTACAGTTGGCGACGCAGACATCCGAAGTGATCGGGCTACCGTTCACATAGTTGGTGTGCAGAGTGGAGTAATTGATGTCGGCCAGCTTCCACATATTTTCGATCACCATGCTGGGTACATAGGCCCACGCTTCTTCGCCGCCGCAGTGTTCTCCGGCGATGGCGCCGATCACACAGGGTGTTCCAGCTCCTGCACTATCCTGTGCGTAAAAGGCATGCATCATGCCGTCGTTGCTACCCATGTACACGACACCATCGCGGGCGGATTGCGCAGACTTGAAGCTGGTGTAGCCGGGGTAGGGGTAGTTGAACACAGGCGGACCCATAAAGGCCGGCTCCGATTCCAGCGCGTCTCCCAGCACTGCCTCGCGGTAACGGTACAGGCGGTTATCGACCGCATTGGCCGAGCGATTCTCATAGCCATGCTGTCCGCGCAGGTAGTTGACCAGATTGGTACCTTCTGCGGCGGTCTGTTGCGTCGCGGTCAGGGTGGACCACTGGTTGAGCGTATCGATATTCGCGGCTGCAAAATAGGCCTGCTGCGAAGCTGTAAGATTCGCATAGGTGAAATCGATAAGCGCCGTGCCGCTGCTGTTGGCGGTCTTGATCGTGCGAGTGTCGTTGACATCGCCCACCTTGTTGCTCATGGTGCCGGTGCATGAGGTCGCCACCGGCACCTTGCAGTCGGTGCCGTCCAGAATGCCATCGTTACAGATAACAGAGTTGGGCGTGATGCAGTAGTAGGTCGTGGTGTCGCCGGCATCTTCTGGCACAACGCTGCCCGGAGACGGGCAGTTGCCGGCTACCACGTTCTCAAGGCACCAAGAGGCGTTCTCGCTTACCGCACCGGTTTCGGTATTGATGCCGCGCGCCTCCAGATTGCCTTTCCAGGCCACCGTGGTGTAACTGGCGACGAAGGCATAGTTATTGCCAGCCACCGGGTTTAGCGTACTGGTTGCCGCAGCTGCCGCTGCACCCCTGCGGGCATTGATGCCGGCCAGCGCATTGGATAGGCCGCTGGACAGTGAATCCGGATCGGAGGCACTGAAATATGCGCCGCGGCCGTTCACCGCCGCGTGCCACAGGTCGTCGATGTTCGCAACAGCGCCACTGCTGGGAACCGGCCAAGTGCAGACCGTGCCGTGGGTCTGCCATGAGCAAATCGGTGCAACAACGGCATCGATTAACATAGTGCCGGACTGGGTGATTACTGGCGTATAGCCGGCGGCTGAAGCCGGACCAGTAATCATGACGGTATTGCCAGAACTGGTAGCGCTAAAGCTGTTTTGAGTGATTTTCGCGGCAATATTAGCGGCTACGACGCTGGCTTCGGTATCTGCTGTGGAAGTACCGGACATCAGTTGCACACCATTTACCGTGATGCTGCTGACCGAAGTGCTACCCGATCCGCTGACGGTAATTTTGCTGTTTCCGAGTTTCGCAGTGCTGCCCAGTTTGACACTGAAAAAATCCCCCGAAGTGTCCGTCAGATAGCTGGATGAATAGGTCATCTTGCCGCTGGCACCCAGCCCGAGGGTGAAGGTGGTCATGTGCTGCTGAAGGTTGCTGTCCGTGCTGCTTTGGAACACATTGTTCTCGCAGACATCCTCTCCGGCACCCAGCGCTCCGGTGCAATTATCCAGATCCGTGGTGCGAAGGTCGGTCTGGTAGTAATACATGGCGACATCCGCCAGGGTATTGCTGCCGCCGCCGCTTACGGTTGTCGTCGTGATCCTGCTGGTCTCAACCTTGGTGCTTGGGTCAGGGGAGGGGATGGAATTGTTGCAGGCACTATTTGACACACATGCGCCATAAGTACTTGACCCATTATCCGACCAACTAGCGGGGTTGCAACTCTCTGTTCCAGTTGGGGTTCCGCTGACGGTCACATTACATGAGCCGATCTGTGGCCGGGTCCGAAGCTTGTTGGTGGAGGAGTTGCAGCCGCCGCAGCTGTAATCGTTCCGCGTGTAAGTGATCGTGACGGTATTGCTGCCGGTTGCTACCCCACCGTCCCACATCGGTTTGTCAGCGGTCCCATCCTGGTTGCCGATATCAGTGCTGCCATCGATTCTATTGGGATTATTGCTGTCGTTCCAGTAACCGTCAGTGGAAAGGATGGTGAAGTTCTGCTGGCAGGAATACTGCACCGGATCGCTTGCCAGTTTCCCTGCATAATATCTCCCCGCATTCGCCAAGGCCGTGCGCAATGGTGTACTGCCGGACGGGTCGCTGTTGTAAAGCGCGTTATACCAATTCGTTCGTTGTGTATTTTCGAATGTGCCTATGGTCAGGGCCGGCGCACTGGACGAGTTGATCCGCGACAGGCCGACACGGTACTGGTTGGTAAGGCTGCTGAAGGCGCGCCCGGAGGCGCTTTTCATCATCAGCATGCGCGTGCGGTAGAAACTGTACCAGTTGGCGAAGTTGGTCAGCTTGTTGCTGTCGGCGACCGGAAAGATGGTTGGAAACAGCGTCATGGTCCCAGTGTTGCCCTTGGTGATGATAAGGGTCGTGGCCGTGGCTGTCAGCCCGGTGATCGTCACCGTGCTGCTGCCCGAAGTGGCGGCAGTGTAACCATGCCCGCCCACGGTGGTGCAGTTGCCGACCTTGGCGTTGGTGCAAAGATTGATCTGGGCCGCGATGTTACTGGCCACAGTGCTGCTGCTCGTGCTGGCGGAGGCTGTGCCGGACATGATCTCCTGTGTACCGTTCACCTTGATACCGCTGACCGAAGTGCTGCTGGTCCCGCCTATGGCAATCGTGGCGCTTGTGGCAGCAGCGCTGCTAGAAAGAACGATACGGGTGAATTTATTACTGCCGTTGCCTGGAATTTCCCCGAATCCGGCATCGCATTCCTGGTAGAAGGTTGAGCTGCTGTTGAGGTAGCTTTTGGTGGTTTGCGAACCGCTATAGTTGAAGTACTGCGCCGCGTAGGGGCCGAGCGAGTCAGCCCCTGAGTTGTTGAGGTACGATTTCCAATTGTCGTATGTGGAGTTGGCTGAGTCGGGACTGAACCGGTTGGCGATGAACGCGCTACTGAGATTTCTGGCGGTCGAACTGGAGTCGAAGCCATCATCCCGCGCCGCAGTGAAGCTGGCGTCAGTATATTCAGTGCCGCTGGCATCGACTGGAGGATTATAGGTGGTGCCCGGGTTGTAATAGACGCCGTTGCACTGGTTGCTTTGATAGCCGACTTTGCCGTGGAAATCATTGGCGGTATCCGGCATGAAAGTCCATGACATACTCCCCGAGTCATCCAGCACGAACAACAGGTTGGGTTGCACCGTGGAAGTGGTGGAAGTAGCCAGCGGCACGGTCGCCAGCGTGATCGGCGCGGCAGATGCCGGCTGGGTGACGGTTGTGGATAGTAGCAACGCGAGGAGCACTGCGCGGTGGGGGTATTGAGGCTTGCTGTGGAAGTGATTCATGGTGACCTCCTAGTAGACGAATGCCTGCACGTAACTGACGGTGTTGCGCGGCCCTTGGGTGCGGGCGGTGATGCGGATCTGCGGTGCCTGGCCTGCGACCGGGCAGCCTGCGCCGGTACAGACTTCCTGCGGCAATGGGATGTTCTGGCCGTTGTTGTCTTGTACGGCGGCACTGAACAGGCAGTGAGTGGTGTCAGGCACTTGGTTGGCGTTGCGGCACATACGCTCGATCACGTAACGTGTTGTGTTGCCGGTGTCGGTATTGGTGCCTGCCAGTGCATTGTTGTTGTCTGTGCTGTTCCAAGTCGTTTCTGCAAACAGGTCCAGAGTGCCCGCGTTAGAGTGGTAGCCAGGGCGGGTCGCCAGATCGGTGATGTTGAAAGGATGGCTGGCATCGGTCAGCATGTTGAGGCTGTTGTTTGCTGACTGCACCGTCGTCAGCCAGGCCATGCCGGCGTTGATGCCTGCATCGCCGGCGCTGGTCGTCGACTGGCGGAATGCTAGATTTCCGGAGATGAGCGTGGTGGTGTCCACCGAGCGGATCAGTGCAACAGCTGCCAGCGACATCGCCACCAGCGCGACGAGTGCGAAGAACAGGACGACACCCCGTTGATGAATGCGAGTCGCTGTAGAACTCAGGATGTGGCGAGTGTGTTTCATAGTGTATCCCTTGCCCAGATCACGTTGCGTAGGGGAACGACAGTCTCGAACACCCTGTAGCGGTAGCGTTGCCAGTCTGCATCTGCGCTCAGGTCGACCGCCGGCGCGGGGGAGGATGCACTACCCGTCCAGGTGTTGAGCACTGTCGTCACATTGCTTGCGTCCATCCTGTCGTTGCGCGCGATCACGGCGATGCGCACCGCCTTGATGCGGTTGCGCTGGGTGATGTCGGTGAGGTTGATGTTGCCGGGTTCGACCCATAGGCTGACCTGATTCGAATTGGTGGCGGTAGAGACGCCATACTGGGCCTGGATGTTAACGATGCCTGCCACGATGGGGGTGCCGTTGCGTTCAAGGTTGCCGGCGTTGACGGAGAAAGTGATTTCGTTCCACGCGCCCAGGCAGGCCAGGTTGACTCCGGCGCTGGCATTCGTGGTTTCGGTCAGGGTCACCGTCGCTGGAACGACAGCAGAGGCGGAGACGGCGGTCAGGGCAGTCAGGGCACAGGTGCTGCCGGTCGAGATGAGGGCGATGTCGCCCGTATTGCAGCCGAAGTTGTTGCTGAGCGTCGCATCGTTCGCGGTGGGCGCGCCCATCGCATTGATGGTGGCTGGGATGCCGCCCATGGCGGAATCTCCATAGCGGATGGTGATGGTGTCGCTGGTGCCGCCTGCTCCATCGGTGATGCCGACCGGGGTGATGCTGGTGATGCCGGTGGAACCGAAGGTGACAGTGGTGCATTCCAGAGGGGAGTTCTCCACCGGCATTAGCGGGTAGCCGGCCAGTCCGAGTTCGCGCGTGATCTGGTACAGGGCGATACTGCCGTTGGTCTGGGCGTCGGCCGAACCTGTGGTGATGCGCTTTTGATTCTCGAACATGGAGATGACTTGAAGAATGACCATGGTGGCCAGCATGCCGATTGCGAGTCCGACCATGATCTCGACCAGCGTGAAACCTTTATGGCGCGGCAGTCTGTATGCGGTTGTGTTTGCCATGATTCTATAACCCGGTGATGGTGGCGACTGTTGTGTAGCTATGCGGAGCTTCTCCGGGCTGCTGCCAGCCGACGACGACGGTGTATTGATCACCGGTGCGAGTGATGTTCACGTTCCCGCCGGGCAATTCTGAGATGGCGGTATTGCTTGAGCTCCCATCAGCGGGCAGGCTGTTAGGAGATACCCAAAGCGCACCGATCTGTTGCTGGGCGATATAGCTCGCATCGTTGCGGAACTTTGACTCCGAGGTGTTCTTGACCATATTGGCTTGCATGCCGACGATGCCGAGTACGCCGATGGAGAAGATGAGGATGGCAATCATCGCTTCGATGATGACCACGCCCTGCTGGGAGGATCTGGTAGTGGATTCAGACAGTCGCATTATTAGTCCTTCCTCATTAGCAGGCGCGTGGCGAGCCGACCGGCGCGTTGGGATCGCACATGCGCACGTTGCCACCTATCCCTAGCGTGATGCTCAGATTCTGGCTTTCTTCCGCCGAGAGGACTGAGGAATCCACATCGACTTGAGTGAAGGGTGCAGAAGCGTCTGCATTGGTTGCTTTGATGCTGCCGAAGCCATTGTAGGTGACGGTGGTGGCTGCGTTGGAACCAGCATCAACCGCGGAAACAGTCACGCTCTTGGAGCCTTCTGCGCTGGAGCGGGTCTCGATGTCGGCGCCGCCGGCGACCTTTACCGTCCATGAAGAGCCGGCGTCAGTCAGGATGAACTCGACATCCGTATTGCGGCCGACCGCTTCTGCGCGCGCACGCTGCAATCCGTTCGAAATGGATTCGGCGGCGTTACGAACCTGCGAGTTGAGCAGCCAAGTCTGGAAGCTGGGAACCGCCACGGCGGCAAGGATCGCCAGGATGGCGATGCCGATCATCAGTTCGACCAGCGAGAAGCCGCGCTGCGCAGAAGGCGTGCGTCTGTTTAGCACGTTCCCCCCTTGCTGGTGATCCAGCAGTTCGCCGGCGTGCTGCCCCAGCCTGTGCGCAGCGAGGTGGTCTGCTTGGTGTTGGCTTGGTTGATGGTGTAGACAAAGTCGTTCAAGGGGTTCTTGCCGGTCGCGGTGATGACGTAGCTATCGGTAGCCGGCGTGCTGCAGGTGTAGTTGAAGTTGTCACTAGAAGCAGGGATGCCCGCAGGGCAGGTTGTTCCGCCCGCGTCACCGTACTTCAGGTTGTCCTGGAACTGTTGCTCCATCTTGACGCGCGCATTGGCCAGTGTTGAAGTGGCTTCGGTCAGTTTGCCTCGGATCACATAGTCCTGATAGGCGGGCAACGCGACCGATGCTAGTATGCCGACGATGACCACGACGATCATCAATTCAACCAAGGTGAAGCCGCTCTGCTGTTTCATTCTGCACTCCAGATTTATTCGGTGTGGCAAAAGTAAGGCAGCGGCGCGCGCGAAGCCAGCGATTGCCGATGAGTGGCATTTTTCCCAGACTAACGGCACGGCATAGAGAGTGGTTTTGTCAAAACATTTCATAGTGATAGGTGCGGGCGCGGTCGGTTTGGCGACGGCGCAGGCTTTGTTGCAGGCAGGCGGCCAAGTGACCGTGCTGGAGCGCGGCGAGTTGGGGCAGGAAGCATCCTGGGCGGGGGGCGGCATCATGTCGCCGTTGTGTCCTTGGGACTATCCCGAGGAAGTCACGCGTTTGGCCTTGCTGGGCATGGCGCGTTTCGAGCGTTTCACTGCTGAGCTGACAGCCAATACCGGGGTGGATACCGAGTACCAGCGTTGCGGGATGCGCGTGTTGCCGCCGTTCGATCCGAAAGTCGCGGTTGACTGGTGCGAGGCGCACGGCATGCGCTACGAGTTGGCCGCCGATTCGATCTTTTTGCCGGAGATCGCCCAGGTCCGCAATCCGCGCTTGTTGCGCGCCATGCGGGAGCGGGTGTTGCAGCTCGGTGGGCGTATCGTGGAGCAGTGCGAGGTGTTGGCCGTCGAATCACAAGCGGGCAGGGTGCGGCATGTGCGTACCAGTCAGGGCGATCTCGAAGCTGAAGACTATGTGTTGACGGCGGGGGCCTGGAGCAAAGCGCTGCTGGGTGAGCACGCGCAGCAACTGGACATCAAACCCATTCGCGGGCAGATGCTGTTGTTCAAGTTCGATACGCCGCCGCTACCGCATATCCTGTTGCAGCACGACTTGTACTTCATCCCCCGCAAGGATGGTCATCTGCTGATCGGCAGCACGCTGGAAGATGTCGGCTTCGACAAGTCCACAACGGAAGAAGCGCGCGAATCCATGTTGCAGCGCGCTATCGTGTTGCTGCCCGCCTTGCAGGGAATGCCTGTGGTGCGTCATTGGGCGGGCTTGCGTCCCGGCTCGACTGGCAACATCCCCACCATAGACCGTCATCCCGCATTGGAGAACCTGTATATCAACGGCGGCCATTTCCGCTACGGTGTCACCATGGCACCGGCCAGTGCGGAAGTGCTGCTCAACAAGGTGCTGGATAGGCCGCAAACACTCGATGTTTCGGCGTATCGCTGGCGTTAGTCGTTGCCCGTAGTCGCGCTATCCGCATATAATCCGCGCCGAAATGCCGATGTAGCTCAGTTGGTAGAGCAACGCACTCGTAACGCGTAGGTCAGAGGTTCGATTCCCCTCATCGGCACCATTTCTTTCGCCATTCCGCAGCGAACAGTCAGGAGTAATAAATGACCTTGCCGACTTCCGGTTCGCATTCTTCCCGCCGCAAGAAAATCATCATCGCCGTCATGGTGGTGGCTGCCGTTGCGGCTGTGGCACTGCTGTTCCCGCATACCGAACCTATCCCCGTGGTTTTACAGACGGTAGAGCGCGGTATCGTGGAAGCCTCGGTCAGCAACACGCGCGCGGGAACGGTGAATGCCTGCCGGCGCGCCAAGATGTCGCCCTCGGCGGGCGGGCAGATCGCCAAGTTGCTGGTGAAGAAAGGCCAGCGTGTGAAACAGGGTCAGATCTTGCTGGAGTTGTGGAACAACGATCTGCATGCGCAAGAGAGTCTGGCACAGGAGCAGCTCAAGGTCGCGTTGTCGCGCGTGCAAGAAGTCTGCACGCTGGCTGATGCGGCCCAGCGTGATGCGGTGCGTTCGCAGGAGCTGCGCGCCAAAGGTTTCATCTCGGTGCAACAATTGGACCGGGCGATGACAGAAGCATCCGCGAAGCGCTCTGCGTGCACTTCGGCAAATGGCGATGTCGAGCAGAGCCGTTCGCGTGTCCGTGTCGCCAAGGCCACGTTGGAGCGCATGGTATTGCGCGCGCCGTTCGACGGCATCGTGGCGGACATCAGTGGTGAATTGGGCGAATACGCCACACCATCGCCGCCCGGCATCTTGACCATCCCGGCCATCGATCTGATCGACGACAGCTGTATGTATGTCAGCGCGCCGATCGACGAGGTGGATGCCTCCAAGTTGAAGGTCGGGCAGGTCAGCCGTATCACGCTGGATGCGATCAAGGGGCGTACGTTCAACGGCAAGGTGCGCCGTATCGCGCCCTACGTGCTCGATCTGGAAAAGCAGGCGCGCACGGTCGAAGTCGAGGTCGAATTCGACAAGCCGGCGGCAAGCGACAGTCTGCTGGTCGGCTATAGCGCTGATGTCGAGATCATCTATGAGACACGGCAGAATGTGTTGCGCATCCCCACGTCGACCTTGCTGGAAGGTGATCGCGTGCTGCGCTATGGCGACAAAGGTGTGCTGGAAGAGCGCGTTATCACCACCGGCCTGAGCAATTGGGAAAAGGTCGAGGTGCTGGCCGGTTTGGCCGAGGGCGATCGGGTAGTTTCATCGCTGGACCGCGACGGTGTAGAAGCCGGCGCGAGCGTCCAGCCGGAAGCCGCTCAACCCGCCGCAAAATGATCGAACTGCAGAACGTCTGCCGTACATTCACGGTCGGCGACCAGGAGGTCGCGGCTTTGCGCGATATCGATCTGAGTTTCGGCGCGGGCGAGTACATCTCCATCATGGGGCCGTCCGGCTCCGGAAAATCCACCATGCTCAATATGCTCGGCCTGCTCGACCGGCCGAGTTCGGGTACCTATCTGCTGGACGGCGGCAACGTCACAGACCTGAACGACGAACAACTGGCGCGCGTGCGGCGCGAGAAGATCGGTTTCGTGTTCCAGTCTTTCCATCTGGTGCCGCGTCTGACCGCCGCACAGAACGTCGAATTGCCGATGATCCTGGCCGGCATTCCCGCCGAGGAACGCAAGGAACGGGTAAAGGTGCTGATGCGCAACTACGGGCTGTCGGATCGCGCCGACCACAAGCCGGACCAGCTCTCCGGCGGTCAGCGCCAGCGCGTGGCCATCGCCCGTGCCACGGTGATGAACCCTTCTGTGTTGCTGGCGGACGAGCCGACCGGCAACCTCGATCAGGCCACCGGATGGGAAGTGCTCAAGCTGCTGGAAGGCTTGCTGGAACAGGGCATCACGCTGGTGCTGGTGACGCACGACGCAGAGATCGGTGCGCGCGCCAGTAGACAGATCCACATGTTGGACGGTCGCATCCTTTCCGACGAATCGATTCAAAATGATTCAAAGTAAAACTTATTCCCGTCATTCCGGCGCAGGCCGGAATCCAGTGAAATTATTCAACATGCAATTAGGCTTTGTCCTGCTGCGCAAGGCTTGTTCAATTTGCTGGATTCCGGCCTGCGCCGGAATGACGAGGTAAATGAAACTCACCGACACCCTTCAATTTGCCTCCGGCAGCCTGCGCGGCAGCCCTACCCGCACGCTGTTGATGATGCTGGCGATGGCCATCGGTGTCGCCGCCGTGGTGGTGCTCACCGCGTTGGGCGAGGGCGCGCGCCGCTACGTGGTCGATCAGTTCGCCTCGCTCGGCACCAATCTGGTCATCGTGTTGCCGGGGCGCACCGAGACTTCCGGAGTCGGTCCCGGTCTGATGTCTGGCCAGACGCCGCGTGAGATCACACTGGATGACGCACAAGCCCTGCTGCGCAGCCGCGCCATCAAGCGCTTCGCGCCGCTCACGGTCGGTTCCGCTTCGCTGTCGCGCGGTGCGTTGAACCGCGAGGTGGTTGTGCTGGGCTCGACCTCCGAACTGCTGGCGGTGCGCCATATGGAGATGGCGGTCGGACGCTTCCTGCCTGAGGGGGATATCCACGATACGGCGTCGGTGTGCGTGCTGGGCAACCAGATGAAGCGCGAACTGTTCGGCAACGAGCAGGCCGTGGGGCAGTGGGTGCGTCTGGGGGATCGCCGCTTCAGGGTCATCGGTGTGATGTCCTCACAGGGCGAATCCATGGGCATGCGCACCGATGAGCTGGTCATCATCCCGGTCGCGGCGTCGCACCAGTTGTTCAACAACTCCGGCCTGTTCCGCATCCTGATCGAAGCCAGGAACCGCGACAGCATCGAGCAAGTCACGCGCGATGCGGAAGCCATCCTGGCCGAACGGCACAGCGGTGAGCGTGATGTGACTGTCATCACTCAGGACGCGGTGTTGCAGACCTTCGACCGCATCTTGGGTGCGCTGACCATGGCAGTGGGCGGCATCGCCGCCATCAGCCTGGCGGTGGCTGGCGTGTTGATCATGAACGTGATGCTCATCGCCGTGGCGCAGCGGGTGAAAGAGATCGGTTTGCTGAAAGCCTTGGGCGCACCGGGCAAGCAGATACGGCAACTGTTCTTTGCCGAAGCCGCGCTGCTGTCGGCTATCGGCAGTGTCGCCGGATTGACATTGGGCTATGCGGGGAGCTTCATCATCGGGCAGATATATCCCAGTCTGCCCGTGTCGCCGCCCTGGTGGGCTGTGATCGCCGCCACCGCCACCGCACTGGGCACCGGCATCCTGTTCAGTGTGTGGCCGACGCGACGCGCGGCGAGGCTGGACCCGGTCGCCGCGCTGGCGGGGAAATGATGGATATGCACAAGGTCTTCAATCCTGTCATTCCGGCGCAGGCCGGAATCCAGCGGTGTTATCCAATATGCAGTCGCGGGTTGTCCCGCTGCGCGGGGCTTGTTCAATTTGCTGGATTCCGGCCTGCGCCGGAATGACAACGCCATGTATATCCGCGATCTGATCACCCTAACTTCCTCCAGCTTTCTCACCTACCGGATGCGTAGTTTCCTCACCGGGTTGGGCATCGCCATTGGCATCGCCGCCGTGATCCTGCTCACCTCCATCGGCGAAGGGCTGCACCAGTTCGTGCTCAGCGAGTTCTCCCAGTTCGGCACCAACATCATCAGCGTGCAGCCGGGCAAGACCCAGACACAGGGCGGCAACGTCGGCATCTTCGGTTCGGCCCGGCCGCTCACGCTGGAGGATGCCGATGCCTTGCGCCGCCTTCCCTATGTGGAATATGTCATCCCGGGATTGATGGGCAACGCGGAAGTGAAGTTCGAAGGCAAGACGCGCCGCACCATGGTGCTGGGCGAGGGACGCGATTTCGGCAAGGCCTTCACCATGAAAGTGCAGAGCGGCAGCTTCTGGACGGATGCGGATGACGAGCAGGCGCGCGCACAGGCGGTGATCGGCTCGAAGATCCAGCAGGAGCTGTTCGGCGACACTAATCCGCTGGGACAGTACCTACGCGTCGGCGGACAGCGCTATCGCGTGGTCGGCGTGATGGAATCCAAGGGGCAGGTGCTTGGCATGGATATGGATGACGCGGTGTTCATCCCGGCGGCGCGCGCGATGGAACTGCTCAACCGTCCCGGGTTGATGGAGATCAATGTCAGCTATCGCGCCGATGTCGAGGCGGATGTCCTGATCCGCCTGATCAAAAACCGGCTGATCGAAGTGCATGGCCGCGAAGATTTCACCATCATCTCGCAAGAGCAGGCGCTGGAAGTGCTGAGCTCGGTGCTGGATATCCTCACCTTCGCCGTTGGCGCGTTGGGGGCTATCTCGCTGCTGGTCGGCGCGGTCGGCATCCTCACCATCATGACCATGGCCGTCACCGAGCGCACCGCCGAGATCGGCCTGCTGCGCGCACTCGGCGCGCGCGAGCAACAGGTACTGGTGCTGTTCCTCGGCGAAGCCATGATGCTCTCCGCATTGGGCGGTGGCCTGGGTTTGCTGTTGGGCATAGGCATCGCACAGGGGCTGCATCTGCTGGTGCCCGCGTTGCCGGTGCATACCCCGTGGATGTTCGCCGCATTGGCCGAGCTGACCGCCGTGTCCATCGGCCTCGCTGCCGGTGTCATCCCGGCCATGCGCGCCGCAAAGCTCGACCCGGTCGAAGCTTTGCATGCAGAATAGCGCCCCTTTCAAAGGTAAAGAACCATGCTGAGTTATCGCCACGCCTTTCACGCCGGCAACCATGCCGACGTGCTGAAACATTTTGTGCAGATGCAGTTGCTGCAGTATCTGGCGCAGAAGGACAAACCCTATTGGGTCATCGATACGCATGCGGGAGCGGGGTGTTACGAGTTACTCAGCGGCTACGCCGCGAAGAACTCGGAATACGAAAGCGGCATCGCGCGGCTGTGGGATGCCAAGGGTTTGCCGCCTGCGCTGGAAGAGTACGTCGCGCTGGTGAAACGACTCAATCCCGAGGGCCGGCTGAAGCTCTATCCCGGTTCACCGCTGGTATCGCAGATGCTGCTGCGCGATCAGGACCGGTTGCGCCTGTTTGAATTGCATCCCTCCGATTACGAGATCCTGACGGAGAACTTCATCGCGCACGACAAACAGGTGATGGTGCAGAAGTCGGACGGATTCGCCGCACTCAAGGCGCTGCTGCCGCCGCCGCCGCGCCGCGCGCTGGTGCTGATCGATCCGCCCTACGAAGAGAAGCAGGATTACAAACGCGTGGTCGAGGCCTTGCAGGAAGGCTTGAAGCGTTTCGCCAACGGCACCTATGCCGTGTGGTATCCCTGTCTGCAGCGTGAAGAAGCAGAGCGCCTGCCCGACAAGCTGAAACGCCTGCCGGTGAAGAGCTGGCTGCATGTCGCGTTGCATGTGCAGACACCGTCCGAAGACGGTTTCGGCATGCACGGCAGTGGCATGTTCGTACTCAATCCGCCGTGGACATTGCATGCCACCTTGCAGGAAGTGATGCCCAAGCTGGTGGCGCTGCTGGGGCAGGATGCGGGCGCGCGCTTCGTGCTGGAGCAGCAGGCGGCATAGATATGGAGAAGGATTTTCCGCGTAGCTGCGACATCTTCTGCACCGTGGTGGATAACTACGGCGACGTCGGCGTGTGTTGGCGGCTGGCGCGGCAGCTGGCGAACGAGCATGGATTGGCGGTGCGCTTGTGGGTGGATGATCTGCATAGTTTCGGGCGGATGTTGCCGGAACTGGATGTCGCCCTGTCGCAGCAGACGTGTCGCGGAGTGGGGATACGGCTATGGACGGCGGACATGCCGGAGGTCGCCCCAGCGGAGCTGGTGATCGGCGCGTTCGCCTGCAGATTGCCGGAAAGCTACATCCGGGCGATGGCGGCGCGTGAGCGCAAGCCCGTCTGGCTCAATCTGGAATATCTCAGTGCGGAAGACTGGGTGGAGACGCACCACAAGCTGCCTTCGCCGCATCCGCAACTGCCGCTCACGAAGTATTTCTTTTTCCCGGGTTTCACCGACAGGACGGGCGGCTTGCTGATCGAGCGCGGTTTGCTGGCACAGCGTGATGCCTTCCGCGCGGATGCGGCGATGCAGGCGCGCTACTGGCAAGGGCTGAACGTGCCGCCGCAACGGCAGGTGGGGGAGCTGCGCGTATCGCTGTTCAGCTACGAGAATGCGGCTATTGCGCCGTTGCTGCAGGCTTGGGCGGATGGGGTATCCCCGCTGCGCTGCCTGTTGCCGGAAGGGCGCGCTCTGCCGCAGGTGGCGGCTTTCTTCGGCCATGCGGGCGGGCAGGTAGGCGATGTCTGGCAGTGCGGCAGCTTGACCATGCACGTGCTGCCGTTCGTCGAACAGCCGGAATACGACCGCCTGCTGTGGGCTTGCGATGTCAATTTCGTGCGCGGCGAGGATTCCTGCGTGCGGGCGCAATGGGCGGCCAAGCCCTTCATTTGGCAGATATATGCGCAGCAGGACGGGGTTCATCTGGAAAAACTGGAGGCTTTGCGGGCGCGCTATGTCGAGGGGCTGCCGGAAGATGCTGCGCTGGCGGTGCGGGATCTATGGCGGGCATGGAACGGCGGGACGGATGTCGCGGCTGCCTGGGAGCGGTTCAATGAACGGCACAAACTGCTGGCGGAGCATGGCCTGGCATGGGGGAAACGACTGTCAGGGAATGATCTTGCATTGAATCTGCTGGATTTTTCCCGCCAAGTTGCATAGAATCCGCGCCTCAAAATTTTAGGGCAGTAAACATGAAAACAGCACAAGAACTCCGCGCCGGTAACGTGATCAGTGTTGGCGGCGAGCCGATGGTTATCCTGAAGGCCGAATACAGCCGTTCCGGCCGTAACGGTTCCGTGGTGAAGATGAAGATGAAGGGGTTGCTGAGCGGTTCCGGCAAAGAAACCGTGTACGCGGCCGATGACAAGTTCGAACAGATCATCCTCGACAGGAAAGAGTGTACCTACTCCTACTACTCAGACCCGATGTATGTGTTCATGGACGAAGAGTACAACCAGTATGAAGTCGAAGCAGAGAACCTCGGTGACGCAGTGAACTATCTGATGGACGGCATGGAAGACAAGTGCGAAGTGACCTTCTACGAAGGCAAAGCTATCTCCGTCGAGTTGCCGAACACCATCGTGCGCGAAGTCGAGTACACCGAGCCTGCTGTGCGCGGCGACACTTCCGGCAAGGTGATGAAGCCGGCCAAACTGGTGGGTTCAGGTTTTGAACTGCCTGTGACCGCATTCATCGAGATCGGCGACAAGATCGAGATCGACACCCGCACCAACGAGTTCAAGCGCCGCGCGAACTAAGTTTGTCGATGCAATGAAAATAGCCGCTGCAAAGCGGCTATTTTTTCGTCTGTCATTCCCGCCTGCGCGGGGATGACGTGGACACGTTACAGTTTTTCGACGCTGTACTCCGCCACCAAGCGATGCGTCTCGCCGGGCTGCAGGGTGATGACGTTCTCCAGTGCATTGCCGCTCTCCACACACACCATGTCGCGATGCAGGGCGGGGCCGAAGTCGCCCATCTTCTCGGCCTTCTCTTTCCACGGGTTCCACACCACAGTGGAGCGGCTGCCTTGTTTGGCGATACGGATGGCGCGCTTCAAACCTTTGTCCTCGATCACGCAATCGGCCTCGGTGTTCACATACACGCGATCCACTTCACTCTCGATCTTGATGCCGCCCTGCTGGGTGCAACGCGTGAAGTCCAGCACTTTGTCCAGGTATTCGCAGTCTTCCAGCCCGGTTATGGTCATGTTGTCGACATCGCTGATCTGGAAGTAGGTATGCAGGGCTTCGCCCAGCTCGAACGGTGCATCGCCGGTATTGGTGGTGACCAGTTCGACTTTGAGCGATCTGCCCACGGTCACTTCCAGTTGCGCGGTGCTGGCATGCGGCCATTGCACGCGCGTGGTGTCGTTCTCAATCAGGCCGAAGCGCAAGCTGGTGGAGCCGTCAGAGTGGGCCTTTGTTTCCAGCAGTTCCCACGGCACGGTGCGGGCAAAACCGTGGCCGGGCAGGCTGCTGTCGGTCTTGTGCGGGCCGAACCATGGCCAGCAGATCGGCGCGCCACCGCGTATGGATTTGCCAGGTGCGAACTTGGCGTTGGGTGACAGCCACAGTACGGGCTCTTCGCCGCGCGGCTGGAAGGTGGCGATGTGCGCACCCTGCAGCGCGATGTTGGCCAATGCGTGCTGGTTGGCGACCTCGGCGATGATCACGCCGTCGGCGATCTCGCGCAGTTGTACGTGGTTCTCGATGGCGTGTTGCTGATTGAGACTGTCCAAAATACTCATTTCAATGCTCCCCTTGTTATCTAAGTTGTTATCTATTCTGTTCGGCTGGTGGTGCGCTCTTGAGCACTTCTTCCAGAGTGGTCGTGCCGTTGGCGATCTTTTGCGCCCCCGAGATGCGCAGCGGCTTCATGCCTTCGCGTCCGGCCAGATCGCGCAGCGCGGCGATATCGGTGTCGGCCGTGATGAGTTTGCGCAGCTCGGGCGACATGAGCAGGATCTCATAGATGCCGATGCGACCCGAGTAGCCGGTCATGCGGCATTCCAGGCAGCCCTGCGGGCGGTGCAACTTGGCTGGCCGCGCCGCTTTCCACGGTGAGACCAGATTGTCCCACAGCACGTGGTCGGCATCGCTGGCAGGATGCGGTTGTTTGCAATGCGGGCACAGCGTGCGCACCAGACGTTGCGCCATGATACCGAGCAGCGTGGCATTGAGCAGGTAAGGCGGTACGCCCAGATCGAGCAGGCGTGTGATGGCGGAAGGCGCATCATTGGTATGCAGGGTGGAGAGCACCAGGTGGCCGGTCAGCGCCGCTTGGATCGCCATGTCGGCCGTCTCCAGATCGCGTATCTCGCCGACCATGATGATGTCCGGGTCCTGGCGCATCAGGGCGCGCACGCCGTCGGCGAAGTTCAGGCCGATATCGGGCTGCACCTGCATCTGGTTGAATGCCGGTTCGACCATCTCGATCGGGTCTTCCAGCGTGCACACGTTCACTTCCGGCGTGGCCAGATGCTTCAGGGTCGAATACAGCGTGGTGGTCTTGCCCGAACCGGTGGGACCGGTGACCAGGATGATACCGTTCGGTCGGCCGGTCATCTGTTCCCAGCGGGTACGGTCATCTTCCGAGAAGCCCAGTTCGGCGAAGTCGCGCACCAGCACTTCCGGATCGAAGATACGCATCACCAGCTTCTCGCCGAACGCGGTAGGCAGAGTCGATAGGCGCAGCTCAATCTCCTGTCCTTCCTCGGTGCGCGTCTTGATGCGGCCATCCTGCGGGCGGCGTTTCTCCATCAGATCCATACGGCCCAGCAGCTTGATGCGGCTGGTCATCGCGGCGATCACCGACATCGGCAACTGGTGCACCTGATGCAGCACGCCGTCGATGCGGAACCGCACGATGCCCGCCTCGCGGCGCGGCTCGATATGGATATCTGAGGCGCGCTGCTCGAAGGCGTATTGCCACAGCCAGTCGACGATATGCACGATGTGCTGGTCGTTGGCATCGAATTGCTTGTTGCTCTTGCCCAGCTCGACCAGTTGTTCGAACGAGGCGAGGTTACCGGAGGGGGTGTTGGTGTTCGTCGCGCTCTTCACCGAGCGCGCAAGATTGTAGAACTCGACCAGATAGCGCTTGATATCCAGCGGGTTCGCGACCACGCGGCGGATACTCTTGCGCGAGGTCTGGCGCAACACGGTCTCCCAGTCGCGCAGCCACGGTTCCGCCGTCGCCACCACCAGATCGCCGCCGTCGATGCGGATAGGCATGATGGAAAAGCGGTTCGCGTAATCGATGGACATCAATTCGGTCAGATTGGAGAAATCGATCTTGAGTGGATCGATGTGGAAATACTCCAGACCGGCCTTGCCGGCCAGCCATTCGGTCAGGGATTCCAGCGTCAGGATGCGATTGGGCGGCAACAGCGATTTCCAGCTCTTTTCCGCGATGACGACCAGCGGGTGATGGTCGTTGCGCTGGGCGCGGCGCTCGGCGACCAGCGTATCTGCTTCAGCCTTGTCCACCATGCCGTCCGTGACCAGCATGTCGAGCAGCTCGGTCAGTTTGAGTTTGTGATTGGGAACGTCTGGTGCGCCCATATGCATGCCCTGAGAAAGTCCGTCGACTATACCGACATCGGGCAGTGGCTTCAATGCTGGGGAGACGCAACAAACAAAAAAGCCACCGCGAAGGGTGGCCGTTTTGCTGTTGTTGGTGGAGGCGGCGGGAATTGAACCCGCGTCCGCAAGCCCTCTACAGACAGTTCTACATACTTAGTCTGGTTATTTAATTTTATCCGTTAGACGCCAACCGACAGGCTGCTAACGGACGAGTCACCTTAGTTTTAGCTTCGTACAAAGTGACCCTGCACGACACGATTCCGTGTAAATGTCCTCAACTCATCTCAACCTTACGGTATCGAGCCCCTCCACGGACAGCAGGGTGTGAGGTCTAACCTTAAGCGGCTAGAGCGTACTTTTCGTCGTTTGCGACTATTGGTTTTCCAGCTGATTTACGAGGTTGCGGGTCCTCGGTATGCCCTGCACTGCTTTGAAACCCACGTCGAAGCCAAGTCGCCCCCGGGTGCTTTTCAAGCAGCCGCATTGTAGCAGGGTTTACTGGCCGTTGTTCTGGTGCAGGTGGCGGGCGAAGTGGCGGTCGGCCCGGGTGGCATGCGAGGCGAACCAGTCCAGCAATAACAGTTCAGTGCGGTAGGCCAGATAACGCGAGTCTTCGTTGCCGGCATGCATGCGCTTTTCCAGATCAAGATAGTTCTCGATGAAGCGTTTGTGTTCCTGGGTATGGCTGTCGGCGAAAGGATAGTCGTGTTCGCGCATCTGGGCTTCTTCCTGCGGGAACAGTGTTTCGCAGTATTGTTTGAGGAAGGCGTAGACGTCGCGGAAGTCGTCGTTCTCGTTCTGGCGGATGCGGGTGGCGTGCTGGTTGATGCGTTCCAGCAGCGACTGGTGGGCGGTGTCCAACTCGGGGATGCCGCTCTTGAATTCTTCTTTCCAGGTCTGCAACAGGTCGAGTTCGCCGGTGCCGTGGTGGTAGTTGGTCGCTTCGAACTCGTAACATCTTTTGAGGTAGATGTGGGCGCACAAGTCGTCCGGGCAGACTTCGATGCAGCGTTTGAATGACTGGATGGCTTTACTTATGTCTTTCAGGTGGTAGTAGGCGACGGCCTGCTCGAACACGTTGCGCGTCTCTTCCTTGAGGGTGCGCAGCTCTTCCTTGTCGTTGTCGAACACTTCGTATACCGATAGCGGCTGGGACTTGCCTTTGACGCGGATGCGATCGAGGAAGCGGATGCGATAGGCGCCGGGATCGTTCAGGTCATACAGCGTGTTGTGGCTGATGATGATGGGTGTGTTGTAGGTCTTGGTGGCTTCTTCCAGTCGGGCGGCCAGATTGACCGCGTCGCCGATCACCGTGCTGTCCATGCGATTGATGCCGCCCACGGTGCCTATCATCACCATGCCGGTGTTGAGGCCGATGCCGATGTGGATGGGCTTGTAGCCGGCGCGGGCGCGGCCGGTGTTGTAGTAGCCCAGCCGCTCCAGCATGTCGATGGCGCCGCGCAGGGCTTCGTCCGCCCCTTTTTCGAACAGCGCCATGATGGCGTCGCCGATGTATTTGTCGATGATGCCGTGGTGACGGCTGATCACCGGTTCCATCTGGCTGAGGTAGGAGTTGATGAATTCGAAGTTCTCGGTCGGCGTCATCGATTCCGACAGCTGCGTGAAGTCGCGGATGTCGGAGAACATGATGGTCATCTTGCGCTCGACCTGGTCGCCCAGTTTGACGTCGACGATGCTCTTGGCTTGCAGCAGACTGAGCAGCTGGTGGGGCACCAGACGGCTGTAGGCGGTCTCGGTCTGTTGCAGCAATGCCAGCGCTTGCTGGTGGGCGATGATGACCTTGTGCAGGATCTCCTGCACGTCGCTCTGGTCTCCTGCCGTGGGGATGTCGTTACCGGTCTGTTCGCTCATGTTGGCTAACCTTGCCTTGAGGCAGGCATCATACCGTCGTTCAAAGCGACAGGTAGCGCAATAGCGCGAATGGGGTCTGTACGCTGCCTGCCGCCTGCCATGTGCCGGTATCGGCGCCCGCTTCGATGTAGCCGTAGCCGGCGATGATGCCGATCATGTGGGCGGCATTGGCGGCCTGCATGTCGCGCAGGTCGTCGCCCAGATACAGGCAGCGGCCGGGTTCGACGCCGATCAGGCCGGCGGCATGCAACAAGGGGGCGGGATGCGGTTTGGCTTCCTCGCAGGTGTCGCCGCTCACCAGGCAGGCGGCGCGGGTGGCATAGCCCAGTTTTTCCATCAGCGGCACGGTGTAGCGGTGCGGTTTGTTGGTGACGATGCCCCAGGGGATGTCGCGTTCTTCAAACTCACTGATCAGTGCCGCCATGCCGGGGAACAGTTTGGTGCGGTCACAGATATGCGCTTCATAATGTTCCAGAAAGGCGGCACGCATCTCGTCGTAGCCATCGCTGTCGGGCGTGACGTTCATGCCCAGTTTTAGCAAGCCGGGAGAGCCATGCGAGGCCTGCGGCCGTATGGTGGCAAGCGGCAGCGGCGGCAAGCCATGCAGGCTGCGCACATGGTTCAGTGCTTCGCCCAGATCGGGGGCGGTATCGGCAAAGGTGCCGTCCAGGTCGAGGAGGACGGCATCAACCACGTTGGCAGGCGACCAGATAGTTGACGCTGGTGTCATCCCCCAGCGCATAGGTCTTGTTGAGCGGGTTGTAGCTCATGCCGGTCAGTTCCTGCACTTGCAGGCCGGCATTGCGGCACCATTGCGCCAGTTCGGACGGCTTGATGAACTTGGCATAGTCATGCGTGCCGCGCGGCAGCAGGTTCAGCACGTACTCGGCGCCGATGATGGCGAACAGGTAGGACTTCGGGTTGCGGTTCAGGGTGGAGAAGAACACATGGCCGCCCGGTTTGACCAGCTGTGCGCAGGCGGCGATCACGGCGGACGGGTCGGGTACGTGTTCCAGCATCTCCATGCAGGTCACCACGTCGTAATGACCGGGACGCTCGGCCGCCAGATCCTCGACTGCGACCTTGCGGTATTCGACCTGTTTGCCGCTTTCCAGCAAGTGCAGTTTGGCGACGCTCAGCGATCTGTCGGCCAGATCGATGCCGGTCACCGTCGCCCCGGCGTCGGCCAGTGCCTCGCTCAGGATGCCGCCGCCGCAGCCCACGTCCAGCACGGTCTTGCCCGCGAGATGCGCGATGTCGTCGATATAGGTCAGTCGTAGCGGGTTGATCTCGTGCAGCGGCTTGAACTCGCTGTTCGGGTCCCACCATTTGTGGGCGAGTTGCGAGAATTTCTCAAGTTCGATGGGGTCTGCGTTGGACATGCTGTCGATCTCGTAGGAAGGTGGCTGACTTTATAACAAAACCACCGCCAATAGCCAAACTTGTGAGGTGTCGGGCGGGGGCTCGGCAAGCGTGGTCGCTGTGCTAGAATGCGGCCTTCGTTTTCATTGCCTAACCGGCTCATTCGTCAGGTCGCTCATGGAACAACAATTCGCCAAAGAAACCCTCCCAGTCAGCCTAGAAGAAGAGATGCGCAAGTCTTACCTCGATTACGCCATGAGCGTGATCGTGGGACGTGCCTTGCCCGATGTGCGCGACGGTCTGAAGCCCGTGCACCGTCGTGTGCTGTTTGCGATGCACGAACTGTCCAACGACTGGAACCGCGCCTACAAGAAATCGGCGCGTATCGTCGGCGACGTGATCGGTAAATACCACCCGCACGGCGATACCGCGGTGTACGACACCATCGTGCGTATGGCGCAGGACTTCTCGCTGCGCTACACGCTGGTCGATGGTCAGGGTAACTTCGGTTCGGTCGACGGCGACAACGCGGCGGCGATGCGTTACACCGAGATCCGCATGGCCAAGATCGCCCACCAGTTGCTGGAGGATCTGGACAAGGAGACGGTCGACTTCGGGCCGAACTACGACGGTTCCGAGCATGAGCCGCTGGTGTTCCCGGCGCGTTTCCCGAATCTGCTGGTGAACGGCTCGTCCGGTATCGCGGTGGGCATGGCGACCAACATCCCGCCGCACAATATGAGCGAAGTGGTGGATGCCTGTCTGGCCCTGTTGCGCGAGCCGGACATGGATATCGAGAGACTGATCGAGCTGGTGCCCGCACCGGACTTCCCGACGGCGGCTTATATCTATGGCCTGGCCGGCGTGAAGGAGGGCTACCGCACCGGCCGCGGCCGCGTGGTGATGCGCGCTCGCACCCATTTCGAGGACATCGGCAAGGGTGACCGCGAAGCGATCATCATCGACGAGTTGCCGTATCAGGTTAATAAAGCCAGCCTGCTGATGAAGATCGGCGAGATGGTGCGCGAGAAGACGCTGGAAGGCATCTCCGAGATCCGCGACGAGTCCGACAAGTCCGGCATGCGCGCGGTGATCGAGCTCAAGCGCGGCGAGAACGCCGACGTGATCCTCAATAAGCTGTTCAAGTCGACGCAGATGCAGGATAGCTTCGGCATCAACATGGTCGCCATCGTGGACGGTCAGCCCAAGCTGTGCAATCTGAAAGACGTCATCGAAGCCTTCCTGCGCCATCGCCGCGAAGTCGTGACGCGCCGCACCATCTTCGAACTGCGCAAGGCACGCGAGCGCGGTCACATCCTGGAAGGTCTGGCCGTTGCGCTGTCCAACGTGGACGAGATCATCGCCCTGATCAAAGCCGCTCCTACACCGCCGGAAGCCAAACGCGCCCTGATGTCGCGCGGCTGGCGTTCGGAGCTGGTCGAGGACTTGCTGAGTCGCGTCAACGAGGCTTCGCGTCCGGAAGGATTGGCGCCGGAATTCGGTATGGTAAAAGGTACCGGTTACTTCCTTTCCGACGCGCAGGCACAGGCGATCCTGGAGTTGCGTCTGCAGCGTTTGACCGGTCTGGAGCAGGACAAGATCGTCAGCGAATACCGCGAAGTGATGGACAAGGTCGCCGACCTGCTGGACATCCTGGCCAAGCCGGAGCGTGTGACGCAGATCATCAGCGACGAACTGGTCACCATCCGTTCCCAGTTCGGCGATGCGCGCCGCAGCGAGATCATCACGCATACGCAAGATATGTCGATGGAAGACCTGATCGCGCCGGAAGACGTGGTGGTCACCATTTCGCACGGCGGTTACATGAAGGCGCAGAAGCTGGATGAATATCGTGCGCAGAAGCGCGGTGGCCGCGGCAAGCAGGCCGCTTCGACCAAGGAAGACGACTTCGTCGACAACCTGTTCATCGCCAATACCCACGATTACATCCTGTGCTTCTCCAACCGTGGCCGCGTGTACTGGCTCAAGGTCTATGCCGTGCCGCAGGGCACGCGTATGTCGCGCGGCAGACCTATCGTCAATCTGCTGCCGCTGGAAGCGGGCGAGCAGATCAATGCGGTGCTGCCGGTGAAGGAGTTCGCCGAAGACAAGTTCATCTTCTTCGCCACCAGCGAAGGCACGGTGAAGAAGACGCCATTGTCCGATTTCGCCAATCCGCGCAAAGCAGGCATCATCGCCATCAATCTGGACGAGGGCGACTTCCTCATCGGTGTGGCAGTGACCGACGGCAGGCATGACGTGATGCTGTTCTCCGACGAGGGCAAGGCGGTGCGTTTTGACGAGAACGATGTGCGCTCCATGGGGCGTGTGACGCGCGGTGTGCGCGGCATGAACCTGTCTGCGGGCGGCAAAGTGATCGCCCTGCTGGTCGCCGAGGATGGGGAACAGTCTGTATTGACCGCCACCGAGAACGGCTATGGCAAGCGTACTTCGATCACCGAGTACACGCGCCACGGACGCGGCACCAAAGGCATGATCGCGATCCAGACTTCCGAGCGCAACGGCAAGGTGGTTGCTGCCACGCTGGTCGGCACCGAGGATGAGATCATGCTGATCGGCACCAATGGCGTGCTGATCCGCACCCGCGTCAACGAGATCCGCGAGATGAGTCGCGCCACGCAGGGGGTGACACTGATGAATCTGGAGAAGGGCGAGAAGCTGGCCGGTCTGAGCCGCATCGCCGAGACGGAAGAAGAATCAGAAGCTGAAATCGAATCCGATAACGAGTGATTTTCCGGGGAGAGAAGGGCATGGCGATCTATAACTTCAGTGCAGGTCCGGCGGTATTGCCGAAAGAAGTGTTGTTGCAGGCACAGGCGGAACTGGCCGACTGGCACGGCAGCGGCATGTCGGTGATGGAGATGTCGCATCGCGGCAAGGAATACATGGGCATCCACGCCCAGGCGGAAGCCGATCTGCGCGAGTTGATGGGTATCCCCGCCAACTACAAGGTGCTGTTCCTGCAAGGCGGCGCGCACCTGCAGTTTTCCATGATCCCGCTCAACCTGATGCGCGACAAGGCATCGGCCGACTATGTGAACACCGGCGAATGGTCGAAGAAGGCCATCGGCGAAGCGAAGAAATTCTGCGCGGTGAATGTGGTCGCAGATAACAAGGACAAGAACTGCAGCTATGTGCCGGCTTTCGATGGATGGAAGTGCGATCCGCATGCGGCCTATCTGCACTACACGCCGAACGAGACCATAGGCGGCGTCGAGTTCAACTGGATCCCCGAGACGGGCGATGTGCCGCTGGTGGCGGATATGTCGTCCAATATCCTGTCGCGCGAGATCGATGTGTCGAAGTTCGGCCTGATCTACGCCGGTGCACAGAAGAACATCGGCCCTGCCGGTTTGACGCTGGTGATCGTGCGCGAGGACCTGATCGGCCAAGTGGCTGCGGGTACGCCGACCATGCTGGACTACAAGACACATGCCGACGGCGAGTCGATGTACAACACGCCGCCCACCTTTGCCATCTACATGGCGGGGCTGGTGTTCCAGTGGCTGAAGAGGAACGGCGGCATCGCCGCGATGGAGAAGACCAACATCGCCAAGTCGAAACTGTTGTATGACGCGATCGACAGCAGCAACGGTTTCTACAATTGCCCGGTGAACAAGGCAGACCGTTCGCGCATGAACGTGCCGTTCACGCTGAAGGATGCCGCGCTGGATGGCGAATTCCTCAAGCAGGCGGACGCGCGTGGTTTGCTGCAACTGAAAGGTCACCGTTCCGTCGGCGGGATGCGCGCCTCGATCTACAACGCCATGCCGCTGGAAGGCGTGCAGGCGCTGGTCGGGTTCATGAACGAGTTCGCCCGCAGCAAAGCCTGAATCTCGAGCGCGCCGCCATGAGCCGCATATTCCAGGTTCTCACGCTGAACAAGATCTCCGCGACGGGTTTGAAGCGCCTGCCTGCCGGGCGCTACGTCACCGCCAACGACATCGCTCAGCCGGACGCGATCATGGTGCGATCCCACAATATGCACGAGATGGATATTCCCGCCAGTGTGCTGGCCATCGCGCGTGCCGGGGCAGGAACGAACAATGTGCCGGTCAAACTGATGAGCGCGCGCGGCGTGCCGGTTTTCAACGCGCCGGGAGCGAATGCCAATGCGGTGAAAGAGCTGGTCATCACCGGCATGCTGCTGGCTTCGCGCAACATCGTTCCCGCGCTGAATTTCACGTCCGCGCTGCGCGGTGAAGACGAGGTTCTGCACAAGCTGGTGGAAGACGGCAAGAAGCAATTCGCCGGCACCGAGTTGCGCGGACGCACGCTGGGTGTGGTCGGCCTTGGCGCGATCGGGCGGTTGGTGGCGGATGCCGCACTGGGCTTGGGGATGCAGGTGATCGGCTTCGATCCGGAGATCACGGTCGATGCAGCGTGGGGTCTGTCTTCGCAAGTGAAGAAGGCGCACAGCATCGAAGACCTGCTCAGGCACAGCGATTTCGTCACCTTGCATGTGCCCTTGCTGGACGCGACGCGCGATCTGATCGACGAGAAGCGCGTGTCCGGGATGAAGTCGGGGGCTGTGCTGCTGAATTTCTCGCGCGATGCCATCGTCAACGAGGATGCGGTGGTCGCCGGGCTGAACAGCAAACATCTGCGTTGTTATGTGTGTGATTTCCCCAGCAACAAGGCGCTGGGCAACGAGCGCATCATCGCTTTGCCGCATCTGGGAGCCTCGACTGCCGAGGCGGAAGAGAACTGCGCAGTGATGGTGGCTGAACAACTGCGTGAATATCTGGAGCATGGCAACATAACGAACACGGTGAACTTCCCCAATGTCGTGATGCCGCGCGAATCGGCATTCCGGGTCGCCATCGCCAACGCCAATGTGCCGAACATGCTGGGGCAGATATCTTCTGCACTGGCTGAAGCAGGGATAAACATCCATAACATGACCAATAAATCGCGCGGTGATATGGCGTACACGCTGGTGGATACCGACAGCGCATTGCCGTCAAAACTGATCGCACATCTGGCCGCCATTCCCGGTGTGCTGGTGGTGCGCGATCTGCCGCTGGAGAAAGAAGCGTGAGCGAAGAGTTGAAGAAATACCGTGAGCAGATAGACCAGCTGGATGGACAACTGCTGGAGATGTTCAACCAGCGTGCCAAACTGGCGCAGCAGATCGGTCATGCCAAAGGCGCAAGTGCCGTATTGCGTCCCGAGCGCGAGGCGCAGGTGTTGCAACGTCTGGTGCAGGAGAATACCGGGCCGCTGTCGGCAGAAGCCATCAAGCAACTGTTCACGGAAGTGATCTCGCAGTGCCGCGCGCTGGAAGCGCCCTTGCATGTGGCCTATCTGGGGCCGCACGGTACGTTCAGCGAGGCGGCGGTCTTCCAGCGTTTCGGCCAGGCGACGGTAGGCATACCTGCTGACTCCATCGATGGCGTGTTCAAGGCGGTGGAGAGCGGGGCGGCCAGCTATGGCATGGTGCCGGTGGAGAATTCCACCGAGGGTGCGGTCGGCCGCACGCTGGATTTGCTGTTGAACAGCAGTCTGAAGATCTGCGGCGAAGTCATGCTGCAAGTGCATCAGTGCCTGCTCTCCAACGAGAACGAGCTGTCGGTCATCCGCAAGGTGTATTCGCATCCGCAGTCCTTTGGCCAATGCCAGGACTGGCTGCATGCGCATCTGCCCCATGCCGAGCGCATCACGGCCAGCAGCAATGCGGATGCCGCGCGCTTGGCGACTGAAGAGTCGTTCTCCGCTGCCATCGCCGGCGTGCAGGCGGCAGAGCATTTCAAGCTCAAGGTGCTGGCGCAGAACATCGAGGATGACGCACGCAACACCACGCGCTTCCTCGTGATCGGCGATCAGGATGTGGCACCCTCTGGGCGCGACAAGACCTCGCTGGTGATGACGGCAGCCAATCGTCCGGGCGCGATGCATGATTTGCTCACGCCCTTCGCCCAGCACGGTGTGTCCATGACCAAGATGGAGTCGCGCCCGTCGGGCGCCGGTCTGTGGGAATACGTGTTCTACGTCGATATCGAAGGCCATCAGGCCGACGCTAAAGTGGCTATGGCACTCGAGCAGCTGCGCGGGATCGCTGCTTTCGTAAAGGTGCTGGGTTCCTACCCGGTCGCTGTTTGAATAATCAGTATTAATTAATTTAAGAGACGCGGACAGAGCGGAAACGCCAGTAAGATCAGTTTCTTCTGTCTGTCTTTTTGGCGTCTCGCTATCTATTGTGGTGGATTTGATTTTATGAATTATTGTGATTTAGCCCCTTCCTACATCCGGGCCATCGCGCCCTATCAGCCCGGCAAGCCCATTGCCGAGCTGGAGCGCGAGCTCGGCATCACCGGCATCATCAAACTGGCCTCGAACGAGAACCCGCTGGGCGCCAGCGCGGCTGCCATGGCCGCGATGCAGGAAGCCATCAAGAACATCGCGCTGTATCCAGACGGCAATGGTTTTGAACTCAAGGATGCGCTGGTCAAGCGTTACGGCGTTGCGCATGCCAATATCACTTTGGGTAATGGTTCCAATGATTTGCTGGAGTTGGTTGCGCGCGCCTTCCTCACGCCGGGCGACAAGGTGGTGTATTCGGCGCATGCCTTCGCGGTTTACGCCCTGGCCACGCAGGCGGTCGGCGCAACCGGCATCAGCGTACCGGCGACCAATGGTTATGGTCACGACCTGTTGGAGATGCTGTCGGCGGCGAAAGACAACAAGGCCAAGATCGTGTTCATCGCCAATCCGAACAATCCGACCGGGACCTTCCTTGAGGCGGAAGCGCTGCGCGAGTTCATGCGTGGACTGCCGGAGGACATTCTGGTGGTGCTGGATGAGGCCTATAACGAATACCTGCCGGAGGAGAAGCGCTACGACAGCGTGAGTTGGCTGAATGAATTCCCCAATCTCATCATCTCGCGCACCTTCTCCAAGGCCTATGGCCTGGCTGGTCTGCGCGTGGGCTATGCCATGTCCCATGAACAGGTGACGGACATGATGAATCGCGTGCGCCAGCCGTTCAATGTGAACAGCGTGGCACAGGCGGCCGCGGTTGCCGCGTTGCGCGACGTGTCCTTCGTCAAGCGCACTTTCGAGCTGAACCAGCGCGGCATGGCGCAGATCATCGAAGGCTTGGGCAAGCTGGGGCTGGACTACATCCCGTCCTATGGCAACTTCGTCGCGTTCCATATCGGTGACGCCAAGGCCACCTATCGCCGCTTGCTGGAACTGGGTGTGATCGTGCGCCCGATCGAGAACTACGACATGCTGGGCTGGCTGCGCGTTTCCATCGGACTGGAAAGCGAGAACGCGAAATTCCTGGGTGCATTGGAGAAATGCATCAATGAGCAGGTCAACGGAGAAGCCAAATGATCATCGTGATGGGCAGTGACACGACCGATGCGCAACTCGATGTGGTGGTGAAGAAGATCGAGGCCGCCGGGCTGCGAGCCAACATTTCGCGCGGTATCGAACGCATCGTGGTCGGTGCCATCGGCGACGAGCGCAAGCTGGAGGCGGAAATGTTTACCCCGCTGCCGGGCGTGGAATCTGCGATGCATATCGCCAAGCAATACAAGATCGTATCGCGCGAGTCGCACAAGCAGGACACCGTTATCGATATCGCCGGTGTGCCGCTGGGCGGCAAGCAGATCCAGATCATCGCCGGGCCGTGTTCGGTGGAGACGCAGGAACAGATGGATCTGGCGGCCAAGTTCACGCACGAGGCGGGTTGTCGTTTGATGCGCGGCGGCGCGTTCAAGCCGCGCACCAGTCCGTATGCTTTTCAGGGGCACGGGGTGGAAGGACTGGATATGTTCCGCAAGGCGGCACAGAAATACAAACTGCCTATCGTCACCGAATTGATGGATGCGCGCCAACTGGACGCATTCATGGAATACGACGTGGATGTCATCCAGATCGGTACGCGCAACATGCAGAACTTCGATCTGCTCAAGGCGGTGGGCAAGATCAACAAACCCGTCATCCTCAAGCGCGGCATGTCGGCCACTATCAGCGAATGGCTGATGTCGGCGGAATACATCGCTGCAGGCGGCAACCACAACATCATCTTTTGCGAGCGCGGCATCCGCACTTTCGAGACCGCATATCGAAATGTATTGGACGTGACCGCCATCGCCGTGCTGAAGAAGGAGACTCACCTGCCGGTGATCGTCGATCCTTCACATGCCGGCGGCAAGGCGTGGATGGTGCCCGCATTGTCGCAAGCCGCCATCGCGGCCGGTGCCGACGGCCTGCTGGTCGAGATGCATCCCAGCCCGTGCGACGCTTGGTGCGATGCCGACCAGGCGCTGACGCCGGACGAATTGAAGAAACTGATGGGTACGCTGGGCGCGATCGCCGGGGCGATCGGGCGCACGCTTTAAAGACATGCAACCGACCTTCCGCAAGATCGTCATCTTCGGCGCCGGCCTCATCGGCGGTTCATTCGCGTTGGCGCTACGCAAGGCGGGCGCGGTGGGCGAGGTGGTCGGTTTCGGCCGCAGCCAGTCCACGCTGGATGAAGCCAAACGGCTAGGTATTCTGGATCGCATCGGCAGCGATGTGGCGAGCGAGGTGTGTGATGCCGATCTGGTGTTGCTGGCCACGCCGGTGGCGCAGATGAGCGAGATATTTTCGCGCATCGCTCCGCATCTCGGTGCGCAGACGCTGGTGACGGATGGCGGCAGCACCAAATGTGATGTGGTCGCTGCAGCGCGTGCCAATCTTGGCGACAAACTCGCGCAATTCGTGCCGGCGCACCCCATCGCGGGCGCGGAAAAAAGTGGTGCTTCTGCAGCTATGTCCGATTTGTATCAAGGCAAGAAAGTCGTGCTCGCACCATTGCCGGAGAATTCCAAATCGTCCGTGGTGCGCGTGCGTCAGGCATGGGAATCCTGCGGGGCGGTGGTGAGCGAACTGACGCCGGAAGAACACGACGGCGTGTTCGCGGCGGTGAGCCATTTGCCGCATCTGCTGTCGTTCGCCCTCGTACACGATCTGGCGCAGCGGGATAACAAAGACCTGTTGCTGTCCTTCGCGGCCAGCGGCTTTCGCGACTTCACGCGCATCGCCGCCAGCTCGCCCGAGATGTGGCGCGACATCAGTCTGGCCAACCGCGATGCCTTGTTGCAGGAAGTGAAGCGCTACGCGGATGAACTCTATGTCATCCATCAGGCGTTGCAAAACAACGACGCGGCCAAGCTGGAAGAGATATTCAGTCTGGCGCGCGAAGTGCGCAGCACTTGGACTCAACAATAACCTTTCACTTCATCGCATGAATCAGCACGAATATATCGATCTTCCTCCCTTGATGTCCGCGCGCGGTACCGAGCGCCTGCCTGGTTCCAAGAGCATCTCAAACCGCGTGTTGTTGCTGGCGGCACTGTCCGAAGGTGTGACCGTGGTGCGCGATCTGCTCAAGTCGGACGATACTGATCGCATGCTGGATGCATTGGCTGCTTTGGGTGTGGCGGTGGAGGCGTTGGGTGACAATGCCTATCGCATCACTGGTTGTGCGGGCGACTTCCCCAATAAAGATGCCACGTTGTTCTTGGGTAATGCAGGTACCGCTTTCCGTCCTTTGACGGCTGCGTTGGCTTTGTCGGGCGGTAGCTATGAATTGTCCGGTGTGGCGCGCATGCATGAGCGGCCAATCGGCGACTTGGTGGATGCCTTGCGTCAATTGGGTGCTCGTATCGAATATCTGGGAAATGAAGGTTTTCCGCCGCTACGGATATCCCCGTCCAAGCTGGCGGGCGATACGTCACAGGTGCGCGGCGATGTGTCCAGCCAATTCCTGACCGGCCTGCTGATGGCATTGCCCTTACTTGGCCGCACGGTGAAGGTGGAGGTCGTGGGAGAATTGATCTCCAAGCCCTATATCGAGATCACGCTGGCGATGATGGCGCGCTTCGGTGTTGTTGTTCAGCGCGACGGTTGGCGGAGCTTCACGGTTGTCGCGGGCAGTCGTTATGTCTCGCCGCAAGAGATATATGTTGAAGGCGATGCTTCGTCGGCTTCCTACTTCTTGGCCGGTGGTGCGATCGGTGGCGGGTCGGTTCGTGTTGAAGGCGTGGGCGCAGATAGCGTGCAGGGTGATAAACGTTTTGCCGATGAACTGGCAAAGATGGGCGCGCGCATCACGATGGGCCCGAACTGGATGGAAGCCAGCGGTCCTGCAGAGGGCAAGCTGAAGGCTATCGACCTTGATTGCAATCACATTCCCGATGCGGCAATGACGCTGGCCGTGGCGGCGCTGTTCGCTGACGGCACGACCACACTGCGTAACATCGCCAGCTGGCGCGTGAAGGAGACAGACCGCATCGCCGCCATGGCGACCGAATTGCGCAAGGTTGGCGCGACGGTGGAGGAGGGCGCGGATTACATACGCATCACGCCGCCCGCACAGTTTAGGCACGCGGCTATCGACACTTATGACGACCACCGCATGGCGATGTGCTTCTCGTTAGCTGCATTCGGTGGTGCGGGCGTGCGTATCAATGATCCCCAATGCGTTGCCAAGACCTTTCCCGACTATTTCACGGAGTTCGCAAAAGTGACCCAAGCCGTTCCAGTTATCGCTATCGATGGTCCCTCCGCTTCAGGCAAGGGCACGGTGGCGCAACGCGTGGCCGATGCCTTGGGCATGCATTACCTTGATAGTGGCGCGCTGTATCGCCTGCTGGGTTTGGCGGCACAACGTCATGGTGTGGCGCTGGATGATGAAGCCGGGCTGGCTGCGCTGGCGGGCAGGGTGGATATCCGCTTCGAGAAGGGTGAGACTTGGCTGGATGGCGAGAGGGTCGGCGATGAATTGCGCACCGAGGAGGCCGGGTCTGCCGCCTCCAAAGTGGCGTCACTACCCCAGGTCAGGGCCGCTTTGCTGGATAAACAACGCGCCTTCCGGCAGTCGCCCGGACTGGTGGCAGACGGGCGCGATATGGCTTCGGTGGTGTTCCCCGACGCGGTGTTGAAGGTGTTCCTGACTGCCTCGGCCGAGGCACGAGCAGAACGTCGTTATAAGCAGTTGAAAGAAAAAGGGATGGGTGCTAATATCGCCGCCCTTTTGCAGGATATACAGGCGCGCGACGAGCGAGATATGCAACGTAGCGTCGCTCCCCTGCAACAGGCGCAAGGTGCAAGTCTGCTGGATACGACGCCGCTGAATATCGCGCAGGCCGTCGAAGAAGTGCTGACACGATACCGTGCAATTAGTTAGGCCCCGCTTGGCTCCCCGCCATCCGGGTTGATGAACGAACCCCCGTGCAGTTGCGGGATAACCTGAGAGTAGATCGAAAATGACCGCTGTAGCCGAAATGGAAAGCTTTGCATCACTGTTTGAAGAAAGCCTGAATCGCAAGGAAATGCGTGCAGGTGAACTCATCACCGCCCAAGTCGTTCGCGTTGAGCAGAACGTGGTCGTGGTGAATGCCGGACTGAAGTCCGAAAGTTATATCCCCGTTGAAGAATTCAAGGACGCCGCTGGCAACATCGAAGTCAAGGCTGGCGACTTCACCACCGTGGCGATCGAGTCGCTGGAGAACGGTTACGGAGAGACACGTCTGTCGCGCGAAAAAGCCAAGCGTCTGGCTGCCTGGATCGATCTGGAGCAGGCGATGGAAGAAGGCCGTATCGTTGAAGGTTATGTCAGCGGCAAGGTCAAGGGCGGTCTGACAGCGATGGTCAACGGCATCCGTGCATTCCTGCCCGGTTCGCTGGTGGACATCCGTCCGGTCAAGGACACCACACCGTACGAAAACAAGACCATGGAACTCAAGGTCATCAAGCTGGATCGCAAGCGCAACAACGTGGTGGTTTCCCGCCGCGCTGTGATGGAAGAGACACAAGGTGCTGATCGCGAATCCTTGCTGGAAAACCTCAAGGAAGGCGCAGTGGTCAAGGGTATCGTCAAGAACATCACCGACTACGGTGCGTTCGTTGACTTGGGCGGTATCGACGGCCTGCTGCATATCACCGATCTGGCATGGCGCCGCGTCAAGCACCCATCCGAGGTGTTGACAGTTGGTGACGAGATCGAAGCCAAGATCCTGAAATTCGATCAAGAGAAGAATCGCGTTTCCCTCGGCATCAAGCAGATGGGAGACGATCCCTGGAACGGTCTGGCACGTCGCTACCCACAAGGCACTCGCCTGTTCGGTAAAGTGACTAACCTGACCGACTACGGTTCTTTCGTTGAGATCGAGCAAGGTATCGAAGGTCTGGTGCACGTTTCCGAGATGGATTGGACCAACAAGAACGTTCATCCTTCCAAGGTCGTTGCTTTGGGCGACGAAGTAGAAGTGATGATCCTCGAGATCGACGAGCAGCGCCGCCGTATCTCTCTGGGCATGAAGCAGTGCAAGTCCAATCCTTGGGATGACTTCGCAGCCAACCACCAGAAGGGTGACAAAGTCAAGGGCGCGATCAAGTCGATCACCGACTTCGGCGTGTTCATCGGTCTGGATGGCGGTATCGACGGTCTGGTGCACCTGTCCGACCTGTCCTGGAGCGTTGCCGGCGAAGAGGCCGTGCGCAACTACAAGAAGGGCGACGAACTGGAAGCAGTCGTGCTGGCTATCGATGTCGAGCGCGAGCGTATCTCTCTCGGCATCAAGCAACTGGAAGGTGATCCGTTCGGCGGTTTCGTGACCGGCCACGACAAGGGCGCTATCGTTACCGGTATCGTCAAGTCTCTGGATGCCAAGGGCGCTGTGATCGGTCTGGACGGTGATGTAGAAGCCTACCTGAAGGCCTCCGAAGTGTCCGTGGATCGCGTGGAAGACATCCGCAACCACCTGAAAGAAGGCGACACGGTCAAGGCTGTGATCATCAACGTGGATCGCAAGAACCGTGGCATCAACCTGTCGATCAAGGCGCTGGACAAGGCTGATACGGCAGCGGCGATGCAGAAGTTCGCAGCTGAGAACACCAGTGCTTCCGGCACCACTAACCTGGGTGCTCTGCTCAAGGCCAAGATGGATTCCAGCAAGGCTGACACGCAGTAAGGAGGCAGGGCATGACACGTTCCGATCTGATCGCCAGACTGGCAGAGCGTCATCCCCAGCTGTTGGGGAAGGATGCCGAGCTGTCGGTCAAGGTGATACTGGACAGTATGTCCGCCACGTTGTCTGAAGGCGGACGTATCGAGATTCGCGGATTTGGCAGTTTTGCCTTGAACTATCGCCCGCCGCGTTTGGGACGCAATCCCAAGTCCGGTGACAAGGTTCAGGTGCCAGCCAAGTACGTGCCTCACTTCAAGGCAGGCAAGGAACTGCGGGAACGCGTGGATTACCCTCAATCCTGAAGTAGCAAGTGATTGAAAGATTGGCGGCACATCGCAAGATGCGCCGCCAATTTTTTTGCGAGTTATTGCCCACGGGGCAATATCCCCGCGAGAAACAATTGCGTGTTCGTGCTATCTTTGCACCCCGATTCGATGATGAAAATTAAAGCATGCGCTATTTGACCTGGTTGCTGCGGATTCTGCTGTTTGTCGCATTGCTGGGCTTTGCGATGAAGAACAACGAGATCGTCACGCTACGCTATCTGTTCGGTTACGAATGGCAGACGCCGCTGGTGGTCGCGTTGTTTGGCTTTCTGGTTCTGGGGGTCGTTTTGGGCATGCTGGCGATGCTCGATACGGTGGTGCGCTTGCGTAGCGATCTGGCGCATGCACGTGCACAAGCACGATCCTTTCAATCCGGGCGCAGTGCTGAGAATCAAACAGATACTTCTGAACATTCTTCCTGAAAATACAAGATGGATTTTGAACCCTGGATGTTGCTGGTTTTCCCGCTGTTCTTCGGTATGGGATGGCTGGCAGCACGTGTCGATATCAAAGAGCTGTTGTCAGAATCGAGCTCGCTGCCGCGCTCCTATTTTCAGGGGTTGAATTTCCTGCTCAATGAGCAACAGGATCAGGCTATCGAGGCCTTTATCGAAGTCGTCAAAGTCGATCCGCAAACGATAGAGTTGCACTTTGCGCTTGGCAGTCTGTTCCGTCGCCGCGGTGAGGTGGACCGCGCGATACGTATGCACCTCAACCTCTATGAGCGCGCCGATCTTGATGAAGAGAAGCGCCAGCAAGCATTGTTTGAACTGGCCCAGGATTATTTGAAGGCCGGCATACTGGATCGGGCCGAAACGGCTTTCCATGGTCTGAACGGCACGTCCTACGAACAGGCTGCGCTGGAGTTCCTGCTGGAGATCTACCAGAAAGAGAAGGACTGGTTGAAGGCGATCGATATCAGCCAGCGACTAGCTACTTTGACCGGCAAGTCTTATGCAAGACAGGCGTCGTTCTTTTACTGCGAGTTGGCCGAGCGCGAATGTGCGGACAAACAAGTGGATGCCGCTGTCGTGCATCTGGAGCAGGCGCTCGCGGTCGATCCGCAAGGGGTGCGCGCCAGCATCAAGCTGGGCGATGTCGCATTGGCTGCAGGGAATACGGCGCGCGCTATCGAGATATGGAAGGCAGTCGAGACGCAGGATGCGCAATACTTGCCGTTGGTCGCCGAGCGCATATTGCACGCTTTCCAGCAGGGCGGTAACGAGTCGGCAGGTGTGGAATTGCTGCGCAGCTATTTGCAAAAGCACCCCTCGCTGGATCTTATGAACGTGCTGTTTGAGGCGCTGGTCGCGACGGATGGCCCCGAGGCTGCCTATCAGATGGTGCTCAATGAATTGAAGCGTAACCCCACGCTGCTGGGCTTGGACAAGCTGCTCGAGGCGCAATTGATGAAGATGACCGGCGAGCGGCGCGGCGATGTCGAGCTGGTGAAATCGCTCATACACAACCGCACTCGCAGCCTTGCGATGTACCGGTGCGGACATTGTGGCTTCAAGGCTAAACAGTTCTATTGGCATTGCCCCGCGTGCCACAGTTGGGAAAGCTATTCGCCAAAACGCAGTGAAGAGAATGGATTGATTGCATGAGGACCGCCGCACAACTAGACCCGAAGATCATCGTCGCGCTGGATTTTCAGCAGGCGGCATCCGCCTTGACATTGGCCGAGCAGCTTGAACCGGCTTTGTGCCGCCTGAAAGTCGGCAAGGAATTGTTCACCACTGCCGGGCCGCAACTGGTTGAGAAGTTGCAGCAGCGCGGATTCGAAGTGTTCCTCGATCTCAAGTTTCACGACATCCCCAATACCACTGCGCAAGCCTGCAAGGCGGCGGCGGCATTGGGCGTGTGGATGGTCAACGTGCATGCATTGGGTGGCCGCAAGATGATGGAGACGGCGCGTGAGGCGCTGGCGAATCATGCGCAACGACCGAAACTGATTGCAGTGACCATCCTCACCAGTATGGCGGAGGAAGACCTGCATGGGATCGGCATCGAGGCCAGCCCAGCACAGATGGTATCCCGTCTGGCGCAACTGACTCGGGACAGCGGTCTGGATGGCGTCGTGTGTTCGGCGCAGGAAGCGGCAACGCTGCGCCAGCAATGTGGCAAGGACTTTTGTCTGGTGACGCCGGGGATACGCCCGGCGAATGCGGCAGCGAACGATCAATCGCGCATCATGACGCCGCAGGCTGCGCTGCAGGCTGGTTCCAGCTATCTGGTCATCGGTCGCCCGATCACGCAAGCGCCGGATCCATTGCAGGCCCTGCAAGATATTCTGAAAGAGACAGGAGATGTGGCATGAAGCTGCCATCGTTCGATAAGGCAAGGGTGTTGGTTGTCGGTGATGTGATGCTGGACCGTTACTGGTTCGGTGATGTCAGCCGCATCTCACCGGAGGCGCCGGTGCCGGTGCTGAAAGTGAGCAAGGTTGAAGAGCGTCCCGGCGGCGCCGCCAACGTGGCACGCAATATCGCGGAGTTGGGCGCGCATTGCACACTATTGTCTGTGGTCGGTGCGGACGAGGCGGGCGACTGTTTGCAGCGCTTGCTGACAGGACAAGGCAGGGTCGATGCTTTGCTGCATCGCGATGAGAGCTTCTCCACCATCGTCAAGCTGCGTGCCATCGCGCGTCAGCAGCAATTGCTGCGCATCGATTTCGAAACGCCGCCGAGTCATGAAGTGTTGCAGGCCAAGTTGGCTGACTTCCGTAGCAAGTTGCCGGATTGCGATGTGGTGTTGCTGTCCGATTATGGCAAGGGGGGGTTGACCCATATCGCCGAGATGATCCGGTTGGCGGGCGCGGCCGGCAAGCCAGTGTTGGTCGATCCCAAAGGCGATGAGTATGAGCGCTACCGCGGCGCTACGCTGCTCACCCCTAACCGCAGCGAGTTCCGAGAAGTGGCCGGCAACTGGAAGACTGAAGCAGAGTTGAACGAAAAAGCACAGAAGCTGCGTAGTGAGTTGGGCTTGGATGCCTTGTTGGTGACGCGTAGCGAGGAAGGTATGTCATTGTTCCGCGAGCAGGGCATATTGCACGAGCCGACGCTGGCACGCGAAGTGTTCGATGTGAGCGGTGCGGGTGACACGGTCATCGCCACCTTGGCGGTGATGCTGGCCAGCGGCGCGGATATGGCTGAGGCGGTGCGCATCGCCAATCGTGCAGCCGGCCTGGTGGTGGCCAAGCTGGGTACTGCGGTGGTTTCCCGCGAAGAGATACTGCAGGACATGAAGAATCAGGACTGAGTGCTGTTTGACTCAATAAAGCCTTGCATCAAGTGTGGTTATTGTAATACCCTTCCGTGCACAACGAAGGGAAAGAGGGGGTGGCTGCAATCCATCCTTCTATTTCAAGGAGATAGCATGTACTACGTGGTAACCGGAGCAGCGGGTTTCATTGGGTCCAACCTGGTTAAGGCGCTGAATGAGCGTGGCGTGACCGACATCATCGCGGTCGACAATCTGAAGAAGGCCGACAAGTTCCTGAATCTCACGGATTGTGAGATCGCCGACTTCCTGGATAAAGAGGACTTCATCGAACGCGTGGTGGGCGGAGACTTCGACGGTGAGATCGCCGCTGTATTGCATGAAGGTGCTTGCTCCGACACCATGGAGACGGATGGCCGATACATGATGGAGAACAACTATCGTTATTCGCTGGAGTTGCTGAATCACTGCCAGAGCGAAGAAGTGCCATTCCTGTATGCATCGTCCGCTTCGGTTTACGGCGGCGGTGGCGTGTTCAAGGAAAGCCGAGAATACGAATCGCCGCTGAACGTCTATGCCTACTCCAAGTTCTTGTTCGATCAGGTGGTGCGTAGACGCTGGGCAGAACGTACTTCGCAGATCGTGGGCTTCCGCTATTTCAATGTGTATGGTCGGCGCGAGCAGCACAAGGGGCGGATGGCCTCGGTCGCATACCATTTCTTCAACCAGTATCGGGCAGATGGGCATGTGAAGCTATTCGAGGGTTGTGATGGCTATGCCAACGGCGGACAGCTCCGCGATTTCGTGTCGGTCGAAGACGTGGTCAAGGTCAATATGCACTTTCTGGATCACCCTGAGAAATCCGGCATCTTCAATCTTGGTACGGGTACGGCGCAGAGCTTCAACGATGTGGCCGTGGCGACGATCAATACCTTGCGTGCTGCGAACGGGGAGCCGGTGTTGACGCTGGAGCAATTGCTGCAGCAGCAGATCATTCGCTATATCCCGTTCCCGGATGCACTGCGCGGCAAGTATCAAAGTTTCACCCAGGCCGATATGTCGGCGATGCGTGGAGCCGGCTATGCGGAGCCATTCCTGACCGTGGAGCAAGGCACGGCGAATTACGTGAATTACATGCTGGAGAAGTCGAAGTAAAACGGGAGGAGGGTATGCAACCCGCGACTTAGGTCGCCAACTTCGAAAGGAGAAAATGATGAAGAAGCTGTTGCTATCCCTGTTGGTACTTTTGTTTTCCGGTTCACTCTACGCGGCGGTCGATCTGAATACGGCGAGCGTGGAAGAGTTGCAGGCTGTGAAGGGTGTCGGTGCATCGAAAGCCGAGGCTATCGTTCAGCATCGCAAGCAGTACGGGCCGTTCAAGCGTGTGGAAGATCTTGATAACGTCAAAGGATTCGGAAAGAAGACGGTGGAGCGTCTGCAAGGCGAATTCACTGTAAGCAAGCCGGATAAGAAATAGTCTGTTGCAGTGCATCATTCGAGCCGCCCGGCCAGTAGCCGGGCGGTTTTTTATTTATTCGAAAATGGAATAACAAAATAGAAAATTGTGATTATCAGGAATGATGGGCTCTGCCTATAATGCGGTCATCGTATCTTTATCAATTCGAGGAGCATGAGATGTCAAAGTCGTTTGCAGACAATTCGCTTTCTGTCGGTGGCACGCCGCTGATAAAACTGAGCAGGATCGGTGATGGCGCGCCTTCCACCATCTTTGCCAAGGTCGAGGGACGCAATCCGGCGTATTCGGTGAAGGATCGCATCGGAGTGGCAATGATCGACGATGCAACGCGGAAGGGCTTGCTCGGCCCGGGCAAAGAAATCGTCGAGCCTACCAGCGGCAACACCGGTATCGCACTGGCCTTTGTGGCCGCTGCACGCGGCATCCCGCTTACTTTGACCATGCCCGAAACGATGAGCGTCGAGCGGCGCAAGTTACTGGTCGCCTATGGTGCAAAGCTGGTGCTGACCGAAGGTTCCAAGGGTATGGGTGGCGCGATCGCCAAGGCGAAGGAGATTGCGGAGTCCGATGCAAAGTACGTGTTGCTGCAGCAGTTCGAGAACCCCGCCAATCCGGCGATCCATGAAGCGACCACGGGACCGGAGATATGGAACGATACCGACGGCAAGATCGACATCTTCGTGGCAGGTGTGGGTACCGGCGGCACGATCACCGGTGTGTCACGCTATATCAAGCGCACCCAAGGCAAGGCGATCAAATCTGTGGCAGTCGAGCCGACTGCCAGTCCGATCCTGACGCAAAAGCGTGCAGGACTGGAGCTCAAGCCCGGCCCCCACAAGATACAGGGCATAGGCGCAGGCTTTGTGCCGGGCACGCTGGACCTGTCTTTGGTGGATGAGGTCGAACTGGTGACGAACGAGGATGCAGTGTTGTTCGCACGTCGCCTAGCCAGGGAAGAAGGCATCATCTCCGGTATCTCAAGTGGGGCGGCAGTGGCGGCTGCGGTTCGTCAGGCTCAGAAACCCGAGAACGCGGGCAAGATAATCGTAGTGATCCTGCCGGACTCGGGAGAGCGCTATCTGAGTTCCATCCTGTTCGAAGGATTGTTCGACGCCTCGGGCATCGCCCTCTAAAGCGGCAGTGCAAAGGAAGGTGCCTGCATTTATCATGCAGGCATAACCCCTCTATGGAACAAGCCATGTACAAGACTCTGGAAGACTATGTCGGAAATACACCGCTGGTCAGGCTCAAGCGCATACCCGGTGACACGTCCAATGTAATCCTCGCCAAGCTGGAGGGCAATAATCCTGCCGGTTCGGTGAAGGACAGGCCGGCACTGTCCATGATCAGACATGCTGAAGCACGTGGCAGCATCAAGCCCGGCGACACCTTGATCGAGGCGACCAGTGGCAACACCGGTATCGCGCTGGCGATGGCCGCCGCCATGCGCGGTTACAAGATGATCCTGGTGATGCCTGAGAATCAGAGTGTGGAACGCCGCCAGACCATGCGTGCTTTCGGTGCCGAGCTGCTGTTGACACCCAAGGCGGGTAGCATGGAGTTGGCGCGCGATACGGCAGAAAAGTTGCGGGACGAAGGTCGCGGCATCATCCTCGACCAGTTTGGAAATCCTGATAATCCCTTGGCGCATTACGAAGGTACGGGGCCGGAGATCTGGCGCGATACCCAGGGCAGGATCACTCACTTCGTCAGCAGCATGGGTACCACCGGCACCATCATGGGCAACGCACGATTCTTCAAGGAAACGAATCCCGCGATCCAGATCATCGGGGCTCAGCCGGAGGATGGGGCGCAAATACCGGGTATTCGCAAGTGGCCGGAAGCCTATATGCCCAAGATATACGATCCGGGAAACATCGACCGTATCGAATATGTGGGGCAGCAGGATGCGGAAGAAATGACGCGCCGTCTGGCGAGGGAAGAGGGGATATTCTGCGGGATATCTTCAGGTGGTGCATTGAGCATCGCAATGCGCCTCTCGCAGCAGGTGCAAAACGCCACTATCGTTTTCATCGTCTGCGACCGGGGTGATCGCTATTTGTCTACCGGTGTGTTCCCGGCCTGACCGGCTAATCGTTCAGTACTACTTTGTGTTTTGATAAGGCCGGATTCTGCGCGAAGTATCGCTTGATGCCGCTGAGTATCGCACTCGCCATCTTGCGTTGATAATCGCGATCTTTCAGTTTTTTCTCTTCGGTCGGATTACTGATGAACGCTGTTTCTATCAGGATGGATGGCACATCCGGGGACTTGAGTACCGCGAACCCGGCTTGTTCTACGCGGCCGCGATGCAACTTGTTGATGCCGCCCAATTCCTTCAGTACATGATTGGCGAGCTTCATGCTGTCGTTGATGGTGGCAGTCTGGGATAGGTCGAGCAGCGTGCGGGCAAGGTAAGGATCTTTTACGGCAAGGTTCACGCCGCCAATTAGATCGGCTTCGTTCTCCTTTTTGGCGAGCCAGCGTGCGCTGGCACTGGTTGCACCGCCTTCGGACAATGCAAAGACAGACGAACCACGAGCATGCGGCTTGACGAAGGCGTCGGCATGAATCGAGACAAATAGGTCCGCATGTGCGCGTCGCGCTTTTTCCACGCGCCCTTTGAGTGGAATGAAATAATCACCGTCGCGAATAAGTACCGCGCGCATCCCTGAGATCGCGTCAATCTGTGTCTTTAACTCGCGAGCGATGGATAGTGTCACATCTTTCTCGCGTGTCCCTCTGCGTCCCAGTGCCCCTGGGTCCTCTCCTCCATGCCCCGCATCCAGAGCGATGACGAGTACACGATTGCGCAATTCCGGGTAGGGTGGGGGTGACTCGGCTTCGGGCGGCGGAGGTGCCGTCATATCTGGGGCAGACATTTCTGCTACCCCTGCATTGTCATTTTGCTCGCTGGTGGAAAATTGTTGTTCAATTAATGCCATCAAAGGGTCCACTGGCGCAGCAGGGTAAATATCTAGAACCAGTCGATGTCCATATTCCCCAACAGGTTTCAGGCTGAATAGTTGTGGTTTGACTTGTGATTTCAGATCCAATACCAAACGGACGACACCGGGCTTGAAGCGTCCGATGCGCAAGCTGCTGATATAGGGATCATCTTTGCTGACTTTGTTTGATAACTCGTTCAACGCAGCGCTGAGTTCGACTTCCTCAAGGTCGATGACCAGCCTTTCTGGATTCGAGAGCGTGAATTGGTTGTAGCGGATGGCGGATTTCGATTCCAGCGTGAGGCGCGTGTAATCCTGCGCGGGCCAGAGGCGGGCGGAAGTGACGGGTATCTCTGCATGGGCGGAACCTGCCCATACCAATAACAACAGAAAAACAGACTTTAGAGTGCGTTCAAACATTTCGTCCCTGCTTCAGTATAGGCGTGCAGGAAAATCTCGCGGCCATCCTGAAGTATCTCGAAGGTGAGGCTGAGGTCGGCCTCGGGTAATAGTCCGGCTGCCTGTTCCGGCCATTCAACCAGACAGATATTGTGTGCGTCGAACTCGTCACGAAATCCGGCTTCTTCCCATTCATCGGCATCTCGAAAACGGTAGAGGTCGAAATGCCGCAAGTGTAGCCCCCTCACTTCGTAGCTTTCAACCAGAGTGTAGGTCGGGCTTTTGACTCGCCCCTTATATCCAAGCGCCAGCAACAAGGCCCGAACCAGAGTGGTCTTGCCGGCGCCAAGATCTCCGCGCAGATAGATTACCAGTCCGGGGCGGATCGCATGAGCCAATCGCAATGCAAAGGCGGCAGTGGCTTCCTCATTTGGCAATGCTATTGGGCTATGATTCGAGTCATGCAAAATTGTGTTCCCCGATCGGAAATGGATGAGCTCGCCCAGCGCATCAAGGCATGGGGCAGCGAGCTTGGCTTTCAGGCGGTTGGTATTTCGGATACCAGCCTGGGCGCGGCGGAAGATCATCTGCTCCAGTGGCTAGCGGACGGCCATCACGGCGCCATGGATTATATGGCAAAACACGGGGTGAAACGGGCGCGTCCGACAGAGTTGCTGCCGGGCACATTGCGCGTGATCTCTGTACGCATGAATTATTTCCCTGAGATCAGTCATGCTGCCGAGGCGGTATTGCTTGATCCTTCCCGGGCCTATGTTTCCCGCTATGCGTTGGGTCGTGATTATCACAAGGTGTTGCGAAACAGATTGGAAAAGTTGGCGCAGAAGATCAGGGATGTTGTCGACTGTCAGTGTCGCGTGTTTACGGACAGTGCGCCTGTGCTGGAAGTGGAGTTGGCGCAGAAGGCGCATCTGGGATGGCGAGGGAAACACACGTTGTTGCTTACGCGCGAGCAGGGCTCGTGGTTCTTTCTGGGGGAGATATTCGTCGACCTTCCGCTACCGGCGGATGTGACGCAGAAAAGTCATTGCGGAACCTGTGTCGCCTGTATGGATGTATGTCCAACGCGGGCTATCACAGCGCCATATATAGTGGATGCGCGGCGCTGTATCTCGTATCTGACTATCGAACATAAGGGCAGCATCCCTCACGAGTTAAGGCCGCTAATAGGGAATCGCATCTATGGTTGTGATGATTGCCAACTGTTCTGCCCCTGGAATAGATTTGCGGTGAAAAGCATAGAACCGGACTTTTCGGTACGCAACAAGCTCGATGACATATCGCTCATCGAGTTGTTCTCTTGGAGCGAAGAAGCATTTCGTACGCGCATGGCGGGCAGTCCAATCTATCGTATTGGATACGAGCAGTGGTTGAGGAATATCGCAGTGGCGCTAGGTAACGCACCGGAAACTGCAGAGAGTCTGCAGGCCTTGCAGGCAAGGTCGCAACATGAATCCTTTCTTGTTAGAGAGCATGTCGAGTGGGCTTTGCAGCGCAAGGTTGAACATAAACAGGATTAAGTTCTTGACCTGATGTGGGTGCGTCTATAGAATGCCGTCCCTCAACTGACGCGGGGTGGAGCAGTCTGGCAGCTCGTCGGGCTCATAACCCGAAGGTCGTAGGTTCAAATCCTGCCCCCGCAACCAAACAAATCTGGTTCATCGAAAGATGGGTCTGGCAAGTAAAACGAGTGGTTAAGTGGTTTTAAAAAACGATTTGACAGGGTGAGCGGGTTCTGTATAATGCGCACCTCTCGCTACGGCGGGGAAGAGAAGTAAACGTTCTTTAACAATATACAGCCAATAAGTGTGGGCACTTGTCGGATGGGTAAACTGAGATGCTGGGCGA
>JBDRPJ010000002.1:0-45815 GCA_043827165.1 Pseudomonadota bacterium
GCAACCACACCGGCGCCGACGGTACGACCGCCTTCGCGGATCGCGAAGCGCAGACCTTCTTCCATCGCGATCGGGTTGATCAGGTTCACTGTGATCGATACGTTGTCACCAGGCATCACCATCTCGGTGCCGGCCGGCAGTTCAACCGCGCCAGTCACGTCAGTCGTACGGAAGTAGAACTGCGGACGGTAGCCTTGGAAGAACGGGGTGTGACGACCACCTTCGTCTTTGCCCAGCACGTAGATCTCGGCTGTGAACTTGGTGTGCGGGGTGATGGAACCGGGCTTGGCCAACACTTGGCCGCGCTCGACTTCTTCACGCTTGGTGCCGCGCAGCAGCACGCCGACGGTGTCGCCTGCCTGACCTTGGTCCAGCAGCTTGCGGAACATCTCCACGCCGGTGCAGGTGGTCTTCAGGGTCGGCTTGATACCGACGATCTCGATCTCTTCGCCGACCTTGATGATGCCGCGCTCGATACGACCGGTCACAACCGTGCCGCGACCGGAGATGGAGAACACGTCTTCCACTGGCATCAGGAAGGCGCCGTCGATGGCGCGCTCGGGTGTCGGGATGTAGGAGTCCAGTGCGGCGGCCAGCTTGAGGATGGCGCCTTCGCCCAGCTCGCCTGCATCGCCTTCGACAGCCAGCTTGGCGCTGCCGTGGATGATCGGTGTGTCGTCGCCCGGGAAGTCGTACTTGGAGAGCAGTTCGCGGATCTCCATTTCAACCAGTTCCAGCAGTTCTGCGTCGTCAACCATGTCGCATTTGTTCATGAACACGATGATGTACGGTACGCCAACTTGACGGGCCAGCAGGATGTGCTCGCGAGTCTGGGGCATAGGACCGTCAGCTGCGGAGACGACCAGGATCGCGCCGTCCATCTGGGCTGCGCCGGTGATCATGTTCTTGACGTAGTCGGCGTGACCCGGGCAGTCAACGTGTGCGTAGTGACGGGTCGCGGTCTCGTATTCGACGTGGGCGGTGTTGATGGTGATGCCGCGTGCCTTTTCTTCAGGCGCTGCATCGATCTGGTCGTAGCCTTTGGCTTCGCCGCCGAATTTCTTCGACAACACTGTCGTGATCGCCGCTGTCAGCGTGGTCTTGCCGTGGTCAACGTGGCCGATCGTGCCGACGTTTACGTGCGGTTTGGTACGTTCAAATTTGCTCTTTGCCATGATAATCCCCCATCAACCCAATTAACGAAAAGAACCTAAAAACATAAAATCTGGTGCCCATGGCGAGAATCGGACTCGCGACCTCTCCCTTACCAAGGGAGTGCTCTACCACTGAGCCACATGGGCCTACAAAAACTCTGGAGCGGGAGAAGGGAATCGAACCCTCGTCATAAGCTTGGAAGGCTTCAGCTCTACCATTGAGCTACTCCCGCAAAACCCAACGCCAGCCCACTATTAAACTTCAGCAAACTGCCTTTCAATTTGGTGGAGGGGGACGGATTCGAACCATCGTACTCATAAGAGGGCAGATTTACAGTCTGCTGCCTTTAACCACTCGGCCACCCCTCCAAAATGAGCGCGCGATTATCCATAGAACCTTGGGGCATGTCAAAGGGAAAATACGGAATCCGGCAAGAATCGAGCCAATATTTCGGCCCGCCCGACATTTCCAGCAGCTACCGGCTCATGCAGGAGCGGGATAGGTGTTCAAATGTGCCATCAATGTCTTGGCAGAGTGGCGTTGCGACTTGTCTTTCGCCATCATGCCATCCAGCAGAGGCTGCCAATGCTGGTATTCCGGTTGCAGCTTGGGTGTTTCGGCCCGCAGGTGTTGCTGCGCGATACTTTCCAGCGTGTCGCCCGTATACGGCTTGCGACCGGTCAGCATGTTATAGAACACCGCGCCCATACTATATATATCGGTACGGTCATCTTCGGCCACACCCAGCGCCTGCTCCGGACTCATATAGTATGGCGTCGCCACGATAGCATCCAGACGCCCATCCATGCGCACCTCGTGCATGCGCCTAGCAACGCCGAAATCGCCCAGTACCGCCGCCCCATCCTCGCGCAGCATGATGTTCTCGGGCTTGATGTCTCGATGGATGATGCCCCGCTCGTGGACTTCGACCAGGGCATGCACGATCTCGCGCAGCACACGCCATGCTTCTTTCCCGGAGATTCCCTGTTTGCCGATACGCTGCTTGAGCGTCCCGCCCGGCAGGTATTCCATCACGATGAACAGCGCATCGTCAGTCACGCCCTGGTCGAAGATCTGCAACACATGGGGATGACGCACTTGTTCCAGCAAACCGTACTCCTCGACAAAGCGGTACAGCACCTCGCTATCCTCCGAGACACTGCCGTCGGCGAACTTGAGTGCCATCAGCACCTTGTCGCTCGATCGCTCGGCAAGGAATACGCTGGACATACCACCGCGCCCCAATGCTTTAAGACAGCGATAGCCTTGCACTTTCGGAAGATCCTCGCCCTGCTCGCTTTCATTACCCAGCAGGGCAGGATCGAACGCCCTGTGCATGCCGGAACGTGCGCCACGATCCAGTTTCAGCGTCGCGTCCATGCTGTCACCCGCCTCACCTTCGCGCACGACCACCACCTCAGCCACCTGCACCGGATCTTTCAGCCAATCAGCACCCAGCGTGCCGCGCCGGCGCGTCGATATCCCTGAGCCGACTTCGGCGAGCGTCTGCTCGCTGCACACCACGTTCCAGTCCAGATCCTTGGATTTAACGGATAACAGGGAGGCGATGGACACCGCATGCCCGCAAACGATGCGCTGCCCCTCGGCCTGGTGACTGAATTCGGCGAAGACCAGCTCACCGGTATGTATACCCACCCCGACGCCAAAGCGGTCGAAGTCCTGCTCGGGAAACGATTGGCGGATCAGGAAACGGGTCTGGTAGGCGATCAGAGCGACTGCCAGCGCGCAGCGCAATGCCCGGCGGGCATGGTTATCCGCCCCGGCCACATCAAAGAACGTCACCAGCATGCCGTGGTTGCTGATCGAGGTCAGCACACCCTGCTGCTGCTCGACCTGCGCACCCACCTTCGCGTAATAGCTGGCCATCAAACCGGCCAGATTCGCAGCAGACACCCGTTCTGTCAGATGGATGAAATCGCGGATGATGATGCTGACTACCGTCGCACGGGTCGCCACGTTGCAAACCGGCTCCCCGCTGTTCTCATTCCCCATTACAAGAGCCCTTTCTCCGCGAACGACAGGCAACTCGCACCTGCCACGATAAAATGATCCAGCACCCGCACATCGACCAATCCCAGCGCCTGCTTCAAAGCGTCCGTCAGCAACTGGTCGGACTGACTCGGCTCGGCCACCCCTGAAGGGTGGTTATGCGCGAAGATCAAAGCCGCCGCATTGTGATGCAGTGCGCGTTTCACCACTTCGCGCGGATACACACTGGTTTGCGTCAGCGTGCCCTGGAACAATTCCTCCATCGCGATCACGCGATGTTGCGCATCGAGGAACAGCGCCACGAAGACCTCCTGCTGCCGCCCCTGCAGCAACAGCCGCAGATAGTCGCGTACCGCCTGTGGTGAATTCAGCGCATCGCCTGCATGCACTTCTTCCTTCAGTGCGCGCCGCGACATCTCCAGCACCGCCTGCAACTGCACATACTTGGCGCGCCCCATACCGTGTATCTCGCAGAACGATTTCTCATCGGCAGCGAACATCGCCGTCAGCCCGCCGAAACGCACCAGCACCTCGCGCGCCAGATCGACCGCGCTCTTGCCGCGCACACCGACGCGCAGAAATATCGCCAGCAATTCCGCATCCGACAGCGCCGCCGCACCGCGCTGCAACAACCTCTCCCGGGGCCGCTCCCCTTCCGGCCAGTCCACGATACTCATCGCACACCCCCATCTGAACAGATACTGCCGCCCGTCATGCGGCGATACCCATTGAAAAAGTGTGCCTATTCTATGGGGCGGGCAAAATAAACACCATGCATTAAACGAACAATATCCAGCCCGAACTATTCGATCGAACGAACCATATGGACTGGCAACCAACTCAGAACCGAGTGTTCTTTTGTTCGGAGAGATTTTTCAGGAAATCCGCGATATCCCATTCGCAGCCACCGCAACCTGACTGCGCGCCCGTCCAGCGGGAGATGGCCTCCACACCCATGCCTTGCTCAAACAGGCTTCGTATATACGCACGCCCGGTACCGCTGCAATGACACATGACTTCATCTTCAGGGAAATCTTTCTGCGTCTTTATATATGCCTTGTTACAACTCACTCAAAACTCCATCCGCAAACAACAGTGCGCACTTGACCTCTTTGTTCACATACACCGCCCGCATCGCGATCTGGTATTCCGCCATCTGCGCGCGATAACGTGCCGCATCATCAGAATCACCCAGCTTGTAATCCAGCACCCACACCTCGTCGTCGAACTCGACCAAGCGGTCGATGCGTTTCAGCTCACCCTTGGCATTGATGTAGGGCATCTCGTTGCAGGCGGTGCAATATTGCTGCGCATCAAAGAAGCGGGCGAGTTGCGGCGCGGCGAGCAGGCTTTGTGCTTGCTGCCAAAGCGGTTCGATCTCTGCGGCGGGGATGCCGAGGCCTTGCTGCAATCCCGCATGATCCAGCCGCCCTTCCGTCAAGTGTTGCAGCAAGGCATGCAGCCAGATGCCGCGCTGCTGCCGAGTCGTATTGCGCGCGGCGCGCTGACCGGTGGGAATGATGACGGGCAGCGATACATCCATCTTTTCCTTCCCTCTCCCCTGCCCCTCGCCCGCAAGCGGGAGAGGGGATGCTGCACGCAATAGGTTCTCATGTTCAACTGTCACTGCGGCGATACGCCCATACCATGTGAGCTGCTTCGCCTCGCGTGCCCCCTGACTGCCGCTGACGACGAGCGCCTGCTGCGCGCGGGTCATAGCGACGTAGAGCAGATTCATCTCTTCGCGCGCCTGCTCGGCGGCGTCCTGATCGAACAGCGGCAGGCGCTTCTTGCCGCGCGAAGCCTGATCGGCATAGAGCGAGAAGTGCAGCGGCTGCACCTCATGCGTCGGCCAGTCCAACAGCACATCGCTGCCGTCGCGGTTCTGCTTCTCGGCGTTCGCGTCCAGCAGCCAGACAACAGGCGCTTCCAGCCCTTTCGATTCGTGCACGGTGTAGATGCGCACTGCATCTCCCGCCGCACCGAGCTTGCCTTCATCCGGCGCATCGTCCGCGCTGTCGCGCAGTTCGCGCAGTTCCTGCAGGAAGCGTGGCAGGCTGGGATAGCGCCCGGCATCCACGCTCAGCGCGATCTCCATGAAAGCATGCAGGTTGGCCGTCACCTTGGCACGCATCTCGGCCGGCAGCACGGCGCTGTAGCGTGCGATCACATCACCCTCGAAATAGATGCGGTCGAGCAGATCGTGCACCGGCAACTTGTCGGCAAGGGCGAGCCAGCGCTGCAGGAGTTCGGCGGCGCGTTGCAAAGCGGGTGACGGTTCTGGCAGTTGTTGCAGGCGTTGCCACCATGATGACTTAGGATTGAGGACTGAGGATTGAGCCTCTGCCCCACTCAATCCTAAATCCTCAATCCTCAATCCTGACAGACTCATCAAGTCCTCATCGCTACACGCAAACATCGGCGTGCGCAGCACCTGCGCCAGCGCGAGATCGGCGAAGGGCGTGATAATGAACAGCAGCAGTGCCTGTATGTCTTCCGCTTCCAGTGTGTCGAGCAGACCGCCGCGCCGCGAACTGATGAAAGGGATGTGTCTTGCGCGCAGCGCTTCTTCATAGATGGCGAGATGGGTGCGGCCGCGTACCAGCACCATGATGTCGCCGTAGGTCGCGCGGCGTGTCTCGCCTTCTGTATTCACCGCCCATTCGCCAACGATCATTTGCAGTTGTGCCGCGAATTGTTCGGCCTCCATATGGCGCGCGCCTTCACCCGCTTCCGTGCGCGCTGTGGTGAGCGGATCGCGCAACTCGAGCGGCGCATCTTCGGCGACCACTTCTTCGTCGCACTCGGCTGCAGCCAGCGGCAACACCAGCACATGACCCGGCAGTTCTTTCTGATATGTCTGGTGCTCGACGAACTCGAAGCCTTCCGGCTGTTCGCAGAACACCGCATTCACCGCATCCACCACCGCCTGCGAGTTGCGGCGCGTGAGACTGTTGCCCAACGTCTCGGCGCGGAAATTCTCCTGCAAGTATTCGCGCGCCACGCTGAACAGCCGCGCATCGGCACGACGGAAGCGATAGATGGATTGCTTGGGATCGCCCACCACGAACACGGTCGGCTGCGATTCCACCGCCACCGAAGCATCGAACCATGCGCGCATGATCTGCCATTGCAACGGGTTGGTGTCCTGGAACTCGTCCAGCAACACATGGCGATAACGGCTGTCCAGCTTGTACTGCATGGTCTCGGCGTGCTCGCTCTGTTGCAACAGACGGCACAACTGCCATTCCAGATCGGAGAAATCCATCTGCTGTTTCTGCGCCTTGAGCGCCTGATAGCGCTCAAGGAAAGCGACGCCGCAATGCAGCACCGCGTCGTTCAAACGATAAGCCTGTTGTTCGGCGAGTGTGTCGCGCACTTCCTGCACTCCGGCGAACATCGCATCGCGCGTGAGAAGGAATGCTTCGGCATCCTGTTTCTTGGTCGGCTTGAAGCTGCGCGGCTCATCCGCCTGCGTGAACAGCAACGGCGACACTGCATCAAAACGCGCTTCCGCCGCACTGTCCGTCCATGCCCGTTCCAGCTCGCCCGCCTTCTTCGCCTGTGTGTCCGTGCCATTGCTCGCCAGTTGGCGCACGAAAGCGAAATATACTTCTTCGCTGTTGCCGCACATGCCCCAGTCGGCGACCGGATCGAACCCCATGTCCACCGCCAGATCGTTGAGCACGGTCTCCAGCGCAAAGTTCAGCGGCTCCGCCTGCCCCTGCGTATAAGCCCACCACTCGGCGCGCTTGGCAAGGAAGTTGAACAGCAGCTTGCGCGTGTTGAACAAACCCTGTGTTTCGAACAGCCATTGCATGTGCTGCGCCTGAGCGCCATCCGGCTGCTTGCGCATCTGCTCCAGCAACTCTTCCCATGCTTCTTCCTGCTCGGCTCCGGCACGTTCCAGCAGACTCATGCCCTGCATCACATCGGCGTTCAGCGGCGCGCGCTGCATGACCTGCATGAACCAGCCATGGAAGGTACTGATGGTGATGGCGGGTTGTGCCAGCAACACTTCTTTATATAGACCGCGCGCACGTTGCAACTGCTCATCGCTCAGCTCGGCGATGCCGCGCTCGGCGAAGAACTGGCGCACGAAAGCCTCTTCGCCCATCGCCAGATCGCGTAGCCACAGTTGCAAACGAGACTGCATCTCCTGCGCGGCTTTGCGCGTGAAGGTGATAGCGAGGATCTGCGAAGGCTGCGCGCCGTCCAACAGCAAGCGCACGATGCGCGACACCAGCAGCCAGGTCTTGCCGCTGCCGGCACAGGCTTCGACCACGACGCTGCGGGCGGGATCGAGGGCGATGTGATTGCTCATACCCACTCCCCCTTGCGACACACGCCGCGCACTTCGCAATAAGCACACACCGCATCGATACCATTCGCGGGCAGACCGGCGCCGCCCCGTATCTCGCCCATCACCTGTTCCAGCCGCTCGGCATTCAATTGCGCCAGCAGCGGCACATCCTCCTGCGGTGCGACCTGCTTCACCTTGCCACTCTCGATGCTGACGAAGGCCGCATCCGCCGCTTCGTGGGCGTAGGCATAACAGGCAAGCTGCACGTCCTCGCCCGGCTCTTTCAATTTGTTACGCAGCAATGAATCGCTCTGCGTCTTGTAATCCAGCACCAGTTTCTCTTCACCGCGCACATCCAGCCGGTCGATACGGCCGCGCAGACGGATGCCATCCAGCGGCCAATCGAAAGCCTGTTCGGACTCCGCATAGCGCCAGCCTTCTGTCTCGCGTTTGATCTGCCAATCCAGATAGGCGGGCAAGGATTGGTACCAGCGTGCCAGCCAGGCTTGCGCGGTGAAGTCATGCGCCAGCAGGTCGGCGAACTCTTCTTCACTGATGCGCTGCAAGGCCGCTTCCATCTCCGCCAGATCACCCTGCATCACCAGCAGATACTGCTCGTGGAAACGTTGCAGGACGCCGTGCACGCGCTCGCCGTAGTCGCGCTTCTCGATGGCTTCCTGCACTTCGTCCAGTTCGTTCAGCTTCAGGATGTGGCGCGCATAGTATTGGTAGGGGCAGGCGACCAGCGCGTTGTAACCGCTGATGGAGATACTGGTCGGCACACTGTCCGGAGACACGGCCGGTACGGGTTGCTCCGACTGAGGCAATGCAACTTGCCGCGCTTCTTCTGTCGCCATATAAGCATGCAATACCCACTCACTCAGATCGTCACCATGCGCTTGCTGATGCGCATCGCGCAGCATCTGCAGGAAAGGACTGAGCAGACGCGCTTCGCCGTTCTGCTCTTTTTGCCAGGTGACCAGCACCTCGTCATTCATCGCCAGCAAGGCACGTAGATCGTCATGCTGGCGCACGGCATGGAAGGCAAGTGTCGGCAGGTTGAGCGTGGCACGCACGGCATCGTTGAACCAGCGACCGCCATCCCCCGCGCTGGGCAGATGTGCCGCGTCGCAACCTAACATCAGCACTGCATCGAAACTGCGCCAACGCGTGGCAGCCAGGTGCGTAAAACGCACAGGGCTGTCGATACTGCTGTCGCGGAAAGTCTCGGTGTCCAGTTGTTGCGCCAGCCAGCGCCGCCATTCGGCGAAGTGATAGCGGCCTTCGTCACCATGCAGTTCCTGCTGCCAGTTCTGCAATGCACGCAGCAACTGCTGCCCGGCATCGTCCTGCTGCAATCCTGCATCGATGCCCAGCAAATTCAGGCTTTGCTGCAATGCCGCCAGCCATTCCGCCAGCGTGTGCTTCCTGTTCTGTTCCAGCAATGCCGCCGCCTGACGCAGGCGTGCCAGCGGCTGGTGCAGCGCTACTTCCTGCACAGTGAGTGCGACGAAATTCTCCAGTCCGGCGACCACGCCCTGTTTGCGCAGCAGTTGTTCCAGTTGATACACCGCCGCCTTGCGCTCGCCCGCCGTCATGTCGGCAAAGATGTAAGGTGACTTGAGCAGGTCGAGCAAGTCGTGGTGATAGAAGTCGCTTTGCAGTGCGGTGAGCCAGCGGTCGAGCACGGTGCTCACCGACAGCGTGGCAAAGGTCCAGCCGGTCTCGTCCGCCACAAGGATCTCGGCGCGCTCCAGCAACGCACGCGCACGGCGCGCTGCCACACGGTCTTGGGCGACGATGGCGATGTTCTTTTTTCCCGCCTGCAACCACAGACGTACTTGCATGGCGGCGGCATGCGCTTCCTGCTCCAACGAAGTCGCGGCGAAGAACTTTGGCGCCCGGCTGGGCACATCCATCTCGCGCACATCGAACACCTTCACCAGCGCGCGCTGTTCATATTCTTCAAGGAAGCGTTGCTCCAGCGCGTCCCATTCGGAAGCGCGCAACACATACAAGGGACGGTCAGCCTGCTGCGCCAGTTTGGCAAGACGCATCTGGTAGGCGCGCGCGGCATCCAGCTCTTCACCGCTCTGCATGGCATGCCACAGTTCGAACACGAGCCGTGCTTCCAGTTGCAACGTGGTGTTCTGTCTAGCCTGATAAGCCTGCTGCACGGCGGCGGCGAAAGTATCGGCATCGTCCGGCAGGGCATGCAGCGCATGCGTGAGTTCATCGAACAGTTTGAGCAACTCCTGCGTCATGCTCCACAAGTCCGCGTTCTCGAACCATTGCAGCTTGCGCAGTTGCTGGTAGAGCATGGCGCTGCGCTGGCTATCGCTGGCGATGGGCGCATCGAGCGGCACGCTTTGCGCCCATTCGTTCAACGTCACCATCTGCGGCAGCAGCAGAGCCGGCACTTGCGCACGGCGCATCAAGGCCTGCGCCAACGGCTGCGCGGCATGCATGTTCGGGAGAATGACGGTGATACCGCGCAGGTCGGGCGCGGGATGCGCCGCGAGGATGCGCTGGGCGACGCGATCGAAGAGTGCGGTGGTCTGACTCACTTCTTCAGCAAGTGGAGTTTGTCTTTGACCTTCAGCCAGTCATCGGCATCAGGCGGCGCATCCTTCTTTACCGTGATGGGCTGCCACTGTCTGGCCAGCTCGGCGTTCAGCGCGATGAACTGCTGCTGGTCTGCGGGCAGATCGTCTGCGGCATAGATGGCATCAGCCGGACATTCCGGCACGCACAGCGAGCAGTCGATGCATTCTTCGGGGTCGATGACGAGGAAGTTCTCGCCCTCGCGGAAACAGTCGACCGGGCATACTTCCACACAGTCGGTGTATTTACAGCGTATGCAGTTTTCGGCGACGACGTAAGTCATGCCGCATTCTAACTCGCGCGCGGGGCGATGCCGTGTATCCAGTGACGGTAGAGTTGCTCGGCCACTTTGTTCAGCAGAGGCAATTTTTCGTGCATCTGCGCCAGCATCACCTCGGCGCTTTGCACACCGGGGCTGGCAAGATTGGCGGCGAGATCGGCGGCACCGGCCCGGCACCAGTCTTCGATCATGTGCGCGGTCATCTCGACATGGCATTGCATGCCCAGATGCTTGCCGATGGCAAAGGCCTGGTTGGCACAATACGGGCTGGAAAGAAGATGGACAGCGCTTGGCGGCAACGAGAACGTTTCGCCATGCCAGTGGAATGAATCGAAAGTTTTCATGTCGCCGAACCACTGTCTGGCCGTCTCGTTGTCGGCAACAGTGACTGCGCCCCAGCCCAGCTCCTTCTCCGGATTCTTCGTCACCACGCCGCCCAGGGCCTTGGACATGAGTTGTCCGCCGAGGCAGTGGCCCAAAACGGGGATGTCTTTTGCAATGGCATCGCGGATCAGATTCAGGGAGCGTGGTATCCACGGCAGGTCGTCGTTCACGCTCATCACGCCACCCATGAACACCAAGCCGCTGAAGTCGTCTGCGTTTTCCGGAACAGCCTCACCCTGATCGACATGGTACATCTGCCAGGGGATGGCGTGCTGGGTCAGGAACAGTGCGATATGACCCGGCCCTTCATTCGCAGAATGTCGAAAGACGGCGACCGGTTTCAAGATCAGCCCTGCGTCTTGTCGCGCTCGATCAGCGCGTAGGCGGAGTGGTTATGGATCGATTCAAAGTTCTCGGATTCGACGATGTAGGCTTCGATACGATCGTCAGCATTCAATGCCGCCGCCACGTCGCGCACCATGTCTTCCACGAACTTTGGATTGTCGTAAGCGCGCTCGGTGACGAACTTCTCGTCCGGGCGCTTGAGCAGGCCGTACAGCTCGCTTGATGCCTGCTCTTCGGCGATACGCACCACGTCCTCGATCCATACCGAGCCTTTGGTACGCACGGTGAGCGTGACATGCGAACGCTGGTTGTGCGCACCCCGTTCGGAGATCTCCTTGGAACAAGGACACAGACTGGTGACGGGCACCAGCACCTTCATGGTGAAGCGGTACTCACCGTCGATGATCTCGCCGGTGAAAGTGACGTCATAATCGAGCAGGCTCTGCACGCCGGAAACGGGCGCGGTCTTGTTCACGAAATACGGGAAGCTCATTTCCAGGTGGCCGGACTTGGCTTCCAGCTTCTCCACCATCTCGCGCAGGATACTTTCGAACGATTCCACCGTGATCTCGCGGCCGTGCTGATTCAGGATCTGCACGAAGCGGGACATGTGCGTGCCCTTGAAGTTATGGGGCAGACGCACATACATATTGAATGTGGCGATGGTGTGCTGCACGCCTTCGCTCTTGTCGCTGACGACGATGGGGTGGCGGATACTCTTGATGCCGACTTTGTTGATGGCGAGCTGGCGGGTATCCGCGCTGCTCTGCACGTCTGGAATGGGCGCGGGTGCGTTCATTGTCGTAACCTTTGCGTTGTGGCCGGGGGCCGATTATAGACAATCTCCGACTGATTTTGTCGGGTTATCTCTTTATGCGGTGACATGCACCTTGCGGATGGCACTTTCGATGCCGACTGCATCCAGCCCGCAATCCGCCAGTAATAGTGCATGCTCACCCTGCTCTACGAAGCGGTCGGGCAAGCCCAGATGCAGCATGGATACCTTCACACCATGTTGCGCGAGGCACTCAGCCACCGCGCTGCCGGCACCGCCCTGCACCGTATTCTCTTCCACGGTGACCAGCAGCACGTGTTCGCGCGCCAGCTTCAATACCAGTTCCGCATCCAGTGGTTTGACGAAGCGCATGTTGGCGACCGTGGCGTTCAGCTTCTCCGCCGCCTCCAGCGCGGGTGCCAGCATGGTGCCGAACGACAGGATTGCGACGCCGATACCGCTGCGGCGGATCTCGCCCTTGCCGACTTCCAGCGCAGTCATTTCCTTGCTGACCGGCACGCCCGGCCCGGTGCCGCGCGGATAACGCACAGCTGATGGCGAATCCATACGATAGGCGGTAGTCAGCATCTGGCGGCATTCGTTCTCGTCCGCAGGGGCCATCACGGTCATGTTGGGGATGCTGCGCAGGAAGGACAGATCGAAGCTGCCCGCATGCGTCGCACCGTCCGCGCCGACCAGACCGCCCCGGTCGACAGCCAGCATCACCGGCAGATTCTGGATGGCGATGTCATGGATCAATTGGTCGTAGGCGCGCTGCAGAAAGGTGGAATAGATGGCTACCACCGGCTTGCTGCCTTCACAGGCCATACCTGCCGCGAATGTGAGTGCGTGCTGCTCGGCGATGCCAACATCGAAATAGCGCTCAGGATATTTCTCCGAGAACTCGGTCATGCCGGAGCCTTCGCACATCGCGGGCGTAATGCCAACCAGCTTGTCGTCCGCCGCCGCCATGTCGCACAACCACTCACCAAAGATCTGGGTGAAAGTGCGGTGCGGTGCGGGCTTGGGGATGATGCCGCTGGTGCGGTCGAACTTGGATACACCGTGGTAGAGCAGACAGTCTTCTTCCGCCAAGGCGTAGCCCTTGCCCTTCTGCGTGACGATGTGCAGGAACTGCGGGCCTTCCAATTTGCGGATGTTACTCAGCGTATCCATCAGCACGTTGATGTCGTGACCGTCGATGGGGCCGATGTAGTTGAAACCGAACTCTTCGAACATCGTGCCGGGGATGACCATACCCTTGATGTGCTCCTCGGTACGCTTGGCGAACTCCAGCACCGGCGGCATGCCTTTGAGCATCTTCTCGCTACCGCGCCGCATCGCCGCGTAAAAACGGCCCGACATCAGTTTTGCCAGATAGTTGTTGAGCGCGCCGACCGGACGCGAGATCGACATATCGTTGTCGTTGAGGATGACCAGCAGATTGGCATCCATCGCGCCCGCGTTGTTCAAAGCCTCGAACGCCATGCCGCCAGTCATCGCGCCATCGCCGATGATGGCGACCGCCCGTTCTTCCGACCCACGCAGCTTGGCAGCCGCCGCCATGCCCAGCGCCGCCGAGATCGAGGTGCTGGAATGGCCAGTGCCGAATGTGTCATAGGGACTTTCGTCGCGCTTGGGGAAACCGGCGATGCCGCCATGCATGCGCAACCCGGCCATCGCTGCGCGGCGACCGGTGAGTATCTTGTGCACGTAGGTCTGGTGACCGACATCCCACACCAGTTTGTCCTGCGGCGTGTTGAACACGGCATGCAGGGCGATGGTCAGCTCCACCGTCCCCAGATTGGAAGAGAGATGGCCGCCGGTCTTGCTCACCGACTCGATCAGGAACTCGCGTAATTCATCCGCCAATTGCGGCAGCTGATCGCGCGACAGCTTGCGCAGATCCTCGGGACTATTGACGGTATCGAGCAGCGGCGTCATCAGAACTTTCTTAACACGATGAAGTCGGCCAGTTCGCGCAGCCTTAACGCAGCTTCACCGAATTCGCCCAAGGTATCCAGCGCTTCACGATGCAGACCTTGCGCCATCTCTTTGGCACCGGCCAGTCCGAGCAGACTGACATAGGTCGGTTTGTCGTTGTCGGCATCCTTGCCCGCGGTCTTGCCAAGCGTCGCGGTATCCGCTTCGCAATCGAGCACATCATCCACCACCTGGAAAGCCAAGCCTATCAGTTTGCCAAAATGGTCCAGACGTTCAATTTGCGAATCGCTCAGCTTGTTGCCGCAATGGGCACCGAGCAGGATGGCGGCACGGATCAGCGCGCCGGTCTTGTGGATGTGCATCTGCTCCAACTCTGGCAGCGACAGTTGTTTGCCCACACTGGCCAGATCGATGGCCTGCCCGCCTGCCATGCCGCGCGAGCCGGAGGCGACGGCCAGCAGCTTCACCATCTGCAGCTGCTTGATCGCATCGTCATTCAGACGGTGTTCAGACAGCAACTGGAATGCAAGACTTTGCAGCGCATCGCCCACCAGCAAAGCAGTGGCTTCGTCGTATTCAACGTGGCAGGTTGGCTTGCCGCGACGCAGCACATCGTCATCCATGCAGGGCATGTCGTCGTGTACCAGTGAGTAGGCATGGATGAGTTCTACCGCGGCGGCAGCGACCGCCACGCGCTCGGCAGTCGCGCCCGCCAATTCACCGGCGGCATAGGCCAGCAACGGACGCACGCGCTTGCCGCCGTCCAGCACGCTATAGCGCATTGCGCCGTGCAGACGTTGCGGCGTCACGTCGGCCTGCGGAAGCAGGCGCTTCAATGTCTCTTCAAACCGGGATTGATGGGTGGATACCCATGCGGTGAAATCGGCAGCCATCAGTTCGCTTCACCGACGTCGAGATCCTTCAACACACCTTCTTCCAGCACGCGCACCTGCTGCTGCGCTTCTTCCAGACGCGTACGGCAGAAAGTCATCAGTTCCGCGCCGCGTTTGTAGGCGGCAAGTGAATCCTCAAGAGACAGCTTGCCTGATTCCATATCTGCCACGAGTTGTTCCAGATCGGCCATGGCCGTCTCGAAGCTCGGCTTCTTTTCAGACTTAGTCGCCATCATCATTCCTGTGTGCATTGTTACGCGTAGGGGCGGCATTTTACCCAAGCCTATACAGTGCGGCCAATTTTTGTTGCCCGGTCCTGACTTTTAAAGGACAATCCCCGACCCCGTAAACATCCGGGAATCTATAGCACATGCTTTGTGGGCATTGTCTGATTCCCCGTATTCACAGAGGAATGTGGGTATGTCCGAAATAGCAAAGCTGCAGCAATTCAATCCCGTCTCCGCGCAACCCCCGTTGAGCTGGTATTTCGACCCCAAGGTCTTGGAGATCGAGCAACGTGTGCTGCTCGACGCCGGCCCGCAGTATGTCGGCCACGAATTGATGGTGCCGAACCTTGGCGACTACCATGTGATCGAGTGGATGGACAAAGCCAAGATGCTGGTGCGCAACGAAAGTGGCGTGGAGCTGCTTTCCAATATCTGCCGCCATCGTCAGGCCACCATGCTGGAAGGGCGCGGCACTGCGAAGAACATCGTATGCCCGCTGCATCGCTGGACCTACAAGACTGACGGCGAGCTGATCGGCGCACCGCATTTCCCCAACAATCCCTGCCTGCATCTGAACAAGACGCCGTTGCAGAACTGGAACGGCCTGCTGTTCGCCGGCAAGCGCGATGTCGCGAAAGATCTGGCAAACATGCCCGCCTTCAAGGAGATCGATTTCTCCGGCTACATGCTGGACCGTGTCGAGATCGACGAATACAACTTCAACTGGAAGACTTTCATCGAGGTCTATCAGGAGGACTACCACGTTGTGCCGTTCCATCCCGGCCTCGGCCAGTTCGTCGACTGCGACGATCTGCAATGGACCTTCGGCGAGCACTTCAGCGTGCAGACCGTCGGCATCAACCACGCACTGAAGAAATCCGGTAGCCCGACCTATGCGAAATGGGCGCAACAGGTGCTGCGCTACAACAACGGCGAATTGCCCAAGTATGGCGCGATCTGGCTGACCTACTACCCCAACATCACGGTCGAGTGGTATCCGAACACGCTGGTGGTCAGCACCGTCGTGCCGCGCGGCACGGACGCCTGCACCAACATCGTCGAGTTCTACTATCCGGAAGACATCGTACTGTTCGAGCGCGATTACATCGAAGCAGAGAAGCAAGCCTACCGCGAGACTGCAGTGGAAGATGATTTCATCTGCTTGCGCATGCACCAGGGACGCAAGGCCTTGTACAAGCAAGGTATCGAGGAGCAAGGTCCTTACCAGTCCCCGACCGAGGACGGCATGCTGCATTACCACGAGTTCCTGCGTCGCCATCTAGAGCCACACCTGAAATAACAACGTGGGCTCGCTATGGATGCTGGCCGCAGCATCACTCTTTGCCTGCATGGGTGCACTCGTCAAACTGGGGGCCCCCCACTTCTCCAGCGGCGAATTGGTGTTCTACCGCTCCTTCTTCGGCTTGCTCGTGGTCTACGCGCTGCTGCACCGCTCGCGCATCAAACTATCCACCTTCCACTGGCGACCACACCTGTGGCGCGGCCTGTCCGGCACGGTCGCCATGCTGCTGTTCTTCCACTGCATCACCGTCCTGCCGCTGGCCACGGCCATCACATTGAACTACACCTCTTCGCTGTTCCTTTCGCTGTTGACGGTGCTGGTATTGAAAGAGAAATTCCATCTGCCGATGAGTGTTTCACTGGCGCTTGGATTCTCCGGTGTGGTGCTGTTGTTGCAACCCACGCTGGCACATGAGCAGTTCGCCGATGGATTGCTGGGCCTGGCTTCCGGCCTGCTGGCCGGCATCGCGCTGATGAATGTGCGACACCTCGGCGTGCTCGGCGAACCGGGCATGCGCGTCGTGTTCTATTTCAACCTGATCGCCACGGTCGCCAGCGCGATCTGGATACTCGGCGACGAATTGCATACAGTCTCGTTAGCCGATCTGCCTTTGCTGATCGCCATTGGCGCTGCCGCCACCTTCGCGCAACTGTTCATGACACGCGCCTACCGCACTGGCCACACACTGGCTGTGGGTAGCCTGGCCTACACCACCATCGTATTTTCCGCGCTGCTCGGCCTGCTTTTCTGGCACGAGCATCTGAGTATCGAAGCATGGTTAGGCATGGGTCTCATCATCGCCAGCGGTGTGTTAAGCTTGAAACTGTCCCCCAAGATCCAGGAAAAAACATGATTACCATCGCCGACAACAACAATCTGGTCAACATCGCCGTCATGGGCGAATTCACACTGGCCGACTTCAAACAGTTCGAGCAACATGCACTTTACAAATTGAAAAGCGGCAGCGGTCTCAACTTGATCTTCGATTTGCGCGGCATGTTGTCTTACACCCCGGATGTGGCATGGGAAGAGGTCAAGTTCTTCAGTCGCGAACACAATCATGATTTCAACAGGATCGCGGTCGTCACTGACGACCAGTGGCTGACCTGGCAAGCTTGGTTGTCACGTCTGTTCGTGGATGCCGACATCCGCGCTTTCGGCGACTACAGCGCAGCAGAAAGCTGGGCCTCCGCCTGATTGCGGCAGCACCAACAAAAAAGCCCGCAGCGATGCGGGCTTTTTTGTTGGGCCAGAGCCGAATCACTTCAGCTTGGTTTCCTTGTATGCGACATGCTTACGTGCCACCGGATCGAACTTCATGAATTCGAGCTTCTGTGGAGTAGTGCGCTTGTTCTTGTTGGTCGTGTAGAAATGCCCTGTACCAGCAGAGGATTCCAGCTTGATCTTCTCGCGTCCGCCTTTAGATGCCATGGTGCGTCTCCTTTATACCTTCTCGCCGCGGGCGCGCATCTCGAACAGCACGGCTTCGATGCCGTTCTTGTCGATTGTGCGCAGTGCGGCATTAGTCAGGCGCAAAGACACCCAACGGTTTTCTGATTCAACCCACAAACGACGGCGTTGCAGATTCGGCAAAAAACGACGCTTTGTTTTGTTGTTGGCGTGGGAAACATTGTTGCCCGACATCGGGGCTTTTCCCGTTACTTGACATACGCGTGCCATGACTGACTCCAGACCAATTGCAAAAATGAGGCGCGGATTCTACCTAAACCGGACAGAACACACAACCGAAAGTTTCTAGCTGTTTTTTCTATATAGCGCGGACTGGGCATGCGCCTGCAAACCCTCGCCAAATGCGAGGGTAGCGGCGATAGCACCCAGTTTTTGCGCGCCGGCCGCCGAAACCTGGATAAGGCTGCTGCGCTTCTGGAAGTCATAGACCCCCAGCGGCGAGGAAAAACGCGCCGTTCCCGAAGTCGGCAATACATGGTTCGGCCCGGCACAGTAGTCACCCAGCGACTCCGATGTATAGCGCCCCATGAAGATGGCACCGGCATGCCTGAGCTTGGGCAGCCAGGTTTGCGGCTCGGACACAGACAGCTCCAAGTGCTCAGGCGCGATGCGGTTGGAGATCGCGCAGGCTTCGTCCATATCCGCGACATGGATCAATGCGCCGCGATTCTCCAGCGCGGTCTTGATGATGTCCTTGCGCGGCATCTGCGCCAGCAGCTTGTCGGCACTGGCAGCCACCGCTTCGATGAAGGCCGCGTCCGGCGACAGCAGTATGGCTTGCGCCAGCTCGTCGTGTTCGGCTTGCGAGAACAGATCCATCGCCACCCAATCCGGATCGGTCTGACCGTCGCAGATCACCAGGATCTCTGAAGGTCCCGCGATCATGTCGATGCCGCAAGTGCCGAACACGCGGCGCTTGGCTGCAGCGACATAGGCATTGCCCGGGCCGACGATCTTGTCCACCTTGGGGATGCAGACCGTACCGTATGCCAGCGCAGCCACAGCCTGTGCGCCGCCGATGGTGAACACGCGATCCACACCGCACAGATGCGCGGCCGCCAGCACGAGCTGGTTCTTCGCGCCATCCGGTGTGGGCACCACCATGATGAGTTCGGACACACCAGCCACCTTGGCGGGCAAGGCATTCATCAATACGGATGATGGGTAGGCCGCCTTGCCGCCCGGCACATAAAGACCGACACGATCCAGCGGTGTGACTTGCTGCCCGAGCAGCGTGCCATCTTCGTCTTCATAGCTCCAGGAAGCCTGCACCTGCTTCTGATGATAGGAAGTGACGCGTTGCGCGGCCTGCTCCAGCGCTGTTCTTTGCTCTGCGGGCAGACCGTCGAATGCCGCCTTCAGCTCTGACTTCGGCAACTCCATCGCGGCCGCATCGACCAGCGGCAGACGATCGAACTTGCGGGTGTATTCCAGCACAGCATCGTCGCCGCGCTTCTTCACATCGGCGAGGATGGCCGCGACAGTCGCTTCCAGCTTCTCGTCGGCGGTTTCCTCGAAAGCGAGCAGCGTGCTCAGACGCGCATCGAAATCGGCTTGCTGTGTAGACAATCGGGTGATGTTCATTTGATCGCTCCGGCAAAGGCGTCCAGCATGGGCTGTATGGTCGCGCGCTTGAGTTTCAGCGAGGCCTGGTTCACCACCAAGCGAGAGGAAATGTGCACGATCTCTTCCACCGCGACGAGGTTGTTGGCTTTCAGTGTCGCGCCGCTGCTGACCAGATCGACGATGGCATCCGACAGCCCCACCAGCGGCGCCAGCTCCATCGAACCGTACAGTTTGATCAGGTCGACATGCACACCCTTGGAGGCGAAATGCTCGCGCGCCGTCTTCACATATTTGGTCGCCACGCGCAGACGCGCCCCCTGCTTCACTGCGGACTCGTAGTCGAAGCCATTCTGCACGGCGACCATCATGCGGCACTTGGCGATATTCAGGTCGAGCGGCTGGTACAAGCCCTCACCGCCATGCTCGTTCAACACATCCTTGCCCGCCACGCCCAGATCGGCCGCGCCGTATTGCACATAGGTCGGCACGTCGGAAGCTCGCACGATGATCAAACGCACATCATCACGGTTGGTCGGCAGGATGAGTTTGCGCGAAGACTCCGGGTCTTCCAGCGGTTTGATGCCGGCTGCTTCAAGCAGCGGCAGCGTCTCTTCGAAGATGCGTCCTTTGGACAGGGCGATGGTGATCATTTTCTACTTTCTATCGTTGCAAACGGCGCAAGCGCCAGCATTCAAGGGATTATTTCATACGACGGATGTTAGCACCGAGCTGCGAGAGCTTGCTTTCGATGTGCTCGTAACCGCGATCCAGATGATAGATACGGTCGATGACGGTCTCGCCCTGCGCCACCAGTCCGGCGATGACCAGACAAGCCGATGCGCGCAAGTCGGTGGCCATCACGGTCGCGCCTTCCAGATGATCCACACCTTTGACAACTGACGTGTTGCCTTCCACATCGATATGCGCGCCCAGACGGCGCAGTTCCTGCACATGCATGAAGCGATTCTCGAAGATGGTCTCCACCACCATTGCACTGCCTTCCGCGATGCAATTGAGCGCCATGAACTGCGCCTGCATGTCGGTCGGGAATGCAGGGTGCGGGGCGGTACGCACGTTGACCGCCTTGGGACGACCGTTCATTTCGAGATGGATGCTGTCACCATCGACTTTGATCTTGGCGCCCGCCTCGCTGAGTTTTTCCAGCAAAGTTTCGAGGATGTCCGCGCGCGTCTCGCGCAGCGTGATGCTGCCGCCTGTCGCCGCCGCGGCGACGAGGAAGGTGCCGCTCTCGATGCGGTCCGGCATGATGCGATGCGTCGCACCATGCAACGACTCTACGCCGGTGATGGTGACCGTGTCGGTGCCGTCGCCGCTGATCCTTGCCCCCATCGCGCGCAGACAGTCGGCCAGATCGACCACCTCCGGTTCGCGCGCCGCGTTCTCCAGCACGGTCACGCCGTCGGCCAGCGCCGCCGCCATCATCAGGTTCTCGGTGCCGGTGACGCTGACGATATCGAAGAAGATACGCGCACCCTTCAGTCGCTTGGCCTTGGCGTGAATGTAACCGTGCTCGATGGCGATCTCCGCGCCCATCGCCTGCAATCCCTTGATATGAAGATCGACCGGACGAGAACCGATGGCACAGCCGCCAGGCAGCGAGACTTTGGCATCGCCGAAGCGCGCCACCAGCGGTCCCAGCACGAGAATCGCTGCGCGCATGGTCTTCACCATGTCGTAGGGCGCTTCCCAGTTGTCGATCTTGCCGCCGTTGAAAGTGATCTCGTTCGGCGCGACCTCTGCCGTGACGCCCATCTGCAGCAGCAGTTTGCGCATGGTGCCGACGTCGTGCAGATCGGGCAGGTTGGTCAGATGCAAAGTGTCGGCGGTCAGCAGGCTGGCGCACATGATGGGCAAAGCGGCGTTCTTGGCACCGGAGATACGTACTTCGCCGCGCAAAGTCGCGCCGCCCTGGATGGCTAGTTTTTGCATATCAGTTCAATGAGTGGAGTTGTCTGGAGTCGCGATGGAAAGCATGGTGGCCACGTCGTAGAGATCGGCGAGACTGCGCAGGTTCTCCGGAATATTGATGAACTCAAGTTTGCCCCCATGCTGGCGCGACCAATGCATGAGCACCCCCAGCGCAGCCGAGTCGACGGCGGTCACCCCGGCCAGATCGATGACCGAGACATTGCGCCCGGCCGAGACTTCAGTGAGCGAGGCGGCTCTCGCCGTTTCCAGCGTAAGCGGCCCTGACACCAACATGCGATCACCCTCGAACTGTATCAATTCCTATCCTTTGCTTCCTGCTGCTGCAACTTCGCTGACATCGCGGTTTTTATCAGCCAGCGTCTTGATCAATCCGTCTATACCCACTTGCTTGATTTCATCGGCAAACGATCCGCGATAGCTGGTTACCAAACTGATCCCCTCCACCGTCACATCGAATGCTTGCCATTTGCCGTCATTCTTCTTCATTTCGTAATCCACCGTCACCACACGCCCGTCCGGCACGCGTATCACGGAACGCACGGTCGACTCATCCTCACCCAGCATCCTGGCCGATTTGACCTCGACCACGGGCTCGACGTAAGTGCTGAACACTTTTGTGTATGTACGTACCAGCATGGTGCGGAATTCTTTGACCAGCGCTTCTTTTTGTTCGGGCGTCGCGGTCCGCCACGGGCGACCAACGGCCAGTTGCGTCATGCGCTTGAAATCGAAATGCGGCAAGATCTTGGCATCCACCAACGCCAGCAAACGCGCCTGATCCGACACGATCGCCTTGTCCTGCTTCACGATCGCCAGCACCTCGCGCACGGTAGCGATGATCAATCCATCGGGCGTAGCCACATCCTGCGCGAAAGCGGACCAGCTTAAAGTTGCCGCCAGCAACATCATCAACAGTTTTTTCATGACTTTTCCTTTACGCCCGGACGATCACTTATCGCCCGCCTCGCTGAACAGGAACTTCCCGATCAGATCTTCCAGCACCATGGCCGACTGCGTCTTCCTGAACACGCCGCCATCCTGCAACACCTCTTCATCGCCGCCGGGGATCAGCCCGATGTATTGTTCGCCCAGCAGACCAGAGGTCAGGATGTTGGCGAATGTGTCCTTGGGGAACTCGTAGCGCTTGTCCACGCTGATCGTCACCTTGGCTTCATAACGGTCGGTATCCAGCGTGATGCTGCTCACCCGCCCCACCAGCACGCCGGCACTGCGCACCGAAGCAGTCGGCTTCAAGCCCCCCACATTGGTGAAGTACGCCGACAACTGGTAGGTCTCCGACACGTTATAGGTGCTCAAGTTTCCGACCTTCAGTGCCAACACCACCAAAGCGGCGATACCCGCCACCACGAAAGCCCCCACCCACAGATCCAATGTCGTACGTTGCATCGTCAAACTCCCCTGAACATGAATGCGGTCAAGATGAAATCAAGCATCAAGATCGCCAAAGATGATTCCACCACCGTGCGCGTGGTCGCGCCCGATACGCCTTCCGCAGTCGGCGGCGCATCGAAACCTTCGAACAGGGCAATCACAGTGACCGCCACGCCGAACACAAAACTCTTGATCACGCCGTTGATGATGTCCTCGCGAAAATCCACCGATGCCTGCATCTGCGACCAGAACGAGCCTTCGTCCACACCTATCATCACCACACCGACCACATAACCGCCGAACACGCCCATCGCCGAAAATATTGCGGCCAGCAAAGGCATGGAGATGACGCCCGCCCAGAAGCGCGGCGCCACCACCCGTGCGATCGGACTGACCGCCATCATCTCCATGGCGGCGATCTGCTCGGTCGCCTTCATCAGACCGATCTCGGCCGTCATCGCCGAACCGGCGCGGCTGGCGAACAGCAGCGCCGCCAGCACAGGCCCCAGTTCACGCACCAGCGACAACGCGACCAGCGAACCCAGCGCGGATTCTGAACCGTAGCGTTTCAGCGTCTCGTACCCTTGCAAACCCAGCACCATGCCGACGAACAAGCCTGCCACGCCGATGATGATGAGCGACATCACGCCGCTGGAGAACATCTCTTTCACGATAAGCTGGAAGCGGCGAAAACTCATGCCGGACTGCATCAGTGTCAGCGCCAGAAAGCGCGATGCGACGCCGAGTCGCCACACCGAATCCACGACACGATGCCCCACTCCCCGCACACTCTTGATCAACGCCATCAGTCAGTCACTCCCATGTCCTGCGCATACGTGGCGGTAGCCGGATAGTGGAAAGGCAGCGGCCCGTCCATCTCGCCGTGCACGAACTGGTGCACGAACGGATCGCTCGATGCACGAATCTCGTCCGGCGTCCCTTCCGCACGGATTACACCATCCGAAATAAAATATACGTAATCCACGATCTTCAGCGATTCCTGCACATCATGTGTCACCACCACCGAAGTCGTGCCCAACGCGTCGTTCAGCTTGCGGATCAATTGCCCCACCACCGAGAGCGAGATGGGGTCGAGTCCGGCGAAAGGCTCGTCATACAGGATCAACATCGGGTCCAGCGCGATCGTGCGCGCCAGCGCGACCCGGCGGGCCATGCCGCCAGAAAGTTCCGCCGGCATCAACTGATGTGTGCCACGCAAACCGACCGCGTGCAACTTCATCATCACCAGATCATGGATGATCTCTTCCGGCAGATCGGTGTGTTCACGCATCTGGAAAGCGACATTGTCGAACACCGACATATCGGTGAACAAAGCGCCGAATTGGAACAGCACGCCCATCTTGCGGCGCATCTCGTACAGCCCCTTATCGTCCAGATCGTGGATGACCTTGCCGTCGATACGCACCTCGCCGCGGGTCGGGCGCAACGCGCCACCGATCAGCCTGAACAGCGTGGTCTTGCCGCAACCGCTGCCGCCCATCACGGCGATCACCTTGCCCTTGCCGAAGGACATGTTTATACCCTTCAGCACCGGCCGCTGATCGTACGAGAAGTTCACATCCCGTATTTCAACTAACGCTTGTTCGGACACAAAAACACCTCGGCTGATAATCAGGCGCGCATTCTATCACCTCGCCCGTTCAGATTCGCCATGCTCGACCGTCCGGCATTCCTGCCGTAGCGCCGGCTTGAGCTCGGCCCGATTACTGGCTATCCTGCGCACGTTGTCCAACCACCGCATACCAATACATTGACTACTGACGTCCGCCCCAGCCTGCTCATCGTCGATGACGATCCACTCATACGTGATTCGCTGCATCTGGCGCTATCGGACGAATTCGACATCATGCTGGCCGAGGACCGGCCGCAAGCCGTTCGATTGGTGCGCGAGCTGAACGTACCACCGCAACTGGCACTGGTCGATCTGGGACTGCCGCCCACCCCGCACCGGCCGCAGGAAGGCTTCCGTCTGATCGCGGAACTGCTGGCCCATGCGCCCGACATCAAGATCATCACCCTCTCCGGACAGAGCGACGAAGGCAATGCCCGGCATGCACGCGCATTGGGCGCCTTCGAATTCGTGGCCAAACCCAGCAGACCGGAGACCTTGCGTGCCGAATTGCGCGCTGCCCTCATCGCCCAACACAGCGAACGCAGGAGCGCCGCCTATAACGAACAGCAACTTGGCATCATCGGCGACAGCCTGCCTATCCGCACGATGCGAGACCAGATCAGGCTCTACGCCAACACGCCCTACCCGGTACTGATACAAGGCGAATCCGGCAGCGGAAAAGAATTGGTGGCAGCCGCTCTGCAAAAGCTGAGCCGCGATCCGAATGCCCCCTTCATCGCCATCAACTGCGCCGCCATCGCTCCAAATCTGCTTGAATCCACCTTGTTCGGCCATGCCAAAGGCGCATTCACAGGCGCGACCACCGCCCAAGTTGGGTTCTTTGAAAAGGCAGCCGACGGCACCCTGTTCCTCGACGAGATCGGCGAGTTGCCGCAGGAACTGCAGGCAAAACTGTTGCGCGTCCTGGAGAACGGGGAATACCAGCGCGTGGGCGAGACCGCCACCCGCAAAAGCAATGCGCGCATCGTCGCAGCGACCAACCTGATCCTGGCCCAAGCGGTACGCAGCAGCGACTTCCGCAGCGACCTGTTCCATCGTCTCAGCGTATTCACCATCAACGTCCCCTCGTTGCGCACACTGGGCGAAGACAAGGTGATGCTGCTCGATCATTTCCGGCGCATCTATGCCCAGCAGATGCAAAGCACCCCATTCACGCTGGATGAATCCGCAGAAGCAAGCTGGAAGAGCTATAGTTTTCCCGGCAACACGCGCGAACTGCGCAACATCGTGATCCGCCTGATCACCAAACACCCCGGAGCACGACTCACTGCCAGACAGATTGAGAGCGAGTTCGACCTGCACCCCGAATTGTCCGATGGACTGACCGCCTTACCCGAAGCAGGCGTGCATGCGCGCCTGCAACAAGGCGACTTCAATCTGGATGACCTGCTGATGGGCTATACTCAAACGTATATCGATGCCGCCATGGAACTGGCGCACGGCAATGTGAGCGAAGCGGCCAAACTGCTCGGCATCGCGCGCACCACACTGTACAGTCGCATGGAAGCATTGCAAAAACACAGATCGCAGCAACGCAATCAATAAGGGGGAAAGATGTATCTGGAGCACTTCGGGCTCAATGAGCCTCCGTTCAAGATCACACCGGTCACAGATTTCTTCTTCTCGGGTGCCAACCGCGGCGAGATCCTCGACGCACTGGTCTACGCCATCACCGACGGCGAAGGCATCATCAAGATCAGCGGTGAGGTCGGCAGCGGCAAGACCATGCTGTGCCGCATGCTGCTGGACAAGCTGCCCACCAACATCAAGGCGATCTATCTCGCCAACCCCAGCATGTCGCGCGACGAACTGCTGTACGCCATCGCCGACCGCCTGCAACTCGATCTGGAAGGCAAGCGCGTCAACGTCATCCTGCAGACGCTGCAAAACCATCTGGAAACGATGTACGAGCGCGGTGAGCGCGTCGTGGTACTGGTAGACGAAGCCCACGCCATGCCGCTGGAGACACTGGAAGAGTTGCGCCTGCTCTACAACCTGCAAGTCGGCAAACACAAACTGCTGCAGATCGTATTGTTCGGTCAGCCCGAACTGGACGAGAAACTGGCGCAGACCAATATGCGCCAACTGAAGGATCGCATCGTCCACCATTTCACCATCCTGCCGCTGTCCCCCAAGATCGTGCATGCCTATCTAATGTTCCGCATGCGGGCTGCCGGCTACAAAGGACCGGACATCTTTTCCGCCAATGCGGAAAAACAGATCGGCAAAGCCTCGCAAGGCCTGATGCGCAGAGTCAACATCCTGGCCGACAAAGCACTGCTGGCAGCTTTTGTGGAAAACACGCACAAGATCGAAGAGCGTCACGTGCAAGCGGCCTTGCGCGACAGCGAGATGACCCCGATGCGCAATTGGAACGGCCGCCGCTATGCCGCCGTACTGGGTGGGCTACTGTTGTTCAGCGCCACGCTTGCTGGATCTGCCTGGTTCCTGAATCAGGAACGCGCACCCGAAGCGTCCAAACCAGCCAAACCAGCGGAATTGGCACCTGTAGTTGGCACGGCAACAGCCGCAGCCGCCGCTCAAGCTGTTTCAGCAACGGCTGATGCGACGCCAATTGACGGCGAGTCGGTTGCCGCCGCCAGCAGTGTCGCACCGATAACGGCGCCACCCAGCGCTGTAGAGGCTCGCCCTGCCATCAAACTCAAACAACTGCCCGGCATCCCCGCCAACAGCCTGCTACAGCAAAGGCTGAATGCCACCGAGACCATGCTGAATGCCGCGCCACAGGGCAGCACCAGCATCCAACTGTTTTATACCGAGAATGTGCAGCCGGCGCGCATGGAAGGATTCCTGCGCAGAGCCCGTAAATTGGGGAAGCTGGAAGAGATATTCATCATTCCCATCGAGCTACAGGGACAGGATGCTTTCCGCGTGCTATATGGCAGTTTCCCCAGCAATAGCAAGGCTCGCGCCGCCATTCCAGAACTCCCCGCACGCTACCTGGAAGCTTTCGCACCGACCCTGCACTTACTGGAAAGCTATCAGAACACGCCTTAAGCTGATGAAACAAAAAAATATATAGGCCATCAGGGCTGTTGCGAGACCCAGTGTTTTAGGTTACCTTGCACCTAAACGTAAGGGGGAAAAGGGAATGAGGTCCAGTCACGCATTACTTTGCGCTACCGGTGTATTGCTAGCCGCCTGCGGCACAAAGCCGATCAAGCAGTCCGACATGCACATCCAGCAGACGCCAGACACCGTCGCCCGCAGCAGCGGCACCATCCCCCAACCTAGCAAACAAGCCGTCGTACTCCCCCCCCCAAAAACTGCCGCAAAGGTAGAGACCTACAGCGTCGTCGTCACCAACCTGCCAGCCCGCGAGATACTGTTCGCACTGGCACGCGATGCAAAGATCAACATCGACATCCATGGCGGGATCGATGGCGTAGTCACGCTGAATGCAATCAACCAGACGCTGCCGCAGATCCTCGACCGGATCTCAAAGCAAGTGGAGATGCGTTACGAGTTGAAAGACGGTCTGCTAGTTGTGATGCCGGACTCGCCTTTCCTGAAAAGCTACAAGATCGACTATGTGAATATGGCGCGCGATGCGGAAGGCGGCATCTCGAACACGACACAGGTCGGCGGTTCCTCCGGCAGTGCCGGCGGCGGGGGCGGCGCCAACAACTCGCAACTCTCGATCAAGAACTCTTCCAAGAACCACTTCTGGGATACCTTGGTCAAGAACATCACCGACATCCTGCGCGAGACCGACAAGATCTTGCCGCAAGGATCCAGCGAAGTAGTCGTACAACAGCAAAAGACTGAAAGCAAGAAAAGTGAGGCCGAATCGGCAAGCACAGACAACGCAGCGGTCATTGAGGGCGAAGGCTCCACCGTGACACGCCGCAGCACCTTCCGCGAGGCAGCTTCGGTAATCCCCAATCCCGAGGCCGGCATCATCACCGTACGCGCCACGGGCAAGCAGCATGAGAAGATCCAGGAGTTCATCACGCAAGTGATGCGCAGTGCTCGCCGACAGGTGTTGATCGAAGCGACCATCGCCGAAGTGCGGCTGAGCAGCAATTACCAGCAGGGCATAGACTGGCAGCGGCTGAGGCTGGGCGCGAAGGGTTTTGGATTGAAGCAGGTCGGCTCCCCAGGATTGGGCTCCACCAACACCGGCAGCATGATGGTGCTCGACTATCTCAACCCGACCTCCAAGTTGGGCAATCTCAGTGCATCGGTTTCGCTGCTGGATTCTTTCGGCGATGTCAAAGTGCTGTCCAGTCCCAAGCTGAGCGTGATGAACAACCAGACTGCGATGTTGCGCGTGGTCGACAATCTGGTGTATTTCACCATCAAGGCCGACACCACGACCAATCAGACCACCTCCACCACCACCTACACCACCACGCCGATCACCGTGCCGACCGGCTTCACCATGAGTGTGACGCCGCAGATTAACGACAGCGATACCGTACTGCTCAATCTGCGTCCATCCATCACACGCCTGCTGGGCTACGTGAACGACCCCAACCCCGCACTTGCGGCTGCGGGCGTCACCAGTCGTATCCCGCAACTGCAGTCACGCGAGATGGAGTCGATGCTGAAGATAGAGAACAATCAGATCGCCATCCTCGGCGGACTGATGCAGGATGAGATCAATAACCTGACTGATGGCATCCCCTTGCTCGATGACATTCCATTAGCAGGAAACGCATTCCGCAACCGAAACGACACCAAGACCAAGACCGAGCTGGTGATCTTCTTGCGCCCGGTGGTGATCAAGGATGCAAGCCTCGAAGGCGATTTCGCCGACTTCCGCACCGCCTTGCCGAACAGCGACTTCCTCAAGCCGGAGAGCGAAAAGGGTACGCAATGAGCCTGCTACTCGACGCGATGAAGAAGTCTGGAGAACAGGGCAGGAGCACCGGCCTGACGCTGGAGGACCATCCCAATCAGTCGACAGCGAAGGCGACACCCGAGATCGCTCCGGCTGAAGCCTCACGTGCCGCCGGACAGACGCTGTTTGCCGCAAAGAAGAAGAAAGAGGCGCCCCGCCGTCGCTGGAAGCTGGGTTTGGTTCCCACCACGCTGTTGATCTGCAGCACGATAGGAGCGGGTTATGGCTATTACGTCTGGACCGAGATCAATCCGCCCGTCAGACGCCCCGCGCCGCGCCCCATACCCGTTGCAGCAGCGCCGATCACCCCGCCGCCCGCAGCACCGCGTCTGGTCGCGTCCATCGCACCGGAACCGGCCCCCGTCCCTGCCGCAGAACCCGCGCCGGCCGTCGCGCCAGCTGTGACCGAGACGGTCAAGGTGGCCCCCGCCAAGCCCGTCACCCGGCGCGCCACCGAACGCACGCCGCGCCGACTGACCATCCAACGCCAGCCCAAGGTGGATACCATTACGCCTGCATTGCAGGATGCCTGGCAGTCGTATCAACGCGGTGAATATCTGGCCGCCGCACAGGGTTACCACACGGTGCTCGCCCAAGATGCCCGCAACCGCGATGCCTTGCTCGGTCTGGGCGCGGTCGCGCAGCAACAGGGACAGGATCAGACTGCGCAACACTATTATCGTCAGGTGCTGTTGCTCGATCCGCGCGATCCGGTCGCTTTGGGTGCGATGTCTTCCTACAGCACGGACGGGGCCGACACCGAAGTGCGCCTGAAGCAGATGCTGTCGGAACAGCCGCAAGCCGCAGCCCTGCATTACGCGCTGGGCAACACCTATGCTGATCAGTCACGCTGGGCAGAGGCACAGCAGTCCTATTTCAGCGCACGCGCACTGGAACCGGGCAATGCATTGTTCACGTTCAACCTGGCCGTCAGTCTGGATCATCTTGGTCAAAGCAAGCTGGCTGCCGACCATTACCGCCAGGCACTGGACTTGGACAGCAGCAATAGCGCCGGCTTCGATCACATACAGGCACAGCGTCGTCTGAATGAACTGACCTCTCCCCGCTAGGACAGACGATGGCCGCACCGCAACAACAGTTCCAGCAGCCGATCGGACAATTGCTAATCGCCAAGGGCGTGATTAGCGAAGACCAGTTGCGCATCGCCACCCAGGAGCAGAGCAAATCACCCCAGCCGCTGGGACGCTTGCTGGTGCGTCTCGGCTTCCTGTCTGAAGCCACCATCCGCGATGTGCTGTCCGAGAATCTGGGACAGGAGAGTGTCGATCTTGCCAATGTAGTGGTCGATTCCGCTGCCGTGACGATGATCCCCAAGGAAGTCGCGCGGCGCTATCAGCTGGTGCCGATCTCGGTCGATGTGGGGCAGAAGAACCTGACACTCGCCATCGCCGATCCGGACAACATCATCGCGCTGGATCAGGTACGCGCGCTGCTGAAAGACGAGTACCGGCTGATCACACTGCTGGCCAGCGAATCTGACATCCTGCGCGCGATCGACCAGTATTACGGCTTCGAGCTTTCCATCGACGGCATCCTGCACGAGATCGAACCGGGCGAACTGGAACACCAGGGCCTGCAGCAAGGCGTCAACGAATTCAGCCAGCCGGTGGTGCGCCTGATCGATGCGCTGCTCACCGAAGCCGTGCAGCAGAACGCTTCCGACATCCACTTCGAACCCGAGAACAGCTTCCTGCGCATCCGCTATCGTGTGGACGGCGTGCTGCGTCAGGTGCGCAGTCTGCACAAGAGCTTCTGGCCGGCCATGGTGGTGCGCCTGAAGGTGATGAGCGGCATGAACATCGCCGAGACGCGTGCGCCGCAGGATGGCCGCATCTCGCTGCGCCTGTCCGGCCGCCCCATCGATTTCCGCGTCGCTTCGCACCCCACCCAGTATGGCGAGAATCTGGTGCTGCGCATTCTGGACCGCCAGAAAGGCATCGTGCCGATCAACCAGCTTGGGCTGGACGACATCGCGCTTTCCACGCTGCTGTCCATCATCTCCAAACCGGAAGGCATCGTGCTGGTCACCGGCCCCACCGGCTCCGGCAAAACCACCACGCTCTATTCCATCCTCAATCATGTGAACACCGAATCGGTTAACATCATGACTTTGGAAGATCCGGTGGAATATCCGATCCCGCTGATCCGACAAAGCTCGGTGAACGAGGCAGCCAAACTCGATTTCGTCAGCGGCATCCGCTCCCTGATGCGTCAGGACCCGGACATCATCCTGGTCGGCGAGGTGCGCGACCATCCGACCGCCGAGATGGCGTTCCGCGCCGCGATGACCGGCCATCAGGTGTATTCGACCCTGCATACCAACTCCGCCGTGGGTGCGATACCGCGCTTGCTGGACATCGGCATCCTGCCCGACATCCTGGCCGGCAACATCATCGGTATCGTGGCACAGCGACTGATCCGTATCCTGTGCCGCCATTGCAAATATCCGTATCAGCCTGACTTGGCTGAACGCAAACTGCTCGGCCTGCACCACAACGAGGAAGTCACGCTCTACCGCGCGGCCGGTTGCGATATCTGCCGCCACCAGGGCTACAGCGGACGACAGGCCATCATGGAGATCCTCAAGATGGACTCCGAGATGGACGACTTGGTCGCGCGGCGTGCCAGCATCCGCGACATCAAGCATGCCGCGCTGGATGCCGGCTTCCGACCACTGGCGCAGGATGGCATAAGACGTATCCTGCAAGGCGTCACTTCAGTGGCTGAAGTCTCACGCGTGGTCGACCTCACGGATCGGCGCTAGCATTCCATGGCCCTCTATCTCTACAAGGCGATCGACAGCGACGGCAAGAGCGCCAAAGGACTGCAGGACGCCGCCAATCTGATCGATCTTGAGATGCGTCTCAAGCGCGGCGGTCTGGATCTGATCAGCGCAAAAGAAGAAGACCATGCCGCCTCCTTCGGCTCAACCAGGGTCAAGCGCGTCGACCTCATCACGTTCTTTTTCAATCTTGAGCAACTTTCGCGCGCCGGCGTACCACTGCTGGAATGTCTGGCCGATCTGCGCGACACCATGGAAGAACCCTCCTTCCGCGAGATCATCGCCAGCATGGTGGAATCCATCGAGAGCGGAAAGAAGTTGTCGCAGGCGATGGCAGAGCATCCCAACGCGTTCGACAAGATCACCTCCAACCTGACCAAGGCCGGCGAGGACAGCGGCAGACTGGTGGATGTGTTCAAGCACCTTATGGAATCGCTGAAGTGGCAGGACGAGATGGCCTCGCAGACCAAGACCATGATGATCTACCCGGCCTTCGTCGGCACCATCGTGCTGGCCATCACCTTCTTCCTGATGATCTACCTGGTGCCGCAACTGGTCGGTTTCATCAAGGGCATGGGGCAGGAGATCCCCATCCAGACGCGCATCCTGCTGGCCACATCCGATATCTTCGTGAACTATTGGTATGTGATCCTGCTCACCCCGTTCGTGCTGTACGGCAGCTTCAAACTGGCACTGATGGTCAATCCCAAGCTGCAATACCACGTGGACAACCTGAAGCTGAACATCTGGCCCACCGGCCCGATCCTGCGCAAGATCATTCTCGCCCGTTTCGCCAACACCTTCGCCATGATGTACAGTTCCGGCATCACCATCCTGGACTGCATCGCCAACTCGCGCGATCTGGTAGACAATCAAGTCATCGCGCAGAGCCTGCAGAATGTCATGAGCGAGATCGAGGCCGGCAAGAATCTGACACAGAGCTTCCAGAAGACGGGCATCTTCCCACCTCTGGTCGTGCGCATGCTGAAGGTCGGCGAGGCCACCGGCCAGCTCGACCAGGCACTGCTCAACGTCAGTTATTTCTATGATCGCGACGTGAAGGATGCCATCAAGAAGGTGCAGGTCATGATCGAGCCGGCCATGACACTGATCCTTGGCGCACTACTCGGCTGGGTGATGCTATCCGTCCTCTCGCCCATCTACGACCTCATCGGCAAAGTACAGCTCTGACTATGGCACGCACCCTGTTATTCCTTAGCGCAGAAAACTTCCAAGCCTACCTCTGGAACGGCAAAGGCCTCAACTTCGCCCATGAGTTCAGCAACGATGCGGACGGTCGCGAACAGTTTTCCGCCTTCGTCGAACAGCATCGCAACCCGACCTACCTGCTGGTCGACATCATCGAGGAAGACTTTCACCTTGAGACCATCCCGCATCTGATCGGTCCCAACCGCAAAGCGCTTATCGGTCGCAAGTTCGAGCAGTACTACCGCAGCACGCCTTTCCGCCAGGCGACCCTGCTCAAGCGGCAGGAGGAAGGTCGGCGCGATGACGAATATCTGTTCTCGGCCCTGACCAATCCGCAGCGCATCACCCCCTGGCTGGATGCCCTGCTGGAGAACCATGTCCCGCTGGCGGGCATCTACTCCATCCCCAACATCAGCGCGCCGCTGCTCAAAGACATCCAGTCCGAGCACATCCTGCTGCTGACCTGGGAACGCAACGCCGGCCTGCGCCAGACCTATTTCCACAACAAGCGGCTGCATTTCTCCCGCCTGATCCCGATCAACGAGAGCGGCACGCTGATCGATGCAGTCGTCTCCGAGACACCGCGCACACAGCAATATCTGAAGAGTCTTTCACTGCCACCGCCCGGAGAGGTGCTGGAAGTCTATATCCTGTGCCATGCGAACGAGATCGCGCAGCTAAATACGCAGCTCGCCAGCAGCGGCGATATGCATTTCAACTATCTGGACATCACCGAATTCGCGCGCCGCCACAAGTGCAAACAGGCACTTGAAGATTCGGACAGCACCCCGCTGTTCCTCAACCTGCTCGCCACCAAACCGCCCAGTGCGCACTACGCAGGTTCGCAACACACCCACTTCTTCATGTTGTGGCAATTGCGTTTCGTATTGTTCGGGTTGGCTATCGTCATCTTGCTGCTTGGCCTGCTGTGGAGCGGCATGGCTTTCTGGCAGAGCGAACAGTTCTCTGCGGAGACGGCCCCGCTGAAGCAGCAAACGGCGCGCCTGCAAACTCAGGCGCAGGGAATCCAGCGCAATTTCGCCAATACCTCCGTACCCGCTGCCGATATGAAGACAGCCGTGTTGTTGGCACGCAGCCTGAACCAATATTCGCATCCGCCTCAAGAGATCATCTATGAATTGAGCGCGGTGCTGGAATCCTTCACGCGTATCACCCTGAACAATCTTTCATGGCGTACCAGTCCGGAAGATGCGGCACCTTCCCCGTATCCCGCCCAAGCCATCACTTTCATCGGTACGCTCACCGGATTCGGCAACGACCACCGTGGCGCACTGGCGTATCTGGAAAAGTTTGAACAAGCCCTGATCCAGCGCGGCTATGCCGTCAGCGCCACCACGCTACCGCTGGACATCACCTCTAAAGGCAGCATCAGCGGTCAAAGCGCAGAAGCATCGCAAGGACAGTTCACCCTCAAGATCATATGGAGGACCCCGTCATGAGCTTCTCGACAGACGACCTCGGCGAGATCAAATGGAGTTTGCTGGCCTGCCTGCTCAGCGCAGGCATTGCAGTGGGACTGATCAATTACAGCGCCACCATCCAGCAGCAATCCCTTAAAGATCTTCAGCAAGCGCAACGCCAGCTCAATACAGCGCGCGACCAGCTCCTCACCGCGCAAAGCGATCAGGAGAACATGGCCTCATACCAGATGGAATATGACGCATTGGTCACGCAAAAAGTCATCGGCAGCGAACAGCGTCTGGATTGGATCGAAGGGCTGGAAAAGTTGCGCCGACAGAACCTAACGCCCGACTTCCAATATACGATTGGCCCGCAAACCGCCTACACCCCCAACCCGCCGTTGAATGCAGGCAACTTCGCGCTCAGCATCAGTCCCATGTCCATGGAACTTGACCTGCTGCATGAAGGCCAGCTCCTGAGCTTCTTTGAAGCGCTGAGCCGCCAGATGCCCGGCTGGTTCCTGCTCGACAACTGCGCCCTTTCGCGTGCTGACAGCACCCAAAACGCAGGCGTGATGTTGCAAGCGCAATGCACAGGAGGCTGGTTCACCATGAAGAACCGGAACGCGCCATGAAAATCCGATTCGCTTTGATTCTGCTTACCCTGGTCTCTACCACAACCGTGCAAGCTGCCGAATTGGGCCGTCTGTTCTTTACCCAGAATGAACGCGCGCAACTGGAACGTCAGCATGTACTCAGTACCGACGAAGCAGGTAACGACAGCCACTCTCTCATCGTCAACGGCATGATCCAGCGCGACGGCGGAAAGCGCACCATCTGGATCAACGGCGAACAACAGCCTGCCGGCTCGGCTGATTCACGCACCCCCGCCACCGTGCCGGTGATCCTGCCCGGCCAAACCGAGTCGGTGAAGGTCAAGGTCGGACAGCGACTGCTGCTGGACTCCCCCGAGGCCGCCCCCGCAGAGTGAAGGATCGCGCGATGCCTTCCCATCCATCACCTAACTCAGGCAGCAAGTTTCAGCGTGGTGGCGCCTTGCTGGTCATGCTGGTGATTCTGGTGATGGGGGTCACGACGGTATTCATCACATCCCTTAGTGGCACGGCCATCCAGAACCGACGCAACCACTCCACTGCAGAATCGCTGGCACAAGCCAAGGAAGCGTTGATCGGCTATGCACTCACCTATGGCGACATCCATTCAGGTGACCCGCACGGCTATCTTCCCTGCCCAGATATGGATGGAACTGCTGGCGGATCATCGCCTTACGAAGGTTCATCCGAAACGTGCGGAACGGCCGGTGCAAACAGCATGGGCCGATTGCCATGGCGCACCTTGGACCTGCCAGCACTCTTTGACGGCTCCAGCGAATGCCTGTGGTATGTCGTCTCCGGCAATTACAAAAACAATCCTAAATGGGGCGGAAGCATGAACTGGGACACCCCCGCCCAGCTCCATCTCTATGGCAGCGACGGCAACGAGATCGCAGCCAACGAGATAGTCGCGCTGGTGATCGCCCCTGGTGCGGCGATTAGCGGAAACAGCGACCGTGCAGGCAATGCCGCCCCCACCTGCGGCGGCAACTATACCGCCGCTGCATATCTCGATAACGACACCTTACACGTCATCAACAATACCGACATCGCTCAAGGAAAATTCATACTGCCGCACGATCATCGCGATGCTTCAGGCAACATCACATTAACGGTGAACGACCAGTTCGCTGTCATCACACGCCAGGACCTTTGGCATGCCATTGAAAACCGTATCGCCAGGGAAGTGCGCCAGTGCCTGGATGATTATGCGACTTCTGCCGGCGGAAAATATCCATGGCCAGCGCCCGTCTCCACCGGCACATACGTCGGGGTGGTGGATACGCTCTTCGGACGCATCGCAGACACACCCAATACCAATACCAGCACTGCTTACAGTCCTACCGATCCTTCGGAAATCGAAATGCTGGACGAGCTTGTCAACTTGCAGGCGGCGCTGGATGCCTATGCAGCGAGCAACACTTCGACAACTCGCAACAATCTGGACAACACCGGCGACAATCTGAAGGACGTCGCTGACAACATCATCGATGCCACTTCGCCAGCCTATCCGGCCGGTGTCGTCGCCGTTGCCACACCGGCCAAGCAGGCCGGACGCTATGCCCAGAAGCTGGCTGACGGGGATTGGAGATGGAACGGATCATCTTGGGTGCCTTACACGGTCAGTGATGTCCAAAGCCAGATAGATGCGGCGAACACAGCGCTTGCTTCACTCAGTTCATCCGCTTCCCCCGATGCCACCATGACGACGACATGGCCAGCAGGATGTTTCGATTCCGCCATCAAGCCCTATTGGGCACACTGGAAAGACTTGGTGTTCTATCAAGTCGCCGATGGCTACACACCGGGAAGCTCGGCAAACTGCGATGTCAGCGGAAGCAACACCTGCCTCAGTCTGCAGTCGAGCGGGCAGGCGGCCTCGGGTTCGGGCTCTCACCGTGCCGCCGTCATCGTCGCGGGACGCAAGCTGACCGCGAATCGCGTATCAACGACCGTCAGCGACTATCTGGAAGCTGATAACATCACTGCCACAGGCTCCCCAACAGCCAACCCGTTCAAAACCCATCGTATCTCCGATGCCGGATACCAGACCAACAATGACCGCGTGCTGTGCGTCGATGGACAAGTGAATTGCCAGTGAACCTCAAAAACGTACGCCAACATCTTCACCCTATGCCGGGCTTCACCTTGGTCGAGATGGCAATGGTGCTGGCCATCGTCGCATTGCTGATGGCAGGTCTGCTGCCAACCATCTCGGGCCAGATAGAACAGCAACGACTGCGGGAAACTCGCGACCAGTTGAAAGACATCGAACAGGCCTTGCTTGGGTTTGCCATCATCAACGGCAGGTTGCCCTGCCCTGCGACCGCAGCCAGCAAGGGCGTTGAGAACCCATCTGGCGGTGGCACTTGCACCAATCCCTACAATGGTTTTGTTCCTGCAGCGACCTTGGGGCTGTCCTCTCGCAATGAGGATGGTTTGCTGCTTGATGCATGGAACAATCCCATCCGCTATGCCGTAACGGAATCCAATGGTCGTGCTTACACAACATCGAATGGCATGGCGACTGCAGGGCTTGATTCGTTGGCACCCAATCTTCTGGTATGTTCAACTGCAACTGGAATATCAGGAACGGATTGCGGTTCCGCAGACTACAAACTGACCGCCGGGGACGGCGTTCCTGCCGTGATTTATTCAATAGGGAAAAACGGGGCATCGGGCGGCACCGGAACCGACGAAACTGCCAACCCCAATCCGAACAGTGCCGACAATAACCGCACCTTTGTCAGCCACACACCTACTGCCTCAAGCTCTGGGAACGGTGAGTTCGATGACATAGTCATCTGGATTTCCAACTCCACGCTACTGAACCGCATGGTGAGTGCCGGAAAGCTTCCCTAAGCCCTGCGCCAGTTCGTACCCTGCGGAGTATCTTCCAGAACGATTCCAGCTTCCAGCAACGCTTTCCGGATACGGTCCGCCTCGGCGAAGTCCCTGCCCTTTTTGGCCGCGATACGGGCTTCGATCTGCGCATTGATCGCTGCATCGTCCAATCCACCAGCCGTCGCGCTGCCCTGCAGGAATCCCTGCGCATCTCTTTGCAACAGACCGAGTACGCCGGCCAGTGCCTTGAGCTGTGCTGCCAACTCGGGCGATTGCGTCTTGTTGACCTCGTTCGCAAGCTCGAACAACACGGCGACGGCTTCTGGTGTGTTGAAGTCGTCGTCCATGGCGGCCTTGAAGCGCTGAGCATGAGGTTCGCTCCAGCCCACCGTGTTTGCGGCAACGGAGACTGACTTCAGCGCCGTATAGAGCCGCGTCAGCGCCCCCTTGGCATCGTCCAGATGTTGGTCGGAGTAGTTCAGCGGGCTGCGGTAGTGCGCACGCAGGATGAAGAAGCGCACCACTTCGGCATCGTACTTCTTGAGCACTTCGCGGATGGTGAAGAAGTTGCCCAGACTCTTGGACATCTTCTCGTTGTCCACGCGCACGAAGCCGTTGTGCATCCAGTAGTTCACGTACTGGCACTGGTGCGCACCTTCGCTCTGCGCAATCTCGTTCTCGTGGTGCGGGAACTGCAGGTCGGCGCCGCCGCCGTGGATATCGAAATGCTTCCCCAGCAACTCTGAACCCATCGCGGAGCATTCCAGATGCCAACCGGGCCTGCCCTTGCCCCATTTGGATTCCCACTGCACCTCTTCGGCCTCGCCTGCTTTGGCATGCTTCCACAGCACGAAGTCGAGCGGGTCGTTCTTGTCTGAAGCCACCTCTACGCGCTCACCGGCACGCAGGTCTTCCAGCGATTTCCCGGACAGTTTTCCGTAGCCCTCGAACTTGCGCACCGCGTAGTTCACGTCGCCGTCCGCCGCCTTGTAAGCGAGACCGTTCTGTTCCAATTGCTCGACCATCTGCAACATCTGCGGGATGAACTGCGTCGCGCGCGGCTCGTGATCGGGTCGCTGCACGCCCAACGCATCGGCATCTTCATGCATCGCGTCGATGAAGCGCTGTGTCAGGGTATGGATGGATTCCCTGTTCTCTGCCGCGCGCTTGATGATCTTGTCGTCGATATCGGTGATGTTGCGCACATAGGTGACGTCGTAGCCGGAAGCCTTGAGCCAGCGCTGCACCATGTCGAACACCACCATCACGCGCGCATGACCCAGATGGCAGTAGTCGTATACGGTCATGCCGCACACGTACATACGCACCTTGTTCGGCTCGATGGGTTTGAAATCCTGCTTGTCGCGGGTAAGCGTGTTGTAGATTTTTAGCATATCTATTACCTGAGCCGTCATTCCGGCGCAGGCCGGAATCCAGCGGTGTTAATCAAAATGCAGTTGGTTGTGTCTGTGCGTTGCACGGGCTATTTTTTTGACTGGATACCGGCCTTCGCCGGAATGACGGTCAGCCTTGTTCTTTCGCCCAGGAATCTTTCAGCGTCACCGTGCGATTGAACACCAACTTACCACCAGGCCGATGGTCGCGGCGGTCGGTGACAAAATATCCCAAGCGCTCGAACTGGTAGCGCGTTTCCGGCGCAGCATCCTTTACGCTAGCTTCCACCCAGCCCTGCACCACGTCCAGCGAATGCGGGTTGAGATGCGTCAGGAATTCCACCTCGCGGTCGCCATCCGGTTCCGGCACGTTGAACAGACGGTCGTACAGACGGATCTCGGCAGGCAGCGCGTGTTCGCGCGACAGGAAATGGATCACGCCCTTGACCTTGCGCCCTTCCGGGTTCTTGCCCAGCGTGTCATGGTCGATGCTGCATTTGAGTTCGATGACCTTGCCGGACGCATCCTTGATCGCTTCGTCGCAGCGCATCACATAACTGTGGCGCAGGCGGATCTCGCCGCCGAGGGTGAGGCGCTTCCAGCCGGCGGGCGGCACTTCGGCGAAATCGTCGGCTTCGATGAACAACTCGCTGCCGAACGGCACTTCACGCTTGCCCAGCTCCGGCACGTTGGGGTGGAAATCCGCTTCGCGCGTTTTCGCGCCGTCGGCATTGGTGATGGTGACCTTGAGCGGATTGATGATGGCCATCACGCGCGGAGCGCGCAGCTCCAGATCTTCGCGGATCGCGCCTTCCATGATCGCCATGTCGACGCTGTTCTCACTCTTGGAGACACCGATGCGCTTGGCGAATTCGCGTATGCCTTCCGGCGTGTACCCTCTGCGGCGCATACCGCTGATGGTGGGCATGCGCGGGTCGTCCCAACCGCTCACTTTTTTCTCGTTCACCAGTTGCAGCAGCTTGCGCTTGCTGGTGATGGTGTAATGCAGTTCCAGGCGCGAGAACTCGTATTGGCGCGGATGGCAAGGGATGCTGATGTTGTCCAGCACCCAGTCGTACAGCGGGCGATGATCCTCGAACTCCAGCGTGCAGATGGAATGGGTTATGCCTTCCAGTGCGTCGGAGATGCAGTGGGTATAGTCGTACATCGGGTAGATGCACCACTTGTCGCCGGTACGGATATGGTGCGCACGGCGGATGCGGTAGATAGCCGGATCGCGCATGTTCATGTTGGGCGAAGCCATGTCGATCTTGGCGCGCAGAACCATGGCGCCATCGGCGAACTCACCGGCCTTCATGCGCGCAAACAGGTCGAGGTTCTCGGCCACACTGCGATCGCGGTTGGGACTGTTCTTGCCCGGCTGGGTCAGCGTGCCGCGATATTCGCGCATCTGCTCCGGCGTCAGATCGTCCACATACGCCAAGCCTTTATTGATCAGCTCGACGGCGAAGTCGTGCAACGCATCGAAGTAGTCCGACGCCCAGCGCACCTCGCCGTTCCATTCAAAGCCGAGCCAGCGCACATCATCCTGAATGGACAGTGCATATTCCTCGCTCTCCTTCTCCGGATTGGTGTCATCGAAGCGCAGGTTGCACAGACCGTTGTAATCCTTGGCAAGACCGAAGTTCAGGCAGATCGACTTGGCATGCCCGACATGCAGATAACCATTCGGCTCGGGCGGAAAACGCGTAACGATGCTCGTGTGTTTACCGCTTGCCAGGTCGGCATCGATGATCGTGCGGATGAAGTTCGAAACAGGGGTCGGGGCGGGTGTGTTGCTGCTCATGTCTATGCCAATGATGCGTTGCTATGAAGATGCGTGATTCTACCCGAAACCGGCAGCAGCCCGCCCCCACACTTCCTCTCACAGGCAATCAGTGTATGAGCGTCGCTTCTTTGGTAGAATCGCGTGCGTTTGGCGCACTCGGCCGGCAACATAACCCTATCAAGAAAAAGACCAAAATGGATACATTGAAAAGATTCGCAACAGGTGTCGCACTTTGCGCGCTACTGACATTCAGCCTCGGCAGCCATGCCGACGAGATCCAGGACGCCAACAAGCTCTTCAAACAGGGGCAGCTGACACAGGCGCTGGACAAGGTGAACGGCTTTCTGGCGAACAAGCCCAAGGACGCGCAGGCGCGCTTCCTCAAGGGCCTCATCGTCAATGAACAGGGGGACGCAGTGGGGGCCATTGCCATCTTCACGGAGTTGACCAACGACTATCCTGAACTGCCCGAGCCCTATAACAACCTCGCCGTGCTGTATGCCGGACAAGGGCAATACGAAAAAGCCAAAGTCGCACTGGAGATGGCGATCCGCACCCACCCTAGCTATGCCACCGCACACGAGAACCTCGGCGACATCTACGCCAAGATGGCCAGCCAGGCCTACGACCGCGCGCTGCAACTGGACAAGAACAACACCGGCACCAAAACCAAGCTCGCCCTGATCCGCGATCTGTTCGGCAAGGGTGCGCAGAACGCTACGCCAACGACACCCGCTCTTGCAGTCGCGGCCGCGGCCCAACCTGCCGCACCGGCCAAGCCCGTTGTGGCCGCGAAGCCCGCACCTGCTCAGCCAATCGTGGTGGCACCGACGCCGACCAAGACAGAACCTGCCGTAACAGCCGTTGCTACGCCGCCAGTCGTGGCCGCAGCACCGGTAGTGGCAGTCGCACCACCTGCCAAGACAGTCCCTGCGGCCAAGCCGGTTGCAGCAGCAACCGATGCTAGCGCGAATGTCATGCAAGCGACGCGCGACTGGGCGGCAGCCTGGTCTGCCAAGAATGTGAAGCGCTATCTCGCTTTCTACGCGGACGAATTCAAGACGCCCGATGGCGAAACTCGCCAAGCATGGGAAAAGATGCGCAATGACCGGATCAGCAAGCCTAAGTCCATCAAGGTCGGCATCGACAATGCAAAAGTCGAGATCATCGATGACAACCATGCCCGTATCAGCTTCCGCCAGAGTTACAACGCCAGCCACTTCAAGAGCGTGAACAACAAGACGCTGAGCTGGGTAAAGACGTCCACCGGCTGGCAGATCACGGAAGAGCGCAGCGACAATTGATAGATGAAGACCCGGCTTAAACCCCTTCTGCTGCTCTTGTCCTGCTTCGGGCTCGCCGCCCATGCGGAGCCGGACTCGCGCGACATGGAACAACAGCTAGCCAGAAGCCTGCAGGCCGTCAGCGACAATCGGCTCGATGTCGCCCTGAACGAAGTCGATTCGCTGCTCAGGCTCAATCCGAACTTCAAGCTCGCCCAACTGGTAAAAGGCGATCTGTTGCTGGCCCGTTCGCGCTCCATCACCGATTTTGGCGATGCGCCGAACGCCCCGCCTGACCTGGTGCAGGATCTACGGGAAGAAGCGCAGGTGCGTCTGCATCGCGCGCAGCAGCAACAACCCGTCGCCGTGCCGCGTTATCTATGGCGCCTCAACCCCAAGCAGCATCACGTGGTGGTCGTCGACACCAGCAAATCCACGCTCTATCTCTACGAGAACGTGAATGGTGAGCCGCGCTACGTCGCCGACTTCTACATCAGCATGGGCAAAAAGGGGCCGGACAAGGTGATCGAGGGAGATCAGAAGACCCCGCTCGGCGTCTATTTCGTTGACAGCTATATCCCGCGCCACAAACTGGCCGACTTGTATGGCTCCGGTGCATACCCGATCAGCTATCCGAACGAGTGGGATCAACGTCAGGGGCGCAAAGGTCATGGCATCTGGCTGCATGGCACGCCATCGGACACCTATAGCCGCCCACCGCGCGCCAGCAACGGCTGTGTCGTACTGTCGAATGCCGACCTGAGTCGGCTGGGACGCGACATCCAGGTCGGCACCACGCCGGTCATCATCACCAACGGCATCGACTGGCTGGGCGAGTCGGACGATCTGGAGCGCGCAGCCTTGATGCGATCCATCGAGCAATGGCGCAGCGACTGGGAGAGCCGCGATACCGACCGGTATCTGTCTCACTATGCGGAAGATTTCAATGCCGGCATCACCACGCTCTCTGACTTTGCCGCGCACAAGCGCTTGGTCAATGGCGGCAAATCCTGGATCAAGGTGAAGATCGAGAACCTCAGCATCTTCCCCTACCCGACGCAGCAGGATCTGGTCGTGGTGGATTTCGAACAGCAATACGACAGCAACAACCTGAGCAATCGCATGCACAAGCGCCAGTACTGGCAAAAACGCGATGGTCGTTGGCAGATCGTCTATGAAGGAGCCGCCTGATAATGAAATTGCTTCGCATCCTCCTCGCCTCACTGCTGGTAGGACTCTGCATCCTGCCCGCCCAAGCCGCATCTCTAACCAAAGGAAAATTGAAAATGGTCAAATTCGAAACCAACCACGGCACCTTCACCCTGCAACTGGACGCTGAAAAAGCGCCGATCACCACGCAAAACTTCCTCGATTATGTGAACAGCGGCTTCTACAGCAACGTCGTGTTCCACCGCGTCATCCCCAACTTCATGATCCAGGGTGGCGGCTTTGAGCCCGGCATGAAACAAAAGAAAACCAACGACCCGATCAAGAACGAAGCCGCCAACGGCCTGAAGAATGACAAATACACCATCGCCATGGCGCGCACCGGCGACCCGCACTCCGCCAGCTCGCAATTCTTCATCAACACCAAGAACAACAGCTTCCTCGACTATCCCGGCCAGGACGGCTGGGGCTATTGCGTGTTCGGCAAAGTGGTCGAAGGCATGGACGTGATCGATGCGATCGGCAAGGTCAAGACCGGCAGCAGTGGCTTCCACCAGGACGTGCCGAAAGAGGACGTCATCATCATCAAGGCGGAAGTCGTTCAGTAAACGCTGGAAACCAGAGATTCAAACTTTTTGGAATCTCAAGTTATGGTTATCTCTAATAATCTAAATTCCGTCATTCCGGCGAAGGCCGGAATCCAGTGGTTCTATTAATAATGGCATTATGTCAGTGCGTTGCACTGCCTCATTATTTTCGCTGGACACCGGCCTCCGCCGGTGTGACGAATAGTTAGAGATGCCCCACACCCTCTTCATCTCCGACCTGCACCTGAGCGAGGCCCATCCGGGCACGACGGAGCAGTTCCTGCACTTCGCGCAGCACTACGCGCCGCAGGCCGAAGCCCTCTACATCCTTGGCGACCTGTTCGAATACTGGGCCGGCGACGACGACCTTGACAGCACCTTCCATCGAACGGTCTGCAACGCGCTCTCCGCCCTCGCCGCGCAAGGCACGCAAATCTTCATCATGCACGGCAACCGGGACTTCCTGATGGACAAAGCACTCGCGGCCGCATGCAGTGCAAAGTTGCTCACCGATCCGACGCTCATCGACCTCTACGGCACACCCACCCTGCTCAGCCACGGCGATACGCTGTGCACCGACGATGCAGCCTACCAGCAATTCCGCGACACCGTGCGCAGTGCCGACTGGCGCACACAATTCCTTGCCCAACCTCTGCCCGAGCGCAAGGCGCAGATCGAGCAACTGCGCGCGCAGAGCGAACAATCGAAACGCGGCAAAACCATGGGCATCATGGATGTCAGCCAGAAAGCCGTACACGACCTGCTACGCCAATACGATTCCCCGCGCCTCATCCACGGCCACACCCACCGACCGGCGAAACATTTGCATCATCTGGACGGGCACACCTGCGAACGCTGGGTGCTGGGCGATTGGGATACACAAGCCAACGCCTTGCGCGTTGATAGCGAAGGCATTCGCCCGGAATCGATCAACCACACTGCCCCGTAGGTTGGCTTGATCGTGTGTTGTTGGGGCGACGCACATCACCTTCAAAGATGCGCCACAAATTGGGGGATTCTACGATGCGGTCAACTGCACTTTGTACTGCAGAGATGAAACGCAACCCCAAGCCGTGTTGCTGTTTATTGTAATAGACAGCCGCTGCTTGAAATTCACTTAGCGCTTCTGGGTGAAACCGATATTTCATCGAACAACCGCCGCTCTCACCTGGGAAAAAGCATCCTCTCCGGCAATTGTTTCTGCCCGCCCGCCTCGTACATCATCAATACGCCGGCGCGCCTCCTTGATCCAAAGCTGGTGAATATAGCCGTCTTCAGCAGGATCCAGACTTTCCACCAGGCGATCCGCCAACAGCGCCCGTGCCTCACTGGGCAAAGATAATGCTTCCTCAGCAATCTGCTCTACGCTGATATTCATTTTTTATTCCTCACAACGGCGGATATCGCATTGTTGCCGATACCGCGCTGGATGCAATGTACAAAAAAACAGGGGAGACCGAAGTCTCCCCTGTTTCATTGGTGCTTGTGCTTGGTTTGGATCCCAGCGAACCGGAACCCTTACGTCAGCTCAAACTTACCAAGCTGCTTCCAGCATGCCGGTGAACAGCGAGTCGCCACCGTG
>JBDRPJ010000003.1:0-32794 GCA_043827165.1 Pseudomonadota bacterium
GCTGGCCAACATCGTGGCAAAGCTGAATGGATCTCTCGCGCAGCGGCTGAACACCCTGACCAGGCTGAATTCGGACACTGCCGCGGCCGAGGTCGTTCTCTCAACCTTGCATGGCAGCAAAGGACTGGAGTTCGACAACGTATGGATCATCGCGGCCGAGGACGGGAACCTCCCCCACCCTGATTCTACCGAGGCCGAGGAAAGGCGCTTGTTCTACGTCGGTATGACGCGCTCCAGGAACCGGCTTGAAATCAGCAGTTCGCTTGAGGATGGGCAGGAATCGCGGTTTATGATGGAAGCTGAGCTTCTTTAGATTCGTCACTACCAAACTCCGGAGGGACGCCCTTCGTCGGCCGCATAGTTCTGGCTTGTGGCTCGGCTATACTTCCAACTTTCTTGCCCCCCGCATTGCACCCGCCAATGTGTAGACAAATGGTCTGATGAAATTCAGGTCAATACAACGATGAGACGCTTTGAAGAACAACAACCTCGATGCCGCCACGCTCGGCAAAATCGTTTTCGCTCGCTTTCTCACTTTACCGCTCAAGGCCTATGATCGTAGCGTAGAAAAAATTGAGCTTTCTCCACATTTCCGCTTGCTCAAACCCCATATGGAAGTATCAGCACTGAATAATGCAGTACTGTGCGCACAGACTGTGGAGCGATCTTCAAGTGCACCTTTGGCATTAGGGGAAATTCGCACGTCAGAAGGTTACCCAAACTTTGTCTACCATCGGACGGCCTTCGTCCGCGAATACCGCTTCGACGAGGACGAAATAGAGCGCATGAAACTAGCGCAAGGTATTTTGCCGGAAATACATTCCATGCTTCATCGGCTACGCCTCATCAATAGCCGAAACCGATTGACTCATGCATTGATGCATTCGCTCATTAACGTTCAGGCGGAATATTTGATGTCTGGGAATCCGCTTGATCTGGCAGCCATGCCCCAAGCGCGTCTGACGAGAATATTGGCAGAGCGTGCCCAACTTCCCATGGTGGCCGACGTAAGTAGAGTGTCGCGCCTAGTGCGTGGACTGGCCTTCAAAATGCCGGATGGCAAAATTCAGCCATTAACGACACTCCTTCCCAACGCGCGCCAACTCCATTGCCATCGCATTGATCATTTGATGAAATTGGAAAAAACGCTGATTCTGGAGGGGCGTATCGAACATCCTCTGCCAGATGAGGCTGTCGCCTCACTTCTCGCGCAGCAATATGGAGTTTCGATCACGCGGCGCTCGGTCGCCGCGATACGCCATCATCTGGCGATTCCAGACTGGCGTCGCCGTGCCGGACGTGAAAGCTATTTGTCCGTGGCTGGTGGGTTCTCTCCTCTCCTGCCCATGACGCAACAGGGAGTCAGCGCCGTGATCCCTTCCCATTCTGGCGTATATGAAATCCACGCGACCAGTCCATGTGAGGATACCGTCATGACAGATAGCCAACTGTCGACTGAGCGAACACAGGTTGTATATATCGGTTCGACCAGAAATTTACGCAAGCGTTTGTCAGATCATTTGCGCGGCAATGGTAGTGTATTATTATTCAGCGCACTAGCTGAGGGGGGCGCAAGAGTAAGGTACCGTGTAGTGAACGAAGACTGGCGTTTGCTGGAGCGTCAGCTGTACCATGCTTTTTGCGAGACGTTCGGTGCACCACCGCCATGTAATCGGATGAGTCCATGAAAAATAACAATCATCGTGTAATGGAAAGAACATTGCGCAAGCAAGCAAGCAAGCAAGCAAGCAAGCAAGCAAGCAAGCAAGCAAGCATAACGACCGGTTCGTCTCTTCCGAATGGGTGGCAGCGAGGGCCGGAGAAATGAAGCCGGTTGCTGAAACTGTCGAGTCAGTGATTGCGGCCCTCGGCCTGAACGATGCGGAAGTTTCGACACGCAAGGCATTCCTCGGCTTTTCTGAAGCAGATATCCATCTCCTGAAAAAACTCCACGAGGTACTCGATGGATTGGGACCTGAATTCGCCCAACGCTTCTATGACCACATGCTGCGTTTCCCGGAAACGCGTCGCTTCATACCAGACCCCGAAACGCTGGGGCGTCTGAAACAGACCCAAGGCGAATACTTCGATTCTCTCACTGCCGGGAATTATGGCTCCGACTATGTCCGTCACCGATTGCGCGTCGGCATTGCACATCAGCGCATCGGCTTGGAAACGCAATGGTATCTCGGCGCGTACGCCAAATACCTTGTGGATATCATGCCTGAAATATGGCAACGAATGGGCGAGAAACATGAACAATACATTCCCACCCTGCAAGCACTCCTCAAGATCGTCCTACTGGACATGGGGCTTGCCGTCGACACCTACATCCACGCTGACCGCCGGTCAATTCTTGCGCTCAAGGAATATGCGGAACTGGTGTTCTGCGCCATTCCTGATGGGTTGGTCGTCCTAACCTCTGATTTCACCGTACTTTCCGCGAACCGTGCATTTCTCAAGCGATTCAATCTGACTGAAGCAGACATGCGTGGACGCTCTTTCCTCTCCTTTGTGGTTGCCGACGGACTCAACGACAAGCTCTGCGAGGTGCGCGATTCCGGTATCGCCCAGCACGATCTGCTACTCGGCATGGGATTGGTCGGAGCATCAGCGCGCAATCCAGTGCGTGTAACCCTCACTGGCATTCGTCTTGCGGAAGAAGAAGAAGAAGAAGCCCGTATTCTGGTCGTGGTGGAAGACATGACCGAGCAAACCCGTTTGCAGCAGGCGCTCAAGGAGAGCGAGGCTACCTTGTTGCACGCTCAGGAGGTGGCACATATTGGAAGCTGGAAGCTGGATTTCAAGACCGGAACCTTTTCTTGGACACCGGAAGTGTCCAGAATCATTGGGCTGCCTTTGGATGCGCCAATCAGTTATGAGTTGTATCTCGACCGAGTCCATCCAGATGACCGGAAAATGGTCAATACCGCTTGGGCTGCGGCGATCAATGGTGCGCCGTATCACGTCCAGCACCGCATAGTGGCGCGTGGCAAGACGCGCTGGGTGGAAGAGCGGGCTGAGATCGAATTCGACAGCAACCACCAGCCGGCAATGGGGATTGGCACTATCCAGGACGTTACGGACCGCAAGACCGCCGAAATGCGGATCGAAAATCTGGCCTTTTATGACACCTTGACAGGCCTGCCCAATCGCGCGCTGTTCATGGACCGCTTGAGGCATGAACTGGCAGTAGCGGAACGGCGTAGCCAACGGCTTTCATTGTTTTTTCTCGATCTCGACCGCTTCAAGGAAATCAACGATACCATGGGTCATGATGCGGGCGACTTGGTGCTGTCCGAGGTTGCTCGCCGCTTGAAGCTGGCTTTGCGGGAAGATGAAACCCTGGCGCGGCTTTCGGGCGACGAGTTCGTCATTATTGCCGCCGATTCTGTGCAAACGGCTGGTCATATCGCCGACCGAATCGGTCGTGCGCTGTCCGCGACCTTCCATATCAGCGGCCAGAGTTTCATGCTATCCGCCAGCATTGGTATCGCGGTCTTCCCGGAAGACGGACGATCTACAGAAGATCTGCTCAAGCATGCCGATATCGCCATGTACCGTGCCAAGGGCGATGGCGGCGGCTATCGTTTTTACCGTTCTGAAATGGGCGAGGATTTGCTCCGGAAAATCGCCGTTGCCAAGCGACTGGAAGAAGCGCTGGTGAACGGTGGTTTACAGCTCCACTATCAACCCCAAGTATATCTTTCCAACGGCAAACTGGCAGGGGCTGAAGCGCTGGCCAGATGGCAAGATGACGAGTGGGGTACCATGTCACCAGCAGACTTCATTCCCATCGCTGAAGAACGTGGCTTGATTGGGCGCCTGGGCGAATGGGCACTCCACGAAGCATGCCGTCAGGTACACCTCTGGCAGAAACGGGATTGTCCTATGCCAGGCAAGGTGGCAGTCAATGTCGCGGCAAAACAATTCGAGGATGACGATTTCGTAGACCGGATGCTACGGATCGCCCGGGAACACCGTATTGCAGCTAGTCACATTGAACTAGAACTTACGGAAAGCGGCATGATGCGCGACCCAGAGCGCGCCATCGACATCACCCGTGCGCTGGCTTCCGCCGGGTTCTCGCTTTCCATTGACGATTTCGGCACCGGATATTCTTCACTCTCCTACCTCAAGCGCTTTCCGGTGAATAAGTTGAAGATCGACATCTCTTTTGTGCGGGACATGCTGACCGATCATAACGATTACGCCATCGTCAGCACCATCATCGCCATGGGAAAAAATCTGGAACTGGAAACGCTTGCCGAGGGAGTCGAGCAGGCTGGGCAGGCCAATGCACTTCTTACTCTGGGATGCCAACTTGCCCAAGGCTACCACATCGGCCGACCGATTCCTGCCGAAGAGTTCGAAAGTAAATGGCTGATTCGACCGTGAACCTGACTTGTTACTGCTTACCTACTCTGGCGATAGACTTTAGCGTGACCATCGGCAAATCCCTGTGTATTGAAGATTTGTTCCCATCCCTTTTGCGTGTCTCCGCCGCCTGCCTTACCCAGCTTTCTGGGTCATGAAGCGCTTTCTGCAACTGTTCTTCACTCAGATCGCCGCAACGTACTGCGACTTGTCTGATTCCCTCGTCATGGTGGGAAAGCATCATATCCAGGTGCGTAGGAAACATACATGCCACAGAAAGATTGAGCTTACCAGCCGCCCAATGAACTCCAGAATCGAAAGCATAATCCGGCAGCCGGGATTCAATCTCGCGTTGTGCTACGGACAGATTTGAAAGAACACGACCGGTCAGGAGTTGGCCATCTGAAATGCTTGCCGCTGTAACAGCGCAGAGATGGGGCGTATGGCTTTCCATGCGTTGCAGTTTCTCGAAAAGCATCTCTGCTGCCTCTTGGGCGGACAACAGTTGATCGATGATGACTTTCAGGTTTTCTTTCTGAGACGACATGGCTATCCCTTGAAGTTCGATTTACGTTAGTGGACTTGATTGATAACGAAAGCAAAGTTAATCCGTGAATCACGCTAGTAGAGCCTCAAGGATGCGGGCTACCATAATCGACTCGCGCGCGCAGTTCTAGACCAGCCTTGAAGCGTGGGACATATTTGCCGGGAACGGGAACTGAGACTCCGTTCTTTGGATTGCGCCCCATCCGCGGAGGGCGGTAGTTAAGGCAGAAACTGCCGAAACCGCGGATCTCAGTCCGCCCTCCCCTGGACATGGTGTCAGCCATGGCATCCAAGATAATGGTGACTGCCAGTTCTGAATCTTTGATGGTGAATTTCGGAAAACGGTCGGCCAGTTTTTTTATCAGTTCAGAGCGTGTCATTTTATTCAACTGCCAGCTTTATGTTAGTTTGAGTGATTCTGATGCTTCACAACATGCCCCGAGCAACTTTTTATACCTTCGGATCTGGGCACTCCTGACCAATCCATTCATCGTACTGTTCCGGTGAAATCATGCCGACCTCTCCGGACTTTGCTCTCATCTTGTAAATGAGGGAGTACAACGAGGATAGGCTTTCAAGAAGATTGACCATGTGTCTTTTTCGTTCGGACTTTGACCATGCACAGAATTGAGCAGCCCTGCTTCTAATCTTTTCTTCAAGCACGGGAGATTGTGGATCGAGTTGCAGCCACCTATCTTTTATCAATGGCGCGAGGCCTTCAAAGTCATCCTGCAGCGCATTTTCAATTACCCACTCAAGCGCGTACGTGATGGCCTGATGCTTTTTTCCAGAGTCTATGAAGGCAAGTGACGTTCGCAATATGCGATGTTGGGCTAACAATACTGGCCATAAAATCTTAACGCCGTATTGAACGCCCTGCTCTTCAAAATTCCTCGGTGGCTCGATAATCTCGCGCTGACGTTCAAATGCCTTTCTAACGTCATACGCAAGGCCAATAAAAAACCCTTCAACATCACGAATCAGCAGAGAACGCTCATTCACATCATGGATGACTTCATGCAACACCTTCAGCGTGCCATAGTCACCAATCAGCATGATTCCACCGTGATTCTTCAGCAGTCTGTAACTTAGCACTGGATTAACTCTCTTGAATTGGCGACAACAACGCAGCTCGCGTGTCTTCTATTCGCATTTACTTTCGTCATTCCAACTGCTAGTCATTCAGTGTCTGGATGTGATGCAGCCCAATCATGGGCGACTTGGACTACATCATCGATGTCGTATCCCATGTGTTCGCCAGAGACGAACATCTTCGCGGTCGCAGCCGCATACATCACGGCTTCTGAAATCATAAGAGCACCAGGCTCATTACCCTCGCGGATCAGGTCGCCCAACCGCTCACGCGCCTCCAATATCTCGCCAAAGTGCATGAGGCGGCTCAGATATGCTTGATGATTCTTAGCTTCCAATTCGTTCAATTGCCCCTTGGCTGCCAGCATGCCACGATTAATCGGCATGTCCGAAAAAGAGTATTGTTTTCCATTCATCTCAAGAATCGGACGCGCACTTGGATTTTCTACTGGCATGGTCATCCTTGCAGCAGCCTGATAGGTTTGAGATACAAACTTAAATATCTCGAAATCGACAGGCAGTAACATGCCATTGAGCCAGTTGTCATTTTGCGGCGACTTTTCTGGCGCGATTGTCTTGCGCGTATGCTCACCCATCAACTTTTTCCCTTATAGTGCGTCTTGCCAAGTTAGTCAGGGCCGCCAATACAAAAATGGAGAGGAGGCCCCTATATGAAACGTTACTCCTATTTTTTCCCGCCGTTCACTGCGGCTTTCAGAGTAGCACCAGCCTTGAACGCCGGAGCCTTGGAGGCCTTGATCTTCAACTCTGCGCCGGTAGCAGGATTGCGGCCGGTACGTGCTGCGCGCTTGCGAACTTCAAACGTGCCGAAGCCAACCAATGCAACGTTGTCGCCCTTCTTCAGTGCGCCGGTGATGATTTCGATCAGTGCTGCGATGTTGCGATCTGCATCCGCCTTGCTGCTGCCGGTCTTGTCTGCCAGTGCGTCAATCAATTCCTTACGGTTCATGTTTTACTCTCCTACGTGGTGGTTAATGAAACGGTACGCTGCAATTCTCAATGAATCATTTTGTCTGCATCGCCGCTCTTCAGCGATTCTGACACAGCCTTCGCATCCTCAAGCATAAGCTTCAGATCTTCTTCGGCCAGCTTGTATTTTTCCAGAATCTGGGCCATATCCAGTGCCTTCTTGACCACGATCAGTTCGACCCGATGGATGCTCTCATACTTGTCCGCAATGTTCTTCAGCAGTACATCGAGCTTTTTCTGGTCGAAAGATAACCCATCAAATCCCCATAGCCGCGCGCTGATCTAAGTGCAGCGGCACCCCACGCGGTTTCCTCCTTGGAGCGGTTGTCCGACGTCAGCCCGGAACGGGCTGCTGTATCTTGGCGAGCTGCGCGTACGGGCTGACATCCGACAACCCTTAACCAAAGCTGCCGCAAAGACATCTTCTGAACATGTCCGGTATATAGCTGCGTCTTCAGTCACACGGGGTAGATGACAATCCGAACACCAAAACATCGTAAAAAGAATGAAGTACAATTTTAGGTAATGTAGGCCAAGTGGGCTAAAGAACGGCGTTTGCGTTCGGATTCGACCAGCCCGATGGCATATCCCACCAGCCTCTCGGTCATCATTTCACGCGCCCGCTGCCCCTCGATCAGCTTCGGGGCGAAATTATCAAGTTCCATTCGGTTATGGAAATAGAAGGTCGCCAAACAGGTCAGCGCGATGGTCATGCAATCCAGCTCCGTGTCCGGCTTCTCCAAGCCGAACTCGCGGCACAGCATCGTCTGCAGCTTACCGAGACTGGGGAGTAACGTCCGCATCATGGCATCGTCCAGCACGCCACTTGGCTCGACAACTTCGCGCGCGTGCAGCCGCATGAACAATTGCAGCTTCGGGGCTTCTTCAGTTCCCACCGGGAAAAAACATTGGAAAAAAGCGCGTAGCCCGTTTTCTAACGAGACATGTTCTATGTCTAGCGTATTAAATGTATTGCACTCGTTCAGGAAAGTCAGGCGAAACACCTCGCGGTACAGTTCGGCCTTGTCGCCATAGTAATAGTGGATAGAGGCCAGATTGACCTCGGCGCGCCGACAAATTTCGCGTGTAGTCGCTGCGTGGTAGCCGACTTCAGCGAACACCTCTGTCGCCGACCGCAGCAAACGCCAGCGCGTCTCTTCCTGCGCGGTCGGATGCTGTCCCGGCAAGCACTGCGCGGCTTGCACTAACAGGGGGCTGGATTTTGTTTTAGCGCTCATGTTCGTTCTGGGATCTTTGCAAGAACATCCCCTTTAGATGCACAATTTTCGGAGTGTTTACGCCCGGTTTTATCTAAGTCTCCATCAACTCCTTTGACTCAAAGAAGCGTTGGGATCTTCGCACAAACATGCACGCAGTTCTATTAACTGGTGCTTTCCAAACATGGCTATTCATCATCATCAAACTTTTGGCGCGGCGGGTTGCCGTCGTACACCAAGTTCTGTCGGTGCATTAAATATGCATCCCGAATAAAACTGTAGCGATTGATGATCGCATCATCCAGCACTTTCTCTTGCTCCAAAAGGCCGGCACGTGTGTCCAAACCTTCAAGCGCCCAAGCGCTATTACGCGTCGGAACATGCTTGGTGTTGCTGATGACACTAAGGTAGCTATCCGTGTAGCGTCCAGTTCCATCGCGGATAGAACTCGGCCCCAGAATGGGCAATACCAAATATGGGCCACTCGGCACTCCCCAGTAGCCGAGCGTTTGGCCGAAATCTTCGTTGTGTTTTTCCAGGCGGTCAGTGATGTTTATCAAGCCGAACAGACCAAAAGTGGAATTGAAGACCACGCGTGCACCATCGCTGGCAGCTTGCTTGAATTTCAATTGCAGCAGGTCGTTAGCGGTAACCACCACATCGTCCAGATTGGAAAAGAAGTTGCCTACCATGATCTTCACGGGACTGGGTACGACCTTGTCATAACCCTGTGCAACCGGTTTGACCACGGCCTGGTCAAGCTTGTCATTGAACTTGTATACACCACGATTGAACGATTCGAACGGGTCTTCTTGTGGCGTGCTTGCAGTGGAATTTATGGTGCCGCAACCTGCCATTAGCAGACTTGTTAGTAGCATGTACATCGCATTAAAGCGATCACTTTTGGCGTGGTGAACACAGGGCATTTTTAACTTACTCCATTCTAATGACCAACGGTAGTCGCATCGACAACACAGGTCGGCTTCGGTGCCAGAAAGATGAAGAACTGGCGGGATACAGTCCCGCCTTTCTAGACGAAAGCGCGGTTGGAAGAATTAAGTCCGCTCGCCGTTCGACAGACCAGAGACATGCCGCTTTGGGGTTGCTGATGTTTCCGCCCCCCCCCTCTCCCACGCGCAGGAGAGGGGCGGAGGATTCTTCTGAGCTTCCCTAGTTCTGCTTGCTTTCCTGCCAGCCGCCGCCCAGCGCCTTGAACAAATCGGCCACCGCCGCGCGTTGCGCGCGCTCGGCTTCGAAGCGGTTGAGGTCGGCCTGCAACTGATTGCGCTCGACATCTAGGAATTCCGTGCGGCTGCCGCTGCCCACTTGCAGGCGCAATTCCGCCTGCTTGCTGGCCGTGGCCAGTGCCTGGCTGCGCATGGCCTCCGCCTCCAGCACCTTGCGCGCGGCCGACTGCGCAGCCAGAGCGTTACGCACGTCGCCGAAGGCGGCAGCAACCGCCTGCTGGTATTGCAGCAACGCCTGGTCGCGGCGCGCCTCGCTGGCCTTCACGTTGCCGCTGATGCGGCCGGCATTGAAGATAGGTTGGCTGATACCTGCGGCGAACTGGAAGATGTCGGCGGGGCCGGTGAACAGCTTGGCCATGTCCACGCTCTCGCTGCCCAAGTAGCCGGTGAGGCTGATGGAGGGGAAATATTGCGCACGTGCTTCGCCGATGCGCGCGTTCTGCGCGATGAGCTTCTGCTCCGCCGCTTTCAGGTCGGGCCGTCGCAGCAGCAGTTCGGCGGGCAGACCGTCCGGCACATACACCGCGTTGAGCGTGGGCGTGCCGTGCTCCAGTTGCACGTTCATCACCTCGCGCGGCGAGCGACCGAGCAGCAGCGCAAGTGCGGTCTCCTGGCGCTGGCGTGCCAGCTCAATGTTGGCAAGCTGCGCCTGTGCCGTAGCGAGTTCAGCCTCGGCCTGATGCAGCTGGAACTCGGAGATCACGCCCAGTTCGAGACGCCTCTTCTCCATCACCAGCCGCTCTTCACGGTTGACCAGCGCGCGCTTCACCGTGTCTTCCTGCGCGGTGAAAGCCAGTAGTGCGAAATACTGCTGCGCCACCTGCGCGGTGAGTGTCAGGCGCACCGCATCGCGATTGGCCTCGGCACCGAACAGCTCTGCACGCGCCGCCTCGGAACTGCGGCGGTACTTACCCCACAGGTCGAGCTCGTAGCTAGCGTCCAGCGTGGCGCGCGTAGTGGTGTTGATGCGCGGTGCGGTCGCCGGGCGCGGGAATGAACCCGCGAGCGTGGCTTGGTTGCGGGTCTTGCTCAGGTTGGCGCTCACGTTCGGATACTGCGCGGACTCCGCGACATCGAGCTGAGCGCGCACTTCGAGCACGCGCGCTATCGCCACCTGCGCGTCGGCGTTGTGGGCCAACGCCTCATTTTCCAGCTTGTCGAGCACCGGATCGGCATACAGATTCCACCAGCGTTCGCTCGCCGCCTTGGCGGCTTTATCGCTGGCCTGCTGCGCCGCCCATTGCTCGGGCAGCTGCATCTCGGGGCGCTTGTAGTCCGGCCCGGCCGAGCAGGCGCCCAGCAATGCGGCGGAAACCAGCACCATGAGTTGTTTGTTCATACGCTTGTCACTCATGGTCTTGCTCCTGCGGAATGGCTGGTTTAGTGGGGAAAAGGCGGCTGATGACCACGTAGAACACCGGTATCAGGAACACCGCGATCACGGTCGCCGCGATCATGCCGCCCATCACGCCGGTACCGATGGCATGGCGTCCGTTGGCGCCCGCGCCGGTGGAGATGGCCAGCGGCAGCACGCCGAGGATGAAAGCAATGGAGGTCATCAGGATGGGTCGGAAGCGCAGGCGGCATGCTTCCAGCGTGGCCTCGACCAGCTCGTGTCCTTTTTGTTGCAGCTCGCGCGCGAACTGGATGATCAGGATCGCGTTCTTCGCCGACAGACCGATGATAACGATGAGGCCGACCTTGAAGTACACGTCGTTGGGCAGGCCGCGCATGGTGACTGCGGCCAGCGCACCGAGGATACCGATCGGCACAACCATGATGACAGCAACCGGCACGGTCCAGCTTTCATAAAGCGCGGCCAGACACAGGAACACCGCGACCAGCGAAAGACCGAACAGGAACGGTGCCTGCACGCCCGAACTGCGTTCCTCACTGGAGGTGCCCGACCATTCGAAGCCGAAGCCGGGCGGCAACTGCGCAGCCACTTCTTCCATCGCTTTCAGTGCATCACCGGTGCTACGCCCCGGTGCGGGGCTGCCAGCGATTTTCACCGAGGGGATGCCGTTGTAGCGGTCGAGCTTAGGCAAGCTGACCGCCCAATGCGCCGAGGCGATCTCGGACAGCGGCACCATGCCGCCCTGCGCGTTGCGCACCGGGATGCGTAGAATCCGCTGCGGCGTTGACCGCACGCCCGCTTCGGCCTGCATCTGCACGCGCAGGATGCGGCCCTCGCGCACAAAGTCGTTGATGTAGGCGACGCCGAGCGTGGATTGCAAGGTCTCGTTCAGATCGGCCATCTCAATGCCCAGCGCGCGCGCTTTCAGGCGGTCGATGTCCAGCTGCAGCTGCGGTGCGGGCTCCTGACCTTCCGGGCGCACGCCGACCAGCGCGGGATGCTGGCTGGCGATGCCCAGCGCCATGTTGCGCGCTTCCATGAGTTTCTCGCGCCCTTGGCCGGAGCGATCCTGCAGGCGGAAATCGAAACCGCCAACAGCAGCCAGCTCGGGAATGGGCGGCACGTTGATGGCGAAGATGAACGCCTGCTTGATGCGGAACAGCGCCATGTTGGCCTTCTTCACCAGTGCGGGCGCGGAGCTATCCTTGTCGGGACGTTCATCCCAGTCCTTGAGGCGCACGAAGGCGATCGCCGCGTTCTGCCCGCGACCGAAGAAAGAGAAACCGAGCACGCCGATGACATGATCGACCTCTGGCTGCTTGAGATAGAATTGCTCGACCTGCGACAGCACTTCCTGCGAACGCTCGCGCGAGGCACCGGCCGGCAGCTGCACGATGTTGATAAAGTAGCCTTGATCCTCTTCCGGCAGGAAGCTGCTGGGCAGATGCAGGAACAGCCAGCCCATGCCCGCCAGCAGCGCGGCGTACACCAGCATGTAACGGCCGGTACGCTTTACTACGTTGGTCACACCCGCTTTGTAATGCTGTGTTGTGCGATTGAATAGGCGATTGAACCAGCCAAGGAAGCCCGACTTCGGCACCATCTCGTGGCCGGCATCGTTACGCAGCAGCGCGGCACACAGCGCCGGCGTGAGCGTCAGCGCCATCAACAACGAGAACAGGATGGTGAGGATCAGCGTGACCGCGAACTGTTTGTAGATCGCGCCGACTGCACCGCCGAAGAACATCATCGGTACGAACACCGAACACAGCACCAGCGTGATCGCGATGATGGCGCCGAAGATCTGGCTCATCGCCTTGCGCGTGGCTGCGCGCGGCGACAGGTTCTCTTCGGTCATGATGCGCTCAACGTTCTCCACCACCACGATGGCGTCGTCCACCACGATACCCACCGCCAGCACCATGGCGAACAGCGTCAACGTGTTGATTGAATAGCCCACGGCATACAGGCCCACCACCGCGCCGATCAGCGCGACCGGCACCACGATGGCGGGGATGAAGGTGGCGCGCAGGTTGCCGAGGAATAGCCAGATGACGAGGAACACCAGCACCATCGCTTCCGCCAGCGTCTTCACTACTTCGCTGATGGAGATCTCGACGAACTTGGAAGTGTCATACGGCACCAGCCAGTCCACCCCCTTGGGGAAAAACTTGGACAATTCCTCCATCTTGGCTTTCACCGCTTTGGCTGTGTCTAGGGCGTTGGCCGAAGGTGACAGGCGGATGGCGATGGCCGAGGCAGGCTGACCGTCGATGCGCGCGGTGATGGAATAATCCTGCGCGCCCAATTCCACGCGCGCCACGTCCTTCACGCGTACGGTGGAACCATCGGGGTTGGCGCGCACGATGACGTTGCCGAATTCTTTGGTTGAGGACAGGCGGCTCTTGGTGACAATCACCGCATTCAGCTGCTGGCCGGGCAAGGCGGGCAACTGGCCGAGTTCGCCGGTGACCAGTTGGGTGTTCTGTGCCCGTACCGCGCGGCTGACATCGCCCGGCGTCAGGCCGTAGGCATGCAGTTTCTCCGGCTTCAGCCACAGGCGCATCGAGTATTCGGTGCCGAACATCATCGCCTCCCCCACACCCGGCACGCGGCGGACACTCTCCAGCACATTGGCGGCGGCATAGCTGCCGAGCGCCACGTTGTCGCGGCTTTTGTCCGGCGAGATCAGCGCGACGATCATGAGGAAGTTGCGCGCCGATTTCACGACGGTCACACCGACGCGGCGAACTTCCTCGGGCAGGCGCGCCTCGGCGCGCTTGACGCGGTTCTGCGTTTCCACCGAGGCCACGTCGAGATCGGTGCCCGCCGCGAAGGTCAGCGTGATGGTGCCGATGCCCTGTTCGGAGGACGACTCCATATAGAGCAGATTCTCAATACCATTGAGTTCCTGTTCCACCAGCGCAACAGCGGTCTCCTCCACCACTTGTGCCGATGCGCCCGGATAGGCGAGCGTGATGGCCAGGGCGGGTGGCGCGACTGCCGGGTAGGAGGCGACCGGCAAGTTGCGCAGTGCCAGCACACCGCTCAACAGGATAATGATGGCGATGACCCATGCAAAGATGGGCCGGTCGATAAAGAATTTTGCGATCACGGTTTACCTCTATTTCTTCTCGGCTGGAACGGGAGCTGCGTCCGCTACAGTTTGCAGCGGCACCGGTTTCACCACGCTGCCGGGACGAGCTTTCTGCAAGCCGTTCACGATCACCTGCTCGCCTCCCTGCAGACCGGAACTGATGACGAAATCGGTGCCGGCCATATTGCCGACCTTCACCGGGCGCGGACCAACCTTGTTTTCTGCATCTACCACCATCACGAATTGGCCCTGCGTGCTCATCATTACCGCACTCTGAGGCACTCTGATGGCGTTTTCGGCCAGCGCTTCGGGGAAGCGGATGGTCACGAACATACCGGGCAGAAGTTCATGCTCGGGATTGGGGATCTCGGCGCGCATGGTGACGCTGCCCGTAGACGGATCGGCGGCCATGTTGGTGAACAGCAACTTGCCTGGCAGTGGATAGATGCTGTCGTCTTCCAGCACCAGTTCGATGCTGGTTGATGCGCTGCGTTTGAGGGCGCCTGATTTGACCGCTTTTTGCAGACGCATGATGTCGGACTCGGTCTGGGAGAAGTTCACATACAGTTTGTCGGTCTGTTCGATGGTGGCAAGTAGCGTCGCCTCACCACGCCCGACCAATGCACCCTCGGTCACCATCGAAAGGCCAATGCGACCGGAGATCGGCGCCGGCACGCGGGTGTTGTCCCAGTCTTCGCGCGCTTTCGAATAGGCCGCTTCGGCTTGTTTGAACCTTGCCTCGGTCTGGTCGTATTCTTGCTGACTCACCACTTTAGCTTCGAGCAGTTGTTTAGCGCGTTCAAGGTTCTGTTTTGCCAGCGACAGATCTGTTTGGGCCGCTTCGTAATTGCTGCGGTAGTTGCCGACGTCGATCTGATACAGCGGCTGACCTGCCTTCACGTCACTGCCTTCCTCGAACATTCGTTTCTCGACAACACCCTCCACGCGTGCACGCACCTGCGCGGTGCGGTAAGCGTGCAAGCGACCGGGCAGTTCGTTGGTGAGCGTCACTGGAGCAGACTTAACAATGATCACCCCGACTTCGGGCGGGGGCGGTGCCGAGCCGGCGACCGGTTTCTTCGGCTGTTCGCCCCCGCCGCAGCCGCTCAGCAGCAGCAGCAGCGCCAGTGTCAGGCTGCTCAGCGTAGTTCCAGTGAAGATTTGCGAGTTGTTGCGTGTCATGTCGATTCTCCGTTCCTGTGATCGGTGGCGATTGCTGTTGTGATTCATTTGACGTTCACCCGCTGCAGTCCAGCGAGCGAAAATTCGGCGATGTGATTGGCTGTCGTTTCGATCTCGTCAGCGTCGTATTCCAGCTCCGGATACACGTGCCGGTTTATTTCCCGCGCGTTTCGGTAATAGGTGCACTGTCCGAAGATGCTGAACACACAGAGGCGCACCTTCCCGGGCGCGACCGCGTCGCCCACGATCTCGCGCACCAGCCCAGCCAAGTGTTCGTGCAGCGGAACCATGATCTCCCTGGCGATGCTGTCGAGCGCCGGTGACGGCTCCAGCAGTTCGCGCATGATCAGCTGGCTGTGTGGCGTGCAGCCGCCATCCATCAGGCGGGTCATGAATTCACGAATGAAGCGGGTCAGGCGCATCTCGGCGCTGTCCCCCTCGCGGCTCGTCCCGATCAGGTTCACGATCGGCTCCAGTTCCAGGGCGGCCATGAACAGCGCTTCCTTGCCGTTGAAGTGATAGTTCACCGCCGCGACGTTGACCTCGGCGCGGCGACAGATCTCGCGCACCGTTGCGCCCTTGAAGCCAAGTTCGGCGAACACTTCGCGCGCAGCGGCCAGCAGCCGGTCGCGTGTGGTTTCCTGGAAGTCGGTCGAGTTTTGCGGTGTGTTCATTTCAGCCCTGCTCTGATTGCGAATTCAAACTAGCGTATCAAACACTTGCTTAAATTGCAATCAAAGGGATGCCAGCAACGGCATCAGGGCACCGTCTTACTCGGGGGCTTTCGGGGAAAGTGCGTGTTAATACAGCTCGTTTCGTCTGGAGCTAGCGATCTGGACGGCCAGTTGCACGGCCTGCTTGAGCGGCAAGTCTTTGAGCACGAGCTTCAAGATACGCTCGGTCTCGGCATCTATCGCGCCAGTTTCCAGCGGGGCGCCGGAAACCAGCAGCACGAATTCGCCGCGTAGGTTGTTTGGGGGCGCTGTTGAGCCAGACCAGCGCTGCGCTGGCAGCGATGGATGGCTCTCGAACAGTTTGATGATCTCGGGCTCCTCCCCGAACACCGCCTGCAGACCTCACATGCGGCGCTTAGTAGAACACAAGGGATAGAGATGTTCTGCCAGCGCCTGCAGTGCGGTGCGCGCAGCCCGGAAACTGACAGCGCCGTTACTGCAGCACTTGTGCCGAGGATGACGTGGAAACCAGCCGCGGCATGGCCTCGACCAAGCCGATCTCCAGGGTGAATAAGCGATATGGTCCTTGCCACCTATACCGGCCAGCGGCTTTCGGAAAGTCCCGGCTAATTCGCCGTCAGGCGTTTGGCAATCTGGGCGACATGCCGCCCCTGGAAGCGTGCGATCTCCAGTTCATTCTCGCTCGGCATGCGCTTGCCATCGCTACCGGCCAGGGTCGAAGAGCCGTAAGGCGAGCCGCCGGTGATCTCCGTCATCACTGTGAGGCCAGTGCAGGAATACGGCACGCCGACGATCACCATGCCATGATGCAGCAGCGTCGAATGAAAGGAGGTAATCGTCGTTTCCTGTCCGCCGTGCTGCGTGCCGGTGCTGGCGAAAACGCTGCCGACCTTGCCGATCAACGCGCCGTTCATCCACAGCTTGCCGGTCTGGTCCAAAAAATTGCGCATCTGGGCGGCCATGTTGCCGAAACGGGTCGGCGTGCCGAAAATGATTGCGTCGTAATTACCCAGCTCTTCGGTGGTTGCGATGGGCGCCTTCTGGTCCAGCTTCACGCCCATGGCGCGAGCCCGGTCTTCGGGTATGATTTCCGGCACACGCTTGATCACTGCCTCCACGCCGTCCACCTGGCGCGCTCCCTCGGCGATGGCATCCGCCATTATTTCGATATGCCCATACATGCTGTAATACAAGACGAGTGCTTTTGCCATGACAAGACCTCCTGTAGTTTGAGTATTAACGTGACCAGAAAACACAATTAACACATGCGATACATCGGCAGTTGCGGTACGGCGATGAAACCCGGCAGGCCAGTCTTAACCGGTGATGCTTCACCGGCTTGAATGCCGCGATAGTCCGGACAACCTGCGCTCATACGACACAGCGCGCGGCGGAATCAACTGGAAACATACTATAACCAAAGCACACCGTTAACAATAATCCAAATACCATATTCGCCCGGCCGGATGCAGTGCTCAACGGAAGCGGCGCTATTTCCGCATGGAGGGTGATGGACGGTGAACTTTTAATTCGTGGTAAACCGTGGTCCCCTATTAGCCATTCCCGCGCGCCGGTCGAGCGCTAGCCTAGTGCCGGTTTCACTGTCGGCGCACACGCGGTGCAGCAGCGCCAGTGGCCGTAGCGGATGCGGGAAATCTGGGCGCGCCGCCCGGCGCACCCAGACCATCTAGCAACGCAGGCGTTGGGCATAGCGCCCGATTGGCATGAAGTTGAACTTTACATCAGCTGGTGGCGCTATCGGATCGTGACTTCGTGGGGCTGGGCGAATCGTCGCTTCCTGCCGCGCTCATCCAGGCAAACATGGACGCGCGCATCGCATCTTCCACCGACATGTCGATCGGTTGCGTCCAGTCACGCGGCACAAATACCGTGTAGCCGCCGATCATGTAACCCATCGGCAGATAAACTGCCACGCGGTCACCTTGCAGAAAGCCCGCAGGCAGGTCGTCTACATGCTGGCGCGTGATCAGTCCCACTATTTCGACATCCTGCCCCGGCATTTTGAGGATCACCACCATTTGCTGGGCGGATTTGCTGCGCTGGGGTGAAAAATAATCGGCGAAATTTTTGAGTGAAGAATAAATGCTTTTGACCACAGGAAGGTTGGTGAAGGGTAGCTCCACCAGTGACAGCAGCTTTCCCGCACCGCGTTGCGACACTACAAAACCGAGTAAAAGTATGAGCGTGACCCCCAGCAGCAAGCCCATGCCCGGCACATAAAACTTGCCGATGAATGGCCGTATCGCCTGCATAGACACCGACTCGCTCCAGCGCAGGAACATATAGAGCAGATAGACCGTTAGCCCGAGTGGCAAGGCGGTAATCAAACCCCGAAAAAAATACTGGTAAATGAGTTTGGTCAATTTTACTTCCTAATAGGGTTGAGCCTGTATTTCAATGTCGTCCGCCTAACAGTAGGCATGCCAGTGCCTGAAACGGCCCGCAAGGGCTGAATCCGGACCACAGATTCAGCCTTATGGCTATGGGGGTTTGTTCGGTAAAGAAAGTGGCCATGCAGGCTTCAGTCCCGTGGTTCATAGCCGTTTACAACCCTGTCGCCCAATGGTTAAGGATAGGAAATTCAACCAAACGTGTCCAAGTGTCCATGACCGCCGCACTGCGGTCAATGCCGATTTTGTCATTAAGAAAATCCGAATCTCACCTCACCCGCACGCGTAAAGGCAAAAATCCTTCCACCGCGCACTGAAAATTCTCCCCGCACCCGCCCGAACGCCCCCCCCCATGGGGAAGAATACTTTCCCGTCACCAGGCGATACGCTGATCGTACTCGAACTCCGGTATAGGCTGGGCGGTGGAAGCGCGCCACGGTGAGACCGAACGTCACCGATCCCGGCCGCGATGCCCTGCTCGAACCTTCCTTAATGCGATACTTTGGTAACATCGCTGCAGTCAATAAATCCCGGCAGCCATCAACTACAAGAAAGCCAATGTGAGAAAAATTATCCTGCCTCTTAGCCTCGTTATCCCTCTTTCTGCCCGTGCTGCCAATGTAGGTATGGAGCCGATCCCCGACCTACCCCTCAGTACGATTCCACCATTGGCAACGACGGAAGCAAAGCCGTCAACGCCGGTCTGGGAATTCTCGGTGGGGGGTGCAGTTTACGCGCCGCGCTATGAAGGCGCTGCCAATGATCGGTTGCGTTTCATGCCGAAGCTATAACGACGGCCACTTCTTCATGAGCCTGCTGCGCGGCATAGGCTACAATTTTTCCGAAGTGAGGAATGCATAGTCCGACGCAGCAACCACGCACCCGCGGTATCGAGCGCGGATATCGCCGAGCCGTCGATCGCCAGGTCTCCCTCGCCGGGCCAGGAAAGAACTTCCAAGCGCCTTTCGAGCCGGGCGATTCCCTGCACGGTCCATGCCCCCGCGCAGCGCACTTCGACAGCCGCCGTAGCGGACACCGACTCCGACTCGATCACCAGTTGGGCAATTTGCTCGTCTGTCATTGTCTCGGCAACTCCTGAGTGGACAGTGCTCGCAACGTAAGGCGCAGAAGGGGGAGTCCGTCCGTAGTTGGACGGAACCTCGGAAATTGAGAAACGCGGATCCGGCCGGCATCCCGATTTGATGCGGTTGGCCGCATGAAGCAGACATTGAGAGCTCTTGCTGATTGTCGGTCACTGTACGATTCATAGCGAGATCCTTTGCAAAAAGCTGGCCATCGAGGCTAGCTTTTCTGAACTGATAAATTATGGTCATCGGGGGGATGCATCAGAACAATGCTTTTGGCCTGGGCGCAAGAACACAAAAACCATCAACGCAATGAGGCTAAGGCAAGCAGCCACAAAAAAAGCACTCGCCGGATGCAACAACCACAACGCCCCAGCGATCAGCGATGCAGGTAGGTAAATGAGGCCGGTCACAAAATTGTAGAGGCCGATCGCAGACGCACGCCGCTCCAACTCGATATCTGCGATAAACGCTTTGCTTTGGGCTTCGTCGATTGAAAAGAACACGCCGTAGACGATGAACAAGACGATGATTTGCCATTGCATGGTCGCAAAAACGAAACCGATGCACATCAGAAAATAAATCAGGTAGCTCAACATGATCATACGTGCCCTTCCAACGTGATCGCCTAGCTTGCCTATTAGAGGTGCAGCAACGACAAATGCGATATTGAATAACGCATAAAGCAACACGATGTCCTTGACTGCAAAACCGACGCTGTGCGCACGCAACAGCAAAAATCCGAAACTGAAATAGGCCAGTGAAAACAGGCCTGCTGGAACAAGGTAGCGCTTAAATTCCGGGCTGAGGGTCTTCCAAGATTCAAACATGTTTTCGCGTTGGTGCTGAACTCCCGGCTGATCCTTGATAAGACTCAAGACGACGATGCTGAGCAAGGCGGGAACGAGTGCAACCCAGAACAAAATTCGGTAAGTCGAGACCCCCTCCCCAAGCCACAATAGCAGTCCGTACGCCACCAATGGACCAAGAACTGCACCAGACTTGTCGAGAGCCTTGTGCACTCCGAATGAATATCCCCTTGTGTCTTTGTCAGCCACTGTGGAAAGCCACGCATCACGCGGCGGTCCGCGGAAGCCCTTGCCCAGCCGCTCGATGACGCGAAAGATGCTCAGGCCCATAACTGAGCTGGAGATTAGCAAAATAATCTTGGCCAGCGTTGAGAAAGCATATCCAGAAAAAGCAAAAATTTTGCGCTTTCCAGTTCGATCCGACAACCAGCCAGCAAAGTAATTCAACGAGGACGCCGACAAGTCGGCAAATCCTTCTATCATGCCAAGCAATGCCGCCGATGCCCCTGCGATCGTAGTAAAAAAAATCGCGAAGACGGAAAAAATCATCTCAGAACTAAGATCCGTCAATAAGCTCACAAGACCCAGCTTGAGTACGTCAGGATTTACGCCAAATTTCTTATCTATAGGGTCATCAGATGACATAGGGTCTTCATGGCCACGCTAGCGGCTCGCGCTCTGTTCGATAGGATGTTATAAATAAACATATTGTATTCATAATTCCATCGTTTCGGGACTGCACCCTCAGTAATTCAACGCGGTAACTAATTGGTCAGCGCATCAAGCCATTTGGCTGATGCTCTTTCGAAAATGTGCCAGAGCGGCGACGAAAAACACCGCGCCGATAACGGTCAGCGCAAGCACTTGTGGCCAAACCACATCGAAACCGGCGCCGCGATAGAGGATGGCCTGGGCGGCTGCAACAAAGTGCGTGGTGGGCGCAACTTGCATGATGTTCTGCGCGAGGACTGGCATGCTCTCGCGCGGCGTGGCGCCGCCCGAGAGCATCTGCATCGGTAGCAATACCAGCATTATCAACAGCCCGAATTGGGGCATGTTGCGCGCCAGCGTCGCCATGAAAATACCCATAGACGTGGTGACGAAAAGGTGCAATGTGGCGACGATCAGGAACAGCGTCACCGAACCCTCAATCGGCACCTTGAGCGCCCACTGCACGATAAAGTTTAGCGAAAATGCGGTAGCCAGCAAAACGACCAGCCCCATAGCCCAGATCTTGCCCAGCATGATCTCGGCGGGGGTGACAGGCATCACCAGCAGGTGTTCGATGGTGCCGTGCTCGCGCTCGCGGATCAGCGCGGCGCCGGCCAGCACGATGGACAGCATGGTGACGTTGTTGATGATCTCCATCAGCGAGCCGAACCAGGCCCGCGTCAAGGCCGGGTTAAAGCGCATCCGCAAGGCTAGGTCGACCGGTGGCGCGGCACTGCCGCGATAGCGCTGGACGAATTCGTTGATTTCGCCCATCACGATCTGCTGGATGTAGCCGCTGCCGGTAAAGGCCTGGCTCATGCGCGTGGCATCCACATTGAGCTGGATAGCGGGCGTGCGCCCCGCCAGCACGTCGCGCTGGAAGTTCGGCGGAATATTGAGCGAAAAGGTATAGAGCCCCGCATCCAGGCCGGTATCGACCTCGGGCAGCGTTACTCGCGTTGGCGGCATGAATTCCGGCGTGCGAAGAGCAGAGGTGATGCGTGCCGATAGCGGCGAGTCGTCCTCGTCGACGATCGCGATCGGCACATTGCTCAACCCTTCCGGCATTGCAGTAGCGGCGATGTAGACCTGAAAGGTGAAGCTGTAGGCGATCAGCACCAGCATGATCGGGTCGCGCAGCAGGCTCCACAGCTCCTTGATGCCCAGACGGTAGATGTTGGACGCTCGGCTCATCATCATTTCTCCTGCTTTTTCAACAGGACGATCGACAGGCCGAGTATGAACAGAGCCGCCAACGCCATCGGCACGAATGCCGCTTGCAGATCGGCCATCCCCAGCGCCTTGTTGAACACGCCGCGACTGATGGTGATGTAGTGCGTGGCAGGGTAAATTTCACCGATCACCCGGCCGACACCTTCGAGCGTCGAGACCGGGTTGATCATGCCGGAGAACTGGATGGCCGGCAGCATGGAGCCAATCATGGCAAAGAACATCGCCGCGATCTGGCTGCGCGTAAAGGTGGAGGCGAACAGACCGAAGCCGGTGGAGAAACCGACATAGATCAGCGTCGCCAGCGTCAGGGTCAGGAAGCTGCCCTTGACCGGCACGTCGAACAGGGTCACGGCCAACAGGGTCAGCAGCAGAAAATTGAGCATGGCCAGCACGATATAGGGTAGTTGCTTGCCAATCAGGAATTCGCTACGCGTCACGGGTGTGACATAGAGATTGATGATCGAGCCCAGCTCCTTTTCACGCACTACGGATAGCGCGGTAAGCATGGCCGGGATCATCAGCAGCAACAGGGGAATGACGGCCGGCACCATCGCCGGCATGCTCTTCACATCAGGGTTGTAGCGAAAGCGTGTCTCGATGCTGGCCGCACCGGCGGTAATGTCCTGACCGAAGCGGGTTTTGGCGATATCGATCAACCAGCCCTGGTGCATGCCCTGCACATAACCCTGCACGGTTTCTGCCCGCTGCGGCATCGCGCCGTCGATCCAGGCACCGATCTGCACCGGGGTGCCGCGCTGTACATCGCGCGCGAAACCCGACGGGATTTCAATGGCCAGCGACAGTTCGCCACTGCGCATGCGCCGGTCGAGGTCGGCATAGTCGGCAATCGGCGGCCGCTCGACGAAATAGCGCGAGCCGGAGAGGTTCAAGGCATAGTTCTGGCTGAGGCTAGTCTGGTCGCGGTCCAGCACGGCGTAGCTAAGATCGTTCACATCCATGGTGATGCCGTAGCCCATGATGAGCATCAGGATCAGGCTGCCGAACAGCGCCATCACCAAACGCACCGGGTCACGCCGCAGTTCCAGCGCCTCGCGCAGGGTATAGCTGAAAGCGCGCGCAAAATCGAAGCCGCGGCGCCGCATCCGCGGGTGCGCCGATATGCCTTGAGGCGCGGCGGTCACGGTGTCGGGTATCGCCTCTGCTTCGACCGGGGCCGCGTCCTTCAAATAAGAGATAAAAGCTTCTTCCAGCGTCTTGGCACCGCGCTTTTTGACAATCTCCCCTGGCGCATCGCTGGCCAGCACCTGACCGTCATTCATCAGCGAAATGCGGTCGCAGCGCTCGGCCTCATTCATGAAGTGGGTCGAGATGAAGATCGTCACCTTGTCGGTGCGCGACAGATCGACAAGGAACTGCCAGAAGGCATCGCGTGCTACTGGATCAACACCCGAGGTCGGTTCGTCCAGGATCAGCAGCTCCGGCGCATGCACCAGCGCTACCGCCAGCGACAGGCGCTGGCGCATGCCGAGCGGCAATTTGTCGGGCATGGCATCCGGCACGCCGTCCAGCCCAAAACGAGCCAAAAGTTCGCTTACCCGCGACGGGATCGCCGATTCCGGCACGCTGAACAGGCGCGCATGCAGCACCAGGTTCTGCTCGACGCTGAGTTCGGAGTACAGCGAAAATGCCTGCGACATATAGCCGACGCGCCGACGCGTGGCGATGTCGCGCGCGTCCGCTTTCTGCCCGAACAACCAGGCTTCGCCCTCGGACGGCGGCAAGAGACCGGTGAGCATTTTCATGGTGGTGGTCTTGCCGCTACCGTTGGAGCCGAGGAAGCCGAAAATCTCGCCGCGGTGGATGCGGAAGTTGACGCGGTCGACCGCCGTGAAGTCGCCGAAGCGCATGGTCAGGTCGCGCGCCTCGATGGCAACATCCTCGCCATCGGCAAACGGCGGCACCACGACTGCCCGATGGCCGCGTTTTTTTTCTTCCGGCAGCAGCGCGATGAAGGCCGCCTCCAGCGTTGCAGTGCCGGTGCGTTCGCGCAGTTCCTTGGGCGACCCTGTGGCGAAAATCCGGCCCGCGTCCATCGCCACCAGCCAGTCGAAGCGTTCGGCCTCCTCCATGTAGGCGGTCGCCACCATCACGCTCATGCCCGGGCGTGCCTCACGGATATGGGCAATCAGCGACCAGAACTGAGTGCGCGCCAGCGGATCGACACCGGTGGTGGGCTCATCGAGAATCAGCATATCCGGGTCGTGGATCAGTGCGCAGCACAGTCCCAGTTTCTGCTTCATCCCGCCGGACAGTTTTCCTGCCGGACGATCGAGGAAAGCGTGGAGGCCCGTCGCTTTCGTCAGTTCATCGATGCGCCGTCTGCGTTCACCCGCATTGTGGCCGAACAGGCGGCCGAAGAATTGCAGGTTGTCTTCGACCGACAGGGCCGGGTAAAGATTCTTGCCCAAGCCCTGCGGCATGTAGGCAATGGCGGGGCAAACCCGGTTGCGGTGGCGTGCCGCACGCATATCACCACCCAGCACCTCGACCTCGCCTTGTTGCACCGCACGCGCCCCGGAAATCAGCGCCATCAGGCTGGATTTACCGACACCGTCCGGGCCGATCAGGCCCACCATACAGCCGGCAGGAATCTCCAGATCGATGGCATTCAGCGCCAACGTCTTGCCGTAGCGCAGGCTGACGCTGGTAAGGCGTGCGACTGGCACGTCGCCATGAATTGGACGGATTATCACTCAGCTACTTTCACCGTGAGCGATTGAGGCCATTCGGCCTGTGGGTTCAACTTGAGCCAAGCCACCCCGGGCAAGCCGGTTTTAATCTGCTTTACATGCCGCTTGAGTAGCTCCGGGGCGATGCGGGCTTTGACTCGAAACATCAGCTTCTGGCGCTCGCTGGCGGTTTCCACCGTTTTTGGCGTGAATTGCGCAACGCTGGCAACGAAAGAAATTTGAGCTGGAATGACGTAGCCGGGCGCCGCATCGAGCAGGATGCGCACCTCGCTGCCCAGCGCGACCTTGCCAGCCACCGTTTCCGGCAGGAAGAAGGTCATATAAACATCGCTCAAATCCACCATGTTGAGCACCTTGCCGCCACCTCCAAGCACCTCGCCGGGCTGGGCGACTCGGTACTGTACGCGTCCATCGAGTGGCGCCTTGAGTTGGCTGTCGGCGATGTCGGCTTCGATGCGCGCGATGGTCGCGCCCAGCGCCGCCACGGTCGAGCGCGCGCCGGTGACTTGGGATTTGGCTGCGGCAATAGCAGATAGGCCTGCCATCGCCTGCGCCTTCGCCGCCGTCAGCGTCGCTTCAGCGCCATTGACTGCGGCCCGCTCGTTGTCGAGTTGCTGGATGGTCACCATGCCTTTGGCAGACAGAGTCTGCGAACGCGCGAAGCGTCGTTTGGCATTATCCAGTTCACTCTCACGTTGCACCACCACGGCCTGTGCAGCGGCCAGATCGCTTTCGCGTACCTTGACCTGCGATTCAGCGCTGGCCACGGCGTTGATCGCCTGCTGCTGCTGGGCACGCGCTTCGTCGTGCTGGGCTTTGAGTACATCGATCTGCATCTGCGCCAGCACCTGACCTGCTTTTACGAAATCGCCTTCGCGGGCAAAGATTTCCACCACGCGGCCACCGTATTTTGTGGCGACGTCGATCTCTGTGGCCTCGATGCGGCCATTGCCACTGACGAAGCCATCGCCCGGCCCCGTGGGCCGCATCTTGCTCCAGCCACCCCATGCGACCAGGACAATAACGATTGCCACGGCGGCCAGAAACAGATTTTTCTTGATAGAAGCATGCATGTGGATTCCTTGCGTTTTCAATTGAAAGGACGGGTTGCCGGGGCTTGTGGCTTAACGAATTCCTATCCGCCGTCGCCTATTGTGGCATACAGGCTCACGCAGCTCGACAGCGTTTCGCGGCGCACTGTAGCAATTGTTGTTCGGCAGCGAGCAGGTCGCGCTGGACATCCAGCACTTCAAAATAAGGCGCACTGTCCTGCCGTAAGTTATCGTACCCTAATCTGTCCAAGCGCGACTGGAGGCTACGCCGCGCAGTTGTCCATAGTCAGGTACTTCTCTTTCCCCGATGGAACCGTTCATCATGTTTGTTCCTAAGGTAGTCACCGCAAATTATTTGTCAGCTTAATCGGCCAAATTCTATCTATCCGAACTGCCGCTTGAAGCGCCAGACGCCGAAGCCGAAGATCACCATTCCCAGCAGCGCCAAGCCCAGTAGCGAATCCCACAGCACATCTAGTCCTGCTCCTTTCAACAGAATGCCGTAGCCCATCTCGATGAAGTAATAGAGCGGCGAGAGAAACATCGCCTCGTGCATTCCGGCGGGCATGGCTTCCGGCGGGGTCCAAGCACCTGCTGAATTGGTTTCGATTTTCATCAAGGATTGAAAGTCCGCTTCTGGCTGCGGCTCCCTCTCTAGTGCGGGATCAAATGGATTCATCATTACAAAAATCGGCACCAGCAGTACGGCGTGGAATTCTTTTATCTCGTGGCTGTGTTCCTTTTACTAATTGTATGGAGTGAAAGTGTGGCCAGTTGCCGCTGTGTGTGCTCATAGCCGATGGCAATGATTTCCTCGGCGCGACTGAATTCCAGAAAACGGATGTGCCCAAGGGGCGGCTGGATAATGATATCAGGCTGATCAAGACCCAGACGGGATTGGGTGATGCGGACTTCCATAATGTTGATCGAGGCCAGCAACACTTCGAAAATGTTGGGTAGCGGCTCTTCTGTCGAGGCCCAGCGCGAAAACTGCGCAGAGACTGGATTGTTTCCGGCAAGCAGTTTCTGCTTGATGCCTTTCATCGACAGGCGAAAGTCGCCGCCCCAGCGCGAGAACCTGCCCGCAGCATTGTCGCTTGCGCTATGCGCTGCTTTGGTGTCCCGCAGCGGTTTCATATTCTTGCCGGAAATGATCTCGTGGTTGAGGTCGACCGCGATCACAATGTCGGCCCCCATGGCGCGGGCCACGCTCACCGGCACCGGGTTGACGAGGCCGCCATCCACCAGAATGTGCCCGTTGCTGCGCACCGGGGTGAAGATGCCTGGCACCGAGATGCTGGCGCGCACCGCCTCGATCACGTCGCCGTAGCGGATGACGACCTCCTCTCCGCTGACAATGTCCGTTGCGACGGCCGCAAAGGGCTTGGCGAGCATTTCGATGGTGTCGGCGTGAATATGAGTTCGCACCAGTTCACTGACCTTGGCACCGTCGAGCAGACCGGACTTGGGCAGTACGACATCGAAAAAGGAAGCGGTCTTTTTCCAGTCGAATGTCTGAAAAGTAGTCTCCAGGTCATCGAGTTTTCCTGCGGCATGAATCGCCCCGACTAGCGCCCCAATGCTGGTGCCTGCGATAAGATCCACCTCGATACCGGCTTCCTTGATAGCCCGGATCACGCCCAGATGTGCAAGTCCGCGCGCAGAGCCGCTGCCCAGCGCCAGGCCGATCTTCGGGCGGTTAACGGAGGAGAGGGGCTGTCTAGTCATCGCGGTCACTCCCGATTCGCCCTGTTGCTCCTCCAGATCGATAGCAGCAGCCATACGCCACCGACCGCCGCGCCGAGATAACCGAGCAGGCCGAAGAAAGGCAGGCCCAGCAAGGTTGGGCCGCCGGGCACGGTCATGACGATGGAAGATCCGATGATGAGTGCAGCGATAACAATGCCGACCACCAGCCGGTTGGCGGCGCTGTCTAGCTGGTTGCCGACATGCTTGAGATGCGTAACATCGATATGGATCTCCAGCCGCCCGCGCCGTGCGGCGCGCAGCAGCTGGGAGAGGTCGCGAGGCAGACCGGCCATCAGCGCGAGCACTTCGCCCGCCGTCCGCCAGCCGCGCCGGATAAGTGCGACCGGCGTATAGCGGGCGCGCAGCACCTGTTCCAGCAGCGGCATGGCTTCACCGGCCATATCGAAGTCCGGGTCGAGTTCGCGCCCCATGCCTTCGAGCGTGACGAAAGCCTTGACCAGCAGCAACAGGTCAGTGGGCAGCGCCAAGCGGTGCTGGCGCAGAATGGCCACCAGGTCGGAAAGCATTGCACCCAATTTGAGCTGCTTCAGCGCCACACCGTGGTATTGATCGACGAAGGCTTGGATTTCCAGCATCAGCCCGTCCTCATCCACTGCGGCGTCGCCTGTCCAGTCGAGCATCACATCGGCAACGCGCTGCGGCTCGTGCTTCACCAACCCCAGTAGCAGGAGAATCAATTGATTTCGGCGTTCCTCGGTGAGCCGCCCCACCATGCCGAAGTCGATGAAGGCGATGCGGTTTCCGGGCAGATAGAACACGTTGCCGGGATGCGGGTCGGCGTGAAAGAAGCCGTCCTCAACGATCATCTTCAACACCGCGCGCGCGCCGCGCCGGGCGAGTATCTTGCGGTTAAGACCGGCCTGATCGACAGCGGCAAGTTTGCGTCCGGGAATGCCCTCGATGAACTCCTGCACACACACCCGCTCGCCACTCCATTCCCAGTAGACGCGCGGAATGACGATGATGGCGGGCGATTGCACGGGTGCGCCTTGTTCCCCGTCATGCAGCACTGCAGGCGAGTCCGGATCGGCATAACCGGTAAAATTCTCCGCAATGCGCTCGGCATTGCGGCATTCGCCGGCAAAGTCGAGCTCACGTCGTAGCGACTGGGTGAACTGGCGCACCACTTCCTGCGGGTGGAAACTACGCAGTTCCGGGCTTTCCGCCTCGGCGAGTTCCGCCAGCCTTGAGAGCCAGCGCAGGTCGGCTTCGATGATCGGACGGATGCCGGGACGTCGCACCTTGACCACCACCTCGCTGCCATCATCCAGTCGGGCGCGGTGCACCTGTGCAATGGAGGCGGCTGCCAGGGGCTCGGGATCGAAGGCGGCAAATATTTCCTCGGGCGGCGCACCCAGGTCTTCGGTAAGTTGCAGGCAGATGTCGGCCCAAGGTGCAGCGGGCGCGCTGTCCTGCAGCTTGCTGAATTCGGCGATCCATTCGGGTTCGAACAAGTCGACGCGGGTGGCGAGCACTTGGCCGAGTTTGACGAAGGTCGGGCCCAGTTCCTCAAGCGCGCGCCGCACCCGCGCGGGCGGCGGCAGATGGGCGAACTCTTCCGCGTTGTTCCAGTGCAGCGCCCGCCCGGCCCGCTCCAAGGCATTGGCCAGCCCCATCCGTCGCACCAAATCGCCGAAGCCGTAACGGATCAGGATTGAGGCGATGTCATGCAGGCGGCCCACGTCACGGACGGCGCTGATCGCTTGCCACAACATCAACGATCCTTTGCCGATGAGTGAGGTATGGACTTGTCCGAAGATGCCGGTTGCAGACGTTCTGCAATACCTTTGAGCATTCCGGCTGCGAGGCTGGCGAGCAAGGTACCTTCATTGCGCATGAACTGTGTCCCGATTTCCGTGTGCTCACGTGCGGTGTCGGCTATGGCATGGGTCAGTTCGGGCAATGCCAGCTTGACCCTGCTGCCTACCGCCGTGCCGCTGGCGACCGCATGGTCAGTCAGATCGCGCAAGATGGACTGGGTAAGTCCAGCGGTGTTGTCGGCCGCGTCGGAAATGGTTTCGATGAACAGCAACTCCAGTTCGGCGAGGTCTGCCACAGTTTTTTTCAGCTCTCCCCTGGAAAATTCGTCGGTACGACTGGCAGCCTCCTTGATTGCCAATTGGGTCGCTTCCGCAGCAACCGCCAGTGCGTCATCCAGGCTTAAAATTGCCTCCTTCAGCGCCTGAGCACCGCGCCCGGAACGGCGGGAGTCGCCCTGCTGCGCGCCCTTCACTACAGCCGCCATCACCTGTTTGAGCGTTTCCTTGTCCAGCTTACCTCCCGAGAGCGCCTGGAGCGTGATCGCCCGCACGCGCTCGGAGACCAACTCCGTGTCGCTTTCGAAAACTGCCTGAACTTGCTGTTCGATTTCCTTTGCTGTCGGTGTCAACCCTTGTCCTTTTTCGATTGCTTGCAAATTGCGGTCTATTTCCGCCTCGGCCTGTATCCAGTCCTCCGCGATGTCCCCGCCCACGAAGCCGCGCTTCTCTGCACGAAAATAGGCAGCTTCGGCGATCATTCGATAGCGTTCCTCCGCGCTGAAGGGTGGATTTTGCTCCGCTACGGATTCCGACTTCACATTCCGGGCAGCTGTGGGTTTTGCTTTGGACATGATCTGTACTCCTATTTTATGAAGGATTGAAGAATACGGTGTGTGCCGTTACGACTGCTGCGATGAGTTTGTTTAGGGCTAGCTCAATATGCCCCCCCACCGGATACATTCAGCCCCGTGCGCAGCAAGCTGATGACATGACGCGCAATTGCCTCAGGATCTTCATGCTGCCGCTGGTAATCCGGCAAGAAACGTAGCATTGACTGTGTTTCAAACGGATAGGCAGCCAAACCGATTATCGAAACGACCAGCATATGGGTGTCATGATTTGGGGAAAGTTCGCCTGCAATACTTCGCAGTGCGTTGAATAGGTCCAGGAAGACACAGTCCGCTAGTTTTTTTTGACGAATCTCATCGCTGTCTAATAGCACCCATTGCATCAGGCGCCTAAAGTCTTTCTCCTTGGCGAGCATGCGCGTGAACCAAGCGATGAAGGCTTCGAGCCTAACCCAGGGGTTTTCTTCACCGGTCAGAAGAGATTTCAAAGATCCCGCCTTTTCTTCGAATGCATATCTGACTACATCCAGATAGAGCTGCTCCTTGTCGGAAAAGTGGTAGTAGAGTGCAGCGGGGGTGAGTCGCACTGCAACGGCAACATCGCGCATGGAAACCCCGTCGTAGCCGTGCTGGGCGAAGAGCGATGCCGATAGTCCGAGAATGTCTTCCCTCGTCCTTCTTTTTGGAATAGATTGGATCATCGGATTATCCATGGCCAAATATCACCCCATAACTAAACGAACGTTTAGTAAATTATGGGCGCTGACTTTTAACAAGTCAATTTTTCGCTCGAAAGTACAGGGGATCCTGATGGGACTGAATATCAATGCCCCAAGCAACATACTTGTCCTTCAAGTTCTTTAGCTATTGCCCGTCGCAACGAGTAAGCTGCATGGCAAATGGTCTAACAATTTGGCATCGAGATTTATCCGGATCACGGTGAAGATCAAATAACGCTAATCAAAAACGCTGACATCGTCATGTATTACGCCAAGGCGTCCGGGCACAACACTGCGAAAATTTATCAGCACAACATGCTGAAGCCTTCCTGCTATTTCCGAAAAACTGTAGTGCCCACATAGCGGAAGTTCTGAACACAAACTTTAAAGGCCGCTTCAGCCACTTCGGTTTATGTCTGCTTTTGAATGCGGAAGTTCTAATCTCTTCGGGCGCGCCAGACACGACGACTCTAGGCCCTAGGAGTGCACGGAAGATACCCTTGAGTTAATTGAGAAATTCTACATAGCCCGAAACGAATGCACGCCGCTGGTTAAGATCGATTCCTTCCAACTCATTGCTATGGACTGCTAAACATCGCGCAACCTAGCACTCTCGTTCAAAATCTCTGCCCACTCTGCATCGGTGAAGACGCGCGAGCGTGTGTGAAAAACTTTCCCTTCAGGTCCTTCAAGCGAGAACGTGCTGCCACGTCCTTCGATTACATCGATGATGAGTTGGTGGCGTCTAGGTCGGATTCATCCTTGCAAAATCTGGTCAGCACACCGTCCACCACTGCATCCATATCCAGATCAGCGAGACCTGTATTTTCAATCATGACAACCTCACATCTATTGCATACACATCGACCAGCTCCGCACCGAAGTGCGGATGTGCAATCCGCCGCTTCACAAACCCGCGCCACGGACGCACCAGACGGCGCTCTGAATCGTCTTTCGCTGGATACCCAAGGGTCAACACCACTCGGTCATACTCGCGACCTTCAAGCCGCTTTGCCCAATACGGCGTACACAGCCGAAACTCTTCCGGCTTCTCACCGGCCTTGATCTGTTCGAAGTATTCACGCTTGAGCGGCAGTACCAGATCGGCCATCAGTACACCTCAACCTTTATCCCCAAGAATCCGCCTCATTGCCCACCACATCAGCGGATGCACGCGTCGATTGTTTCCGGACTCCAGTGGCGACTCCCATTTTTTGACCGTATTGATTGTCGTCATCCAGCGCTCTGCCGCTTCTGTCTGTGTCAGGCCGTGGCGCTCGCGCAAGGCGACCACCTCTTCCGGTAGAGGCTGGGGATAGGAAACTTTGTCTTGGCTCATCGCGGTTTCAAATTAATCGCCGTGCGTTATTCAAAAGCTCAGCAAGGGCCATTGCGTACAACTCCTTGTCAGCCAGTGAGTCAAATTTTCCAGTTACCTGAAGACGGACAGCATGTTCGTAATCGTCGCTCTCAATGTAGGTTTTTGTGCCTGCATCGGGCGGCGTAGTCACCACGCGAAATTGACCTTTATCAAGATGCTCTTCATACATAGTCAGCCGTCATTCCCGGGGTTGTTGATTGCGCCGACTGCTGGTTGGCCGAGAATATTGAAGGACAACGGAGACGCTGCCACCAGATCTTTCACCCGCCTATGTATTTCTTGCCTTGTGGGCGCGCTAAATCCTTTCTTGCGCAGGCAACTTGCAAATGTGCGTTCTATTTGCAAATCGCCATGTGCAAAAAAAAGGCTGTAAGCCTGGCCATCAAATATCAACTCGTCCCCTTTGGCGGAAAGCGTCAATGGCGGGATCACTTCGCGACTTGCCATCCCAAGTGATGTTCTTAGCGCTTTGCGGTGCTGGCGTTGCGCAGAAGTTTCACGCAT
>JBDRPJ010000004.1:0-13971 GCA_043827165.1 Pseudomonadota bacterium
CTCGAGCATACCGAAGGTGTCCTGCACGTACTTTTCCAGCGTGCCCAGATTGGAATACACATAGCCGATCGGGTTGTTGATCTCGTGCGCCACGCCCGCCGCCAGCTGACCGATGGAGGCCATCTTCTCCGATTGCAGCAGCTGACTGTGCGCGTCCTCCAGTTTCTGGTTGAGCTGCTTCATCGCCTTGATATCCACCTCCAGCGCCTGTTTGGCCTGTTCCAGTTCGGCCGTCCGGTCGCGCACACGCAGTTCCAGTTCCGCTTTGCTGTCGGCCAGCGCAGCGGTGACTGCCAGCAAGCGGGTGATGTCGGTGCGGATGGCGATGTACTGGCGCGGCAGCCCCTGTTCGTCCAGCAGGGGAATGATGGTCGTTTCGACCCAGTAAAGTTCACCGTCCTTGCTCCGGTTGCACAATTCACCCTGCCACACGTTGCCCCTCGAGATTGTTTCCCACATGTCGCTGTAGAGTCCGGACTCATGCACGCCGGATTTGAGAATGCGGTGGTTCTGCCCGAGCAGCTCCTCGCGCCGGTATTTGCTTGCCTTGCAGAACTTCTCGTTCACGTAGACGATCTGCCCCTTGGCATCGGTGATGCTGACGATGGCATGCCTGTCCAGCGCGAACTTGAGGGAGCGCAACTCCCCCAGCGACTCCTGCAGCACTTTCGCGTCATGTGTGCGCTGGCGCAGCTGAGACACCATGGGCCGGAACAGGAAAAGATACAGCGCGGGCGAGATCAGCACGACCAGCATGGCCGCATCGGCGAACGCCTCCTGCAGCAAGGATAGCGGGGGGAGATAGTTCAGCAGCAGCATCACCGACGCTTCGGCCGCCACCACGGACAGGGCGATGACCAGCAGGATCAGGGCGGGAGAATTCTCCAGCAGGGATGCGCTGCGCTTTGAAATATCCATGGTCTCCGCTGCCTTCCTCACAATATCCGTGTTCATCAATCCTGCGTCGCCAACATCAATCTGGCCGTAGCATCCAGTTGCTGCTGCTGCGGCAAACATTCCTCCAGCTGCGGCCAGCTCAGTTGCAAACGGTCGCGCAACGTTGCCGGCAGACTGTCGATCAGTGCCTCGCCGTCCGCGCCGCGCGCCAGTTCCTCCGCGACATGCACCATCGCGGTCACCGCCTCGAACGGCTCATGCGCCGGCGCGCGCCAATAGCGGATGGCATGTTCCAGCTTGGCCGGAAAATTCCAGCGCCTGGCCATGTCCGCACCGATCTCGGCATGATCGAACCCCAGTTCTGCCCGCTCGCATTCGATCAAGTCCAGACCGGAAGCCGCTTGCCGCGCCAGCACGGCGGCGAACTGTTCCGGCATGCATACATCCAACACCAGTTGGCCGACATCATGGAACATGCCTGCGCTGAACGACATCGACCGCTCATTGCCCAGACATTGCGCCAGCGCTTCGGTGTAGGTCGCCACCCGGAAGCTGCGCAGCCAGTAGGCATCGCGGTCGAAGCCTTTGCCCGCAGCGGCCGGGAAGGCGCGCATGAACCCCGCCGACAGCACCAGCGAACGGACGGTGTCGAAGCCCAGTACCGTCACAGCCTCCTGGATCGAGCCGATCTCGCGCGGCAGGCCGTAGAAGGACGAATTCGCCACCTGCAGCACCTTGGCGCTCAATCCCTGATCGAGCGCGATCTTGTGTGCCAGAACGGCGCTGCCGATCCGCTCATCATTGAAACTTGCCAGCACCTCCTGCACCACACGCGGCATGGCGGGCAACTGATGCAGGCGGTCGAGAATCGCTTTCTTATCCATCGTAATTCGCATAGTTATATTGGCTTGGACCGAATCGCGGAATGATTCACTTCATATGCCGACATCGATAACGAGAACGAAGCCTTTCGATAACGAAAACGCCCCCATCTTGCAGCACCAGCAGCTGGCTTGCCGGCCATCGTCCAAAAGGTACGGGCGTTGCCTCTCGCATTCCGCGCCCGCCATGCACGCCAGTAATTCGGGCGGAATGACATCGCCGGCCGTCTCGCCCAGCAAGGCCTGCGTTCCCTGCTGCGAGAACAGGCGGTGCGCGGCTCGATTGGCAATGGCGATCACACCGTCGTCGCCAATGCCGATGACTGCCACCGGCAAGTGCTCCAGCACTTCCTGCGACACCTGGAGGATGTTCAGGTTGCGCATGACTTCGCCGGTTTTTTCCGCCACCCGCCGCTCCAGCTCATGGTTGATGCGCAGCAGCTCTGCGTTCGCAAGATGCAACTCCCGCGCCAGCCGGACGTTCTCCATTTTCAGTTCATAGCGCTGGAATGCCTCTTCCACGTTGGCACGCAGCAGATCGTCCTCCCACGGTTTGGTGAGGAACTTATAGACCGCGCCGCGGTTGATGGCATCGGTCACCGAGCTGAGTTCGGTGTAACCGCTCAGGACGACGCGCACGGTGTCGGGATACAGCTCGCGCACCCGGCCGAGGAACTCCACCCCGGTCATGCCCGGCATGCGCTGGTCGGAGATGATCACGCCAACCTCGTTCTGCGCCAGCAATTCCAGTCCCGCTTCGCCGCTGTTCGCGCGCAGGATGCGGTAGCCGTCCCCGCGCAACAGGCGCAGCAGGGCGGAAGTGATGTTCTCTTCGTCGTCGACCAGCAACAGTGTGCGTTCCATCACTCCTCCGGAGGCAAACTCAGGGTTTCCCCGCTTTGCAACAAATGCGTCATTTCCGCCGCGGGCACCGGCCGGCTGAACAGATAGCCCTGTATCTCGTCGCACCCCATCTCGCGCAGGCGCGTGAGCTGCGTTGCGGTTTCCACCCCCTCGGCGATGACGTTCAGTCCCAGACTGTGCCCCAATGCAATGATCGCGGTGACGATGGCCTCGTCGCTGCGGTCGCTGGACAGGTCGCGCACGAACGACTGGTCGATCTTGAGACTGCTTATCGGAAAGCGTTTCAGATAGCTCAGACTGGAATAGCCGGTGCCGAAGTCGTCGATGGAGAACTCTATTCCCGTTGCGTGCAGTTTGTTCAGTGTGTCTATCGTCCCGGCCACGTTGTGCATCAGCAGACTTTCGGTCAACTCCAGTTCGATCATCCTCAGCGCCGGATCGAGGCCGTATTCCTCTAGGATGGCGATCACCACCCCGGCGAAATCCGGCTGCCCGAATTGCAGCGGAGACAGGTTGACCGCAACATGAAAACCGGAAAGTCCGGCCGCCTGCCATGCGCGCGCCTGCTTGCATGCCGTGCGCAGCACCCACTCGCCCACCGGCACGATCAGGCCGGTCTCCTCCAGCAACGGGATGAACTCGCCGGGAGAGACCAGACCGCGCTCCGCGCTTTGCCAACGCAGCAGCGCTTCCATGCCGATGATCTTGCCGTGATCCAGATCGACTTGCGGCTGGTAATGGAGCACGAATTCATCGCGCTCCAGCGCCCGGCGCAACCCTGTTTCCAGTTGGAGCCGCTGCCATGCCGAGGCATTCATGTGGGCGGCGTAATACTGGAAGTTGTTGCGTCCCTCGGTCTTGGCGTGATGCAAGGCCGCATCCGCATTCCTGAGCAACGTCGCGGTGTTCGGCCCGTCGAGCGGATACAGGCAGACGCCGATGCTGAGCGTGACGAATATTTCGCTGTCGCCTATCGACATGGGATTCTGCGCGATCGAATCGATTATCTTCTGCGCCACATCGCCGACGTCATGCGCGGCTTTCACGCCCGTCAGCACCACGCCGAATTCGTCGCCTGCGATGCGCGCCACGGTATCGCACGCACGCACCTTGCCGGCCAGCCTTCCCGCCATCACTTGCAACAACTGGTCGCCCATGGGGTGTCCGAAAGAGTCGTTGATCTGTTTGAACCGGTCCAGGCCGACGGCCAGGACGGCCACCATACGATCTTCCCGATGCGCGCGGGCCAGCTCTTGATCCAGACGGTCGTTGAACAGCAGGCGATTGGGAAGACCGGTCAGTGCATCGTAATGGGCGATATGCTCGATCTGACTGTCCTTGTGCGACACCACCTCCGCCAGCTCAAGATTGACCTGCGCCAGCAGGTCGTTTGCGGTCTGTATCTCCTGCAGCAGATGCGCTTTCTCCCACGCCAACTCGTGGTGCCTGAAGGCCTCCAGCACTTCGGCCCGCAATATTTCGTTGTCCCACGGCTTGGCGAAGAACTTGTAGATGGCGCCGCGATTGATGGCATCCATCACCGAATCAAGGTCGGCGTAACCGCTCAGCACGATGCGTATGGTGTGCGGATAGAGCTCCTTCACCTGGGTCAGGAACTCCACGCCGGACATCTCTGGCATGCGCTGGTCAGAGATGATGACGCCGACATCGTGTTGTGCGAGTAGCGCCAAACCTTCCTTGCCGCTGCTCGCGCACAATATCTTGTAGCCGTCGTTCCTCAGCACACGCAACAGAGCGGAGGTAATATCTGCTTCGTCGTCGACCAATAACAGCGTGCGTTCCATATCCCCCCCTCGATTCATGGATTACGCGTGCACTTTATCACGGCATCCGCCATCGAACACGGAGACGCGCCGCAATGAAAGTCGCCCTGTACGCTACCCAGTGCACTGAACTAGGTTTTGCGGCAAGCATCATCTAACCGCATCAAAAGCAAGTCGGATTGAGGACAAGCATGGTGATCAAGACCTTCTGATCTCGACTTTACCGGCCTACATAAAAGAGGCGATAGCAATTCTTGCCTGCCTGTTTTGCCAGGTACATCGCCTGATCGGCATGACGCATCAGGATATCGGCATCGGCATCATCGTCGGGATAGAGCGTCACGCCGATGCTGGCGGATACATTCACTTCAAAATCACTGATCTGAACAGGCGCCGAGGCGGCTTCCAATAGACGGGAGATCAGTTGCTGCGTTACGGTCCGCATCTGCCTTGCTGCTGCCTGTCTTGGCGGCCAGTGCATCAATCAGTTCCTTGCGATTCATGAGATCTCCATATCCATGGTTGCCAATAGGGTTTTGGATTGTTTCCCAAATCGCTGCCCAGTACAAGGATAAAGAATATCTATATCTTTTCGGAAAAGGCATAGATATTCATGGCGATTCCTTTGCTGCGCACGATAGGCTATTTTAAAAAACAGCCCACCTCTCAGGAAGCAAACCACATGTCAGACAATCTGAACATCCGTCAGCCGCAAGATCCGCAACGCATCAACGTGAACGAACCGTGGGAATTGCGATACTGGACAAAGAGAATGGGGGTGTCGGAAGCGCAGCTAAAACAGGCCGTTAAATCTGTCGGCCCGATGGTGATGAAGGTGAAAATCTATCTGGGCGTCAGGTAGCGTCACGCAAACGCTGGATGCAAGGAGGCTTATTCCAAAAGGGATGACTGCTGGCTGTCGGTATGTCGCTATCCTGTTAGCACAAATCCAGCGGATTCTATTTTATTCAGTCCGGATACATTAATCCCTACTTTTAGAATGGATACTGCTAGTATCCATATGCAACACCCTTAATCAGCCAAGGATAACCAACTTTATGCAACTTGAACAATCCGGCTCCACATTGATACAAGCCGCCATCGTCATGGCGATCTTCTCCATGTTCGTCACACTAACCGTCAAGGGGCGCGAGATGCTGGAAAGCTCACATTGCAGTGACCTTGCCAATAAATTCAGGGCGATAGAACAGGCTCTTTATGATGGACAGATTCGTTCCGTTACTTCAGGCGGTACCAGTCAAGCCAACAAGCGCAGAACGCAAAACAACGAGAGTACAGGCGTCACCCAGGACAATCAACGCATCGCTGATCTGCTTAATACTTCCCTAAACGAACCGTTTTATATCTGGCAGAAGATACCGGAAACGGAATCAACGCATAGCGCCTCGAAAAGTCGCGTGAGCGGCTATGCGCCAATCAATTTGTCCAAGGGGGGAGTGAATGCAAGCGACATCCGCAACGCGCCCGTCCGCGGCATGGGCGGCGGATTCATCATCTGCTCCGACAACATCCCGGGTCGCCTAGCGAAACAGCTGGACATGATGCTGGATGATGGCATCACGACCAAAGGTGCAATGCAGATTTCCCACGCGCAACATGGCGGCGCGCCGCTCTCGGAGGATTTTATCAATGCTCACGATTTCTATCTTGCTTGTTTGAGCATCAGACGGACGCCTCAATAATTTCATTTTCGTCGCTCCCTCGCCTGCTCCGGTACGCGCAATCCGCCGGGCCTCAAATCTAGCCCGCCGGATTGGCATCACCCATCAGGTTGATATAGACAGGGGATAAATGAGCAATCCCACTTTATTTCCATAATGATGGTGTGGCTACTGATATAGATACAGGTATAGATAAGTATCTATATCTGTGCGGCATATATGAAAATCCTCCAGGACAGGGTAGTCTGATTAATCGTCGGCGATTTCTCCGGCGCTGTTGTCGTTTGTTCACATTTTACGTGATCAAGAACGCACAAAGAGGGACAGCATGAAAGTTCGTGCCCCATCATTGATCAGGATGCTGCTCATTGCGGTCTTGCCGCCGCTCGTTGCCGGCATGCTGCAATGGGTCTTCTGGGCCGCAATTCAGCCTTACGTATGGCTTCTATTCTTTCCTGCGGTGTTCATCAGCTCCTGGATTGGAGGATTGCGCCCGGGCTTGGCCTCCACGTTTTTTTCGGCAGCATTAGTCACGTGGTTCTTCATCCCTCCTCAATTTTCCTTCGCCGTCGACACGCCGATGACACTCGTCTCGGTCAGCGTGTTTTGCTTGATGGGTGTCCTGTTCAGCATTTCGCACGAAAAAAGAATAAGGTCAGTGCGGCAGGCTGTGGAGGCAACCGTCGCCCTGCGTGCCAGCGAGAGAAAATTGTCAGTGACGCTCGATTCCATTGGCGATGCTGTGATGTCGACCGATGCCCAAGGTAGGATAACGCGCCTGAATTCCGTGGCGGAACAACTGACCGGTTGGTCGCAGGTGGAGGCGCTCGGTCATCCTGTGGCCGATATTTTCCGCATCATCAACCACAAGACACGTCAACCCGCGACTATCCCTGTAGAAGCTGCGCTGGCGGAAGGCATCATCCACGGTCTTGCCAACGATACCGTGCTGATCGCCCGTGACGGCAGGGAAACCCCTATTGCCGACAGTTGCGCGCCCATACGCGACACCGATGGCAGCGTGATCGGTGCGGTGCTGGTGTTTCGCGATGTGGGCAATGAATACGCCGCGCAACAGGCGCTGCGGACCAGCGAGGAGCGATATCGCATGCTGGTCGACGGCGTCAAGGATGTCGCGAACCTGATGCTCGACCTGCAGGGCCATGTCATCACGTGGAATGAGGGGGCTGAACGGTTGAAAGGCTATACGGCCGAAGAGATCATCGGGCGGCACTTCTCGGTCTTCTATCCTGCAGAAGACATCGCATCCGGAAAACCGGCAGCAAAGCTTTCCCAAGCGATGGAGCATGGCCGTTGCGAAGACGAAGGCTGGCGGGTGCGCAAGGACGGAACGCGATTCTGGGCCAATGTAGTCATCACCACCCTTTACAACGAAGAAGGCAAAGCGCTGGGTTTTTCGAAAATCACGCGCGACGTCTCTGCCCGCAAGGCGGCAGAGGATCAACTGGACCGTTTCTTCGAACTATCGCTGGACATGATGTGCATCTCCAGCGCGGACGGTTACTTCAAGCGCGTCAATCCCGCATTCACCAAAACGCTGGGTTGGAGCACCGAGGAGATGCTGACGCATCCCTATCTTTTTTTCGTGCATCCGGACGAACATGCCGTCACCCTGCGTGAGGTCGAGCGGCAGGTCAAGTCCGGAGAGACCGTGCTGCGGTTCGAGAACCGCTACCGGCATAAGGATGGCTCATGGCGGATATTGTCTTGGTTGTCGGCGCCCGACAAGGATGGTCTCATGTACGCCACTGCGCACGATGTTACCGCCTACCGTGAGGCCACGAAACAGCTTGAAGCCGCGAAGCAAAAGGCGGAACTCGCCAACAAGGCTAAGGACTCTTTCCTTGCCACCATGAGCCACGAGATACGCACGCCGCTCACTGGCATGCTGGGCATGCTGGAGCTGCTTTCCATGACGAATCTCGACAAAGAGCAGCATGCGACGCTGGATGCTGCATGGGATTCCGGCAGAGGCCTGTTGCGTATCGTCAGCGACATCCTGGACTGGTCCAAGATAGAAGAAGGAAAACTTGAACTCTCTCCGCGTCCGACTTCAATACCGGGCTTGCTGCAGGATGTCGTCAACACCTACTCGCGTGTCGCCAGCGCCAAATCGCTGATGCTTTGGCAGCATGCCGATCCGCGTCTCAAGGCAGCTTACGTCGTGGACCCCTTGCGCCTGACGCAGGTACTCAACAACTTCGTCAGCAATGCGATCAAATTCACCCTGCAGGGAGAGATCGAGCTGAGGGCAGAGCTTGTGAAACATCTTGATAGCAGCGATCAGGTGCGTTTCTCTGTCAAGGATACGGGGATGGGGATCGCCCTGAAAGACCAACAGCGCCTGTTCCAACGCTACCGGCAGGAGAGCGCGGATACAGCGCGTATGTATGGCGGGACCGGACTCGGGCTTGCGATCTGCAGGCGATTGGCGGAGCTGTTGGACGGTGATATCTCATTGCAGAGCACACCAGGAGAAGGTTCCGTCTTCAGCCTTACCCTGACGCTTCCAGTCTCCGGTGCACCGGGCGAAGAAATAAGAAGTTCGCACCTGGAAGTGGAGCAACGTAAGGTCGTTCCTCTGCTCGACGTCGGTGCCGATGCCCCGCTGGTGCTGGCGGTCGACGATCATCCCATCAATCGCGATCTGCTGGCACGCCAGATCCAGTTGCTGGGATTGCGCGCCGAAACCGCGGAGAACGGATCGGTCGCTCTGTCGAAGTGGCGCGAAGGGCGTTTTGTGCTGGTCATCACCGATTGCCACATGCCTGAGATGAATGGTTACGAACTCGCTCGCGAGATACGCAAGGCGGAAGCGGACGAGTCCCTTCCCAGAACCCCGGTCATCGCCTGGACAGCCAACGCCTTGGCCGAGGAAGAGGGGCGTTGCCGGGATGCCGGAATGGATGAACTGCTGGTGAAGCCCGCCAACCTTGCCCAGCTCAAGCAGGTATTGGCCAAATGGCTATCTCTTGCACAAAGCAACGGTGCATCGAGTATGCCTTCCGTGACGACCACGGATGACCATGAGCAACCTTTAGACCACTCGATCCTGGATGCTATCGTGACGGACGGTTCCGGGCATGCGCGCGTATTGAATGACTTCCTGGCACATATCCGGGACGATCATGCCAAGCTGCCCGGAATGCTCGAACAAGGAAATATCGCCGATGCGGAGACTACCGCGCATCGCATGAAGGGCTCTTGCCGGATGGTCGGTGCCACGGCCATGGCGCGGGCATGTGAAGCGCTGGAGCAGGCGGCGCGGGATCATAATGAAAAAGCAGCGGCCATCGCCAAGGCAGCGCTTGATCAGGCACTTGAGAGGCTGGCGTCGTTTATCTCGGAAGGTGATAACACGGAGGGCGGGCGATGAACATCCATGACCTGAGCGTCTTGATCGTGGAAGATGACGAATTCCAGCGCAGCATCATGACGACCATGCTGAAGTCGCTGGGAATCACTTCCATCCAGACCGCCGGCAATGGCAAGCAGGCGCTGGATATCCTCCTTAATCCAGATTCGAAGAACGTCCATATCGCACTGTGCGACCTGAGCATGCCAGAAATGGATGGTATGGAATTCCTCCGCCATCTGGGAGAAATGCACCGGGATGTTGCTGTCATCCTCACCAGCGGGATGGACGACAAGATATTGACGTCGGTCGGCAAAATGACGCAGATGTATGGCGTCCAGTTGCTGGGCATGATGGAGAAACCGATCTTGCTGGAACAGCTCCGGCAGCAACTGCTCAAGTACGGCAAGACGGCGCAAAAAGTACCCCAGACCATCACGGCCAAGAGTTTCCAACTTGAAGAGATCATGCAGGCGATAAGTGCCGGCCAGTTCGAGCCGTTCTTCCAGCCCAAGGTGGATATGAAGAGCGGACGACTGGTGGGCGCCGAAGCGTTAGCACGCTGGCGGCATCCGGTGCATGGCGTGGTGGGCCCTGGCATGTTCATCCCGGCGCTCGAACAGACTGGCAACATCGATGAACTGACATTTCATATCCTGAAAAGGTCGGCGGAGGCAGTACGTGTGTTGCATGGACAGGGGCACCTGCTGACGGTATCGGTCAACCTGTCACTGGTCTCGCTGGACGATACGACATTGGCGGACAAGATCACTCGGATCGCACGCGCGGCAGGAGTGGATCCGCAGTTCATCGTGCTGGAGATCACTGAATCCGCTGCCATGACAGATGTCGCGTCCGCATTGGAAAATCTGGCGCGTCTGTGCATGAACGGTTTTGTGCTTTCCATCGATGATTTCGGTACCGGCTCTTCAAGTCTGCAGCAACTCACGCGCATCGCCTTCGGAGAACTGAAGATAGACCAGTCTTTCGTAACCGACTTCGCAGACAACAAGGCACTGCGCATCGTGGTCGAATCCAGCGTTGATATGGCGCATAAGCTGAAGGTGAAGAGCGTGGCGGAAGGCGTGGAGACGCAGCAAGACTGGGATGCCCTGAAAGCCATCGGATGCGATACGACGCAAGGCTATTTCATTGCGAAGCCGATGGACGAAAGTTCATTCCGCGACTTCGTCAACAGGTTCGGAACAACGTTCGCGCACTTGACCCCCTCTTCAGCCCGGGAGGTCTCCCATAAGGCGGCTGCGCTGAAAGTGCTCGTGATCGAGGATGATGATTTCACCAGAAAACTCACACTTCAGGTTCTGCATGACTTGGGCTATTCGAATATCGTCGATGCTGACAACGCGACGACTGCGATCGAGTTGCTGAATGGGCATGTATTCGATCTGATCATCACCGACGTCAACATGCCGGGGATGAATGGCTTGCAATTCATCCAGAAGATACGCTCTGGTAAGACCTGCGCAAAACCGGAGACGCGGGTCGTGGTGCTCACTTCGTTCTCGCAGACCGAGATACTCGGTTCCGCGCTGGCACTCGACATCAATGGCTTTCTGGTAAAGCCCATCATTCCTGCCGTCGTGGAGGAGAAGCTTGCGCAGGCTTTGTCGGAACCCCTGCACCTTCATTCCCCCGTGGCATACGAAGCGGTCAGAACCGAATTGAAGAGTCTACCGTCGTCCGAGGAAACCAACACTTCCGTCCATCGCTCGGCTACTGTGAATGCATCCGGAGTTCGTCAGGTGCGCAATGCCAAGGAGCCGACTGGAGGACGACCGATCTCGCTGAACCGCTTGCGCCCCGGGATGGTGCTGAAGGAGAGCGTCCGCCTCAAGGACGGGACGTTGATCCTGTCACAAGGGCACGCACTTTCCGAATTGACCATCAACCGCTTGATGGATCTTAAGAACATGATGTACATGAACGGCATCGTCGTAGAGGGCGTGCTATGAAGGCAACTGCTCGCCACTCCGCAGGCTCACCGGCTTGTGTAACGTACTGGAAAATCATCCGCGCCTGTACCCGTGCCTTTCTCGGGTGCGCGTAATGCGGCGTACCTCTTTCAAGGCGTCTGACATGCAGAGGAACACTTGTTGTTTTGCGCCGCCTCTCCGGTTGTTCAGGCCATACCAACGCCTGCGCAAAATATATGCTCCGAACAGATCCTCACTCAGTTCGACCATATACCCGCGACTGTCCGACTGAAACCGAAGGATCACGCCAGCCCCTTGGCCGTCCTGCCCTGCCCCGCGCGCTCTACAGCCCGCCACAGGTTCTCGTCTGAAGCATCGGTATAGATGCTGGTCGTTTGAAGGCTGGAATGGCCCAGCAGGCGCTGGATGACGTTGAGTGGCACTTCGCCTGACAGTGCCAGGTGACTGCCGCAGGTGTGCCGTAGCCAGTGCACCGTGGCACGCTCGAATGCTTTGGCCTCGTCGCGCTTGCCATCAGCCTTGATCGTATTGGCCACCTCATCAAAGAAGCCACCCAGCGCTTTGGATAACCCACTTGTCGTTACCGGCTCGTTGCTTGTCAGGCTGGCAATGAGCGGGGTCTCTGGCGGATTGCTGAGGATGTCGTGATTCAGCCCGCGGTGGGCGAGATACGCCTTCAGCGCCTCTATTGTGTCGCTGGGGATCGGCACGGCTCGCCACTTCCCGCCTTTTCCCAGTACCTTGAGCATCCACCGCACGCCTACGTTGTCGGTAAGCGGCATGGTGTAGATTCGACCGATGGTCGCGTCAACCAGCTCCGCGATGCGCATGCCCGTCGAATAGGCGAAAGGCAGCACGAATTTCAGCCTTGCAGTCTGTCTGGTGCCGGGCATCCCGGCCAGATGCGACATCAAGTAATCCCACTGACCAACTGTGAATGCGCGCATGAATTCGACATCCGGCGCCGGCGTGTCCAAGTTGGCCAGCAGCGTCTTCGACACCCCAACCCATGGGTTGAACGAGCAATACTGAACTTGCACCAACCAATCGAACAGCCCGCTGACGATGGTGATAGCGTATTTCACGCTCTTCGCCGATAGCGCCCCATCAAACGGCTTCCAGCCCTGTTTGTGACGAGCTGTGCCTTTTTCCCCTATCCAGGCATCCTGCCCGACTCGGAATGGCCACTGAGCCGCTTCGGTCCGGCCGAGCATGGACAGCCAGTCGCGGTAGGCCGCGCAGTCATCGACCGACAGGCTGGACAGCGCCTTGCCGCGTTCCAGCACGGCCCATAGCAGCATCCGTTCGGCTTCCTTTTGGTAGGCACGTTGCGTGTTTGGATTGCCAGATTTCGTGGCCAGCCACGCAAAGATTGCCTGATAGTCATTGGTGGCATCGATGCGCGGTGCTCCAGGGTAGCGGTTCGAGCCGTCCCGACCATCAAGGTCTGCCGGCGATGCAAACGACTCCAGCGGCACGATTCCTGTGCACATCTGGCGTGTTTGGATCAGTGCGCTGGTGGATATGCTACGCAGCGGCACAAGTGACTGCTCTGGAATCGCCCCCAGTGAGGGTTCATAGCCCCGCAGCCACGCCACGATGCGCGCAGCGCCCTTCTCTCCCAATCTTGGCACACCGACCCACCAGCGGTATCCGGAACCGGCAATACGATCCATGAGGTCACCCAGTGTTGCCATGTTGGCCAACAGCAGGCGCTTCGAGATCGTCTCATCGAACCACGCCGCAACCCAGTCTTCGCGCACAGGGTCGGCGGCGATCAGCGGCTCTATCCATTTCAGGGCTTCCAGCTGCCGACTGATCAGGCGCTGCCTCTTCCGGGCTTGTGTATCGACGGACTGGGGATGGGCTTCCAGATAAGCTTGAAGCAGCTCTTTTTCCGTATAAAAGCCGTTCGGGTCGAACTCATCCCGGAACTCGTCCAGCGAAGGTATCTTGGCCGTGATCTCGACGGGACCATGGATGGCCACCCTCAGGCGGATCAGGTGGGCTTCGCGATGCTTCCCATGGCGCAATGCAGCCTGACGCAGCGTATCCCGAATCCATACCAGCGTTGTCTTGGCGCGACGGAGATCCATGCCGGTCTCAAGATACTTGTCGGCCATGTCGCCGATGTCCAGCCCCTGCAGACTTGCCCTGAAGAATGCAATGTGATGGCGCCCGACCTTTCTTTGCACGAGACCGCTCAAGGAATGGGCAGCGCCTCGATCAGCCGCTGTTTGCGAAGTCTCGACGACCTTGTTCACAATCTTATCCACCATTTTTGTGGATAGATTTGAGCGCAAGGCGCGGAACAACCAGCCACTTCCATATGCACATCATTATTGTGACAGTGAATCCGATATTCTGTACAAACAACACATTAGCGTGAGTCAAAAGTCCGTATTAAATCCATGACAAATTCGACATGATGAATAGCACCCCTCCCCATGCAGAATGGCGGGAGTTCATGGCAAGCAGTGCTGCGCCGCCCAATCCGATGATGCACCCTACCCATTCAATCAATTCGATCAT
>JBDRPJ010000005.1:0-69313 GCA_043827165.1 Pseudomonadota bacterium
CAAGCGGATCAGCCGCCTGCACCGCGGCTTTTTTATGTCCGTAAACACGCCCCCTATTGGGTGGCAGTGTGGGAGAGCGAAAGCTCTGCCGGTTCCTTGGTTCCGGTCTGTCAACCCGTATTGCCACCCTCCTCATTCCAATCAGTGACGGTGAAAACCAACCAGGCCCAGGATAGCCATCATGGCGAACACTCCCATTCAGCCACAGCTCACCAATAGCCAGATTGCGCGCATCAACAGACGCGCCAAGAGATTGGCTCAGGTGGCATATGAGGATTTCCGCACGCGCATGATGGAAGATCCTTTGGTGGTATCTGGCCACACAAAGCCGGAAGATTGGCAGCCTGTCGACACAGCAGATGACGTGCTTGAACTCATCCGGGCAACCGCCACCAGCTTGGCCGCCACGTCCAGAAGTCTGGACCGACAAGCCGATCGACTCGCTAGAAATTCTGGAAAATCTACTTAATTTTGCCTTGCGGGTTTAGTCTTCTTGACCTTTAAGGGTTTAGTGCTCTACACTCATCGGCGTTAATTCTGGAGTAAACGCCATGAAAGTCACCCTTCAAGACTGGGGGCGCCGCCACTATAGCCCCTCTCCATCAATCAGAATATTGCGCTCGTGGGCGGCCACAGGACAGATTGCAGGCGCCGAAAAAGTTGGTACCTGCTACATGGTGGACGAGAATGCGGTCCGCACTCCAGTGGTTGTACAATGCACTAATATGGAAATGTCACCACGCGCACTGCAAATACTCCACGCGGCATGAGGCCACGTCGTCACAATTTGCCAATGAATCTATACCGCACCGAGGATAAAACCTCTGGCAAGGTGTATTACGCCTATCGCGATCCTCGCTCCGGAAAGCGCCATGGTCTCGGATCCAACAAAGAGCAGGCAATAGCAGACACGATGGCACTGAACAGCGCTATCTATGCAAGTATTGCCACAACGCGTCTATCTACCATCGTCGAGAACAAACCAAGCTCTCCAACATTTGGTCGCGTACTGTCGCGCCATCTTGAATTGTGTGAGAAGAAGCGCAAGCTTGCCGCGAACACTCTGAAAAACAAAGCTAGCACTGGCCGCGCATGGGAGAAGGCATTGGGGGCCGGTACCCATCTTTCAGAAATCAAGGTGCGACAATTGGTAGAGGTGCTGGATAGCTACGAAGATCGCCCCCGCATGGCTCTAGCAATGCGTTCAGCTGCAGTGGACATTTGGAAAGATGCCGTTGAGGAAGGCTGGGCTGAAGACAATCTTGCAGCAAAAACACGAGCGCCCACAGTCGTAGTCAATCGATCTCGCCTAACACTGCCAGACTTCATGCTTATCTACGAACAGGCTTTGAAGCTTGATGCATGGATATCGCGAGCCATGGAGCTGGCCTTGCTCACCTCTCAGCGCAGGGAGGATATCGCAGCCCTCGAATTCCGGCGTGGAAAAGACTCGACCGCATGGATTGATGATCGGCTCTACGTCATTCAAGGTAAGACCAAAAACAAGGTCAGCATCCCTCTCGACACCTGCATAGCTGGTTTCTCCTTGTCGTCCACCGTCAAAGCATGCCGAGATAACATCGTCAGCCGCTGGCTTGTTCACCACACCCGTCCTAGGTCGCTATCCAAGCCTGGTGATCAGGTATGGGTGGATACCATCTCCAAGGGTTTCGCCCGTGCACGAGACCTAGCCGGCATCAAGGGGGAGAACGGCAAAACCCCGCCCTCTTTCCACGAAATCCGCAGCCTGTCGATCCGACTCTACACCGAGAGCCAAGGCGGGGATTATGCCCAAGCAATCGCTGGCCACAAAGATGCTGCCACCACCGCAATTTACCGCGACGTGCGTGGTGACGAGTGGGTAAAAGTCGGGTAAGACTTTACAAGGATTTTACTAAAGTTTTACAAGTCCATTGCCTGCGGGCGTTTCAGATATTGCCCATGCAAACGAACAGGACGCTAACTTTCATGATTCAGCTCATAGTGGGGATATGAACACGCTCTCGCGCAATTTCTTCAGCTGATCGCGCAGTTGTCCGGCTTTTTCGAATTCCAGATTCTTGGCGGCCTGCAGCATCTCTTTCTCCAGTCGCGCCAGTTCTTTGGACACTTCCTTCTGACTCATCGACAGATACTTCGCTTCTGCCTGCGCGGCCTTCAGCGATTTGCGTTCGGCATCGACATCGTATTCGGTGTCGATGATGTCCTTGATGCGCTTGATCACCGACTGCGGGGTGATGCCGTGCGCTTCGTTGTAGGCGATCTGTTTGGTGCGGCGCCGGTCGGTCTCATCGATGGCTTTGCGCATCGAATTGGTGATGCGGTCGGCATACAGGATGGCCGTGCCATGCAGGTGACGTGCCGCGCGACCAATGGTCTGTATCAGAGAGCGTTCCGAACGCAGGAAGCCTTCCTTGTCAGCATCCAGTATACCGACCAGCGACACCTCCGGAATATCCAGTCCTTCGCGCAACAGGTTGATGCCGACCAGCACATCGAACATGCCGAGTCGCAGATCGCGAATGATCTCCACGCGCTCCACGGTCTCGATGTCCGAGTGCAGATAACGCACTTTGATGCCGTGCTCGCTGAAGTATTCGGTGAGGTCTTCGGCCATGCGTTTGGTCAGCGTGGTGACCAGCACGCGCTCGCCATTCTTGATGCGCGCCGTGGCTTCACTCATCAGATCGTCCACCTGATGAGTGGCAGGGCGTACTTCGATGACAGGGTCGATCAACCCGGTCGGGCGCACCACCTGCTCCACCACCTGCCCCTGATGTTCGGCTTCATAAGTGGAAGGTGTGGCAGAGACGAAGATGGTCTGGCGCATCACCTTCTCGAACTCGTCGAAACGCAAGGGACGGTTGTCCATGGCCGACGGCAGGCGGAAGCCGTAGTTGACCAGATTCTCTTTTCTGGCGCGATCGCCTTTGTACATGGCACCAATCTGCGGCACGGTGACGTGGCTCTCATCGATGATCATCAGCGCGTTCGGCGGCAGGTAATCCATCAGCGTCGGCGGCGCTTCATCCGGGCCGCGCCCGGACAGGTGGCGGGAATAGTTCTCGATGCCCTTGGTGAAACCGATCTCGGTCAGCATCTCCAGATCGTGGCGCGTGCGCTGCTCTATACGCTGCGCCTCCACCATCTTGTTCTCTTTCTGGTAGTGCGCGATTCGCTCGGCCAGTTCGATCTTGATGGTCTCTATGGCGCGCAGCGTCGTCTCGCGCGGCGTCACGTAATGACTGGAAGGATAGACGGTGTAACGCGGCACACGGGTCTGGATATGACCGGTGAGCGGATCGAACAGAGCCAGCGATTCCACCTCGTCGTCGAACAAGGTCACGCGCAGCGCATTCTCGCTGCTTTCGGCCGGGAAGATATCGATCACATCGCCGCGAACGCGGAAGTTTCCGCGCGCGAAATCCACATCGTTGCGCTCGTACTGCATGGCGACCAGGCGCTGGATCACATCGCGCTGCGCCATCTTCTCGTGCTCGCGCAGGTGCAGGATCATGCCGTGGTAATCAACCGGGTCGCCGATACCGTAGATGGCTGACACCGTGGCGACGATGATGCAATCCTGCCGCTCCAGCATCGACTTGGTGGCCGACAAGCGCATCTGCTCGATCTGCTCGTTGATGCTTGAATCCTTCTCGATATACACATCGCGCGACGGCACATAGGCTTCGGGCTGGTAGTAGTCGTAGTAGGAGACGAAATACTCGACCGCGTTGTCGGGGAAGAAATCGCGCAACTCGGAATACAGCTGCGCCGCCAGCGTCTTGTTCGGCGCCATCACGATGGCCGGCCGCCCGGTGCGCGCGATGACATTGGCGATGGTGAAGGTCTTGCCGGAGCCGGTCACGCCCAGCAGCGTCTGGTAGGCCAGACCATCCTCGATGCCTTCCACCAGTTGCGCGATGGCCGTGGGCTGGTCGCCTGCCGGATCGAACGGCAGGTGTAGCTTGTAGGGACTATCGGGGAAGGAAATGGTCTTCATCGATCTCTGACGTCAAGTGATGCAGGCAAGCTATTTCCTGAATCTGGTAGATAGCAGATATCCCACCACCGCACCGCCTGCGCCGCACAGCAGGATCTTGTTGCGCATCTCGGTCAGACCGGACACAGAACTCCAGGCGTTCTGCAAGGCGTTGCCGCCGAACGAGAGCAGACTGTTCAAACTGACATAGTGACCGGCGATCTTGCCGAAGATGCCGTAGCCGATGGCCATGCCGATCGCGGCGCATATCAGAATGAATACGATCTTTTGCATACTTCTCTCCTTAACCGAATTGAACGCCTATGGTGGCGACCGCCAGTGTAAGCAGGCCAAGTGACAGATTGATGGCGACCAGCTGGCGTATCTTGCCCAGCAAGGCACCCGCTTCCTTCCAGCGCTCCTTCTCGACATGCAGGCTGAACGGCACGAAGCAGCCGAAGAACACATACACATAGACAGCCACCATCACCAGACCGAGCAGCAGCATGGTATGCACATAATGGCCCACATTACCCATGCCGCCATACAGGTAGATCAGATACAGGCCGCTGAGCAGGATGGCACCGATGGACAGCCATACCCAGCTGAAGAAGCGGCTGAACACGCCGTTCCACAGACGCAGACGTTCAGGCGGTTGCAAAACGTTAGCCGCGACCGGGCGCAGCACCAGGTAAGCGAAGAACATCCCGCCGACCCAAACGACAACGCCAAAAAGATGTAACAATTTCAAAAATGTCAGCATGATCTCTCCTGAGTAATGGGTGCGATCGCTTCTCGCACCGGTTTGAATGATAGTCGATGGATGTCCAGCACACCGTGCGTACGCAATGCAGCCAGATGAGCAGCCGTAGGATAACCCTTGTGTGCATCGAAACCGTATTGCGGATAGCGTTCATGCATGCGCAGCATGATCTCGTCGCGCGCGGTCTTGGCCAGAATGGATGCGGCAGAGATAGCTGCCACTTTGCTGTCACCCTTGACGATGGCCTCGCTGGGTATGCCGGTATCCGGACAATACAGTCCATCCACCAGCACCTGCTGCGGACGGATCGACAAACCTTCCACGGCACGTTTCATCGCCAGCAAGGTCGCTTGCAGGATGTTGATCTCATCGATCTCGCCAGGCTCGGCATAGGCCACGCACCAGGCCAATGCCTGCGCGCGGATGATTGGGGCCAGACGGTCGCGCTGCTTCTCGCTCAATTTTTTGGAATCAGCCAATCCGACGATGGGACGAGCCGGATCGAGGATCACCGCTGCGGCACTCACCGGCCCGGCCAAGGGACCACGGCCTGCTTCATCCACACCGCAGATGAGCAGACTAGCCTGCATCTTTCACCAGGAACGGCATGATGGCTGCCGCCGCTTTCTGCGCAGTATTCTGGCGCAAAGTGTGATGCATCGCGGTGAAGGTCTGCTGCAATTCCGCTACAGCGGCCTTGTTATTGACCAGATTCAGCAATGCCTGCGCCAGATTCTGCGGGGTCGCATCGTCCTGCAATATTTCGGGCACCACGAATCGCCCGGCCAGGATATTGGGCAGACCGACCCAGCGCTGATACATCTTGCGCTTGTGCATCCACCACGAAAGCGCCGGCATCTTGTAGGTGATGACCATGGGACGTTTGAGCAATGCAGCTTCCAGCGTGGCGGTACCGGAGGCGACCAGCACACCGTCAGCGGCGATCATCGCGTCATGCGCGTGACCGAACAATAGCGTCATCGGCAGATCCTGCGCATTCAGCTTCCACAGTACCTTTTCGAAGATGTTGCGCGTCTCGCGCGTAGCCAGCGGCACCAGGAATTGCGCTTCGGGACATTGCTGCCAGATCAGCTTGGCCGTCTCAATATATGTCTCGGCAAGCTGGCGCACCTCGCTCTGGCGACTGCCCGGCAACAGGGCGAACACCTTGGCCGTCCTGGGCAGGATGCGCATCTGCTCGCGCATCTCTTCGCGCTTGGGTTGCTCGGGCATGAAGTCCGCCAACGGATGACCAACGTAGGTGACCGGCACACCGGCTTGCTCGTACAAAGGTGCCTCGAACGGGAACAGCGCCAGCATGTGCGAGACGGCCTGCTTGATCTTGTTGATGCGCTCGCCGCGCCACGCCCAGATGGAAGGACTGACGTAGTGCACGGTGGGAATGCCATGCGACTTCAATGCCATTTCGAGGTCGAGATTGAAATCGGGGGCATCCACGCCGATGAACAAGTCCGGTTTTTGCAAGAGGAAGCGTTTGCGCAACTGGCTGCGGATGCCGACGATCTCGCGGTAGTGGCGCAGCACTTCGACATAACCGCGCACCGCAAGCTTTTCCAAAGGAAACAGGATCTCCATGCCGACCGCCTGCATCTTGGGGCCGCCGATACCGATGAAACGCACGGCAGGATAGGCTTGCTTGATGGCCTGCATCAGCATGCTGGCCAGCATGTCGCCCGATGCCTCACCCGCCACGATGGCGATGGTCTTGACAGGTTCAATCATGATTATCGGACGATGCCGCGCTGGGTACGTCCGAGGAATTCGACCATGGCTTGTAGCTCGGGATGCTCGGCTGCCTGCGTGGCAAGCGCCGCCTTCGCTTCTTCCAGTGTCATGCTGGATTTGTACAGGGTCTTGTATGCGCGTTTGATCGCCATCACAGCAGCACTGGAGAATCCGCGCCGCTTCAGACCTTCCGAATTGGTGCCGTGCGGCGCGGCAGGATTGCCGGACACGGTGACATAAGTTGGGATATCCTGGAACAGGATACTGCCCATGCCGGTGATGACATGCGCGCCGATCTGCACGAACTGGTGCACCACGGTGAATCCGCCCAATATGGCGTAGTCGTCCACGATCACATGCCCCGCCAACTGCGCATTGTTGGCGAAGATGGTGTTGTTGCCGACCTGGCAATCATGCGCCAGATGCACATAGGCCATGATCCAGTTGTTGTTGCCGACGCGCGTCACACCCTTGTCCTGTGCAGTGCCCAGGTTGAAGGTGCAGAACTCACGGATCATGTTGTTGTCGCCGATCTCCAGCCGTGTCGGCTCGTTCGCATACTTCTTGTCCTGCGGGATCTCGCCCAGCGAGGAGAACTGGAAGATGCGGTTGTTCTTGCCGATGGTGGTGTGGCCGTTGATTACCACATGCGGGCCGACCGTGGTGCCGGCACCGATCTCGACGTGCTCGCCGATGATGGTGTAAGGGCCAACGCTGACATCGTCGGCCAGTTTCGCACCCGGATGGATGATCGCAGTCGGATGGCGCAATTCGCTCATTACTTTTCCTTGATCGCGCAAATCAATTCCGCTTCAGCGGCGATCTGTCCATCCACTTCGGCCGTGCCCTTGAACTTGAACATACCGCGACGGTTCATGGTCAGTTCCATACGGAAGATCAACTGGTCGCCGGGGCTGACGGGACGCTTGAAGCGCGCGTTGTCGATACCCACGAAGTAGTACACAGAGTTCTCATCCGGCTTGGTGCCCATACTTTTGAATGACAGCAGTGCTGAAGCCTGCGCCATCGCCTCGATGATCAGCACGCCCGGCATCACCGGATGATGCGGGTAATGGCCGGGAAAGAATGGCTCATTCATGGTCACGTTCTTGAGTGCCACGATGCGCTCGTTTGGCACTACGTCGAGTACGCGGTCTATCAGCAGGAACGGATAACGGTGCGGCAGATGTTCCAGTACTTCATGTATGTCCATGGTGATGCTCATGCTTCTCTCCCCTTCAATGTTGCAATGTCGTGTTCAAGTTGTTTGATGCGTTTCGCCATCTCGTCCAGGTGACGTAGCTGCGCCGCGTTGCGCCGCCAGGCGTGGTTGTCGCTGAACGGGTAGGTGCCGGTGTAGCTACCCTTCGCAATGCTCTTGGTGATCACCGTTCCGGCAGATACCTCGACCTCGTCGGCGACCTGCAGATGACCAAGGATGATAGCGCCGCCGCCGATGCGGCAGTAGCGTCCGATACGCGCACTGCCCGCGATACCGACACAACCGGCGATGGCGGTATGCGCACCGATGCGCACGTTGTGCGCGATTTGGATCTGGTTGTCCAGTTTCACGCCCTCTTCAATCACGGTGTCGTCCAGCGCGCCGCGGTCTATGGTGGTGTTGGCACCGATCTCGACGTGGTCGCCGATGATGACACGGCCGATCTGCGGGATCTTCAGCCATCGCCCTTCTTCCATGGCAATGCCGAACCCGTCCGCACCGATCACTGCACCGGCGTGCACGATGACATGATCGCCCAGCATGCAACCGTGATAAACACTGACGTTGGGATACAACCGCACCTGCTCACCCATGGTCACATGCTCACCGACAGTACAACCGGCCATCACCACGCAGCGCGCACCGATACGCGCCCCCTCACCCACCCACACATTGGCACCGATGTGCGCATCGGGCGAGACATGCGCGCCCGGAGCTATCACCGCGCTGGGATGTATTCCGGATGCATATTCACGCAGGGGATTGAGGAAAGCAGACAGCTTGGCGAAGTAGGAATAGGGATTGGCGGCGACGATGCGCGGACGCTGGGTCAGTTCGGCATCGGCTGCGCCGAGTATCACGGCAGCAGCGTGACTGTCGTCCAGTTGCTTGCGGTATTTGGCGTTGGCCAGGAAGGCGATATGCCCCTGACCGGCTTTTTCCAGTGTGGCGATCTGCGTGATGGCAGTTTGCGTGTCCCCGAGCACCTGCCCGCCGAAACGGGCAACGATGTCAGCCAGACTGTAGTGCGGTCGCTCCATCTGCTCAACCCTGTCGAAACGTCACTTAGCCAACCCGGACAGCGGCTCGCCTTCCAGATACTTTAGTACCTTGTCGGTGATATCCACGCGCGGATTGCGGTAGACGGCTTCCTGCAGGATGACGTCGTATTGCTCGCTCTCGGCGATGGCGCGGATCGCCTTGTCTGCCTTGGCGAGGATCTGTGCCAGCTCTTCGTTCTGGCGCAGGCTCAAATCTTCGCGGAACTCGCGTTGACGGGTCTGCAATTGCAGATTGAGATTGGCGATCTCGCGCTCTTTGATACGACGCGAAGAATCGGACAACTTGCCACGGTTCTTGTCCAGCTCCTCTTGCACGTCCTTGAGCTCGCCGGCCAGCTTCTTTATCTCTTGGTCGCGTATCGCGAACTCCTTGTCGATCTTCTTCTGCGCGGCAATGGCCTGCGCAGATTCGCGCAGGATGCGCTCGGTATCGACGATACCGATGCGGAAATCAGCAGCCTGGACATTGGCAGCAACCAGCGCCCCAAAAACGAATGCAACGAATATGTTCTTCATGATTGCTCCTTATCGGACATCAAGCCAGCGAAGATACTGACCGCTAGAACATGCCACCCATGGTGAACTGGAAGAATTGCAGCTTGTCCTGCGGCTGTGAATTCAATGCCTTGGCCCAACTGATCTGTATCGGACCGGCCGGCGAGAACCAGGTCAGTCCCAAGCCGCCAGCATAGCGCATTCCCTCAGAAGCCGCCGACTGCGTAGCATCGCCGTAGACCGCGCCACCGTCAAGGAATAGGCTCATGCGCAGCGACCGGCTCTTTTCCATGCCCGGCATGGGGAACAATATCTCTGCATTTCCCACCACGCGCCGGTTACCGCCCAGCGAATATCCGCTGGCATCGCGCGGCCCCAAAGAGTTGTAGTCATATCCCCGGACACTGCCCGAACCGCCTGCATACAGGCTCTTGAAGAACGGTAGCGTCATGCCACTATAGCCATCCGCCAAACCCAGATCACCATTCAGGTGCAGGATCAGATTCTCTGTCAATGGCTGGTACCACTGCTGGGTGTAGGTGACCTTGTAAAAACGCTGGCCGGATACCGGCAGCGAGGCTTCGATGTTGGCTCGCTGGGTTGCCCCTTCACTCGGGAACAGCGCGTTATCACGCGTATCGCGCGACCAGCCTATGGTGCCCAGCACATTCTGGTTGGTCTTGCCGAATGTATCGATGTAATCGATGAATCTTTGCGGACTGTTGCTGGTCAGGCCAATCGTGGTGTTCTCCAAGGCCAATCCATAGTGGAACATCTCTTCATCACTGATCGGCACGCCGTAGCGGACGCCGCCGCCGTAGGTCTCGGAGGTGTACTGGCTGATGGTGGTCGATGTGACGTCCGAGCGCCGCTTGTAAAGGTCGAAGCCGCGGCTGATGCCATCGTCGGTGTAATACGGGTTGGTATAGGACACCGAGTACACCTGATTCACCTTGCTGGTGTTGACCTGCGTGGACAGGTAGTTGCCCGTGCCGAACAGGTTGGACTGGGTGATGCCACCCATGAAGGTCAGACCCTCCCCGTTGCTGAAACCCATACCGATGTTGAAGTTGCCGGTCGATTTCTCGGTCACCGTCAGATCCAGATCAAGTTGGTCGGTACTGCCCGGTACCTGATGAGTCTCGACGTTCACGCTCTCGAAGAAGCCAAGTCGGTCGATGCGCTGCTTGGATTTCTTGATCTTGGAGGTGGCGAACCAGCCTCCTTCCATCTGACGGAACTCGCGCCGGATCACTTCGTCCTTGGTCTTGTCGTTGCCGGAGACATTGATGTTGCGCACATAGGCGCGCTGCATGGGGTCCACCACGAAGGTGAACGCGGCCTGGTGCTTCTCTTTGTCGATATCCGGCACGATGTTCACGTTGGCGAAGGCATAGCCCTCCTCGCCCAGATTCTCGCGGATCTTCTCCGAAGCGGCGGTCAGGGCTTCGCGCGAGAACACCTGTCCCGGCTGCACATCGACCATGGCGCGCAGCGCCTCGTTGCTGAACACGCCCTTGGCACCCGCCACCTGGATGTCCGAGATGGAATACTGCTCGCCCTCGGTCAGCGCGAGCGTGATGTAGATGTCCTTCTTGTCTGCCGAGATCGTCACATTGGTCGAGTCGATGGAGAAGTCCATGTAACCCGAATTCAGATAGAGACTGCGGATGTTCTCGATGTCGGCAGACAATTTCGGTTTCGAATACTGATCGTTGTTACTGAGCCAGGTGAACCAGCCCGGCGTGGTCAGTTTCATCTCGTCCAGCAGATCGCCATCACTGAAATGCTTGTTGCCGATGATATTGATCTGACGGATCTTGGAAGGCTTGCCTTCGACCACATCCAGGCTGACTGCGACACGGTTGCGCTCCAGCTCCGTCACTTTCGTCTTGACGGACACCCCATACTTGCCGCGGGCGATGTACTGGCGCTTCAATTCGTTCTCGGATTTTTCCAGCGCCGATTTGTCGAAGATGCGGCCTTCGGCCAATCCGACCAGTTTCAGGTTCTCCAGCAACTGCGGCTTGGGGAAATCCTTGATGCCGTCCAGCTCGACGCTGGCGATGGTCGGACGCTCCTGCACGCGCACCACCAGCACCCCTTGCTCTTCCAGCAACTGCACATCTTTGAAGAAGCCGGTGGAAAACAAGGCACGCAGAGCTGATGTCGCACGGTCATCATCCAGCGTATCCCCGACCTTGACCGGCAGATAGCTGAACACAGTGCCCGCTTCGGTGCGCTGAATACCCTCGATGCGGATGTCTTTCACCACAAAAGGCTGCACCGCCCAGGCAGACGCGCCGTATACAAGCGCGATCACGCCCGCTAATTTTCTAAAATCCATTGTTTATCAACCCAAAATCAGGCGGCTCACGTCGTTGTACAACGCAAAAGCCATCATGGTCACCAAGAGTGCGATACCGACTTTCTGTCCTGCTTCCCACAGATCGTCTGAAACCGGACTGCCCTTGAAAAATTCGACCGAATAATACAGCAAATGACCGCCATCCAATAACGGGATCGGCAGCAGATTCAATATTCCCAGACTAATGCTGATGAGTGCCAGGAAACCCACATAGGCCCCCAAGCCCATCTGCGCCGACTGACCGGCGTAGTCTGCGATGGTGATCGGGCCGGACAGGTTCTTCAGCGACACTTCGCCCATGACCATCTTGCCCATCATCTTCAGGCTGATGACGGCCGTCTCCCAAGTTTTGTTTAGCCCTTCAGACAGTGCTTGCAACGGCGGGTAACGTACTTCAGTCAGCAATGCCTCAAAAGCTTTTTGATCGATCTGTGCACCCGCACCGATGCGACCGATGCGCTCGCCTTTATCCATGACCGCTGCCGGTTTGATCGTCAGGTCGATACGCGCACCGTCACGCTCGATCTGGAGTTGCAACATCTGTTCTGGATGCGCCCGGATCACCTCGACCCAGTCTGCCCATAACGCCACCGTCTCGCCATTCACGGACAACACACGGTCACCCGTCTTCATGCCGGCCTGTGCCGCCGCACCGTCTTCTGTCAACTGGCCGATGACGGGATACACCGGCGGCTGGTATGGCAACAGGCCCAACTTGCGCATGAAGTCGCCGTCCAGATCGGCCGCAGACAGGCCGGACATATCCAGCTTCCGTTCAACGATAACGTCCATTCGGTCGCGCAGTTGCAAGGTAGCGGAACGCTGCTGCAGGATCAGGTCGAGCAAAGTCCAGCGTACTTCCTGCCAACTTTGCGTGGCTTGTCCATTGATACTGACGATAGTGCTTTGAGTGTGCAAGGCAGCGACGGCGGCCGGAGTGCCCGGCGCGATCTCGCCCAGCACCGGTTTGATCCCGGGCACACCGTACATGAACAGCGCCCAGTACAACACCACGGCCAGCAACAGATTGGCCAGCGGCCCTGCCACGACGATGGCCATGCGCTGCAACACCGGCTTGCGATTGAAAGCGCGGCGCAAATCATTCGGCGCGACGTCTCCCTCGCGCTCATCCAGCATCTTCACGTAACCGCCCAGCGGGATGGCGGACAGCGCCCATTCGGTGCCGTCTTTGCCGAAGCGGCGCGAGTAGATGACGTTGCCGAAACCGACCGAGAAACGCAGCACCTTCACGCCGCACCAGCGCGCGACCAGATAGTGGCCGTATTCATGGAACACGACCAGCACGACGATGGCGACGACGAAGGCAAGCAGGGTGATCATGCGTTCTTCCCGGATCCAGTCAGTGACAGGCGCAACATCACTTTGTGTTTTCCCGCACCCACGTCCGAGCGCATTCACGCGCTGCAGCGTCGGCGTCCAGCACATCCTGCAACTGACGCACTTCACAACGCGGCACCGCCGCCATCACGGACGCGATCAGGCGCGGGATATCGAGGAAGGCGATGCGATGATTGAGGAACGCATCCACCGCCACTTCATTTGCAGCATTGAGCAGCGCCGGCACAGTACCGCCGGCGCGCAAGGCTTGATACGCCAATGCCAGACAGGGGAAGCGCTCAAGGTCGGGCGCGACGAAATCCAGCTTGGCGATGGCGAACAGATCAAGCGGCGCAACCCCGGAAGCGATACGCTCCGGCCAGGCCAAGGCGTAGGCGATGGGCGTGCGCATGTCCGGATTGCCGAGCTGCGCCAGCACCGAACCGTCGACGTACTGCACCATGGAATGGATCACACTTTGCGGATGCACAACCACCTGAATGTCATCCGCCGCGGCATTGAACAGCCAGTGCGCCTCGATCACCTCCAACCCCTTGTTCATCATGCTGGCGGAATCGACCGAAATCTTGCGCCCCATGCTCCAGTTGGGATGGGCACAGGCTTGGTCCGGTGTGACATTCTGCAGGGCCGACAAAGGTGTGTTGCGGAACGGGCCGCCCGAGGCAGTCAGCAAGATCTTGCTGACGCCACTCTGCTGCATATTCCCAGCGTAATCGTGCGGCAGGGACTGGAAGATGGCGTTGTGTTCGCTATCGATAGGTAACAGCACCGCACCGCTGCGACGCACCGCATCCATGAACAGGTGCCCAGCCAGTACCAGTGTCTCTTTGTTCGCCAGTAGTATCTTCTTGCCCGCTTCCGCCGCCGCCAGCGTGGGACGCATGCCCGCCGCACCGACGATGGCCGCCATCACCGCATGCACTTCCGGCAAGGTAGCGACCCGCACCAAAGATTCATTGCCGCATAACACTTCAACATCCAGTCCCGCAGCAACGATACGCTTGCGCAGACGTTGAGCAGCCTCCTCGTCGAGCAGCACGGCGAAATGCGGACGGAACTGCTGACATTGTTCAAACAGCAATTCATCTTGCTGACTCGCGGTCAGGGCGATGATGCGGTAACGATCCGGGTGGCGCGCGACGACATCCAGCGTGCTTTTGCCTATGCTCCCTGTGGAGCCAAGAACGGTGAGGTTCTGCACTAGTTCAGCCCGTGAAAGAGCAGCGCCAGCATGGCCAGCGGCAAGGTGGAAGTCAGCGCGTCGATGCGATCCAGCAAACCGCCATGGCCGGGCAGCAGCGCCCCGCTATCCTTGACGCCCGCCTGGCGCTTGATGGCTGACTCGAACAGATCGCCCAGCACGGCCAGCACCACCCACCACCAAGCGGTGAGCATCAACGCCGGCAGCACCTGCAAGCGCGAGAATTCGGTACTGAACGTCCACACCAGTGCCACATAGATGGAAACGCCCAGGATCGCACCCGCCACACCTTCCCAGGTCTTGCCCGGACTGATACTGGGCGCCAGCTTGGTCTTGCCGTATTTGCGTCCGGCGAAATAGGCGGCGCTATCCGCCACCCACACGACCCCCATCACGAACAGCAACATCCACGGACTGGGTGCCCAGGCACGCAAGTCGATCATGGCCAATCCGGTCGGGATCAACACCACCCATCCGACCAGCATCATCAAGCCCTGATGTTTGACCTTTACGCCGCTCATCAGCCAGGCCGGCACCACGATCAGCCACAGCAAGGCGGAAAACAGGTAAGCCGTCAGATGTGGATAGTTCATCGCACCCGGCTCAAGATTCATATCCATCCACAGCAGGCCCAGCATCAACAGCAGCGTGACGCCCCAATAGGACTTTGCAGCCGTCCCTTTCAGTCCGGACAGGCGAGCCCATTCGGATGTGCCCTGCATCACCATGGCGACCACCAGCAAGGACCAGCCCAGTGTGGGCAACAGGAATAGCGCCGCCAGCAGCATCACCAGCAAGATGAAGGCGGTGATCACGCGCGATCTAAGCATCGTCATTTCCCTTAAGTTGTTCGCTGGTACGGCCGAAACGGCGTTCGCGTTTTTGATAGGACTGGATCGCCTCCTCCAGCGCCTTGCGATCGAAAGCTGGCCACAGCGCGTCGGTGAAGAACAGCTCTGTATAGGCCAATTGCCACAGCAGGAAATTGCTGATGCGTTTTTCACCCCCGGAGCGGATGAACAGATCCGGTTCCGGCGCGTAATGCATGGAAAGATAGGGCGCGAGTTCTTCTTCCTCAAAGGCAGTGGCGCGCTCGGGGTGTGCCAGGCTCAATGCATGCATGGCCTGCATGATGTCCCAGCGTCCGCCGTAGTTGGCGGCGATGGTAAGTGTGAGACCGGTGTTTGCGGCAGTAAGCCGCTCTGCTGCTTCGATGTGTTGCACCAGCGGCGCGTCGAAACGACTACGGTCACCGATGATCTTCAGGCAGATGTTGTTCTCATGCAGCTTGGAGACTTCGCGCTCCAGCATCTTCAGGAACAGCTGCATCAGGAAAGAGACTTCGTCGGCGGGACGGCGCCAGTTCTCGCTGCTGAAAGCGAACAGCGTCAGATATTCCACACCCATCTGGCGACAGGCTTTGACCACTTCGCGCACCGTTTCCACCCCGCGCTGATGACCCATCACGCGCGGCATGAAACGCTGTTTTGCCCAGCGCCCGTTGCCATCCATGATGATGGCGATATGGCGCGGGACGGCTGCTGTCTCGGGGATGGTGCGGGTTGAGCTTTTGAATAGGGCCATGTTTAGGATCTGGGATTTGGGATTTAGGATTTAGCGGGGCAGGAAGTCATACTCGATCCCAAATCCGAAATCCTAAATCCTTAGTCCTATCAGACCGCCATCAGGTCGACTTCTTTGGCCTGCAGTGCCTTGTCGATCTCGGCGACGTAGCGGTCGGTGTATTTCTGCACGTCATCCTGCGCACGACGCTCATCGTCCTCGCTGATTTCCTTTTCTTTCAGCAATTTCTTCAGTTGCTCGTTGGCTTCGCGGCGGATGTTGCGCACGGCGATCTTGGCATCCTCGCCTTCGCTCTTCACCACCTTGATCAGATCGCGGCGGCGCTCTTCGGTCAGCATCGGCATCGGCACGCGGATCAGCTCGCCGTTGGTGGCTGGGTTCAGGCCCAGGTCGGAATCGCGGATTGCTTTCTCGACGGGACCGATCATGTTCTTCTCATAAGGCTGCACGCCTATGGTGCGCGCATCGGACAGAGTGATGTTCGCCACCATGTTGATCGGTGTCGGGCTTCCGTAGTATTCGACCATCACATGGTCCAGGATGCCGGTATGCGCGCGGCCTGTACGGATCTTGCTCAAGTCGGTCTTCAATGCTTCCAGCGACTTTTGCATCTTTTGTTCGACGTTCTTCTTGATGTCAGAGATCATGTTGCGCTCCTAATCCACTCGTACCAATGTACCTTCACCTTCGCCGAACACCACGCGCTTCAGCGCGCCCGGCTTGAAGATGCTAAACACGATGATGGGCAGCTTCTGATCGCGACACAGGGTCAGCGCCGTCGCATCCATCACCTTCAGATTCTTGCTGATCGCCTCGTCAAAGCTCAGGCTCTGATAGCGGATCGCATCGGGGTTCTTTTTCGGATCGTCGGTATAGATACCGTCGACCTTGGTAGCTTTGATCACCACATCGGCCGTCATCTCGACCCCGCGCAGTGCAGCCGCAGTATCGGTAGTAAAGAACGGACTACCGATACCCGCCGCAAAGATCACCACTTTGCCGTCTTCCAGATAACGCAATGCCTTGCCACGTATGAACGGCTCGGCGACTTGCTCCAGGCTCAGCGCGGACTGCACGCGGCAGTCCAACCCGGCGCGTGTCATCGCGTCCTGCAAGGCCATCGAATTCATCACCGTGGCCAGCATGCCCATGTAATCGGCGGTGGCTCTGTCCATCCCTGCCGCCGCCGGCGCGACACCGCGGAAGATATTGCCACCGCCGACCACCATCGCCACCTCCACACCCAGCTCGACCACCTCTTTGATCTCGGCCACGATGCGCTCGATGACTGCCCGGTTGATACCGTAGCTGTCATCGCCCATCAGGGCTTCGCCGGAGAGCTTGAGCAGGATGCGTTTGTAGGCGGGTGCGGACATGGTTCAGCCTTTCAGTGCGGCAGCTGCGGCAGCGACTTCAGCCGCGTAGTCTTCGACTTTCTTCTCGATACCTTCGCCAACCACGAACATCTGGAAAGCGGTGACCGAAGCGCCCTTGCTCTTCAGCAGTTGCTCGATGGTCTGCTTGCCGTCTTCCGCCTTGACGAACACCTGGCCCAGCAGCGTCACTTCCTTCAGGAACTTCTGCACGGTGCCTTCGGCGATCTTTTCCAGCATGGCTTCCGGCTTGCCGGATTCCTTGGCCTTTTCGATAGCGATACGGCGCTCTGTCTCGATGTCTTCAGGATTCACACCGGATGCATCCACGGACTTCGGCTTGGAAGCTGCGATGTGCATCGCCAGATCCTTGCCCAGCGCCTCGTCACCACCTTCGAAGTTGACCATCACACCGATCTTGTTGCCGTGCAGGTAAGTCGCCAGTTGGCCGGTGGTGGTCTCGTAACGCTCTACGCGGCGCACGGTCAGGTTCTCACCCAGCTTCATCACCAGCGCTTTGCGGTCTTCTTCCACGGTACCGACGCCGTTCGCCAGCTTCATGCCCAGCAACGCATCGATATCGGCAGGATCGTTCTTCGCCACGGTCTCGGCGACGTTCTTGGCGAAAGCCATGAAGTCATCGTTCTTGGCCACGAAGTCTGTCTCGCAGTTCACTTCGGCCACAGCACCGATCTTGCCGTCGGCAGCCAGGTAGGAACCGATCACGCCTTCAGCAGTCACGCGCGATGCGGCCTTGCTGGCCTTGGCGCCGCTCTTGATGCGCAGCAACTCTTCAGCAGCCTTGGCATCGCCATCGGTCTCTACCAGTGCCTTCTTGCACTCCATCATGCCGAGGCCGGTGGCCTCACGCAGTTCTTTAACCATGCTTGCGGTGATTTCCGCCATGTCAGACTCCTAATATTTCAACAGAATTCAGTTACAAAAAAGGGGGCTTGCGCCCCCTTGTTACGGAGAGGCCGCTTAAGCAGCTTCTTTTTCCGCGATCTGTTCGACCAGATCGGTAGTCGCTTGCTCGCGACCTTCCAGGATTGCATCGGCCACGCCGCGTGCGTACAGGCGGATCGCCTGGCTGGAGTCGTCGTTACCGGGAATCACGAAGTCCACACCGAGCGGACTGTGGTTGGTATCGACCACGCCGATGACCGGGATGCCCAGCTTCTGCGCTTCAGTGACGGTGCCCTTCTGGTAGCCGACGTCGATCACGAAGATCGCGGAAGGCAAGCCCTGCATATCCTTGATACCGCCAAGGCTACGCTCCAGCTTTTCCAGTTCGCGGCGGAACATCAGCCCTTCTTTCTTGGAGACCTTGTCGATGCTGCCGTCTTCGATCATGGCTTCCAGTTCTTTCAGGCGTTTGATCGACAGTTGCACGGTCTTGAAGTTGGTGAGCATGCCGCCCAACCAGCGGTAGTCGACATAAGGAGAACCCGCGCGCTGCGCTTCTTCGCGGATGATCTCGCGCGCCTGACGCTTGGTCGCCACGAACAGGACGTTGCCCTTCTTCGATGCGATCTTGCGCACTTCCTTCAGCGCGTCGTTGAACATCACGACGGTCTTTTCCAGGTTGACGATATGTATCTTGTTGCGATGACCGAAGATATAAGGGGCCATCTTGGGATTCCAGAAACGTGTCTGGTGGCCGAAATGGACACCCGCTTCCAGCATTTGACGCATAGTGACTGCTGCCATGATCTACTCCAATGTTAAGGGTTAAGTTCTTCCACTCGCCAGCCTGATCCCGTAGGACACCCCAACATGAACGAGTGTGTGAATTCCCGTCCACCGGCGGTTGCCGGATAAACGGGGCGCGCATTGTAACCGAACTCCCCTGCCGACTCAAGCTGTTGCGGCACTCCGATGCCTCATCAAAGATGCCGTCCGCGAGCCTCTCGACTTGAACCGGTTCGGCTTGGACCGACTTGGTGCCATAATCGGCCATAACGAACATCAATGCATCACAAGGGAGCGCATGATGCAGAAACGGACGCTGTTCCGGACCATACGTAACTATATCGCCGCGCTGGCTGTGATCGCCACTGCGTCCGCACTCGTGTTCGCTATCTCCTTTACCGAAACGAGCTTACCTTGGACGGCCTTCCTGACCGGCGTACTGGTCGCCGCCATCCTGGCCGAAGCCGTGCGCGCATCACGTTCGGAATGGCTGCTGATGCGCCGCACGGCCCAGCTTGCCGCCCTCAAGAACAAACTGGAACGCGAGACACTGCTGCGCAAACACGCCGAGCAAAAGAACACAGCCGACCGCCCCCGCTTGCAACTCATGGACGAATCCCTGTCGACCATGGTCGCGCTGTTCGATACCAAAGGCCAATGTCATTACCATAATCGCGCCTTCCATGACTGGCTGGGGATGCGCCCCGAGCAGATAGACGGCCACCACATTCGCGAGATACTCGGCCCCAAGGTCAGCGCAGAGATCGCCACTGCGGTGCGGCAATCCCTCGACGGACAGGAAGTCCGTTATGAGCGCACGCAGTCGATGGCGAACGGTGCGCTCTACCACCTGTCGATCACCCATGTTCCGCAATACGACGAGGCTGGGAAGATCAATGGTTTCTACTTTCTGGCAGACGACATCACCGGCCGCAGCGATCTGAACCCGGCTCAAGCGCCTTCCAGCGAATTGCACACCGCCGGAGATGAGTCTCAAGCAGGACAGGAACTATACATAGACGCATTTTCGGAACAACTCACCGGCCAGAAGGATGCGGGCAAACGCATCATCACCGCCATCGAGCATGGCGAGTTCCGCCTGTTCTGCCAATTGATCGCCCCGCTCCCGATCAACAGCGGCGGAGCCGAACACTACGAGATCCTTATCCGCCTCCAGGAAGAAGAAGAAGGTCTGCTGCCGCCCGGCGCATTCTTCCCGCTGGCGGAACGGCACGGCCTGATGCCCTATCTGGATCGTTGGGTTATCCAGCATGTATTGGCATGGTCGGCCAGCCACAGTCGCAAAGACTCGATGTTCTTCATCAACCTCGCCGCTGCCACGCTGGGCGATCCGGAATTCCCCGAATTCCTGAGAACCCTGTTGCAGGAATACGAAGCGGCGGCAGGCAGCCTGTGCTTTGAAGTGACCGATGCCGAACTGGCGCAGCGAGGAGAGAATGCGGCTGAATTCATACGCCAAGTCAGAGCTTGCGGTTGCCGGGTCGCCTTGAGCGGTTTCGGACGCGACAACGTCTCGTTCGACCGTATACGCGGCTTCCAGGTGGACTTCATCAAGATCGACGGCAGCCTCATCCTTGGCCTGCTGCGCGACCCGGTCAATCTGGCCAAGGTCAGCTCCATCGACCGCGTGGCCAAGAAGATCGGCGTGCGCACCGTGGCAGAACTAGTGGAAAGCGATGAACTTATCGTCAGACTGAGTGAATTGGGTATCGACTACGCACAAGGCTTCGGCATCTCACGCCCACGTGCACTTGAAGAATAATACGTTTCAGACCGACACTTTCACGGACAGACCAAGACTCCTGATACGCACCGCAAAGCTTTCCATCTGCTGCGCGGGCAATGCCGACAGACGCGGCGCTTCTGCTTGCAAGGAGGGGCGAGCCAGCCCGTATAGCAACACACCCTGCAGGGGGATGCCCAGCCTCGCGCAAGAGGACAGCATATCCAGATAGTCATTCTCATCCTGCTTGTCGGGCGCCGCACCATCAAATGCGAACCAGCAAGTCTGCAACCAGGTATTAGGACAGCAGCTGACGGCGGTTGCCAGATTCTTGAGCACCGCATCCACCTGTGACTTCGTATCGTTCACGCGCAGCATGCCTGCCTCGCTGGCACGATCCAGTTTGAACCAAACTTCGCCATTGAGTTGCGCCATACGGCGCAGTCCCTGCTGCACGGCGTCACGCTGCATCAGACTGCCGTTAGTGATCAGCACCAGTTTGAGATCGGCGGGCTTGAGCCTGCCGATGAGCTCGACTACTTGGGGGAATTCAAGCGCGCTGGTCGGCTCGCCATTACCGGAGAGTGCGATATCTTTGATGCGCCGCATCTCGGGCGGTACGCGCTGCATGAAATCGCCATGCTGCAACTCGTGCAAGAATCCGCTCAGCTCCAGCTCCAGCAGCGCCAGATCGACAGTTGGGGCAGCGCCCAGTTTCAGATCCGGCACCTGGCAATAGATACAGCGCCAATTACATGCATTATTGGTATTGATATTGATGCCGATGGAAACGCCGCCCGCGCGACGCGACACGACCGGGTAGACATAGCGTAGACCGGCGCTGGCCCGGTCATGGTCGTTCACGTTAAGGGCGTTTTCGATCAAGACTTCATCAGCGGCAGATACTTGGCAGGATCGACCGGCTTGCCCATGCGACGGATCTCGAAGTGCAGCTTGACCTGATCGGTATCAGTGCTGCCCATCTCGGCGATCTTCTGTCCCTTGCGCACGCTTTGGCCTTCTTTCACCAGCAGACGGTCGTTGTGGGCATAGGCACTGAGGAATGTGGTGTTGTGCTTGATGATGACCAACTTGCCATAGCCGCGCAGTCCGCTGCCGCTATACACGACCTTTCCTGAAGCACTGGCGAGTATGGGTTGACCCTGCGAGCCTGCGATGTCCACGCCCTTGCGATTGGAACCGGCTGCATAACCGGCGATGACCTTGCCGCGTGTCGGCATCCCCCACTCCACCCCTTCCTCAACCACAGTCGGCGCTGGTGCCGAACTGGCGATAGATGTTGCAGAAGGATCGTCATCCTGCATGTGTTGCGCTTTGGCCAAAGCTTGCGCCGAATAGAGCAAGCGTCCCACCTTGGGCTGATTTTTGACCTCGCCAGCACGCGGGATGCGCGTAGCGACCGGAACAGACACTTCGGATACCACTTCCTCGGCGGGAACGATCAAACGCAGTCGCTGCCCCACTTGGATGGCAGTAGGATCCTTGAGACCGTTCTGTTGCGCCACTTCCATGTAATCCAGTCCGTTCAGGAAGGCGATGCTGTACAAAGTGTCGCCCGCCTGTACTACATAGATCGTGGTGGTCTCTGCCGGTTTTTCAGCGGCATAAGGAACAGGACCCGCGCCATATTCCACGATGGGCGCGCGTTTGCCACTGGCTGCCGGACCTGCACAGGCGCTCAACAGCACCGCCGCCAGCAAGGCGATGAGGATCGGAGTCGTATGTCGTGTTTTAGAAATGAGGCCAGTCATGCTATCCCTGCCAGGAGCGGTACGAATTTTACCGCCTCCAGACGTGTCTCCTTGAAACCGCTTTCAGTACGCTCGACCAGATAAAGAAATTGCTCCTGCGTACCGACCGGCAGCACCATTCTACCACCCACCGCCAGTTGAGCTTTCAGCGACTCGGACAATGCCGGGGCGGCACAGGCCATGATGATGCCCTCGAACGGCGCGCCTTCGCTCAATCCGCTCGTACCATCCGCATGACGCAACACGACATTCCTGATCTTCAATTCGCGCAGCAGTTTGCGCGCGCGTTCGTGCAGGGGCAGGATGCGTTCCACGCTGTAAACCTGTTGCGCGACCTGTGCCAGCACCGCCGCCTGATAACCGCAACCGGTACCGACCTCCAACACTTTGCCCAGTTGCTTGCCATTACGCAGCACCTCGGTCATGCGCGCCACGATGTAGGGCTGCGAGATGGTCTGTCCGTAGTTGATCGGCAACGAGACGTCGTCATAGGCACGACCTGCCAGCGCCTCGTCCACGAACAGGTGGCGCGGCACATTGTTCATCGCCGCCAGCACTGTCTCGTCACGGATGCCTTGGACACGCAAACGCTCGACCATGCGCGCGCGCGTGCGCGGCGAGGTCATGCCGATACCCGCGTGCTGCAAGTTCATGCACCAGTCCCCATCCAGGCGCGCACCGCATCAAGTTGACTGTACTGTGTCAGATCGATCTGCAAAGGCGTGATGGAAACACGAGCATTGTTTATCGCGTGGAAATCCGTGCCCTCGCCCGCGTCCTGCGCCTTGCCCGCGGGCCCGACCCAATATATCGGCTGACCGTGAGGATTGCTGGCTTTGACCACCGGCTCGGCTTTGTGGCGTTTGCCCAGACGAGTCACTTCCATACCTTGCAGTTGCGCGTAGGGGATATCCGGCACGTTCACATTAAGCAGCCACGGGTGCGGCTGGCTCTCACGCATGAAGCGCTGCACCAACTCGACCGCAACCCTGCCTGCCGTATCGAAATATTCTGGATCATGTTTTGCCATGGAGATAGCGATAGCCGGAATCCCTAGCAGGAAGCCCTCCGTTGCTGCAGCCACCGTACCCGAATAGATGGTGTCGTCACCCATGTTCGCCCCGGCGTTGATACCTGAAACGATGATGTCAGGTTGCACATCCAGCATGCCGGTCACAGCGAGGTGCACGCAGTCGGTCGGTGTTCCGTCCACATAATGGAAACCATTGGCCGCACGACGCAGATTGAGCGGCCGATTGAGCGTGAGCGAATTACTGGCCCCGCTACGGTCGCGCTCGGGCGCCACCACGGTCACTTCTGCGATGGCGGAAAGGTGTTGCGCCAGACAAGCCAGTCCCGGCGCGAAATAGCCGTCGTCGTTACTGATCAGAATACGCATCAAGTGTTCTGAACGACTATTTTCGGGAACGCCGCGCTATGGTCCTGCGCCATGTCGGCGATCTTTACCGCCACGCGACGTGCGATCTGTTTGTACACCTTGGCGATACTGCCGTCCGGATCGGACACGACAGTGGGCTCGCCAGAATCGGTCTGTTCACGGATGCGGATGTCCAGCGGCAAACTGCCGAGGAATTCGGTGTTGTAGTCGGCGCACATCTTCGCGCCGCCGCCGGCACCGAAGATATGCTCCTCGTGGCCGCACTTCGAGCAGATATGGGTGCTCATGTTCTCCACGATGCCGATGATCTTGACATCGACCTTCTCGAACATCTTGAGCCCCTTGCGCGCGTCCATCAGCGCGATGTCCTGCGGCGTGGTGACGATCACCGCACCGGTGACAGGTACTTTCTGTGCCAGTGTGAGCTGGATGTCACCGGTGCCGGGTGGCAGGTCGATCACCAGATAATCCAGATTGTCCCACTTGGTCTGGTGCAGCAACTGGTCCAGCGCCTGCGTCACCATCGGACCGCGCCAGATCATCGGCGTATCCGCGTCGATCAGGAAACCGATCGACATCACTTGCAGACCGTGATTGATGAGCGGCTTCATGGTCTTGCCGTCTTCGGAATCCGGGTTGCCGCTCAGACCCAGCATGGTGGGTTGTGAAGGTCCGTAGATATCCGCATCAAGCATCCCGACGCGCGCGCCTTCGGCAGCCAGCGCCAGCGCCAGATTCACCGCAGTGGTGCTCTTGCCCACACCGCCTTTGCCGGAAGCCACTGCGATGATGTTCTTCACACCGTCCACCAGCTTCACGCCACGCTGCACCGCGTGCGGCACGACTTTGCTGCTGACACTGGCTTCGATCTTGCCTGCGCCGGTCAAGGCAGTCTTCAGATGAGTCTCGACCTGCGCCTTGATCTCACTCCATACACTCTGTGCCGGATAACCCAGCAGGATGTCCAGCGTCACATCGCTGCCGCTGACTTTGACGTTCTTGACAGATTTGCCGCTGACGAAATCCTTTTTGGTATTGGGATCGATCAGACTTTTCAGTGCATTCTGTACATCGACTTCGGAAAAACTCATCGCGCGCTCCAGTTGATTGATGCCGCGATTCTACTTGAGAAGGCGGCCTTACGGGATCGGGTTTTATCTCTGCCCGGCAACTGCGCGCGCATGCCGCTATAATCCGGCAAACGAACAGGAAGCCCGCATGCGAACACTACCCATTTTACTGACGATCCTGCTCACGGCCTGCAGCTCCGCCCCCGTTGCCCAGGATGGCGCCCGAAACGAGCGCATGAACGATCTGGTGATGTATGCCATCAGTCTGGCCGAGACCCCCTACCGATACGGCGGCAGTAGTGCGCGCAACGGTTTCGATTGCAGCGGTTATGTCGGTCACGTCTACCGGGAAGTGCTGGACATCGACCTGCCCCGCACCTCCCGTGAGATCAGCAGTGTGGGCGAACCCTTGCGGCAAAGCGATCTGCGTCCCGGCGACCTGGTGTTCTTCGACACCATGCGCCGCCCTAACTCGCATGTGGGCATCTACGTGGGCGAAAGGAAGTTCGTGCATGCACCCAAGACCGGCAGCCGCATCCGCGTGGAGAGCATGGAGCTCGGCTACTGGAAGTCACGCTACAACGGCGCACGCCGCATCAATTGAACTACGGCTGCGCCGCACGCAACGCCTGCGCCAGTTGATGCACTGACATCGCGTAGTAGCTGCTGATGTTGTAACGCATGATGACGTCGAAATTCTCGAAAACCAGCCAGTATTCCTTGCCATTCTCCAGCGTCAGATCCAGCAGCCAGGCCGGCGGCAAAATACCTTCGGGTACTTTCTCGAATAACACGCCCGCATCGGTCGTCCAGCCCTTGACCGGGCGCACCACCATCAGATCACCCAGATTGCTTCCTTCCGCGACACGCACCTGAGTGGCGACCGGTTCTCCGCTACGCCAACCGTAGTGCTTGAAGTAGTTCGCCACGCTGCCGATGGCGTCGGCCGGTTCATGCAGGATATCCACATGGCCGTTGCCGTTGTAGTCCAGCGCATATTTTCGGTAGTTGCTCGGCATGAACTGCGGAATGCCCAGCGCCCCGGCGTATGAAGAATTGACCGTCAGCAGGTTGAAATCCTGCTCACTCGCCAGCAGCAGATACTGCTCAAGTTCCGCCCGGAAATACGGTGCACGGCGCGGGTAGTCGAAGGCGAGCGTGGTCAGTGCATCCAGCGTGCGGAACCGTCCTGTCTGCTTGCCGTACATGGTCTCCACGCCGATGATGGCAACGATATATTCGGCCGGCACGCCGAACTGTTGTTGCGCGCGCTGCAGGCTTGTCTCGTTCTTTTGCCAGAACCTGAGTCCGTCCTTGATGCGTTGCGGATTTACGAAATTGGCGCGGTACTCGGCCCACGGTTTCAGCGTGGCAGGCTTCTCGATCGCCTCGATCACATCCGGCCGTTGCTCGGCACGACGGAACACCCGCTCCAGATCGGCACGCTTGAAATGATGACGCGCCACCATCTCATCAATGAATTGGGGGATGCCGGGCAATTGGGCCGCGAAGGCAGGTTGACTCGACAACAACAGGAAAAACAGGCTGATCAATCTCATGGCCGAGCATTTTACTCGACAGCCCTTCCCCCTACTGTTAAATTTCCCCCGTTATTCATAACAGACAAGCCCACATAAAAATCATGGAAAAGACCACCCAACACCATCCGCTACTCATCCTCGGCTCCGGCCCTGCCGGTTACACCGCCGCAGTCTATGCCGCACGTGCCAACCTGAACCCTGTGCTGATCACCGGCATGGCCCAGGGCGGGCAACTGATGACCACCACCGAAGTGGACAACTGGCCGGCCGATCCGAACGGCGTGCAGGGCCCCGAATTGATGCAGCGTTTCCAGCAACATGCTGAGCGTTTCAACACGCAGATCATCTTCGACCACATCCACACCGCGCAACTGCAACAGAAGCCGTTCACGCTGAGCGGCGATGCGGGAACCTACACCTGCGACGCACTGATCATCTGCACCGGCGCCTCGGCGCAATATCTCGGTCTGCCTTCGGAAGAGGCATTCATGGGCAAAGGCGTGTCCGGTTGCGCCACCTGCGACGGTTTCTTCTACCGCAACAAACCTGTGGCTGTGGTCGGCGGCGGCAACACCGCCGTGGAAGAAGCACTGTATCTGGCCAACATCGCCAGCCACGTCACGCTCATCCACCGTCGCGACAGCTTCCGCGCCGAGCGCATCATGATCGACCACCTGATGGAAAAAGTGAAAGAAGGCAAGATCACGCTGCAGCTGCATCAGGTGCTGGACGAAGTGCTGGGTGACGACAATGGTGTCACCGGCGCACGCCTGAAAAACGTGCAGGACGGCAGCACGCAGGACATCACCGTGGACGGCGTATTCATCGCCATCGGCCACAAGCCGAATACCGATCTGTTCACAGGACAACTAGAGATGGATAACGGTTACCTCATCACCAAAGGCGGGAACAAGGGTAACGCCACCGCCACCAGCATAGCCGGTGTGTTCGCTGCCGGCGATGTGCAGGATCAGATCTACCGTCAGGCATGCACCAGCGCGGCGACCGGCTGCATGGCCGCACTGGATGCCGACAAGTATCTGCAATCCTTGGGCTGATGCAGAACAAGCCGGAACAGGATGAAAACTTGTTCCGGCAACTGCTGGACGACGTGACGCCACTCAAACCCAGCGACCGTCGCATCCCCTCTCCCGCTCCCCGCAAACCGCGCCCGCAAAACCACCTTCCCGAAGTCGCCCTCGCCGACACGCTCTCCGATCATGGCGCGGGCGATGTTGCGCCCGTTGAATACTTAAGCAACGGACTGAACCGCATGACGCTACGCAAACTACGTCGCGGCGAATGGACGGTGCAGGATGAGCTTGATCTGCATGGTCTGAACAGTGATGAAGCAAGAAGGCTACTGACATCGTTCCTGCATCAGGCGACGCAACACGGCTTGCGCTGCGTGAACGTGATCCACGGCAAAGGCTGGCATAGCGAACAAGGGGAAGGCTTGCTGAAACGTCTGGCCCGGCACTGGCTGATCCAGCATCCGCTGGTGCTGGCGTTCTGCGATGCGCCGATGAATGCCGGTGGCAGCGGTGCGGTGCGGGTGTTGCTTAAATCAGCTGGCCGTGAAAGCGGTAATGGTTCTTCCCCGCCTGCTTGACCTCGTACATCGCCGCGTCGGCGAACTTCTTCAAGGTGTCACTTTCGTCCGCATCGTCCGGATAGATACTGATACCGACGCTCGTGCCGATGCTCACTGCGCATCCTTCGATCTCGAATGGTTCGCGGATAGAGGCTATGATCTTTTGGGCCACCTTTGCAGCATCTTCGGACTTGTTGATCGCAGACATCACGACGACGAATTCATCCCCTCCCAAACGCGACACCATATCCGTCTCCCTGACACAGCTCTTCAACCGCAACGACACTTCCCGCAACAGCAGATCCCCGGCATGGTGGCCCAAGGTATCGTTCACGCCTTTGAATCCATCCAGATCGAGGAACAGCAAAGCCATCTTGTTGCGGTTGCGTTTGGCGGTCAGCAAGGACTGTTCGATGTGCTGGTTCAGCAAAGTACGGTTGGGCAGATCGGTCAGGGCATCAAAATGCGCCAACTGCTGTATCCGCTCGAAGGAAGCCCTGCGCTCGGTGATGTCCGTGAACAATGCGATGTAATTGGTGATCTCGCCCTGCTCGTTCTTCACCACGGCGATCGACAACCACTTCGGGTAGACCTCGCCGCTCTTGCGCCGATCCATCACCTCGCCTTGCCATGCACCGGTCGACAGCAGGGTATCCCACATCTCCTGATAGAACTCCGGCCCCTGCTCGCCCGATTTCAGGATGCGCGGATTCTTGCCTATCACCTCTTCGGCCGCATAGCCCGTGATCTGGGTGAAGGCGCGGTTCACCTGCATGATGTTGTTGTTCACATCCGTGATCACGATGGCCTCTGCACTGCTTACGAACACTTCAGCCGCCAGCCTGAGTTGTTCCTGGCTTTGCTTCACCTGCTCCACGCTCTTCTCCAGACTGTCCGCCAGCGCATTGAAGGCATTCGCCATCTTGCCGATCTCATCGCGCGATTTGATATCCACGCGACGTGACAGGTCACCGTCCTCCTGTATGGCGGACATGACGTGCTGCAACTTTTTTAACGGATCTGTGAAAGAGCGGATAAGCACGTCGATCATGAAGAACAGCACTAGCTGCAGCAGCACTTGGCCGATCCACAACCATGCGTTGATGGAATGAATCAGCGAGAATTCCTCGGTGAGATCCAGCACGATGCTCGCCGCACCATTCACCGTTCCATCCGGCACATGGTGACAGCTCAGACAATCCGTACCTTTGAAGTTGTGACTGGCGATAAAGGGGAAGACTGCGCGCAATGACTGCTTCTCGGCATCGCGACGCTCAAAATAAGGCTTGCCAGTCTGCAGCACGCGCCGGTCGATCTCGTCCCGCACCCGCTCCTCGGGCAGCCCGGGACCGAACTGACGGTCTACCAATTCGGAACGGATGATGCGCAGTTCGCGTATGCCGCGAGACTTGCTCATCTTGTCGATGAACAGCATACGGTTGGCAGGATTGGATATCTGCCCGGTCAACATCAGCATGTTCATGCCGTTGATGATGCCGTCGGCGGTCTCCTCGGCACGCACTTGCGCTGACTGCAGGATCTTGGCTTCGAAGCTGGCCATCAGCCAGCGCTGGGTGAAAACAAGGACGATCAGCAGCCCCACCTGAATGAGCAGGGACAGCTTGAGACGCATGCTCAAGCCGTACCACCAGTTGGCGATCATGGACATCAGATCAAGTCCGCTAGGCCCCCGCCCGGACGATCAGATTGCAGACTCGTTGGTCTCTCCGGTGCGGATACGGATGACTTGTTCGACGGAAGTCACGAAAATCTTGCCATCGCCAATCTTGCCGGTGTGCGCCGCCTTGACGATGGCATCCACTGCGGTTTCCAGCATGGCTGCCGTGACCACGATCTCGACCTTGATCTTGGGCAGAAAATCGACCACATACTCGGCACCACGATACAACTCGGTATGCCCTTTTTGACGTCCAAAGCCTTTCACTTCCGTCACGGTCAGGCCGCTGACGCCAAGTTCATTGAGTGCTTCGCGCACTTCGTCGAGTTTGAATGGCTTGATGATGGCTTCGATCTTCTTCATTTCTGGCTCCCTTGGGCTGATTCAACGGTTATGTGATGATTTGTTCAAGTATAGCCCAACAGGAATGGCACGAATACGCCTTAACCTTGGTGTCCCGGACAATCCGGGCTGTTGCACTCGCCGTACAGGGTCAGCGCATGATCGCTCAGCGTGAAACCCAGTGAGGCGGCGATCTCGCGCTGGCGTTCCTCGATGACCTTGTCATAGAACTCTTCCACTCGCCCGCAACGTATGCACACGATGTGGTCGTGATGGGGGCCGCGTTCCAGTTCGTACACCGTCTGGCCACTGTCGAAGTGATGACGCGTGATGAGTCCGGCCGCCTCGAACTGGGCCAGCGCCCGGTACACCGTCGCCAGTCCGATCACCTCGCCGCTTTCCACCAGCAGGCGGTAGACAGTCTCGGCCGTCATGTGCCGCTCTGCTGAATTCTCCAGCAAGGACAATATCTTGAGACGGGGTGTCGTCACCTTCAAGCCTGCATTACGCAACTCTTCGCTATCCATATTCCCTCCTTGATAAGTCCGGATATCCCGATTCGGTCTTGCCCCAGTCTAGCAAATATTTCTTGCGCATGATAATCATTATCATCTATATTGAGAATCATTATCGTTTGAGCATTGCAAAACAAATTCCTAACTACTCATCAGGAGCGTTTATGAACATCGTGATCCTACGCCACATCACCGCCCTCGCATTGTTACTCCCGCTAGGGGCAAGCGCAGCGGATACCGCACTTGAACAGCGGATCGAAAGACTGGAAGCGCAACTTGAGACAATGCATGGCAATACGCAAACTGCATCGAACCAAGAATATCAGCGCACCAACTTCGGCAGTTATGGCGAGCTACACCTGAACAAACTCAACAATCGCAACGGCAACGACAAGGACGAACTGGATATCCACCGTTTCGTGCTGTTCATGTCGCATGAATTCGATAACCAGGCACGATTCATCTCCGAACTGGAGGTCGAACACAGCGATACCGGAAGCTCAGGGGTCGTGGTACTGGAGCAGGCTTACATCGAATACACGCTGAATGAAGCGACGAACCTCAAGGCAGGCATGATGCTCATGCCAGTCGGCATCATCAGTGAGACGCATGAGCCACCGACTTTCTACGGTGTGGAGCGAAATCCTGTAGAGACGAACATCATTCCCACCACCTGGAGTGAAGGCGGCGTCATGCTGTCCAAACGCACACAGAACGGATTCAGCATCGAAGCGGCCCTCACCAGCGGTCTATCCACAAGCGCCTCCTCTAACTACGCGGTACGCGCCGGGCGTCAGAATGCGTCGCAGGCTTTGGCAGTCGATGCAGCCTATACAGGCCGTTTGAAATGGACCGGCATGCCCGGACTGGAACTGGCTGCCACGCTGCACCACCAATCGGATATCACGCAGAGCCTCGACGCCACAGCCGGTGCAGCGACCCTGTATGAGACCCACGCAGTGGTCACGCGCGGCGCATTCGGCTTGCGCCTGCTATACGCAGGTTGGAAGCTGGCAGGCAGCGGCCCGGCAGCGCTTGGTGCAGACAGACAGAACGGATGGTATGCGGAACCATCATGGCGACTTTCCGAACGCTGGGGAATCTTCGCGCGCTACAGCAGTTGGGACAATCGCGCTGGCGATAGCAGCCACAGCCGTTTCCAACAAACCGATCTGGGTATGAACTTCTGGCCGCACCCTGATGTGGTCGTAAAAGTGGACTACCAGAATCAACGCGCCTCTTCCGGACAGAGTGAATACGATGGAATCAACCTCGGCCTGGGTTACCAGTTCTGATATGGCTTGGTTAAGCCTGTTCATCCTGCTCGTTTTCTCGCTTCCGGCTTACTCTGGTGAACCCGAGATCGAGACCTTTCTCAATAGTGCCTTCCAGAAAGCGCCAGAATCGCGAGACATCTGGCTCACCGGCGAGTTGCGCGCCAGCGTGCGCGACATCCTGCATCACGACTACCCACTTGCACGGGTGAGATACTGGCGCAGCGGTGACCGCACCGCCTGGGTGCTGGATGAGATAGGCAAGGAAAGACCGATCACGGTCGGCATCGTGATAGCCCACGACCGGGTCGAAAAAGTGAGCGTGCTGATCTACCGCGAGAGTCGCGGCTGGGAAGTAAAGCACCCCGCCTTTACTGCCCAGTTCGCTGGTGCCCGGCTTGATGATGGAATGAAACTGGATCGTCACATCGACGGCATATCCGGGGCCACCCTGTCCGTCCGTGCGCTACAGAAGCTAACACGGCTCGCACTGCTGCTGAATCAGCAGGCCATGACGGGAGAACATCCATGAACACATGGGGCGTACGTTTGAGTCCATTCGCGCGTAATACGGTATTGCTTTGCAGCCTGATCGTGATCGCGAGTGGTGTTGCGTGGATGGTGTTGAGCTGGCTGGTGGATGTACAGGACTATACAGATCCGCTGCACACGCTGCGTCACCGCATGCTGGTCCTGCACGGCATCACTGCTTACGTCCTGGTGTGGATGGCTGGCAGATTGTCCAGCCTGCATCAACAAGGGAATTGGCGGGCGCATCGCAATCGCAGGAACGGCTTGCTGCTCACTACAGTGCTGGCGCTACTGGCTGCAAGCGGGTTGTGCCTGTATTACCCGCCGCATGAAGATTGGCGCGAGACCATCAGCCAACTGCACCAAGGGCTGGGCATCGCGTTGGCACTGCTGCTTCCCTTGCACCTGCTTGCTGCCAGAGCACTGCGCCGGATTAGTAGTCGTCCTGATAACGCACGGTGATGGGATAGCGCCAATCCTTGCCGAAGCTGCGGTCAGTGATGCGTATGCCGACCGGTGCCTGGCGTCGCTTGTACTCCGCGATGCGTATCAACTTCACCACACGGCGCACATCTTCCTCGGCATAGCCTAGCGCCACGATTGCCGCGATGGACATGTTGCGTTCCACATAACAGGCCATGATGGCGTCCAGCACATCGTAGGGCGGCAGACTGTCTTGATCGGTCTGGTCTGGCCTCAACTCCGCACTCGGCGGACGCGTGATAATGCGCTCGGGGATGGTGCGACTTTGCACATTGCGCCAGTTGGACAAACGATAGACCCAAGTCTTGCTCACATCCTTGAGCACCGCAAAGCCGCCCGCCATATCGCCATACAGTGTGGCGTAACCTACGGTCATCTCGGACTTGTTGCCGGTGGTCAACACAAGCGAGCCTGTCTTGTTGGACAGCGCCATCAGCAACGTGCCACGGATGCGTGCCTGCAGATTCTCTTCGGTGGTATCCACCGGCAGCCCCTTGAACAGCGGTGCCAAAGTGTCCTGCAAGGCATCGAAGGTCGGCACGATATCAAGCTCTTCATATGGCACACCGAGCAGTTGCACCATCTCGCGCGAGTCATCGATGCTGATCTGCGCCGTGTAGGGCGAAGGCATCATCACCGCGCGCACCTTGTCCGCACCCAGCGCATCCACCGCCACAGCAAGCGTCAGCGCGGAATCGATACCGCCGGACAGACCCAGCAACACGCCGGGGAAACGATTCTTGGTGATGTAGTCCCGTACGCCCAGGCACAGCGCCTGATAGATGCTGGCTTCTTCGCGCAACACCTCCACTTGCTCGCCCGGAACAGGTCGCCCATCCTGCAGCTCGACCAAGCCCAGCCGCTCTTCGAATGCGGAGAACTGATGCGTGATACCGCCTTCCCCGTCCATCGCAAACGAAGCGCCATCGAACACCAATTCGTCCTGCCCGCCGACCAGATTGGCATAGATGACCGGCATGCCGGTATCGGCAATACGTTCGCGCACGACTTCGTGACGGGAATCGACCTTGGAGAAGTGATACGGCGATGCATTCAGTACCAGCAACACTTGCGCACCCGCGTCACGTGCTCGCTGTGCCGCACGCGACTCCCATACATCTGCACAGATATTGATGCCGAAGTTGATACCTTCCAGTTCGAACACACAAGGCAAGGAACCCGGTGAGAAATAACGCACCTCGTCGAACACGCTATGGTTCGGCAACTCATGCTTGTGATAGGTCGCGACGATCTCCCCGTCGCGCAACACCGAGGCCGCGTTGTAACACTCCCCGCCATGCTGATGCGGATGGCCAACCACGACCGTGACGCCAAACAGCTTTTTCGCCAGCTTGTGCAATGCCTCCTGACAAGCATGATAGAAACCGTCACGCAGCAGCAGGTCTTCAGGCGGATAGCCGCACAAGCTCATCTCCGGGGTAAGCAAGATCGCGGCGCCTTGTTCCCGGGCGCGGGCTGCGTACTCGGCGATCTTGGCGGCATTGCCGTCCAGATCACCCAGCAGACAATTGAGCTGTGCGATAGCGATCTTCATTTACGGTGTTCCCTCATTCAAAATATCCGGCATACCACGCCCAGACCAGCACAGCCATTAGCAAAGAGAGTGCGAACAGATATGGCCATACGTGTCTCTTGTCGGCATAGGGGTCGAACAGTCCGCGCTGCGCGCCTTCCGGCAGCTTGGGTAACCCGGTGAGGGAAGTGCCGAACGGGATGTTGATCAGCGCACGCGCATTGATCGCCCAGCCGCAGGCATCCAGGATGGGACCAAGATTGCGCTTCTTAAGTTTGAACCAGGCCAGCGCCATCGAAGGCAGGGATACCGCCAGCATCAGCCCGACGACCGCCAGCGGTATCTGCCAGAACTCCAGACTCAGGATGCCGCCAACGACGGAAGCAAGGATGCCGCCGATGGCACCGATGGCCAACCCGATCGCGGCAAAGATACCGGCGAACTTGGCGACATCGAAAGCCGGCTTGGGCGCTGCACCGGCCACCCCCACCACGGTCTTGTCCATAGACTCCTGCACCTTGCCTGCCTTGGAGGCAGCGAATTTCTGCAGCTGCTCGGCGATGGTCTTGGATAGTTTTTTGTAGGGCGACCAGAACGCCTGGCGGATGCTGATGGGATGGTCATTGATGCGCACGATGGTGGCGTTCCAGTCCTGGCCCTTGCGGTCATAGAAGATGCCGTGACGACCCACCGCCAGAAAATCGGAATCACCGGCTGTGAACGCGGCCGCGATGTTCATCTTCTCGCTGCCGCTTTTTCGCACCAGTTCGCAATAGATCAGGCACACACCGCTGCTGTTGGCGAACGTGGCATGCGCATTCACGTCATCCACCTTGACACACATCTCGCAACTGCGCCCGTCCAGATACAGCGTGCCGACCTGGAACACAGCCTTGCCCTTGCCGGAATAGAACTCTCGGAACGACACAAAATTGTTCACCAGCTTGAACAGGTCGCGCTGATAACGGATCAGACGCTCTACCGAGTGGATAGCCTCGATCTCCGGTGCCAGCGCCTTGTCCTGTGCGATCAGCGCATCGATCCGCGCCTGCTGCCCCGCTGACAATATCTCCCGCACACGCGCTATACCCAGCTCGCCGACTTGCGGAGCTGGGTTCGCCTTCTGCCAATCGGCAAAGGCATCGAAGCGTGCGCACAGCACCTTCCACTCATCCAATGTCAGACTCTGCCGCTCTCCCAGCAAGGGCTGTAGCACGAGCTTGCAGAAGGCATCTATCTTGTCCTGCCAAGCCGGATTGACACCTGCACGCAGTGCCAGCGGTTTGCCTGCCGCGATAATCGCCAGCGGGAAAGCGGCCACCTCCTCGTTCTGCGCGGACAGGCACTTCGCGGCCAAATCCTGGTAGTCCTCGGCAGAACGGCTCAACGGCAGGGCCGCGCGCTCGTCGTATGCCGCCATCTGACAGCGAATGAAATAGTCGTCGATCTTGTCTCTGACCGCCAGCAATGCCTGGGCCGCCGCATCGCTGTCCGTCCCCAGTGGCAATATCCCCGCATCTGCCTCGCCCTGCGCAAACCAGTCGGCATAGTCCCTGGCATCGGCGAAGAACTTGTCGCTGAGCTCCTGATTGATCCCGACATCACCGCTCACATCTGCGACAGAACCCGCAGTCCGGACGATATCCTCCACCGTCGCGCGCACAGCCGCATCGTCGACCTGTTTTACGCAGATCACCCCGTCACCGTTGAACTGCAGACCGGCCACAAATTTGTTGATGTCGGTCATCTCCGCCAGCGAGATATGACTAGCATCCCGTTTGCCGAGAGTGTTCAGAATGAGTCGTGCGGACGCCAACACCTGCCGCCCCTCTGCACCTGCATCGTCGATATCCGCCAACAACAGTTGGTCCGTACCCTTGGTCAGCAGATCGGCGTCCTTCAGCAGTGCGCCCGCCCAAGCGATCGCCGCCAGCACTTCATTGGCGCGCACCTGACCATCACCGTCCGTATCGACCATCTCCAGCGTGCGTCCATCGAACTCGATGCCATGCACCGGACAGCTCAACGCCACCCACAGTTTCTGGTTCAGCTCATTCAGCGCCAGCAGGTCGGCACCGCTGTCCAGTTGCACCTGATCGAAACCGCCTGCGCGGAAGAAATTCCATGTATGTGCCTTGTCCATCGTCCATTCTCCTTGGGGTTCGGATCTCAATCATCCAGCGCGGGGCCGGGCAAGACTGCTGGATGATCCAGTTCCACCTGCTCGATGCTGATGAAACGTTTGGATATCTTCTCGCTGGTGGTGCGCACCTGCTGGGCATCTTCATGTGCCTGTCGGATATGGTCGGCCAGTTTTTTCATGCGCTCGTCAAAACGACCAAACTCCTTGCCCAGCTTGCCCAGCTCATCCTTGATGATGTGCACCTGCTTGCGCGTCTCCACATCCTTCATCACCGCGCGCGCAGTGTTCAGCACCGCCATCAGCGTGGTCGGTGAGACGATCCACACACGGCGCTGCATGGCGTAATCCACCACATCCGAATGATGCGCATGGATCTCTGCGAACACTGCCTCGGCCGGGATGAACATCACCGCACCGTCCGAAGTCACATCAGGGATGATGTATTTACCGCCAATATCATCCACGTGTTTTTTGACGTCGGCCTTGAATTGCTTTTCCGCGACCAATCGTTCCGCAGGCGACACCGCATCAAACATACGGTGATAGTTCTCCAGCGGAAACTTGGAATCCACCGCCACCATGCCGGTCGGTTCGGGCAACTTGAGTACACAATCGGCACGGGTACCATTGGGCAAGGTGTACTGCATCTCGTAAGCGTTGGACGGCATGATGTTGCGCACCAACCCTTCCAGTTGCACCTCGCCGAACGCGCCGCGTGAACGTTTGTCGCCCAGCAGCTCCTGCAAGCTGACAACATTGCTGGTGAGCCCATCGATCTTCTTCTGCGCCTCGTCTATGGTCGCCAAGCGCGCCATCACGCTCACGAAAGTCTCATTGGTCTTTTTGAATCCTTCATCCAGACGCTCGTTGACCTTGCCGCCGATCTGCTCCAGACGCCCATCGACGGTCTTGCTCAAAGTCTCGATACTGGTGCGCAGGTGTTGCGAAGCGTTATTGAAAGAATCCTGGATCAGCTTCTGGTCGGCGCGCCCCTGCTCTGACATCTTCTCCAGCATCTGCCCCAGCATCTCGGTACGCAGCGCACCTATGGCATCGCGTGTGGCGCGCAATTCTTCGCTCACGGCAGAACGCAGACGTTCCGATTCCGCCGCCTGTGCCGCGATCAGGCGGTCACCCTGTTTGTTCAGACCGTCGTGGAGGTCGGTAAGCATGCCGCGGTGCTGTTGTTCCAGCATCCGTGCGATGCGGGCAGGCTGTTTGAACTGCAGTGCCAGCACGGCAAGCAGTATGACAACAGCGATCACAGACAGTATTTCCAGCATGGTCAGGGAGGGGAAATTGAAGTCGGCAGTATAAACGATAGCTGTATCGGCGTGAGCTCACGGCTGACAGCGGATCACGCCCCCGCAGCATAGATTCGCATATAGGCCATTGAAAAAACGGGTATCCGGATTTTCCGGTGGGTGTAGTAAATAGATCATACTGACGCATCATTGACGAAATCCCCTATTAGGGGAATAATCTCCCTCGTGGAAAAGAACAAACCGCATTACTTGCTTAAAGCGATTCAGGCGCAAATGACCACGCCGGAGGCAATGAACCTAACGCTTACGGCGCTTATGGGGATTCGTGCTGCGGGCATGGCTCAAGCGGAAGCGTTGGCTGTAGTACAAGGCTTAACAGCGGTGGATTTCTATAAAAGCATGACCACCAATGCGGATCATCGTGTATGGCAGGATGTGTATCACGCCGAATGGCAGAGCGTTGCGCTGTACGTCAAGTTTCAACAGGCTGGCGAATATTTTGTAATTTCATTCAAGGAGCGATGAGATGAAGAAGAGTAAATGGAACGGCCAAGTGTGCCCAGTCTGCGCGGAAGGTGTGTTGCATGATGGCAGCAAGACCGTGAAACAGGAATACAAGGGACACGCCTATGAGTCAAAGGTACATGGGGCATTTTGCGATAAATGCGATGAGGCAGTGCTAGTTTATGACGCAGCCGAAGAAGCTGCGTGGCTTGCGTTCCGCGACCAGGTGGATCGACTGGCAGCGAGTGAGTTGGAGTCAATCCGTAAACGCTTAAAACTCACTCAGGCGCAAGCCGCCAAATTAGCGGGTGGTGGTAAGAATGCCTTTTCTCGCTATGAGCGCGGACAGGCAAAGCCGGTGGCGGCGGTCATCAATTTGTTCAAACTGCTGGATAAACACCCTAACCTGATCAAGGAGCTAACATGAAAGCAGTTATGGAAAGAACAGACCTGATGCAAGCCTCCAGACTTGTCAGGAGTGCTGTTGCTCGTATGCAGGCTGCGCCACGCTTCTTCAATCAAGAAGAGTGGAATGCCTTGGCGACTTATGAAGGCCAAGTTGTATCAGGCTCTCCAGAAGGTCACGTTCCAGATAACCTAGACGCAGACGACAACGAATAGTATTTGATTCAAACAAAACCCCGCGCATCTATGATGCCGGGGGCACAACAATTTTAACTGTCACCCACCGGAAAATCCGGATACCCGAAAAAACAAAGGGACGCTTCGGCGTCCCTTTGTTTTCTGCTGCCGGGGAATACCCGGCTCCCCGCTAAATTACGAAGATGCCTTGGTCGAACGCTTGCGCTCGTGCTCTTTCAGGTAACGCTTGCGGATACGGATAGACTTCGGTGTCAACTCGACCAGCTCGTCGTCATCGATGAATTCAACTGCGGATTCCAGCGTCATCTTCAAAGCCGTAGTCAAACGCACGGCTTCATCCGTACCGGATGCGCGCACGTTGGTGAGCTGCTTGCCCTTGATCGGATTCACGATCAGATCGTTGTCGCGGCTGTGGATACCGATGACCATACCTTCATACAGCTTGTCGCCCGGCACAACGAACATACGACCGCGGTCTTCCAGTTTCCACAGTGCATAGGCAACCGCTTCGCCGTCCTCAGCCGAGATCAGCACGCCGTTGTGACGCCCCGGCAGGTCAGCCTTGACCGGACCGTAGTCGTCGAACACGTGGCTCATCAGGCCCGAACCGCGCGTCATGGTCATGAAGTCGGATTGGAAACCGATCAAGCCGCGCGCGGGGATGTGGTATTCCAGACGGGTACGGCCGTGACCGTCGGATTCCATGTTGGTCAGTTCACCACGACGGCGACCGATCTCTTCCATGATGCCGCCCTGGTGTGCGTCTTCCAGGTCGATAGTCAGGTTCTCGTATGGCTCGCACTTCTCGCCGTTGATCTCTTTGTAAACAACACGCGGCTTGGCCACTGCCATCTCGAAACCTTCGCGGCGCATGTTCTCCAGCAGGATGGTGAGATGCAATTCGCCGCGACCCGAGACGCGGAACACGTCTGCGTCTTCAGTGTCTTCCACGCGCAATGCGACGTTGGTCAACAACTCTTTGGTCAAGCGGTCGCGGATCTGGCGGGAAGTCACGAACTTGCCTTCCTGACCGGCCAATGGCGAAGTATTCACCATGAAGTCCATGTTCAGCGTCGGCTCGTCCACGCCCATCACCGGCAGACCGACCGGATTTTCCTTGTCACAGACCGTGACACCGATACCGATCTCATCCAGACCGGAGATGATGATGATGTCACCCGCCTCGGCGCCATCCACCGGCACGCGATCCAGCCCCTGGAAACCCAGCACCTGATTGATACGGCCACTGCCGACCTGCTCTTCGTGATTCATCACCACCACTTGCTGCCCAGGCTTGATCCGACCGTTCAGCACGCGACCAACGCCCAGGCGTCCGGTGAACGTAGAGTAGTCCAGCGCAGCGATCTGGAATTGCAAGGGCGCATCAGGGTTGCCCGGAGGCGTAGGCACGTGCTTGATCACGAGATCGAACAGCGCCTTCATGTCGGAAGCGGAACCGCCCTTGGAAGGCGCATCGTTGATGTCCATGCACGCCCAGCCGTTCAGGCCGGAAGCGTAGATCACGGGGAAGTCGAGTTGTTCTTCGGTCGCACCCAGCTTGTCGAACAGATCGAAGGTCTGGTCCAGCACCCAATCAACGCGAGCCCCCGGGCGGTCCACCTTGTTGATCACAACGATAGGCTTCAGACCCAGCGCCAGCGCTTTTTTGGTCACAAAGCGCGTCTGCGGCATCGGGCCTTCAACAGCATCCACCAGCAGCACAACGCCGTTCACCATGCCCAGCACGCGCTCCACCTCGCCGCCGAAGTCGGCGTGTCCCGGTGTGTCTACGATGTTGATGTGGTATTCGCCGTATTTGATGGCGGTGTTCTTGGCCAGGATGGTGATGCCGCGTTCCTTTTCCAGGTCGTTGCTGTCCATCACGCGCTCATCCACCTTCTGGTTGTCGCGGAACGTACCGGACTGCTTCAGAAGTTGGTCGACGAGAGTGGTCTTACCGTGGTCAACGTGGGCGATGATGGCGATATTGCGGAGCGCGCGGGACATGTTTTACTACCTGAATGGAATTCAAAGGGGGCGCATTCTAGCACATACGAACCTGCCTTCTCATGCAATTGCAAGCAATAAAAACGGCACCCCGGATGGGGTGCCGCCGTTTGATGCAAAGCTGCTAAGCAGTTAGAACTTGTAACGCAGAGAGACCGAGTAGGCACTCTGTGCATGCGAAGTAGCATTCGCTGGCAATGCTGAATTGATCTTTGTCACATTAACTGAGGTATTGACCTTCGGAGTGATGACAGCCGAAGCTTCGATATCCATCTCCTTGGACAGAGTGTAACCGCCACCGAAGGTATAGGAGCTCTTCACGATACCCGGGAACATCATGTTGTTGAAGAAATCCACCACCGCATTGCGGTACGAGGTATCACCCAGCACGGCGATAGGATTGTCGGCGTGGTTATAGCCCGCCCCGATCCAGTAGCTGCCAGTCGAATACTTGGCACCGACGGAAACAACAGCCTGGTTCTTCCAGTTGAAATCCTTCCAGCCACCCGCGCTACCGTACTGGATAGACTTATAGTCTGCAGTCAATTTGACGGCATCGCTCATCGCGAAAGCTGCACCAAACTTGATTTGTGCAGGCTGATTCAAGTCATCGCCAAAAGCTGCCATAGCTGTTCCAGCAGCACCAGTCAGACCAAAGCCCTGACCAGCAACAGACAGCTGCGTACCGTACTTCGCCTTGATCTCAGAACTGTAGGATGCTGCCAAAGTGACTGCCGGACTCACATCAAAATAACCACCCAACGCATAGCCCATACTGGTCTTGGCATCAGCCTTATGAGATGAGTTGTTATCCATCCCCTGCCCAGTCGAAGGGTTATAGTTATTGTAGGAAATCATCAGCGATCCATACTGCACCACAGGAGAGAAGCCAATACCATAGTTCGCTTGGTTATAAGCGATGGTAGGAACGATGTGCAGGATGCTGAGCTCTGTCTTCGCCTTGATGTGGGTTGATGCACTCGCTCCCGTGTAATCAACGCCCATACCCGCGATACCCGCCATCGCCACGCCGAATGTCAAACTGTCGCTCATGCGATTCGAATAGGAAACATCCGGGATATAGCTAGTGTTGGCAGAGCTGCTGGCGACTGAACCACCCATACCGTTGTTGGTGACATCCGGTTTGAACAGAACGATACCGCCGGTGACTTCCTTGCCCTGTGATTTTGCCAGCATCGCCGGGTTGGCGAATGCACTGTCGGCCCCGGTGAAGTTTGCTACGCCGGTTCCGCCCAGTGCGGTGTTTTGCGAACCAACCGCCATCATTGCTGCGCCGTTGGTAGCGAATGCTTGTTGCGATGAAAGTGCTGCAAGTACGAGTACCGCGACTGCCGATCTACTGAATTTCATTTGTTCTCTCCCTGATTGGTGTGTTTACAAGTGCGACAAATGCTACGAACAGCAACAGCTTATGTTTCTAACTACAAGTTCTTTATACGAACAGACAGATGTCGGTATCGCCGGCGAAGCTCATGAATGTGGCCGCACCGCCGTATTCGACGTTGTCGATGAACTCACTCTTGTCGAATTCGAACAGGTCGACTGTCATCTGGCAGGCGATGAATTTCACGTCCGCTTCCAGACACAGATCGCGCAACTCTTCCAGAGATGCGACACCATGCTTGGCCAGCTTCTGCTTCATCATCATGGTGGCCATGCTTTCCATGCCCGGCAGCATCTGCACCATCACCGGCATCGGGATCGGCATCGGCATGGCTGGATTCGCCAGCGGGCTGATCTTCACGTCGGACAGGTCTTTGCGCAGCAGCTGCAGGCCGTAGAAAGTGAAGAATATCTGGACGTCATAACCGAGTGCTGCAGCGGTTGAGCCGAGAATGAACGGTGGATATGCCATATCCAGCGTGCCTTTGGTGGCGATGATCGCCATTTTCTTTGCCATTTTCGTACTCCCTGAATTTAAGTTGTAAAAAGACCTTAGCCTTTTTTCATGTAGAACACGAATTCGCCGCCGATTTCTTCCTGCGCCACCAGCGCATTGCCTGTCTGTTCAGCGAACGCCGCCATGTCTTTGACGGAACCAGTGTCGGTCGAAATGACTTTGAGGATCTGACCGGGAGTCATGTCAGCCAATGACTTTTTAGTCTTGACGATAGGCAAAGGACAGGACAGGCCACGTGCGTTCAGCTCTTTATCGAAATTCATTGTTTCTCTCCTACTTGTTGTTTACGAAAAAAGTGCGTCACCGCACAAAACCTGACTTGTATTATAGGGATATTCCTTGCATGGACGTCCATAGCCACGACGGGTGAAAAAGGTAACCCATAGGAGTTACGGTTGGGACACACCCTCGAGGCACAAAAGGAAACGCCCCCGCCACGCGCGGCAAGCCGTCGTAGCGGGGGCGTAGCGGAACATCTCAGAGCAATACGTCGTTAAGAATGTTCTTCAGCCAGTAACCAGCGAACGCACCTTCCAGTTCGGAACGCTTGGCCGACACGCCGCCGCCCTCTGCCGACACCATCGCCATCTTCTCGGCATTGAAGTGATACACATTGGCCACATGCATCGCCTCGTTGCCGCTGACCATGCTGTAGCAGGTGTTGGCGATGACCGGCGCCTGGTCGGGCTGCTTGCCGCCCATCAGCTCGATGATGGCAGCGGCACAAATCTTGGCCTGCGAGGTCGCCATATGGCCGGACTTGGGCAGCGCGGCCGACACCGCATCGCCGATGACGTGGATGTTCTTGTGCACCTTGGATTCGTAGCTCAGGAAATCCACACCGCACCAGCGCGCATCGACGTCGGCCAGCCCGGCCATGTCGGCCACCACTCCGGAACGCATCGGCGGGATGACATTCAGCACGTCCGCCTTCACATCCTCGAACTCGGTCTTGGCCGTCTTGCTGGCCACATCGACCCCCAGCACCATCGAGTTCGGACGGTATTCCACCATGCCCGGGTACAGCTCGTTCCAGGCCGCCATGAACAAGCCCTTCTTGGAGACGATGTCCGGATTGGCATCCAGCACCAGCACCTTGGACTTCGGCTTGTGCTCTTTCAGGTAGCTCGCCACCTGGCAGGCCCGCTCGTAAGGGCCGGGCGGACAACGATACGGTCCTTTCGGGATGGCCAGCGCGAACACGCCGCCGTCCGCCATCTGTTCCAGCTGCTTGCGCAGCAGGACGGTCTGCGCGCCGGCCTTCCAGGCATGCGGAATACTTTCATTCGCCACTTGGGCATCCAGCCCCTCGACCTTGTCGAACATGAAATCCACACCGGGCGACACGATCAGGCGGTCATAACGCAGATGCCCGTCCGCCAGCATGACGGTCTTCTTGTCCGGATCGATGGCGGTGACTTCGCCTTTGATCAACTTGACGCCGTACTTCTTCTGCAGCGTGCTATAGCTCATGGTCAGGTCATCGATCGTACGGGTACCTCCGAGCACGGTGTTGCTCATCGGGCAGGAGATGAAATTGGTGTTGCGCTCGACCAGCACCACCTCGATCTTGTTGTTGCTCCATTTGCGGATGTACTTTGCGGCGGTCGCACCGCCGAAGCCACCACCCACCACCACCACGCGCTGGCCTTTCTTCTTGACCAGTTCGCTGGATGCGAAGGCCATGCCAGGGAACGATCCGATTGCGATACCGGCGACACCGGCTTTCAGAAAATCACGACGACTGAATGACATATTGTTCTCCCTCTGTTGTTCAGGTTGGCACGGGCATCACTTGCGCTTCTGCGCAGCAAAGAACTTCGCGAGCATCTCGATCTGCTCGTCGGAATAACCCTTGGCATGCTGGTGCATGACAGTGGCCGGACGCGCGCCTGACTTGAAGTCCTTCATCGTAATGACGAACAGCTTTTTATCCATACCCGCGATCACCGGCATGCCGCCCTCACTGTAGCCGTCGGTGCCGTGGCAGGCAGAACAGGATGCCGCCATGTTGCGTGCGTGTTTATCGACCCCTGCCGCCTGCGCAACGGAGCACAAGCCCAGCCCGATGACGACCAATAGCATTCGAAACGAAATCATAGTCAAACCTCCCCTGAGTTGAATTGAACGACGTTTGCTGCATTTCCCGCCCGGCGGCGGCACCTGCCCTGGTCAATCGATGACCGCGTCATCCACGCGACTATCACCCCGGTTGTCCTGCCAAGAAAGGGACAGTTTGTCCCCCTTGTTACCGCCCCGGAAGCGGAAGACCAGATACGGATTCTTTGACACGGAGGTACCGAACTGCCCTTCCAGCACGGTCCGCCCCTGATGCTGCACCCTGAATTCCGCGATGTGCCAGGCTGACACGAGATTGCCGGCTTCGTCCTTGCGACGGCCGTTCTCCATATCGTGGTACATCAGCATCCTGACTTCGACGTAACCACCGTCCTTGAGCGATGCGCGTATCTTGGAAGGTGTGGACATCAGCACCCCCCCGCCGTGACTTTGACTTGCTTGGATGCGCGATAGAAACGCCCGCCCGCCTTGACCAGCACGATCACATTCGACGTCTCGGCCATGCGGATACGGGTAGAGAGATAGGCATCTGTGCCCTTGGGCAGGATGTAGTGAGCGACCAGCATAGTGGGATTCCGGTCGGCCAGAATGGAGATCTGTTCGACATCGTCCAGCTCACTTTCGACGGTCACCGGCACCAGCGCGCCGTTCTCGGCGACATCGGGGGCAGTCAGCGTGATGAGGGCGCTTTCTTCGGAGATTAGAGCGCCCAGCGCATCGAGCGCCTCATTCAGCGCCTTGGCTTCAAAAGCTTTGCGGTCGATCCCTGCGTGCGCAACGGCAGGCAACAAGCCGAGCATGGCGAACAATCCAAACATGCCCAGACCACCACCGGTCTTGAGTGCCTGACGACGCCCGCTATCCACTTCTTCACGACTATCCATCCGGCCCCCTGTTATCGAGATAGGACTACTGAGCGAGGGGTCATTTGATACCAGCCCCAAAGTCGCGTCCATAACTAGCAAGTGTCGACACTCATAACACTTTCGGGTTATTCGCTAACGAACAACCGGCACTCAGAAGATCAGGTTCAACATGACCATCAGCACGACGATGAAAAGTATCGTCATCACCCCGCCAGCACGCATGTAATCGACCACACGGTAACCGCCCGGCCCCATCAACAGCGCATTGACCTGATGGGTCGGCAGGAAGAAAGAATTGGAAGTCGCCAGTGCCACGGTCAGTGCGAACACCGCCGGGTCCGCCCCCGCACCGATGGCGATGTTCACCGCCAGCGGCACCAGCAGCACCGTCGCGCCTACGTTCGACATCACCAGCGTGAAGAACGTAGCAAGGATGACGATCGCCAGCTGGATCACCCAGATCGGCGTACCACCCAGCACGGACAACGTCTGCTCGGCGATCCATCTGGCCGTGCCGCTGGTCTCCACCGCGAGGCCGAGCGGGATCAGACTGGCCAGCAGGAACACCGACTTCCAGCTCACCGCCCGATACGCTTCGTCGATACTGAGCACGCGCAGCAGGATCATGCCAAGGGCGCCCGTCATCAGCGCGATGGAGAGCGTGATATTGGTGAACAGGATCAGTGCCAGTGCCAGCAGAAAACTGCCTAGCGCCGCCTTCACCTTGTGCGGACGCAACTCTTCGTGGGGAAATTCCGTAGTAACGACGACGAAGTTCTTGTCCTTCTCCAGATGGGCCAGTGTGTCCCAGCCGGTGTGTACCACAAGCGCGTCACCAGACTGGAACGGCATGTCGCGCACCCCGTCGCCCTCGCGCAGCGTCTTGCTGCCGCGATGCAAAGCCATCAGCGAGACGCCGTATTTCTTGCGCAACCACAAGTCGCGCGCACTCTTGCCAATCAGCTCGGAACGGGGCGGGATGACCAGCTCTGCGATACCGGACTTCGCCGCCGACAACTGTTCAGCGAAGGTCTCCAGTTCCTCGCGCAACAGCAGCCCGTTGGCCGCTGCGAATTCCCGCAACCGATCCGGTGCGCCCAAGATACCCAGCACGCTGCCGGCCACGATCCCGATGTCGCGTGCCGGGCCGATGCGCAGGTCATCGCTGCCGCGCATGATGGCGATGACACGCAAGCGGTTCGGTTGCTCGATATCGTTGATGACGCGGCCTACCAACGGACTGCCTGCGGGCACCACGACTTCGAACGCCGCGTAGTCCAGACCATACAGCTTCTGGAAATAATCCATCGCATTGGCGCCGCTGGTCACGTTCGCTTTATCACCTCCAGGAAGAACGTAGCGCCCCGCCAAGACAAAGTAGGCAATACCCGCAGCCAGCAAGGCCAGTCCGATCGGTGTGACCGAGAACAGCGACCAGGTCTGCATCTGTTGCTCGGGTGCCAAGCCCTTGTTGGATGCGAGCATCAGATCGTTGAGCAGGATCAGAGGACTGGAGCCGACCATGGTGATGGTGCCGCCGAGGATGGCGCAAAAACCCATGGGCATCAGCAACCGAGACATCGGAAGACCGGTACGCGCAGACACGCGGCCGACCACCGGCAGGAACAGCGCGGCGGCACCGACGTTCTGCATGAAGCTGGAGATGAAACCAACGGTACTGGAGACTGCAGGAATGACACGTGCCTCGGTCTTGCCTGCCACGCGCAGGATGAATCCGGCGACCTTGTTCATCAAACCGGTCTTGTCCAGCCCGGCCCCGACGATCATCACGGCGATGATGGAGATCACCGCATTGCCCGAGAACCCGCGGAACAACTCCCGTCCTTCGACCAGCGGCTGCGGCAGGCCGATCAGACCGCTGAAGTGACTGATCAGGCCCAGCAGCACCATGATGGTGACCGCCGCCACATCCACGCCGACCACCTCGAAGGCGAACAGGAACACCGTCAGCAGCAGCAGGTTCAGAACGACGGCGATCTCGCGGCTGGGCGCGAACAGAAAGGATGCCACACCGACTGCAAGAAAGATGAAGGCCGCAACGATGGTTCTGGTATGGCTGGCTTTGCTGTTCATCTGTCCTCCTTCATAAACTACACGCTAGTTCGTCCTCGGCACACCGTTCGGCAATTTGATATTGCATTCGCTGAAGATGCGCGCCGTGCAATTACGGCAGATATCCGGATCGAGTCCGGAATAGATGGGCTTGACCCAGTTCGACATCACCGGGAAGAAGTTCTCTTCGCCGATGTCTTTCATCGCCCCAGATTTCCTGAGGAAATCCATCGTCGCGTCTTTGCACGAATAGAAATACACCTTGCCACCCATCTTCTTGCGGCGTCGCGCTTCCTGGGCCAGCATCTCGGCACCGGCCACGTCCACGAAGGTCAGCCCGCGCACGGTGAGCAGCACCGACTTCTGTTGCGGATTCTCCTCGTCGATCTGGTGCAGGCGGTCGCGCACATTGTCGACCGCACCGAAGAACAATGCACCGTTGATACGCATGATGGACAATTGCGGACATTGCGGATGATCCTCCGCACCGACGAAGTGGTAGGCCCCCTCTTCCTTGGCCGGCACGACAGCTCGCATGCCGGGCTTGGAGACACGATACAGATAGATCGCCAGCGAGAGCAGGATACCGAAGAAGATACCTTTCTCAAGATCGATCAAGGTACCGACCAGCGTCACCCACAGGATGACGGTCTCTCCCCGGCTGGTCTTCATGATGCTGGAGATATGGTGGAAATCGATCAATCCCCATGCCACCAGGAACAGGATGCCCGCCATCGCCGCAGTGGGCAGATAGGCGGCCAGCGGCGCGACCAGCAACAGGATCAGCAGCAGGAAGATCGAGGCATACACCGTCGCCAAGGGCGTCCTCGCCCCGGCCGCATAGTTCACACCGCTGCGGTTGAACGAGCCGCACGATGCATAGCTGGAGAAGAAGCTGCCGAACAGGTTGGACAGGCCCTGGCCGATGAACTCCTGGTTGCCGTCGATGCGCTGTTCAGATTTCACCGCGATGGCACGCGAGATGGAGACCGCCTCTGTCAGCGCCAGCATGGTCACCACCAGCGCGGGGAAAAGGACCTGACGTATCGTGTCGTAGGAAAAGTCCGGTAACGAGAGCGGCGGCAGGTGCGAAGGCAACGCCCCCACCGTCGTGATGTGGGTAGTCGCCACGCCGACTTCCACATTGACCAGCCAGGCCACCACACTGCCGACCACCATGGCCACGATCATGTAAGGCATCTTGGGGATGAGCCGCTTCGCCAGTATCCCGGCAGCGAGCGTCACCGCACCGACCAGCGTGACATACAGATTGATGTCGCCGAGCTGCAGGACCAGTTGCTCGATCACCACATGGAAATGCGCGCCACGCTCGATGACGATGCCGAAGAAATGTTTCACCTGACTGGCCGCGATCAGCACCGCCGCCCCGGCGGTGAAGCCGATCACCACGGTATGCGAGATGAAGTTGACCAGCACCCCCATGCGCGCCAAGCCCAGGATCAACTGGAACAAGCCGACCAGAAAGGTCAGTGTCAGCACCATGCTGATGAACTCGGGCGAACCCGGATCGGCTAGCGGGCTCATAGCCGCGAACACCGCGATGGAGATGGCCGTGGTCGGCCCCGACACCAGATGCCAACTCGAACCGAACAGGGCGGCGATGATGGCCGGCACCATGGCGGCATAAAGACCGTACTCCGGCGGCATACCGGCGATGGTGGCGAACGCGACGCCTTGCGGCAAAACGATCATCGCACCAGTCAGGCCCGCGATCAGATCGGCACGGGAGGATTGCTTGTCTACCAGATGCTTCCATTGCATGAACGGAAGCGACCGGCACAGCCAGTCTTTACAGATACGAGTACGAGTTTGAGTTGCCATCAGGATTGCATCAGCCTACGGTCTGGTAATAGAGATTTTGCGGATGGTTGGCCTGTGCGAAGAAGAACCAGCGCTCGGCCAGCAGCCCGACATACTGCAGTATAAACGCCAGCCCCAATAACGCGGGCGTGGACAGGCTGATCGCCAGCAACACCAGCGGCAACACAAAGGCCAGCAACAAGAAAGCCGGCTTGATCGCACGCAGGAAGCTATCGCTCTTGCCGTGGAAGAACTCGCGCGTGTTGAACGAACCGCCCATCGCGCCCATGGAACGCTGGGTGATCTTGGGATGCTTCACACCGATGGCGGTCTGCATGGTCGAGGTCGGCTTCAGGCGTGCATTGCGCATCAGGGATGCCACACGTCCGATCAGTGCCAGCACGGTAATGATGATGGCCCAACCGGCAAAGAAATCGGCCTGATCCGGCGCGGCCGAAGCCGCATAGAACGCTGCCAGGATGAAACCGGAGGAGCCGCCCATCAGGATGTAGTTGATGACCGTCAGCGGCGAGTTCCATTCCTTGAGGAAGCGCAGGCAGGCATAGATCATCGCAGTGCAGATGAACAGCGCGAACGCCATGAGGGTGCCTACCGCGCCCAGCAACACGGTGAGATCGATGACATACCCACCCGGCAGCGTCACGATCTCCGGGCGTATCGCCAGCAGATGCGTCACCCCGTACAGGAACACGATACCCATGAACGCGGGCAGTGCGATCAGCTCACGTGACAGCCAGGAAGTGCGCCACTGCGTCATGCCGCGCCAGGCGCGCGTGATCATGTAGCTGGGCTTGCCGAGATGGAACACTGCCGCAAACAGACCGCCGACCAGCAACAGCATGGCGATGGCACTGCCGTTGCCGTAGAAGTCGTCGGACTGCATCGGCAACAGACCGAACAGCGCATAGGACTGGTGCGTGAACAGGGCCAGGAACAGGCCCTGCGCCGCACCGATCAAGGTCGTCAAAAAGATCACTGAGAATGCTGGTTTCATAATATCTCGCTAAGTTCTGATTACCAGGCCGACACGTCGTCCATGGTCGACTGGTCCTTGTCCGGCTTGGGCAACTGCTGGTCGAGTTTGAGCGGATTGTCGGCGCGCTCCAGCTCGTCGGCGTGGATCTTCATCTTGGTCTTGCGACGCGGCAGATAATGGTTGGAAGGATGTGTGCCCCACTCCGGCATCAGCGCATAGCCGCCCTCTTCGCGAATCGCCACCGACACTGCCGATTCGGGATCATGGATGTCACCGAACAAGCGCGCACTGGTCGGGCAGGCCTTCACGCAGGACGGCTTGCGATCCGTTTCCGGCATCGACATGTCGTAGATGCGGTCCACGCACAAGGTGCACTTCTTCATCACCTTCTGTTGCTCATCGAACTCGCGCACGCCGTACGGACAAGCCCAAGAGCAATACTTGCAGCCGATGCATTTGTCGTAATCCACCAGCACAATGCCGTCTTCCTTGCGCTTGTATGAAGCACCGGTAGGACACACGGGCACACAGGCCGGGTCTTCGCAATGCAGGCAGGACTTGGGGAAGTGCATCGTCTCGCTGTTCGGGAACGTGCCCATCTCGTAGGTCTGTACGCGATTGAAGAAGGTGCCGGTCGGGTTCTCACCGTAGGGGCGTTCATCCACCATCGGACCGGCGGAGCCGGATGTGTTCCATTCCTTGCAACTGGTCACGCAGGCACTGCAGCCCACGCACACGTTCAGGTCTATCACCAATGCGAGTTGTGTCATTTCGCACCGCCTTTCTTCTTCAGACCGGCAAAATAAGCCAGCCAGTTCGGACGTTGTTTCATGCCGGGATACACCTTCATGGGAGGGAACTGCGGCGAGGTCTGCTGCGGCTCGCCCTCTTCCGCCTTGTAGATGCGCACGCGCACGTCATACCAGGCAGCCTGTCCCGTGATCGGATCGGAGTTGGAGAAGCGCGATCCATCCGCCTGCTTGGGCAACTCTTCCGAGATCAGATGGTTGAGCAGGAAGCCCTGCTGCGATTCGTTCGCATCGGGTGTCAGGTTCCACGCACCGGCCGCTTTGCCGATGGCGTTCCAAGTCCACACAGTGCCCGGCTCCACCGACTCGCTATAGCGCGCCATGCAACGCACCTTGCCCCATTGCGATTCGCACCAGATCCAGTCACCGTCACCGATACCAGCGTTCTTCGCGGTCTGCGCGTTCACATACAGATAATTGTGGGCGTGGATCTGGCGCAACCAGGCGTTCTGCGAATCCCACGAGTGATACATCGCCATCGGGCGTTGTGTCACAGCGGACAGCGGATATTTCAGCTTGTCGCTGGCCTGTGTCTCCAGCGGTTCGTAGTAGAACGGCAATGGATCGAAATAAGTCTCCACGCGCTTCGCCAGATGCTTGGGCGGTTGGCGCGTGATGCTCTTACCCTGCGCAGCCAGACGGAACTTCTGCATCACCTCGGAATACAGGTGGATGAGGATAGGTTCGGAGTAGCGCGTGATGCCGTTGCGCTGCGACCATTCCAGATACCCCTTGTTCCAGTTGCGCATGAACTGATAGGAACGCGGCAACACCTCGTGGTGCACGCAGTCGTTCTTGGCGTACATCTCCCACTGGTTCGGATTCGGCTCGCCCTTCATGCTCTTCTCGCCGCCCTTGCCGCGCCAGCCCGACAGGAAGCCGATGCCGGAACCCGGCGCGGTCTCCCAGTTGACGATGAAGTCCGGATAGTCGCGGTACTTGCGCGCGCCGTCAGCGGTGACGAACGCCGGCAGCTTCAGGCGCGTGCCGAGTTCGATCAACACTTCCTGGAACGGCAAGCACTCGCCGGTACGCGGCATCACCGGGATGCGCACCGAATCCACCGGGCCATCGAACTCGGAGATCGGACGGTCCAGCATGGACATCACGTCGTGCCGTTCCAGATAGGTCGTATCCGGCAGGATCAGGTCGGCGAACGCGGTCGTCTCGGAATGGAAGGCGTCGCACACCACGATGTTCGGGATCTTGTATTCGCCGTTCTCATCCTTGTCGGTGAGCATCTTGCGCACTTCGCTGGTATTCATGGAAGAGTTCCACGCCATGTTGGCCATGAACAGCAGTAGCGTGTCGATCTTGTACGGATCACCGCGCCAGGCGTTGGTGATCACGTTGTGCATCAGGCCGTGCGCGGACAGCGGAAATTCCCAGGAGAAGCCCTTGTCGATACGTACCGCTTCGCCTTCCTTGTCCACGAACAGATCGTCCGGGTCGGCTGGCCAGCCCAGCGGCATGCCGTCCAGCGGCGTGTTCGGCTGCACCGCGCGCGGGTCGTTGGGCGGACGCGCACAGGGCGGGATCGGACGCGGGAACGGCGGCTTGTGACGGAAACCGCCCGGACGGTCGATGGTGCCCAGCAGCGTCATCAAAATAGACAGCGCACGGATGGTATGGAAACCGTTGGAGTGCGCAGCCAAGCCGCGCATGGCGTGGAATGCCACGGGATTGCCGGTGACGGTGTCATGCTCCTTGCCCCAGGAATCGGTCCACGCGATCGGCAGTTCGATCTTCTGGTCACGTGCGGTGATGCCCATCTCATGTGCCAGACGGCGAATGGTCTGGGCAGAGATGCCGGTGATGCCCTCGGCCCATTCCGGCGTGTATTCGGCAACACGGTCCTTGAGCAACTGGAACGCGGGCTTCACCGGCGTTCCATCGCTCAACTTGAACTCGCCGCGCAGGAAGGGATCAGCCCCTTCACTGTGCGTCACCACCGGCTTGTTGGTATTGCGGTCCCACCACAATTTGTTCTGCGGGTCGTAGCAACCTTCTTCTTCCGGCACCTCGGTACGCACGAACATGCCGAACTCGTCATGCTCTGCGTCCAGGTTCACCAGCTGGCCGGAGTTGGTATAGCGCACCAGGAACTCGCGGTCGTACAGACCCAGTTCGATCAGTTCACGGATGATGGCGAGGAACAGCGCGCCATCGGTGCCGGGACGGATGGGCACCCATTCGTCGGCGATGGCCGAGTAGCCGGTGCGCACCGGGTTGATCGAGATGAAGCGGCCGCCCTCGCGTTTGAACTTGGACAGCGCCACCTTGAGCGGATTGGAGTGATGGTCCTCGGCTGTGCCGATCATGATGAACAGCTTGGAACGCTCCAGGTCGGGCCCGCCGAATTCCCAGAACGAACCACCGATGGTGTAGATCATGCCGGCGGCCATGTTGACCGAGCAGAAACCGCCGTGCGCCGCATAGTTGGGCGTGCCGAACTGGCGCGCGAACATGCCGGTCAGCGCCTGCATCTGGTCGCGCCCGGTGAACAAGGCGAACTTCTTCGGATCGGTCGCGCGCAGTTCGCCGAGACGATCGGCGAGCAATGTGAACGTCTCTTCCCAGCTGATCTCCTCGAACTCGCCCGCGCCACGCTCGGTGCCCGGTTTGCGGCGTAGCGGCTTGGTCAGACGTGCCGGCGAATACTGCTTCATGATGCCGGAAGAGCCCTTGGCGCAGATCACGCCCGCGTTCAGCGGATGGTCGGGATTACCGTCGATGTAACGCACCTCGCCGTTTCGGATATGCACGCGGATGCCGCATCGGCAAGCGCACATATAACAGGTAGTCTTCTTGATCTCGGTGGTGGCGCCAGCGACCGGCGGCGCCAAGGGGTCGTGCAATGGTGTCGATGACATGGGCAAAATCTTGTGTGGGTTGATCGTTATCGGTGCGCAACACTTTGTTTTTCGTGTGCTACTGCCCTACGAAATTACTCAATCTTTCAGGGTCGCCAGTATGCGTATCCCGCGCCACTGCTGCCATAGCCGTGATGAGGGGGAAAGACATAACCCCTATGGGGGGTGTGCCCCTCAACCCATGAGGGGTATCGCTTCATGCAAGATGTTCCTCTACTGTGCGCACCTGAAATTTCGACGTTGTCCCATCCGTAGCTGGACCCAACAGGGAGGCTTTATGGCATTGGTAAACCCGCATGGCGGGAGCGATCTGAAACCGCTGTTGCTAGTGGGCGAAGACCAGATCGCAGAGTTGAACAGAGCACGCAGTTACCCCAAGGTGACCGTGAGTTCGCGCGAAAAAGGCGACCTCATCATGCTCGGCATAGGCGGTTTCACACCGCTCGACGGCTTCATGAGTCACGCCGACTGGCAAGGCGTATGCGACGGCATGACGCTCACCAACGGTCTGTTCTGGCCCATCCCCATCACCCTCTCCACCGACAAGTCCGCAGCGGACGCCATCCCTACCGGCAGCACCATCGCACTGGTCGACCCCGACGACGACAGTATCCTCGCCACCATGCAGGTGACCGAAAAATACGCCATCGATAAAGCACACGAATGCGCCACCGTGTTCGGCACCACCGACATGGAACACCCAGGCGTGAAGATGGTGATGGAACAGGGCGAGGTGAACCTGGCCGGTCCGGTAAAGGTGTTGTCGCAAGGCGGGTTCCCGCAGAAATACGGCGCGATGTACATGACGCCGAAAGAGACGCGCGCGCTGTTCACCGAGATGGGCTGGAGCAAAGTCGCCGCGTTCCAGACACGCAACCCCATGCACCGCTCGCACGAATATCTGGCCAAGATCGCCATCGAAGTGTGCGACGGCGTGATGATCCATTCCCTGCTCGGCAATCTCAAGCCGGGCGACATCCCGGCCGAAGTGCGCACCCATGCCATCATCGCGCTGACCAAGAACTACTTCGTCGGCAAGACCGTCGTGCAGTCGGGCTACCCGCTGGACATGCGCTATGCCGGCCCGCGCGAAGCTCTGCTGCATGCGCTGTTCCGCCAAAACTACGGTTGCTCGCACCTGATCGTCGGCCGCGACCATGCCGGCGTGGGCAAATACTACGGCCCCTTCGACGCGCACCACATCTTCGACAAGATCCCGAAAAACGCGCTGGAGACTCAGGCGCTCAAGATTGATGTCTCCTTCTGGTGCTACAAATGCGGCGGCATGGCCTCGGCCCGCACCTGCCCGCACTCCGATGCCGACCGCCTGCAAGTGTCCGGCACCCAATTGCGCAAAATGCTTTCCGAAGGCGAGGAAGTTCCCGCCGAGTTCAGTCGCCCGGAAGTGCTGGAGATATTGCGCAAGTACTATGCAGGATTGAATGGCTGATGATCGACCGATTTCCAGAGACTGTTATTTTAATGAGGAGAACCTGATGTTCACGAGCAACCCCTTTGCCACACTGCCAGACCTCATCACCCCCGCCATGATGCAAGGCTACATCGTGCTCATGGTGCTGCTAGTCATGGGCGGCACGATACTCGACATGCTGCACAAGAAGAGTGCGAAGTACTTCTTCGAGAACGCGAAGAAGGCACAGAAGAGCGCGAAACGCGAAGTGGGCGGCGGCGAGAAGGTCGCGATGGCCGTTGGCGTGCTGACCAACGAAGTGATGACCGCCGGCGAATTCAGCAACCCGCAACGCCGGATCTCCCACCTGCTGATGATGTACGGCTTCATGATGTTCGCGGTGACCACCGCAATCATGATCTTCTCGCCGGACACCACCTCCACCCTGGTGCCTCAGCTGTGGCATATCGGCGCGCTGATGCTGGCCGTCGGCGGCTACTGGTTCTGGTTCGCGATCCGCGTCGACGTGGCTGCGGAAGGCCTGTCCCGCTTCCGCTTCGAGCGTTCCGACCTGTTCATCGTCTCGCTGCTGGCCACCTCGACTTTCGCCCTGCTCTGGTCGTACAGCGGCGGCGGCCTGAACCTGCTGTTCGCTCTGTTCATCCTGTCCAGCACCGCGCTATTCGGCGGTGTGTATTGGTCCAAGTTCGCACACATGTTCTTCAAGCCGGCGGCAGCTTTCCAGAAGCGCGTCATCATGGCCGACGGCGGGCGCGAGAACCTGCCGCCCGACTACGACCTGACCGATCCCGCAGTGCATGCCAAGTTCCCCGATGTACCGATGTACATGGGCAAGAACCCGCCCAACATGGGGCTTTGCATCAAGGCTGAACGCGCAAAGCACTACTGATACCGACCCAACATCATCCATAAGGAATAGATCATGCCAACCTTTGTATATATGACGCGTTGCGACGGCTGTGGTGAATGCGTCGACATCTGCCCATCAGACATCATGCACATCGACAAGAAATTGCGACGTGCCTACAACATCGAACCCAACATGTGCTGGGAATGCTACTCATGCGTAAAAGCCTGTCCGCACCAGGCCATCGACGTGCGCGGTTACGCGGACTTTGCCCCGCTCGGTCACTCGGTACGCGTGATCCGCGACGAGGAGAAAGGCACCATCGCGTGGCGCATCAAGTTCCGCAACGGCAAGAAAGACATGGAGCTGCTGGCCCCGATCACCACCAAGCCATGGGGTTCCGCAACACCGGACCTTGGCAAAGTGCCCGCACCCAGCAAGGAGATGCGCGACAGCCAATTGCTGTTCAACGAACCTAAATACATCCGTATGGATGACGGTGGTCTGCACACACTGGAATCCAATGGCCTGGAAATCAAGGAAGGAGTGCAGTACTGATGAGCTGCTACAAAACTATCATTGAAGACGGTATCGACATCCTGGTGGTCGGTGCGGGCCTGGGCGGCACCGGCGCAGCATTCGAGGCAAGATACTGGGGCCAGAACAAGAAGATCGTCATCGCCGAGAAGGCCAACATCATGCGTTCCGGCGCAGTGGCACAAGGCCTGTATGCGATCAACTGCTACATGGGTACGCGCTTCGGCGAGAACAACCCGGAAGATCACGTGCGCTATGCGCGTATCGACCTGATGGGCATGGTGCGCGAAGACCTGCTGTTCGACATGGCACGCCACGTGGATTCCACCGTGCACAATTTCGAAGAGTGGGGCCTGCCCATCATGCGCAACGAGAAGAAGGGTTCCTATCTGCGCGAAGGCCGCTGGCAGATCATGATCCACGGCGAATCCTACAAGCCCATCGTGGCCGAAGCCGCCAAGAAGTCCGCCGACAAGGTGTTCAACCGCATCTGCGTGACCCACCTGCTGATGGACGAGTCCAAGGAGAACCGTGTCGCCGGCGCCGTGGGCTTCAACGTCCGCACCGGCAACTACCACGTGTTCAAGTCCAAGACCGTGATCTGCGGTGCCGGTGGCGCTTCCAACATCTTCAAGCCGCGTTCCGTCGGTGAAGGTGCAGGCCGCGTCTGGTACGCGCCATGGTCTTCCGGTTCCGCCTACGGTCTGATGATCGAAGCCGGTGCCAAGATGACGCAGATGGAGAACCGCATCGTGCTGGCCCGCTTCAAGGACGGTTACGGCCCGGTCGGTGCCTACTTCCTGCACCTCAAGACCTATACGCAGAACGCCTATGGTGAAGAGTACGAATCCAAGTGGTTCCCGGCCCTGCAACAGATGGTGGGCAAGGAGTATCTGGATCCGGAAGTCTCGCACCGCACGCACCGTCCGATCCCGACCTGTTTGCGCAACCACGCGATCATCAACGAGGTGAATGCCGGTCGCGGCCCGATCCACATGGTGACCATGGAAGCCTTCCAGGATCCGCATCTGGAAGAGATCGGCTGGCACAACTTCCTCGGCATGACCGTCGGCCAGGCCGTGCTGTGGGCCGCCACCGACGTGGATCCCAAGTACGAGAACCCCGAACTGACCACCTCCGAGCCGTATGTGATGGGTTCGCACGCCACCGGTTGCGGCGCATGGTGTTCCGGTCCGGAAGATCTCTCTCCGAAAGAATACTTCTGGGGCTATAACCGCATGACCACCATCGAAGGCCTGTTCGGCGCAGGCGATGCGGTCGGCGGCACCCCGCACGCCTTCTCGTCCGGCTCCTTCACCGAAGGTCGTCTGGCTGCCAAGGCTGCCTGCAAATACATCGACGACGGCAAGGCGAACGGCATCCGCGTTTCCGACGCGCAGATCGAGCGTCGCCGTGAACAGATCTTCAAGCCGCTGGAAACATATCGCGTGTACAGCAACGAAGTGGTCGCCGGAACGGTCAACCCCAACTTCATCAACCCGCGTCAGGGTCTGGATCGCTTGCAGAAGATGATGGACGAGTACTGCGGTGGTTTCGGTGTCAACTACATGACCAACGACAAGCTGCTCAACATCGGTCTGAAGAAGATGTCCATCCTCGGCGAGGATCTGGAAAAGGTAGCCGCTTCCGACATCCACGAGCTGTTGCGTGCATGGGAACTGAAGCACCGCTTCCTCACTTCCGAGAGCGTATTCCATCACACATTGTTCCGTGATGAGACGCGTTGGCCGGGTTACTACTACCGTGGCGACAAGATGAAGCTGGATGACCAGAACTGGCATGTGCTGACCGTGTCCCGCCGCGATCCCAAGACCGGCGAGTACACCATGGAAAAAGCTCCGCTCTACCACCTGGTGGGCGATGTGGAGAAGGCACCGCCGACAGACCATCACTAAGCGGAAGCAGGCTTGATTTACCGGTTTTGTAAAATCAGGCTTACGCAAGTGTATTTGCGGTGACTTGGTAGTACATTAAAGAGGACCGGCATATTCCATGTTGGTCCTCTTTATTTTCACTTGCGCAGGAATGGAGTTTGGTTGATGAACATCATTGAAATGACGGACGACGAGATACTGGCGATCGCCCACCCCATGTGGGCGGATCTGGTGAAATACTCGAACGAAGGCAACTACGGCGCGTTCACACGCAACTTCTCGAGCACCTTCATCGCGGGTGCCAACGAGGTCGAGATGGGCAAGCAATTCGCCCGCAGCGAACTGGCGAAGACCCTGTCGCCGGACTACGACTATCTCGGCATCATCCGGCGCGGCGAATACGTCACCGTGCTATACAAGCAGAGAAGCTCGCAAAAGCCAGGCGAATGGCTGGGCAGGCTGGTGCTCGGTTACGAGAAGGACAAGGTCAGGATATTCGGCGCCACCCTCTTCTAGGACAAGGTTGAACACACACATATGTCGGATACGATAGAAGACGAAAAATTCGTTGAACTGAATTACAAGGTCATCGACAACAAGACCGGCGACGTGCTGGTCACCGTGGATTACCCGATCGGGTATGTGCATGGCGTGAACGATGTGATGTCCGAGGATGTGACCAAATTACTGTACGGTAAAAAAGTCGGCGACATCATCGACGTGCCCATCGACACCAAACTTCTGTACGGCGAGCGTGACGAATCGCTGGTATTCACCGACCGCATCGAGAACGTGCCGGAGGAATATCGTGAGCTCGGCATGACCATCACCATGGAGAACGAAAAAGGTGAGCCGAGGAACTTCATCGTCACCCGCTTCGACGACGAGACATTGACCATCGACGGCAACAATCCGCTTTGCGGCCGGGATGTCACCTTCATGCTGGAAGTGCTGACCATCCGCGAAGCGACCGAGGAAGAGATCGAGCTGGGCGGCGCCGTCGGTGCCGATCCCGATCTGAACGAGATACTCGACCGCGCACAATGAAGCGCTCTACCCTTTACCTCCTCTACCCCGGGAACAAGGCGCTGGAACGCGCCATTGCGGATTCGCTGTGCCTGCTGACTGAACAAGAAGCCGCAGCGGCCATGCCGGATACGCAAGTGGCCGTGGCGGACAACTTCCGCTACACGCGCGGCAATTACGAACAGCACCGCTACAGCACCCGCATCTTCGAGCGCCTGCGCGAGGTGCTGGAGGCATCGCTGGCAACCGCCCCTGACGCGGCAAGACAGAACCAGCTCGGCAACCTCCTCGCCGCAATGGGTCAACAGCGCCACGATACGGCTTTGTTCGAACAGGCCATACAGTGTTTCGATCAGGCGCTGGCGAGCTACAGCCAGACGGGTTCACCGCAGGAATGGGCGGCCACGCAATACAACCTGGGCACGGCCAACCAGGCGATGGGCCGCTTGCAGGAGAAAACCGAACCGCTGAAGCGCGCGGTCGATGCCTATACCGAGGCACTGCTGGTGTGGACGCGGGAAGCGCATCCGGAGCAGTGGATGCAGACCATGCATCAACTGGGCGCGACCCTGTACAGCTACGGCATCCAGCTCAAGGGCAACCGCCAACTGCAAAAATCCGTGGTCGCCTACAAGAATGCGCTGGCCGCACTCGACGCGGACGAGTACGCATTGGCACTGACGGCCACCCATAACAACCGGGCCGTCACGCTGCATCATCTCGCCGAATCGGAAGCGAATCCCACCCGCCTGAAGGAAGCCATCAATTCATACGAAAAGGCTTTGACGGTGAGCATGGAGCAGCAGTTGCCCATCCATGTGGCGGTCCTCTGCCGGGTGAACAAGGCGACCGCGCAGAACGTATTGGCGCAGATGAGCAACGATGCTGCACTGGCCGAAGAGATCGCGGACGAATTCGAAGTGATCATTGAATGCTTCGCGCACGCGCTGCAGCCGCTGTGCTTGAAGCATTGTCAGGAACAGCAGAAGCTGGCGCAGGCCGCGTCAAGCAAGGTTGCGGGGTGACGAATGGCTCAGACCCGCTCGGACAGTCTGTTCTCCACCTCGATGAATGCGCCGGTATCCGCCAGAAAGCGGATCGTGCGCGCACCGAAACCGACTTCCGGGCTGGTTTCGCCTTTGTCGATGGACAAGGTCAGCGCCACGCCCAGGCGCGGAGACAGGTTGTGGCTCTTGCAAACGGCAACGATCTTTTCCTTGAGGGGTTCCAGCTGCTTGACGAGGCTGTCCGTCAAAGCGAACACGTCCACCTCACCGCTGGCGGTCTCCGAGGACAACTCCCAGGAACTGATGACGGGCTTGTCCAGCCCGCTGTATGCACCTGCGGCATTGACCGTGGTGGGTTCTATGCCGAGCAAACGCGTGACGTCGTCGGGGTTGAAATGGTAACCAAGCAATGCAAAGTAAGCCCGTCCTTTGTTCGATGCCACGATGTTTTCCTCGTCGATGATTTTCCTCGTCCGAGTATAACGTACAGAAAGAGGTGCGCTGTTGTCGACTGAAGCCACACCAGAAAAGAAACGCGACCCCAACGATCCCTGCCTGTTCTGCAAGGACCCGCGCGGCGTCTCGCTGCAGCATGAACTCGCCTACAGCGCGCGCGACACCTACCCGACCAGTCCGGGGCACACTCTGGTCATCCCGCGCCGCCATGTCGCCAGCTTCTTCGATCTGACAGCGGAAGAAGTCGCAGTCTGCATGGGCCTCATTCAGGAAGAGAAGAAACTGCTGGATGAGGAGTTCCATCCGGACGGCTACAACATCGGCGTCAACGTCGGACAAGCAGCCGGGCAAAGCATCTTCCACGTGCATATCCACATCATCCCCCGCTACAAAGGGGACGTGGCGAACCCGCAGGGCGGCGTGCGGCATGTGATCCCGCAGAAGGCGCATTACACGCGCAAATAGATGATTTCACGGCCAGTTGGGAGGGGCCGACCGCATACGCCTCCCTAGCGAACATATGTTTTCTACAACCAAAGGAGATAGGACATGAGTGAAGAAAAGAAGCCTTTTTGCCGCCCCAAGATTCCGGACGGACACGCATACCGCGTAACGACCCGCCAGAAAGAGATTGTCCCCGGTCAGTTCTTCGTCGGCTATGAGACCATCTGGGAACCGCAACAGAAAGTCGCGACTTACACCACGCCCAAGCGGCCCTGAAGCGACCGAAGCAACACAGCCGCGCGGATCTGACAGTTCGCGCGGCTGTCTACATTTGAAACGAGGCAAGACTGCCCGTTTGCGCGCCTGCTTCCGTGCGCCCTCGCCTTCATCGGCCACCCAGGCCGCCAAGAGATACGAAAGCAACAGGCACTGAAGCCGACTCTCCGTTAAGATGCCAGCCATCCCGAACACAGGTCTCGAATGGAAAAAGCGTAATGGCCGTCAGAATTGCACCTGAAGCATCCCGCGAAGTCACCCTGCGCCGCTGGAGCGTATTGGAGATCACCACCAAACAAGGCAAGAGCAGTCGCCACGTGCACGGCCACGACGTCACCAACAACTTCGCCCGCACCTCCAGCGCCATCGGCGAATTCGACGCACACAACATGACCGTCACCACCCGCAGCGGCCGCCTCTACAAACTCGTCGGCCTGCCGGGTAACTATCCCGCCGGAAAATCCGCCTGGGAAGCATGGTGCAGCAGCAACAACATCGGTGCCCAAGTCGACGTCACCGACGAATACCTCAACATCGACAAATTCTCCACGCTAGGCTTCGACCGGCTCACGCGCGCAGCACTGAGGGAAGAGAATTCCTGAAGGCGGCTAATCGGCCAAAACGGACTCTGGTGATTTCCTGAAAAGGTAGCCTATTAGTTCTATGGGGATGTCCGCTCCAGGCTCAACAGCGGTCGTTCAAAACCAGAGATTTGCTGCTGCTCGACCGTCGCTTCCTAACCCATTGCTGTCTGAGACGAGTGGCCGCTATCGAGCCGTCTATTTTCAAGTCCACCCTTCTCTTCTCGACCCACAGCAGTCGTTCAACTTTATCCTAAGATGTTCGTGTGATGCGAACTCTGCTTAAAAACCTCTCAATAGCTCTCACGCAGATAGATGAACGGTTTCCTGCCTTGGTATATTCCGAATGTAGCGCGAGCGGTTGGGTTGATGGCACCCTGTTGCAGCCAAGGGTGATTGGCTGCGGTGGCTGCAGGGCCGGCACCGCCAACGCTTGTGCAGGTATTGCCAGACGCCGTACTTCCCAAATTGAGCGTCATATTAGCCTGACCTGTGCTGTTCAATCCCGGCGCAGAAAGGTTCAACGTGAGGATGGGTGCGCTGCCGCTCAGTGTTCCGGCTGTTTTGCACGCAGTAATGTTTCCGGAGAAAGCATAGGCAACATTGTTCGCGGCTAGTGTGGTGCAAGTGTCTAGCGTGTTAGTGGCCCACCCAGTGCCATTGAAATACTGCAACGTTAATGGAATGGTGAGCGACAAAAGTTCAGATCCGTACGCATTAGACAGCTTGGCGCGCCCGTAACGGATTTTGGTGGTGGAACTCAGGCTGGTGCCACTTATTGTCACGTTATCCGGCTCGGTCAGAATATTCGCTTGCAAGGCAAAGCTGTCGTACGGGCCATCCGGGTTTACGATGCGTGCAAAGGTTGTTATTGCGCTGTTGACCGTGTAAGCGCCGTTATTCCAAGCAAAGGCGGGCAATGTCGGCGAGAGGCGCGACACTGCCACCGCCGTGCCACTGTTGTCCGCCGTGATGGAAAAAGTACCCAGCGTCGAGTAACCAGAGGTGTAACGAGTCGTGGTGGTTTCGTTCAAACTTTTCGCTGACAGTGTCAGGTTGATGCCGAGATTGGGTTGATCCATATAGGTGAATCCCCCAGCGGCGCATACGGGCGAGAGGGTTGCCGCATAGGTGAAATGATGCGGAAAGAAGCGGCCAAATGGGCCGGCGGCAACTGACCCGACGCTGCAACCGTATTTGCCGCCAACGAGCACATTGGAAGTGTCGTTGGTGCAATCGCTGGGCTGGTCTGCTGCGGTGAAAGTCGTATCGGTGACCGCATCCGCGAGCGGGGATACCGTGCCGACATCGTGGTACTGAAATGTAATTCCTGTGGAGCTTCCCGAAATTGCAGCAGGGAAACTGCCCGTCATCGTGCCGATTGCCGCACTGTTGTGATCTCGTAGATTCGCTGTATTCAGAACGGGGGTGCCAGTGTAATTGGTATAAGCGCTCGCAGCCGTCATGCTGAAATTCAGACCCGCCGCCAATTTAGGGCCGCCGAGATTCGCTGTTACGGCGAATGAGGCAGGGCGAATCGCGAAGTTGTCGGTGCTGCACCAAGTCATGCCTGAGGGCGGGCAATTGGTGGCATCGCACACTAACTTGATTCGCGCATCGCGGTAGACGTTCGGAACACTGCCGTTGACGGTGAGTTTGCCCGCAGTGAAGCTGGTCACGGCATTGTCCAGCACTTGGGTGTACTCGGGCGCCGTAAAGCAGTGCTGCGCATCTAGTGTTCCCCCAGTTGCAGTCCGCGCAACCAGCGATACTACCGCCTTGCCAGTGAATGAAGTGGCGACGTTATCCGAACCGTCGAGTGCGACCGCATCGGTCGCAAAGGACGTGCCTGCGAGGCGTGTATAGAGCTTGCCGCTCGCGGCTGAACAATGGCTAGTCGTGTAGTCGTGGCAGGCGTTTAAGTTGCTGAAACAGGTGGAGAGGGTGAGCAAGGGATCTTCGCTTGCACTCTCGACGATCTGTCCATCAGTGACGTTGATATTGACTGCTCCGGCTATGGAGTGCGTCAGACCGAACACCGCCTGATATTCTCCATTGAACAAGTAGGTCGCGATGCCATCGTTGGCCGTGCCATTGTTCAGCACGCCATAGCCGTTCAGCAAAGTCCAGTCGCCCTTTCCGGTGGAAGTGGAGAGCTGGATCATGGTGGTATTGTTGGGCATCGTAATAAGCCCGTGTGCAACGTCATGCGCAAATATGGTAATGGTTGTCGGTAGGCAAGTCTGACCCGTACCTGCGTGGGAGATAGCGTAGTGGTTGAGGCAGGCGCCGGTTTGGTTTTTGTCACGCTGGATCAATGCTAGGCCACCTTCGTAGTTATAAATGCGAAACTCATCTAGGGTGGCGCTTGTTCCGCCGGGGTTGCCGGCCGAGACACCCACCGGACTGACACTGCTGCGATTGTCGCCGACATAGAGCGTACCAATCTGCGTTGAAATCACGTTGGCGGTAGTGAATGCCCTGGTTAGCAGCAGCGTCCCATTTACCCAAATGCGCAGCCGGTCTCTATTGGCAGCGGCCAAGTTGTTGAAATTCCAAGAAACAGCGATGTGCGACCAGCCCGTGGTTGGCAGTGCATTGTTGGCCGTGGTGACCGTGCGGTTGGTATTGCCGCTGTCAGTGACGACAAAGTTCAATGCGTTAGTGTTGGTGCGCGTGAGGTAGAACCAGCGGTTATTGACCGTGCTGGCATCGAATAACACGCGGGTATTGTTGGGCGTGTTGCTGGCGTTGTTGTACCAGAAAGTGATCGTGCCAACACTGCCTATGCTGGTTGGGACGGGTACTCCTGTATCAATCGCGCTGATGTCAGCAACAGTGGTGTTGTTCGCAATTTGTCCGCCGCGACAGACTTGGCCTGTCGCCACTTCGGCAGGGCGGGTGGTTGCGCCACTTATCACCGCCGTACCGTGGAGCGCGTTGCCGCTGGTATCGAGCACCTCACCGGCTGTGCCATTCCAGCTCACCTGCTCTATGCGATATTCCGCTACCGGGCGTGCGATGTAGAATTTGAGAGCGCTGTTGTTGGCGGGATAGCCGACCGCCGGTATATCGTAGTCGCTGCTGTTTATATCCGCCTGCCAACCGACCTGCGCGACGGCATTGCCCGGTCCCGGTGTATTCGCGCCGTATTGGTAGATGAACTCGCCGTTTTCTTGCAGAATTAGTTGAACGTTATAGCTGCCTGATGCAGAGCTGAAAGAGGTCCACTCCGGCACATTGTTCCAAGTGGCAACGAATTTTCGATAGGGCGCGACCCCCACCGTTGCATAGCTCACGTAGCAAGAGGCTCGGCTTATGCAGTTGGTCGTGTATGCAGCCCCAATCTCAGACTGCAAAGAGGGGTCTAGGTCACCGCCATATATGCGCATGGTGTAGTTCAAGCCAGCGTTGGGGTAAGGCAGTTGCGTCACGGGGCTACCATAGCCGCAGGTGATGTTGTTATTGAATTGCAAACGACCGTTGCTCATGATGCGCACTTGGGTGAAATTCACACCGCTGTACATGAAGGTGAAACCGATCGGGAGATTGCTCGACATACTGTCGTCTATGTACGGAGGAGTCGAGCCACAACCGCCGGTGTTGCTGAAACTATAGAGGGGTGAATAGACACCGCCTAGTGTAGGCCCCAGCTTGGTGTGGGTGCTGGCATCAATCCAATTGAAGGTTGTGGCTGTATTGGCATAAGTCACCGCCTCTGCTGCGGGCGTGACGAGCAGAGAGATGAAAGCGAGTAACAACGGGCCAAATAGTATGTTCATACGGTGAATTGTATTAGCTCTAGTATTGACCAGTGTGTATGAATCGAGCCTCGCCATACCGGCTAAAGCATGGGCTATTAATCGCACCACACACAAAGGAACTTCGAGACCGAAGTATGTCCGTTCATTCACTGCAACGCAATCAGGAATATCTGATTCTTTTCTATCGAAAAAGGAGTAGTGGGTCTAATGATTTTCCTAGTCCGCGCCTGTTGAGGCTTTCACCGTCCGCTTCGTCCACATACCTGCCTGAGAAAAACGGCTGCTTTATGGCGGTGAATTTTCAAACCTGACTGGCTCTTGTTGGCCGGTCTTTGCCTGTGCCAAATCGGTCGTTCCAACTTCAGCTTCTCATCCATTAGCAGCCGCAGGTCTTTCGGTAAAACCCTTTGGGTACTGTCTTATAACGTTCAGTACATATTCGGCGATTTCATCGGGGAGAAAATGCCTCACCTGTGAAAATTCCGAATGTACTTGTTTGGCATCGAAGAGCCCGTCCGCAATTAAAATTGGGGTTCCCTTATGCTTTCCAGGAATCTGTTCTCCGTCGTCAACCGCCATGTGCTGAAATCCAGCCGTATTACTCCATCTTAATGATCGCTTTTTAGCATTTTTGTCGTAGCACAGCTCAAAACCAAGGAATGTTTCGTCATCAGATAGCCAAACAATGAGATCAAATTCGCTTGAGGAAAACCAACGTCTCTTTGCATCGCCTGGTATTTGACGAACATTGATAAGTTCTTTCATGAGCGCCTATTCCTCCAATCTGCCGAGCGTATGTATACGACTATTTCTGGCCGATTTCGAACCGTGTACTCCTGGACGGCAAACGACTGTTCTTGAGTTCGAAGTCGACATTCTATGGGCATCGTGCTTCAAAATTCCCGACCGGGCAACTACTAAGAATATATAGACCGTATCTATACCTCACTCCCCTCAGCCAGATAATCACTCGAATTCCATCCCATCTTGATTCCGATCCGTCCAGACGCGCACAGTGGTGATCCTTCTTCAAAAGGAGATCATCATGGAACCGAATACCGGAATTCAACATCGTGAGCCCTGGAACAAAGGGAAACTGACCGGCCAGAAAGCACCGCTCAGGTTGAGAGATATCTGGGCGATCAGAGTCTGGCTGCAATTGAGCAGTAAACCCCGCAATCTCGCACTGTTCAATCTGGCCATCGACAGCAAGCTTCGCGCATGCGATCTCGTCAAACTGAAAGTACGAGACATATCCCACGGCGAGCATGTCGCATCACGGGCAACCGTCATGCAACAGAAGACCCAAAGACCGGTGCAGTTCGAAATCACCGAACAAACCAGAGATGCGCTGCTCAAGTGGATAGCTACTGCGAATCTGAAACCGGAGGATTATCTATTTCAAAGTCGCATCGGCAGTTCACATCATCTGTCTACACGGCAATATGCGCGGATCGTGCATAGATGGGTTGAGCATATCGGGCTGGACACCACCTGTTATGGCACACACACCATGCGACGAACCAAGCCGACACTCATTTACAAGCGGACAAAGAACTTGAGGGCAGTCCAGTTGCTTCTTGGACATTCCAAGATTGAGAGCACCGTGCGCTATCTGGGCATTGAAGTGGATGATGCCTTAGAGATGGCGGAACAGACTGAAGTTTGACCAATCGGCAATGGATAGCGGTCATAAGTGTGACCGCTATCCAAATGGTCAGAAAAAGGGGTTGAGGATGGTAGCACTCGGTGCTACCATTTGCCATGACCAAAAAGTCTCCAATCACAGTTCGAGCATTCAAGACGGCGTGGTTTGCCAAAGAAGCTCGCAAGGCGAAGATATCCGATGGAGATCTGTGTCGAGCCATTCGGCAAGTCATCCAAGGACAGGCTGATGATCTTGGTGGTGGGGTGTTCAAGAAACGCCTGAACGACAACATGCACCGATCGATCATTCTGGCCAAGGCAGGTAAGCATTGGATATATGCCTACCTCTTTGCGAAGAAGGACCGGGAGAACATCACGCCGAATGAATTGACAGCCTTCAAGAAATTGGCGAAAGACTATGCAAGTGCCGGGGAAGACAAGATTGCCGCACTGTTGAGAGACGAAGAATTACTGGAGATATGCCATGACGACTAAAACTACTACAGCAAAACCCAAGAGCGATGCATTCGCAGCCATCCACAGCGCAGCCCAAGGATTGCACCGTGCGGGCGCCATCACCAAAACAACACTGCGTGAATACGACGCGCTCTGCCTGGATTCAGTCCCGGAATTCAATGCCAAGGACATCAAACGCATTCGTGAGCATGCTCACGTCAGCCAGCCCGTATTTGCGCGCTACTTGAATACCAGCGAGTCCACAGTCCAAAAGTGGGAAACTGGCCAGAAGCGCCCAAGCGGAATGGCGCTTCGGCTATTGAGTGTGGTTGAAAAGCACGGTTTGGAAGTGCTCGTTTGAGTGTTGCCGATTGATGGTCGCTTCCAAGCAGTTGCGGCCATGCTGTCTGATGGATGCATTACGACGGAGATTCGGCCAGTAGGAGTCATTCGCAGGTAGTCTTACTTGATTATCCAATTCACACTTATTAGGAACTAGTGTAATGGGCTTTGTCATTGTTTGAATCGCCCCCGATTCACTAGACACTTTCCAGTCTCATAAAATGCCGTCTCTCGAACTCGACTGGAGACAGGCGATCATTGTATCCATGACGCCGTTTCGGGTTGTAGAACATCTCGATGTAATCGAACACGTCCGACC
>JBDRPJ010000006.1:0-186426 GCA_043827165.1 Pseudomonadota bacterium
GATCAGGGCGATCACTTTGCGCGCACCGGCCTGCTTCGCCAGCAGGGCGGACATGATGTTGTTCTCGTCATCGTTGGTCAGCGCACAGAACACATCCACATCGCCGATATGCTCTTGTTGCATCAGTTTCTCGTCGGTGCCGTCGCCGTTCAGTACCAGTGTATGGCTCAACTCACTGGCCAGCCGTGTGCAAGCCTTTTTGTTGTGCTCGATGAGTTTCACCTGGTAATCGTTCTCGATCGCTTTGGCCAGACGGAAACCGATATTGCCCCCGCCGACGATAGCGACGCGCTTGACTGGTTTGTCCATGCGGCGCAGCTCGTGAAGAACGTGGCGGATGTTTTCGGTGGCGGCGATGAAGAACACTTCATCCCCGTCTTCGACCACGGTCGTCCCCTCGGGAGTGATTGGTCGATCATGCCGGAAGATGGCGGCCACGCGCGTCTCCACCTGCGGCATATCGGTGCGCAGGAAGGAGATCGGCTGACCGACCAGCGGCCCGCCTTCGAAAGCGCGCACGGCGGCTAGCGAGGCTTTGCCCTGGGAGAATTTCTGTACTTGCAGCGCTTCCGGGAATTCGATCAGCTTGACGATGTATTCGGTCAGTATCTGCTCGGGGCAGATGGAGAAGTCGACGCTGAAGATATCCTTCTCGAAGATCTCGGGACGATTCAGGTAGTCGGTGGCGCGGATACGCGCGATACGGGTCGGGGTGTTGTACAGACTGGCGGCCAGTTTGCAGGCGACCAGATTCACCTCGTCGCTCTGTGTCACCGCCAGCAGCATGTCAGCATCGGCGATACCCGCCTGTTCCAGGATGGTAGGGTGCGCCGCATTGCCGACCACGGTGCGCAGATCCAGTCTGTCCTGCAATATGCGCAGCTTCTCCGCGTCGGAATCGATGATGGTGATGTCGTTCGCCTCACCGACCAGACTCTCGGCGACGGTGGAACCGACCTGCCCTGCACCCAGGATAAGGATCTTCACGCTGCTTCACCCTTCCACTTGATGGAGCAGCCCATGCTGGCGAGCTGCTCGCGCGGGCCTTGCCCGCTCTGCGCCACTTGCAGCATCGCTTCGAACAGGTCGCGCTTGGCATCCGGAGCAGCTTCCTTACGCGAAGCATCCAGACGGCCGCGGTATTGCAGTTCGAGGTTGGCGTTGAAGCCGAAGAAGTCCGGTGTGCACACCGCGCCGTAATCCTTGGCGATCTGCTGCGTCTCGTCCCACACGTAGGGGAAGGGATAGCTGAATTCCTGCGCCACCTTCTTCATGTTGTCGAACGAGTCTTCCTCGTAATCGGCGGGATCGTTGGACATGATGGCGATGGTGTTGATGCCGTGTTGCTGCAGTTCGCTCACGTCGCGGATGATGCGGTCGCGGATGGATTTGACGTAGGGGCAGTGGTTGCAGATGAACATCACCAGCAGTCCTCTTGGGCCACGGGCGCTCTCCAGCGTATAGCGCTTTCCGTCGACGCCCGGCAGATCGAAAGGACGCGCCTTCCAGCCGAAGTCGCACAAAGGGGGTTGCAGACTGACCATGAAACTTCCTCCTGATGAACAGCGTGATTTTTTGCGGCGTTATATTATCACGCCCATTCAGACGCCCACGGTTCACCATGTCAGCCCCCAGATTCTATTGCCCGCCGCCGCTCACGCAAAACAACAACTGCGAATTGCCGCCCGAAGCAGCCCATCACGCCAGCCGTGTATTGCGTTTGCGTGTCGGTGATGCGGTACAGATCTTCGACGGCGAGGGCAACGCGCTGGACGCCACCATCAACAACATCAGCGGCAAGCATGTTTACCTGGGCAATCTGCAGACCTGCATGGTGCAGCAGCAGGCATCCGACCTGCAGATCGTGCTGGCGCAATCGCTGTGCAGCAACGAGAAGATGGACTGGGTGATACAGAAAGCCACCGAACTGGGGGCGACCGAGATCGTGCCTGTCCAGGCGCAGCGCAGTGTGGCCAAGCTGACCGGGGCCCGCGCCGAGAAGCGTGCGCAGCACTGGCAGAACGTCATCGTCTCGGCCTGCGAGCAATGTGGCCGCAACGACCTGCCGCGCATGCATCCACCCGTGTCTATGGCAGACTGGTTGCAAGCCACGAGAGCACAAAGCGGCAGCAAGTTCATCCTGATGCCGGGCGGTGCCTGCGCGTTGAAGGCGCAAGCCAAACCGCAGGCGCGCGTGACCCTGTTGATCGGACCAGAGGGCGGCTTCACCACGGACGAAGCCAATGTCGCGCAACAAGTCGGCTTCGCGCCCATCCTTCTCGGGCCGCGCATATTGCGCACCGAGACGGCGGCCATCGCCGGAATCACTGCCATTCAGACCCTGTGGGGAGATTTCAACTAAACAGAAGGAAGCGAATATGCCCTATGTGAACATCCGCATCGCCGGAACACTGAGCCGCGAACAGAAGGCGAAGATCGCCGCTGAGATCACCGACACGCTTGAACGCATCGCGCTTAAACCGGCGTCGTACACCTATATTGCGTTCGACGAACTCTCTGACGAGAACTGGGCTATCGCAGGCAAGCTGCTAGACGAGCTGTGACTTAAGCCGGCAGACTTTGCATCAGGCTGTACATCATCATGCCGAGACTGACCGAGAGCAGCGACATGGTGAGTCCCACGCTGGTCGGGTGCTTCAGTACCCAGCTGTCCACTTCCATGTGCATCATATCCAGTGCCCGCGTGCTTCTGCGTACCGTATACCAATGATCGGTATAACGCTCGACCACGGTCAGCGTGCGCGGGAAGAACAGGATGCCGATGCCGATGATCAGGCAAAGTGCGTTGCCGACCAGCAGGAAGACCTTCAAATTGTCGGCGATGCCGCTCATCTCGATCGGCGTCAGGCTGCCGTCGAACAGCAGCAGAGCCGGGCGCAGGTTGACATCCTGCAACAGATATAGCGCGATAGCTGCGCCGATGATGATGGCGCTGCCGAGCCAGACACGCTGTTTCATCAGGATCGGCTCCACTTCATGCGGCATGGTGAGCGGTTTGATCATCTTGCGCACCGAGATCCAGCGGTTCATCGCGTCGAACCATCGCATCGCGCGCCGGCTTCTCACTGCCAGACCGATTCCTACCAAGAATGAGAACACACTGGCGATCAGGAAGAATAGCAGCGTCATATACAGGAACACCGGATAGGAGACCTGACTGAGGAGATTGTTCATGGTTGTATCCCTTGCATCGAGGCGGGAATCGCCTTCTTGTTTGCGACTTTGATTCTAGCCCCTTTAGGCTGCGCTACAAATGGCAATTTTTTCGTTCTGGGTGTCTAATTGCAAGCGTTGCCAACTTCTCCCGAATCGATAGCCATGCCATTCCAGTCCACCGAGTTCGTCAACTGGTTCCGTTCGGTCGCGCCCTACATCAATGCCTTTCGCGGCAAGACTTTCGTCATCGCGTTCGGCGGCGAAGTGGTGGCGGACGGCAAGTTCGTCGAGCTGACACACGACTTCAATCTGCTGGCGGCACTGGGCATCCGGCTGGTGCTGGTACACGGTGCCCGCCCGCAGATCGAACAGCATCTGGCCAAGAACAAGCTGGAAGACGCCTATCACCATGGCGTGCGGATGACCGATGCCGAAACCATGATATGCGTGAAGGAGGCGGTCGGCCGCGTGCGGGTCGAGATCGAGGCGCTGCTGTCCATGGGCCTGGCCAATTCGCCGATGGCGAATGCCGATATCCGCGTCGCCGGCGGCAACTTCATCACCGCACAACCGCTCGGCGTCATCAACGGTGTCGACCTGATGCATACCGGCAGTGTGCGCAAGGTGGATGTGGCCGCACTGAACGATCGCATGGAATTCGGCGAGGTGGTGCTGCTGTCCCCGCTGGGCTACTCGCCCACCGGTGAAGTGTTCAACCTCACGCTGGAAGACGTGGCCACCGCCACCGCCATCGCACTGGACGCCGACAAGCTGGTGTTCCTGATGGACACCGATGGCGTGCAGGACAAGAAGGGCGCACTGCTGAAGGAACTCACCATCAGTCAGGCGCAAGCCATCCTGTCCGGCAAGCGCAAGCTGCCGGATGACATCGGCCTGTTCCTGCCCTGCGCTGTGCGCGCCTGCGAGGCGGGCGTGGCCCGCACGCACCTGGTCAGTCGGCATGTGGAAGGGGCGGTGTTGCAGGAGCTGTTCAGCGACGACGGCATCGGCACCATGGTGGTCGAGTCCACGCTCAACACCCTGCGTGCGGCGACCATAGAGGACGTGGGGGGTATCCTGCAGTTGCTGCGTCCTTTGGAAGAGGAAGGCATCCTGGTCAGGCGTTCACGCGAGCTGTTGGAGCGCGAGATCTCCCGTTTCGAAGTGCTGGAACACGACCATCGCATCATCGGCTGCGCCGCGCTGTATCCTTTCCCCAATGAAGCGTCCGCCGAGCTGGCCTGTCTGGCCGTGGACAGCCAGTATCGTGACCACGGTTACGGCGAGGCCGTGCTCAACCACATGGGCGCACTGGCGCAAAGTCAGGGCATGAAAAAGCTGTTCGTGCTGACCACGCGCACCGCGCACTGGTTCATCGAGCGCGGCTTCAAGGAGGCCGACGTGAACCAGCTGCCCAAGGAGAAGAAGGCTTTGTACAACTACCAACGCCGTTCAAAAGTGTTCGTAAAGAATCTGAAATGACGTGCTTCGTTTCATCGGCGTGTAACATTGCGCGCCTATCATCAACCGGCTATGGAGAAGATCAATGACAAGAATGGTGCAATGCGTAAAACTGGGCCGCGAAGCGGAAGGTCTGGAGCGCCCGACCTATCCGGGTCCGCTGGGACAACGCATATTCGACAACGTGTCGAAGGAAGCCTGGCAGGGCTGGATCAAGTTCCAGACCATGCTGGTGAACGAGAACCGGCTCAATCTGGCGGACATCAAGGCGCGCCAGTATCTGGCCCAGCAGATGGAGAATTACTTCTTCGGCGGGGAAGCGCAGATGCCGCAGGGCTTCGTGCCGCCAAAAAACTGAGATTGGCCAAAACCTACACAGCGCAGAATTTCCTCAACCGGGAACTCGGCTTGCTCGAGTTCAACCGGCGCGTATTGGCACAGGCGGAAGATCCCGCAGTGCAATTGCTGGAACGCCTCAAGTACCTGTGCATCGTCAGCAGTAATCTGGACGAGTTCTTCGAGATACGCGTCGCCGGCCTGAAAGAACAGGTCAAGCTGGGCGGTATCGCCGCGGGCGCCGACGGACTGGAAGCCACGCAGATCCTCAAGCGCCTGTTCGATCCCACGCACCAGTTGATCGCGCGCCAGTACCAGCTGTTCAACGAAGAACTGGTGCCGGCACTGGCCGCGCAGGGCATCAAGTTCCTGCGCCGTACCCACTGGAATCCCACCCAGCAAGTTTGGGTGAAGGATTTCTTCCTGCGTGAAGTGATGCCGGTACTGACGCCGATCGGCCTGGATCCGGCGCATCCCTTCCCGCGCGTGCTCAACAAGAGCTTGAACTTCGCCGTCGAGCTGCAGGGCAAGGATGCCTTCGGCCGCAACTCCGCAAAAGCGATCGTGCAGGCGCCGCGCGTGCTGCCGCGCGCCATTCTCATGCCGCCGGAGATCGCGGGCTGCCCGCACGGTTTCGTGTTCCTGTCTTCCATCCTGCATGCGCACGTGGGCGAGCTGTTCTCCGGCATGGAAGTGAAGGGCTGCTACCAGTTCCGCGTCACCCGCAACAGCGATCTGTTCGTGGACGAGGAAGAAGTGAAGAACCTGCGCATCAGCCTGCAGGGTGAATTGCCGCAGCGCCATTTCGGCGATGCGGTGCGGCTGGAAGTGGCCGACAACTGCCCGCCCGAACTGGCGGACTTCCTGTTGCAGCAATTCGAGTTGAACAGTGACGATCTGTATCGCGTGCATGGCCCGGTGAATCTGGTGCGTCTGATGGGCATCCCCGACAAGGTGGAAAGACCCGACCTCAAATTCCCGCCGTTCGTGCCCGGTATGCCGCCCCTACTGAAAAAGAAGGGCGCGGACATGTTCAAGGTGATCCGCAAGGGTGACGTATTGCTGCACCATCCCTACCAATCGTTCCGCCCGGTGATCGACTTCATCCAGCAGGCCGCCGCCGATCCCGATGTGGTGGCGATCAAACAGACGGTGTACCGCACCGGTACCGATTCCGAGCTGATGGAAGCCTTGATCGCCGCTGCCAAACGCGGCAAGGAAGTGACCGTCGTGGTGGAATTGTTGGCCCGCTTCGACGAAGAGGCAAACATCACCTGGGCATCGCGGCTGGAACTGGTCGGCGCGCACGTCGTATACGGCGTGGTCGGTCACAAGACGCATGCCAAGATGCTGATGGTGGTGCGCCGCGAAGAAGGCGGCCTGCGTCGCTACGTGCATCTGGGCACCGGCAACTATCATCCCCGCACGGCACGTCTGTATACCGATTTCGGATTGTTCACTTGCGACGAGGACATGTGCAGTGATGTGAACGAGGTATTCGTTCAGCTCACCGGCCTGGGCAAGGCGAGCAAGCTCAGACATCTATGGCAATCACCGTTCACTCTGCACAGCAAGGTGCTGGAATCTATCCGCAACGAGATCGCGCTGGCCAAGGAGGGAAAACCGGCGCACGTCATTGCCAAGATGAATGCCCTGCTGGAACCGGAGACCATCAACACCTTGTACGAGGCTTCGCAAGCAGGCGTGAAAATCGACCTGATCGTGCGCGGCGTATGCGCGTTGCGGCCCGGTGTGAAAGGACTGTCGGAGAACATCCAGGTACGCTCCATCATCGGACGCTTCCTGGAACACACCCGCATCTTCTACTTCCGCAACGGCGGCAAGGAAGACATCTATCTCGCCAGTGCCGACTGGATGGACCGCAACTTCTTCCGCCGTATCGAGGCGTGTTTCCCCATCCTCGACAAGAAGCTGAAGAAGCGTGTGCTGGATGAAGGACTGAACATCTACCTGAAGGATAACCATCAGGCATGGGAGATGGACTGCAACGGTTTCTGGCATCGCAAGAAACCGAATCGCAGCAAATCGGTCAACGCCCAAGTCGAGTTGGCTGCCCTGTTGGGGCAGACGCCAACTCCGAGCGACGAAGCCGCCTAGTGTTTCTTCGGCCGGCCGGTCTTGATCGGCGTCAGGCCGGAGATCACGCGCTTCAATTGCAGCGCACTGCTCTTATCCAGCAACTGCAGGCCGGCGCGCAACAGCGCGCTCTTCTTCACCTGCATGCCCGCTGCCTGCGCCTTCTCTTTCAACTTCGCGATTAAAGCGTAATCATCCTGCGGCATGCTGAAGCTGTCGCGCACGACTTTCACCTTCTTGGGCGCGGCGACTTTCTTCATCGGTTTGGCTGCGGGCTTGGCAGCCGGTTTTACAGCAGTGGCTTTGCGTGTCGTGCTTGGTGTTCTGCGCGCAGCAGCGGCAGGTGTGCGTGCGGCCGGTGTTGATTTCTTTGTGGCGGATGTGACCATGTTGAAGCCTCCAGTTGTGTGATGGCAAAAACAGTATAGACGGTATATCCTGCTGACACGATTGTAATATTTCGGGAGAGGCAGCATGGAACTGATACTTTGGCGGCATGCCGAGGCAGAAGATGGAACGCCCGATCTCGAACGCGAATTGACCGGCAAAGGGCGCAAGCAAGCCGACAAGATGGCCGCCTTCCTGCGCGAACGATTGCCCGAGCACACCCGCATCTTGGTCAGCCCGGCCAAGCGCACACAACAGACCGCACTTGCACTCACCAAACATTTCATCACCGATGCCGCACTGGGCACCTCCGCCAGCCCGCAGACGGTGTTGGACGCGGTAGGCTGGCCGGATACCGAGGGGACGGTGCTGGTGGTCGGTCACCAGCCCACACTGGGACAGATAGCCGCCCGATTGCTGGCGGATTCAAACGCCGGTTTCAGCGTCAAGAAAGGTGCGGTGTGGTGGTTGGTGCGCAAAACGAACGAAGGCGATTATCAGACCAGCCTCAAACTGGTGATCGCACCGGAAAGCCTGTGAATCAAAGGAGACGATCATGTTTGAATCCGCCGAGCTCGGACACAAGATAGACAAAGCCACCTATGACGCCGAAGTACCCAAGCTGCGCGAAGCGCTGCTGGAAGCGCAGATGGAACTGGCGAAGCAATCCAAATTCCCGGTGGTCATCCTGATCGGTGGCGTGGACGGTGCGGGACGCGGCGAGACCGTCAACCTGCTCAACGAATGGATGGACCCGCGTTTCCTGCAGACGCACGGCATGGGTGAGCCGTCCGACGAAGAACTCGACCGCCCCATGATGTGGCGCTTCTGGCGTGAGCTGCCGCCGAAAGGACGCATCGGCATCTTCCTCGGTTCCTGGTACACCTGGCCCATCCTCAACCGTGTGCGCGGTGTGACCAAGAACGCCGAACTGGACCAAAGTCTGGAGCGTGCCAAACGTCTGGAAAAGATGCTGGTGGACGAGGGCGCGCTGGTGCTCAAGTTCTGGATGCATCTGTCCAAGGACAAGCAGCAGAAGCGACTCAAGTCGCTGGAGAAGGATCCCAAGACGCGCTGGCGTGTGACCAAGCGCGATTGGGAGCACTACACCATGTATGACAAGTTCAACACGGTGAATGAACGCGTCATCCGGCATACCAGCACGGCCGATGCACCGTGGACCATCGTCGAAGGTTATGACCCGCGCTACCGCAGCCTCACCGTGGGCAAGATCATTCTCGACGCGATCACCAAGCGATTGAAGCAATCCGCCAAGCGCAGCACTGAAGTAACCGCGCCGCCTCCCATGCCGTCCATCGACCAGCTGAACGTGCTGAAGACGCTGGATATGAAGCAGAAGCTGGACAAGAAGAAATACGAAACTGAACTGGAGAAGCATCAGGGCCGGCTCGCGATGCTGACCCGCTCCCCAAAATTCAGCAAGATCACCGTTGTCGCCATGTTCGAGGGCAACGATGCGGCCGGCAAAGGCGGTGCTGTGCGCCGTATCACCAGCGCGCTGGACGCGCGGCAATACAACATCATCCCTATCGCCGCGCCGACCGAGGAAGAGCGCGCACAACCCTACCTGTGGCGTTTCTGGCGCCATGTGCCAAGGCGCGGCCGGCTAACCATCTTCGACCGTTCCTGGTACGGCCGGGTGCTGGTCGAACGGGTGGAGAAGTTCTGCTCCGAATCAGACTGGATGCGCGCCTACAGCGAAATCAACGATTTCGAATCGCAACTGGTGCGTCACAACATCATCGTGGTCAAGTTCTGGCTGGCGATCACCAAGGATGAGCAACTGCGACGCTTCAAGGAGCGCGAGAAGATCGGCTTCAAGCGCTTCAAGATCACCGAGGAAGACTGGCGCAATCGCGAGAAGTGGGACGCCTACGAACACGCGGTGTGCGATATGGTGGACAGGACCAGCACCGAGATCGCCCCCTGGACATTGGTAGAGGCCAACGATAAATACTTTGCGCGCATCAAGGTGTTGAAGACCCTCGCCGACAGTATCGAGGCGGCACTGAAGAAAGCGAAGTAAGTTCGGCTACTTCGATTCGTTGATCATTTGTATCGTTTGCTGTTCCACTTCCTGTGCAACCACGGCGAGCGCCGGGTCCTGCGAAAGCGAAGCGAGGATGGCGGCGGGTTTGATCATGCCGATGTGCGTCTTGCCGCCTTCGGTATAGACCGAGATGCGGCAGGGTAGCGCCATGTTCAGGCGCATGTCCGCCGCCATCACCCTCGAAGCCTGCACAGGATTGCACACTTCGAACACGCGGCACTGCGGCTCGAACGCCACGCCTTTGCCGCGCAGCGTGTTGCCGATGTCGTGCACATGCAGCACGCCGAAGCCGTGCTTCTTCACCGCTGCTTCAAGATCGGCAGCTGCTTGTTCGAAACTCTTCTCGCTCTCAACTATGTGATACATAGCGGTTCTCCTGGATCAAAACATATGGTCTTGCGACGACGGCCCACACTATGGTGTCGGCCTCATGCCAGGCCAAAGCCTGCGCATCGGTGACTCGGGCGATCTGGCCGTGCTCCATCCACTCCGCGACTTGAGCCGCATTGTCCTTTGCGATTTGGTAGGCCACTTCTACCAGATCAAGCTCAGGCCCGACGAACACTGTCGCACCGCTGGCAAAGAAGCGTTGCAGCTCCCGCCAGGCGATCTGCGCCGTCTCTAGATTGATCTGGCCGCGGAGCAGCTTCTCGTCGTTATCCATCTTCATTGCGTTACTTTCCTTGCTTCATCCATGGAACTGCGTCTTTCCAATTCGCTCCAGATCGCCCGCGCGATCCTCACCCATGCCGATTCGCGTTCCGACAGCGCATCCAGTTGTGTCATGTAACCGGCACCGAAATTAGCCGCGTTGCTCTTGTGCATCAACACCGCCATGCCATACAGCTCGATCTTGATGCGGGCCTGCATGTCGCCGTCGGCGGCGGCTTTGCCATAGCGATCAAGATGGCTCAGCACATCGTGTGCGAAGCCTTGCACCGCCACATCATCGTTGAAGTCCAGATTCAGGATGAGGCATTTGCGCTCGATCTCAAGCTCGAGTTCGCGCTCTATCCTGAATGAGATGTCGTCGCCGAACATCTCAGGAGACCTCGCTCTTCAAATAATTGTCCTTCACACGCATGTAATGATCGGCGGAGTAGCGCAGGTATCCGATCTCTTCCGCGGTCAGGGCGCGTACCGCCTTGGCCGGACGCCCCATGTACAACATGCCGCCTTCCAGTGTCTTGCCGGGCGAGATCAGGCTGCCCGCACCCACCATCACATGATCAGGGATCACCACATCGTCCATGATGATAGACCCCATGCCGATCAGGCACTCGTTGCCTATGGTGCAACCATGCAGGATCACCGAATGGCCGACCGTCACATAGTCGCCGATGATCAGCGGGGAGCCGTCCGGTTTTTCGGGCGTCTTGTGCGACACATGGCACATGCTCAGGTCCTGCACGTTCGAGCCTCGTCCGATCACGATGCGGTTCACATCGCCGCGCAACACCGTGTTGCACCAGACGGAACTGTCCTCGCCGATCTTCACATCGCCGATGACCTGGCAGGAAGGATGCAGGAAGACCTTGTCGCCTATGACAGGGGAGGTATCGAGGTAGTTGGAAAGCGGCATAGCCAGGTTCTCACACAAAATTCAGTTCGATGAAGAATTCGTGACCGTTCATGTTCACCGGCAACAGCATGGTCTGTCCGTCATGATGATGTTCGATCTCGTGACCGTCGCCGTGCATCATCTGCGGGGTCTGCATATCGAACTCCATGCCCTGTTCGGACAGGATGCGCTTCGCCACACCCGCCAGCATGTTGGAAAGCTCACCTGCCAGACCGGCCGCCTCCATATCGACAGCCGTGACCTCCTCGCCGAGCAGTTTGAGCGAAATCTCGTTCAGCGCAGGCATCGGCAAGGTGATCGCCACACTGCCGCGCGCTTCATGCGCATTCATGCCGATCAAGGCGGAAACACCGTTCTGCACAGTGTTTGCTGGCTTGGGGATAGGCACGCCCATCTCCACCTTGATATTCATCATCGTCTCGAAGATCGCGTGCAAGGAATCGACCAGCGCATTGAGGATGATTGCATCCCTTTGGCTGCCGTCACTGGGCGATGCGACTTTCTTCGCGGATCTTTTGTCGCCTACCTTGCGTTCCATCTCGTTCTCCCGAAACTGAGCAGACATTGTAATGCGGGCGCAATAGCCAACGGGCATTGCACCGGAGGTTTGAAAATTGATGCAAAACGCTTCAATTATTGCGCTCCACGTGAAGCTGGTTTTTTCAAAGCAGCTTCCATTTCATCTGCTCGCCCGCCCTCAGCGGCACCAGCTGATGCTCCCCAAATCCTACCGACGCAGGCACTTGCCACTCTTCCTTGCATAGCGTGACCTTCACTGTATTGCGAGGCAGATCGTAGTAATCCGCCCCATAGAAACTCGCAAAACCTTCCAGCTTGTCCAGCGCGCCCGCGTTCTCGAATGCTTCGGCATACAGTTCGATGGCGCTGTGCGCGCTGTAGCAACCGGCGCAGCCGCAGGCGTTCTCTTTGGTGTGCTGAGCGTGCGGGGCGCTGTCGGTGCCGAGGAAGAATTTCTTGCTGCCGCTGGTGGCGGCTTTCACTAGCGCTTCGCGGTGTGTCTCGCGCTTGAGGATGGGCAGGCAGTAGTAGTGCGGGCGGATGCCGCCGACCAGCATGGCGTTGCGGTTGTAGAGCAGGTGTTGCGGGGTGAGGGTGGCGGCAATGGTGTCCGGTGCGCTCATCACGAACTCAGCAGCGTCCTTGGTGGTGATGTGTTCGAACACCACGCGCAGGCCGGGCAGGTCTTTCAATAGCGGCTGCATCACGCGCTCGATGAACACGGCCTCACGGTCGAAGATGTCGATGTCGGGGCTGGTCACTTCGCCGTGCACCAGCAGCGGCATGCCGCAGGCCTGCATGGCTTCCAGCGCGGCATAGGTCTTGCGCAGGTCGGTCACCCCCGCGTCGGAGTTGGTGGTGGCACCGGCAGGATACAGCTTCACCGCATGCACCACGCCGCTGGCCTTGGCTTTGTTGATCTCGTCCGCGTTGGTGACGTCGGTCAGATACAGCGTCATCAGCGGCTCGAACTTCATGCCTGCTGGCAGCGCTTTGAGGATGCGCTCGCGGTAGGCGATGGCTTGTTCGGTGGTGGTGACCGGCGGGCGCAGGTTGGGCATGACGATGGCGCGGGCGAACTGTCTGGCCGTGTCGGGCAGGACGGAGGCCATCAGCGCATCGTCGCGCAGATGCAGGTGCCAGTCGTCGGGGCGGGTGAGGGTGAGTTGTTGCATGAATAAATCCCGGCTGATTGAAGTCAGCCGGGATTGTAGCGCGATTGCTCGCGGGTCGTTCGATGCCGCCTAGTCGAGGTGCTTGCGCGAATGACCGGGGAAGAAGCGGCGCACGATGACGAAGAACACCGGCACCAGGAACACGGCGAACAGCGTGGCGGTGAACATGCCACCGATCACGCCGGTGCCGATGGCATGGCGGCTCTGCGCGCCCGCACCGGTGGAAAGGGCGAGCGGCAACACACCGGCCATGAAGGCGAAGGAGGTCATCAGGATCGGGCGGAAGCGCAGGCGGCAGGCTTCCAGCGTGGCGTCGATCAGGTTCATGCCGTCGTCCTGCAATCTGCGTGCGAACTCGATGATCAGGATGGCGTTCTTGGCCGACAGGCCGATGATGGCGATCAGGCCGACCTTGAAGTACACGTCGTTCGGCAGGTCACGCAAGGTCACCGCCAGCAGCGCGCCGAACACGCCCAGCGGCACGGCCAGCATCACCGCGAACGGGATGGACCAGCTCTCGTAAAGCGCGGCCAGACACAGGAACACCACTACGATGGAGATTGCGAATAGCAGCGTGGACTGCGCGCCGGACTGCTCTTCCTCGCGTGCCGTACCCGACCATTCGAAGCCGAAGCCCGGCGGCAGTTTGTCCGCGATCTCCTGCATCGCCTGCATGGCTTCACCGGAACTGCGTCCCGGCGCGGGACCACCGGCGATCTTCATCGCGGGCAGGCCATTGTAACGGTCCAGCTTGGGCGAACCGCTGATCCAGCTCGCCTTGGCGATGGCGGACAGCGGCACCATGCCACCCTGTTTGTTGCGGATGGAGATGTTGAGGATGTCGTCCGGGGTGCGGCGGGTGTCGGCCTCGGCCTGCATCTGCACGCGCAGCACGCGGCCCTGACGCACGAAGTCATTGATGTACACCGTGCCCAGCAGCGATTGCAGCGTCTCGTTCAGGTCGGTGATGGAAACGCCCAAGGCTTCGGCCTTGATGCGGTCCACATCGAGGAACAGTTGCGGCCCGGCTTCCTGACCTTCGGGGCGCACGCCGGCCAGTGCGGGGTTCTGCATCGCCATACCCAGTGCCATGTTGCGTGCCTCCAGCAACTTGTCGCGACCCAGTCCGCCACGGTCCTGCAGGCGGAAGTCGAAACCACCCGCCGCTGCCAGCTCGGGGATAGGCGGCGGATTGATGGCGAAGATCATCGCCTGCTTGATGCGGAACAGCATCATGTTGGCTTTCTGCGCCAGTGCCGATGCGCCGCTTTCCTTGCCCGGGCGCTCACTCCAGTCCTTCAGGCGCACGAAAGTGATGGCGGCATTCTGACCGCGTCCGAAGAAGGAGAAACCGGCCACGCCGATGACGTGCTCCACTTCCTTCTGGCCGAGGTAATACTGCTCGACCTGCGACAGCACATCCAGCGTGCGTTCACGTGTGGCGCCGGCCGGCAACTGGATCACGCTGACGAAGTAGCCTTGGTCTTCCGAAGGCAGAAAGCTGCCCGGCAGCTTGCTGAACATCCAGCCCACGGCGACGAGGATGGCGGCATACACCAGCAGATAACGCGCAGCTTTGCGCACGATCTTGCCGACCACGCCGACATAGCGATGGCTCAAGCGCTCGAATGCATCATGGAACCAGTGCAACGGACCACTCTTCGGCACCAGGTCGTCCTTGCCTGGGGTGTGTTTGAGCAGCGAGGCGCACAACGCAGGCGTCAACGTCAGCGCCATCAGCGCGGAGAAGCCCATGGTCAGCACCAGCGTCACGGCGAACTGGCGATAGATCGCACCTGTCGATCCGGGGAACAGCGACATCGGGATGAACACCGCCGACAGCACCAGTGTGATGGCGATGATCGCGCCGATGATCTGATCCATCGCCTTGCGCGTCGCTTCGCGCGGCGGCAGGTTCTCCTTGGTCATGATGCGTTCGACGTTCTCCACCACCACGATGGCATCGTCCACTACGATACCGATGGCGAGCACCATGGCGAACAGCGTCAGCACGTTGATCGAGTAACCGAGCAGATACAGACCGACCAGCGCACCGACCAGTGCGATCGGGATGACGATGGTGGGGATCAGTGTGGCGCGCAGGTTGCCCAGAAACAGATACATCACCAGGAACACCAGCAGCAGCGCCTCGGCCAGGCTCTTCAGCACTTCCTGGATGGAGATCTCGATGAACTTGGAAGTGTCATACGGCACCACCCAGTCGATGCCCTGCGGGAAGAACTTCGCCAGTTCGGTCATGCGCGCCTTCACTGCTTTCACGGTGTCCAGCGCGTTGGCGTCCGGTGTCAGGCGGATGGCGATGGCGGCGGTCGGCTGACCGTCGATGCGGGCGGCGGTGGAGTAATCCTGTGCGCCGAGTTCGACACGGGCGATGTCCTTCACGCGCAAGGCGGAACCATCGGTGTTGGTGCGCACCACGATGTTGCCGAATTCTTCCGGTGTGGAAAGACGGCTGCGTGTGACGATCACCGCGTTCATCTCCTGTCCGGGCGCGGAGGGCAGTTGTCCCAGTTCGCCCACGGCCAGCTCGGAGTTCTGTGCGCGCACCGCCTTGGATATGTCAGCGGGCGAAACGCCATAGGCCTGCAGCTTTTCTGGCTTCAGCCACAGGCGCATCGAATATTCGGTCCCGAACAGCAAGGCTTCGCCCACGCCTGGTACACGCTGCACGCTGTCCAGCACGTTGGCGCTGACATAGCTGCCGAGCGCCACGTTGTCCAGACTCTTGTCGGGCGAGATGAGCGCCACGATCATCACGTAGTTACGTGCTGATTTCGCCACGCGGATACCCATGCGGCGTACTTCTTCCGGCAGACGGATCTCGGCGCGCTTGACGCGGTTCTGTGTTTCAACGGAAGCAAGGTCGAGATCGGTGCCGGTCTGGAAGGTCAGGGTGATGCTGCCGCGACCCAGTTCAGCGGCAGATTCCATGTACAGCAGATTGTCGATACCGTTCATCTCCTGCTCGAGCAGGGAGACCACGGTCTCTTCGATCACCTGCGCCGAGGCGCCGGGATAGGTGACGGTGACGGCCAGCGCAGGCGGTGCGACCGACGGATATTGCGCGACGGGCAGGCCGCGCAAGGCCAGCACACCGGCCAGCAGGATGACCAGCGCGATGACCCAGGCGAAGATGGGGCGGTCAATGAAGAAGCGGGCGAGCATATCGGCTTACTTCGCAGCGGAAAGCTGGTTTTCCAGCTTCATCGTGGTCGTCACAGGTACCGGTTTAACGACCGTGCCAGGGCGTGCCTTCTGCAGGCCGTTGACGATGACTTGGTCACCCGGCTGGAGGCCGGAGGCAATGACGAAGTCCGCACCGGCCATACCGCTGGTGGTGACCGGACGCGGTGTCATCTTGCTGTCTGGGCCGACAGTCATCACGAACTGGCCTTGCGCGCCGGACTGCACCGCACGTTGCGGCACGCGGATGGCGTTCTCGGCCATGGCTTCGGGGAAGCGCAGGCGCACGAACATGCCGGGCAGCAGGTCACGTTTCGGATTGGGGAACTGGGCGCGCAAGGAGATCGAGCCGGTGTTGGCATCGACCGCCAGATCGGTGAAGAAGATACGGCCGGTCTTGGGATAGATGCTGCCGTCTTCCAGCATCAGTTCGACATCGGTGGAGTCGGCGCGCTTGAGCACACCGGTCGCCACCGCCTGACGCAGACGCAGCAGGTCGGTCGCCGACTGCGAGAAATTCACATACACCGGATCAAGCTGTTCGACGGTCGCCAGCAGGGTGGCGGCACTCTTGCTGACCAGTGCGCCCTCGGTCACTTCGGTGCGTCCGATGTGGCCGGTGATGGGCGCGGGCACGCCGGCATTGGTGACGTCCTCATTCGCACGCACCAGCGCAGCGCGTGCCTGTGCCGCTCTGGCCAATGTCAGGTCGTATTCCTGCTGGCTGATGGCTTTGATCTCCAGCAGACGCTTGGCGCGATCCAGATTCTGATAGGCCAGCGCGGCATCGGCATTGGCTGCTTCGGCGGCGGCGCGATAACTGCGAGAATCGATGCGGAACAACTGCGTGCCTTCGGTCACGTCGCTGCCTTCCTTGAACAGACGCTGTTCGACCACGCCATCGACGCGGGCGCGTACCTGCGCGGTGCGGAAGGCTTGCACGCGGCCCGGCAGGTCACGCGTGTAAGTGGCATTGCCGGTCGCAATGGTGACGACTTCGACTTCGGGTGGCGGCGGCATGGCTCCGGCGGCGGGCGCGGCGGCTTGCTTGTCACCGCCGCCGCAGGCAGCCAGAGTCAGCGCCAGCAGGATGGGGAGATATCTGGATGCGGGATTCATTACGTCCTCGAAGATCGGATCGTGGTGCGGGGCAGCGAGTTTAGCAAACCCGCGCTGAATAACAACCGCGCGCCTATGCGGATTTCAGGGCGAGGGCCTTCTGGTACAGCGCGTTCTTGTTCTGTCCGGTGATCTGCACCGCGAGTTGCACCGCCTGTTTGAGCGGCAGTTCTTCCAGCAGCAATGTGAGCACCTGCTCTGCCTCCGCATCAAGTTCCTCGGTGCGCTCTGCCGCGCCAGACACCAGCAGCACGAACTCGCCGCGCTGGTTGTTCGGGTCGCTGTTCAGCCAGTCCAGCGCGACACCCAGTTTGCAGCGATGGATGTTCTCGAACAGCTTGGTGATCTCGCGCGCGAACACAATCTCGCGCGCGTCACCGAACACGGCCTGCAGGTCGGCCGTGCATTCGAGGATGCGGTGCGGGGCTTCATAGAACGCCAGTGTGCAGGTCTGGTTCGCCAACGATTGCAGCGTGACGCGGCGCGCGGCGGATTTGTTGGGCAGGAAGCCGTAGAACATGAAATGCGGATTGACCAGACCCGAAGCGGACAAGGCGGTGACCACGGCAGATGCGCCGGGGATGGGGATCACGCGCAGACCGGCTGCGATGACCGCCTCCACCAGTACGGCTCCGGGATCGCTGACCGCAGGGGTGCCGGCATCAGTCACCAGCGCAACGCTTTTCCCTTCCTGTAGCAGGGAGATGATCTTGTCGGCCGAACCGCGCTCGTTGTGTTGATGGACGGCGAGCAGCTTGGCGTTGCTGATACCGTGGTGCTGCAATAAATGGCGCGTATTGCGTGTATCTTCGGCTGCGACGACGCTCACGCCGTTCAGGATATCCAGTGCACGCAGGGAAATGTCACTCAGATTTCCAATCGGGGTGGCGACTACATATAATGCGCATTCGATTCTTTGATTGGTCTTGCTATGCAAACGAGTATCCCCGGGTTGAGATGGTTGCGCGGTCTGTTGGTCGCCGCACTATACGTGAGCGTGTTTGGCTGCGCCACTCCACCCCGAACCGTAACGCCGGTCACTGCGCCGGCAGCAACGGCCGAGCAACCATCCGTGGAAACGCCCGTCGTCGAGACCGGCACGGTCGACATGGAACAACCGGTCGTCGAACCTATCCTGCCCCGCCTGGCAGAAGGCGCGGAACACCATATCGCATTGATCCTGCCGCTGCGCTCGCCCGTGTTCGGACGTGCCGCAGAGGCGTTGCAGCTGGGCTTCCTGTCTGCGGCGGAACAGCAACCGAACGAATTGCCGGTGCGGGTCTATTCTGCCAGCGACGAGAAGTTCGAAGTGGACGCGCTGTACCGCTTGGCGCTGGCGCAGGGCGCGCTCGCGGTAGCCGGGCCGCTCACCCGCAACGGCGTCGCGGCATTGGCTGCGAACCCGGCGCTGCCGGTGCCGACCCTTGCGCTCAACGTGCTGGAGATGGAGCGCACCGACCAGTTGTATTCATTCGGGCTTCCCCCGGAACTCGAAGCACGCCAGGCTGCGCAGTGGGCGGCGAGCGCCGGCCTGCTCACCGCCACCGTGGTGCGTACCGATAGCACACTGTCCAAGCGGCTGGCGCAGGCTTTCGAAGAAGAATGGCAACGCACCGGCGGGGTGCTGTGGCCCGAGATCGTGTACGAAGGCGACCCGGAGGAGATCCGCTTGCTGGGTGGTGAAGCGGGCAGCATGGTGTTCATGGCTGCAGAGCCGGATCAGGCTCGCCTGATCCGGCCTTATATCTTCGCCGATATCCCGGTCTACACCACGTCGCAGGTGTTCACCGGCAACGGCAACAATCTGGTCAATTACGATCTGGGCGAGGTGCGTTTCTACGACATGCCCTGGGTGATGCAGCCGGATCATCCGGCGGTGATGGTCTACCCGCGTGTGGAGCCGCCCTACAGCATGGACATGGAACGCCTGTACGCGCTGGGCATCGACGCCTACCGTATGCTGCAGGTGTTGTACCACCACAATACGAGCAATGCGCTGCCGCTGGACGGCGTCACCGGCAAGCTGTCGCTGGAAGGGCGCTACGTCAAGCGCGAGGGCGTGAAATCCACCATGCGCAACGGACAGGGCATGACGATGGACGCCGCGCTGAAAGGGCCGCAACCGCCCATGCCGACCACGGTGCCGGAAGAGTGATCGGATGAAGGCCGGCGCGCAGGCCGAACAGACAGCTGCGCAGTATCTGCAGCGTCAGGGCCTGCGACTGCTGCACAGTAACTACCGCTGCCGTTTCGGCGAGATCGACCTGATCCTGAAAGATCGCGACACACTGGTGTTCGCCGAAGTGCGCATGCGTAGTCGCTCCGATTTCGGCGGTGCGGCGGCCAGCATCGACGCGCGCAAGCAGAACAAGCTCATACTGGCCGCACAACATTATCTTTCTTCTGTCTCGCCGACACCGCCTTGCCGTTTCGATGCCGTGCTGCTCAGCTCGGCCGAAGGCGGCGAAGGAGTCGAGTGGCTGAAGAATGCGTTCCAGCTTTAGGGTAAAATCAAGCCCGTTCACCAACGAGAAATCCAATACATGACACTCGCAAAACGCGTCAGCAAACATTTCGACGACAGCGCCGAGATCAAACTCCAGAGCAAGAAGGTGCTGGCCCAGCCGATCGCCGATGCGGCACAGGCCATGGTCAACTGCCTGATGCATGACGGCAAGATACTGGCCTGCGGCAATGGCGGTTCAGCCGCCGATGCGCAACACTTTGCCGCCGAGCTGATCAACCGCTTCGAGGTCGAGCGCCCCGGTCTGCCGGCCATCGCGCTGACCACCGACAGCTCGGTGCTCACTTCCATCGCCAACGATTACGATTACAAGCAGATCTTCTCCAAGCAGGTGCGCGCACTCGGCATGGAAGGCGATGTGCTGCTCGCCATCTCCACCAGCGGCAGCTCGCCCAACGTGGTGGAAGCGATCGAAGCCGCGCACGAGCGCGGCATGGTCGTGGTCGCATTCACCGGCCGCGACGGCGGACAGATGGGCGCGATGCTGCAGGAAGGCGATTTCCACCTGTGCGTGCCGGCCGAGAGAACCGCGCGCATCCAGGAGGTGCACTTGCTCATGCTGCATTGCCTGTGCGATGTGATTGATCATGTGCTGCTGGGGGGCGAGTGATGCGCAGCCGCTGGTTGGTGATCGTGCCGTTCGTTCTTGCGCTGCTGCAAGGCTGCGCCCAGACGCAGGGCATCACTGACCCCAAGATTGAGCGTCGCAGCGCCGCCGCCGTGCAGGATGACCGCAACATCGAATACACCGCGCGCCAGCGTATCGCCGGCAAGTACCGTAGCAATATCCAGGTGAGCGTCACCTGTTTCAACCGTTTTGCGCTGATTACCGGCCAAGTGCCGGACGATGCGACCAAGCAGGGCATAGAACGCATCGTGGGCGGCGTCGCGCCGATCAAGGGTATCGCCAACGAGCTGCATGTGGCACGGACGGTCGATACCGGCGTGCGCCGCAGCGATTCAGGCATCTCCGGTGATGTGCGCACCCGCTTCCTTGAAGACAAGTCTTTCAATCGCGAGCACATCAAGGTCTATACCGAAGAGGGCGTGGTCTATTTGCTGGGTATCGTCACCCGCGCCGAAGCCGATGCGGCCTCCGAGATCGCGGCCACCACGCGCGGCGTGAAAAAGGTTGTGCGTGTGTTCGAGTACATGAACTGATGTATCCGACCCCGAGCTTCGAAAACAAATTGTGTACGGCGGATGACCTGGCCGCCAAGGTCGCCGCGCTGCCGCGTCCGCTGGTGTTCACCAACGGCTGTTTCGACGTGTTGCACCGCGGTCATGTCACCTATCTGGCACAGGCACGCGCGCTGGGCGCATCGCTCATCATCGGCGTCAACAGCGATGCCTCGGTGAAGCGTCAGGGCAAGGGCGACGACCGGCCCATCAACAGCGAAGCCGACCGCATGGCGGTGCTGGCCGCGCTTGAATCGGTGAGTCTGGTAGTGCAGTTCGACGAGGACACGCCGCTGAATCTGATACTCGCCTGCAAGCCCGGCAAACTGGTCAAGGGCGGCGACTGGAAACCCGAGAACATCGTCGGCGCAACAGAAGTGCAGGGTTGGGGCGGCAGCGTGCATAGCATCCCCTTCCTGCATGAACGCTCCACCACCGCATTGCTCAAGAAGATACGCTCACTATGAACGCCACACCGACAGAGATCGTCTTGCACCAGAAATCCAACTCGCTGGAGATCGCCTTCGACGACGGCGCACGCTTCAACCTGCCGGCCGAGTTCCTGCGCGTGCAGTCGCCTTCCGCCGAAGTGCGCGGACACGGCCCGGGCCAGGAGACCTTGCAGATCGGCAAGCGCAATGTCGTGCTCAAGGGTCTGGAGCCGGCCGGCAGCTACGCGCTGAAACTGGAATTCGACGACCACCACGATAGCGGCCTGTACGACTGGGACTTGCTCTATACGCTGGGGCAGAACCAGCAGACGCTGTGGCAGGAATATCTGGACAAGATGCAGGCAGCGGGCGCCTCGCGCGACCCGAAATAGGAGGCAGGAAAATGGCCAAGACGCATTTCGGTTTCGAAACCGTGGACGAGAACGAGAAGGCGAAGAAGGTCGCCGGTGTCTTCACTTCCGTCGCCAGCAAGTACGACATCATGAACGACCTCATGTCGGTCGGTCTGCACCGCGTGTGGAAACCGTTCGCGGTCGGTCTGGCCAATGTGCATGAAGGCCAGCGCGTGCTGGACGTGGCCGGTGGCTCGGGCGATCTGTCCAAACTGTTCCTGAAGAAGGTCGGCCGCAGCGGCCAGGTCATCCTCACTGACATCAACAACGCCATGCTGCGCGTTGGCCGCGACCGCATGATAGACAACGGCACACCGACGCCCACCGCACAGTGCGATGCCGAGCACCTGCCCTTCCCGGACAACTATTTCGACTGCGTCAGCATCGCCTTCGGCCTGCGCAACGTCACACATAAAGATGCCGCCCTGCGCGAGATGAAGCGCGTGCTCAAACCGGGCGGACGGGTCATCGTGCTGGAATTTTCCAAGGTCGCCAAACCGCTGGAGAAGATGTACGACCTGTATTCCTTCAAGCTGCTGCCCAAGATGGGCGAGATCATCGCCAACGACGCCGACAGCTACCGCTACCTCGCCGAATCCATCCGTATGCATCCGGGTCAGGAAGAACTGAAGCAGATGATGGTCGATGCAGGGCTGGAGCGCGTCGAGTATTTCAACATGACGGGCGGCGTGGTCGCTGTGCACCGCGGCTACAAGCTGTAACAGCCGTTCGTCAGCCTCAATCGAACTGGAATCAACATGTCCGATCTACCTAAGTGTCCTAAATGCAACTCCCCCTTCACCTACGAGGATGGTGACAACTACGTCTGTCCGGAATGCGGCTGGGAATGGAGCAAGCATGAGACTGCCGATGCCGGCGAGGAGCAGAAGGTGTTCAAGGACGCGTTCGGCACAGTGTTGAATGACGGCGACACGGTCACTGTGATCAAGGATCTGAAGATCAAGGGCTCGTCTTCGGTGGTGAAGGTCGGTACCAAGGTGAAGAACATCCGTCTGGTGGACGGCGATCACGACATCGACTGCAAGATCGACGGCATCGGCGCGATGCAGTTGAAGACCGAGTTCGTAAAGAAGGCGTAACAGGGAGCTGTCATGAGCGGCTGGGGCTGTCCGCACGAGGTCGATGGCAAGTGTCAGAAGGTGCTCAACCTGCCGTGCGACATCGGCATGAAAGGCTGTGTGCTGGCAGGGCGTTTCCGCTTCGCCGATCCGAGCAAGAACCGCGCGAAGAAAAATCTCAATGAGAACGCAAATCAAGTGCCGCCACCAAACGATAGAGAAGAATCGTGAGCTTTTGGATTTCGTCATTCCGGCGCAGGCCGGAATCCAGTGTTTTAATTGACTGGACACCGGCTTGCGCCGGTGTGACGGTAGTATTGGTTTGTTTGTGGGGTGCCAAATCCGCAATCGCAGCAGAAGTTGCTCTCCCGCGTCCCGATCACATCGTCATCGTGATCGAAGAGAACAAATCCTGGTCGCAGATCATCGGCAATCCCGACGCGCCCTATATCAACGCGCTGGCGCAACGCGGTGCGCTGTTCACCAACTCGCACGGCATCACCCATCCCAGTCAGCCCAACTATCTGGCGCTATTCAGCGGCAGCACACGCGGCATCGGCAGCAATACCTGCCCGCTCGACCTGTCCGGTGACAATCTCGCCAGTGCGCTGCTGGCAAAAGGGCGGAGTTTCATCAGCTATTCGGAATCGATGCCGACAGTCGGCTACCCGGGTTGTCGCTACGGTTCCTATATGCGCAAACATAACCCGGCCGCAAACTGGAAAGAGCTGTCTGCCCTGAACCAGCCGCTGACGGCCTGGCCGCAGGATTTTGCAAAGTTGCCGGATGTGGCGTGGGTGATACCCGATCAGCGCCACGACATGCACGATGGCAGCATCGCGCAGGGTGATGGTTGGCTGAAGCAGAACATCGAGGGGTATGCGCAGTGGGCGATGGACAACAACAGCCTGCTCATCGTCACCTTCGACGAGGACGACGGCTCGGAAGGCAATCGCATCGTCACATTGTTCGTCGGCCCCATGGTCAAGCCGGGGAAATATGCGCAGCGTATCGATCACTACAACGTGTTGCGTACCATCCTGCAGATGTACGGACTGCCCGGCATGAACGAGAGCGTTCGCGCAGAGCCGATCAGCAACGTCTGGCGTTAGTCCTTCTCTCCGTCCCCGTCCAACCCCAGTTCCTGGATCTTGCGCGTCAGCGTGTTGCGGCCCATGCCGAGCAGCGTGGAAGCCTCGATGCGACGTCCGCCGGTGTGTTGCAGTGCCTGCGTGATCAGGGTGCGCTCGAATTCCTTGGTGAGCGTGTCGAGGATGTTGGGTTCGCCGCGTTGCAGCATCTGGACAGCTTGCTGTGCCAGCAAGGTATGCCAATCGCCGCCGGCTGAAGCAGCCGGCGATGCCTCGCGCCATTCGGCGGGCAGATCGGCGATCTCCACCTGCTGGGTGGGTGTCATCACCGTGAGCCAGTGACACAGGTTCTCCAGTTGGCGCACGTTGCCGGGGATGTCTTGCGCGGAGAGGAACGTCAGCGCGGCTTCGCTCAATACCTTCTGTTCCCCGCCCAACTCTTTAGCGCTCTTTTGCAGGAAATATTTTGCCAGCAGCGGGATGTCCTCGCGGCGTTCGCGCAACGGAGGCAGGCGCAGACGGATCACGTTCAAACGGTGGAACAAGTCCTCGCGGAACAGCCCCTGCTTCACGCGCTCGTTCAGATTCTGGTGGGTGGCCGCGATGATGCGCACGTTGGCCTTGATCGGCTGGTGGCCGCCGACACGGTAGTAGTTGCCGTCCGACAGCACGCGCAGCAATCGCGTCTGCAACTCGGCCGGCATGTCGCCGATCTCGTCGAGGAACAGCGTGCCGCCTTCGGCCTGCTCGAAGCGTCCGTGGCGCGTGGTGTTGGCGCCGGTGAAGGCACCTTTCTCGTGGCCGAACAGTTCCGACTCCAGCAGGTCTTTGGGGATGGCGGCGGTGTTGATCGCGACGAAAGGCTTGTCGGCTCGCAGGCTATGCCGATGCAGTGCCTGTGCCACCAATTCCTTGCCGGTGCCGGATTCGCCGGTGATGAGCACGGTGGCATTGGATTGGGCGAGACGGCCGATGGCGCGGAACACTTCCTGCATCGCTGGCGCATGGCCGAGAATGTCGGGCGCTTCGGTGCTCTCGACGCCATTGCTCTGCTTGCGCTGACTCTGTGCCAGCGCGCGCCGGATCAATTCCACCGCATGGTTCACATCAAAAGGCTTGGGCAGATACTCGAACGCACCGCCCTGGAACGAGGACACCGCGCTTTCCAGATCGGAATACGCGGTCATGATGATGACCGGCAGCGCGGGATAGTCGTTGCGCAAGGTCTGTAACAGATCGAGCCCGGAACTGCCCGGCATGCGGATGTCGCTGATCACCATCTGCGGTTGACTGTTCGGCAACTCGGCCAGCGCCTCGTCGGCCGAGGCGAAACTCTTGTATTCGATCTCCTCGCGCGCAAGGGCTTTTTCCAGCACCCAGCGGATGGAACGGTCGTCGTCGATGATCCAGACAGGTTTGCTCATTATTGTTTTTCCATGGAAGTGAGCGGCAGCATGACCGTGAAGCAGGTCCGCCCCGGTTCGCTGTCGAATTCGATACTGCCCTGATGCTGACTGACGAAATCCTGCGCCAGCGTCAGGCCGAGGCCGTGTCCGTCTGCCCGTCCCGAAACGAGCGGATAGAAGATCTTGTCTTGCAGGTGATGCGGGATGCCGGGGCCGTCGTCGATGATCTGTACCGAAATGGCCAGTCGGTGGCGCTTCTTCATCAGCGTGACCTGGCGCGAGATGCGTGTACGCAGGATGATCGTGCCTTGGCCCTGCATCGCCTGTGCGGCATTGCGCACGATGTTCAATATCACCTGGATCAACAGCGCCTTGTCGCCGTCGAGATCGGGCAGACTCAAGTCGTAGTCGCGCTGGATGTGCAGACTCTCCGGCAGCTCGGCCATCACCACACTGCGCACGCGCTCCAGCACCTCGTGGATATTCAATGCACTGAAATGGGGCGTGTGCTGCGGGGTGAGTAGATTCTCCATCAGCGAACGCAAACGGTCCGCTTCCTGAATCACCACCTGCGTGTACTCGCGCAGCGCCGGCTTTTCCAGCTCCTGCTCCAGCAATTGCGCGGCACCGCGGATGCCGCCCAGAGGGTTCTTGATCTCGTGTGCCAGATTGCGCAACAGCATGCGATTGGCCTGCGTCTGGTCGAGCATCTGCTCCTCGCGCGCCAACTTGAGCGGTCTTTCGATGGTGTGGAATTCCAGCAACAGTGCATATTGCGGAAGCTGCAATGTGGTGACAGTGCAGCTCAGATGCAGTTTCTGCGAATGCGTATGCGTGCCCAACAGCAGGTCATGTTCGATGTGCGCCGAGCGGTTGGCCAGCGCGGACTGGATCGCGCTGAACAATTGCTCGGTGTGGGTGAATGCAAATTGCAGCGGGTGGCCGACGAGGTTGCTGTGGCTCACCGCGAACAGATGCTCCGCCGCCGGATTCAGATACGCGATGCGCGACTGATCGTCGAGCAGCATCACGGCAGTCGACAGGAAATCCAGTGTGGGGAGCGGGGCGCTGGTCATGTCAAACAAAGAGCAGAAAACATGCCAGCGTCAGATCACTTGAGATTATCGATCTCGGTCTGTATCGCCCGGAGGTTGTTCTCATGCATCCGGACGTTCTCCTGCGCGGCTTGCACGCTCTCTTCGTACTTCGCCATGTTGCGATAGGTCTTGCCGTCTGCGCCGGTGTAGACCTGCGGTGTATCTTCGGCCACTTTCAATTGCGTGCGGGCGTCTTCCAGTGCCTGCCGTTCGCTGGCCATCTCGTCCTCAAGGATGCGCAGGCGCTTGTCGTCACGACGCTTTTGGGTCGCCTGGTCCACGCGCGGGAATGCGGATTCCTCGCTTTCACGGTTGCGCTCTTTGGCAACGGCCCTCGGCGGGGGCAGGGTTGGCAAAGGCTCCAGCTTCAGCTTCTGTGCACCCTTGAGCGGCTCGCTGGAATAAGTGACGCGACCTTCCTTGTCGACGCGCTTGTAGATCTCCGCGTGGGCGGCGGTGCTGGCAGTGAACACGACGCACAACAACAGCATGCGGGTAGGCTTCATGGTGTGTCCTCGGGATTCGATGGGGGGAGTATAGGGGATGGATTCGGGTGAGACAAACCGCTCTCCAAAAACAAACGGAGCCGCGAGGGCTCCGTTTGTTTGCACAAGTCGCGGAACGACTTAGATGCTGTAGTACATGTCGAACTCGACCGGATGAGTGGTCATGCGGATCTTGTTCACTTCGTCCATCTTCAACGCGATGAATGCGTCGATGAAGTCGCTGGAGAACACGCCACCGCGGGTCAGGAACTCGCGGTCCTTGTCCAGTGCTGCCAATGCCTCGTCCAGACCAGCTGCAACGGTCGGGATCTTTGCATCTTCTTCCGGCGGCAGATCGTACAGGTTCTTGTCAGCAGGATCTCCAGGATGGATCTTGTTCTGGATACCGTCCAAACCGGCCATCATCAGCGCGGAGAAGCACAGGTACGGGTTCGCTGTCGGATCCGGGAAGCGGGTCTCGATGCGGCGAGCCTTGTCGCTGGCAACGTGCGGGATGCGGATGGAAGCGGAACGGTTCTTGGCAGAGTAAGCCATCTTCACCGGTGCTTCGTAGTGAGGAACCAGACGCTTGTAAGAGTTGGTGCCCGGGTTGCAGATCGCGTTCAGTGCCTTGGCGTGCTTGATGATACCGCCGATGTAGTACAGGGCAGTCTCGGACAGACCGGCGTAGCCGTTACCCGCGAAGGTGTTCTTGCCATCTTTCCAGATCGACTGGTGCACGTGCATACCGGAACCGTTGTCGCCAACGATGGGCTTGGGCATGAAGGTGGCAGTCTTGCCGTACTGGTGCGCAACGTTGTGCACGATGTACTTCAGGGTCTGGGTCTGGTCAGCGCGCTTCACCAAAGTGTCGAACTTGGTACCGATCTCGCACTGGCCGGCAGTCGCCACTTCGTGGTGATGCACTTCAACGGGGATACCGACTTCTTCCAGCAACAGGCACATTTGCGCGCGGATGTCGTTCAGGCTGTCCACGGGAGGAACCGGGAAGTAGCCGCCCTTCACCATCGGACGGTGGCCAGTGTTGCCGCCTTCGAACTTCTCGCCGGTAGACCAGGCAGCTTCTTCCGAATTGATCTTCAGAGAGCAGCCGGACATGCTGACGCTCCACTCGACGGAGTCGAAAATGAAGAATTCCGGCTCGGGGCCGAAGAAGGCGGTGTCGCCGATACCGGTGGACTTCAAGTAGGCTTCAGCGCGCTTGGCGATGGAACGCGGGTCGCGGTCATAGCCCTTGCCGTCTGTCGGCTCGATCACGTCACAAGTGATGACCAGGGTCGGCTCGTCGAAGAACGGATCGACATAAGCGGAAGCCGGATCCAGCATCAACAGCATGTCGGAAGCTTGAATACCTTTCCAACCGGCGATGGAAGAACCGTCGAAGGCGTGACCGTCTTCGAACTTGCTCTCGTCCACGGCACTGACCGGCACGCCAACGTGCTGTTCTTTACCGCGTGTATCGGTGAAACGAAGGTCGACGAATTTGATGCCTTGTTCTTTGATCAGCTTCAGAACGTCGGCGGCTGTTTTGGACATACTTGAATCTCCCAGGAAATTAATAACAAAAGTCAGTAAAGCGAACCGTTTGATTGGTACGGGTCGAAAAGAGCAGAAACTGTGCCAACGCCGGATACCTAGTCAGGCGAGCATTGTGCCATATCTAAAGGGAAATGGCGGGCATCGTACGCGCCCAAAAACAGGGCGAACCGCCGCCGACGTGCACTATTTTGGTGCGACATCCTGATAGACGCCGATACGCTTGAAATACGGGTCGTCGGTGACGATAGCGTCGCACTTGGCCTGCAGGTCGCCTGCGGCAGCCGTAGCCGGTAGCAGCAACTCGGCTTCGATCTTGCCGTTGAGGTAATGCAACACGATGCGCGTATCTGCCGGCAGATCCTGAGCCAGGCGTTTATGCAGATGCACCAGTAACAGATGGCGCTGCGGCGTATGCGCGTTCGGTTTCGACTGGACGTCATCCTCCGGGTCGATATGCACCATCACATCCATCACATGATGGCTTCTGAGCACGGCCGCACGGGCCGCCTCGGCGATGTAATGCCCTTCAGACACGCTGACGTAAGGATCGACCATGATGTGCGCGTCGACCAAAGCATTGTCCGCCATCTTGCGCGTGCGCAACTCATGCAGCCCCAGCACGCCGGGAACCGACTTGAGCGTATTGCGGATCGCGCGCACCTCCTCTGCTTCCAAGCCGGTGTCCACCAGCTCCAGCATCGCATCGCGCGCGAACTGGATGCCCATCCACGCGATCATCACGCTCACCACCGCGGCGGCCACCAGATCGAGGAAGGTATAACCCAGCAGGTTGCCCGAGATGCCGATCAGCACCACCAGCGACGAAGCCGCATCCGAGCGTGCGTGCCATGCGTTCGCCACCAGCATCTGCGAACGCACGCGCTTTGCGACGGCCAGCATGTAGCGGAACAGCGTCTCTTTCGCGGCAAGTGTGAACAGCGCCACCCAGAAGGTATACGCCTCCACGCGATGCAGTTCCTCGGGATGCTGCAAGCGCATGCCGGCCGAGATCAGCAGCGCACCGCCCACCACCACCAGACTGACGCCGAGTATCAGCGAAGCGGCCGTCTCGATGCGTGCATGACCGTAGGGATGGTTCGCGTCGGCGTGTTTGTTGCCGTGGCGGTTCGCGAACAGCACCATGATGTCCGCCAGCAGGTCCGACAGCGAATGCAGGCCGTCCGCCATCAGCGATTGCGACTTGCCAAAGAAGCCGCCGATCAACTGTGCCAGCGTCAGGAACAGATTGACTACGATACTGACCCAGGTGCTCCTGCGCGCAGCGGCGAAGCGCTCGGGATGAGCGGGCTCGAAAGCGGCCGACTTGTCGTGGCCATGTGCGTGCGTGTGATTTTTCATTGCTGTTGGGATAGTATGCAGGCGAGTGCGCAGGATAACATTTCGCGCACCGAACCTTAAACAACACAGAAGCAAGGGTATATGGGAAAGATCACAGAAATATTGACGACAGCACAGAACCGCGCAAAGGACCTGGGCCTGCCGTACGAAGGTGTACTGACACCAGACGAAGCCAACACCATCTGGCAGAGCGCCCCCGGCGCCAAGCTGGTGGACGTGCGCACGCGCGCCGAGATCGACTGGGTCGGCAAAGTGCCGGGCGCGGTCGAGATCGAATGGATGAGCTACCCCGGCATGAAGCCCAACCCCAATTTCATGGCCTCGCTGGAACAGCAAGTGGACAAGGAATCGCTGGTGCTCTTCCTGTGCCGCACCGCCCAGCGTTCCCACGCAGCAGCGGCGCTCGCCACGCAGAACGGCTACGCGGACTGCTACAACATCCTAGAAGGCTTCGAAGGCGACAAGAACGGCAGCAACCAGCGCAACAGCAAGAACGGCTGGCGCGCCGCCGGACTGCCTTGGGAACAAAGCTGAAGAAAACCATTCGTGCTGAGCTCAGCCTGTCCTGAGCTTGCCGAAGGATCGAAGCATGAACGGAAAGCAAGATAGCCCGCGCAAGCGGGCTTTTTTACGGATGCGACCAGCTCACCGCGCCGGTATACGCCGTCAACAGCACCACCAGTCCGAACACGATTCGATACCAGGCGAACACCACGAAGGTGTGATTCGAGATGAACTTGATGAAACCGCGCACCGCCCACATCGCCGCGATGAACGAACACACGAAGCCGACCGCGAACACCGGAATGTCGGCCGCATGCAGCAGCGCCCAGTTCTTGTACAAGTCATAAGCGGTCGCCGCAAACATGGTCGGGATTGCCAGGAAGAACGAGAACTCCGCTGCCGTCTTGCGGCTCAGGCCGAAGATCAAACCGCCCATGATGGTCGCCCCTGAACGCGACGTACCGGGAATCATCGCCAGCGCCTGCGCAAAACCCACCTTCAGCGCATCCGGCCAGCGCATCTCATCCACCGAATTCAAGCGCGGATGATAGTTGCGCTTCTCCACATACAGAATGACAAAGCCGCCCACGATCAGCGCCGTCGCCACCGTGATCGGATTGAACAGCAGCGCCTTGATGGTCGAATGGAACATCAAACCCAACACCGCCGCCGGCAAGAAAGCCACGAACAACAACCCCACAAAACGCTGCTCGACCGGATCTGTCTTGACGCCGCGCACTGTGCGCATCAAACGCTCGCGATAATCCCAGCACACCGCCAAAATCGCTGCCAGCTGGATCACGATCTTGAACACCTTGCTCGCCTCGTCGTTATAACCGAGAAGATCGCCGAGGATGATCAAGTGTCCGGTCGAAGAGATCGGCAAGAACTCGGTCAAACCCTCCACCACGCCGAGGATGGCGGCCTTCAAAAGCAGTGCAATATCCATAAAGTCTCGTCATTCCGGCGCAGGCCGGAATCCAGTAAAAATAAAAAACCGGTCACCCTGAGCTTGTCGAAGGGCGAACTCTAATTGCTCTCTTGAGAGAGTGTTGGTTTGTTGGCAAGCTTGGCGATCCGCCAGTTCACCGCCCGCCGCTCCTCCTCGCCCATCTCCACCCAGCGGCAGACTTCGTCGAAAGTGCGCAGGCAACTGCGGCACACATCATCGCCCAGCACAGTGGTGCAATGACCGATACAAGGAGACTCGGCGGTGACTTCGTCGGGAACAGGGGAGGGTTGTTGCATGGCCCGATTATACCGGCTGCGTCGCCTGCTCCAACCGCGATAACCACGCCAGCGCATGCTCACGCGAATCACCGCACATCTCCGCCGAAGGCTGCAAGCCGCCACAGAAAGCAGGGCGCAGGGATGAACCGAAGACCTTGCAGCGCAACTCGTCATCCAATTGCACGCACGGCACACCGGCGGGCTTGCCATGCGGCATGCCGGGCAGCGGGGAGGTGATGGAAGGCGCGATGCAGCAGGCGGCGCAGGAGGGGCGGCAGTTCATGGGGCGCGATTATAGCGGCGCTTGACTCAAGGCTTGCGTGCTGGCTTAATTTGCTCATAAATAAGAGCTAATCAAGGAGCTGAATTATGGCAATGGAAACGATACTGTCCGACCTTTCTGTCAGCATGACGGAATTCAAAAAGAACCCAAACGACGCCCTCAGAGAATCGGGTGGGCAAACGGTGGCAGTTCTCAGTCACAACAAACCTGCCTTCTACATGGTGCCGCCAGAGCGTTACGAAGCCATGCTGGAAGAGCTCGAAGACCTGCAGCTCGTGCGCTTGGCCAAAGAGCGCCTCAAGCAAAAGAATCGCGCCGTCGAGGTGACACTGGATGAGCTCTAAGCAGGGCAAAGCCCCCGCGAAATACCGGCTCAAGTTTGTGCCGGATGCATGGCGCGAATGGCAGGCGCTTGATGGCTCCATCAAACAGGCCCTCAAACCACTGCTCGCAAAGCGCCTGCAAAATCCGCATGTGCCAGGTTCGCTGTTGCATCGAGAATTAGCAGGCTGCTACAAGATTAAACTTCTCAAGCAAGGGTACCGTCTGGTTTACGCGATCGAGGACGATGTGCTGGTCGTGCTTGTGCTGTCGGTGGGCAAGCGGGAAAGTAGCGTGGCCTATCTGGCGGCAGCGAAACGGAAAAAAATGTGAATGAAAAAACTGACATCAAGTGAACAGAGTGCCAAAGAAATAGCAGCCATAGAAGCTGCGTTGGCTGAAACGCGTTCCGACATCGCGGCTGGCCGCGTGGTCGAAGAGTCGGCTGCGGCGCACGTCAAGCGACTGAATAAGCTATTGCTCGATAATGACAGCGAGTTCATGTTCACCCAGCGCGACTTTGAAGCGCTCGCATCATCTGTTGAAAATCCGCCGAAACCCAAAACGGCACTGCGCAAACTCATGGCACGCAAGTAGCCTCTGACGTTGCACCTGTCGGTTGCGGCGCTTTAGTTTGAGGTGATGGTGGGCGCGAAATAGCGGGCGGCGCAGCAGGTGCGGCAGTTCAGCTTACGAGAACTCACAAATATAGCTAATCGGATTTACTGCACAGTGCTTTTCTACAGAGCCTGCAAGCTCGAAAAGCTTGGGTGATTTCCTAAATTCATAAAGACGATAAAGGTGAAATTGTTCCTCATGGTCTTTAGCGAATTGAATTTCGCCACGGCTTATAAAGAAAGGCGTTTCTTTTGCAAATGCGGTAGTTTTTACTTCGATGTATCGCTGTCGTCCATCAGGCTCGAACGAGAGAATGTCGTAACCGAGGCCATCGCCATCCTCTTTTGAAACATGCCTAATCTCTTTTGAAAGTTTGTTCTGACCAAGCTCAGATAGGCGAAAGCGTTCGAAGTCGAGAACGAATTCCTCGCCAGCCATGCCAAGAGAAATGTTTCTAGCCTCACGCTCCAAGTAATCGCGTTTTTTGGGGTTGGAAGAGTAATAGGTTGTGGGGCTAGGTTCTCTCGTTTCTGTAACAAGCTTGGGCGGCTCGACAAGAACATTGTGGAAATCATCAAGCAGAGGCACTGCTGCTGGGGAGGCGGCTGCATTCTGCGCTGCTTCATCAACCAATTTGTTACTCGCCAGTTGTTCTTCGACTACTGTGTGTAGCAGGGCTTGATAATGGCCGCGAGGCTTATATCCGGGAATCCAGTGGAATCCTAAAGAATGTAGAACGGCACTTATATTTTGGTGTTTAAGTTCAATAGCACCTTCTGTCCGTCCATTCAGTTTGGACAGCAGGGTGCGGCGATGGGCAGCCTTGTTATAGGCTTGACCGGAGTATTCGAGTACCAGCATGTGCAGATAATCTGCAACGATTGCTTCGACCTCGATTCTGCTCCAGCTGGTATCCGTAGCCATCGTAATTACGCCTTGTGATAAACCTCAGCACCCTGCTTCACAAACTCTACCGATTTCACTTCCATCCCTTTGGCTAGCGCCTCCGCCTCGGCGATGCCCTGTGCGGCAGCAAAATCGCGCACGTCCTGGCTGATCTTCATCGAGCAGAATTGCGGGCCGCACATGGAACAGAAGTGGGCGACCTTGGCGGATTCTTTGGGCAGGGTTTCGTCGTGGAATTCGCGCGCGCGGTCGGGGTCGAGGCCGATGTTGAACTGGTCTTCCCAGCGGAACTCGAAGCGCGCCTTGCTCATCGCGTTGTCGCGGATCTGCGCACCGGGGTGGCCCTTGGCGAGGTCGGCGGCGTGGGCGGCGATCTTGTAGGTGATGATGCCTTCCTTCACGTCGGCTTTGTTGGGCAGGCCGAGGTGTTCCTTGGGGGTGACGTAGCACAGCATGGCGGTGCCGAACCAGCCGATCAACGCCGCGCCAATGGCGCTGGTGATGTGGTCGTAGCCGGGGGCGATGTCTTGCGTCAGCGGGCCGAGCGTGTAGAAGGGCGCTTCATGGCACCACTTCAGTTGCAGCTCCATGTTCTCTTTGATCATGTGCATCGGCACATGGCCGGGGCCTTCGATCATCACTTGCACGTCGTGCTTCCACGCGATCTGGGTGAGTTCGCCGAGAGTCTTCAGTTCGCCGAGTTGCGCTTCGTCGTTGGCGTCGTACACCGAGCCGGGGCGCAATCCATCGCCCAGACTGAAGGTCACGTCGTAGGCCTTCATGATTTCGCAGATCTCTTCGAAGTGCGTGTAGAGGAAGTTTTCCTTGTGGTGCGCGAGGCACCACTTGGCCATGATGGAGCCGCCGCGCGAGACGATGCCGGTCATGCGCTTCGCGGTCATGGGGATGTAGCGCAGCAGCACGCCGGCGTGGATGGTGAAGTAGTCCACGCCTTGTTCGGCCTGCTCGATCAGCGTGTCCTTGAAGATCTCCCAGGTCAGGTCTTCGGCCTTGCCGTTCACCTTTTCCAGCGCTTGATAGATGGGCACGGTGCCGATGGGCACGGGCGAGTTGCGGATGATCCACTCGCGTGTTTCGTGGATGTTCTTGCCGGTGCTCAAATCCATCACCGTGTCGCCGCCCCAGCGGATGGCCCAGGTCATTTTCTCGACTTCTTCCTGGATGCTGGAACCGAGCGCGGAGTTGCCGATGTTGGCGTTGATCTTCACCAGGAAGTTGCGGCCGATGATCATCGGTTCGCATTCGGGGTGGTTGATGTTGGTGGTGATGACGGCGCGGCCGGCGGCGACTTCGCTACGCACGAACTCGGGGGTGATCTCTTTCGGCATCGCTTTGCCGAAGTTCTCGCCGGGGTGCTGTTGCAGCATCATTTCGGATAACCCGTCGCGCTTCTGGTTCTCGCGGATGGCGATGTATTCCATCTCCGGCGTGATGATGCCTTGGCGCGCGTAATGCATCTGCGTCACGTTCTTGCCCGGCTTGGCGCGGCGCGGCGTGTGCTTCAGGTTGAAACGCATGCCGGTCAATGCCGGGTCGCCCAAACGTTGCTGGCCGTAGTCGGAGCTCAGACGGGGCAGTGCTTCGGTGTCATCGCGCTCGGCGATCCACGGCGCACGCAGCTCTTCCAGTCCGGAGCGGATGTCGATCTTCACGTCCGGGTCGGTGTAGGGGCCGGAGCAGTCGTACACGTAGATCGGCGGGTTCTTCTCGACGCCGTTGTTCAGGTGCGTGTCGCTCAGCGTGATCTCGCGCATCGGCACGCGGATGTCGGGGCGGGAACCTTGCACGTAGATCTTGCGCGAATTCGGCAGCGGCTTGATGGCGGCTGCATCAACGTGGGCGGTGGAGGAAAGGAATTCGGGTGCGTTCATTGTGGTACTCCTGAAATTGCAAGAAGCACCGGAAGGATGCTTCCCTACGACGGCATGACCCGTACAGGTTCAAAGGGTGTGTCTCACTGCCATTCGGCAGACCCCTAGCGAGGGGCGCAAGGTACTGGAAACAGGGCAAAAACACAAGCCAAAACAGGCTCATGCCCTTGTATGGGAAAGGGTCGCCATCGCTGGCGACCCTTCAGGGTAAGGGCCCGACACCCCCGCCGAGGAGAGAGGGAGAGAGAAGCGGAGGGACGGGCAAACGGGTGGACGGCCTACTTAGCTTGGCCCAGCTTGCGCCAGGTCTCCAGCAGGGTGTCCGGGTTGAGCGACATGGTCTGGATGCCTTGTTCCATCAGCCACTGGGCGAAGTCGAAATGGTCCGACGGGCCCTGGCCGCAGATGCCGACATATTTGTCCAGACGGTTGCAGGTGCTGATCGCCATCGTGAGCAGCGCTTTCACCGCGCCGTCGCGTTCGTCGAAGCGGTCGGCCACCAGACTGGAGTCGCGGTCCAGACCCAGCGTGAGCTGCGTCAGGTCGTTGGAGCCGATGGAGAAGCCGTCGAAGTATTGCAGGAACTCTTCGGCCAGCAGCGCGTTGGACGGGATCTCGCACATCATGATCAGGCGCAGCCCGTTCTCGCCGCGCTTGAGGCCGTTCTTTTCCAAGGTCTCCACCACTTCTTTTGCTTCACCCACGGTGCGCACGAAGGGGATCATCAGCTCGACGTTGGTGTAGCCCAGCTTCTCGCGCACACGCTTCATGGCGCGGCATTCCAGCTCGAAACAGTCGCTGAAGTTGGCGGCCACATAACGGCCCGCACCACGGAAGCCGATCATCGGGTTCTCTTCCTGCGGTTCGTAGAGTTCGCCGCCGAGCAGCTTGCGGTATTCGTTCGACTTGAAGTCGGACATGCGCACGATGACTTTCTTCGGCCAGAAGGCGGCGGCCAGCGTGGACACGCCTTCGACGATCTTCTCCACGTAGAACTCGATCGGGTCGGCATAACCGGCGGAACGTTTCATCACTGCATCGTGCAGCTTGCCCGGCAGGCGGTTGTGCTCCAGCACGGCTTTGGGATGGATGCCGATCAGGTTGTTGATGATGAATTCCAGACGTGCCAAGCCGACGCCGGCGGACGGCAGTTGTGCGAACTCGAAGGCCAGCGTGGGGTTGCCCACGTTCAGCATCAGCTTCACCGGGATCTGCGGCAGCGCCTCTTCACTGCGTACCGTCACTTCGAAAGGCAACGAGCCGTGATAGACGAAACCGGTGTCGCCCTCCGCGCAGGACACGGTGACCAGTTCGCCGTCTTGCAGCTCGGTGGTGGCGTGACCGCAACCGACGATGGCGGGGATACCCAGTTCACGCGCGATGATGGCCGCGTGGCAGGTACGTCCACCGCGGTTGGTGACGATGGCGGCAGCCTTCTTCATCACCGGTTCCCAGTTCGGGTCGGTCATGTCGGTGACCAGGATGTCACCCGTTTCCACCTTGCCCATCTCTTCCGGGCCGGACACGAGACGCACCTTGCCCACGCCGATCTTCTGGCCGATGGCGCGGCCTTCAGCCAGCACGTCACCGCGCTGCTTGAGGCGGTATTTCTCGGTGCCGCCGCCGTGGTTCACATTCGATTTCACCGTCTCGGGGCGCGCTTGCAGGATGTACAGCTTGCCGTCATTACCATCCTTGCCCCACTCGATGTCCATCGGGCGGCCGTAGTGTTGTTCGATGGCGACGGCGTAGCGGGCCAGTTGCAGCACGTCCTCATCGGTGATGGAGAACTTGTTCTGCTCGGCGACATCCACCGCCTCGATACGCGTGGAACGACCGGCGGAACGCTGTGCATCGAACACCATGCGCTGCAGTTTGGAACCCAGCGTGCGGCGGATCACGGCAGGGAAACCGGCGGCCAGTTGCTGCTTGTGAACGTAGAACTCGTCCGGGTTCACCGCACCTTGCACCACCATCTCGCCCAGACCGTAGGAGGAGGTGATGAATACAGCATCCTTGAAGCCGGATTCGGTATCCAGTGTGAACATCACACCGGACGCGCCCACGTCGGAACGCACCATGCGCTGCACACCGGCGGACAAAGCCACTTCGGCGTGGGCGAAGCCCTTGTGCACGCGGTAAGAGATGGCGCGGTCGTTGTACAACGAGGCGAACACTTCGCGTATCGCATGCAGGATGTTGTCGATGCCGTGGATGTTGAGGAAGCTCTCCTGCTGTCCGGCGAAGGACGCATCGGGCAAGTCTTCTGCGGTGGCGGAGGAGCGTACGGCGAAGCTGCCTTCATCGCCCGCGACCAGTTTGTCGTAATGGCTGCGGATATCTTCTTCCAGTCGTTTGGGTAGCGGTGCCTCGACGATCCAGTTACGGATGGTACGGCCCGCGTCGGCCAGTGCAGACACGTCCTCGATGTCCAGCGTCGAAAGTTTTTCTTCGATGCGCTTGTCCAGACCATCATTGGCGAGGAAGTCACGATAGGCTTCCGCCGTGGTGGCGAAACCGCCCGGCACCTGCACGCCGGAAGAACTGAGACTGGAGATCATCTCGCCGAGGGAAGCGTTCTTGCCGCCTACCTCGGGGATATCCGCGATACCCAGCGATTCGAATGGAATGACATACGGTTGCATGGTTTTCTCTCCCTCGTAATAAACCCGTTAATGGTGATGGACGCTGCTCACACAATGGCCGGCGCAACTGCTGCTGCATCCGCCACAACTTTCTTCTCCCTCTTCACGCGCCGGGCCGAATTCCGGATGACGCGCGGCGAACCGTCTGGCTGCAGTTTGCACCGCAACCCACAGCAGTACCAGTGTTGGCATCAACAAAATGGTGACGAGATATTTCATCGCGCCACCCCGATACCGCCGAAGCCCATGAAGGCAAGTGACAACAGACCGGCCAGCATCAGCGACAGGGCCGTGCCGTGCATCACGCTGGGCAGATTGGACAGGTTCAGGCGTTCGCGCACACCGGCCATCAGGATCAGCGCCAGCGAGAAACCCACGCCGCCGCCCAGGCTGAAAGCGACCGATTGGGCGAAGTCATAGCCGCGCGCAGTCTGGAACAGGGCGATACCCAGCACCGCGCAGTTGGTGGTGATCAGCGGCAGAAAGATACCCAGCGCGCGGAACAGTGCGGGCGAGACTTTTTTCATCACCATCTCCACCAGCTGCACGGCGGAGGCGATCACCGCGATGTAGGCGATCAGCCGCAGGAATTCCAGATCGAACCGGGTCAGCAGTTCATTCAGTGCGAAGCTGCACAGCGAGGCCACCAGCATCACGAAGCTGGTGGCGATACCCATCGGCACAGCGGTCTCCAGTTTGCTGGATACGCCGAGGAAGGGGCACAGCCCGAGGAACATCGCCAGCACCAGATTGCTGGAGAGCACGGTGATGATGAAGATCTGGCCTAAGGTCTCATGCTCCATGGCGCGCCTCCTTGCGTTTTGCCAGCCAGGCGAAGAACAGCAGCCACAGACCTAGCACGAAGAACCCGCCCGGCGGCAATACCATCACCACCCAGGGCTGGAAGTGATCGCCGAACAGCGAGAGGCCGAACAGTTTGCCCGCGCCCAATATCTCGCGCACGCTACCCAGCGCGAAAAGACCGATGGTGAAGCCGATGCCCATGCCCAGTGCATTCACCAGCGCGGACAGCGGCGGGTTCTTTGCGGCATGCGACTCGACACGGCCAAGGATGATGCAGTTCACCACGATCAGCTGGATGAAGGCACCCAGCGCTTCATAGAGCGCAAGGCTTACCGCCTGGATGATGTAATCGACCAGCGTCACGAAGGTGGCGATGATCACGATGTAGGTGGCGATGCGCACTTCCTTGGGGATGAAGCGGCGCAACATCGAGATCAAAGTGCAAGAGCAGATCAGCACGAAGGTGGTGGCGAGGCCCATGCCCAAAGCGTTGAACGCCGACACCGTCACCGCCAGCGCGGGACACATGCCGAGCGCCATCACGAACACCGGGTTCTGTTTCCAGATGCCTTCCAGCAACTGCTCCATGTTGCTCGCTTGCAGGGCTTGGCTGCTCATTGCGCGCCTCCATTCTGTTGCAGGGCTTCCAGCTTGGGCAGCAGCAGCGGTAGCAGACGTTGCGCGCTGTCGTTGATGCCGCGTCCCACCGCCTTGGAAGTGATGGTCGCGCCCGCGATGGCGTCGATCTCCCAGCCGAACTGTTTCGTTCCGTGCTTCACCGTCTTCACCGCATTGAACAGGGACTTCATGTCCGGCGTCAGGCTCACGTCCAGACGCTCGAAGTTCTTCAGGAAGGCCGGATCGGTGATGATCTTGTCACCGATGCCGGGCGTCTCCTTCATCTGCGTGACCTGTATGCCGAAGATGCATTCGCAGTCCCGACGGTAGCCGTACAGCACCCGTACCGTGTCGGAATAGCCGCGTGCGCCGCCCTCGGCGGCGATGGCGTCCAGCTTGCCTTCCTTGTCGTACGCAGCGTAGAAACGCACGGCCCCGGCCGCCGGGTCGCCCTTGGAGGCGGTGACGCCCTTGTCGCTTGCGTCAAATTCCACGATCCGCGCCGCGTCCGGGATCAGCGCGCGCACGCTGCGCTCCAGCACCACTTTCTTGTTGGCGGCGATGGCGGGCTGCGTGACCTGCCAAACCGCCACGATCAGGCCGCCGCACAGTGCGGTGACCAACATCAGCGTGCGCACCATGCGCAGGCTGTTCACCGGCGGTACAACGTGGACAGGTTGTTCGCCGCTCATTTTTTGCGTGCCCCGAACACTTTGGGTTGCAGATATTTGTCCAGCAGCGGCGCGAGCGCGTTGCCGAACAGGATGGCGTACATCACGCCCTCGGTGAGGCCGCCGAAATAACGGATGAGGATGGTCACCACGCCGATGATGGCGCCGTAGGCCCATACCGCGCGCGGGCTGACCGGCGAAGTCGCCATGTCGGTCGCCATGAACAGGGCACCCAGCATCAGGCCGCCTGACAGGAGCACCAGATGCACCGGCGGATACTCGTCGCCGCCGAAGAAGCGGAAGGCCAGCGCCAGCAGAAGCGCGCTGCCGATCACCGCCACCGGGATGCGCCAGTCCATGAACTTGCGCACGATCAGGTACAGACCGCACAGCACCAGCAGCAGCGCCGAGGTCTCGCCGGTGGAGGCAGAGGCCGCGCCGGTGATCATGTCCTGCATCGGATACACGAAGTGTTCGAACTTCCAGCGTGCCAGCGGCGTGGCACCGGTGAAGCCGTCCACCATGTTGGCCGCCACCCAGTTGCTGATGTCGTTCGGCTGCATCAGCGGCAGGGTGAGCGAGGAGGGGATGAATTCGGTGAAGCGTTGCGGCGCGAAAGCGGGCGCCCAGGTGGTGATGGCGGTGGGGAAGGCGGCTTGCACGAAAGCGCGGCCGACCAGCGCCGGGTTGAACGGGTTGTGACCCAGTCCGCCGAACAGCGACTTGCCCAGCCACACGGCAGTGAGACCGGCCACCGCACCCATCCACAGCGGGAAAGCGGGCGGCAATGTCAGCGCCAGCAGCACGCCGGTGATGGTGGCGCTCCAGTCGGACAGGGTGTTGACCGTGCCGGACAGTTTGTTGGCGACACGTTCGGCGAACAGGCAGGACAGGGTGACGGTGACGATCAGCGCCAGCGAGGACAGACCGTATTGCCAGACCGAGAAACCGCAGATGGGCAGCAGCGCATACACCACATGACGCATGATGGTGGGGACGTCGCGCCCGCTGTGCAGGTGCGGCGATGCGCGCAGTTGCATGCTCACAATGGTTTCCTCTCTCTCAGGAACGCCTTGGCCGCGCGGAACTGTTGCACCAGCGGGATGTGTGACGGACACACGAAACTGCAACAGCCGCATTCGAAACAGTCGCCGAGATGATAGTGCTCGGCCATCTCGTCGAACTCCAGTTTAGCCGACAGCATGCCGAGCTGTGAGGGATTCAATCCCATCGGGCAGGCGTTCACGCATTCGGAACAATGGATGCAGGCCCAGCTCTGTTTGGTGATGGGTTCCAGCATGCGCTTGTCGAACACCAGGATGCCGGAGGTGCCTTTGCTCACCGGGATGTCCAGCGTGCTGGCGGCCTGTCCCATCATCGGCCCGCCGAGAATGACCTCGCGCTCCTTGCATTCCGGATCGCCGGCCCAGTCGAGGATGCTGCGCAGCGTGGTGCCGAAGGGGATCCAGTAGTCGCCGGGCTTCTTGATGCCGGGCCCGGCCAGTGTCACCACGCGCTCGATCAGGCCCTGACCGCGCGGCAGCAAACGACCTAGCAGCGCCAGCGTGCCGACGTTGTGCACCACCAATCCAAGCTGGCTGGGCAGGCCGCCGCTCGGTACATCCAGCCCGAGCAGCGATTTGATCAGCATCTTCTCCGCACCCTGCGGATATTTGGTGGCGACCACCTGCAGCGTGATGCTGCCGTCCGCGGGCAGGTGCGGACGGATGGCTGCCATCGCGTCCAGCTTGTTGTCTTCCACGCCGATGATGGCGCGCGTGGCACCGCTGGCGCGCAGCGCGATGCGGATACCGGCTAGCAACTCGGCTGGCCATTCGCGCATCAGCTTGTAGTCGCAGGTGAGGTAGGGCTCGCACTCGCAGCCGTTTACGATCAGCGTATGCACCTGCTTGTCAGTCGGCACGTTCAACTTGGCGTGGCTGGGGAAGGCCGCGCCGCCCAGACCGACCATACCGATCTGCTGGATGGCGGCGATCAGTTGTGTGTGGTCGAGCGTGTCGAGGTCGAGCGGCTCGCCGCAGCGCACCTCCTGTGTGGAGGCTTCATACACGCGCAGTACGATGGCATCGGTCCACGCGCCGCGCGTGTTGGGGCGCGGCGTGATGGCCTCGATCACGCCGTCGGCCGGTGCGTGGATGGGCGCGGACAGCGCGCCGTCCGCACGCGCGATGAGCTGACCGCGCGCCACTTCCTCGCCGACCGCGACCAGCGGCACGGAAGGTTTGCCGATGTGCTGTGCCAGCGGCAGCACCAGCTTGCGCGGAAAGGGCATGCGCTTGATCGGCTGATCGAGCGTGCCCTTGTGCGGCGCGGGGTGGACGCCGCGCTGGAACGTGCCGCGACGCCAGGAAGAAAAAAGTGAAGCAAGCCCGTGGGAAGAATTGGAACCTTCCACCAAGGGGAGATGCGCGGGGGGCGCAGGGAGGAGAGAGAGCCCCTTTGCCGAACCTGCTTCACTGTAAACCGGTTGAGCCATCTTTTTGCGTGATGGATCAGTTGAACTTGGCTGCCCGGGCAACGAGTTTGTCCAGATTGGGCTCGCTGCTGTTCCATGGGGTGCCCGGATGGATCACGCCTGCGGTGCACTTCTCCGCTGCTTTGACGATCTCCAGATAAGAGCCCGCTTTCGGGTCGACAACAATTGCTTTCTTCGTTTCATTGTAGGCAAACACTTTGGGGTTGATATTCATGCACTCGTCGCAGGCCGTGCATTCAGGTGTGTCGATCCACACGGCCTCATAGTTCTCCGCGTTGGCGGCCGGGGCGGATGGACCGCCTGCCGCCGTGCTCGTCACTTGCGGGGCGGGTGAGCCGCCGCTGATGCCGGAAGACAGTTGCTGGATCAGTTCGCGGCGCACGCGATCCGCGATGACCGTCTCGTCACCGACCGCGCGACCGACAGCGGCCACATCCTTCAACTGCTGCCAGAACTGCTGGCGCTCTTCGCAGGAGTTCACCAGTTCCTGCGACACCAGTGCGCGCATCAGACGCTGTTTCTTGTCCACTGCCCAGATGAAGGGGAACTTGCCGTCGCGTTCGTCCGCATCCAGCTTGAGGAAGTCGGCCAGCAACACCATGTCGTCGTTCCATGTGTCGGGCGGTGCCTTCTTGAACTGCTTGGCGAAGCGGCCTTCGGAGAGCGCGAAGTCGGCGAAGGTCAGCGGCAGTGTCATCTTCTGCGGCTGGCCGTTCTCGTCGAGGTAATCCAGGCTGTACTCGATCCAGTCCTTGTCCAGGGACGGGTTGCCTTCCAGACTCACGCACTCGGAGAAGGTGACGCCCGCATCCGGATCGTAGCGGAACAGCGGGTAGGCGCGCGATTCCACCGCCAGCTTGCTCTGCTGGGTCAGCGTGTCGTCGCCCACACCGTGCTCGGGCGGACACACGGCATACACGTTGAACAGTGCCGGGCGGCGGCTGTTGAGGCCGTCGATGTAGCTCTCGATCAGGTGGGTCGGGTGGGCGACGCTGCCCTGCAACACATAGGAGGTGCGATGGGTCATGCCGATCAGGCTGATCTCTTTGCGGATCTCGGTCTTGCCGTGGCCCTTCTTGCCGTACGGCGACATGTCGGCCACCTGGCTGATGAAGCCCGAGGTGCATGCCTGTCCGCCGGTGTTGGAATACACCTGTGTATCCACCACCATCACCTTCACCGGCATGCCGGACATCAGCATGCGCGACAGGTTCTGGAAGCCGATGTCGTACATCGCCCCGTCGCCGCCCATGGCGACCACCGGCGGGCACAGATGCCATTCTTCATCCGACAGTTGCTGCCAGTTGAAGTGGGAGAAGAACGCGGCATCGTCCGCGGCGGCATAGCCGCGCTCCAGCTCGATCTCGGCCATGCGCACCGCCTTGAAGCCGTCGATCATCTTGGCCATGTGGCCCTCGAACACGCCCATCGCCACCGACGGTGAATCCTGGAACAGGTGCGAGGTGAACGGGAAGGGATAAGGACTGAACGGGAAGGTCGATGCCCATACCGAGGTGCAGCCGGTGGAGTTGATCACGCCCATGTGGGCGCGGCTGCGCGCGCCGGTGTAGGCATCGCGCAGGTCGACCAGTTTCTCCAGCAACTGGCTCACCCAGCGCAGCCAGTCCTGGTCGATGGGCTCGCCGCCTTGGGCCAGCGCGGACAGGGTCAGGTCGCGGCCCTGATTGGCTTGCACGGCCTGCAGCAGGGCATGGGTGTCGGTCAAGTTCACCGTGGACGACAACTTCATACGCAGGTGGTTTTCCAGCTCAGCGATCAGCGTGTCCAGCTTGGCCACGAACTTCTTCACGCGTGGCTGCATCAGCGCGGTGACGGTGCTGGTGAACAGGTGGATGGCGGTCTTCTCGCCGCAACCCAGACAGGCGCCGTCGCCGCTGACCATGGAGTTGTAGTTGTGCTTGTCCAGCAGCAGCGTCTCCAGCGCGCCGACCTTCTCGTCCAGATCGTCGATGCGGCTGAACTGCGCCGGTGTGGTCGGCAGTTCCATCCAGAAGTCCCATTCCTTGCGCAGTGTCTCGATGCTGTCGGGGGTCTGCGTCACCATCTTCAGTGCGTTGTCATCGCACACTTCCACGCACACCGCACAGCCTTTGCAGGTGTAGGGATTGACGGTGATGGAGAACAGGCCGCCGGAGCCTTTCTCCTTCTTCTCTTTCTGCGTCCAGTACGGTTTGGTGGTGGCGAACTTGAAGTCGCCCAATTTCTCGCGCAGCAGGTTCAGTTCCACTTCCAGCCGGCCGCGCTCGTCGCCCTGTGTGGGGTCTTCAGTGAACGCTTCGGTGATGGCGTTGCCGATCAGGGCGCGCACGTCGAGGCCGTCGCGCTCCAGCATGCCGCGCAGCTTCTTGTCGATGGCGCGGCTGAACTTGCGCAGGAAGCGCGTCGGGCGACCGCCGATCTCTATCATCTGGATGGCGGTGTTGAGGATGTCGCTGCTGGTGGATACCAGACCGGGGATGGCGTTGTCCGGGCACTGTGTGTAGCACTCGCCGCAGGCGGTGCAGTTCTCGGCGATCCACTCGGGATACTCGAAGCGGATCTGCGTCATGTCGCGGTACACGCCGGTGGCGGCCGGGATCAGCGCCATACCCATGAACGGATCGACCAGATTGTCGGAGCCCTGGCCCTTCATGTAGAAATTGCCGGTCTGTTCCCAGAAACGATGGATGTCGGTCGCGCCCCCGTCGCCCTCCGGCAAGTGCTTGAGCATCACCGGCAGCGCCGGGGCGACTTTGGCCACGGCGAGCTGACGCGCGCCGACCTGTTTGGCGGAAGCGGTGATCTCGAAGATCTCTTCGTAACCGCGACGTACCACGCGCAGGTTGTCTTCCACGATGCGCTTGCCCTTCTTGCCAAACTTGGCTTCCAGCTGGTTCTCAATGGCCTGGAACAGATTCTGTTCGGTCAGACCTGCGCGTTCCTTCACATCGGACGCGTGGAAGAACGCACCCTGGAAGGCATTGCCCTGCATGCGCAGTTGCAGGTCGACATTGGAAGACTCTTCGCGGGCGATCTTGAAGGCGTCCAGATAGAACACGCGGATGTCGTTGTCCACGATGAACTTCTGCGTGTGGGCGGGGAAGGTCGCCCACACTTCTTCAGCCGTGGCGAGGTTGCTCTGGATGATGAATGCGCCACCTTTCTTCAGACCGGCCACGGCGTTGGTGTGCAGGAACACTTGCGGGTCGGGCGACAGCGCCACGTCGATGGCGGTGTATTCGCAGTTGATGCGGATCGGCTCGGGTGCGGCCGACAGGTAATAAGTCGTCGGCTGGCCTTTCTTCTCCGAACCGTATTTCGGATTGGCCTTGATGTCCCAGCCCAGCAGTTCGAACAAGGTCATGGCCAGATTCTTGCCGGTGGTCACCGCGCCCCAGCCACCGATGGAGTGCATGCGCACCGCGATGGCGCCCTTGGGCAGCAGGTTGGGATTTTCGGAACCGCGCAGCGCCATCTGCTTGATGTTGGGATAGGCTTCCAGCAGTTCTTGTTGGCGCACTTCCTGTTTCGGTGTGGCGGATTCGTCGCGCACGAAATCGACGGACAGATAGTAGAACTTGCGGTGCGCGGCACCGGGCAGCATGTTCTCGATGGCGGCGATCAGGCCTTCCGGTTGCAGGTCGCGCGAACCCAGACCGTAGCAGCCGGAATACAGCGCGGGCATGTCCTTCAGTGTCTCGTAAGCGGCATAGCCTGCGTGGGGCAGTTCGCGTCCATTTTGGCTCTGGCCGCCGCTTGCGCGGCTTAACTTGCTGCGCAAGTTAGCCTCCGCCGAAACTCCGCCTTCGGCTCCGTTTTCCAGACATTTCGACACGGTGGCGCGCACTTCGCGCATCAACGGCAGGTCTTCAGCCAGCGGCTGGTCGGTGCGCTCCAGCACGGCGACGCCTTTCTTGCCTTTCAATACTTTGCCCAGCAGGTCGCCGGGGAAGGGGCGGAACATGGTGAGATTGACCACGCCCACCTTGATTTTGCGGTTCTCGCGCAGCCAGTCGGCGACGGCAGCGGCCTGCACGGTCATGCTGCCCTGACCGAGGATGAGGTAGTCGGCATCCTCGCAGCGGTATTCGTCCACGCGCTTGTAGCGGCGGCCGGTCAGCTTGTAATAATCATCCATACACTGCTCGGCCAGTTGCGGGATGTGCTCGAAGAAGTAGGGGCGCTGCGCGGCCACGGCCTGCATGTAAGCGTCCTGATTGGCGACGGCGCCGGAGGAGACAGGGTTGTCCACATCCCACAGCAGGGGCACACGGCGGCGTTTGTCGCCGTAGATCAGGCGCTGGCCGGGGGTGGGGGTGTCGATGATATCGTCGGAGTGACCCAGGTATTCGTCCACCAGTGCGCGTTCCGGCACCAGTACCGGCTCGATCAGGTGGGTGGTGAGGAAACCGTCCTGCGCCACCATGGCCGGTGTCAGTGCCAGCTCGGCGGTCTTGCGCGCGATCATGTTCAGGTCGGCGGCTTCCTGTGCGTTCTTCGCCATCACTTGTATGAAACCGGTATCGTCGGCGCAGTGGTAGTCATCATGGCCGCAGTGCACATTGAGCGCACTCTTGGTGATGGCGCGGCAGCCCACGTTCAGCACGTAGGGCAGGCGTTTGCCGACCGCGCCGTACAGCGATTCGTGCATGAAGGCCATGCCCTGCGAGGAGGTGAAATTGACCGCGCGCTGGCCGGTCATGGACAGGCCGGCGGTGACGCCGGCGGCAGCGTGTTCGGATTCCGGCTCGATGAACACCAGCGGGCGGCCGGCGGTGTTGAGGTGGCCGGCGGCGACCGCCTCGGCCCAGTATTCGCCCATCTGCGTGGAAGGGGTGATCGGGTAGGCGCCCGCGCCGTCGGAGGCTTCGCGCTCCACCATGATGACGGCGGTGTTGCCGTCGATGGCGTCGCGTACACCGGGATACTTGAACTCAGCCTTCTGTTCGGCACCGGTGAGGGCGTCCAGCAACTTGAATTGTTTGATCTTGTTCAACATGGTCGGACTCCTCAAGCTTCTGCCGTGGCGGGCAGGGGTTGGATACGGATGATCTTGCGGGCGGCGCGGCCCTTGTTGGCACGCTGGCCGTCCAGCCAGACGATGGCACCGGTGGGACAACGTTCGATGGCACGGCGGTCGGCCATCGCGTTCTTGCTGTAATCGATGACGGCCAGATTGCGATCGAGTCTGATCAGGCCGGGCGCGGCGTCCATCACACAGCGGCCGCAGGCGGTGCAGGACACGACACAGGAATTCTCGGAAGCGCTCGGGTCAGCCTGGTTCCTGCAGGCTACCCACAGCTGGCGCGACACCGGCTCCAGCGAGAACAGCTGCTTGGGGCAGATGTCCACGCAGTCGCCGCATGCGGTGCACTTTTCCGGATCGACCTCCGGCAGGCCCTGACGGTTCATGAAGATGGCGCCGAAATCGCAGACATGCGCACAATCGCCCAGACCGAGACAGCCCCATACGCAGGAGCGTCCGCCGCCGCTGATCACCGCTGCCGAACGGCAGGTGGAATGGCCGACATAGTTGGCGCTGCTCTTGGCGACGTTGTTGCCGCCGGAACAGGCCAGACGCGCGATGCGTTTCTCCACGTTGCCGAGGTCTATGCCGAGCAGGGAGGCGATGCTTTTGTTCTGTTGCGGAGGGTTGACGGTGCAGCGGGCGGGTTCGATGGAGCCGGCGACCACTTGTTCGGCGAAGTTGCGGCAGCCGGCGGTGCCGCATGCGCCGCAGTTGGAGTGGGGCAGCATCTCTTCGACTTGTTCGATACGCGGGTCTTCGAACACATACAGGCGCTTGCTGGCCAGCGCCAGAAACAGCGCGAGCAGCCCGCCCAAAGCAGCCATGAAGGTGGAAGCAAATAAGATCGATTGCAGTGTTTGCATGATTGACCCCCCGTATGCGCCTGCATCGTCGTGCAGTCTGCGCTTTCTCGTAGTGGGAGTAAGGGTAATAAAGTTACAATCATTTACAGAATCAATAATTTCAATTTTAATTATTAGGCGAATAAGTATTAGTTGAGAGGATTGCTATGGCAAAGGATGGTCAGGCGTACTACAAAGACAGCCGAATCAAGCAGATGCGCGCATTCTGCGAAGTGGTGCGCAGCGGCAGCGTGACCCAGGCGGCGCAGAATCTGTTCATCAGCCAGCCTTCGGTGACTTTGCAGATCCAGGCGCTGGAACGCGAATTGAACGTCACTTTGTTCGAGCGGCGTGGTCCGGTGCTCAAACTCACGCCGGACGGCGAGTCACTCTATGCGCTGGCCGAGCCGCTGGTAAAAGGCGTGGACGGCCTGCAGGAGAGCTTCGCCGCGCTGCACGGGCGGCTGGAATCCGGCGAACTGAACATCGGCGCGGGCGAGTCCACCATCCTGTATGTGCTGCCGGAAGCGGTGCGCAGATTCGTTGCCGCCTATCCCGGCATCCATACCAAGCTGCACAACGTCACCGGCCGCGACGGTCTGAAGATGCTGCGCGCCGACGAGATCGACTTCGCGGTCGGCTCCATGCTGGAAGTGCCGGACGACATCATCTATGAACCGGTGGCCTTGTTCGATCCGGTGCTCATCGTGCCGCTCGACCATCCGCTGGCGGCCTACGATGAAGTTACGCTGGAAGCAGTGAGCCAGTACGGGATGATCCTGCCGCCGCGCCATCTCTCTACCTGGAACATCGTGAAATATGTGTTCCAGCAGCACAACCTCACCTTCAAGGTGACGCTGGAGGCGGGCGGCTGGGAAGTGATCAAGAAATATGTAGAGCTCGGTATGGGCATCTCCATCGTCACGGCCATCTGCCTGACCGGCGACGAGAAGCTCAAGTGCATCTCGCTCAAGCAATATTTCCCGCAAAGGGGTTACGGGCTGGTGCTGCGCAAGGGCAAGTTCCTGTCGCCTCAGGCAAGGCGCTTCGTCGAGTTGTTACATGAGGTGTATGGCACCGCTCCATCTGCCTGAAAGACGGATTCAGTCACTTGACTTAATCGTTTGACTGAAATATCTTGCGCTCCCTGCCCACGCAGTCGGAGAGAAGTTGAGTCCATCCCCCAAATCATGTTGTCCCCTGATGAATATGGCGCAGCGCCTGCTCGGCCATGCGCCCAGTTCACAGGAAGAGACGCGCTGGCGACTGTTGCAGGCGGGCACCGAGGTGTTCGCCGAGCTCGGTTTCAAGGCGGCGACCACGCGCGAGATCGCGCGCCGGGCCGAGGTCAATCTGGCCTCCATCCACTATCACTTCGGCGACAAGGCCGCGCTCTACCGCGAAGTGTTCCGCCTGCCTTTTCTGAACGAATGCAATACCTTCGCCGCGCTGGATGTGAAGGCGGTGCCGCTGGCTGAAGCCTTGCGTGCGCTGTACATCTGGATGTTCCCCCCGCAGGCAGAAGCAGACCCCATGCTGCAGCAGTTCATGCGCCTGCATGCGCGCGAGGAAGGCGACCCGAGCGGTGTGTTGGGCGATGCCATGGTGCAAGCTTTCCGCCCCAATCACGAGAAGTTGCTTGCCTTGCTGTGCCGCGAATTGCACTTGAGCGCGGCGGATGATGACGTGCAGCGGCTGGCATTTAGTCTGGTCGGCTTGGCGACGGTCTATATGCATGGCGGCCGCAGCGCGGTCGAAGCATTTGCACCGCAACTGCTGAAGGGCGTGCCGGCACGCGAAACGATGGTGGAACGATTGGTGGAACACGCGCTGGCATTGATCGCCAGCGAGAAAGCAAGACGCATGGCATCGCAAAAGGAAAACACATGATGAAGACATATATCCTCGACAACAAACCGCTGGTGGTCAAACTGATGCTGGCAGCACTGGTGCTGGGCGGCGGCGCGATCTGGCTGGCGGGCAGCAGCGTGGCGGAAGAGGCGGCGACGGCGTCTGCCGCGACCGGTAGACCTGCATTGACGGTGCGCACTGCTGTATTACAGGAAGACAAATGGTCGGAGACCTTGTCGGCCAACGGCAGTATCTTGCCTTGGCAGGAAGCCATCATCGGTTCGCAACTGCAGGGCGTGCGCATCGCCGAGGTGAAGGTCAGCATCGGCGACCGGGTGCGTCGCGGTGAAGTGCTTGCGACGCTGGATAATGCGATACGACAAGGTGACGACGGCTCGCCGCAGGGCAAGATCCTCGCCCCGGATGACGGTGTGATCTCATCCGCCAGTGCCAATGTGGGCTCTATGCCGCAGGCCGGTTCCGAACTGTTCCGTCTGATCCGCAAGGGGCGCCTGGAATGGCGCGCGGAACTGACTGCGGATGAGCTGATGCGCTTGCGTCGCGGTATGAAGGCGCGCGTGATGCTGGTCGGCGGGCGCACCCTGAACGGCAATGTGCGCGCCATCTCGCCGTCGGTCGATCCGAAAACGCGCTACGGCTATGCGCTGGTTTCGCTGGATGACAGCAACGGCGTGATCGCAGGCGCCTTCGCGCGCGGCACATTCGATGTAAGCGGCGCGCGCAAAGTGCGCTGGCTGCCGGCCAGTGCCGTGTTGCAACGCGGCAGCCAGAGCCATGTGCTCGAGGTCGATGCGGAAGGTCGCGTGCACGAGCGCGCGGTCGAGATCGGCCAGCGCAAGGAAGCGCGTATCGAGATAAGCAAAGGCTTGCAGGCCAACGTGCCGGTGGTGGAAAGCGGTGGCGCGTTCCTGACCGAAGGTGATCTGGTGCGTGTGGTGAAGGAATAAGTGACGGATGCCTCAGAAAATTCGTTTTTGCGGAGTGAAGCGCAAGGCGCCGCGCAGCGAATGACGAGACATACCGAGATGATAGGTGAGGAGTGAGCGACAACGAAGTTGCGGTGAAGACTTACCTTCGTTAGTCGGAACCAGCACGCAACGCAGCGATTCGCCCGCAAAACGAATTTAATGAGGTATCCATGAACGTTTCATCCTGGTCTATACGTAACCCCACGCCGGCGATCCTCGCCTTCATCATGCTCACGCTGATGGGGATCATGGGCTTCAAGGCCATGAAGATCCAGCAGTTCCCCGACATCGACCTGCCGACGGTGACCGTGACGGCTTCCTTGCCCGGTGCATCGCCGGCGCAGATGGAGACCGAGGTGGCGCGCAAGCTGGAGAACTCGCTGGCCAACACGCAGGGGCTGAAACATCTGTACACCAAGGTGCAGGACGGCACGGTGATCATCACCGCCGAGTTCCGTCTGGAGAAGGGCACACAGGAAGCGGTGGACGACGTGCGCGCGGCGGTGACCCGGGTGCGTGCCGACCTGCCGCGCGACCTGCGCGATCCGACCGTGGCCAAGGTGGAGCTGGCCGGGTTGCCTATCCTGACTTACACCATCGCTTCGCCCAGCATGAGCGAAGAAGAACTGTCGTGGTTCGTGGACAACAACGTCACCAAGTCGCTGCTGTCGGTGCGCGGTGTGGGGGCGGTGGCGCGCGTGGGCGGCGTGACACGCCAGGTCAGTGTGGAGCTAGATCCGGCAAAACTGCTGGCGCTGAACGCGACCGCCTCCGATGTCTCGCAGCAACTACGTTTGATCCAGCAGGAGGCATCCGGTGGCCGCGCCGATATCGGCGGCATGGAACAATCAGTACGCACCATCGCCACGGTGCAGACCGCGCAGGAGATGGCGAAGATCGAAGTCGTGCTGGCGGACGGACGCCATATCCGGCTGGACCAGGTGGCGACGGTCAGCGACACCATCGCCGAGCGGCGTAGCGCGGCCCTGCTAGACGGACGCGATGTTGTTGGCTTCGAGATCAGCCGTTCGCGCGGCTACGGCGAAGTGGAGGTCGCGGAAGGCGTGCTGCGGGTGCTGGACAAGCTGCGCAGCGAACATCCCGACATCGAGATCACGGAAGCCTTCAACTTCGTCGACCCGGTGGAAGAGAACTACATCGGCTCGATGAACCTGCTGTACGAGGGCGCTGCGCTGGCGGTGCTGGTGGTGCTGGCCTTCCTGCGCAACATACGCGCCACCGTCGTGGCAGCGACGGCCTTGCCGCTGGCGGTGATTCCCACTTTCGCCGTGATGTACTTCATGGGCTTCTCGATCAACGTGGTGACGCTGCTGTCGCTGTCGCTGGTGGTCGGTGTGCTGGTGGACGATGCCATCGTCGAGATCGAGAACATCATGCGCCATCTGGAGATGGGCAAGACGCCGTACCAGGCGGCGATGGAGGCGGCCGACGAGATCGGACTGGCGGTGATCGCCACCACCTTCACGCTGATCGCCGTGTTCCTGCCGACCGCATTCATGAGCGGCGTGCCGGGCAAGTTCTTCGTGCAGTTCGGCTGGACCGCGGCCATCGCGGTGCTGTTCTCGCTGGTGGTGGCGCGCATGCTGACGCCGATGATGTCGGCCTACATCCTGCGCCCGCGCGTATCGCACGAGTTACCCGGCTGGATCACGTTGTATCTGAAGTGGGCCACGTTCTGCCTGAAGCACCGCGTGCTGACTTTGGTCGGTGCGGCGGTATTCTTCTTCGGCTCGTTCGCGCTGGTGCCGCTGCTGCCGACCGGCTTCATCCCGCCGGACGATCTGTCGCAATCGCAGGTGACCATCACCCTGCCGCCCGGCAGCACCTTCGAGCAGACCTATCGCATGGCCGAGCGCACGCGCGACATCGTTGCGCAGAACCAGCATGTGAAGCTGATCTACACCGCCATCGGCGGCGGTAGCGCGGGCGGCGATCCATTCGCGCCGCAGGGCGCAGCCGATGTGCGCAAGGCAGTGCTGACGCTGAACTTCACGCCGCGCCAGCAGCGCGACATCAAGAAGCAGGACATCGAGGGCCAGCTGCGCGAGGCTTTGCAGGTGCTGCCGGGCGTGCGCGTCAAAGTCGGTCTGGGTGGCTCCAACGACAAGTACATATTGGTGCTGGCTGGCGAGAACGGCCAACTGCTGAGTGAACATGCACAGAAAGTGATGCGTGACCTGCGCACCATCCCCGGCATCGGCAACGTCACCTCGACCTCCAGTCTGGTGCGTCCCGAGCTGGTGGTGCGGCCTGATTTTGCGCGCGCGGCCGATCTGGGCGTGACATCGGCGGCCATCGCTGACACCTTGCGCATCGCCACGGCGGGCGATTACGACCAGGCGCTGGCCAAGCTCAACCTGTCCGACCGGCAGATCCCGGTGGTGGTGAAATTGCGTCCCGATGCGCGGCAGGACCTCGAACTGCTGTCACGACTGGTGGTGCCGGGCGCACGCGGCCCGGTGATGCTGGGCAACGTGGCCGACCTCAGCATCGAGAGCGGGCCGTCCGAGATCGACCGCTATGACCGTATGCGCAACATCAATTTCGAGATCGAGCTGAACCAGCAACCGCTGGGTGAAGTGGAGGCCAGAGCATTGGCCCTGCCCAGCCTGACCCAACTGCCGCAAGGCGTGAGCGTGGCGACGGTGGGCGACGCGGAAGCGATGGGCGAACTGTTCCAGAGCTTCAGCCTGGCCATGCTGACCGGCGTGCTGTGTATCTATATCGTGCTGGTGTTGCTGTTCAAGGACTTCATGCAGCCGACCACCATCCTCGCGGCGCTGGTGCTGTCGGTGCCGGGTGCGTTCCTGGCGCTGTACATCACCCAGACCGCGCTGTCCATGCCGTCCATGATCGGCCTCATCATGCTGATGGGCATCGCCACCAAGAACTCCATCCTGCTGGTGGAATACGCCATCGTGTCGCGGCGTGAGCGAGGCATGAACCGTGCCGAGGCCCTGCTGGACGCATGCAAGAAACGCGCGCGGCCCATCGTGATGACCACGCTGGCGATGGGCGCGGGCATGTTGCCGGTGGCGCTGGGCATCGGTGTCGACCCCAGCTTCCGCGCGCCGATGGCGATCGTGGTGATCGGCGGCCTGATCACCTCCACCTTCCTCAGCCTGCTGGTCATTCCGGTGGTATTCACCTATGTGGACGACGTTATCCAGTGGATGCTCGGGATGGTGAGCAGGCTGCGCAGGCATACACCGGCCGCGAGCGAGGTCAAGGCAGGTTGAGGGCGATAGGGGGTGTTGCTATACTCCCGCGAGATAAAGCCCATCGGATGGCGATACGAACAAGGAGAGAGAAATGAATCTGGAACAAGCACGCTTCAACATGATCGAGCAACAGATCCGCCCGTGGGACGTGCTCGATCCCAAAGTTCTGGAACTGCTGAAGGTGGTGCGCCGCGAACAGTTCGTGCCGGCAGACAGCAAGGGGCTTGCCTTTGCGGACACCGAGATCGCGCTGGGTCATGGCGCAAGCATGTGGTTCCCCAAGGTCGAGGCACGCGCGGTGCAGGCACTGGCACTTAAACCGACCGACGGCGTGCTGGAGATCGGCACTGGCAGCGGCCATCTGACCGCCTTGCTGGCGCGCCTGTCTGCACAGGTGACCAGCGTGGAGATCGAGCCGGAACTGAGCAAAGTCGCCGCGCGCAATCTGGCGACGCACAATATCGACAATGTCACGCTACAGGTGGGAGATGCCGCGCAGAGCTGGGGCGAAGCCGAATACGACGCCATCGTGCTGACGGCTTCGGTGCCGATGGTGCCGGAAGCCTACAAGCAGCAACTGAAGGTCGGCGGCCGTCTGTTCGCCATCGTCGGCGACGCGCCCGCGATGCATGCACAACTGATCACCCGTACCGGAGCCGATACTTTCGAAACCAAGGTATTGTTCGAAACCGTGGTCGCACCGCTACGCAACGCAACGCAGCCGGAACGCTTCGTTTTCTGAAGTTAGACCGATCACATACGCTTGCCTCGATCGGGGCAAACATATAATATTAGCCAATTCTAATATTCTAATGGAGTACCACATGAAACCGTCCAGAACCATTTTGAGCGCGATGCTGGCAGTGGCATTTACCGCGCCGGCTTCGGCGGCGGACCTGATCGATATCTATCGTGCCGCCCAAACTCAGGATGCGGTGTTCGCGGCCGCGCGCGCGGCGCAACAGGCCGGGCAGGAAAAGCTGAGCCAGGGCCGAGCCTTGTTGATGCCCAGCGTCAACCTGAATGCCAACACGGCGTACAACGACGTCAACGCCCCCTACGGCGCGAATAAATACAACAGCCACGGTTACGGTGTGACGATCACCCAGCCTCTGTTCCGTGAACAGAACTGGGCGATGTATAACCAGTCCGAGTTGCAGGTCGCCATCTCCGAAGCGCAGTTCAAAGCCGCCCAGCAGGATGTCATCCTGCGCAGTGCCCAAGCCTATTTCGACGTGCTGATCGCGCAGGATACGGTGCAACTGATCGTGGCGCAGAAGTCGGCTATCGCGCAGCAATTGGAGCAAGCCAAGCGCAACTTTGAGGTCGGTACTGCCACCATCACCGATACCTACGAAGCGCAGGCGCGTTATGACCTGATCCTTGCGCAGGAATTGGCAGCAGCCAGTGATCTGGAAGTGAAACGCCGCAATCTTCAGCAACTCATCAATGCGGATGTGCCGGTACTGAACGTGCTGGGCGCGGGATTCAATCCGGTTGCCCCAGAACCCGCCGACGCACAGAAGTGGGTTGATGATGCCAAGCTTAACAACCTGCAAGTCAAGGTCGCCGAAGCGGCTTACGAACTGGCAGATGAAGAAGTCGCGCGCAATCGTGGCGGCCACCTGCCGACATTGGATCTGGTAGGTAGCTATTCTAAGAACACCGGCTGTGCATTCACCAGCTGCGGTGACACGCGCAGCACCTCAGTCGGCCTGCAATTGAACATGCCCTTGTTCCAAGGCGGCTCGACACAGTCGAAATGGCGTGAGGCGGAAGCCAACCGCGAAAAAGCCAGACAGGATCTGGAGAATGCCCGCCGCAATGTAGCAGTGCAGACTCGCCAAGCCTATCTCGGTGTGGCAACAGGAATCGCTCAGGTGCAGGCACTGCAACAGGCGCTGAAATCTAGCGAGAGCTTATTGTCCGCCAGCAAGTTGGGCCAGGAAGTCGGCGTGCGCACCAGCCTCGATGTGCTCAATGCTCAGCAACAGATGTACGCGACACGGCGTGACTTGTATCAGGCGCAGTACAACTATCTGGTCAGCAATCTACGTTTGAAAGCTGCGGCAGGGAATCTGCAGGAAGCCGACCTGGAGCGGGTCAATCAGGCTTTGCGATGATCGATATCCATCAGGCCGCAAGCATGCGGCCTGATGCCGGTTTCAACTCAAGTTCGGCTCTGTATATAACAGCCGTATGCAATCAGCCAAATCATCCTGCCATGGCGGCAGATCCAGCCCGAAAGCATCTTTGATCTTGTCTGTGCTCAGCACTGAATTGGCTGGCCGGGGCGCGGGCAGGGGGTACCCACTGGTGGGTATACCTTCGATGGTCAGCTTCTTGTCGCGCAACTGCCCATCATAAGGTCTGGCCAAACGAACGATCTCTTCAGCATAGTGGTGCCAGCTGGTTCTGCCGTCTGCTGTGAGGTGGTACAAGCCATAGCGACTATCCTCAAATTCCGCAGCGCTACATTGCCGCAAGATGCTTGCAGTCACATTCGCCAGCAAGCTAGCACCGGTGGGTGCGCCAAACTGGTCGGCGACGATGCGCAAGGTGTCGCGATCTTTTGCCAGGCGCAGCACGGTCTTTACGAAATTCCCGCCATGTACGCCGTAGACCCAGCTGGTACGCAGGATAAAGTGCTTGCAAGCCACGGAGCGAATCGATTCCTCGCCTGCGAGCTTGGTCTTGCCGTAGACGCTTTGCGGGTCGGTGCCGTCAGATTCTGAGTAGGGGTCAGCCTTGCTGCCGTTGAATACGTAATCGGTCGAAAAATGAATGAGCAGGGCACCGAGCTTGCCTGCCTCCTCGGCCATGATGCCGGGTGCGACACCATTCACAGCCATCGCCAATTCCGGCTCGCTCTCGGCTTTATCTACAGCAGTATAGGCCGCAGGGTTGATGATGATATCGGGTTGGTAATGCTGAATCGCCGCCCGGATGGCATCGGGATTGCTCAGGTCGAACTGGTCTCGTGCCACCGCAATGACTCGACCGACGGCAGGCAGCACGCGCTGCAATTCCCAGCCGACTTGCCCGTTGATGCCGGTAAGCAGGATGGTCTTCAAGCGAAGATTTCCGCTTCACGAAGCGATTTTCCGAGCACATCCTTGCCGGAAAGCAGCGGTTCCCCGGAAAGTGGCCATTCGATGGCAAGTTCAGGGTCGTTCCACAGGATGCAGCGCTCGTGCTCGGGCGCCCAGTAATCGGTTGCTTTATATAAGAACTCGGCATGATCGGAGACGACCAGAAAGCCGTGTGCAAAACCTTCGGGTATCCACAGCATGCGCTTGTTCTCGGCGCTGAGGTTGACGCAGACTGATCGCCCGAAAGTGGGTGAGCTGCTGCGAATATCCACAGCCACGTCGAATACCTCTCCGGTGGTGACGCGAACGAGTTTGCCCTGCGTCTGCTGTACCTGATAATGCAGACCACGCAAGACGCCTCTCGCGGAGCGCGAATGATTGTCCTGCACGAATTTCACGGGACGACCGACGATTTGTTCGAATTTGCGCTCGTTGTAACTTTCGTAGAAAAAACCGCGCGCGTCGCCATACACATCGGGTTCGATGATCAGCACATCGGGTATGGATGTCGGCAGGATTTGCATGTCAGAATTTTTCTTTCAAAATGGTAAGCAGATACTGACCGTAGCCGTTCTTGGCCAAAGGCAATGCCAGCGACTCAAGCTGTTGACGAGAGATGTATCCATGGCGGTATGCGATCTCTTCAGGGCAGGCGATCATCAATCCCTGCCGTTTTTGCAGCGTCTGAATGAAGAGTGAAGCATCGGTGAGCGAATCATGCGTGCCGGTATCCAGCCAGGCGCTGCCGCGGCCAAAAACCTGCACATCCAGCTTGCCCCGCTCCAGATAGATCTGGTTGACGGTGGTGATCTCCAGCTCGCCGCGTGCCGAGGGCTTGATCGACTTGGCGATGCTGATCACTTCGTTGTCGTAAAAATACAAACCCGTGACCGCGTAATTGGATTTCGGTTCGAGCGGCTTCTCCTCGATGCTCAACGCAAGACCGTTCTGGTCAAAATCCACCACACCATAGCGCTCGGGATCGGTCACCCGATACGCAAACACAGTGCCACCTTCCTGTTTGCTGGCAGCAGCGGAAAGCAATTGCTCAAAACCATGTCCGTAGAAGATGTTGTCTCCCAGGATCAGTGCGCAACTGTCTCTGCCAATGAAATCCTCACCGATGATAAACGCCTGCGCCAAACCATCCGGTGATGGTTGTATGGCATAAGAAAGGCTGATGCCCCATTGTTTGCCGTCACCCAGCAGTTGTTCGAAGCGCGGCGTGTCCTGTGGTGTGGAGATGATCAGGATGTCGCGAATCCCCGCCAGCATCAGCGTAGTCAGCGGATAGTAGATCATTGGCTTGTCATAGATCGGCAGCAGCTGTTTGGAAACAGGCAGCGTCACCGGATACAGGCGGGTGCCGGAACCGCCGGCGAGAATGATGCCTTTCATGTCGCGCTCCTGTTCGTGTAGTTCTGCTGCATCCAGTTCTGATATTCCCCGCTGCTCACGCCCTGTACCCATTCATCGTTGGACAGATACCACTTCACCGTCTTGCGCAGACCTGTCTCGAAAGTTTCCTGCGGCTTCCAGCCCAGCTCGTCAGCGATCTTGTTGGCGTCGATGGCATAGCGTTTGTCATGACCGGGGCGGTCGGCGACGTAGGTGATCAGGCGGCTGTGAGGTGCGCCCTGCGGATGATGCGCATCCAGAATAGTGCAGATGGACTGCACAACTTCCAGATTGGTCTTCTCGTTCCAGCCACCGATGTTATAGGTTTCGCCCAGCTTTCCCTTTTCCAGCACAAGACGCAAAGCCCGCGCGTGGTCATCCACATACAGCCAGTCGCGGATGTTGTCGCCCTTGCCATAGATTGGCAGCGGCTTGCCGGAAACCGCATTCAGGATCACCAGCGGGATCAGCTTCTCGGGGAAATGGTACGGGCCGTAGTTGTTGGAGCAGTTGGTGGTCACTACCGGCAGACCGTAGGTATGGTGCCAGGCGCGAACCAGATGGTCGCTGGATGCCTTGCTGGCCGAGTAGGGTGAATTGGGCTCGTATGCAGTGGTTTCGGTAAAGAAGCCCTCATCGCCCAGACTGCCATACACCTCATCAGTGGAGATGTGGTGGAAGCGGAAGCCAGCCTTGGCCTCCTCATTGAGGCCGCTCCAGTAATTTCGTGTCGCCTCCAGCAAGGTATAAGTGCCGACGATATTGGTCTGAATGAAATCTGCAGGCCCGCTGATGGAACGATCCACATGCGATTCGGCGGCCAGGTGCATCACCGCGTCCGGCTGGTGCTCGCGGAACACGCGCGCCACTTCAGCGGCATCGCAGATGTCCACTTTTTCAAAAGCGTAACGGGGATTGTTCGACACCGAAGTCAGCGACTGCAGGTTGCCGGCATAGGTCAGCTTGTCAACGTTGACGACATGGCAATCAGTTTCATTGATGAACTGCCGGACGACGGCAGAGCCGATGAATCCGGCACCGCCGGTGATGAGGATCTTTTTCATGGGAGCTATTTTACCGGATGGATGGTTGTATGCCTCAATGACTCAGGACGCTTTCAATCATATCTGCGGCACGACCAGTCGCGCCGCGATTGTCGCTGACGAAGCGCTCTCCACATTGCGCCATGTGCTGCATTCGCTGTGCATCGTGCAGCAGGGAGTTCAATTGACTCACCAGCTCGTCAGCGTCGCCAACGCGCTTTGCGGCACCGCAGACCAAAGCCTGCTCGGACACTTGCGCGAAGTTGAAGGTATGCGGCCCAACCAAGACCGGTTTTCCGCAAGCAGCAGCCTCGATCAGATTTTGCCCCCCCAGCGGCAGCAGACTGCCGCCGATGAAGGCGACATCGCAAGCGGCATAGTAAGCGAACATCTCGCCCATACTGTCACCCAGCACCACCTGAGTATCGGCAGAGATGATTTCATCAGCACTGCGGCGTTGCAGACTGAAGCCGTGCGCCAGAATCAGGGCGGCCACTTCATCGAAGCGTTGCGGATGGCGCGGCACAATGACCGTCAGCAGCTTATTCACGTTAGCTTTCTGCAGCGCTTCCAGCAGCAAGACTTCCTCGCCCTCCCGTGTGCTCGCGGCGAGGAACACCGGGCGCGTCTCACCGAAGCGCTCGCGCAGGCGACGACCTAGCTCAAGTTGGGCGGGCGGCGGGGCGATGTCGAACTTGAGGTTGCCCATCACCGTCACGGAATGGCCGCTCAGCGAAGACAGACGCAGCGCGTCGTCATCGGTCTGTGCGGCGATGAGAGTGAGTGCATGCAGGCCGTCATGCGTCAGTTGCGGGTAACGCGCATATTTGCGCGCGGAGCGTTCGGACAATCTTGCGTTGAGCAATAACAGCGGTGTCTTGGCGCGCCGGCATGCGTGGATCAGGTTGAACCACACCTCGGTCTCCAGCAATACCCCGACCTGCGGCTGGAAATGACGCAGGAAGCGGCGCACGGCGAAGGGGTAGTCGTAAGGCAGGTAAACGCGCAGCACATCGTCGCCATACAGTTGCTCGCTGGCGGCGCGCCCGGTGGGGGTGGTGTGGGTGAGCAGAATCTGATGCTGCGGGTAGCGTTCGCGCAATTCGCGCACCAGTGTGGCCGCGGCGCGCGTCTCGCCGACCGAGACGGTGTGCAGCCAGATCACCGGTTTGTCGCTGCGGACGCGGTAGCGCCCGAAGCGTTCGCCGATATGCTGCAAATACTCTGCCTGCTTGCGCGCGCGCCAGAGCAGATGCAGCAGCGCATAGGGCAGCAGCAGCCACAGCAGCAGGGTGTAAGCGTAGCGGTTGTCGAAGAATCTCATGCGCTTTCTATTGTGCCGTCATTCCCGCGAACGCGGGAATCCAGTTAATTAATAGGTTCTCCGCAAGGCGGAGGCGGAATCATAAAAGCAATTTGGATAAGGCCGCTGGAATGACGAGTCTGGGGAAAAAGGCGGAATCATGTGCGGTCACCCAGTGCGCGCGCCAATTGTTGCATCACCTCATCGACCTCGATCAGCGCCATCGCGCCGGCATGGTGCACACGTGTATTCCAGGGCAGCTGCGCCGGGTCCCTGCCGAGGAACTCGCGCGCCGCCTCGTCATAACGGTCCACACAATAAGTAGTGCGCTGGTAGGGGCCGGTGAGCCGCGCGGGCGCGACGGCATAGAGACCGACGACTGGCGTATCGACGGCGCGAGCGAGGTGCACGGCGGCGGTATCAGGGGCGATCAGAACATCCGCTTCCGCGAGCACGGCAGCCAGCTGCTTCGGCGTTGTCCGGCCGCACAGGTTCAACGTGCGGGCGGGGGCCACCTGCGCCAGACGTTCGCATATCGCGCGCTCGTCGTCGGCGTGCCCGCCGGTGATGACGATGCCGCAGTCGAAGAATTTGACCGCCAGTTCGATCACCTTGGCATAGCGCGGCGTCAACCAGTTGCGCTCGGCCTTGCTGGATACGGGGTGCAGGGCTATCAATGGTTGCGGCAGGGTGACGAGCCTCTCTTTTGCCCAAGCCTGCTCATCATGCGTGAGCGGCAGTGTCCATTCTGCCTGGGTTGGTGTGCCGGTCAGTTCGCGCACGAAGGCGAGGAAGCTGTCGACGAGATGATCGTTCCGGAACGTGATGCTGCGATTGCAGAACAGCCATTGCAGTTCGCGCGCGCGGGTGCGGTCGAAGCCTATCTTGAGCGGTGCGCGCAGAGCAGGGTAGAGCAGGTTGATACGCAGGTTGGCCTGCATCGCCAGCACAACATCGAAACGGCGCTCGCCGAGCAGGCGATAGAAGGCGCGATAGTCGGACAAGCTGTGAGGCTTGTCCGTCACCAAAAATTCCACACCCTCCAAGCCTTCTAGCAAAGAGTATGCAAGCGGGCTGGTGAACCAAGTAATCTTGGCATCGGGCAATTCGTGCCGAAGGGCCCCTATCGCTGCCGCGACCATAACCACATCGCCCAGTGCGGAAAATCGGACGATGGCGATGTGCGGCGAAGAGGGGAGCGGAGTGGTCACGTGCGATGTTGTGAGGAGTCAGGGGTGCATTGTAGCCAAATCAACCGTTCCATGGCTTGACACGGCATATTCTGGCCTGTTGTAATGCCTGCGTTCAACAATTGAACACAGGACCATGCTCGACGAAAACACACACTACTTGCTGCTTAGAGCACTGGAAGAGAATCCTGATTTGTCCCAGCGTGATCTGGCTAAGAAACTTGGCATCAGCTTGGGCAAGGTTAACTATTGCCTGAATGCACTGGTTGAAAAAGGTAGTCTGAAGATCAATAACTTTCGCAACAACAACAATAAACTAGCATATGCATACCTGCTGACTCCGCGCGGGATCGAGCAGAAAACGCGCATGACCGTGGAATTCCTGCAGAATAAAATGCGCGAATATGAAAGCCTCAAGGCAGAGATTGAGGCGCTACAACGAGAAGCGGAACAACAAGACCAGGTGAGCAGGCAATCATGAAACTCATGCCGGCAATCTTGTGCGGCGGAGCCGGTTCGCGTCTATGGCCCGTTTCCAGAGAGGCGCACCCCAACTATTCATCTGCCTGGCAGACGGACAAAGCCTATTGCATAAAGCAGGGTTGCGCAGTGCGGTATTGCCGCAAGTGACAGAGATGCTGACCGTCACCAATCGCTAATTCATCTTTAAGACCGAAGAAGAATATGGGAGAGTATTGGGTCTGATCGGCAAAGCAAACCGATATATCTAGGAACCGTTCGGATGCAAAACCGCAAAATCAATTGAACGGATCTATGCATCCCTGCAATTCAAGAACGCCTAAAAAGGGAGCTGAAAGAAATGAAACGCAATTCGAAAATCTATGTTGCTGGTCATCGAGGCCTAGTGGGCTCCGCACTTGCGCGACGACTGCAAGATAAGGGTTACGACAATCTTGTGCTGCGTACACATGCCGAACTGGACCTGCGTAACCAAGCAGCCGTTCAAGATTTCTTTGCCGTAGAGAAACCTGAATATATTATTCTGGCCGCCGCTATAGTGGGTGGTATCCATGCCAACAACACCTATCCAGCAGAATTTATCGAAGACAATCTGCTCATTCAAAATAATGTCATTCACAATGCATGGAAGCACGGAGCAACCCGTTTATTGTTTCTTGGTTCATCATGCATCTACCCCAAGAATGCGCCACAACCCATGAATGAGGGCTGCCTTATGACCGGTCCACTTGAACCGACAAACCGTCCCTATGCCATAGCTAAGATTGCCGGTATCGAAATGTGCCATGCCTACAACCGTCAATACGGCACTAAGTACATTGCAGTCATGCCAACCAATCTCTATGGCCCCAACGATAACTACGATCTTGACAACTCTCATGTTCTGCCAGCACTCATTCGAAAAGTCCATGAGGCCAAGATGAGCAATGCGAAAGAAGTCGTGGTGTGGGGTACTGGTACGCCGAAGCGTGAATTCCTGTACAGCGACGACATGGCCGATGCCTGCCTTTATCTTCTGGAGCAAGCGGAAGACAAGCTCCAGAGTTTGTTCAATGATGAGTTGCCGCCCCTTGTTAACGTGGGTTGCGGCGAAGACCTGACTATCCGCGAGTTGGCGGAGCTGGTGAAAGAGGTGGTTGGCTTTAAAGGGGAATTGACCTTCGATACCAGCAAACCAGACGGCACCATGCGCAAGTTGATGGATGTATCACGGATGACTGCTTTGGGCTGGACGCGGAAAATGCAGTTGAAAGAAGGTGTCGGATTGTCGTATCAAGACATGCTGAGCAGGATTAGCTAGCCATGTTGCATCACTTCATTAGGGTGCCAGACAAGCGCAGAATCATGGAAGCAATGAAAATAGCGCCAGATGGATTTCATCTATAAATTCTTTGGCTATCGACGGCTAGCTGGTTTGGCGGCCGCCCTCTTTGCTGGGGCGATCCTGGATCTGGCTGGAATCGCCCTTCTGTTTCCATATATCGAGCTGGCAGCCAACCCTGAAAGATTCATCGAAAAGTTCGATGCGCAGGGTTGTCTGGAAGCTCTTGGTATCCAGAATCACTTCCAGCTGCTGCTGCTGGCCGGTGCGGCGTTGATACTTTTCTATACGATCAAGATCGGTATCGTATACCTGCTCAACAGATACCAGTTCAGGGCGGTGGCGGATATGACTTACCGCTTATCTGAAACCATGTACGAACGCATGCTTCGATGCCGTTACAACGCATTTCAGCAGTTCCCTGCATCGCAATTGGTCGGTGTGGTCTACAACAACCCCATCCACGCCGGCATCTGCATCACCTCCATTGCAACGATAGTCAATGACACATTGTTTCTTGTCATGCTCATGATCGTTGCGATCTGGCTGAGTCCGTTGTTCGCCCTGGTGGGCTTGGCGGTTATTGCTCTGATAAGCGCAGCCCTCTATGCAACAGTGGTGCGCTGGACACAGCGCTGCGGCAGGCAGCAAGCTCTAGTTGAAGACGAGAAGCACAAGCTGGCATTTGCCACTATTTCGGCGATCAAGGATATCAAGGTGATGGGTATAGAGGATCGTCTCTTGAGGGAGAATGCCGCGATATCCAAGCAGTACTATTCCACTACCTGGCAATTCAATCTGCTGGGGTCTCTTCCAAAGGTCGCTATCGAGTACTTGTTCCTTCTTGCGATGACCATAGGGATTCTGGTGCTGGTGGCGACAAGGGAAGACGCTGTCATGCAACTGCCCCTTATAGGAGCGGCAATTGCCGCTGCAATACGAACCTTGCCGTCGTTCAATCGCTTGATCACAGCCTTCAGCACCTTTAGATTCTATCGGCCGTTCATTGCCAAGATTATCGATTTCTACGATAAGACAGCAGCCTTTGAAGTATGTGTGACCGAGCGGCACCTTAAATTCGAGAGATGTTTTGAGCTCAGAAATCTGTCTTTTTCGTACGGCGATAAAAGCGTTCTGGAGGATGTTTCAATATCGATACCAAAGGGCCAGTCTGTCGGTATCGTGGGGATGTCGGGTGCGGGCAAGAGCACCTTGCTCGATCTGATTTCGGGCATCCAGGAGAAAAAAGGAGGCGAGTTTTTGCTTGATGGAGAGCAGGCTGACCCATTCGGGACGAATGCGATACGGCGCATGCTGGGCTATGTCCCGCAGGCGATCGCGCTGGTGGATGATTCCATCGCTTTCAACATAGCGTTCAGCCACGACTGGAATGAGGCACGGCTGGGAAATGTATTAAAGGTCGCAAATCTGACTGAATTCGTGGATCAGCTGCCGGAACAGGAACGAACACGTGTCGGCGAGAATGGAATACGTCTTTCCGGCGGGCAGCGGCAAAGGATCGGCATCGCCAGGGCGTTGTACAAGGATCCGGAGATACTAATCTTTGATGAAGCCACCAGCGCGGTTGATAACATAACTGAGCGTGAGTTGACGGAAGAAGTTGGCAGGCTTTCGGGTGCAAAGACACTGATCATCGTCGCTCATAGGCTGTCGACTATCCGGAAGTGCGACCGGATATATGTCTTGCACCACGGCAAGAATGCCGGGGCGGGAACCTACGAGGAATTGTTGCAGGGCAATGAGCTCTTTCAGCAGATGCACAAGCAGCAGGCGGAAGTCGGGAGCGAAGATGGGGGCATGCAGTGAGTCGGCATCATGGGGCCGCTTGTCTGGAAGAGCAATCGAGCGCACCTTGTTCAAGTTTGGAACTTTCGCATACGGCCTTCATTAACCTGAATGCCATTCGTGCGCTATCAGGTATGGTGGTTGTCTTTTCACATTTCTTCCAGTTGTACATCATGCCGGTGGAGGGGCGGACATATTTTGTCAATTTCGCGATCTCAATGGCCGAGTACGCTGTCATTGCTTTCTTTGCGCTCAGCGGTCTTCTTATATCGCTGAGTATCGAGAGGAACATCCGGCGACACGGCTGCTTTATGTGGCGCGAATACCTGATATCGCGTGTGGCCAGGATATATCCGGCATTGATCGCGTCAGTTCTACTTTGCCTCATACTTTATGGCGTATTACTCCTGCTGGGTCTTGACGGGGCCGGAGCATTGACGCGCCCTTCTGATGTTTACCCGGCATCTCGGACAGAGTTCTCGGTGAGCAAGGCTGAAGTGTTACTTACTTTGATGCAGACTTATGCATTCGGCCCTGGCGGATACATTGCGGTCAATGGCCCGCTCTGGACCCTTAGCTACGAGGTCGGATTCTATTTGGTGGCGGGTCTCTTGATGACGATGGCACGAGGGGCGGGGATAGCAAGACTATTCGCGGCGGTCTGCCTGCTATTGGTTGTTGTTGTGGCAATCAAAATGGAGAAGCACTTGTTCTTGCATTACGGCTCCATTTGGATGCTGGGGGTAGGCTTGTTCTTCTTGCTAAAGCGGCGCGCTGATCACGTAGACGACGCCACGGTTACATCTGCGTGCGGGTATTTTTCTGTTCTTTGTTGGCGTACGGCGTCGTCGACATGGGTGGGAATTCTGATTTTCGTTCTTCTGTGTCTATCGAATGCGCTGCTGATATTGGCCAAAGGGGAAGCTGCGCTTATCCATGATTATATGGCTGCACTAGTTATCATCGCTGCCATGTACGTTCTTGCTTGCACGCGACGGACGATGGCCGGGCACTTGGCAAAGATGGCTGGCTCAACATACACGCTCTACCTTTTTCACTTCCCGCTTATGCTGTTCTTCTATGCGCTAATCAGGGACTTATATGACATATCGCCCGTGCAATACTTTATCTTGGCATCCGTATTAACGCTAACAATATTGCTCACCTCACATTACTCAGCACGGCTGTTGGAGAATCGAAGGTTATGGGAGTCTTTTTACGCCAGGTTGCGCGGCGGATATCGAGAAGCGATCAGTTGATATGACTAATATACTGGATGTGAGTGCACATGACTTTTGACAACAGACCCGTTGTGGCTCTGGTGCCGGCACGAAGCGGCTCCAAAGGTGTCCCCGGGAAGAATCTACGGGTCATCAAGGGCAAGCCTTTGCTGAAGTACACCGTGCAGGCGGCCCTTGAATCTGAAGTGGTCGACACGGTTTACGTCTCCTCGGATGATGTGGAGATTCTTGCCCTGTCTCGTTTGGCCGGTGCGGTGGCGCTGAGGCGTCCGGCCGCCGCCGCGTCTGATACGGCCACTGCGACATTGGTCGTGCTTGATTTCATCGGCCAGTTACCCCTCAAGCTGGTGGAAGAGGACCCTTTCATCGTGTACCTGCAGCCCACGTCTCCGCTCAGAACCGGCGCTCACATCGACAGAGCGTTCAGCAACATGGCCGACAGAAAAGGCTCGGCAAGCTTGAGTGTGGTTCCGCTCAGGCGGTCACCCTATAAGTCTTTCTCGCTAACAGAGGAAGGCATGCTTCAATCGCTGTTCGAGGAAGCGTTATCCAATTCCAATCGCCAGGATTTGCCCGAGACCTATTATCCAAACGGCGCCCTCTACATCTTCCAGCTAACTGATTTCATGAAGACGGGGGGCTTTCCTTCCAACGGGAGTGTGCCATTCATCATGTCCGAAAAAGAAAGCATCGATATCGATATCGAAGACGATATCGCACTACTGGAAGCGCTATGGCCACAGAACTGATCATCAAGGGACGGCGCATCGGGCCGGACCATCCTCCGCTTGTCATTGCCGAGATAGGCATCAACCACGAGGGGTGTCTCAAGACGGCCCTCGCCATGGCGGATGCCGCGATCGATGCGGGTGCCGAGGTCGTCAAGCACCAGACGCACATTGTGCAGGATGAGATGTCGGAGGAGGCTAAGGGCGTCATTCCGGGCAATGCGGATGTTTCCATTTACGAGATCATGGAGCGGTGCGCACTTTCCTGTGAAGACGAGAAAAGCCTGATGGATCATGTGCACAGCAGGGGGGCGATCTTCATCAGCACGCCATTTTCGCGCGCCGCTGCGCAACGACTGATCGACTTCGATGTGCCTGCCTTCAAGATAGGCTCCGGGGAGTGCAACAATTATCCGTTGATCAGATTCATTGCCCGAGCCGGCAAACCAGTAATCATCAGCACGGGGATGAACACGATAGAATCGATTCGCCCATCGGTGGATATCCTTCGCAATGCAGGTATCCCTTATGCGCTGTTGCATTGCACCAATGTCTATCCCACTCCTCCAGAAATGGTGCGCCTGGGCGCGATAAACCAGTTGAAATCGGCCTTTCCGGATGCGGTCATCGGCTTGTCCGACCATACCACATCGAATTACACCTGCTTGGGGGCCGTCGCACTCGGGGCATGCATTCTGGAGCGCCACTTCACCGATCACATGGATCGTCCGGGTCCTGATATCGTCTGTTCGATGGACCCCGCGGCCCTGTCTGACCTGATTGCCGGTTCAAGAACGATTTGGGCCGCAAGGGGAGGTCGAAAAGAGGCGGTGGCGGCAGAAGCGCCGACTATCGCGTTCGCCTTCGCTTCTGTCGTTGCCATCAAGGATATCGAGCCAGGCCAAACGCTGACGGAAGACAACATCTGGGTCAAGCGTCCCGGAGGCGGGGATTTCAATGCGCTGGATTATGAATCGCTACTAGGCAGGATCGCCCGCGTCAGGATTGCGAGCGGTTACCAGATTAAACTCTCCGATATCAAGCAGGACTAGAAGATGGATGCGCTTAAGCCATACAAAGTGATGTTTCTGACCGGAACGCGGGCAGATTTCGGCAAGTTGAAGACGTTGATGCTGCGGCTACAGGCAGATGAGCGCTTTCAGGTGCACGTGTTCGTCACGGGTATGCATATGCTCGCCAGGTTTGGTTCAACCTGGGACGAGGTGCGCAAGGCGGGCCTGCCGAATCTGTACCGCTTCATCAACCAGAATGAAAGCGACTCGATGGATCAGATCCTTGCGAAGACCATAGCAGGCCTTTCCGACTATGTTAAGGAGATGACGCCGGACATGATCGTGGTACACGGCGACAGGGTGGAGGCACTTGCCGGGTCTCTAGTGGGATCGCTCAACAATATCCGCGTGGCGCATATCGAAGGCGGCGAGGTGTCGGGAACGATAGACGAGCTCATACGCCATGCAGTGTCGAAGACGTCGCACATACACTTCGTTGCCAACGAAGTGGCGATGCAGCGTTTGCTGCAGTTGGGTGAATCGGAGGAATCTATCCATATCATCGGCTCGCCAGATGTGGATGTGATGAATTCCAGCGACCTACCCACCCTGACGGAAGTGAAGCGCTACTACGACATAGGTTTCTCCAGCTACGCTATATTGCTTTTCCATCCGGTGACTACGGAGCTCAAACATATCCGGCACCAGGTGGACGTCCTGATCGACGAGGTGCTGGAGTCGGGGCAGAACTTCGTGGTGCTCTATCCCAACAACGATCATGGCTCGGAGATCATCCTCGAAGCGTATGAGCGTCTGCGTGGTCATCCGCGAATAGCACTATATCCTTCCATGCGTTTCGAATATTTCCTTACGCTGCTGAAGAACGCGCGCTATATCCTCGGCAATTCAAGTTCCGGCATAAGGGAGGCACCACACTTCGGGGTGCCGGCCGTCAATCTTGGTTCCAGGCAAAACAATCGTGTCAGCACGGAAACGGTGATAAACGCACCGCTCACTCGTGAAGGCATCCGGCAAGCCATGACGCTGGCGGAAAAGACGCCACGGATCGCCCGAGTACTGTTCGGAAATGGCAATAGTGCGACGGCTTTCCACCAGATTCTGCTGAACCCAGCGATCTGGAGCGCCGATATCCAGAAGCTGTTCATCGACCGGACGCCAGATGCAGCAAGGGGAGCGGGCAGGCACAAAACAGGAGGGGTGAAATGAGCAAGGCATTTTTCGGCCTGCCGAAAGAGGTGGTCTTCTGCAAACGATGCGTGATCTCAAATCAGCGTCCGAGCTCAACGGTCGAATTCAAGCACAAGACCGACGAGAAGAAAGCGACCATAGGGTTCGATGTTGACGGCGTCTGCGATGCATGCAGATTTCAGGAGGTCAAGGAACGGCAGATAGACTGGCAACGCAGGGAAGAGGCGTTGCGGGAGCTGGCGGCAAAGTATAAACGCAAGGACGGCGGATATGATGTCATCGTCCCCGGCAGCGGGGGAAAGGATAGCGCTTATACTTCCCACATCTTGAAATACAAGTACGGCATGAATCCGCTTACGGTCACTTGGGCTCCCCACCGCTATACGGAAATCGGCTGGAAAAATTTCGAGAGCTGGCTCCATGTCGGCGGTCACGACAACATTCTGTTTACGCCCAACGGGATCTTGCATCGATATCTGACCCGGCAGGCTTTTCTGAACTTGTTGCATCCTTTCCAGCCATTCATCGTGGGGCAACGCATCATAGGCCCGGCCATGGCGGCAAAGTTCGGGGTCAAGCTGGTCATGTATGGCGAGAATCAGGCTGAGTACGGCAACGATCCGAATGAGAACTACATCCCGACCATGGACAGGAAGTTCTTCTCGGTGCGGGATCCGGGCGAGATCATCCTGGGCGGCAAAAGCATCAGCGAGATCCTTGCAGAGAAGCGATTCTCGATGAATGATTTCGCGCCCTACATTCCGCCTGACGCCGATTTCCTGGAAAGCAAGGGTGTCGAGGTGCATTACCTTGGCTACTATCTCCCTTGGGATCCGCAGGAATGCTATTACTACGCAGTTGAGAATACCGGATTCCAGGCGAATTCGGAGCGCACCGAGGGGACTTACTCAAAATACAGCAGCATCGATGACCGCATCGATATGTTTCATTACTACACAACGCTGATCAAGTTCGGGATCGGGCGGGCCACCTATGATGCCGCCCAAGAAATACGCAATGGAAAGATCACGCGTGAGGAAGGTGTGGCGCTGGTGAAACGTTATGACCAGGAATTCCCCATGAAGTATTTCAGGGAATTCCTTGAATATATCGATATTACGGAACAACAGTTCATCGAGACCGTTGACAGATTCCGCTCCCCCCACCTCTGGGAGCGTGTCGGCAATGACTGGCGGTTGAAGCATGCTGTCTGGCATCAGGAAAAGGACGCCGATAGCGTATGAGTGGTGTCCGTCTAATCGCCCGTCTTGACATCAAGGGGGCCAATCTCATCAAGGGGATACATCTCGAGGGGCTACGGGTAATAGGCGACCCCCGTGAATTCGCCCAGGCATATTATCGGCAGGGTGTGGATGAGATCGTCTACATGGATGCTGTCGCCAGTCTTTATGGCCGGAACAGTCTGCACGAGATCGTGCGCCACACGTCACATGATGTATTCGTGCCGCTGACTGTCGGAGGAGGTGTGCGATCGGTCGAAGATGTGCGCGAGCTATTGCGCTCGGGTGCGGACAAGGTCGCCATCAATACCGCTGCAATCAAGAATCCGCAGTTGATCCGGGATGTGGCGCGCGTATTCGGCTCGCAGTGCATGGTGCTTTCCATCGAGGCAAAACGGCAAGCGGATGGATCGTGGGAGGCCTATACAGACAATGGCCGGGAGAAGACGGGGCTGGATGTTATCGAATGGGTGCGCAAAGGCGTGGCACTGGGGGCGGGAGAGGTCATGGTGACCTCGGTGGATCAGGAAGGAACGGGGAAGGGATTTGATGTCGAGCTGGTTCGCGCCGTCAGTGCCGCGTCCTCTGTCCCGGTAATCGCCAGTGGAGGTATGGGCAAGACCGAGCATCTCATCGAAGTCGTTGCCCGTGGACAGGCGGATGCTGTCGCGGTAGCGGGTATCCTGCATTACAAGCGGGCGAACCTGCCGACTATTCGTGCAACTGCAATCGCGGCCGGTATCGAGATGAGGAGAGTGCCGTGAGCGCGGATGTCGTCGTCATCGACTACGGGGTCGGCAATCTGTTCAGTGTCCGTCGCGCCTTTGAATACTGCGGTGCGACAGTACTAGTGAGCAGTGATGCTGGGGAGATATCGTCTGCCCGCCGGCTCGTCCTGCCAGGTGTCGGTGCATTCGCCGATGGCATGCGCGGGCTGACTGATCTGGGTCTGGATCGGGTCATCAAGACGTATGCGGATTCCGGCAGGCCGTTGCTGGGAATCTGTTTGGGTATGCAGATGCTGGCCAGCTGCAGCGAAGAGTTTGGCGAGCACCGAGGATTGGGCATCCTTCCCGGGCGCGTTGTTCCTGTTCCCGCCATCGATATCCACGGTGAACCGCTCAAGGTCCCGCACGTGGGCTGGGCGGATTTGCATGCACCGACAAGCGAGGCTGCGTGGCGGGACACGATATTGGCGGGGATACACGCTGGCGATGCGGTATACCTCACACATTCGTTCGAGGTTAAGCCGGACAGTCCAAGTCACCTGTTGGCCTGTTGCAATTACGGCGGCAGGGAAGTAACGGCTGCCATCAGTGATGGCAATGTATACGGAGTGCAGTTCCACCCCGAAAAGAGCGGCCCCGTTGGGCTGAAGATAATCGACAATTTCATCAAGCACGACAAGCTGCCATGAGAGCTCTCCTGAAGATTCTGCATCTGGCCAGTTTTAGCGGCAACATAGGTGACAACGCCAACCACTCTGGATTCAGGCCGTGGCTGGAAGCAGTCGCGCATCGCAAGGCAGAGTGGACTGAACTCGAGATTCGGGAGTTCTACTGGAAGGAGCGCCAGTTCGATGAATCGTTCGTCCAGCTCGTGTCGGATTTCGATTTGCTGGTGATCGGGGGAGGGAACTATTTCGAATTGTGGGTGGAGCACTCTGCGACGGGAACTTCTATTGACATCCCTCCGGACGTATTGGCGCAGATACGGCCCCCCATCTTCTTTAACGCCTTGGGTTGTGATGAAGGGCAAGGCGCTTCCGCTACCTCGCTCGGCAGATTCAGGTGTTTTCTGGAGACGCTGACTGCCAGCGCACAATATCTGGTGACGGTCAGGAACGATGGTGCTATGGCGACCTTGCGCAGGCACCTGCCAGCGTCATTGACCGAGAACATCCATGTAATCCCGGATGGGGGGTTCTTTCTGCAATTTGCGAAAAGTAGGGCACCATACCTGAGGGGTTCGAACAGGCGCATCGGGATCAACCTTGCAAGCGATATGGCCGAGATACGTTTCCGGAATTTCGGCAAAGAAGACGGTTATGAGAAATTCTGCGACGAATTCGCTCACATGCTGCAACGTTTGGCCGATGAAGATCCGGAGATTCAATACATCTTCTTCCCGCATATCTATCGTGACCTTGCCATCGTGTCCGATGTAGTTTCCCGTCTCGGTGATCGTTTGCGGCGTACGCGCGTGAGTTCAGCACCCTACCTCTCCGGCCCGGCGGGGGCGGAACATATATTCGGTCTGTACCGTGAATGCCATTTGATACTTGGCATGCGTTTTCATGCCAACGTATGTGCCTTGGCTATGGGGGTACCGGTCATCGGTTTGTGCAACTATCCGCAGATCAAGCATCTTTATCGGGAGATAGGCAGCCCGGATACGTGTGCCAGTGTCAGTTCGCCGGGCTTTTCTATGGCACTAGGCAAGCGGATAGAGGCAGCCCTGATGGATGCGCATGCCTCCGCGGGGACAGAACGCGCAATGGGCGAGGTGGCGCATGTGCGCAAGTCGTTTGAACCCCGTCTCGCTGCTTGGCTGCAGGCCAACGGTCTTTGGGGGGCGAATTGACCGCAGAACGCAAGAAGGTTGCATTCATTTCTCCCCATGCCGGCATCTGGCAGCATGCATTGCCGGAGAGTTACCTTGCAAAATGCCTTGATGAGCAATCATTCGAGGTGAGCAGGATCGCGTGCGATGGCGTATTCAATCGCCATTGCACGGTGATGGAGGCCGTGTCGGTTGGAATAGAACAGCATCCGGCCAGAAAAGAGGCGGTATGCAAGCAGTGCCGCAGAAATGCCTCGATCCTTCGCAGCGCCTACGCGGGAGAAGATCATCTGATCTCAAGCTACCTCGACACAGAGGATGCCACCCATGTGGACGAGATAGTCGGGCGTCTGGCTGAAACGGATATTCGCGAATTGACCTGTCTGGGTGTCGAGGTCGGCAGGATCGCAGCCTACGAAGTGCTGATCAAGTTCAAAAAGACTTCTGCGGACTTTAGTGCGGAGGAGCGCGTCTATCTGGAGACCTATGTACGGAATGCGCTGTTGTCCTTGCTGGCATTCAGTCATATTTACCAACAGTTGCAACCGGACATCCTTGTGGCTTACAGCCCTCAGTACGCCGTACTCGGCGTGTGTGCCCGTTATTGTGAATTGCAGGGGAAACAAGTCTATTTCGTCGAAGGCAGTTCGAATATTGATGAGCGATATGAAGCGCTCCGTGTTTGGGATTGGACCGAGTTCGGTTTGACCAATCCGGCGATCAGATATTGGGAAGATGCAGATCGATATACGCTCCCGGCTGAAGATATCGGCCGCGTTGATAGACATTTCAAGCGGCTGCTGGATGCCAGTTCGTTCTCTGTCTATTCCGAGCCGGCCTCTGGTCGTTTCGATTTGCGCGCGCATTTCGGCATGCCAAGGCAGGCCAAGGTGGTCGTGGCCGCCATGAGTAGCTACGACGAGGTTTATTCAGCGCACTTCATTGGTCGCTTTCCGGATGAAAAATACTACAGCAGTGTTTTTAAGGATCAGTTGGACTGGATCAGTGGCACGATCGATTTCTTTGGCGAGCATCCCGAGCTGTTTCTGCTCATCCGCATTCACCCCAGGACATTCCCTTCCCGGCGCAACAGTGTTATGGCACGGGAGCAAATCGAACTGGCGCGTATATTGGCGACTTTGCCGGACAACGTGCGCGCAAACTATCCGGCGGAGAAGATCTCGATCTATGACCTGTACCCGCAGATAGACGCTTTGGTGACGGGATGGTCAGCCACCGGTGTCGAGGCGATGGTCTTTGATGTGCCCGTCGTCACCTATGATCGGCATTTGCCGTCGTATCCGGCGTCGATCCACTATACGGGGGATAGCAGACCGGAATATTTCGAGAACCTGTTCAAGGCTGTGTCGCGGGGGAAACACGGGGTCACGTCAGATAACGGGCGCAGGTGGATGGCATATTCCATGTCGCTGGGAGTAGTGCGCCATCCTGCCACCTTGAGCGACATGCATTTCGTGCGAGCCAACCGGCTTGTGAATTTCATCTATCGCAGCGTCAATAAGCTCTTTCCAAGGCTACTCAGAAAGCTGGAAGCCCTTCGGCATATGAGTGCGCATGAATCGGCGCGCTTCAACGAATTGCTGAAAAGCGGCAAAAAGAGTTTGTATGATCTTGGGCGTGCGCCAGAATGATCTGGCATCCCGAAAGGGGCGGGCTGGAAAGCTCCGACGAGATGCCCGGGATGCAAGTGAGGGATCGATATGAGAGCTTTGCATTATGGAGGACGTTGCTGACTATGCTCAAGCAAATCAAGCGGATCATGCCCGCAGCGCTCAGGAAAAGGCTGGGCAGGCTTTACCGCGAGCGATGGAAGGAGCATGCGACTAAATCCTATTCGCAAGAGGGGGAGGATCTGCTGCTGGCCAGAATATTCGAAGAGTTGCAGGTTGAAACGGGTTTTTTTGTGGATATAGGCGCCCATCACCCCAAGCGATTCTCCAACACATATTACTTCTATCGCCGGGGATGGTGCGGGATCAATGTCGACCCAATGCCGGGAAGCAAAAGAATGTTTGAACGTGCGCGGCCAAGAGACATCACTGTCGAGTGCGGTGTCGGTGCGAAAGCGGGGGTTCTTGAATATTTCTCATTCAATGAGCCGGCGCTCAATACCTTCTCGGCTACTGAAGCGAGGAAGAAGGATGTCCCGCCATACAGACTGGTCGAAAGGCTGCAGATTCCTGTGAGGCCATTGGGGCCGCTCTTGGATGAGCACTTGCCGGAGGGAACGCGCATCGACTTTATGACGATAGACGTGGAGGGATTCGATCATGAGGTCATAGCTTCCAACGATTGGAATCGATATCGTCCTCGTGTGATTCTGATCGAATTGCTGAATACCCGCATAGAAGAAATAGAAACGCACCAGACTTCACGATTGCTCCATGCTCAAGATTATCGACTCTTTGCGAAGACGCTGAACACCTGTTTCTTTGTGGCCTGCGAAGAGTTCAATCATGACGCTGATACCGAATATGGCAAACGGCATGAGTGAACATAGGCCGGCGCCAATCTGCCTGTTCGTCTACAACCGGCCATGGCATGCCAGAAGAACGGTCGAGTCGTTGCAGGAAAACAGGCTGGCCAGGGAGAGCGACTTATTCATTTTTTCAGACGGTGCCAAGGTCGGAGAGGACGAAGACAAGGTGAGCGAAGTCAGGCGCTACATTCAGCAGATAGACGGCTTCAGATCCGTCTCAATTGTCGAGCACCGGGAGAATCTTGGTTTGGCCGCCTCAGTCATCAACGGGGTCACATCCATTCTGGACAACTGGGGGCGGATCATCGTGCTGGAAGACGACATGGAGACTTCACCGTACTTTCTTGAGTATATGAACGACGCCCTTGTGAAATATGCCGATGATGAGCGAGTGGTCAGCGCCCATGGTTACGTGTACCCGCTCGGGAGCGAACTTCCGGAAGCGTTCTTTCTGCCCGGGGCGGATTGCTGGGGATGGGCGACTTGGTCGCGAGGCTGGGAATTATTCAATCCGGATGGCAAGCATCTGCTCGGTGAAATTAACCGGCACCAGTTGGCGTGCACCTTTGATTTTAATGGCAGCTTCCCTTACTCCAGGATGCTGGCTGAGCAGGTGGCAGGCAGGAACGATTCATGGGCGATTCGCTGGTATGCCTCTGCCTTTCTGGCAGGCAAGCTGACCTTGTATCCCGGGCGCAGTCTGGTGCGGAATATTGGTAATGACAATAGCGGGACGCATTGCCGCGAGACGCGGCAATATGAATCAGCGCTTAGCATGACGCCGATCCGGCTGGATGATATCGAGGTGGAGCCATCGTTGGTGGAGAGAAAAAGATTCGAGACGTATTTTAGGCAGAACCATCCTGGAAGAATAAGAAGAATGCTCCATAGCATTCAGAAATGGGCGCGGGCTGGCTGATGAGATCGACACTAAAGAAGATGGCGCGTGACTGGCTTCCATCTGTAGCAAAACGGAAAGTGAACCGCCTGCTTGGGCGGGTGATCCGCTTTGAGGGAGAGTTTGCTAGCTGGGAAGAAGCGCGGGCGCACTCTGACGGTTATGATGCGGAGGGGATTCACGCACGCGTCTTGGCTGCTGCCATTGAGGTCAGGGAGGGGCGGGCCGAGTTTGAACGAGACTCGGTACTTTTTGACGAGATCGAGTATGCGTGGCCAGTCCTTTCCGGATTGTTGTGGGCTGCGGCAAGGAGTGCAGGCACACTCAATGTGCTGGATATGGGCGGCGCGCTGGGGAGCGGTTATTTCCAGAACCGCAAATTCTTGCAAGCACTGCCTGATGTCCGTTGGAATGTGGTGGAGCAGGCACATTTCGTTGCGTCAGGAAAGCGCCATATCCAGGATGAAAAGTTGCGCTTCTACCAAACGATCGAGGAATGTCTGGAGGAAAATTCACCCAACGTGATCGTTTTGTCCAGCGTCTTGCAGTATCTGCGATCGCCGACCGAGGTGATTCAAAAGTTGAACGGGGTAGGAGCGATGTGTCTGATCATAGACCGCACCCCTTTCCAGTCGGGCAGCGGGGATGCGCTAGTGATCCAGAAGGTGCCCGCAACGGTATATTCGGCGAGCTACCCGATGTGGATATTCTCGCGCCCCGAGTTCATGCGCATACTGGCGCCACACTGGTGCCCCGTCATCACCTATGTCTGCCCTGAAGGTAGCGCTCGCACCGAGAGTGGTCTTGATTTTTGCTTTGAAGGAATGCTGTTGGAGGCTAGATCATGATGCGGCGACTAAGAGCGATCTATGATCGCCAAGCATTCCACCCTGGATGGCCGGGTATCTTTGTGAACCCGTTCTATCTGGCACGATCGTGCCTGCGTGATGTGCTCACCGAACTCGCCCCGCACATGTCCGGCCGCCTGCTGGATGTGGGTTGCGGCTCCAAGCCCTATCGTGCACTGTTCGAGGTTGATGAGTATGTTGGGCTGGATATCGATAATGAGGCATCGCGCAAGCGGGGCGTCGCCGATCACTATTATGACGGGGGCGAGTTTCCGTTCCCTACAGCTTCTTTTGATGTCGTGCTTTGCAACCAGGTGCTGGAGCACGTGTTCAACCCGGATGATTTCATGGGGGAGATATCGCGGACTCTCCGCCCGGGCGGATTACTATTGCTCAGCGTCCCTTTTGTCTGGGACGAACACGAGCAGCCGTTCGACTATGCCAGATACTCCAGTTTTGGATTGCGCGCCCTGCTTGAGAAACAAGGGTTCCGCATACTTCAGCACCATAAGCTGGGGGCGGACGCATCGACCTTGTTCCAGCTTGCGAATGCTTACTTGTACAAGGTCAGCCAAGGATGGCGTCGCCCATACACATTGCTGCTGACGGGAACCATCATGGCGCTCATCAATATCATGGGGATAATCGCCGGCAAGATGTTGCCGGGCAATCCTGACCTCTATCTGGATCATGTCGTCCTTGCGGAGAAAATGCCTTGAATGAATACGCGAACAAGCAGGTCCTGATCACCGGAGGGCTTGGCTTCATAGGTTCCAATCTGGCGCGAGAACTGGTTGCGCAGGGTGCAGTGGTCACGCTGGCCGACAGCCTGATCCCGCAATACGGCGGCAATCCATTCAATATTGATGATATCCGCGACAAGGTTACCGTGAATGTGTGCGATGTGCGCGATCCGTACGCCATGGGCTATCTGCTGAATGGCAAGGATTTCCTGTTCAATCTGGCAGGTCAAACCAGTCACCTGGATTCAATGACAGACCCGCAAACAGATCTGGAGATCAATGCGGCCGCGCAGCTTTCCATACTCGAAGCCTGTCGCAAGTCGAATCCCGATATCAAAGTGGTGTTCGCCAGTACACGTCAACTGTACGGCAAGCCGGATTACCTGCCGGTGGATGAGAAGCACCCGGTGCGGCCGGTGGATGTCAACGGCATCAACAAACTGGCGGGGGAATGCTATCACCTGCTATACAACAATGTGTACGGTATACGGGCTTGCGCGCTGCGCCTGACCAACACCTACGGCCCGGCGATGCGTGTAAGGGATGCGCGGCAAACCTTCCTGGGGATTTGGGTGCGTTTGCTTATCGAAGGCAAACCGATAAGGGTGTTCGGGGACGGGATGCAGCTTCGCGATTTTAACTATGTGGAGGATTGCGTCACAGCCTTACTGCTGGCCGGCGCATCCGACCGCACCAACGGCAAGGTGTACAACCTGGGCAGCAACGAAGTGATCGGCTTGAAAGCACTGGCTGAACTGATGACAGATCTGGGCTATGGCGGCACCTACGAGGTGGTGCCGTTCCCGGCAGACCGCAAGGCGATCGACATCGGAGACTACTATAGCGATTACTCCCTGTTCGCAGACGCAACCGGATGGCAGCCTCGAATCAACCTGCGTGAGGGGCTGGCACGAACCATGGCTTACTATCAAAAGCACCAACGCCACTACTGGGACGAGCGGTCATGATCCAGATGAATGATTTCAGGGCCGAGCCAGCCGAACTGCGTGCGGCCATGCTGGATGCGGCAAGGCGTGTGCTGGAGTCTGGATGGTATGTGCTGGGCGATGAGGTCGCGTCGTTTGAAAAGCAGTGGGCGCAACTCTGCGGCGTGGCGCATGGGGTTGGCGTAGGCAATGGCATGGACGCCATCGAGATCGCCCTGCGCGCACTTGAGATCGGGCCGGGCGACGAGGTCATCACAACTCCCATGACGGCATTCGCGACGGTGCTGGCCATCATCCGGTCCGGCGCCACGCCGGTGCTGGCGGATGTCGATCCGGAAACGGCGCTACTGTCCGTCGAAAGCGCGGAGCGTTGCATCACTCCCAAAACAAAGGCCGTGCTGCTGGTACATCTCTACGGACAAGTGCGCGGCATGGATGCTTGGAGCGCATTTTGCGACGGACACGGCATCGCTCTGGTCGAGGATTGCGCGCAGGCCCATCTGGCGACATGGTGTGGCAAGGTTGCCGGCAGTATTGGTGCGGCTGGCGCATACAGTTTCTACCCGACCAAGAATCTGGGCGCGCCGGGAGACGCCGGCGCGCTCGTCACCAACAACGAAAGAATTGCGGAGCGCGCAGGGCGGTTGCGCAATTACGGCCAGAGCGTCCGCTACCATCATCCCGAACTGGGCATGAACAGCCGACTGGACGAGATCCATGCGGCGATGTTGAGCACGCGACTGAAATGGTTACCGGAGTTTACCGAGCGCCGCCAGCAGATCGCAAGGGCCTGCATGGACGGAATCAATACGCCGTTGATCCGCAAGCTAGCCATTCCGGAAGAACCGTCCGCCCATGTCTATCATTTATTCGTGGTTGCATGCGATCGGCGCGATGCGTTACAGGCACACTTGCAGGAACACGGCATTCAGTCGCTGATTCATTATCCGGTCCCCATGCACAGGCAAGAGCCTTGTCGCAATGTGGTTTGTGATCCTCGGGGTTTACGCAATAGCGAATACCATGCCGCAACATGTCTGTCGCTGCCATGCCATCCTCAAATGTCCGATGACGACGTGAATGCGGTTATTGCCGCAGTGAATTCCTTTGGGGGGGCGTGATGGAACACTATGTCACGTTGTTTGACAGTCTATTCCTTCCCCAAGGGTTGGCATTGCACAAGTCAATGGAGCGGCATGTTGGGGACTACACTTTATGGATATTGTGTGTCGATGCGGATGCCTATGAGGTGTTGACCAGACTTGATCTGCCCAGAGTGAGACTCCTGAAATTGAGCCGCCTCGAGACGCCGGAATTGCTGGCGGTCAAGCCGGGACGAGGCAAGGGGGAATATTGCTGGACATTGACGCCGTTCGCGCCAAGATTCGTGTTCGAAGCGGATGCGGAAGTCTCACGTGTGACTTATATCGATGCCGACATCTGGTTCAGGAAGAATCCGGCACCCATCTTCAGGGAATTCGATTCATCCGGGAAGCATGCGTTGATCACAGATCATTCCTATGCGCCCGAATACGACCAGTCGGCGACTAGTGGACAATATTGTGTGCAATTCATGACTTTCACTCGCGACGACGGAGAGGTCGTCAGGAAATGGTGGGAAGAGCGCTGCATCGAATGGTGTTTCGCCCGATTCGAAGAAGGGAAATTCGGCGATCAGAAATATCTGGATGACTGGCCGACAAGATTTGAGAGATTGGTGCATGTATTAGAGCATCAGGAATGGACGCTAGCACCGTGGAATGCAACCAGATATCCATACAGCCAAGCAATCTTTTACCATTTCCATGGGCTGAGAATTACGGGAGGACACCGGGTTGACTTCGGTGCTTATGGATTGCCTGCCCCGCTGATTGAAAATATATATGAACCCTATGTGGATGACTTGAGGAATTCCATAGACATTCTCAATGAACTCGGGATTGTTGTCAGGCCGCAAATAATGAAGCCAAGTGGCATAGAGTTGACTAGGCGATTCTTGAGCGGAATTTACCGCCACTTCAGGCATTTTCACAACCTGAATTTCCGAAAATATTAAACACACTCATGTGCAGTATGTCCGAAAGCAAGTCGGGCCAGCTGGGCGTGGGTGCTCGGGACAGTCGGCTGCCCCTGGGGAAACTGGCGGTAACCTGTTCACAGGACGTACAGAAGTTGCACCCCTGTGTCGAGCCGCAAGGGCCGGTAGCACCGTGTTCGTTCGAGGCGGCGGATGGTGTGGCAGAATGGCGGCAGGCTACAGTTGTTGAATTAATTGAGAATGCGGGGGAGTGGTGGTGGATTTTTCAAGCTCCTTCCCCGTCCCTGAGATCGTGTATATGCAGCTTTACCATCCGGTATGGCCAAGTTTCGCTAGCAACGCGCGGGCCGGGGCTTGGAGACAAGCTTTTCTGAACAAGATTGGAGAAGGCGATTCACATGTATCTTGAGAATTTCGTGTCAATTGGTCTTGCGGCGTTTTTCCCGCCAAGATGTTTGACGAGGGAATTGCGGCATCCTGAATCGGTGTCGTTCGTCCTGCCGGCTGATTTGAACGTTTTGAGCAAACGAAGCGTTTTTGCGAGGCCGATGCTGTGATTGGCCTCGGGGTGAATATCTGCCGATTTTCCTGCATGGCGCACGTCGCGATGCCTCTACTCCCGCTCTTTAGGTTAGAGCCTACGAGGGAGCTTCTCAAGCGATGAAAATTAGCATTGCCGTGCCCTCCTTCAATTACGGGCGCTATCTCAGAGATTGCTTGTCGAGTATTCAATCGCAAAGCCATCTGGATTTCGAGGTTCTGATTGCAGATGGCGGATCGGATGATCAGTCTATGGGCATCATTCGGGAATATTGCGAGGCGGATCAGAGATTTCGGCTCGTCAGCACGGAAGATCGGGGCCAGGCCGATGCCATAGACAAAGCTTTTCGTGAAGCGAAAGGTGACATTTATTGCTATCTGAATGCGGATGATTTGTTCCTATGCAAAGATGTGTTTGAAACTATGGTAGAAGCATTCTCTTCCTACAGTAATGTCTCGATCATCAGCGCCGAGGGTTATTACCTTGATACCCATGGGAAATACATCAAGCCTGTAAAGTTGCGTTACCACCCGCTGGATAACATCGGGTGGATGAAATATCGCACTGCTGTACTACAGCCGGCCACATTTTGGCGACGCGAGGTTTATCAAAAGATCCCCTTTGACAGGGAACTCCATTTTGCCTTTGACGTATTTTTCTTTTACGAGGCCTATCAACATTTCTCTTGGCTTTCCATCACAAAGCCGGTGGCGGGTTACAGACTGCATGAAGAGAACAAATCCGTCACGGTCAGGCCGCAAAGGATTCTTGAACTGGCAAAACTGGAACGACATAAATTTGGCCGCCTTTCTGTTCGGGCGGGTTATTTGTCGTTTATCTACCTTTTGGTCGAGGTGGCGAGCCAAATACCATTTGCAGGTCGACATCTCACGCGAATGATTTACCTTCTGGTGAATTCAATATCATTCATCTCTGCATACCGGCTGCCCGGAATCTAGTCCGCCTGATCAGAAATGTCGCCATTAGGGAATCCAGCTTCTGTATGCAAGACAGGAAAGAGCACCGACTCGATTGAGGGGGGGGGGCGCATTCGGGATCGGTGCAAGAAAAGCCAGGCGGGGAAGCCGTTGATATCCGTCATTACGGTAGTGTTCAACGGCGCGGAAACGATAGAGCACAACATTCAAAGCGTCCTTTCTCAGGATTACGAATACATAGAACACATCATCATCGATGGTGGCTCGACCGACGGAACGACCGATGTGCTTCGCAGATACGATGAACGGATCGATTACTGGATAAGCGAGCCGGATGCAGGAATCTACGATGCGATGAACAAAGGCATCGCCCTGGCATCGGGGAAATACATAGGTATGCTCAACGCAGATGATTATTTTGCGGAGGTGTCTTCTTTGGGAAAAATCGTCAGGCGTCTAGAGGAAAGCGGCGCAGAAGCGGTGTTCTCCTGTCTGGACATCGTCGATCCAACCGACTCGAAACGGATATTGCGCAAAAACCGCATCCCGAGTTACGGTAAATTCTGGATGCGTATCGGCGTCATGCCGCCCCATCCGACGTTCTACTGCAAAAGAGCATGCTATGAGCGAGCAGGACTTTACCGCACGGATTACCACATCGCGGCAGATGCCGAGATGATGGTTAGGCTGCTGCTCAAACATCACATCACTTGGTCGTTCATCGATGAAACGACGGTCAAGATGCGTGCGGGCGGCATCAGTAGCAGTGGGCTCAAAGCCAACTGGCTGGGAAACCGGGAGATCGTCCGCGCATGCGCCGAGAATGGCCTGTACACCAACCTGTTCTTTCTGGCATTCAAAGTACCGCTCAGATTGCTGGAGCGGATCCTGTGAGCAATATGGCACGCAGTGTCCTGATCACCGGTGGCGGTGGATTTATAGGCAGAAACCTCGCGCTGGAGATGGCGCGGAGGGGCTGGAAAGTTCGCGGCGCTGTTCGAAAGCAAAGCATGCTTCCTGACGGGGTTGGGCAAGTCATCGTCGGTGATATAGACGGGCAAACAAACTGGGACGAGGCGCTGAGCGGTATCGACACAGTCATTCATCTCGCAGCGCGGGCACATGTGTTGCGGGAGACGGCACCGGATCCGATAAAGTCATTTCATCGCGTAAATGTCGAAGGGGGGGCGCAATTGGCGCGTGCGGCGGCCAGTTGCGAGGTGAAACGGCTGCTATATGTCAGCTCGGCAGGGGTGCAAGGACTGCAGACCCTGCCGGAGAAGCCGTTCACGGAAATCGATCCACCCCGCCCGCATAATGCCTATACCCGCTCCAAGCTGCAGGCGGAGCAGGCATTGATGTTTGAATCAAGCAGAAGCGGGCTGGAGATCGTCATCGTACGTCCTCCCTTGGTATACGGAGCCAATGCGCCAGGCAACTTTGCGCAGATGATCAAGGTATTGCGCCGCGGGATTCCCCTGCCATTTGCTTCGGTAAGCAACCGGCGCAGCCTGATCTATATCGATAATCTGGTGGATGCACTATTCGCCTGTGCCACCCATTCGGCGGCGGCCGGACAGACGTATCTGGTCAGCGATGGCGAGGACATCTCCACACCGGAATTGCTGAGCCAACTGGGCGCGGCGATGGGGTATCCGGCGCGTCTGTTGCCCTGCCCGCTGGCACTGCTCAAGCTGGCCGGAAGGCTCACAGGGAAGTCCGCACAGGTAGAACGCCTGCTCGGCTCACTGCAGATCGACAGTGCTAGAATCCGCCGCGAACTCGGCTGGCAACCGCCATATACCTTGCAGCAAGGGCTGCAAAAGACCGCCGAGTGGTATCGAGACCATGCCTGAGCTCACCGTCATCCTCATCACCAAGAACGAAGCCGTCAACATCCGCGCCTGTCTGGAATCCGTGGCCTGGGCGGATGAGCGCATCGTGGTCGATTCCGGCAGCAGCGACGACACCGTCGCCATCGCGCGCAGTATGGACGCAAAGGTGTATGAACACGACTGGCCCGGCTTCGGCCCGCAGAAGAACCGCGCGCTCGGCTATGCCAGCGGCGACTGGATCTTCTCCATCGATGCCGACGAACGCGTCACGCCGGAGCTGCGGGCAGAACTCGAACAAGCCATGCGCGAGGGCGGTGCGGAGGGTTACTACTGCCCGCGCCTGTCCCAGTTCTGCGGCAGCTTCATCCATCACAGCGGCTGGTATCCGGACTATGTGCTGCGCCTGTTCAAGCGCGGCAAGGGCAGGTTCTCCGACAGTCTGGTGCACGAGAGTGTGCAACTGCAGGGGCGCAGCGCAAAGCTGAAATCACCGTTGCTGCACTACAGCTATCTGGATCGTGCGGATGTGGAGCGCAAAGTCGCGCATTACTCGGATGCCGCCGCACGACAGATGCATGCCGCAGGCAAGCGGACCAGCTTGCTGCGAGCTGCGCTCAGTGCCGGTTGGGCGTTCGTGCGCACCTGGATGATTCGTATGGGGATGCTGGATGGGCGCGCAGGCTGGGGCATCGCCATGATGAACGCGCGTACCACCTGGCTCAAATACCGCAAGCTGGCTAGGCTGAATTCACAACGATAATTTCTGGCAATCCCGTCATTCCCGCGCAGGCGGGAATCCAGTGATCAGCAAGTTCCGCGAAGCGGACAAAACCCAAGTGGAGCCGCTGCGCGGGAATGACGGTTCTAACCCAGTGCGCGTTTAATGCGACTTCGCATCAACTGCCAGCGCAGCTGGCGTGTGTCTTCCGGCTCATCCAACTTCAATCCCTTAGCCACCTGGCCACGCCGCAGGTAATAACGGTCGAACACCGACTGGCGCATGCCCCACTTCATCAGAAACTGTCGTCCGCCGTCGTTCTTCTTCACCTTGCCGGTGGATTTGCACTGGAAGTGATACACGAAAGAATCGCCCACGCCGTAGAAGACGCGGCAACCCGCATGCCACAGCTTCATGGAGAAGTCGTTGTCGCTGCTCATGCCGGGCGAGAACTCGCTGCTGTAACCGCCCACCTTGAACCACCAGCGCCGCGACACCAGCGTGGGTGGCCAGGTCGCGCCCAGCCAGTCCACCTTGCGCAGGTTCGGCAGGTCGGTCAGCAGGCGCGCCTCATCGAACGTATGCGCCTCGGTGCCGTAGTCACCCACCACCACGCAGGGGTTGTTCGTCTCGCGCGGCTCGATCATCGTGCCGGACAGCATGAACAGGTCGGTATCCAGTTGCTTGAGCTTGTCCACCAGTGCCGTGTCCCAGCCGGGGCAGCAATACATATCGTCGTTCAGATACAGGATGTAGTCCTGCGTGGCATATATCGCCGCCTCGTTCACCGCCAGGCAGATACCGATGTTGTCCGGTGACGCGGTATACGTCAGCCCCTGTTCGCGCACCCAGTCCAGTGTGCCGTCGCTGCCGTCGTTCACATGCACGATGATCTGGTGCGGGAAGGCCGAATTGTCGCGGATGCTGCGCACACACAGTTGCAGCAGGGCCAGATTGTTCCAGGTGGGGATGAGGATGGAGAACATGTTCGGTCCTGTCAGTGGGTCGGTTTGCGGGCGCGGATTAGCACGTTCTGTCCGGTCAGCGGCTCGTGCACTTGTGCGCGGAACTCATGCAGCTCCTTGCGATAGCTCCAGACCAGCGCCGCAAGCTGGTCCAACCAAGATGCAACGCGGCTCAGTTGTATCTCGCGGCTGACGCGATACACCACGGCTGAGCCTGCAGAGTAAGTGGTGGCTTCGGCAATCTCGAAACCAGATTGTTGGGTTAGGTTGCGCAAAGATTCGACCGTGAACAGATGCAGGTGCCGTGGCGCTTCCCAGCCGCGCCAACTGGCGCCGAACTCGGTGGCGCCGATGCTGTGCGCATTGGGGGTGGTCATCACCAGCAGGCCGCCCGGCTTGAGGATGCGCAGGCATTCGCGCAAGGTGGCCTTGGGGTCATACAGATGCTCGATGGCCTGGCTCATGACGATCGCATCAAAACTGTCAGCGGGCAGCCCGCATTGCGGCAGGTCGCCGACATGCGCCTTGATGCCGTAACGGGAAGCGACACGCTGCGCGGCCTGCTCGTCGAAGTCCGTGCCTTCCACCTGCCAGCCGTGTTTCTTCATGCGGTTGAGCAAGCGCCCGCCACCGCAACCGACATCCAGCAACTTGCCGGTCGGTTCATCGCCAAGCGTCATGAAGCGCAGGTAATCGGCCTCGCGTTTCATGCCATTGGCGAGCCACAGCGGTAGCAGCCCCAGCTTTATGAAACGGTGCGCCAGACTGAGCATCGCCTTGCCCAAGCGTCCGGAAGATTTGCGGGTGTGCGTGTGATAGGTCGCATACGCCTTCCACAACTCGTGCGGCGGCGGGGCGGGATCCAGCCAATAGGCGCCGCACGCCGTATCGGCACAGCGCCGGAAGCGCCAGCTGCCTTCGAGATTGCCATCCGGATCGCGGATGCCCGATTGCGCAACTTCGCCGGTAGAGCCGCACAGGTCGCAGGTAAGGCGGGGTTCGCTTGCTATACTGTTCACATTGAGTCGGTTGGATGGGTCACGTGCGCATTCTATAACGGCACCCCAACATTTCAGAGACAGCATGAAGATTATCCACATCGTCAGACGTTACGGCCCCGTGGGCGGTATGGAGCGTTACGTCTGGGAAACCACGCAAGAACTGGTCGAGTTGGGCCACGAGGTGCAGGTGATCTGCGAAGTCTGTCTGGCCGAAGCCCCGGCGGGCATCGCGGTACATCAGCTTGGTCGTATGCGTTACCGCCCGCGCTGGGTCTATTACATGCGCTTCAGCCACCGTGTCCATGCATGGCTGCGAGCCAACCCGCAACCCGGCTGGCTCATCCACAGCAACGAGCGCATCGGCGTGCATGACGTCACCACCATCCACGGCCCGCCGTTCGCCTCGGTGCGCGACAAGCCCTGGTGGAAGAAAGTCTCTATACGTGTGGCGGCGCAGCTCTGGCTGGAGCGGCGTGAACTGCGCGTGGCCAAAGCCATCGTGCCGAACTCTGAGATCATCGCCAAACAGCTTGCGCACTACTATCCCGAGTATGCGCACAAACTCACTGCCCCCATCGTGCCGGGCGTGCTGCCCGATGTCATGCGTACACCGCATGCGGTAGCTGCGGACGGCGGCATCATCGGATTCGTCGGCCGTGAATGGCAGCGCAAAGGATTGCCCCTGGCGGTCGAGATCGCCGCACATCTGCGCCAGACGCGACCCAACCTTGAGCTGTGGGTGGTCGGCCCGGAAGAGCGAGAGATCGACCATCTGTTCAAAGGTTGGCAAGGCGGCTACCGTCTGTTCGGCTGGCGCACCGATAACGCGCATTTCGAGATGATCGATGTATTGCTGCACCCCGCCAAAGCAGAACCCTACGGCATGGTCATCTCGGAAGCTATGGCGGCGCAGGTGCCGGTAGTGGTGTCAGACCTGTGCGGGGCGGCTGCGCAGGTGACGGCCGATCACGGGGCGGTCGTGCGGCTGGATGCGCCCGTGCAGGAATGGGTGGAGGCGGTCGAAACGCAGCTTGCGCGCACAACGCAGGTGCCGGGGTTCATCCGGGGATGGGATGTCGTCGCGGAAGAGTTTGTGGGGTTGTATACACAGGTAAAAGTCGCGGTAGAGCGCTAATACGGTTTGGTCTGCAGGGCGGAAACCTTTATCATGCCGAGCCGACTTGTACCCGTCCTGCGCGGATGCAAAGAACTAAAGGAAAAATATGACCCGACATCTCGATATGGGTTGCGGATTGAACCCGCAAAACCCATACAAGCGTGACCAACTGTTCGGGCTGGATATCCGCGACGACTCCCAGGACATACTGGCGCAAAGAGGCGTCACGATGAAGAAGGGCAACCTCATATTCGAACCGATCCCGTTCGAGGACAACTACTTCGACAGCATCACCGCCATCGATTTTCTGGAACATATCCCGCGACAGATCGGGATCGGATCCGGGGAAGTCAGATACCCCTTCATCCAGCTGATGAACGAGATTTGGCGTGTGCTCGCACCGGGCGGCCGCTTGCTGGCAGTGACGCCTGCCTATCCCTCACCACTGGTGTTCGCCGATCCCACGCACGTCAACTTCATCGCGGAAGGCACGCATCGCTATTTCTGCGGCGAGGCACCGGTCGGCAGCATCTACGGTTTCCATGGCCGCTTCAAGGCGCACATCGCGAAACTGTCCGCGCCGACCAATTACCGCAGCATGCCCCCTTCACCCTGGAAGTCGGCGGTGCGCGATATGGGACGGCGCGTAACCGGCAAAGGCCTGCATCACATGATATGGGAGTTGGAAGCAGTCAAGAGCAGCAATGTTGACAGATAAGATTCACAGATTCTGTTGGTCCTGAAAAGCGATGCCAATGCATATGAAGAATTCTTCGATTGATCCAGATCATTACAGCGCAGTAGTCAAGGCGTTTAAATATATTGTCTTCAGTTTCCCTATTCTGCTTCTCACAGCAAAAGGAGGTATGAGTGCAAGCTTCTTTCTGATGGTGGCACTTTCTGCTTTCGTACTCTACCAAGCAGGTTGGGGCGCAGTGAAGATCGAATTTGATCGTGATGCAAAACTGTTTAGCTTTGCGATGGGAGCTACATTTCTTAGCATCCTAATGAGTCAAACATCCAATGGTGAATGGGGTGCGCGACATTTTGATTCGGCATCCAGACTGCTTCTTGCGATTCCGGTGTTTCTTGTGCTCAGGAATATTGAGCCAAAAGTAATCGGTGTCTTGCAGTATGGACTTCCCCTGGGAGCGTTGGTAATTGGTGCGAGTGTCTGGATGAGCGGTCAGCAAATGATTGCCCAGACATATTTTTTAATCCATATTCATTTAGGGGATTTGGCGCTGATGCTGGGTTTCTTGTCCGTATGCAGCATTAATTGGACTCAAAAAGATTCCGCGCAACTTGTGGCGCTAAAGCTTCTCGGGCTGCTGGCTGGGCTGTATGTTTCTCTGGTATCTGGAGCGCGAGGAGGATGGGCTGCCATTCCTGTGTTCTTGTTACTCTGGGTTGCGTTCACTGCAACATCTGCCAAAGCTTTGGCAATCAGACTTGTCTTGCTGATGGTGGTAATGCTTGGCGGCATGCTGATGTTGTATTCAGTGGTGGATGTCGTCCAAATTCGCTTGGATGCAGCTATCCATGACTTGTCCACAACAAGTAAAGACACCTCATTGGGGATCCGTTTCCAGCTGTGGGGTGCCGCGATACAGCTGTTCCTGGACAATCCGATTTTTGGAACGGGGGTCAATGGGTTCCGTTTGGCGATGGACAATATGGCTGATGCGGGAATGATCACTAGAGAAGCGGCAGAAAATGGAAGAGGTGAAGTGCATAGCTATTACTTCGCCGTATTGGCCAGACAGGGTATTGTCGGAGTGCTGTCGATAATATTATTGTTCGGAATACCCTTCATTCAATTTGTTAACGCGATGAAATCACCGGATGCTTATCGCCGGGGGGCGGGCAGAATGGGTTTGGCGCTGGTATCCGGGTTCGCGGTATATTGTTTGACCGTGGAAATGTTCAATCTAAAAATGGTCGCGACATTTTATGCCGCGACCATAGCTGTATTGCTCGCTGCCGTAGGGAACCGAAGAGCGAATCAATCCACCACCATAAATCAGCAGCAAGGAATTACGAGATATATAGGCCAATAAATAGCTAGGCACTTGTTGTCGCTCCTTTATAATGCAAAAGTTTAGAGACTTTAGAGCGTTTAGTGTGACTAAAAACAAGTTGATACCTACGATATTGTGTGGCGGGGCGGGTTCCCGCCTATGGCCTGTTTCCCGAGAAACTCATCCCAAGCCCTTTATTCGCCTTGCCGATGGGCAGAGCCTTTTGCAAAAAGCATGGCTACGCGGAGCACTTTTGCCGGATGTGACCGAGATGTTGACGGTTACAAATCGCGAGCTTTTCTTTAAAACCGAAGATGAGTATCGCGAGATAGCTGGCATTTCGGGAAAGCAAAAACTGACCAACCGCTTTATTCTGGAACCATTCGGGCGCAATACGGCCCCGGCGATCGCTGCAGCAACACTTCAGGTGATTGCCGCGCATGGGGAGGATGCCTGCCTGTTGGTGCTGGCCGCCGACCATCTGATTTCCGATCAGGTCGCCTTTGCCGAAGCGGTCAAAGCGGCCATGCACTTGGCTGAGGAAGGCAAGATCGTTACTTTCGGGATCAAGCCGGAGATGCCCGAGACAGGATATGGCTATATTGAGGCAGACGGCAATGATGTTCTCCGCTTTGTTGAAAAGCCGGATTTGCAGACCGCCCGGAACTACTTGGCTTCAGGGAGATTCTTCTGGAATTCGGGTATGTTCTGCTTCAAGGCGGGCGTTATGCTTCGAGAAATGCAAAAGTATCAACCCCAGATTCTTGATGGTGTGCGCGCATGCATAGGCCAATCACGAACAGCGCAAGGGAAAGGCTTCAGCCAGACAGAGTTGGATGCCGAGTCTTTCAGGAAAGTCCCTGACGACTCCATCGATTTTGCATTAATGGAAAAATCTAGGAATGTGGCTGTAGTGCCTTGTGAAATTGGATGGAGCGATATTGGTTCCTGGGTTGCTTTGGGCGAGCTTACGGCCGCGGATGAGCAAGGGAATCGGATCGAAGGGGAAACGGTGCTGCACGATGTGGGCAACTGCTACATTCAAAGTAATCAGCGCATCGTTGCCGCCGTTGGAGTGAGGGATTTAATCATCATCGACACGCCGGATGCGGTACTTGTTGCCGACAGCAGCCGCGCGCAAGACGTAAAGCATATTTATTCCGCCCTCAAGCTTAAAGGCCATGAATCGCATCGACTGCATAGCACAGTACATCGCCCATGGGGCACCTACACAGTGCTGGAGGAAGGCGAGAATTTCAAGATCAAGCGCATTGAAGTAAAGCCTGGCGGATCGCTTTCGCTGCAAATGCATCATCACCGCAGCGAACACTGGATCGTCGTCAACGGAATCGCCAAAGTGGTCAATGGTCAGCAAGAACTGCTGGTTAACACCAACGAATCTACTTACATCCCGGCCGGGCACAAACACCGGGTTATCAATCCGGGGGTCGTGGATCTTGTGATGATTGAGGTCCAGAGCGGCGACTATTTGGGTGAAGACGATATCGTGCGATTTGACGACGTGTACGGCAGAGTTCAGCAATGACTTTGACTTGCTTTAAAGCCTACGATATTCGAGGCAAGTTGGGGAGCGAGCTAAACGAGGACATCGCCTACCGCATCGGCCGAGCCTATGCCCAACACTTGGGCGCCAAACGTGTCGTTGTCGGCGGCGATGTGCGTCTTACCAGCGCCACCCTAAAACAAGCCTTGGCCAATGGATTGATGGACGGTGGGGCGGATGTCGTCGATAACGGCATGGTGGGTACAGAAGAGATCTACTTCGCGGCATTTCATCTGGACGTGGACGGGGGCATCGAAGTCACCGCCAGCCACAACCCCATGGATTACAACGGCATGAAACTGGTTGCGCGTGGTGCGGTTCCCATCAGCGGCGACACGGGTCTCAAAGCCATCCAGGTCTTGGCAGAAGCGAACCAGTTCGGCCCAACAAGCAAGCGCGGATCGCTGACCCGATCCTCGATCCTCGATCCTTTTGTAGACCACCTGCTGACCTACATCGAACCCGCCGCCATCAAACCGCTGAAGCTCGTGGTCAATTCCGGCAACGGCGCAGCGGGTCACGTCATTGATGAGATCGAAACGCGTTTCAAGCAACTGAAAATTCCCGTCACTTTTATCAAAGTACATCACGAGGCAGACGGAACCTTTCCCAACGGCATTCCCAATCCCCTGTTGCCAGAGAATCGTGCAGCCACCACCGATGCCGTGAAGGCGCACAAGGCTGACATGGGTATCGCATGGGACGGCGACTTCGACCGCTGCTTCCTGTTCGACGAACACGGTGAGTTCATCGAAGGCTATTACATCGTTGGATTATTGGCCGCAGCCTTCTTGGTCAAACATCCGGGCGAAAAGATCATCCACGATCCGCGTTTGACATGGAACACTGTGGATGTCGTCAAGCAATCGGGCGGCAAACCCATTCAATCAAAGACCGGTCATGCTTTCATCAAAGAACGCATGCGCTCGGAAAACGCCATCTACGGCGGCGAAATGAGCGCGCATCACTACTTCCGCGACTTCGCCTATTGCGACAGCGGCATGATTCCGTGGTTGTTGGTAACAGAGTTGTTGAGCTGCAGCGGGAAACGCCTGTCACAACTGGTGGGCGAGCGCATCGCGGCCTATCCGTGCAGCGGCGAGATCAACTATCGCGTGAGTGATGTGAAGCAGACCATCGAGCGCATATTGCAGCATTACCTGCCGATGAACCCCGTGGTGGATCGCACGGATGGTGTGAGTGCAGAATTCACAGATTGGCGCTTCAACCTGCGCGGCTCGAATACCGAACCGTTGCTGCGTCTGAATGTGGAAGCTCGCGGCGACATGAGCTTGATGGCACAGCGTACTGCCGAGATCGCCGCCCTCATCAAGGCAGCGAATTGATGGCGAACATCCTCCGGTCGCTTTGGGAGTATCGCGGTTTCATCATCGGCAGCGTCAAGCGCGAATTCCAATCCAAGTATCGAAACTCTCTTTTGGGTGCGGCTTGGACAGTGCTCAATCCCCTGGCCATGATTCTCGTTTACACAGTGATCTTTTCTCAGGTCATGCGCGCCAAGCTGCCGGGTATCGATAGCACCTTTGCATACAGCATCTATCTGTGTGCGGGCGTTCTGACATGGGGCTTATTCGCGGAAATTACCGGGCGCGCCCAGAATGTATTTCTCGAGAATGCCAATCTGCTAAAGAAACTGAGCTTCCCGCGCTTGTGTCTGCCCGTCACCGTTGTTGCCAACGCGCTGTTGAACTTTGCCATCGTGTTCGGACTATTCACCCTGTTCCTGATTCTGTCGGGCAACTTTCCGGGGTTGGCATATCTGGCGTTGTTGCCAGTTTTGATGATCCTTGTTGTCTTTGCCATCGGGCTGGGTATCACCCTAGGGGTTCTCAATGTGTTCTTCCGGGATGTTGGTCAGTTCTTCGGAATATTTCTACAGTTCTGGTTCTGGCTCACGCCCATCATCTATCCGATCAGCATACTTCCTGAAGCAGCGCGATCACTGATGAGTCTCAACCCGATGCTTGGGATAATGACCGCATGCCAAGGCATACTTGTTACAGGGCAATGGCCGATTTGGAAAAGCCTGCTGCCTGTGACGCTGCTGGCAGTACTCCTTTGTGTATTAGGTATGCGCTTATTCCGCAAACACGCGGGTGAAATGGTGGATGAACTGTAATGGGCACCATCACCATCACCAACCTGGGCAAAGCCTACAAACAATATCCCACCCGCTGGTCGCGCCTGGCGGAATGGCTCCTGCCATTTAGCAAGCCGCGACATCAACTCCATTGGGTGTTGCAAGACATCAACTTCACTGTCAACCCCGGCGAAGCGGTTGGCATCATCGGCATCAATGGCGCGGGCAAAAGCACCCTGCTTAAAATGATCACCGGCACCACCCAGCCCACCACGGGCAATGTGAAAATCACCGGCAGAGTCGCTGCCATGCTTGAGCTGGGCATGGGTTTCCACCCTGATTTCACAGGCAGGCAGAATGCCTACATGTCTGGGCAACTACTGGGCATGAGCGTCGAAGAGATCACCCGCCTGATGCCGGAGATCGAAGCCTTTGCCGACATCGGTGATTACATGGATCAGCCCGTGCGCGTGTATTCCAGCGGCATGCAAATGCGCGTGGCATTCAGCGTGGCGACCGCACGACGCCCCGATGTCCTGATTGTCGATGAAGCGCTGTCAGTTGGCGACGCCTATTTCCAGCACAAAAGTTTTGATCGAATCCGCCAATACCGCAAACAAGGCACGACCTTATTGATCGTTTCTCACGACAAAGGCGCCATCCAATCCATTTGCGACCGCGCCATCATGTTAAACGCAGGCAAGCTTGCAATGCAGGGTGATCCTGAAGCTGTCATGGATTACTACAATGCCATGATTGCACAAAAAGAAAATTCAGTGGTGGAGCAGGTGGCTCTGGATAAAGGAAAAGTCCAGACCATATCCGGAACTGGAGATGCAAAAATTGAGTCGGTGGAACTTCTAAATAGCGAGGGTAAGTGCATCGAGACAGCATTAGTTGGCGAGCATGTCACGCTCAAAATTGCTTTTCGGGTTAATAAACAATTGCCGCAGGTAGTGTTGGGCTACCTCATAAAAGATCGATTAGGCCAACCCGTATTCGGAACAACCTCGGTAGACCACAATATATGCCTTTTCGACCTGAATATAGGAGAAAGAGTTGTATGTGAAATCAGGTTCCCAATGAATATAGGTGCTGGTACTTATTCGATATCAACAGCTTTAGCATTGGGTAAGACACATATAGAAGGAAATCTTGAATGGCGCGATCTTGCAATTACATTTAGCGTGGTCAACGTCCATCAAAAGTCGTTTGTGGGCGTAAGTTGGATTGAACCAAATTCATTTTCGATTATGAAAGATTGAGAGCAGATGAGCTCAAGCTTTTCAAAGTGGATTGCTTCATGGTTTCTTTCGAAAATTGAAACCAGCGAGAAGTTCAAAATACTAATCCGCAGCATTGCTGAAGAATACTATGTGGAAAAATCACTTTCCACATATAGGGTATGGGGCGACAACGCAAGACTGACAATTGGAAAGAATGTGCATTTGAACAATGCAGTGATCAATACGGTATCAGGAAAAGTCCTCGTTGGAGACAACGCGTTTCTGGGGCACAACGTAAGCCTGCTAACTGGCACCCACGATTACATGCAACTGGGTCTTGAGCGCCAGTCTTCCGTGCCGGAGTCCGGCAGGGACATTGTTGTAGGTGAGGGTGTGTGGATTGCATCAAATGCAACAATAATTGGGCCATGCATAATTGGAGAAAATTCCGTAATTGGGGCAAACTCAGTCATAACAGGTGAAGTTCCTCCCAATTCAGTTTATGCCGGTGCACCTGCTAAGTTTATTCGCAAAATATGAACCAGAATACGAAAACATTCTATCGAGCTTTTGAAGACCGCTACCGTGGTTCACGTGAGCTGATCAAATCCCGCTTGGCGGTTTATCTGCCATATGTCTTGCCGCTCAAACAGTTTTTCCCAGATAGCCTGGGAGTGGATTTGGGCTGTGGTCGTGGCGAGTGGCTGGAGTTGATGCAGGAAAACAGCCTGAATGTGCAAGGCATCGACTTGGACCAAGGCATGCTGGAGGTTGCGCATAAGCGGGGATTGAAAGTTCAACTAGGCGATGCGATTGAATATTTGCAAACGTTAGCTCCCGAAAGCCAAACAATAATCTCAGGATTCCATCTGGCGGAACATTTGCCATTTGAAGTGCTGCAGATATTGATTCAACAAGCTCTGCGTGTGCTCAAGCCGGGCGGACTGTTGATACTCGAAACGCCCAATCCAGAAAATATCGTGGTTGGCACAGAAAACTTTTATTTAGACCCGAGTCATCAGCAACCAATTCCGTCGTTGTTGCTGTCCTTTATGGTTGAACATGCGGGCTTCAGAAGGGTAAAGATTCTGAGAATACAAGAGTCAGCTGATCTTGCTGATAATGATTCATTAACATTGATGAATGTATTGAATGGAGTTAGTCCTGATTATGCAGTTTTAGCTCAAAAAGGTGGCAACGAGGACGCGTTAGCTGCGACAGCTATCGCTTTTAATGGTGACTATGGCTTGTCCTTAGAGAAGCTTGCCACCTGCTATGACATACAGCGTAAAACAAAAGAGAAACAGGCAGAATTGCTAGCAATTAATGCTGAAGCTTTAGCACGGCAGGCCGAAGCCAAAGCACAGCAAGCTGAAGCCAAGGCTCAGCAAGCTGAGGCCAAGGCTCAGCAAGCTGAAGCAATATCCCAATTGGTTGCCATTAAAGTCCAGCAAGCAATCATGCTGGCGGAAGAGTCTGCTCGCAGAGCGCAGTTTGCTGAAGCGAACTTGGATGCTGCCGTAAAAAGTTTGTCATGGAAAATAACAGCGCCGCTGCGTTTGGGGAAACGCGTAGTGAAAAAGCTATTGATGTTGCCCCATATCAGATCATATATAAGCCGACGGCCCAGACTTAAGCGAGTTGCGTTATTGCTTCTAACCAGATTACCGGCTTTGAAGAAGCGATTGCTGGGTATTCAAGTGCAGAATCAAAACCTGGAAAGGCAGAACCTGTCACCCAACGCACGTCGTATCTATGATGAGATTAAGTCATCTCACAGTGCTAGAGATAAAAGGAAACACTAGTGCGAATAGTTATTGATTTGCAAGCTGTGCAGTGCACAAGCCGTTTCAGAGGTATCGGGCGATATTCTTTGGCGTTGGCAGAGGCGATGGCGAGGAATGCGGGCAAGCATGAGATTTGGCTAGTGCTCAATGCGGCCTTTCAGGAAAGTATCCCTGTCATTCTGCAAACCTTTGGGCAGATTGTTCCCGCAGATCGCATTCGTATATTTGAAATACCGCTGCCGGTCGCGGAATGCGAGAAAAGAAATGCATGGCGAGTGCGTGCCGCAGAGCTGATACGCGAGAACTTCTTGTCGCAGTTGAAGCCGGATATAGTGCATGTTGCCAGTCTTTTTGAAGGATATAGAGACGATGCGACGACGTCGGTGGGGGCGTTCGCAACAAACCTGTCTACTGCAGTTACGTTGTATGACCTCATACCTTACATAAATCAAAAAGAGTACCTTGCCGATCCTGCGCAGAGGGCGGCTTACTTGCGCAAAGTGAGCTCGCTACAAAGGGCCGGATTGCTGTTGTCGATTTCAGAAGCCTCGCGAAGAGAAGCAATTGACGGATTGCAAATACAGCCACAGCAGGTAGTAACTATTTCGGCAGCAGCAGATGGAATATTCAGCCCCCTGAACTTGTCGAATGAAAGAATCGGTCAACTATATAGCCGCCTCGGAATTCAGCGAAAAGTCATTATGTATGCGCCTGGCGGGTTCGATTGGCGCAAGAATTTCGAAGGTTTAATCAGTGCGTACGCTCAAATCAGTGAAACGTTGCGTGCAGAGCATCAGCTTGTGATCGTTGGCGATATTGACGAGGTAAAGGAGAAACACTTACTTCAGTTGGCCAAAAATTCCAGCCTTGCAAAAGAAGAATTGGTACTTACCGGATACGTTAGTGATAGCGATCTTGTCGAGCTATACAATGTGGCAACAGTCTTCGTATTTCCATCAAAGCAAGAAGGATTTGGCTTGCCTGTGCTGGAAGCGATGGCATGCGGAGCTGCAACTATAGGATCCAATATATCAAGCATACCTGAAGTAATTGGTCTGCCAGAAGCGCTATTTGACCCATTCTCTCCGCAAGCTATTGCGGACAAAATTACGCAAGTGCTTTGCGATGAATCATTCAGGCTGAAGCTAAAGAGTCACGGCCTAGGTCAAGCGAAGAGATTTTCCTGGGATGAGAGTGCAAAGCGTGCCATCCAGGCTATGGAATCGTTTGTATCTTCCGGAAGGCATCACGATGATTCAATCCCGGCCAACGATTCAACTGTGGAACTAGAGCGGGCGATTTCAGAAATCAGTGAAGCGGTAAATCCAACAGATTCAGATATTGTTCGGGTTGCCGAGTGCATTACAAACAACTCGCCTCGCGCGGGTAATAAGCAGTTGTTGCTCGACATATCCGTGATTGTGCATGGCGATGCCAAATCCGGGATTCAACGTGTTGTGCGCAGCTTGTTGAGTGAACTATTGCAATTTCCCCCGGCAGACACAGATGTTCACCCGATATACTTTGATGAGGGTCAATATAAATATGCAAGTGAGTTCACTGCAGTCTTTGTTGGTATGCAGCCGGATGGGAGAGCCGACGAGATAGTAGAGTTCCATCAGCACGACACCTACTTGGCGCTCGACTTGAATGCGCACCTGACAGCGGCAGTACATGATTTTCATATGCGCCTGCAGCATCGCGGTGTGAATTTATTTTTCATCGTATATGACCTGCTGCTGGTACAGCATCCGGAGTGGTGGCCCAAAGGAACCGGCGAGATATTTGAAGCCTGGTTGCGAAGTATTGCGCAGGTGGCATCGGGGTTGATTTGCATCTCGGAAGCAGTGGCTGATGAAGTGCGCGAGTGGCTTGAAAATAACCCGACCGGCAGGGTATCAGGCCCCATCGTGAGCAGCTTCCACCTGGGAGCAGACGTTGAAAGCAGCTTGCCCAGTCAAGGGATGCCGGCCAATGCAGAGGCAACGCTGAATGCAATTCAAGCGAGCCCGAGCTTTTTGATGGTCGGGACAGTAGAGCCCCGGAAGGGACACGCTCAAACACTATCTGCATTCGAGCGGCTTTGGGATCAGGATATTGATGTCAACTTGATCATCGTCGGCAAGAAAGGGTGGTTGGTTGATGAGCTTGCAGAAAGGCTCAAACAACACGCCGAGCTGGGTAAGCGTCTATTTTGGCTGGAGGGGATCAGCGATGAATACTTGGAGAGAGTGTATTCAGGCAGCACTTGCCTCATAGCTGCATCAAAGGGTGAGGGCTTTGGGCTGCCCCTTATAGAGGCTGCCCAACATAAAAAACCGATAATTGCGCGTGATCTACCTGTTTTCCGCGAGGTGGCAGGCGATCACGCATACTATTTTTCGGGACTTAGCCCCATAAGTATGGCCATAACAATAACCAAATGGCTGATATTGCATCAAAAGGGCGAACACCCGAAGTCGGAAGATATGCCTTATCTCTCATGGCACGAAAGCGCCCTGCAGCTAAAAGCCCAGCTACATTCAATTCAGGCGCGAGAGCTGGCTCAAATAAATTTCAATGGGAATGTGACCGCAAGGCATGGTCATGGACAGCCAAGAAATATATATGTTGATATTTCCAGCATTGTGCAAAAAGACCTGCGAACAGGTATCCAGCGGGTAACCAGAAGCATTCTTAATGCAGCAATGAAAATGCCCCCGGGTGGATACCAAATTCAACCTGTTTATGCGAACACTTCAGGTTTGGGCTATTACCTCGCAAGGAGCTATATCCAGCAGGTTGAGGGACTGGATGCGGCAAATGAAGCTGACTCTCCAATCGATCCGCAGCCGGGCGATGTCTTTCTGGGTCTTGATTTTGTAGCGGGAATAATAAATTTCCAGAAGCAATATCTAAAGTGGCTACGTAACACAGGCATAAATGTATATTTTATTGTCTACGATCTATTGCCAATAAGTCTCCCGAACGCCTTTCCGGCGGGGGTAGACAATGGTCATAGGGAGTGGTTGAAGGATATTGCCGCTTTTGACGGCGCGATTTGTATTTCGCAGTCGGTTAAAGATGATCTCGACAACTGGATAGCTGCCGAGCCAGCGAAGCGTAGACGAAGCTTCAGTACGGGGTGGTTTCATTTGGGGGCGGATCTTGAGAATTCGATTCCCAGCAAGGGGCTGCCGGAGAACGCAGGTGATGTGCTAAATATACTGACGTCATGCCCAACATTCCTAATGGTCGGCACAATTGAGCCCCGTAAGGGTTACCAGCAAACGATAGCGGCGTTCGAAAAGTTGTGGGCCAACGGTATTCAAGTAAATCTGGTAATTGTGGGAAAAGAAGGCTGGATGAGCAGCGAAACGATTCATTGGCTACGGCAGCATCCAGAGCAGGGTCGACGACTCTTTTGGCTGGAAGGCGTAAGTGATGAATTCCTGGAGAGAATATATGCAGCATCCCAATGCCTGATAGCTTCATCGGAAAACGAAGGGTTCGGTTTACCCTTGATAGAAGCGGCGCGACACCGGCTGCCTATCATCGCGAGAGATATCCCAGTATTTCGAGAGGTGGCAGGTGAGCATGCGTTCTACTTCAAAGGGCTTGCTCCCGAAGAATTGGCGGATGCAATAACAATCTGGCTGGGGCTAAAAGAAAAAAACATGCAGCCGAAATCAGAGGGAATAAAGATACTCACCTGGCAACAAAGTGCGTTGCAGTTGCAGAATCAACTGCTTGAATTTCTCAAGAGCAAATGAAAATTTAGTTGGTAGGTAGCACAAGCCGGTTGCGCCGGTCGCGACTGTTGAGAGAGTGACCTTCGCAAGGCCGATGCGGGCCTGGAAAGAAGCAGCAGAATTAGAGCCCACACCTGCATCGGTGAGTTATTTCATATAGCAAGTACAACTATTTCCAAGAAAACCACGCTACCGGAACCAACATGATTAAGTCTGATTTAAGTCCAGGTTGGCGCGGAAAATATTTCACTAAACCTGTAAGTGACGCCCTGTTACTGGCAGGGAGCCTGTTAGTGATTTCCCTATTGATGGTTCCGTACGTCTCAAATGGGTACTGGTATGACGATGCGCTCAACTCGCAAATACATGCATTTCTGCATCGTGTTGACGGAAGTCTGGGCGATTTCTCCTACCGCGTAGTGATGCATTGGCTGCAACAGGAAGGCAGGCTGATGCTGGGGTTCTTTTATGGATACGCCGGCTTCTACTTCATTAATGATCTTGAAACGTTACGTCTGGTACACGGCCTTCTGATTGTTACCAATATAGCTTTGTATGGCTATATGTTAAAGCTCCTGGGTGCGAGAAATAGCTTCGTGGCAATTTGGGCAATTCTACTGGTTGGTTTATTCCAAATACACGGCAGAGGATTGGATCCGGTAGCGGGTTTTGCTTTTCACTATCCGTTACTGGGTATTCAGTTATCGATAACATTGATTCTTTTTGTCAAATGGGTGGAGCAGAAGAGTCTGCACTACCTGCATATGTCCTTGTCCATTTGGCTCCTGTCGATGCTGTGTTACGAAGCGAACTTCATCTTCATTCCTATAGCGTTTGCAGTGATGTACATCAGCGACAGCCGAAATAAAAGATACCCATGGCTACTACTTATTGGCGCGATGAGTCTGTATCTGGGGTTGGCTTTCTATTTAAAAAGCCAGGCAGTAGGAGGGACATACGCAGGGACTTCATTTGGTGAAGTCTCAAAGATGCTGCCCGCATACTTTAAGCAGCTATCCGCGACGTTCCCACTGGCATCATATTTGGCAGCTACGCATCAATCATTGCAGATCGGTGCCTTATTCAATGAAATGATCAGCTCGGCCCTGGCATGGGCTGTGTTCATTTCCAGCCTGATAATTATCAAAACCAGCATTTCCACTAACGCAACAAAGCTGGTGATAAGGCGGGAAGCCATCCTCATCTCAGTGGGAATGCTGCTATTGCCCGCGGTATTCCCGGCTATTTCTCTGCGGTATCAGAATGAAGTGGGTTGGGGCGTTGGAACCTTGCCGGTTTACTACCAGAGCTTCGGCCTCGCATTTCTATTGGCATGGGCAGTATCCGGCATACAAAAGGGAAAGGCCTTCCAGACTGTAGTACCGGTGATAATAAGCTGCTATCTGGCACTGAATGTAACAATGAACACCAGTATGGCGAACAGCGTTGATGCGTTTTGGCGGGAGCCAAGAGAAACTCTAATTGATCAGGCGCGAGCCGGATTGTTTGATCAAGTAAGGGAGGGCGACATCGTCCATACCGTCAATGTTGCACATTATATAAACGCGAACCTGATCTATGAGGGATCCGGTAAGCGTGTATATGTCCCAACTGACGATCATGCGTGGTATCCCGAAGCGCCCGGAGAAGCCGCGAAAAGTTTTGAACTTACTCGCAATGAAGCGGGGAAATACGAAATTGTGCAAAGGCAGGCCAAATGATGGACCTCGATGCTGCAGGCCAGCAGCGCAAAATGGCTGCGGAAAATATTGATGTTGATTCGCACATACAGCACAAAGAACGAAAATCATCCCCAACAGAAATGAACATATCTGGGCAAGAGAACTGAGAACAATATGAAGAAAATGGTTGCTGTACTTACGGAAGCGATCTATCGCCGCGAGAAATTGCTGTCAGGCATTACGCTTGGCCTGTGTATCTTCCTGATCTGGTCCTGGGCATTCAACTTGCAGAGTGTGGCTGCGTGGAAAGAGCCATTGGGGTATCAGGGTGATGCGTGGTTTGCTTTTGGAATCGCAAAAGCCTACATGGAAGGGCACATCTATCCGTTTCTATACAAATTCGTCCCAACGCTCAATGCGCCTTTTGTGGCAAATTGGAATGACTACCCGTTCACCGAAGATTTTATATTTGCAGGGATGGGGTGGGCAGGAAAGTTCATAGGGTTGTTTGCCGCCGCCAATCTAATGCTGTTGCTGGCCCACCTTCTGGCGGGAATGTCATTTTGGTACGTTTGCCGAGAACTAAAATATAAGCCCACCCTTGCATTCGCAGGCGCGATCGTATACGCGTTTTCGCACTACATCATGACGCGTGGACTGGGCCATTTGGTCCTGTCTTTCTATTGGCATATTCCCTTGCTGCTGCTTGTATTGGCATGGGTATATTCCAAGGAAACGTATCCGATAAAGCATAAGAAATATATCGTTTCGATCGCTGTCGCCGCAATTTGCGGAATATTCAATCCGTACTACACCGGAATGTTTTTGCAACTCCTTGGGTTCGCAGTTTTGTTGCATTTGGTGCGCAAGCAATACCAAAAGGCAAAGATCGCAGCAGTGTTAATAGGTGTGACAATCGGGTCATTCGCGCTCGTGAATGCGGACACGATCATCTATGGGATAGCAAACGGGGTGAATGCACTTGCAAGCGGAAGAAATCTTGCGGCATTGGAAGTGTATGGACTCAAGATCCCTGAACTATTGCTCAGCCCGGGCAATCATCCCGTTACTTCCTTCGTTGAATTTAGCCACAAGAGATACTACATACCAGCCTACGTTAAAGGTGAGTTCTGGAGTCCGTTTATGGGCTCCGTCAGCCTGGCCGGCTTTTTCCTGTTGCTGGGTATGGGCATGTACCGGCTATTGCAAGGCAAACTGAACGCGATCCCGGTTCATTTCTGGTTTGTGGTTTGGATATTGTTGTACGCAATGATAGGCGGCTTCAATCTGGTATTGGGAGCCTTCGGCTTCGAATTGTTCAGGGCAACCAATAGATACAGCATATTCATACTGACAATATCGTTGTTGTTCCTGATCAGGTTCCTCTCCAGGAACCTCCCTCAAAGATTCATCGCGCCGCTGGCGCTGCTGATCGTAGTTGTTGCGCTCGCAGAGGAGCTGACAGGCCGCTACAACTACGTCCCGCCAGCTATAAACCCGATCGCAGTGGAAGTGAATTCAGACCGCATGTTCGCGCAGACTGTCGAGCGTGAAATGCCAAACGCAATGGTATTTCAACTCCCCGTGGCCGGCTTTCCGGAGGTTGGGCCTATAAACAGAATGGGTGATTACGAACACTTCCGACCTTACCTGTTTACTTCAACACTGCATTATTCCTACGGCACAAATAAAGGGCGTGGCGACAATCTGTGGCAATCTCAAGTTGCGTCGCTCCCGCCGGGAGAGATGGCAAAGAAACTCGAATCATATGGATTCGGTGTAATCATGATCAACAGAAAAGGCTACGTGGATGGCGGGCGGGCGCTGATAGACAAGCTGATCACAGAGGGTAAATTCGTAATTGCAGAGAATAAGGATTTGGTGGCACTTAAACTCCGGCCCGCAATAACGCCCGTTGAGATCGACAAAGCACCGGAATTCGGCAAAGGCTGGTCTGCCGATGAGGGAACGCATCGTTGGGCGGAGTCCAGCCACACTGAAATAGTGATCACCAATAATAATAAACAGCCGAAATCGTACGTACTGTCTTTCAAGCTGGGCGCATTGCAGCCAAGAGTTGTAAGCATTTCACTCGGAGGCCAGAAGCTGCGCGACGTAAATATTTCAGCAACGGGCGGCGAAGCGCAATTCCCCCCCACAGAAGTCTTGTTGCAACCCGGAAAGAATGAAATTCGATTTGATACTGAAGCCAGTCCTGTTGCGGCGGGAAATGGGGACAACCGAATGCTTGCATTTAGGGTGTCCAATATCCAGCTAACGACGCCCGAAAATGCAATCCAGCCGGCTTTTGAGAACGGATGGTCCGCAGATGAAGGGACGCACAGATGGTCGGAGTCAAGTCACTCGCGCATAGTGATAAACAACTTTACCGGGCAGTCATTGCCATACGTAATCGGCTTTAAGCTGGCAGCACTCTCACCAAGGATTGTAAGAGTTTCATTGGGACATGAGACGCAGCGGGATATCGACTTGTCGGTGCCGGGTAAAGAAGTTCAACTTCCACTTACGCGGATAGTGTTGAAGCCAGGGATGAATATCATTTCATTCGACACAAACGCATCGCCAGTGAAAGCAGGTAAAGGAGATAGCAGAATGCTTTCGTTCCGAATATCTGATTTGTATTTCTCGTCGGCAGCCAACGCCATGAAGCCGGAATACGGAAAGGGCTGGTCGAGCGATGAAAGGACGCATAGGTGGGCGGAATCAAGTCGTGCAAGCATATCGATTTACAATTTTGACGAGCGTGCGCGCCCATATGTGATGAGATTTAATATCGCCGCGTTAACGCCTAGAGTGGTGAATATCACTGTCGGCGATGAGAAGGTCGGGAGCGCAAAGTTGGAGCAACCTGGAGCGGAAATGGTTTTCCCACCCTCGAGGATGGTCCTCAAGCCGGGAATGAATACTATTCTGTTCGATAGCGATGCCGCACCTGTCAGTCCGGGGAATGGTGACAGTCGGCTTCTTGCATTCAGAATATCCAATCTATCCTTCACTGCCGAAAGTGAATAAAGCGGTGCAAGGTCGGGTTGGGATGCGGAGTAACGTCGTGCAGGAGGGCGCGTGGCGGAACGCCACATTGAACACGGCTCGCAAATGCCATGCGACAAGCTATTTGCATAGATTAATACTTGTTGCATAAAGAAAGGAATGAAATTGAAAGCGAAACATCTCTTATTGTTTGCTTTAGTCTTTGCAATATTTTGCTATCCGATAATCGATTCGGGTTATTACGGGGATGATTCGCTCAATTCATTGATTAATTCAATGATGGCTGAAAGGAATTTCAGTTTTGCAGACCAGTTTTTGGCAAACTTTCATTCATTTCTTTCCTCCAGATTGAGTATTTTGCAGTTATATCAATGGGTGTTCATGCTGTTCACTGACTTGATAGCCTTCAAAATATTCATTTCCGCAATGGTAGGCGTTGCGTTGCTCTCCACATACTTGGTTGGCAAGGCACTCGTTAAGGATGCTGCTTTACCTTATTTGGCGGTGATCTTTATCACGCTCATTGGCATTCAGTTCCGCGAGTACGGTGACTCTGTGCTGGCATTTCATGCACTGACCAGTATTTGCCTCATTCTGCTCAACCTGTCGATTTTATCGTTTATTAAATTCCTCGATTCGAACAGGCGGATATTGCTCATAGTTTCAGTGATGCTTTACCTTGTAGCTTGCATGGTTTATGAAATCATGTATCCGTTTTTTCTGATTTACTTCCTGATTCCCATTGCGCTAGGTAAGGCTGATATCAAGCAAGCTACAAAGTATCTGTTACTGTTTTTGAGCCCGGTAGCTCTACTAACCTTGGCGAATGTTGCGGGCAGGTTGTTTGTCGAAGTACCTCAAGATGTTTCAGATCCAAACTTTCACAAGGCATACCAATTCAGCTTTGATATAGGGGCCATTGCGCTTGTTTTTGTGAAGGAGCTGGTGGCTTCGTCCCCACTGAGTAATCTGATATTCAATCCGTCCGGTAGTTTCACAATTAAGAACATCCTGCTAGTCAACAGGTCCTGGTTTTTGTTCTTGGTGGTACTGGCAGCGGCATTTACTACAGTTTTTTACTACTCCTTGAAGGGCATCAAAGAGCAGTTGGCAACAAGTGGCGCAGTTGAATTTCGGCGGAATCAAATTGCGTTTGCAATATTTGCATTCATGTTACTGGTGATCCCCAATGGGATCATCGCGCTCTCTCCAAAATATCAATCTGAAATCGTCTGGGGTTCTGGATATACATCCGTCTATTTCGGCTATTTCGGAGTGGGGATATTGCTTTGCATGGCCTTGTATGCGTTTATCAAGCGGTTTAATGCAACATGGATATTGCTTGCAGTTTCAGTTGTCCTGGGATGCGTGGCAGTGGCCAATTTCGCGACAAATTATCGAGTCGTACAGATCACGAATACGTTTTGGAAAGCCCCACGTACTGTTGCTGAAGTGGCCTTGCGCAGAGGCATCATGGAGGGGGCCACAAACCAGTTTACATACATGTTTATCAACAGCAACTATCCTTGGGATGTCACATCTTTCATCCACAAGTATTCTGGAAAGTTCCTGAACCAAGAACGATATACCGGCGGTGAAGGTCGTTTCTTCGGAGCCAAGTCGAGCGGCAACTTTCTGCTTGCTAGCGGTAAAACAGTCATTGATTCAAAATTCGGCCCCAAAGCCGAAGAAGCGCTGGGCAAGTACCTCAAGCAAGAAATCAATGGAAACTACTTCTTCGATATGGGAGCAGACCGGAATATCAAGTATTTCGACTACTACGCCGATTCGGACAGTAGCGGTTACGCGCTATTGGCGGATGTGCAGAAAATATTCCTGTCAAACGACTACATCAATGGTCTGGCTTCAGACCGGGCAAGAATGTACGTGCGCATGCCTGAGCAGCGGGGCGTATACAGCATGATGAGTGCCACTTTTCTGGCGCTTGACCCCATAACCTTGCGGCCCGTCAATCATGTAACCCTGCAAGAAAATCAATTGCCGGTGATTTCGCAAGGGAACGGCTGGAAGCTGGTAGAAATCAAAACCGACACAAGCCAATTTCTAATCGATGTAAAGTCGATTCGCATAAATACCAGTGCCAAAGTCTATCAGACCTCGCTATTTCCGAAACTTCTTGTCGATAAGCAGGCTTTGCAATTCAAGGTGGATTCAAGAACAGAAGTTCTGCATGTTGGCTTTTCCGGCCCATTGGACTATTCACATATAGCTTTTGATCCAATCAAGCTGGGGACAGAGTTTTCCATCATTATGCGTGTCCGCTTGAGCGACAATACTGTACAGGCACCCTATGCCCACATAGTCGGCAACCATCCGGGAAAGAATAACTTCGAGGGATTTGTCTTTCAGAGGAATCCGGGGCGACCAGAAAATGGATTCGATTTCTCGGTGGGGAATGGCAAAGAATGGAAGCATGTTTTTGACGTGCCCCTCAAGCCAGCCAAGGAGACGTTCATTGCTTTATCGATCAAGGATGGTCGAGGCAAGCTATTCATCAATGACGCAGTCACGTCAGTAGATCTCGGGGGGGATATCCGCGACAGCGAGATGCCGCTATATATCGGCAATTTCATCGGAAAAGATCGGCCCTTCTCCGGCCAAATAGGCGAACTCCTGATTACCGATACGGCGTTGTCAGATGGAACAATCTCTGGCTTCCGGAAGAGAAATCGCCAAAATTGAACCGCATCTCGATCTTGATGAGATATGCAGACCCACTACTTACAGGCAACATATGATGAATATAAGCAGCAGAATTAATTTAATAGCGTTTTTGATAATTGGCAGTTGGGTCGGCTATTACCTTGCTGTTTTGCTGAATACCGGTTTCATTTCGGATGATGCATACAACTCGCAAATCAAAGGTTCATTGCTTCACGATGGGGTGTCGTTGTCCCAAAGGATTTCCAGTGAAACACTCGGCTGGATCACCGGTGCTGGAAGGTTCTTTCCTCTTGGTTTTAGCTATACCTACACACTGTATTACTTTTTTCAGAGCGAACTCGTCATTAAATCAATGACACTGATCATTATTCTGATCGGGGTTATTTCATTTGCGACCTTTGTAAAGAACGAGACAAACTCGTGGGCAACCGGGCTATTTGCGGGACTTCTGATCCCCATTTTTTTCCAGTTCCGGAATTGGCATGATCCGCTATTGGCCTTTAGTGCACTCTTTCCCCTGTTGTTTATGTATACGATGGGGGCGCTTGTCCTCTTCCAGAAATACATAGAAAGCGGGAAGAAATATCAGCTATATGCATCGCTGCTACTCTATCTGCTGGCCCTATTGACGTACGAGGTTCCATACCCCCTTGGTGTGTTGTTTCTGATTGTGGCGTATTCGCATCTTCAGAACGTTAAGCAAGCCCTCAGAATAAGTCTGCCCCATCTATTTTTGTCCGCATTTTTCATAGGACTCATGTTTGCCCTGAGGGCTTACTTTTTATATTCACAAAATATTCAGTCTGGATATCCGGGAGCCGAGTTGCACGCAAATTTCGGCAAGGTTCTGCACGCCTCGTTTCTTCAAATATGGGCAGCATTCCCACTGAGTTATTTTTTTTCAGCAAAGGAGCAGTTCACGCTGCTATTGAATTGGTCGGATTTGCCATTTATTGCTGCGTTTTTTATCGGCACTTGTTTGCTGACTATTTACATGGCACGCGAGGCAACAACTCAACCATCCAGACTCCGCTACTTGTTTGTCGCCGGCATTGTTCTGTTGGTTCTGCCCGCGCTGGTGATCAGCCTTTCGGGGCATCAAGATGAGCTTATTCAAATCGGTTATGGCATGGCCTATATCCAAGTCTATTTTCAATATTTTGGATTGGGCTTAATTTTTATCGCTGGTTATGTTTATCTTATCCGCAGGATATCCCCGAAGTACATCGTTGCCTTTGCGCTTCTTGCGGCTTCTTCTATTGCGATAATCGCAGCAGTCAACTTGGGAATGAACCGTGCGGTTGCGACAGGGACAAACCAAACTTATTTATACCCCAGGAAATTACTGGAGGAGGCGTTGAAGGCCGGAATCATGGATAAGGTGAAGGATGATGCCTTAGTGATCCGCAATATGCGATTCCCATCAGATATGACATGGTTCTACTCTACCGTTACAGGGAGGAAGTTCAATGTCTGCAGCCTTAATGATGCAACTGCATATGCAAAATGCCTCTCCGCGTACCATTCTGAAAACATTGCTCCGGCCACCCCAAAATCGTCCCGAACGGTCGAAATGGTGAAGCTACAGGAGCGCGATGTTTGGGTGCTGAGTTACACCTTCGACAAGCACCATGGCAAAAATGGGCAGCTTGTACTCGGCAAGGTACATCGCATCGTTCAAGATATGAAATCCAAGAGCCCCATACAGATTGTCGTAAATGAAGCCCACATTTTCCAGCAATCCGATGGCACGATTCAGTCGTTAAATCTTGAAAGCTCCCCGATTAATTTCTTAAATATCCTGAAATATGAAAATCAACGCTCGCCTTCGATAGATGAATTTTCATCCGCTACGTTGGCGTCTTCAGATATCGATTTCCGCTGGTTCGGCGGCGTATTTCCGCCCGATGGCTCAGCAGAAAATAATGTTCGCTGGTCATCGGGGGCCGGGGAGCTCGTCCTTTACAACTTCTCCAGAGAAGTGCAGCCAGTTAGATTGTCCATGGCACTGGGAACGCCGGCCCACGATACGGCTCGCGTCCATATTCAATATCAAAATTTCGAAGAAACGGTTGTTGCGAGCCTTAATAAAGTCCCGCACATGAAGACCCTGCTACTGCCGCCGGGAGAAACAACCGTCAAAATCACATCGACTGGCAAGCCATTCTTAAACGGCGATCCAAGAATGATTGTGTTCGGCATTTTTAATTTTGACGTTTCTAGAATCAAAGATGGCCTTGATTTCACGTGGGGGAGCGGAATCTTTGACCGCGATGGCACGGATCAGGATAACGTACGCTGGTCTTCCGGCACGGGCACCTTGCGCATTTATAATTATTCCAGCAAACCAAAAACGATAAACCTTTCCATGGGTCTGGCTGTGCCTATGCATGGAAGCGCAAATGTCTCGATCCGCTACCCCACATCAAGTGATGTGGTCAAAATTAGATCGCAGCAAGCCGATTACTCAAAGGCGCTCACTTTGCCGCCTGGCGAAACCATCATTAAATTTTCCTCAGATGGGAAGCCGTTCCTAAACGGAGATCCGCGAATGATTGTGTTTGGGATATACAATTTTAATTATTCGCTGCTACAACAATGACAAAAAGAGTCGCTATTCTTCAGTCCAACTATATTCCGTGGAAGGGCTACTTCGACATGATCGCCGCGGTGGATGAATTCATCCTCTATGACGACATGCAATACACCCGACGTGACTGGCGCAACCGCAACCAGATCAAGACTCCGCAAGGAGTCCAGTGGATTACCGTGCCGGTCCGGGTGAAGGGAAAATACAATCAGACGATCCGCGAAACTGAAATAGATGGCACCGACTGGGCGGAGATGCACTGGAAATCAATTGCTCAGAACTATCGAAAGGCTCCGCATTTTGAGGAGATCGCCGCTATTTTTGAGCCGCTGTATTGTCAGCGCCAGTTCACTCATCTATCGGTACTCAACCGCGAGTTGATCGAGGCCGTATGTGCTTATGTGGGCATCACGACCAAAATTACCAATTCCTGGGATTACAATTTGATAGATGGAAAGACCGAAAGGCTAGCAGACCTCTGTGCTCAGGCGGGCGGTACTGAATATATTTCGGGCCCTGCCGCCCGAGACTATATTGAGGAGCACTACTTCGCAGGGCGGGGCATCAAGCTGGATTGGTTCAGCTATACTGGCTACCCAGAATATCCCCAACTTTGGGGGGAATTCACGCATGGCGTTACTATCCTTGATCTGCTCTTCAATTGCGGGAAGAGTGCGTCCAGTTATATGAGATTTGTTGATTCCGCGCAAAAGTAACGACCTCAATGGGGGGTGTATGAAGGAAAGTTTTTATGGCCGTATCCAGCAAACCAAAGTGGATGGCGATGTCGCGCGCTACGTCGAGGAAATCGCCGTTCGTGGTTTCACTGTTATTCCAGAGCTTTTTTCCCTCGAACAATTAACAGCATGGCGTGAAAAGATTGATGGCGTGTATAGAGCGCAGGAAACGGATTTCGGTCGCGATGCGCTGATCGCGATCCAAGAGTTGGATATGTGCCGAGCACCGCTACTCTATGATTTTGAATTTATCCAGCTTGCAACGCATCCATTGATCTTGTCTGTAGTTAAAGAGATTCTGGGAGATTGGTTCATCCTGAATTTGCAGAATGCGATCATTAATCGCCCCAACCAAATGCATCATCAGAGTTCTTGGCATCGCGATTTGCCATATCAAAATTGGGTGATTTCGCGACCTTTGGCAATCAATGCACTAGTGGCGATAGACGAGTTCTCTGAAATAACGGGGGGCACTCATGTTGTACCGTTTACGCACAAGACAGAGGTGCTGCCTTCAGATGCCTATATTGACGCTAACCGTATCGTGGCAGCGGCTCCGGCTGGTTCTGCGATTGTGTTTGATTCCATGTTGTTCCATCGCGCCGGTGCAAATAGATCCTCAAACATTCGGCGGGCTGTGAACCATCTTTACACCACACCGATCTTGAAACAGCAATATGACTTCCCGAATGCTTTAGGGACACGCCCAGATATGGATGCAGCCACGGCACGGCTTCTGGGCTATACCTCGCAGGTGCCACTTAATGACCGTGTATGGCGAGCGAATCGGGCCGCAAGAAATCTAGGCATGGGGCAGAATACGCAGTGACACCCTCCTTATCGCCTTCTATCAGCGTAGTCGTTCCCGTATACGGTTGCATCGGTTGTCTGGATCAGCTATGTCTTCAGCTTGAAGAGTCGCTGGCTACGATCACATCAAGGTTCGAGATTATTTTGGTCGATGATCGCAGCCCCGATAATGCATGGTCAAAAATCACTGTACTTCAAGCAGCGTATCCTTCTGTAAAAGGGATACGGCTTAGTCGTAACTTCGGGCAGCATATAGCCATTACTGCAGGATTAGCTGCAGCGCGCGGAGACTATGCCGTGGTTATGGACTGTGACTTGCAAGATCCACCAACCCTGATTCCGGCCTTGTATGGAAAATTGCAGGAGGGCTACGATATGACGCTGGCAAAGCGAATAGAGCGTAGCCACTCGCCATTCCGCCTCATTGCCGCTAGAGCATACTTCAAGTTGATGAGCAAATTGACCGACGAAAAAGTCGATGGTAGTTATGGCTCGTTCTCCATGTTGTCACGCAAGGTGATCGACGGTTTCTTGAAATTTGAGGAGAAGGAGCGGCATTACCTGTTCATATTGCGCTGGCTCGGTTTTCGCATTGGCAGTGTTGACTATGTACACCAAGCGCGACATGCGGGTCGGAGTAGCTATACACTGATCAGATTGTTGCGACATGCAGTTGACGGGATGTTATTCCAAGCATCTGTGCTATTGCGTTGGATCGTAGGCTTGGGTTTTTTGTTTGCACTGTCAGGTATGGCTACCGCTGTCTATCTGGCATGGCGCGGCATCTTTCATGGAGCCCTTCCGGGCTGGACGAGCCTTGCGGTATTAATTCTGGTTTCTACGGGGGCAATATTGGTTAGCCTAGGCATCATAGGGTTGTATGTGGGCAAGGTTTTTGATCAAGCTAAGCAGCGCCCCTTATATGTCGTGGATGTGGTCAAGGAGGCAAGAAAGTCGTGGTAGTTTTGCCCCCGGGGACGTTATTACAACTGATCTATCTTGATGCGCGACTGGAGAAGATTCCCGTAGGCCGATTCATCGAGATCGGACCTGGGAGCGGTGAGATTACTGAAAGATTGTTGAGGGCGGGATGGGTCGGTACCGTTTACGATTTATCCGCAGAAACAATAGATGCAATCAAGCGGCGTTTCGAGAGCGAAATATATAAGGGGCGGCTGACTGTGGTGGTGGGTGATTATCTGAGTTCTCCTGTTTTGCCGAATGAGCAGGTGGATCTGATTATTTCCTGCATGGTGATGGAGCATTTGGATACTGATGCAGAGCGTTCCTTCATGCAGCATTCTGCGAGGTGGCTGAAGGAGGGGGGGCGTATGATTGGCCTAGTTCCGGCTTCACCGCGACATTGGGGTATAGAGGATGATATTGCTGGGCATTGCAGGCGTTACACCAGATCTGCAATGCGTGATTTGGCAATAGTAAACGGCTGGACCATCGAACACATTGCAGGGTTGACTTATCCTGTTTCCAATCTGTTGTTGCCGATATCCAATGCCCTGGTTCAGCGTCATGAGGCGAGCAAACTTGCGCTTTCCTCGATTGAGCGAACAAAATATTCTGGGCGCCGTAAGGTGCATTTTAAAACGCACTTTCCTATGGCGCTGAAATTACTATTGAACGAATGGACGATGCTTCCCTTCTATTGGATACAAAGAATGTTCGTGAATTCGAAAGATGCTTTGGTTATATATTTTGAAGCTAGTCCCAAGCGTTAATTATTTTACACAGGCACCAATGTGAGTAGTGGAGAAGGTGATCGTATGAAAAAGCCGCTGATTATTTTTGGGTCTGCTGATCAGGCGCAATTGGCGCATTACTTTTTTTCCACAGACTCGAATTATGAAGTTGCCGCATTTACAGTGAATGAAAGCTTTATTAATAAAAATGAATTTTGTGGATTGCCTGTGGTGTCATTTGAGACTGTCGCAGAACGGTATTCTCCCGATACTTATGAGTTTTTTGTGGCACTTGGATATTCCAAAATCAATCAGATACGCAAAGAAAAATTTCTGGAAGCAAAGGCAATGGGCTACCGGCTAGCTAGTTATGTCAGTTCGCGAGCAACGATGCTCAATGACGGCAAGCTTGGCGAAAATTGCTTCATCCTTGAAGACAATACCGTGCAGCCTTTCGTGAGCATCGGTGACAACGTAACGCTGTGGAGCGGCAATCATATCGGCCATCACTCGATTATCAACGATCATTGCTTCATTGCCTCGCATGTGGTGGTGTCTGGCGGCGTTGAGATTGGCGAGCAGTGCTTTATTGGTGTAAATGCGACATTGCGCGATCACATCAAAATTGGAGATCGCTGTGTGATTGGTGCGGGTGCCCTGATACTGGCGGATGCCGACGCGGAAGGAGTGTACATTGGACAAGCGACTGAGCGCGCCAAAGTACCCAGTACTCGTTTAAGAAATATCTAGGAACTTTATGCGTTGGAAAAAATTGGGTCTGCTCTACAGCCCAGAGCCTGTACACCCCAAACTGTTGAGCCATGCGGCTAATCCGTTGGCCGTCTTTCTTGAGGGGGACGTCTATCGCGTTTTCTTCAGCGGACGCGATGCGCAGAACCGCTCATCGGTGGGTTATGTAGATGTGGATATCGCAAAGCGCGAAGTCATTTATGTCCACGACAAGCCCGTGTTTGAGCATGGTTCGGAAAGCAGTTTCTACTCTCACGGCGTGAGTATAGGCAATTGTTATATGGCCAACGGGCTTCGTTATATTCTCTTCATGGGCTGGCAATGTCCGCCAGGGGGGCATTGGCGCGGTGATGTAGGCCGGCTAGTGTTGGCGGATGATCTTTCGTTATGTATAGATAGTGAGGAGCCGTTCATGGCTGTCGATGCTATAGATAAGGTGAGCCTTTCTTATCCATGGGTGATGCAGGATGCTGATGGCGGGTACCAGATGTGGTACGGATCGACCGTGACATGGTCTGCGGACAATGGTGAGATGATTCATGTCATCAATCATGCGACGTCAAGTGATGGCGATAGTTGGGTCCGAAACGGATTGTCGGTGCCCTATCAATTAGGTGTGGCGCAGGCATTTTCTAGACCATCAGTAATGCAAGATTCCAACGGTTATCACATGTGGTTCTCATATAGAAGTGGAGCGGGGCAGAAGTATCGAATCGGTTACGCTACTTGCCCATTGGGAGGCAAGTGGGAGTTGAAGCTTAATGAGGTGGGAATTGATGTCTCTGCCGAAGGCTGGGATTCAGAGATGATTGAATATCCTTTCGTCTTTGATCACCATTCTCGGCGCTACATGCTGTACAACGGAAATGGCAATGGAAAAACGGGATTCGGCCTTGCCGTACTAACCGATGAGTGATTCATCTGCGGAGATTGAAGCTCGAAGTCCGGCAATGCAGTTCATTCGATATGGGCTCGTCGGCATTGCGAGCAACATATCGGGTTATCTCATTTATTTGTTGATTACATATTGGGGTGCCGACCCCAAAAAAACGATGACGCTGCTGTATCTCACGGGTGCGTCAATTGGGTTTTATGGGAACAGGCATTGGGCTTTTGCGCATAAAGGGGCCTTGTTACCATCAGGGGTACGATATTTTGTCGCTCACTTCTTTGGCTATCTGATAAACCTTTTCATTTTGCTAATGTTTGTTGATAGGCTGAATTATTCCCATCAATGGGTTCAGGCGGTGGCAATAATCATCGTAGCAAGCTTTCTTTTTCTGGCTTTCAAGTATTTTGTTTTTCCAAGGGCCGGAAGTGATGCGGGCGGTGGGAAATGAAAAAATGCCTCACCTGTAATGCAAATTACGCCTCAACCGCGTCGAATTGTTCTGTTTGTGGTGGTGCGCCGGAGATGCAGGGCAGCATGCCTTTATATGCGCCTGCGTTGGCGCAAGAAGGGGGGGGATTCAAGGCGTCATATTTCGCTGAACTCGCCCATCTAGAAGCGGACAACTTCTGGTTTCGTGCGCGAAATAGGCTAATAGTTTGGGCGCTTGAAAAATACTATTCAGGATTTCAATCTTTACTTGAAATTGGTTGTGGTACTGGATATGTGCTTTCCAGTATTGCACAAGCCTTCCCGAGAGCTCGGCTGCAGGGTGCTGAACTATTTGTTGCGGGATTGGATTTTGCTGCCGCTAGGCAGCCCACAATTGATTTTATGCAAATGGATGCGCGGCAAATTCCGTTTGTTGATGAATTTGATGTCATTGGTGCTTTTGACGTTCTGGAGCACATCGAAGAAGACGAACTTGTGCTGAAGCAAATGCATGCCGCGCTTAAGGCACGCGGCATCATACTGCTAACGGTCCCGCAGCATACTTGGTTATGGAGTCCTGTTGATAATTATGCTTGCCATGTACGGCGATATTCTGCTCAGGAACTTCATAGGAAGGTCGAGGGTGCAGGTTTTGAAGTATTGCGCAGTACCTCCTTCGTATCAAGTTTACTTCCGGCAATGTGGGTATCACGTTTTGCGCAAAAGAAATCTCTCAAAGAGATTGATGCTACGGCAGAATTTAGGATTTCCCCTTGGTTGAATAGAATGCTGGAAAAAATACTGGGGTTAGAAATACGTATGATACGGCATGGCATCAATTTCCCATTAGGCGGTTCGCGCTTGGTCGTGGCGAGAAAAAAATGATGAAAATCCCATTCAATAAACCCTTTATGTCAGGAAACGAACTGCTATATGTCGACCAAGCATACGTTGAAGGATTTCTTGCGGGTGATGGCAGCTTCACCAAGAAGTGCAATACGTGGTTGGAACAGCATGTCGGGTGTAGTAAGGCATTGTTGACGCATTCGTGTACTGCTGCGTTAGAAATGGCGGCAATTCTGGTTGGCATCCAGCCGGGGGATGAGGTGATTATGCCCTCTTACACTTTCGTTTCCACTGCCAATGCATTTGTGTTGCGCGGCGGGATACCTGTCTTTGTGGATATTCGACCAGATACGCTGAATATCGACGAATCGTTGATCGAGGCGGCCATCACCTCGCGCACCAAAGCGATCGTGGCAGTGCATTACGCGGGTGTGGGTTGCGAGATGGATGCGATCATGGCTATTGCGCAGCGACATAATTTGCTGGTAATCGAAGATGCTGCACAGGGCATCATGTCCAGTTACAAGGGGCGTGCATTGGGCAGCATCGGGCACTTGGCGGCGCTTAGTTTTCATGAGACGAAGAACATTATTTCTGGTGAAGGCGGTGCTTTACTGGTGAACGATGAGCGTTTTGCCGAGCGCGCCGAGATCATCCGCGAGAAGGGCACGAACCGCAGCCAGTTTTTTCGCGGGCAGGTGGATAAATACACTTGGGTGGATATCGGGTCCTCATATCTGCCGGGCGAGATCATCGCGGCGTTTCTTTGGGCGCAGATGGAAGAGGCAGATAGCATTACGCAAAAGCGACTCGCTATTTGGCAAAATTATCACGAAGCCCTGGCACCTCTGGAGCAAGCTGGCGTGTTGCGCCGCCCTATCATTCCTGAAAACTGCCAGCACAATGCGCATATGTATTACATACTGCTGGACTCTCTTGAGAAGCGATCAATGTTGATTGAGAAGCTTAAAGAGCAGGGGGTGAATGCGGTATTTCATTATGTTCCGCTGCATAGTTCACCAGCGGGGAAACGATATGGTCGGGTGCATGGCAGCATGGCAATTACGCAGGATTTCAGCGACAGATTAGTAAGGCTTCCATTGTGGATTGGGTTGTCCGAGGCTCAGCAGGGTCGAATTGTGGATATGCTCGAAGCCGCATGTTGTTGAATTGAATTACCTCCGAGCACTCGGTTGAGGTTTGTTTCTGTTTTTTGTTCCCTTTCCGGTTTGTGTTGAGCTGTTTCTGAAGCGGAAACAGTTATTGCCGGCCTCCATGCGTGACGGTGTTGCAAGAGTCTGTCCGGCAGTGCGGTTGCCATCCTGTTACCCCCGAATGCGCTGCCATTGCAGATATTCCTGCTCATTCTGTACAAAATACAGGCTAGAATCCGCCTTGCCATACAACAGATAAATATCAGATAATTAAAGAATAGCTAAAGGCACTGGTTGTTGATCGATCAGTATGGCAATAAGTAAAACGATTTTTCTGAGATGGCGTAAAGGGGCGGTTAATGAAGGCAGTGATATTGGCGGGCGGGCTTGGGACTCGCATCAGCGAGGAAACTTCTACTCGTCCCAAGCCTATGGTGGAGATTGGCGGCAAGCCGGTTTTGTGGCACATCTTGAAATCCTATTCGGCTCATGGCATTCACGATTTCGTGATCTGCTGCGGCTACAAGGGATATGTGATCAAAGAGTATTTCGCCAACTACTTCCTGCACATGTCGGATGTGACTTTCGACATGGAGCACAACAAGATGGAAGTACATCAGCGTTATGCCGAGCCTTGGAAGGTGACGCTGGTGGATACCGGCGAAGATACGATGACCGGTGGTCGTTTGAAGCGTGTGGCGGACTACGTCAAGGATGAGGAGGCGTTCTGCTTTACTTATGGCGATGGTGTGAGTGATGTGAATATCACCGAGCTGATCGCCTTCCACAAGGCGCAAAAAGTCAAAGCCACGCTGACCGCCACCTTGCCGCCCGGGCGGTTTGGTGCGCTGGACATGGTGGGCAACAAGGTCAATAGCTTCCGCGAAAAGCCGCAGGGTGATGGCGCTATGATCAATGGCGGTTTTTTTGTGTTGTCGCCTGAAGTTATCGACTACATCGCGGACGACAAGACGACTTGGGAGCGCGGTCCGATGGAACGGCTCGCAGAAGAAGGCGATCTGGCCGCCTTTCATCATGAAGGGTTTTGGCAGCCGATGGACACGCTGCGCGACAAGCAGCATCTTGAGGAGTTATGGCAATCCGGTAAGGCGCCCTGGAAAGTTTGGAAATGAACGCAGCGTTCTGGCGCGGCAAGAAGGTGTTCTTGACCGGCCACACCGGCTTCAAAGGTAGTTGGCTCAGTTTGTGGTTGCAGCAGCTCGGTGCCGAAGTGACCGGCTATGCCTTGCAGGCGCCGACGAACCCCAGTTTGTTTGAAGTCGCGAATGTCGCGCAAGGCATGACGTCCATCATCGGCGATATCCGCGATGCGGAAGCGTTGAGTAAAGCCATGCGCGATGCCGCACCGGACATCGTCATCCACATGGCAGCCCAGCCTTTGGTGCGCTATTCCTACGTGAACCCGGTCGAGACCTATTCCACCAACGTGATGGGCACGGTGCATCTGCTTGAAGCGGTGCGGCAGACGCCCTCGGTACGCGCCGTGGTCAACGTCACCAGCGACAAGTGCTATGACAACAAGGAATGGGTATGGGGCTATCGCGAGAACGAAGCCATGGGCGGTTTCGATCCCTACAGCAACAGCAAGGGTTGCGCCGAACTGGTGACTTCGGCTTACCGCAATTCATTCTTCAATCCGGAGAAATACGCAGACCATCGCGTGGCGCTCGCGTCGGGCCGCGCCGGTAACGTCATCGGCGGCGGCGATTGGGCAGACGACCGATTGATCCCGGACATCCTGCGCGCCATCAGCGATAACAAACCGGTCGTTATCCGCAGTCCGTACGCGATCCGCCCTTGGCAGCATGTGCTGGAGCCGCTATCCGGCTATCTGCTGTTGGCAGAAAAGCTATACATGCAAGGCGTCACCTATGCCGAAGGTTGGAATTTCGGCCCGGCTGACGAAGATGCCAAGCCGGTGCAATGGATCGTCGAGCAGCTCACGCAACAGTGGGGCGAGGGCGCGAGATGGCAACTGGACGGCGGCGAGCATCCGCACGAAGCGCACTACCTCAAGCTGGATTGCTCCAAAGCCAAAATGCGCCTCAATTGGCAGCCGCGCTGGCACTTGGGCCACACGCTGGAGATGATCGTGTCCTGGCAGCAGGCCTGGCTGGCAAAGCAGGATATGCGCAGCTTCACCCTGAAACAGATCGAACAATACACACAGTGAGAGAAACAACATGAGCACAAAAGAACAACTCCGCAGCCAGATCGCAGATCTCGTCAAACAATATGCCGACCTCGCCTATGCGCCCAGCGCATTCGAAGCGGGCAAGAATGTGGTGCCGCCTTCAGGCAAGGTGATCGGCGCTGCCGAACTGCAGAACATGGTGGAAGCTTCGCTCGACGGCTGGCTGACGACCGGCCGTTTCAATGACGCTTTCGAGAAGCGCCTCACCGAATTCCTCGGCGTGAAGCATGCGCTCACCACCAACTCCGGCTCTTCCGCCAACCTGTTGGCCTTCAGCGCGCTCACCTCGCACAAGCTGGGCGAACGCGCCATCCAGCCGGGCGATGAAGTCATCTCGGTGGCAGCGGGCTTCCCCACCACGGTGAACCCCATCCTGCAATATGGCGCAGTGCCGGTGTTCGTTGATGTGCAACTCGGCACCTACAACGTTGACCCGGCCAAGATCGAAGCGGCGATCACGCCCAAGACCAAGGCCATCATGCTGGCGCACACGCTGGGCAATCCCTACGATCTGGATACCATCACTGCGCTGGCGAAGAAGTACAATCTTTGGTTGATCGAAGACTGCTGCGATGCGCTCGGCTCCACCTACAACGGCAAACTGTGCGGCACCTTCGGCGACATCGGCACGCTGAGCTTTTACCCCGCGCACCACATCACGATGGGTGAGGGCGGTGCGGTATTCACCAACAACGACCAGCTGCGTCAGATCGTCGAATCGATCCGCGACTGGGGTCGCGACTGCTACTGCCAGCCTGGCAAGGACAACACCTGCGGCAAGCGCTTCTGCCAGAAGCTGGGCGACCTGCCGCACGGCTACGATCACAAGTACACCTATTCTCATATCGGCTACAACCTGAAGATCTCCGACATGCAAGCCGCCTGCGCCTTGGCACAGATGGATCGCGTGGAAGAATTCATCGCCGCACGCAAGGCGAACTTCGCTTATCTGAAAGCCGGATTGAAGAACTGTGAAGAATTCCTGCTGCTGCCGGAAGCCACGCCGAATAGCGACCCATCCTGGTTCGGTTTCCCCATCACCATCAAGGCTGCGGCAGGTATCAATCGCGTTGACCTGTTGCAATACCTCGACCAGAACAAGATCGGTACGCGCCTGCTGTTCGCCGGCAACCTCACGCGCCAGCCCTACATGAAAGGCCGCAACTTCCGCATCTCGGGCGAGCTGACCAACACTGACACCGTGATGAACGACACCTTCTGGATCGGCGTGTATCCGGGCTTGAGCAAGGAGATGTTGGATTTCGTCATCGCCAAGCTGGAAGCGTTCTTTGGGGTGAATTTCTAATTCAAGGAAATCGACAAGCCGTGAATCAAGTAAATAAAAAACTTAAGATAGCCATAATCGGGAGCGGGAATATCGGCACTGATCTACTGATCAAAGTGCTGCGCTCTTCCCATCTTGAATGTGGAGCATTCATTGGCAGAAATTTGTCCTCATCCGGCATGCTGAAGGCGCTTTCATTGGGTGTGCCTGTTTCGGCAGAAGGGATTGATTACATCATCAACAATCCGGAATGCTGCGACCTGGTCTTTGATGCAACCTCAGCAAAGAGCCACTTCGAACATGCGCCAATCTTTGAAAAAATGGGCAAGCGTGTCATCGATATGACGCCGGCCAAAATTGGATTGATGAGCGTGCCGAGTGTCAATCTTGCGGATTGTTTGAATGAGTTCAATGTAAATATGGTGACTTGCGGTGGGCAAGCCTCCATACCGGTGGCTTATGCAATCGGGCAAACGCAGTCAGAGGTGGATTACATCGAGGTGGTCTCAAGCATCGCCTCAAGAAGCGCCGGCCCCGCAACAAGGCAGAATCTGGATGAATACATCAAAACGACCGAAGACGGTCTGATGGAATTTTCTGGTGCGCGGCGTACCAAGGCTATATTGAACCTGAACCCTGCCGAACCCTGCGTAGACATGCAGACCACAATCTTTGCCAAGGTCGCCAATCCCGACATTCCGAAACTGGCTGCAGAATTATCGCGATTGGTAGACAAAGTTCAGAGCTATGTCCCCGGCTACGAAATCATTCTGGGGCCAATGGTCGAGAATGGGAGGATAGTGGTGATGGTAAGAGTGCGTGGTCTGGGCGACTATTTACCCGCCTACGCGGGCAATCTGGACATAATCAACTGTGCAGCCATTGCAATGGCGGAAGAATACGCAAGTGTCGCGCCGCACAAGAAATCGAAGGGGCACTGATGGAGATGACCAAGAAGATCAGAATCAGCGACCCGACACTGCGTGATGGCAATCATGCCGTAGGGCATCAACTGAGCGCGGAGAATATCGCATCGTATTGCAAGGCAGCCGATGCGGCTGGCGTATCTATCGTTGAGGTCGGGCATGGAAATGGCCTTGGCGCGTCCTCGCTTCAACTTGGCGAAGCCAAAACGCCTGACCATGTTGCATTGACGACGGCACGTGAGAACCTGAGCAATTCCAAGCTGGGTATTCATGTCATACCTGGCTTTGCCACTATTGACCGGGATTTGAAACCCGCGCTGGAGATGGGTGTTGATGTGGTTCGTGTCGCTTCGCACTGTAGCGAGGCTGATATCTGCGAACGCCATATCAGTTTCGCGCGCAGCCAAGGCGTAGAAGTTTGGGGATGTCTGATGATGTCCCACATGATTTCACCGACGATGCTTCTGGAGCAGGCAAGGAAGATGGAATCATACGGCGCCGAAGGTGTGGTGTTCATGGATTCATCCGGCCATTTCACACCTGAAGATGTTCGAGAGCGGGTATCAACACTATTGAACGGACTCGGGATCGCTGTTGGTTTTCATGCCCACAACAATCTGGGAATGGCCATTGCGAATTCGATTGCTGCGGCTGAGACGGGAGCCACTTTGCTGGACGGTTGTGCACGCGGCTTCGGCGCAGGCGCGGGCAATGCACAACTGGAAGTTCTGATTGCTGTGCTGGAGCGCTTGAAATACAGCACGGGTATCGATCTGTACAAAATATTGGATGCCGCCGACTTGGCCGAACAGAACTTGATGAAGGAAATACCCACCATCAAATCAGTCAGCGTGGTAAGCGGTATGGCGGGTGTGTTTTCAGGATTTATGAAGCCGGTCTCGCGTATCGCCAATGAATTCAATATCGATCCGCGCGATGTGTTTTTTGAACTGGGGCGGCGGAAGATCGTCGCGGGTCAGGAAGACATAATTCTCGAGGTGGCGAAAGAGCTAGCCCAACGAGCCAGGAAAGGAAACGAATGAAACCGGAATGCATAGAAAGAACACGCCACGATTGCCTGAGGATTCTGGACGGACGTGACAAGGATCTTGATCTGTTGCGAGATTCTGAACTGGTTGTCATAGGAGGCACTGGTTTCGTCGGAACGTGGATTGCCGAGATGGTCGCAGCGCTGAACGACGGTTATCAATTCGGCATCAAGCTGTCGTTGATTTCGCGCAGTACCGACCAATTCGCGAATCGTTTGCCCCACTTGGCAATGCGCCCGGACATCAAGCTGATCAAATCTGATGTACGGCAGCTCGGACAATTCCCCAGTGATGCGGACTGGGTGATTCACGCGGCAGCGAATCCGGATGTGAGGACGCATGCTTCCAATCCTTTGGACACAGCATCGGTCATTGTTGATGGAACGATGTCAGTCATGCGGACTGCGGAGCGAATGGGGCGACTCAAAAAACTGCTGTATTTGAGCTCGGGTCTGGTCAGCGGGCCGCAACCAACGACATCGAAGGGTGTGTCGGAGAGTGCTCAGGGCGCACCTGCACCGGATGCGAGTTTTATCTACGCCAATGCCAAACGCTTTGCCGAAACCTTATGTTCCGCAGCGCGCGCGCAGTCGCGCATCCCCGTTCTTGTGGCGCGCCCTTTCTCCTTTGTCGGCCCTTACCAGCCCTTGGATACGCCATGGGCGCAAACAACATTCCTGTCTGATGCACTGCGCGACCATCACATCCGCGTTCTGGGTGATGGTCAAGTGGTCCGCAGCTACCTCTATGGCAGTGACGCGGCGTATTGGTTTTTGAGAATCTTGACCGCCGGTCAGAGCGGAGACGTGGTTAACGTGGGCAGTCCGGTGGGCGTCACCCTGCAAGACTTGGCAACAGAAGTCGCGAAGAATTTCGAGCCTTCTCTGGAGATCATGTTTAACACTGCGCCAAGGAGCCCTGGACGAGCCTCACAGTTGTTGCCGGATACGACGCATGCTCAAAACGAATTTGGCTTGTCGGTGTATACGCCGCTGGATGAAGCTATCAAATTAACCGCGCAGTGGCATCGCATGATGCTGTCAGACAAGTGAGGAATTAACCGTGTCAGAAAAAAAGGCCAGCGATTACATCGCTAAGTTTCTTGCCGACCAGGAGATCCGACACGTATTCGGTATCGTAGGTGCGGGTAACGCGCAGATATTCGACGCAATCACCCGTCTCGGTTATACGGAAATTGTCTGTGTTCACCACGAACAGGCAGCCGTGATGGCAGCGACAACGTATTACCGCATGACCGGAAAGGTCACCGTTGCATTGCTGACGACCGGCGCGGGATCGACCAACGGCGTGACCGGGGTGGTCAGTGCCTGGATGGATTCGATGCCTGTAATGGTGATCTCCGGCAACGAGAACTCGCGCTATACCACTGCCGACAACCCTTTGAGAATCTGGGGTGTGCAAGGTTACGACAGCACCGAGATGGTGGAGAAGGCAACCAAGTGGACAGCGCGGGTCATGCAGGCGGAGGAGGTGCTTGATGTCGTCTCTAGGGCATACTCGATAGCGGGTGCTTCCCGACAGGGGCCGGTCTGGATAGATGTGCCGATGAATATCCAGGCGGCCATGGTCGAAGAAAGCAAAATGAATCCAGTGTCTGTTGTGGTGCCAGAAGCAAAGGCAGCGCCAGCAGGCGCGGCGCGGATTCTTCAGGCTCATGAGGGCGTGGCTGCGGTTGAAAAGTTGCTTGCCGGTTCGACCAGACCGGTTCTTTGGCTGGGGCATGGCATCAGGCTGGCCGGCGCGGCAGAAAAGGTCAGAGATCTGGTCGAAAAGTTGGGCGTTCCTGTGCTAGTGACATGGCAAGCCTGCGACATCCTGGATTCTGACCATCCACTTTGCTTCGGCAGGGCCGGAGTGTACGGACAGAGAGCAGCAAACTTTGTGCTGCAGAACTGCGATGCGCTGATCTGCATCGGCACGCGTCTTGCCATTCCTCAGGTCGGTTACGACCTGACGGAATTCGCCCGAGCCGCGCAGATTGCCACCGTCGACATCGATGCCGACGAATTGCTCAAGCTGGGTGATCGTATTGCCAGCCCGATATTGAGCGATGCCGGGGAGTTCATCGATCAGCTTGTGAGCAAAACAAACGAGACCTACCACCGTGCCGACTGGGTAAGACAGTGCGAGATATATCGTGAGCGTTATCCGGTCGTTGGCCCGGAGCACGCTGACATGTCAAACGAGGCGGGTACTAAGTTCATTAATTCCTACCGCTTCATGCAAGTGCTGGAGAAGTACTTCCACGACGACCAAATTGTCGTGACGGATATGGGAACTGCACTGCTATCGGGTCACCAAGTTCTCAAATTCAAGGCTGGCCAGAGGATGATGACATCGACCGGATTAGGCGAGATGGGTTTCGGCTTACCTGGCGCGATCGGCGCGGCTTTCGGGGCGGGCAGGGAGGTGATGTGCCTGAATTGTGACGGCGGCATGATGTTGAATCTGCAAGAATTGCAGACCATCGCTCACCACAATCTGCCGATCAAGATATTCATCTTCAATAATGACGGATATTTAATGATCAAGCACACCCAGAAGGCGCTGTTCTCTGGTCGCTATTCTTGTTCAGACAAGAAGTCTGGCGTCAGCTGTCCTGATTTTTCCAAACTCGCCTACGCATTTGGCTTCCCCTCATTCCAGATCCGTACATGGGAAGATGCGGAAGAAGTGCTTCCCACAGTGCAGGCGGCTAAAGGGCCCGTCATTTGCGAGGTGTTCACGCATCCAGAACAGCCGTTTGTGCCCAAGCTTTCTCTGGTACAAAATAAAGACGGATCGATCGTATCCCCTCCGTTGGAGGATTTGTCGCCGTTGTTGCCGAGAGCCGAGATAAGGAAGGACATGCTGATTGGCCTCCACAAGAAATCGGATAATCTGGAAATCGGCACACTGGACTAGCCTCACATGACAAAAACTAGCAGGATCGCTGTCCTTGGGGCGACCAGCCAGATTGCCAGAGACTTGGTTGTCGCCTGTGCGATGGATGCGGACAAACATCTGCATTTGTTCGCGCGCCGCCCGGATGTGTTGGGAGAGTGGCTGACTGCTGCTGGCTTGCCCGACCGCTACCCCGTAAGCGACTTTAGTGAATTGGCGCAGCACGAATTCGATGCTGTGATCAACTTTGTCGGGGTCGGCAATCCAGCGCAATTATTGGAGATGGGCAGCTCCGTCTTTGACATTACCGCGCATTTCGACGAGATGGTGCTGGAATATCTTGACTCACATCCGGCATGCCGCTATCTGTTCCTGAGTAGCGGCGCTGCCTACGGCTCCAATTTTGCGGAGCCTGCACGTCGCGATACGCCGGCGGTCATTCGAATCAACGACCTTGCCGCCCATGAGTGGTATGGTGTGGCGAAGTTGCATGCCGAATGCAAGCACAGAGCCCATCCCGAACTGCACATCATCGATATCCGAGTATTCAATTATTTCAGCCGTACTCAGGATATCAATGCGCGTTTCCTCGTCACTGACATGCTGCGTGCCATCCGCGACAAAACAGTGCTGAAAACATCCTCCGAGTACATTGTGCGCGACTATCTGCATCCTTCCGATTTTTACCGCCTGGTGACATCCTTGCTGGCTGCTCCTGCTGCCAATGCGGTCGTCGATTGCTACAGCAAGGCCCCCATAGACAAGCCGGGCCTGCTGCAGGCCATGGAGAACGAATTCGGTCTGCGCTACGAGGTGACGGAATCGCATGCCGCTATCAATGCGACAGGCGGAAAGCCGCATTATTATTCGATGAATAAGCGCGCGGCCGATTTTGGTTATCAGCCTGAATTAGACTCTCTGGAAGGGATAATTCGAGAGGCATCCGCCATGTTGCGAACCCACACTTCCGGGGCGTTTTAGAATGAGCGATCTCAGCCTCCGGAATATTGCACGTGGTGAGCGGATGTTCAAATTTCTGGGCGTGGGTGTGCTGAACACCTTGTTCGGATATAGCATCTATGCTGGCTTGGTTTTTGTGGGCATGCCATATTTGGTTGCGCTTCTAATTTCGACGATTGTGGGTGTAATCTTCAATTACTTCAGTATTGGCCGCTTGGTTTTTAAAGCAGCAGGCGGTTGGTTTGTATTCGGCAAGTTTATTCTGGCTTATGCCATTGTTTATCTGCTTAACGCGGCGTTGTTGGCCCTGCTGACTGAGAGCGAGTATTTGAATGCATATCTGGGGCAAGCTGCCTGTCTCGTCCCCAGTGTGGCTGTGAGTTGGCTCTTGATGAATCACTGGGTTTATAAAAATGGTTGAGAACATGCATAAAAAACTGATCAGTATCGTGACGCCTTGCTATAACGAAGAAGAAAACATTGACGAGTTGTGTCAGCGTATCGAAAAGGTTATGGAGAGCCTTCCTTACGACTACGAGCATATTTGTATCGATAATTGCTCGACTGATTCGACTGTCAGCAAAATCAAGGCGAAGGCAGCAGTTGATAAGCGCATTAAACTTATCGTAAATGCAAGAAATTTCGGGCATATCAGGTCTCCGTATTACGGCATTCTTCAGTCTCGTGGTGATGCTTGTGTTTTGATAGCATCCGATCTGCAAGACCCGCCCGAGATGATTGTTGAATTTGTAAAGAAATGGGAGCAAGGATTCAAGACTGTGCTTGCAGTTAAGCCGGAGAGTGAAGAGTCTTCAATCATGTTCGGCCTGAGAAAAGCCTATTACCTCCTCATTTCAAAAATCTCGGAAGTCCCTTTGGTGCAAAATGCAACCGGGGCGGGTTTGTTCGATAAAGCTGTTGTCGATATTCTTCGAGGTATTCAAGATTCCTATCCCTATTTCCGTGGTCTTCTCTGCGAGATAGGTTTTCCCATCGCCACCGTTCCGTTTAAACAGCCAAGAAGGCAACGAGGGATCACGAAGAATAATTTCTACACCTTGTATGACATCGCGATGCTTGGTATTACAAACCACTCTAAAATCCCATTGCGCTTAATGGCAATGAGCGGATTTGTCCTCGCGTTCTTTAGCCTGATCGCTGCGATGATATTCTTTGTTGCAAAGTTGCTATATTGGGATTCTTTCCAATTGGGCGCAGCTCCCATTCTTATCGGCGTATTCTTTTTCGGGGCGATTCAAGCTTTCTTTATTGGTGTGCTGGGCGAATACATAGGTTCGATCCATACGCAGGTTCGCAACATGCCGTTGGTGGTGGAGTTGGAGCGCGTTAATTTTTAGTATTTATGATGCGCCATTTGGGATTTTCTCATTTGGCCAGTCAAGTAAAGCCGTGTGATGAGACAATAAAGTTTGAAATCAATTGAAAGCCGACATAAGTATGACAAATAAAACAGCAGTAATAACTGGTATCACCGGACAAGACGGGGCCTACTTGGCACAACTCCTGCTGGAAAAGGGTTACACCGTTTACGGTACCTATCGGAGAACCAGCTCAGTAAATTTCTGGCGGATTCAAGAGTTGGGTGTCGATAAGAATCCGAACCTGCATTTGGTTGAATACGATCTTACGGATTTGTCATCCAGCATTCGTTTGTTGCAAAGCACCGGGGCGACTGAGGTTTACAATTTGGCGGCACAAAGTTTTGTTGCCGTTTCGTTCGATCAGCCTCTGGCTACTGCTGAAATCACCGGGTTGGGACCTCTGCATTTGCTTGAGGCAATTCGCATCGTCAATCCGAAGATTCGGTACTACCAAGCCAGCACGTCAGAGATGTTCGGCAAAGTACAGGCGATTCCTCAGATCGAAGAAACGCCGTTCTATCCACGCAGCCCTTATGGTGTGGCGAAGCTCTATGCGCACTGGATGACGATCAATTACCGTGAGAGCTACGGTATCTTTGGTTCCAGCGGTATTTTGTTCAATCATGAGTCGCCGCTGAGGGGGCTGGAATTTGTCACGCGCAAAATCACGGATGCAGTGGCCAGAATAAAATTGGGCAAGCAGGATGTCTTAGAGCTGGGCAACCTGGATGCGAAGCGTGACTGGGGGTTCGCCAAGGAGTATGTGGAAGGTATGTGGCGCATGTTGCAGGCGGACGAGCCGGACACTTTTGTGTTGGCAACCAACCGCACTGAGACAGTTCGCGATTTTGTGCGGATGGCGTTCAAGGGGGCGGGTATCACAGTCGAATTCAAAGGGTCCGCTGAAAATGAAACGGCCGTTGATGTTGCGACTGGCAAGGTGGTGATGCGCGTCAATCCTAAATTCTACCGCCCGGCCGAGGTGGAGTTGTTGATCGGCAATCCTGCCAAGGCGAAAGAGAAGCTGGGCTGGGAACCTAAAACGACATTGGAGCAGTTGTGCCAAATGATGGTTGAGGCAGACCTGCGCCGCGTTGAACGCGGGATTTCGTTCTGAAGCATAGCGGAATGAAGCGGGCGTTGATCACCGGTCTGGACGGTTTCACCGGCCAGTATCTGGCGCGCGAAATGGAATCGGCTGGCTGGGAGGTTTATGGTATCGGCATGGCCGAGCTGCCTGCTTCCCCGCGTTACCGTTGCATCGACCTTGCGGATGCGGCGGGCCTTGCGAGTTTGATCAATGATGTTCAACCCGATGCGGTCGCTCATTTGGCCGGTATTGCCTTTGTCGGCCATGGCGATGCCGAAGCGTTTTACCGCGTTAACTTGATTGGCACACGCAATCTGCTGGAGGCGCTGGCAAAAACAGGAAAGCCTCTCCGGCGTGTGCTACTTGCAAGTAGCGCGAATATCTATGGCAATGCAGCAGAGGGCGTGTTGGATGAATCAACGCGTCCGAATCCTGCCAATGACTATGCGGTGAGTAAATTGGCCATGGAATATATGGCGCACTTGTGGTTCGATAGATTGCCTATTGTCATCGCCCGCCCGTTCAATTACACCGGGGTGGGGCAGAGTATTTCATTTTTACTGCCCAAGATCGTTGATCATTTTCGCCGTCGTGCGGATGTGATTGAGCTGGGGAATCTGGATGTTTGGCGCGATTTTTCCGATGTTCGCTGGGTGGCGGCAGTGTATAGGCGGCTGTTGGAATGCGCGCCCGCAGGCGAAACGGTAAATGTCTGTTCAGGAAAGACCCATTCTTTGCGCCAGGTGCTGGAAATGGCGGAAACTATCACCGGGCACTCGATCAATGTGGAAGTTAATCCTGCCTTCGTTCGGCAGAACGAAGTGAAGACCTTGAGTGGCGACCCCGCTCGTTTGCAAGAATTGATTGGAGAACTTGAAGCGCCTTCGCTCGAAACGACGTTGCGCTGGATGTTGAGCCATGAGCCAATTGCTGGTTGATTAAATGCGACTTGGCATGGGAGTGAGTGCGTGGGCCCGGGGTTTGCTGGCTGGGCATATTGATGGTATCGGGGTATACACCGAGAACCTGTGGCTTGAGCATTGCCGAAATAATGTATCTCCGCATGCTGTTGCATTTGGGGTGTTGGATGAAGTCAAGGTGCGTCAGGAGGCTCCAAGGCCGCTTGAATGTCTGCCGGGGAAATTCTCTGCGAATAGTGCATTTTCAATCATTACCGGGTTGCCGTATCTCGGATCGGGCGGACTTCGTTCCAAAATTGATGTCTTTCATGCGCCGGATCACCACATTCCGAAATTGCGATCCGTGCCTGTCGTTGCAACAATCATGGATGCGATTCCAATTGTGCATCCGGAGTGGGTATCGGCAAATCTGAGGCGCACCAAGAATGCCGTATTCCGTCAAACCGTGAAGTGGGCGGAACACGTCATCACAATTTCCGAATACAGCAAAGCAGATATCGTTGAATTCTACGGGGTCTGCGAACAAGATATAACGGTGATTCCACTCGGCTATGATGAATCCCTGTGCCCAAGACTTGGCCAGAATGAGAATACAGCCGTGTTGCAGAAGTATCTCTTGAATGAAGGCTATTTCCTCTTTGTGGGGACGTTGCAACCCAGGAAAAATGTCCGGCGGATTATTCAAGCACATCGCGCATTAAGCCCCGCTATCCGAGCCGCCCATCCATTGATTATTGTGGGCGCGTATGGGTGGGGGAGCGATGATCTACTTCGGGATATCGAGGAGATGGAGCGTGAGGGATTTGGGCGCTGGCTCAAGTGGGTATCGAAAAGTGACCTCAAAGCGCTGATGCAGTCTGCGACGGCACTAGTGTATCCGTCGCTGTATGAAGGGTTCGGCCTGCCAATCCTGGAAGGCTTTGCAGCGCAAATTCCCGTAATATCCTCATCTACTACTTCGATTCCGGAAGTTGCAGGTGAAGCCGCTTTATTGGTTGATCCAGTCAGGGTTGATGAAATTAGCGATGCGATGGCCAAGGTTGCGGAAAATACGGGCCTGGCAGCAGATCTCGTAAGTCGCGGGAAAGAGCAGCTGGAGAGATATTCATGGGCAAGTTGCGCGCAACAAACGCGCGAGGTATGCCAAAGGTATTCTGCTTAGCGCAGACTCAAGAGAAAATACCAAGCCTGTTTCAGGTAAAGTAATCAGATTGAACCCAAATTAGCCATTACTCTCGTGATTTCCGCGAAGGCGGGAATCCAGCATAAAAGTAGCCCGCAGAGCGGACAGAGTTATGATATTTACCCGCTTCGCAGGGATTCTTCAATAAATTGGATTCCCGCCTTCGCGGGAATGACGAAGTCCGTGACTAATGGTCCATCCGGTTTGAAATAAAGGGATATTTTGAAGATCGCGATCGTTCATGACTGGTTGGTTGTCTACGCAGGGGCAGAGCGCGTTTTGGAGGCGATGCTGGATTGTTACCCTGAAGCGGATCTGTTTGCCCTCGTGGATTTCTTGCCCGATGGACAGCGGGGGTTCATCAAGAACAAGACTGTCCAAACCTCGTTTATTCAGAATCTCCCGTTCGCCCGCAAGAAGTACAGGGGGTATCTGCCGCTGATGCCGCTGGCGGTAGAACAATTCGACTTGTCTGGCTACGACTTGGTGATTTCCAGTAGTCATGCTGTGGCGAAAGGCGTGATAACCGGTCCGGACCAACGGCATGTGTGCATGTGCTATTCGCCGATGCGTTATGCCTGGGATCTGCAGCATCAGTATCTCAAGGAATCCGGATTGGATCGCGGCTTGCGCAGTTTGGCTGCAAGATGGATTCTCCATAAGATGAGAATATGGGATGTGCGGACTGCCAACGGAGTGGATGAATTTATTGCTATCTCTCAATTTATCGCCCGGCGCATCCAAAAAGTATATCGTCGTGATTCAGTGGTGATCTATCCGCCTGTTGCAATCTCGAAATTTGTCCCGCCAAACGGTAAAGAAGATTTCTATGTCACGGCATCGAGAATGGTGCCGTACAAAAAAATGGATTTGATTGTAGAGGCATTCTCCCAGATGCCCGGTCGAAAACTCGTGGTCATTGGCGACGGGCCTGATTTTCGCAAGATCAAGGCACTGGCCGGTCCCAACGTGGAAATGCTTGGGTTCCAGTCCGAAGATGTACTGATAGACTATTTGCAGCGCGCTAAGGCGTTCGTCTTTGCAGCCGAGGAAGATTTTGGCATTGCGCCGCTTGAAGCGCAGGCTTGTGGAACACCGGTAATCGCCTATGGCAAAGGTGGGGCACTGGAGACGGTTCGGGGGCTCGGGGGGGATGCCGAAGAAGATGGTGCTGCCACAGGTTTGTTCTTTGGTCGTCAGGATACGGATTCATTGTGTAAAGCGGTAGAGTCATTCGAAGCACATATCGAGAAATTCACTTCAAATGCTTGCCGGGAGAATGCGGTGCGTTTCTCCACGGAAAGATTCAAATTTGAATTTGAATTGCTCATCAGTCGGAAGCAGGGGTGTAAGGATGTACTTTCGTAAAGGTTTCGTTAGGCAGCAGGGGGGGCGACTGGGGCTATTGCATCGGTTGTTGGATGCCGCGCTGATCGCTTTGTTGCTATGGGGTTGTGCAACTGCGTATGGAATCCCCTTTGGAATGGATTACAAGCTGGCCGGTGTCGTCGGCGCTGTTGTTTTCCTGTTCTTGGCTGAGTGGCAGAGCCTCTATGAGTCATGGCGTGGCGACTCTATACGCCGAGAGGCTTGGGCGATCATCTTCGTTTGGTTGCTTACCGTTTGTGTAATGCTCGCCTTGGGCTTCCTTTGGAAATCCTCCGTTCATTATTCCCGTGTCGTCATGATGGGGTGGGTAATAGCAACTCCGGCATTGCTGATGCTGGAAAGAATGGTGCTGCGTTATTTTCTGCGAGCGCTCAGAAGGGTTGGGTTGAATTCGCGATCTGTGGCGATAGTGGGAGGTGGCGAAAAGGCTGCAGCACTTGAACGACAAATAGCCAGCTCACCTTGGATGGGGCTGCACCTTCAGGCGCATTACGATGATCAGGCGTCAGCTGATAAAGGGGTTAAGCCTATTTCATCGCTGTTCGAGATGATTCATGAAGGGGCTATTGATAGCGTGTACGTAACTTATCCCATACAAGAGGAGAGGCGGATAAGGAAACTTGTCGAGCAACTTGCCGATACGACGGTGTCTGTTTATATCGTGCCGGATATCTTTGTCTCAGATCTGTTTCATGCGCGTTGGACTAATCTGGGCGATGTTCCACTGGTAAGTGTGTTTGAGAGCCCGATGTATGGCACGAACGAGCTCGTGAAAAGACTGGAAGATGTGGTGTTGGGGCTGGCGATACTGTTGATTATTTCTCCAATAATGTTGGCGATAGCTGCCACCATTAAAGCCACTTCCAGCGGGCCGGTCATTTTCAAGCAGCGGCGCTACGGTCTTAATGGCCAGGTAATTGAGGTATGGAAGTTTCGCAGCATGACTGTAATGGAAGATGATGCAGAGATTAAGCAGGCAAAAAAGATCGATCCAAGAATCACTCCGTTCGGTACTTTCCTGCGCAGGACTTCCCTGGATGAACTGCCGCAATTCTTCAATGTATTGCAGGGATCCATGTCAATAGTCGGCCCCCGGCCCCATGCCGTTGCGCACAACGAACAATATCGGAAATTGATCCATGGCTATATGTTGCGGCACAAGGTGAAGCCCGGCATTACGGGCTGGGCTCAGGTGAATGGATGGCGCGGCGAAACGGATACCATTGATAAGATGGAAAAGAGGGTCCAGTTCGATCTGTATTACATCAATAACTGGTCATTCTGGTTCGATTTGAAGATTATCTTCAGAACCATTCTGGGCGGCATGCGCGGCACCAACGCTTACTGAACATGCCCGGGATCGCCAAAGTAAATGCCCGCTCAGTTTTGGCACTGCTGCATGACATTGTTGCGGTAGCCGTAGCTTGGATTGGCGCCTATCTTTTGCGCTTCAACTTTGAATTGCCTGAAGCCTTTTCCAGCGAACTTCGGCAAACGCTTGTTTGGGTGGTGCCTGTTCAGGGCATCGCATTCTTCGCACTGGGTCTTTACCGTGGCATATGGCGCTATGCCAGCGTAAACGATTTGCGGCGGATCTTATATGCGGTCGTTCTGGGCGCGGGCGCAATTCCGCTGTTCTTCTGGATGTTGCGCCTTGAAGTTGTGCTGCCGCGTTCTGTACTTATCATCTATCCGGCGTTGCTGCTGCTGATGATGGGCGGAGGGCGGCTGGTATACCGCTTGTGGAAAGAGCAGACGCTGTTTTCGGATATCAAATGGTCTGGCGAGCCTGTATTGATTTTGGGGGCTGGCGATGCGGCTGCGAGTCTTGCAAAAGAATTGGCGCTTAATACCGCGTGGCGCGTGGTTGGCTTCCTGGATGATGATGAAGACAAAATCGGCACCATGTTGAACGGTGTGCGTGTTTTGGGAAGGCTGGGTGAATTGGCGAATACAGTGCAGCGGCTTGGCGTCACTCAAGTGGTTATCGCGATGCCCAGTGTTTCGCACCGGCAGCGCAAGCGTGCCACTAGTTTGTGCGTGAAAGCCGGCGTGAAGGTGATGACGGTACCTGCATTTGAAGACCTGCTGAGCGGCAGGGTATCGATTTCTCAGTTACGCGCGGTCGAGCTGGAGGATTTGCTCGGGCGCGATCCAGTACAGCTGGATGAGGTGGGATTGCATCAACAGTTGGCGGGTAAGGTCGTGCTGGTAACCGGTGCCGGTGGCTCTATCGGAGCTGAATTGTGCCGTCAGATTGCGCGTTATATGCCGGGAAAATTGATTCTGCTCGATGCAGGCGAGTTCGCGCTGTACAACATCGAGCAGGACATGGCCAAACGATTCCCGCAATTGGAAATTGCCTATCTGGCGGGTGATGTGCGTGATACGGCGAGATTGGAGCAGGTATTTGAAGAATATCAGCCCAGTGTGGTATTCCATGCGGCGGCGTACAAGCATGTACCCCTGATGGAACAGGACAATGCCTGGCAGGCAGTACGCAACAATGTTTACGGTACTTGGTGCGTTGCAACATGTTCGCAAAAATATGGTGTTGAGAAGTTCGTATTGATCTCAACCGATAAAGCGGTAAATCCGACCAATGTAATGGGCGCCACCAAGCGATTGGCAGAGATGGTATGCCAGGGTTTGCAACAGCCCGGGGGAACGCGTTTCATAATAGTGCGCTTTGGCAACGTTCTGGGTAGCAGCGGCAGCGTGATCCCTAAGTTCCGCGAACAGATTGCCAGCGGGGGGCCGCTTACGGTGACGCATCCTGAAGTTACCCGATTCTTTATGACGATACCCGAAGCGGCCCAGCTGGTTATGCAGGCAGGATATATGGGCAAGGGAGCGGAGATATTTGTACTCGACATGGGGGAGCCCGTGAAGATCGTTGAGCTGGCCAAGGACATGATCAGGCTTTCCGGATTGAACGAGGATGATGTATCAATCCAATTTGTGGGCCTAAGGCCCGGTGAGAAGCTGTATGAGGAGCTGATCGCCGGCGAAGAGCACACCTTGCCAACACCCCATCCGAAATTGCGTATTGCAGAGGCAAGGACAGTCTCTGCCGAGGATATGCAGAGTTTGTTAGCTTGGATATGTAGTGAGCAGATATTCTCGGGAAACGCGGTGCGAGCGCGACTGAAGCAGTGGGTGCCTGAATATGTTTCGGCTTCAAATGGTATTCAAGCTGGCATCTAATGAAATGAAGATAATTAACTATCCGGATGCTGGTTCTTCAAGAGTATAGATATGATTGTATTCGCACAGCATCTGATCTTTGCCGTCGTTATCTTCGGTATCTCGGCCACCATCACGGATTTGCTGGTTCGCCGTCTGCGTGTAATGGATATTCCGAACGGGCGCTCATCGCACTATAAGCCTACTCCAAGAGGTGGCGGGCTTGCCATGGTGGCCGCGTTTCTGATCGGCATCGTCCTGATTCATTTGATAGGAGATAGATCGCCGATCTATTCGCTCTATTTCGGCGGCTTTCTGGCTGCGGCATTCATTATCGCCGCAATTTCGTTCTACGATGATATGAAGCATTGCACGTTTAAGGTCAAGCTGACTGGTCAGTTGCTGGCGGTCGTCGTGGCGATGCTGTCCGGTATCGTCATCGATGTGATGCACTTGCCGTGGTTGGGGTTGGTGGAGCTGGGCGGGTGGGCTTACCCGCTTACGATGCTATGGGTCTTCGGTCTGACTAACGCCTACAATTTCATCGACGGGCTGGACGGTCTTGCGGCCGGCACGGCAGTCATCGCGGCAGCATTCTTAGCCTATATCTCGTTCCAGCAGGGTAGCCACTTCATCTATCTGGCTTCGCTGACTTTGGCAGCGGCGGCGTTGGGCTTTCTGATCTTCAATCTGCCCGTCGCGAAGATCTTCATGGGCGATGTGGGCAGCACGTTTCTCGGCTTGGTGTTCGCGGTGATGGCGGTGATCGCCGCCCGTTACGACCATTCGCACACTTCGCTATTCGTGGTGCCGTTACTGCTGCTACATTTCATCTTTGATACGACATTCACTTTCGTGCGGCGGCTGCTGGCGGGGGAGCGGGTATTCATGGCGCATCGTTCTCACCTTTACCAGTTGATCAACCGGATGGGTTTGTCGCATGGCAAGGTAACGGCGATCTACACAGCGCTAGCCGTCTTGCAAGGTATCGCGGCCCTCTTCATGGTTAAAGCGGCAGGCGAAGTACGTGTGCTGATGTTTGTGCCGTTCCTAGCGGGTTACTCCATTGCAGCCTTTGGGATAGTAAAGCAGGCAAGACGCAGACAATTGATTTAATGGCGCGCTGATTAAGGCTTCCCCTTTCGTCGGCGTTGCGGAGGCGCGCGGGCCTAGCGTCAGTGTTGGGGATGCCCACATGGTTTTATCAAAATTAAGGAAGCAATATGTTCAGCATCGTCATCCCCTCTTGGAACAATCTGCCGCATCTGAAATTGTGCGTGGAGAGCCTGCAAAGACATTCGGCCCACGCCCACGAGATCATCGTGCATCTGAATGACGGTTCCGATGGTTCACTGGCATGGGTGCAAGCCAATGGCATCAAGTACACGCAAAGCGGCAAGAATGTCGGCGTTTGCCTGGCGGTGAATCACGCGGTGGCGCAGGCGAAGCACGAATGGGTGCTGTTCATGAACGACGATATGGTCGCCGCGCCGGGATGGGACACGGCATTCATGGAGGCGATCGCTTCGGTAGATACCGACCTGGCTTTGTTCTTCGGCACGCTGGTCCAGCCTGAAGATGGTGGCAACGAGATCATCATCAAGCGCGACTTTGGCCGCACGCCGGAGACCTTCGATGAAGCGGCGTTCCTGCAGGGCTGTTTCGATGATCCACGCGGAGACCGGGAAGGGGCGGCTTCGCAACCCACTTTGTTCCACAAAAAGTGGTGGACCATGGTTGGCGGTTACAGTCTGGAGTTCTCGCCCGGCATGAGCAGCGACGATGACCTGCTGATGAAGTTCTGGGTGGCCGGTTGCCGCAATTTTCGCATGGTCGGCGCAAGCCGCTTTTATCACTTCGGTATGGCGAGTACCGGGCGCATCACCCACAATCAGGGCGGTCGCATGTTCGTGATGAAATGGGGCATCACACAGCTGGAGTTCTATCGCTACTACCTGCCCTCATTGCGCAGGCCGGATGGCGGCAATACCCCCGACAACCCGCACAATTTCGCTCGTCCGACCTGGCTGGGGAAATTGCGTCGCGTGCGCTATGCCCTGCGTTACAACTATCCGCTGGACGGGATCGAGGCTTGGGATCCGGCGGCGGGTAGCACCACCTTTTCGGATGGTGACTAACGGGGATTTGGTGAGGACTCAGCCTTGTGCAGCGCCTTGAGCATCTCATCCCCCAGTAGCAGATAGCCTGTCGTTGATACGTGCGTGCCATTGGCGGGAAACAGGTCGACGGTCTTGTCATCCAGCGCGCGCTGCATCATGCGCATCAGATTCGGCGCGCCGTATAGACGTTCAGCTTCGTTCCAGAATCGTTTGTCGGCATATCTGTAAACCGTACTTTTGTTTGGTACGAACATCCATATCGGGGTGACGCCTTCCATCTTGGCATTAAGTAGTGCGATGTTATCCAGCGCGCTACGGTCGATCTCACCCGGCAAGTCATAAGACAAAAACAAGGCATCGTTGCAGCTGGCATGGCTGAACAATTCGCAACCGTTCTTTACGCGCGCCATGGTCACGTCATTGGGCAAGGCCCATGTGCTGAAATCATCCGAACTGCTCCGGCGCTCGTATTCGACCGTGTGCAACAGGGTGCGGAAGCCAGTGGATAATTTCCCGGCATAGTTTCCGCTATGTACATCGAAGGAGACGGCAGGTGGATGACGCGGCGCGTCGGTGCGGGCATTCGGGTGATATTGCATCTTTTCGCAAGCCACCGACTTGCTGAGGTCGTTCACCAGATTGCGTTCGATGGATTCCAGTACGATGAATCGACCTTGAAAGCCTTGGCCGCGCAGCCAGGGCATGAAGTCGGCACATATCCCCCGCATGCTGTTCCACATTTCAGTTCGGACCTTGTATCCTTGATCGGTGAGTTTGGTTTGCCAGACACGGCCATCGGAAAAACTGTCGCCGATAACCAGAACATCGGCCTGCTGCATGGAGGCTTGTTGCATCAATCGCATATCTATTGAGGGCTGCACCTTGGTCCAGCCAAACAGTGTTTCGGGCAGCAGCGCCATGCGTGTCAGCTCGCCTACAAAAGTCGCCTTGGGCAGGAAATAGAAACCGACCGCGCCGTAACAGAGCACTGCCAGCATCACCACAACAGAGAATATCTTGGCCTGTTTCATGTCAGAACTGGAAGTAGAGGAAGGGACTGTAACTGCCGAACTGGTCTATCGCCACATACAGCATGTAAAGCGCGAAAGCGGTTTGTGTCAGCATCAGTGTGTTGCTGCCTGCGATGAAGCGGATTCGGGTCGAATTCGGTAACAGCCAGACCCAGAGTAGCCCTAGCGTCATTAGACGCATCAGGTGGCTACCCGACATGTCAGTAAACAACAATAAGTTTCCGTGTATCACCGCATCGAATGAAATGGGGCGATAAGCTATTCCAAACATCGCGTTGAGCATGACCATCGCCTGCGGCATGTCATCAGCCCGAAATACCACCCAGGCCGCCACTACAGCGATAAAGGTGAGGCTGCCACTGGCCAGAGTGCCCAGCCAACCCGGCACCCAGTGCAGATATCGTTCGGCAATCAGCTCGCGCCACAGATGGTTGATGGTGAGATAGATGCCGTGCAGGGCACCCCAGACCACGAACGTCCAGCCCGCGCCGTGCCACAATCCGCCCAGCAACATGGTGGCCAGCAGGTTGCCGTAACGGCGCAGCTTGCCTTTGCGATTGCCACCCAGCGGGATGTAGAGATAGTCGCGCAGGAAGGTGGACAGTGTGATGTGCCAGCGCCGCCAGAAATCGATGATGCTGGTGGCCTTGTAGGGCGAGTTGAAGTTGATCGGTAGGCGGATGTTGAACATCAGGGCGATGCCTAGTGCCATATCGGTATAACCGGAGAAATCAAAATAGATCTGCAATGTATAAGCCAAAGCACCGGACCATGCTTCGTAGATGGTGGGCAGGATGCCAGTAGTCAAGCCGTGTTGCGCGCCGTCGAAGATGTCGGTGGCGTAGGGAGCGAGCGCGTCCGCCAAAAGGACTTTCTTGCATAAGCCAAGCGTGAAAAGCAGCAGGCCGGTCGCGACGTTGTCCCAGTTGATGCGATAGGTGGTGTTATGGGCGAACTGCGGCATCATGTCTTTGTGATGCAGTACGGGGCCGGCTATCAGGTGCGGGAAGTAGGTGACGAACAGCACGTAATGGACGAAGTTGTATTCCTTCACTTTGCCTTGCCAGCAGTCGACCAGAAAGGCGATCTGCGTGAAGGTGAAGAACGAGATGCCGAGCGGCAGGATGATCTCGCCAAGTGAAAGGCTGGATCCTGCGAGGTCGTTCACGCTGGATAGGAAGAAGTTGGCGTATTTGTAGTAGGCCAGCAGCAGCAGGTTGGCGGTGATGGCGAACGTCAGAAGCTGAGTCTTGCGCCGGGTTTCTTGCTTCACGCCGGCCTTGGCGATCCACATGCCCAGCGCATAGTTGAAGATGATGGAGCCGAGCAGCAGCCCGACATAGGCCGGGTTCCAATAGCCGTAGAAGACGAGCGAGGCCAGTGCCAGCCACGCTGCAGCGTAGCTATGATGAATGCGCCCCAGCTGGAAAAAGCCAAGGAACACGACCGGCAGATACAGGAAGATGAAACTGTAGGAATTGAAGAGCATCGGTCAGGCGGCGGTGAGTCGGGGCGCGTGCATAGAGTAGCCGTTATTTTCTGTTACCCTATTTTACAGAGATTAGAGGGAAACACAGATGTCCATCTACGCCATAGGCGATATACAAGGCTGTTACAACGAGCTGCAGCGACTGCTGGAACAGATCGACTTCGACCCTGTTCAAGACCAGCTTTGGTTCGTGGGCGATCTGGTCAATCGCGGTCCGGGTTCGTTGGAGGTGCTGCGTCTGGTGAAGTCGCTGGGCGACAGTGCGATCACGGTGCTGGGCAATCATGATCTGCATCTGCTGGCCGTTGCCGAAGGGATAGGCAAACTGCATAGCAGCGATACGCTGGACGGGGTATTGAATGCGCCGGATCGCGACGAACTCCTGCACTGGCTGCGCCATCAGCGCCTGATGCATGCTGAAGGCGCACATGTGCTGGTGCACGCCGGTTTGTTGCCGCAATGGACGGTGACGCAGGCACTGGCATTAGCGCATGAAGTCGAAAGCGCACTGCGCAGCGACGACTACGCGGTGTTCCTGGAGAAGATGTACGGCAATGCACCGCACGGCTGGGAAGATGGGCTGGAGGGCTATAAGCGCCTGCGTGTCATCGTCAATGCCTTCACCAGGCTACGCATCTGCACCAAGCAGGGCGAGATGGAATTCAAGTTCAAGGGCGAGGTAGGGAATATCCCCGAGGGGTATCTGCCCTGGTTCGAGATTCAGAAGCGTCGTAGCGCCGATGCCACCATCATCTTCGGGCATTGGTCAGCGCTGGGCTTGAAGGTCGAACCAAATATCATCGCATTGGATACCGGCTGTCTGTGGGGCGGGCCGATGACGGCGATCCGCCTGGAAGATCGGTGTTTGTTTCAGGTGTCTTGCAATAAGCCGGTGGCCAAACACTGGTAAAAAAAAGCCGGCGATGCGCTAGGCACCGCCGGCATTCTCAGCAATTACACTGATCAGTACCTGCGCTTTTGCGGCACGAAAGCACTGCGTCCTTCGATATGGCGGAACGTGATGCGTCCCTTGCTCAGATCGTAGGGCGACATTTCCAGCGACACTTTGTCACCGGCGATGATTCGGATGTGATTCTTCTTCATCTTGCCGGCGCTGTAAGCGATGAGCTGGTGACCGTTCTCCAGTGTGACGCGGTAGCGAGAGTCCGGCAGGACCTCGTCCACCACCCCATTCATTTCGAGCAGTTCTTCCTTTGCCATGGATTTAAGCAGCGCGGATGTTGGACGCCTGCTGACCTTTGGGGCCGGCGACGATGTCGAATTCAACAGCCTGACCTTCGGTCAGAGTCTTGAAGCCAGAGCTTTGAATTGCGGAAAAGTGTGCGAACAGATCATCGCCGCCGTTAGAAGGCGTGATGAAGCCGAAGCCTTTGGAATCGTTGAACCACTTAACTGTACCTGTTGCCATGATGAATCTCCTGATAAATTTAGGGCATACGCCCTGTTGGGAGCGAACTTCAAGACGGCACACAGATGAAGGGAGAAATACCGCAGGAAAGCGGGTACAGAACCAAACAACAACGACAGACTTGAATCGCGGGGCGCACTATGTACTGTCTTGGCGAGAAATGCAAATAAAAAATCAATCCTGTGTGAAAGACGATAAGGAGGCTTCGAATTGGGCGATCGGCACGGGCTTGCTGAACAGATAGCCTTGATAGTGCGGGCAGCCATGCTTCATCAGCAGGTCACATTGTGTCTGCGTCTCCACCCCTTCTGCGATCACATCCAATTCCAGACTGTGAGCCATGGCGATGATGCTCTGCACGATGGCGCGGTCGCTGCTGCTCACTGCGATGTCACGAATGAATGACTTGTCGATCTTGAACTGGTCGAGGGGCAGGCGTTTCAGGTACTGCAGGGAAGAATAGCCCGTGCCGAAATCATCAAGGGAGAGCTTGATGCCAAGCTGCTTCAGGGCCTCCATGGTGGCGATGGTCTCGTCGACGTTCTCCAGCAGCATGCTCTCGGTCAGCTCGAGTTCGAGCTTGCCCGGATCGACGGCATGATGACGTATCGCATCGCTGACTTGGGTGACGAAGCCGGCTTGGTGGAATTGTTTGGCGCTCACATTGATCGAGAGGCACAACCCGCTGGTCAGTGGGGTGTCCTCCCAGGCCTTGAGCTGGGCGCAAGCGTTCTCAAGCACCCATTCACCGATCGGCAGGATCAATCCGGTCTCTTCCGCCAGCGGGATGAACTGGTCCGGCGAAACGAGTCCGCGCTCGGGATGGATCCAGCGGATGAGTGCCTCGGCGCCGAAGGGGCGATAGTTCTCATCGACTTGCACCTGGTAATACAGGCTGAACTGGGCGCGGGTCAGTGACTTGCGCAGATCGTCCTCAAGGGATGCTTTGGCATTCAGGCTTTCCTGCATCTGGGGATCGAAGAATCGCAGCGTGTTGCGTCCGGCCTTTTTCGCCTGATACATCGCGATATCGGCCTGCTTGATGAGCTCGTCTATGCTGTCTCGTCCCTCGCTGAACAAGGTGGCCCCGATACTGGGGGTGTTGTGATGTTCATGATGACCGAGCTGATAGGGTTTGTTCAGCATCTCAAGGATCTTTTCCGCCACCCCTTCGGTTTGGGAGGCGGCTTCCAGCGCGTGGGGACTGAGGTCCTCAAGCATCACCACGAACTCGTCACCGCCGAGCCGCGCGACAGTGTCCCCTTTGCGGATACACAGCTCGAGACGGCGGGCGACCTCCTGCAACAGCAGATCCCCTTTGTCGTGACCAAGGGTGTCGTTGAGCGACTTGAAATTATCCAGGTCCAGGAACAGGACTGCGCCGAACTTCTTGCTGCGGCTGCAGGATGCCAATGCCTGTTGCAGTCTATCCAGCATCAACCTGCGGTTGGGCAGGCCGGTCAACGGGTCATAGAACGCAAGGCTGCGGATCTCGTTCTCCGCCGCTTTGTGCAGGGTGATGTCGGTGACCGAAGCCACATAGTTGACGAGCTTGCCGTGCTCATCCTTCAGTGCGGTGATGGTCAGGCGCTCCGGGTAGATCTCACCGCTCTTGCGCCGGTTCCAGATCTCTCCGCTCCAGCTACCGTGGGTATTGATCGCGTGCCACATGGTGGAGTAGAACGAACCATCGTGTCTGCCTGACTTCAGGATGCGGGGATTCTGGCCGATAACCAGCTCCGGCTCATAGCCGGTGATCTCGGTGAAGGCTTTGTTGACGCGCAGGATGTTGCCCTCGGAATCGGTGACCATGATGCCGTCCTGCGTCTCGAAGGCCGTGGCAGCGATGTGCAGCTCGGCTTCCGCTTTCTTGCGCGCGGAGATGTCGCGCGAGGAATTGAAAAGTACAGGCTTGCCATCCAGCAACAGCGGGATGCCACTGATCTCCACATCAAAGACTGCGCCGTCCTTGCGCCGATGTCTGGATTCGAATTCCGAGCGACCCTTGTGTTCGAACTGCCGCTGCAGTGCCATCCTGATCTCGGCGCTATCCATGCTGGCATCCCACTGCGAGACGTTCATGCCGATGACCTCATCGCGCGTATAGCCGAGCATGGCGCAGAAGGCTTCACTGGCCTCCATGACATTGCCGTGTTCATCCAGGATGTGTATCCCGTCACTGCCGTTGTGCAGCAGCGCGAGACTTTTCTCGCTTTCGTGGCGCAGTGCCAGTTCGGCGCGCTTCCGTTCCGTGATGTCATTCCCGACCGCGATGAAATGCTCGACATCCCCATTGTTGTTCCGCGAGGCCGCTACGGAGAGAGACAGGTCGTACAGGCTGCCATTCTTATGGCGGTTGACAACCTCTCCATGCCAGAAGCCCTTGCCAAGCACCTCCCGCCAGATCTGCGCGTAGAAGACAGTATCTTGTTGTCGGGAGGAAAGCAGGTTCGCGGGGGGCTGCCCGATGGCCTCCGCCTCGCTATAGCCGGTGATCATCGAGAAGGAGGGATTGATGGATATGATGCGGAGATCGGAATCGGTGATGGCGATGGCATCACTGCTCGTTTCGAATACTTTGGCATTGATGCTCTGTTGCCGCTCTACCGCTGAGCGCTGCGCTGCGATCTGCATCTGGCGTCGGTAGTAGGCGATAGCAACGGCGATGATCAGCAGCAACGCACTCCCGACCACGGTCAGCAAGGTCTTGGTGCTGGTCCACCAGGGCTGCAATACCTTGTCGCGTTGCAGGTGAGTGACCACCACCACCGGATACAGGCTGGAAGCACGGAACGAGCTCAGGACAGCCTTTTGTTCGCGATCCGCCGATTCGAACTCCCCGAGCTCCCGCTCCGGCAAGCGGAATGCCTGCAGCAGATGGTTGAGCTGCATCCCTGTATGGGTGCCGAGCGCTGAATCGATCAGCACGGTGCCATCGTATCTGAGCACTTGCACCGAGCCTTCATCGGGCCCCAGTTTTTGCATGACGTGGTTGGAGAAATAATCCGGATTGATGGCGAACAGCAAAGTGACATGGCGGCTGCCGAGTTCCAGATCGCGCAAGGCGGGGATGAAGCTGTGCTCGTTCGGGTCGGCGGCGTTCCGGGGAGTCGTCTCTCTGCCACCCGCGAAATCCCGGCCTTCCCACGGCCGGCCGATACGCAACATCCTGGATTGAAGCGGTGCAGGGGGCAGGAATTCTCCTGTCGAGATGCCGAGCCCGATGTTGGCGGGGTTGGAGCTGGCAAAGATGCGTCCCTTTTCGTCAAGCAGTGACATCGAGCGCAGGAACGGGGCATGCCGCAGAAAATCGACGAAGTGCGCATTGGCGGGATGGCTATGCGAAGTTGCGCCATCCATGATGCCGACGTTATCGCCAACCAGTTCAGTGACGTGCAGGTTCTGGGTCAGGAAATCCTCGAAACTGCGGCTATGCATGGCAGATAACTGCAATCCGCTCTTGATGGCATCGGCGCGCAACTGCCAAATGGTAAAGGCCGTGACGCCGCCGAGGCTGATGACCAACAGCAGCAGGGCAGCGGAAAAGCCCTGCCTTAATTGCTGTTCGCGGGAGCTCATTGGGAAACGATCGTTTCCAGCTTGTGTCGCTTGGCGGCAGCCATCAGGCGTCCATCGCGCTTGATATCTCCGACGAAGCGGTCGACTCTGGCGCGCCAGACCTCATCGCCCTGCTGCATGGCGTAGGCATACGGCGTGATGTGGTAGGTCTGGGAAGGAGAAACGAGTTTTGCCCAGTCATTGTTGGCAAGGAAACGCTGGCTGTAGGGAAAGTCGGTCATGAATACATCGGCGCGACCCGAGGCGACCTCCTGCTCGCGCGCGAACGGGGTGTCCAGTACCAGCAGCTTCGCTGCGGTGAGTTTGGTTTTCATCACCGGTTCATGCAGGGTGCCCTTGGCCACGGCGACCATGGTTCCTGCCTTGTCGATGTCTTCCCATGCCTTGATGCGACGATTGGCTTTGCTGGTGATGGCGTAGATGTCACTGGCAAGATGCGGCTGGGTGAACGCCAATCTCTGCGCGCGCACCGGTGTGACGCCTATGGCGAACATGGCGACATCGCAACGATCCTGGGTCACATCGTCGATCAGTTTGGCAAATGAACTGTCAACGAAACGAACGGAGACACCCAGATCCGTGCCGAGCGCTTGTGCGAGGTCGATATCGATACCTGAGAGCTGCTGCGTCTTGGGGTTGCGGTAGGTGATGCTGTAGTAGTCCGGCCAGATGCAGACACGCAATTCCTTGCTCGCCAGGATGCGGTCGAGACGGCTGTCGGAGGATCCCTGCGCGAGGGATGCTGGCGCGAAGACGCACAAGGCGACGCACAGCATGGCGGCTGCTCTGAAATTCATTCGTACTCTCCTGGTGACGTGAGGCAATCGGTTGCCTTCGCGATATCTGCTATGGCGCGATTCTAGCACCGACACCTGGTCCTCACGCGGGTCCGGCGGGGTGAACCTGACTGTGCCGCTCAGTTATGGTGCGTGGCCAGACGCTGGCATAGCTGCAGTGCCTGGGACACATAACCGCCGCCGAACAGATTGGCGTGGTTGAGGATGTGATAGAGGTTGTACAGCTCGCGCCGACTCGCATAGCCCGCATCCAGCGGCCAGGCAGCCTGATAGCCCGCATAGAAATCCGCCGGATAACCACCAAACAGTTCGGTCATCGCGAGGTCGCATTCGCGGTCGCCGTAGTAGGCGGCGGGATCGAACACGGTCGGCGTGCCGTCGGCCAGGAAACCGTGATTGCCTCCCCACAGGTCGCCGTGCAGCAGGGAGGGTTGCGGTGAGTAGTCTGCAAAGAGATCAGGTAGTGCATCCATCAACTTCTCTCCCAGCCTTTGCAGTTCGCCGCCATAGCCGTTCTGCGCGGCAAGGCGCAGCTGGTGCCCCAAGCGTTGTTCACGCCAGAAGTCCAGCCAGTCATCGGTCCAGTCATTGTGCTGCGATGTACTGCCGATGAAGTTGTCATGCGGGAAGCCGAATCGATCTGCGCGATGGCGATGCAGCGCTGCCAGTTGTTCACCCAGCCGCCGCGCATCGCCCCGTCCGCCAAGTTGCAGGTGCTCCATCACCAAAAAGCTCATCCCCTCTGACGTGCCATGCCCCATGACTTGCGGCACGCGTAGTGTATGCGTCGCGGCGATGGCTTGCAGTCCCGCCACTTCCGCGATGAATGATGCGTGGCATCGCGCTTCATTGAGCTTGAGGAAATAGCGGGAGCCGTCAGTGCCTTCCAGTCGGAAGGATCGGTTGATGTCGCCGCCACCGACCGGTGTGGCGCGCTGCAAAAGAAACGGGCGCTGTGTGGCATCGCCAATGGCCGATGCGACAGCGCCCGGGATCTTCATGTTTTACAACTTGATGGTGAAACCGAAGCTCTTCTCGAACAGTTCCATGATCTCGGCGCGAGAATGCTTGTGGTTCTGACCGCCACGGCTGGCGATCTTGAGCGAACCCATCAGCGAGGCCAGACGACCGGTGGTCTCCCAGTCCCAGCCGGACTGGATGCCATACATCAGGCCGGCGCGATAGGCATCGCCGCAACCGGTCGGATCAACGATGGCTTTCGGCTTCGGTGTGGGGATGGCGATCTGCTTGCCGTCGGCATAGATCAGCGAACCGTCGCCACCCAGCGTGACGATGAGCGCGGAGACGCGCAGCGCGATGTCGGCCAGCGATTTGCCGGTCTTGTCCTGCAGCATCTTGGCTTCGTAATCGTTGAGCGTGACGTAGTTGGCAAGCTCGACCATCTCCAGCAACTCTTCGCCGGAGAACATGGGCATGCCCTGGCCGGGATCGAACAGGAAGGGGATGCCCGCTTCGTTTAGTTCGCGCGAATGCTGGAGCATGCCGTCGCGGCCGTCCGGCGACACGATAGCCAGCGTGACTTCCCGTGCATCCTTCACATGGTTCAGGTGCGACATGCTCATCGCGCCGGGATGGAAGGCAGTGATCTGGTTGTCGTCGAGGTCGGTGGTGATGAATGCCTGACCGGTGAAGTTGCCCGGCACGTGCTTGATATGCGTCTGCGGCAAGCCCAGGTTCGTCAGGCGGGTCGCGTAAGGGCCGAAGTCGTCGCCCACGGTCGCCATGATCAGTGGATTGCCGCCCAGCATCTGCAGGTTGTAAGCGATGTTGCCGGCACAACCGCCGTATTCGCGGCGCATCTCGGGCACCAGGAAGGCGACGTTCAGGATGTGGATCTGTTCGGGCAGGATGTGCTTCTTGAAGTGGTCCTTGAACACCATGATGGTGTCAAAAGCCATGGAACCGCAAATCAGAGTTTTCATGTCGTGGGAGTGGGTGGTTGAACGATGCGCGGATTATAACAGTGCGGCACGCCGCGTTCGCGGCATGGCGGATAGGAGATACAATCAAAGCCCGATCCCCGCACAGGAGAACGTCATGGCCACACCGCGCACCCTCATCGCCGCAACCGATTTCTCCGCAAGCGCCACGCGCGCGGTGCGTCAGGCCGCGCTTTTGGCGCAAGCATGGGATGCGAAACTCATCCTGGTACATGTGTTCAACGACAGCGTTTGGGCCAGTCTCAGGGCGGTGTACGACCTGCCCGGCTGGAACGACGTGAAGCCGCTGGTCAGTCAGCGTGCGCGGCTGAACAAACTGGCGGCAGAGATCGCGCAGGAGTTTGCGTTGTCGGTCGATACCGAGGTGCTCACCGGACGCGCCTCGCAACAGATCGGCAAGATCGTCGCGGCGCGCAAAGCCGATCTGCTGGTGGTGGGCGAGCATGGCGAGAACTGGGTGAGCGACGTCGTGCTGGGCGGTACCGCGCTCAAAGTCATCGAGGCTGCCCGTATCCCGGTACTGCTGGTGCGAAGGGAAGATCCCGCACTGTACCGGGATATCCTCATCGCGGCAGATTTCTCGGCTTCCTCGGAACGTGCTGCCCGCTTCGCGCTGGATGTATTTCCCGCTGCGCAAAAGGTGATGATCCATGCCTGGCTGGTGCCGCTGGAGACCAGCATGCGCCTGGGCGGCGCGCGAGAGGAAGACATCGAGCATTACCGCGCAAGGGAGTTCGCGCAGGCGGAGGCTGGCTTGGCATCGCTCATGCAGCAGCTCGATGCTCCGCATGCAAGGCTGCAACCGCTGGCGCTGCAGGGTTCGCCGGCCAGCGTGATATTCGATCAGGCAGAGGCGCGCGGCAGCGATCTCATCGTCATCGGCAAGCACGGCGGCAGTGCGCTCGACGAGCGCCTGCTCGGCAGCGTCACACAGAACATCCTGTACCACGCCGAGTGCGATGTGCTGTTGAGCGCCTGATAAGTGATGGAAACCGTCTTCTACGAATTCGCCTCCCTGCTGCTGGCTTCGGCGCTGGCCGGATTGATCGCGGTGCGCCTGCGCCAGCCGCTGATCGTGGCGTTCATCGTGGTCGGCATCCTGGCAGGACCGTCGGCGTTCGACTGGGTGCAAGCGCACGACCAGATCGACTTGCTGGCGCAGTTCGGCGTGACCGTGCTGTTGTTCGTGGTCGGGCTCAAGCTCGACCTGCATCTGGTGCGTCACATCGGGCCGGTGGCGCTGGCAACCGGTCTGGGACAGCTCGGTTTCACCATCCTGTTCGGCTTCCTGCTCGCGCTGGGTCTCGACATGGAGCCGATCAAGGCACTGTACGTCGCGGTCGCACTGACCTTCTCCAGCACCATCATCATCGTCAAGCTGCTGTCCGACAAGCGCGAGATCGATTCGCTGCACGGCCGTATCGCCATGGGCTTTCTTATCGTGCAGGACATCGCGGTTGTGGTGGCGATGATGGCGGTGGGCACCTTGCAGAGCCAGGCCGATGCCGGACTGCTTGCCACACTACTTGGCATAGTCGCGCGTCTGATCGCGGCGTTCGTGCTGGTCGCGCTGCTGATGCGCTATGTGTTGCCGCGCCTGATGGCGCAGCTCGCACGCTCGCAGGAGTTGCTGCTGATCTTCGCGATCGCTTGGGGAACTGGTTTCGCCGCGCTGGGCGAGATCGCCGGATTCTCGCGCGAGGTCGGCGCTTTCCTTGCAGGGTTCTCTCTGGCTTCAACGCAATACCGCGAAGCGATCAGCGCGCGCCTGACCAGCATCCGCGACTTCATGTTGCTGTTTTTCTTCATCGACCTCGGTGCCAAGCTGGAGTTGTCGGCATTGGGCAGCGAGCTGGGTGCAGCGGCGGTGCTGTCACTGTTCGTGCTGATCGGCAACCCGCTGATCGTGATGGCGATCATGGGCTATATGGGTTACCGCAAGCGCACCGGCTTCATGGCCGGGCTCACCGTGGCGCAGATCTCCGAGTTCTCCATCATCTTCGTCGCCATGGGCATCACGCTCGGGCATGTCGGCAACGAGGCACTTGGGTTGGTGACACTGGTGGGGCTGGTGACCATCGCGCTGTCGACCTACATGATCCTCTACTCGCAACCTTTGTACGAACGCATGGCACCATGGCTGAACGTATTCGAGCGCCGCGATCCACACCGCGAACGCCTGGTGGAACAAGGGCACAAGCACGGCGAGGATGCGCAGGTCATCGTGTTTGGCTTGGGACGCTACGGTTCGCGCTTGATCGGCAACCTGCACGAGCGCGGCTACGAGGTACTCGGTGTGGATTTCGACCCGGAAGTGGTGCGCGACTTGCGCCATCATGGCATCGCGGTGCGCTATGGTGATGCGGAAGATATGGATTTCCCGGAGAGCCTGCCGTTGTCCGGGGCGAGCTGGGTGGTGAGTACACTGCCGCAGCTGAAGCTCAACCTGACGCTACTGCATGCCTTGTCACAGCACGGTTTCGCTGGCAAGGTCGCAGTCACCGCCCATCACGACAGCGATGCACGCCAGTTGCGCAAAGCGGGGGCGAACCTGGTGCTCGATCCGTTCAGCAATGCCGCTGACTTTGCCGTGCTGGAATTGTCCGGCAACCTCGCGCCTGCCGCCGCAACAGCGTAGACGGCTGGCGCGCTGACTTCAGCCTTCCTTGCCGTTCCTGTTGGCAGACAGTCGGCGGCGGCGTCGCCGCCAGGCGAGCGATATCTTCAGACGCCACAATCCGCTGATCAACAGGTAGGACAGGGCGCCCATCGAGCTGGCCAGGATCAGCAGCCCCAGCAACAGCGGCTTCCCCAGTGCCGCGATGCGTTCTATCCAGCTGCTGTCCACACTCTCCGTCTGTGCGCTCTCCAGATTCCGCAGACTGCCGTCATCGCCGATCAGCATGGCGCCGAGGTGATAGGCGGCGTAATAGATAGGCGCGAAGGTGACGGGATTGGTGACCAGCGTGCTGGCGATCGCGGTGGGGATATTGGCACGCAGAACTACCGCCGCAGCGGCGGACAGCGGAATCTGCGCGACCGGGATCAGCAGGCCGAAGAAGATGCCGAGTGCCACACCGAGCGCGACGCCGCGCCGCGTGATGCGCCACAACTGCGGATGGTGCAGCGCCGGCCCGAGCCAGCGCAACCAGCGGTTGCTGCGCACGCTCTCGGCATTCGGCAACATTCGTTGCAGACGCTGTTTCATGCAGGTGGGCTTTCAGTTTCATGCGCTGCGGCCGTCTTTTCAACATTGAGCATGACCGCTGCTTTCACCGCCTGTTCGATCGCGCGCCGCATCATGCTGGCCGCACGCAGTCTGGACTCCATCTCCATCACCGGCAGTTCGCCGCGCGCGCCGGCTTCGAGCAGGTGCGATTTCAGCGACTGATAGTGGTCTTCCAGTGTGACGAGGGCGGCCTCGACGGTTGTCCGGTCACGCACGCCGGTCGCCGGGTCGACCTCTTCCAGCATCGCTTCCGCCTGCGCGGCGAATTTGCCTGCTTCGACCGGGATGGGGGTGGTGTTCTCACGCATCGTGGCAGCCAGCTCCACAGCCAGTTCGGATAGGGTCTCGTAATAGCGCGCGATGCGCAGGATGGCCGGCAGGCGCTGCGCGCTTTCGGCCGACATCTCGGTGCGGCTCAGTCGCATGACGAAATCCGCGATGGCATGGTTCAACGCGACGATGGCGCGCTGCGCGCGTGCCAGTTTGTCCTGCGTCTCGCCGCCTGCAGCGTCACGTAGCAAGCGTATCGACTGTACGCCCATGCGCCGTACTTCCTGATGCAGTGCATCCAGCGCCAGCGTGGGTACGCCCAGCACGTTGGCGTCCAGATGTTGCGGCCGTGCTTCATCCTCCTCCGTGGTGCGGAAGCGGCGTTCCAGAAAATGCGTCAGCCTGTCCACCAGCGGCCACATCAGCAGCACGCCCATCAGGTTGAACACGGTGTGGAACAGCGCCAGGAAGGCGGCCGGTGCGCTGTCCAGTTGCAGCAGGGTGCGCAGCTCGGCGATCAGGGCGACCAGCAATGGCAACATCAGCAGGGCGACGATACCGGTCAGCACGTTGAACAGCACATGCGCGCTGGCCGCGCGTTTGGCGTTCGGTGTGGCACCGATGGCGGCGATCAGCGCGGTGACGGTGGTGCCGATGTTGGCGCCGATCACCGCTGCCGCCGCGCTTTCTATGCTGATCAGACCGCCCTGTGCGGCGGTCAGCACGATGGTCAGCGACGCGCTGGAAGATTGCATCAACACCGTCATCAGCAGGCCGGACAGCACCATCAGCAACAGACCGGTCATGCCGTCGAATTCGCTCAGCGAGAAATCCGAGGTGAATCCCGAGAATGCGATCTGCAGCATATCGATGCCGAGGAACAGCACGCCGAAGCCGGCCAGCGCCAGACCCGTAGCTCCGCGCCGGCTGTGTTCGCCGGTCAGGCGCAGCGCCATGCCGATGCCGATCAGCGGCAGCGCAAGCAGATCGATCTTGAATTTGAGCCCGACCAGCGCCACCAGCCAGCCGGTCATGGTGGTACCGATATTGGAACCGAACAGCACCCACAGCGATTGTCCAAGCGTCAGCAAACCGGCGTTGACGAAGCCGATGGCGGCGACCGTGACCGCGCTTGAGGACTGCACCATTGCTGTCAGCAAGGCACCCGAGGCCAGGCCGCGTATCCGCGTCTTGGTGGAATAGGTGAGGATGCGCCCAAGCGCCGGGCCTGCCGCGAGTTTGAGACCGTCCGTCATCAGGCTCATGCCGAGCAGGAACAGGCCGATCCCGCCCAGCAGCCCGCCGATCGCCGACCAGTCGTTCATCGCCGCACCGACTCGTTACGACGGAACAGCAGGCGGATCGCCAGCTTCTCCAGCTCGATCGCGAAGAACAGCAACACGCCGAAAGCCGCGATCAAGGCCCAGGTCGCCGCGTCGAGCGCGACCACGCCGAACAGGTTCTGCATGAACGGCACATAGGTGAAGGCGAGCTGGATGACCACCAACACCGCGATGCTGAGCAGCACATAGGGATTGCCGCTGAAGTCCTGCCAGCTGCGCACCGGTCCCAGCAGATAGCGGCAGTTGAACAGGTAGGCGATCTCGCCCACCACCAGCGCGTTGACCGCCACGGTGCGCGCCGTCTCCAGACTGTCTCCGCGCGCGAGCTCCCACAGGAACAGTGCTACCACGCCCAGCGCCAGCAGGATCGATACGAAGCTGATGCGCCAGACCATGAAGCCGGTCAGCAGGGGCGCATCCGCCGCGCGTGGCACGCGCTGCATCACGTCCGGTTCGGCTTTTTCGAACGACAGCGCCAGCGCCAGCGTGACCGCGGTCACCATGTTCACCCACAGGATCTGCACCGGCGTCAGCGGCAGCGCCATGCCGAACAGAATGGCGATCAGCACGATGCCGGCCTCGCCGCCGTTGGTCGGCATGATGAACACGATGGCCTTCTTGATGTTGTCGTACACGGTGCGGCCCTCGCGCACCGCATGCGCGATGGTGGCGAAGTTGTCGTCGGCCAGCACCATCTCGGCCGCTTCCTTGGCGACCTCGGTGCCCTTCATGCCCATCGCCACGCCGATGTCGGCGCGTTTGAGCGCGGGCGCATCGTTCACGCCGTCGCCGGTCATGGCGACGATCTCGCCGTTGGCCTGCATGGCAGTCACCAGACGCAACTTGTGTTCGGGACTGGATCGGGCGAATACATCCACCTCGCGTACTGCCTGGCGCAGCGCCTCGTCGTCCATCGCATCGAGTTCGATGCCGGTCAATGCCTGACCGTTGCCGATGCCCAGCTGTGCGGCGATGGCGCGCGCGGTGTCGGCGTGGTCGCCGGTGATCATCTTGACGCGTATGCCGGCCGCCCTGCAGTCGCGCACCGCAGCGATGGCTTCCTCGCGCGGCGGATCGCTGATGCCGACCATGCCCAGCAGGGTGTAGCCACCTTCCATATCGGCGAAACTGAGTTCGCGCTGACCATGGTCGACCGTTTTCATCGCCAGTGCCAGCACGCGCTGGCCGAGCGCGCCGGTCGCCGTCATCTGGGCATGCCACCAGGGCAGATCCAGTGGCGTGTCTTCGCCTATCCCGCGTTGCGAGTGACACATGGCAAGTAACTGTTCCACCGCGCCTTTTACGAAGATGAAAGCGTGACCACTGTGGTCATGGTGCAAGGTCGCCATGAAACGATGTTCGGATTCGAACGGGATGTGGTCGGAGCGGGGCAGCGCACCCCGCTCGAAATGTTCATCCATGCCGGCCTTCAGCAGCAGCGGGATGAGCGCGCCCTCGGTCGGGTCGCCGCTGATCTGCCATTGTCCTTCTTCTTCTTGCAGCGTGGCATCGTTGCACAGCAAGCCTGCACGCAGCAGGTCCTGCACATGTGTGTATTCGGCCATGTCCACCTCGCGGCCGTCGCGTGCAAAACCGCCGTGCGGTGCGTAGCCGCTGCCGCTCACCTCGAACGTCTCGGTGGCAGTGATCACGCGTTGCACCGTCATCTCGTTCCGGGTCAGCGTGCCGGTCTTGTCGGTGCAGATGGTGGTCACGGCGCCCAGCGATTCCACCGCCGGCAGTCGGCGCACGATGGCATTGCGTCCGGCCATGCGCTGCACGCCGAGCGCCAGCGTGATGGTCAACACAGCCGGCAGCCCTTCCGGGATCGCCGCCACCGCCATGCTCACCGCGGCGAGGAACATATCGCCGAGGCCGTAGTGATGGACCAGCCAGCCGAACAGGAAGGTCAGCGCGGCCAGCGCCATGATGGCGACGGTCAGCCAGCGGCCGAAGGTTTCCATCTGCCGGAGCAGCGGCGTGGTCAGCGTCTGCACTTCCTGCAGCATGGCGCTGATGCGGCCGATCTCGGTGTCGTCGGCGGTCGCCACCACCACGCCGGTACCCTGGCCGTACACCACCAGCGTGCTGGAATAGGCCATGCAGAAGCGGTCGCCCAGCGCGGCATGGGCATCCACCGCTGTGCTGTCTTTCTCGACTGCGGTCGACTCGCCGGTCAGCGCGGCTTCCTCGATGCGCAGGTTCTTCACGTTCAGCAGACGCAGGTCGGCCGGTACCTTGTCGCCGGATTGCAGCAGCACGATATCGCCCGGCACCAGCTTGTCGGCGGCCACGACCTGGCGTCTGCCGCCGCGCAACACCGTGGCTTCGGGCGACAGCATACGGCGGATCGCGTCCATCGCCTGTTCCGCCTTGCCCTCCTGGATGAAACCGATGAACGCGTTGATCACCACCACGCCGACGATCACGGCGGTGTCCACCCAGTGCGCGAGCAGCGCGGTGACCGCCGCGGCAGCCAGCAGCACATAGATCAGCACATTGTGGAATTGCAGCAGGAAGCGCATGAACGGACCGCGCCGCTGCGGCGGCGTGAGCCGGTTGGGACCATGCTCGGCGAGGCGGCGCGCGGCCTCGTCCGCACTCAGGCCGGTAGTCGTGGAATGCTGGGCAGCCAGCGTCTCATCCGTCTGAAGTTGATGCCAAGATTGCTGCGTCATACCGAGCTCCTCATTATTCTGTTCCATCGACATCCATGCCGTCCTTGGCCGCTTGCCGGTGCAGGGCCGCTTTGGATAGCAGGTGCGCCGACACCGGCGCGGTGATGAACAGGAAAACCATCACCGCGATCTCGTGCAGGCTGACGCCGTCACGGGTGGCGGTGAAATACACGGCGGAGGCCAGCACCATCGCGCCCACGCCCAGCGTGGTCGCCTTGGTCGGTCCGTGCAAGCGGGTGAAGAAATCCGGCAGCCGCGCCAAGCCTATCGAGCCCAGTAGCGCGAACAGCGCGCCGAGCAGGATCAGTGCTGCGACAACGAATTCGATGTAAGGGTTCATTCTATGATGTCTCCGCGCAATAGATATTTGCACAGTGCCACGGTGGCGACGAATCCCATCGCCGCCAAGAGCAGCGCGCCCTCAAAATAGGCACTGCTCGCCTCGCGAATGCCGTACAGCACCAGCAGCGCGATGGCATTGATATTGAGCGTGTCGAGCGCGAGGATGCGGTCGGTGATGTCGGGGCCTTTCAGCAGCCGCCACAGGTTGAGCAGCATGGCCAGACCGATGAGCACGAAGCCGGCCTCGATGGCGAAGTTCAGCATGCGAATATCTCCCTGATCGGTTTCTCATAGTGCTGCTTGATCTGCCGGATCAATGCAGCCGGATCGGGCGCATCCAGCGCATGCACCTGCAGTACCCAGCGTTCGCGGTCCACGTCGATGGACACCGTGCCCGGCGTCAGCGACACGATGCTGCCCAGCACCGTGGCAGCGAAGGGGTCGCGCAGGTCCAGCGGGACTTCGACGAAGGCGGGATGCAATGCCGTCACCGGTCCGACCACGCGCCGCGCCACTGCCCAGTTGGCGAGCAGCATGTCCCATGCGATACGTGCCGCGAACCTGATAGCAAGCGAGGGATGCGCGAGCCGCGGTGCATCCGGCCAGAAAGGCGACACGATGTGCGGCAGCAGCAGGGCCAGCAGCGCACCAAGCAACAGCGTACCGGCCGAGCCGGCATTGCTCAGCGCTGCCCACAGCAGGAACAAGGTGAGTGACAACGCCGGGCGCGGGAGCAGGCGGCGCATCATGGTCGTGTCTCCCGTTCAATGGCGTGTCTGCCCAGCACGCCGGCGACATAAGCCTGCGGGTGGTGCAACTGCGCGGCAGCGCGTGCGGCATAGTCCGATACCGGACGCGCGAACAAGGCGAGCAGCAGTGCGGGTGACGCCAGCAGCGCGACAGCCAGGCTGCGGCGCCAGCAGAAGGGGTGTGTGCTGCCGTGCGGATGTTTGGGACTGCGTTCCCAGAACAGTCGGCCGCCACCCTTTGCCAGCGCCAGCATCAGCAGCAGACCGGCAAACAAGAACACCGACCAGATCGCTATGGCGCTGCCGCTGTCGCGCAGCGCGCTCAGCAACATCAACTTGCCGAGGAAACCAGCGAACGGCGGCAGGCCGACCGCCGAGGCAGCAGCCAGCAGGAAGGCCAATCCCAGCCATGGGGTGTGCAGGCGCGGGCCGGGCTGGAACGCATCGGCGACATCTCCGCGTCGCACGGCGACCAACTCTGCAATGAGGAACAGCGCGGCCGCGACGAAGGTGGATTGCACCAGGTAATACAGCGCGGCGGCGCTGACATCTGCCTGCGGGAAGACGGGTACGACCAGCAGCGTGCCGGCGGAAGCCAGCACCAGCCATGCGGTGAGGTCGCGCAGGCGCATCGCTGCCAGTGCGCCGATGGCTGCGAACAGCACCGTCGCCAGCGCCAGCGGCAACAGCCAGCCGTCCAGCAGGTCGGCCGTGGCGGCGGCAGGCGCGAAGGCGATGGCCTGCACGCGCAGGATGCTCACGATGCCGACCTTGGTCATGATGACGAACAGGGCGGCGACCGGCGCACCGGCGGCGGCATAGGCATGCGGTAGCCAGAACGACAGCGGCAAAAGTGCGGCCTTCAGTGCGAACACCGCGATCAGCAGCATGCATGCGAGTCGCGCCGGCGCGACGTCTATTCCCGGTGCTTGTAGACGCAAAGCAACATCGGCCAGATTCAGCGTGCCCAGCGTGCCATACAACATGCCCAGTGCGATCAGGAACAGCGCCGACCCGGCCAGATTCAGGACCACGTAAGCGAGGCCCGCGCGGGTGCGTGCCAGCCCGCCACCGTGTGCCAGCAACACGTATGAAGCGAGCAGCATCACCTCGAAGAACACGAACAGGTTGAACAGGTCGCCAGTGAGGAAGGCACCCTGCAGACCGAACACCTGTAACTGGAACAGAGGATGGAAATGTCGGCCGCGTTCGTCGAATCCGGCGCTGGCATACAACAGCGCGTTGGCTGCCAACGAGGCGGTGAGCAGTACCATGATGGCGGCCAGCCGATCCACCGCCAACACGATGCCGAACGGCGCGACCCAGTCGCCCAGCGCATACACCCGCACCATGCCATCATCGGCCAGCAATACCAGCCACAGCGCGGCCGCTACACCGAGCACTGCGCCGACGAGGCCGATGGTGCGCTGCACAGTGATGCCGTAGCCCTTCACTGCCAGTTGCAGCAAGGCCGCAAGGAACGGGATCAGGAGCGGCAGGATGGCGGCATGCTGGGTCATCGCTTTTCTTTCGCATCCACATGGTCGTCGCCCGACTCACTCAGAGCGCGCAGCGCCAGCATCACCAGATACGCGGTCATGCCGAAGCCGATGACGATTGCGGTGAGCACCAGCGCTTGCGGCAGCGGGTCGGTGTAACTCGCACCGTCGCGGATCAGCGGCGGCGTGTCCATGCGCAGCCTGCCGCTGGCGAACAGGAACAGGTTCACCGCGTAGGACAGAAGTGTCAGCCCGAGGATGAGCGGGAAGGTGCGGGCGCGCAGCATCAGGAATACGCCGCAGGCGGTGAGCAGACCGATGGCGATGGTGAGCAGGGCTTCCATCAGCTTGCCTCCGCCTGGTTCACAGACAACTTGCCCAGCTCCGCCAGCACCATCAGTACCACGCTGACCACCACCAGATATACGCCGAGGTCGAACACCATGGCGGAGGCCAGCTCGATGTCACCGATCAGCGGCAGGGCGATGTGGCCGTGCGTGGTGGTGAGGAAGGGGAAGCCGAAAGCCCATGCTGCCGCACCGATGCCGCCTGCGCATGCAAGGCCGGCCGCGAGGAACAAGGGCAGCCGCTGCGGCAGGCGCGCGCTGGCGAAACCGATACCGCTGGCGAGGTATTGCAGGATCAGCGCGACGCCGGTCACCAGCCCCGCGACGAAGCCGCCGCCCGGCAGGTTGTGGCCGCGCAGGAAGATGTACACCGACACCATCAGCGCCAGCGGCAGCAGCGGACGCATCAGCATCTGCAGGAACAGCGGGTGGCGTTCGCTCGCCCAGGCGTGGCCTTCGCCATCGTGCGTCGGGGGCTTGAGGATCAGTTTGTCCAGCAACGCATGCGCGGCCAGCCCCACCATCGCCAGTACGGTGATCTCGCCCAGCGTGTCGAAGCCGCGGAAGTCCACCAGGATCACGTTCACCACATTGCTGCCGCCACCACCCGGCACCGATTGCGCCAGATAGAAAGCGGAGATGGTGTCGAACGGTGCAGTCAGCATCGCCCAAGTCGCCGCGCCCAGTCCGACACCGGCGCCGAGCGCCAGCAGCGCATCGCGCACGATGCGCGGCATGCTGTCCTCGGCGGGTGTGGTGGGCGGCAGGTAATACAGCGCCAGCAGTAGCAGCACGATGGTGACCACTTCGACAGAAAGCTGGGTGAGGGCCAGATCGGGCGCGGAGAAGCGCACGAAGGTCAGCGCCACGATCAGGCCGATCACGCTGGTGAATACTACGGCCGTGAGGCGGTGATGGTGCAGTCGCACCACGCCGGTCGCTGCCACGGCCAGCATGCCCAGCGCGACGAGGCTGGCGGCATCTGGGGCCTGGGTGACGACAGGCAGCGCGGCAGCGGTCGCGGTCCACCAGGCCCAGCCGCCCAGCGCCAGCACGAAGGCGATGAACAGCGCGAGGTAACGTTGCAGCGAGCCGTTATCCATCCAGGCGACCAGTGATCGCGCAGCCGCCACCAGCTTCTCGTAGCCGCGCTCGAACACGATGCTGGCGTGGATGGAAGGCAGGCGGTCATACAGTGCGTACAGACGATGGCGTATGGCATACAGCGCGATGCCGCCGGCCAGCGCGAGCAGACTCATCATGAATGGCGCGTTGAAGCCGTGCCACACGGCCAGATGGAATTCAGGCAGCGGCTGTTGCAGCACCGCACCGGCGGACGCATGGAGTATCGGGGCGATGCTCCACTGCGGGAAGATGCCGACCAGTAGGCACATCGCCACCAGCACTTCCACCGGTGCACGCATCCAGCGCGGTGGTTCGTGCGGTTTGCGCGGCAGGTTGACCGGGTCGCCGTTGAAGAACACGTCATGGATGAAGCGCGACGAGTAGGCCACCGCGAGGATGCCGGCGAGTGTGGCGAAGGCGGGCAGCAGCCAGCTCATCTCGTCGAACACCGGATGGCCCACCGTCTCGGCGAAGAACATCTCCTTGCTGAGGAAACCGTTGAGCAGCGGTACGCCCGCCATCGAACCGGCGGCAACGATGGCCAGCGTCGCGGTGATGGGCATGAACTTGAACAGCCCGTTGACGCGGCGCATGTCGCGCGTGCCGCACTCGTGGTCGACGATGCCGGCCGCCATGAACAGCGAGGCTTTGAAGATGGCGTGGTTGATGATGTGGAACACGGCCGCCACCACCGACAGCGGCGTGTCCAGACCGAACAGCAGCGTGATCAGGCCCAGATGGCTGATGGTGGAATAGGCCAGCAGGCCCTTGAAGTCGTAGCGGTAGAAAGCGAGGTAGGCTGCATACACTAGCGTGATCGCGCCGGTGCCGCTGACCAGCCAGAACCACAGCTCACTGCCGGCCAGTGCAGGATAAAGACGCGCCAGCAGGAACACGCCAGCCTTCACCATGGTGGCCGAATGCAGATAAGCCGACACCGGTGTGGGCGCGGCCATCGCCATCGGCAGCCAGAAATGGAAAGGGAACTGCGCCGACTTGGTGAACACACCGAGCAGCACGAGGATCAGCATGGGTGCGTACAGTGCATGCGCGCGTACCTGTTCGCCCGCCGCCAGCACCACCGACAGTTCGTAACTGCCTGCGATGTGTCCGAGCAACAGCACGCCCGCGAACAGCGCCAGCCCGCCACCACCGGTGACCGCTAGCGCGATGCGCCCGGACAGTCGCGATTCGTAGCTCTCTTGTTTGTAGGAGATGAGCAGGAAGGAAGCGAGGCTGGTGAGCTCCCAGAACACCACCAGCAACAGCAGGTTCTCCGACAGCACCACGCCCAGCATCGCTGCCATGAACAGCAGCAGCAGCGTGTAGAAGCGCCCCAGCTTGTCGTGCCCGTCCAGATAGTAGTAGGCGTACAGCGTGACCAGCAGACCGATGCCGAGGATGAGCAGGGTGAACATCAGGCCGAGGCCGTCCATACGCAAGGATAGTGTCAGGCCCCACTCAGGCAGCCAGGCGAAGCTGGTCAGCAAGGTGGCACCGCCCATCACCGGCATCACCAGCGGCGCCACCAGCGCCAGACAGCAAAGCATCACCAAGGCGCTGCCCAATGCCGCGTAGCCGCGCCCGTAGCGCTGCATCAGCAGCGGCAGCGGACTGGCAGTGAGCGCGATGGCGAGGATCGCAATCAGGGAAGAGGTCTGGTCCATGTGACTATGTTAGCCAAGCTGGCGCAATGTGTGCATGGAATCGAAGCGGTGGATATGTTAGGCGCGGCGCAAGCGGTCTGCTCCGCGCTCCGTTTCAGCCGAGGCGGTTGTCTGCCGGATGGTAATGCGGGTCTTCCAGCACGTTCACTTCGACCATGCCGCGTGCCTTGTCGAGCAGTTCCAGACAGTCCGGGCTGAGGTGGCGCAGGTGCAGTTTCTTGCCGAGCTGGGTATAGCGATCAGCCAATTGGTCGATGGCTTCCAGTCCGGAATGGTCCTTGACGCGCGCATGCTTGAAGTCGATCACCACTTCCTCCGGGTCATCCTTCGGCGTGAACAGGTTGAGGAAACCCTGCGACGATGCGAAGAACAGCGAACCGTGCAGGTCGTACACCTTCCAGCCATGCTCCTCGGTGGTGACACGCACCTCCATACTCTTGGCGTGCTCCCAGGCGAAGGCCAGCGCCGAGATGATGATGCCGACGATGACCGCGATGGCGAGGTCGGTCAGCACGGTCACCACGGCAACAGTGATGCCGACCACGATGTCGGTGCGCGGCACTTTGCCGAACAGGTTGAAGCTGCCCCACTCGAAGGTCTTTTCCGACACCACGAACATCAGGCCGATCAGCGCGGCCAGCGGGATCATCTCGATCCACTCGGAGGCGAACAAAATGAAGCTCAGCAGGAACAGTGCGGCGGTGATGCCGGACAGGTTCTTCACCGCGCCGTTGGTGACGTTGATCATGCTCTGGCCGATCATGGCGCAACCGCCCATGCCGCCGAAGAAACCGGTGACCACGTTGGCCACGCCCTGGCCGATGCTGGCGCGATTCGGTTTGCCGCGCGTGTCGGTCATGGTGTCGATCAGGTTCAGCGTCAGCAGCGATTCGATCAGGCCGATGGCGGCGAGGATCACGCTGTAGGGAAAGATGATCTTGAGCGTCTCCCAAGTGAGCGGTACTTCGGGCAGGTGGAACTGCGGCAGGCTGCCGGCGATGGAAGCCATGTCGCCCACGGTCTTGGTGTCGATGCCGGCGAAGATCACCAGCGCCGAGGTGGTGACGATGGCAGCCAGCGTGGAAGGGATGGCGTTCGTCAGCTTGGGCAGCAGATAGATGATGAGCATGGTGAGCGCGATCAGTCCCAGCATGGTGTAGAGCGCGGTACCCTGCATCCACTCTCCGTTCGGTGTCTTGAAGTGCCCCATCTGCGCCAGGAAGATGACGATGGCCAGTCCGTTGACGAAGCCCAGCATCACCGGATGCGGCACCATGCGGATGAACTTGCCGAGCTTGGCCAGCCCGAAGCCGATCTGCAACACGCCCATCAGCACCACGGTGGCGAACAGATACTCCACGCCGTGTTGCACCACCAGCGCCACCATCACCACTGCCAGCGCACCGGTCGCACCAGAGATCATGCCGGGGCGGCCGCCGATGAGCGAGGTGATCAGGCCGACCATGAAGGCGGCATACAGGCCAACCAGTGGATGCACCTGCGCGACAAAGGCGAAGGCGATGGCCTCCGGTACCAGTGCCAGCGCGACGGTGAGGCCGCTCAGTACATTGGTTCGGGCTTCGGGAAAGTTCTTGATGTCCATCGTGTTGCTCCAATAGATCGCGCCGCCCACAGCTGGGCGGGAAAAATTACTCGGCAAGGGAGGCGGAGATTGTCCTGCGGCTGGCTGACGTGACGCGCGCCACATCAAAGACGGCCAAACTGATCGAATCGTGCGGCGGATTATACCTTATGCCTGCGGCGTGGCCGCCGCGGGGAACTCGGTGACTTGCACCGAGGGGGCGGCGATCCTCACGCGGCCTGCGCTCTTCTCGATCTCGTCGAGGATGGCGGTGAACAGCCGGTCCTTGGTGGTGCGGCGGCGGCTGTAATCCACCAGATAGCGCACTGTGAACTCTATCCAGTTGGCATCGAAACTCATGGTCACCACCACGTCCAGCCGGGCATCCTCGGCGCGATGGTGCAGCATGAAATTCGACCAGTATTGTTGTGCATCGGCCATGGCGCTTGCCTGCTCACGCTTGGTGACATCGAGCAGGATGCTGCGTGCCAAACGGTGGTCGCTATCGGTGCGCACCGGCACTACGATCTCGTCCCACAGGAAGGGGAAGTCCACGCTGTAGTTCTGCACCTGCTCGCGCAGCACGATGTTGTTGGGCAGATACACCACGCGACCGTTGTACAGGTCGGACTTCACCCAGTCGCCGCATTCCATTACGGTGGTGGAGAGCGGGCCGATGTCCATCACGTCGCCCATCACGCCGCCGAGCATGATGCGGTCGCCCGGCTTGTACAGGTTGCCGAACGTGATCACCGCCCAGCCGATCAGGCTCTGGATCAGTTCCCGCAGCGCAAAACCGAGACCGACGCCGAGCAGACCGATCAGCACCGGCAGGTTGGAGAGCTGGTTGCTGAAGATGACGATGGCGATGACCAGCGACAGGACATAGCCGGACAGGCTGAAAGCTTTGCGAGTCTTGTAGCGCAGATCCTTGTTGTCGATATTGTTGGTGGCGATCAGTTTGGCGAAGCGCACCAGCAGGAAGATGAAGAACAGGCTGATACCAAGTTCGGCCAGCTTGGAGAACATCGGGTGCGAGATCAGCCCCTGGAACAGTTCTGTCATATCCATATCGTCTAGCATCAGTGGTGGGCTTCCTCGGCCAGCTTCTCGTTGCGGAACACTTCCTTGTTGCGTCCGATGATGAGCAGCAGCGCGCCGGAATAGAGGAAAGTGGACAGCATGATAACGCCGATGACCACCGCCTTGAACATCTCAAGGTGCGGGAAGTCGGCGGGGATCATGGTGATCATCACGATGGACAGGCCGCCCTTGATGCCCGCGAAGGTGAGCACGCTCCACCAGCGCAGGCTGACGTCGACCATCCTGACGGTACGGTTGGCGATGGCGGCGAACAGCCCCATCATCGCGCCGCGTATCACCGTGGTGGCGAGGAACATCACCAGGATCTCGGTCCTGTACTGCCACAATAGTTTGAGGTCGATCATCTCGGCCATGGCGATGAACAGGATGGTGTTGGCCACCAGCGCCAGCAGCTGGATGTCTTCCTTGGTGCGCAGATGGCGGTCGCGTTCGGCGAGGGTGGCGCGCAGGCGGCCCAGCGTGTTGCCGATCAGGCCGGCGGAGGCGTTGTGGCTCATGGCTTCGCGTCGCAAAGTGGCTTCGTCGGCCTCGATGCTGCGTGCTTCCTCGTCGACCGCCTGCATCATCACGTGGTTGACCGTGATCACGGCGAAGATCACGGACAGGATGCCGGACAGATGCAGATGCGAGTGGCCACCCAGCAGGTTGAGGAACACATAGAAATGTTCGGCGATCTCGAACGCCCCGTAACCGGCGATGATCAACACCATCATCTCGGCGAAGCGGTTATGCGTGGATTTCATCAGCATCAGGCCGAGGAAACCGACCAGCATGCCGACCGCAACCGAGCCCAGGATCACTTCCGCGCTGATGCCCAGTACATAACCGGCGGTGATCTCGTTGCCGCCCAGCGCATACAGGCCGACGAACACGAAAGCGATGAGCGCCGTGGCATCGTTCAACAGACTCTCGCCTTCGGCCAGGATCTTCAGTCGGTGTGGCAGCTCGAATTTGGAGAAGATGCTCACCACAGACACCGGATCGGTCGCCAGCACCATGGCGAACAGCACGATCACGGCGGCAGTCGACAGTTGATATTCGCCGAACAGCCAGTCAGAGATGGCCAGCGCGGTCAGCACCGACAGGATGATGGAGACCACCGCGAGGTGCAGCAGGCTCCATGCATGCTCTTTCAGGTCGGCGACCTTGAGTTCCAGCGAATCGGAGATCAGCAGCACCGGCAGCAGGAAGATGACCAGCAGGGCGAAGTGTTCGGTGTCACCGGTCAGAACCGGCACCTGGCTGAACGCATAGTGGGCGACGAAGGAAAGCAGGATCAAACCCAGCGGCGACGGTACGCGCAGTTTTTCTTCCAGTTGCAGGGCGAGGAACAGGATGGTGGCTATCGTCAGGAGGGTGAGGATCATGCGTACTTTCCAAAAATATGTTCATGGCAGCACCGTGCGGTGCTTGCTAGTCTGTGGCTATACCTGCTCAGGCTTCGGGCGGCGGCACAAAGGCCGGGACTTTCATGGTGTCTCCGGGCGCTTTGCCCAGCAGGCGGGAATAGAGGCTGCGCACGGCGGGTGCGGGGTAGGCCATCACCAGCACCGCCGTGAGCGAGATGCTGAACAGCACCACCATGTAAGTGGTGTCGCGTATCGTTTCCCCGCCTGCGATGCCGTACTGCAAAGGCAGAGCGGCCAGTACCGCTGCTGCCAGTCCCTTGGGTGCCATCATGGAAGTGACGGCGGTGTCGCGCAGGGTATAGCTCGGGTCGCGGAACACCACGCGCGTCAGCAGCAGGCGCAGCACATAGACCAGCAGCACCATCACGACCGCGACCGTGGCCGGACCGATGGCACCGAAGTGGATGGAGATGCCCAGATACACGAAGAAGTAGGTCTTCAGCAGGAACACCGCCTCGCGATAGAAGATCAGGTCGACCTCGTTCAACGGCTCGATGTTCTTGTCGAGGTTGGGGATGCGGTGCAGGCCGAACTTCTGGAAGTTGGTCAGCGTGATGCCCAGCGCCAGCGCGGCGATGGCGCCGGAGAAACCCAGCGCCTCGGTGGCGCCGTACACGATGAACACATAGGCCAGCGTGGACGAGATGGTGTTGGGGAAGTCGCGCACCTTGCCCAGTACCAGCAGCCAGCCGATGCCGCCCACCACGCCGAACACCGCGGCGAATATCAGCGCCGCCATCACGCCACCCACCACCTTGCCGGCCGCCACATCGCCCTGGGTCATGATCTGCAGCATGGCGAACACGCCCACGATGCACAGCACGTCGGTCAACGCGGATTCCAGCACCAGCACGGTGGCCGGTTTCTCGGAGAGTTTCAGCGCGCTCACCATCGGGATCACCACGGCGGAGGAGGTGCCACCCAGGGTGAGACCCAGCAACAGCGAGGACATGAGATTCAAGTCGAGCATGGACAGGCCGACCACCGTGATCACTGCCGTGGTCAGCAGGAAGCAGGCGATGGACAGGAAGCCGGTGGTGCCGATGGACTGTCCCAACACATCGAGATTGAGCGAGGTGCCGCTCTCGAACAGGATCACCACCAGCGCGATGGTGGCCAGCAGGGAGCCGACCTTGCCGAAGTCGTCGGGCGAAACGATACCCAGCACAGGCCCGAGCAATATGCCGATCAGCATCAGCACCAGCACGTCGGGGATGTTGGTGCGGGAGAATTGCAGCGACAAAAAGTGCGCAAAGAACACCATCAGGCCGATGACGAGTACGGTGGTGGACATAAATGCTCCTGCATTGAATGGGGGGCGATTATACCCGAGCCATCATGACAGCTAATCGTGCGGCATGCGCTAGAATCAAACTCTCATATTGAGCCGGAGCCTGGCATGGAAACATCCCTCATCGACACCCTGCACATCCCCAAAGACATCCTGCGGGTGCTGCTCATCCTGGTCATCGCATGGTTCCTCATCATACTGAGCCGCAAGCTGATCCGCATGTTCCGCAGCTATATGCAGGCGAGCATCGTCTCGGCGGAGGACGGGCGCAGGTACGAGACGCTGGCGCGCGTGATCCGCTATGCCTCGACCGTGCTCATCTGGCTGGTCGCCGGCATGCTGACGCTGAGCGAGCTGGGCGTGTCCATCGCCCCCATCCTCGGTGCGGCCGGTGTGGTCGGTATCGCGGTCGGTTTTGCGGCGAAGAGCCTGATCCAGGACTATTTCAACGGCATATTCCTGTTGCTGGAGAACCAGATCCGCCAGGGTGATGCGGTCGAGATCTCCGGCAAGACCGGCATCGTGGAAGACATCACGCTGCGCTTCGTGGCGTTGCGCGACATCGAAGGCAACGTGCATTACATCCCCAACGGCCAGATCACCGTCCTGACCAACAAATCGCGCGGCTATGCCTATGCGCTGATCGAGTTCGGTGTCGCCTACCGCGAGGATCTGGATGAGGTCTATCAGGTCACGCGCGAGACGGCCGCCGCGTTCCGGCAGGATCCCGAGTTCGGCCCCAAGATACTGGAGGATCTCGAGATCCAGGGGGTGCAGAACTGGGCGGATTCAGCCGTGGTCGTGCGTTGCCGATTCAAGACGGAAGCACTGGAGCAATGGGCCGTGCGACGCAACTTCCTGGTGTGGCTGAAGAAAGCCTTCGACAAGCACGGCATCGAGATCCCCTATCCGCACCTCACCCTCTACGCCGGGCAGGACAAACAGGGCAATGCACCCGCGCTGCGCATCCAGCAGCAGCCGGACGAATAACCGGTCGCGCGGCATGTGGATCGTCTTCATCATGCTGGGGTTGCTGTTGGCCGATACGTCGCAAGCACGAACGGATCGTTGCAGATTCATCGAACATGTCGTGCTGGCGCAGTATGGTTTGGCGGAAGGGCAGGCTTGCCATGCGCAATATCAAGCTTGTCTGGCGCGCCCCTTCGTCAAAGACGATCCGATCCCGAAGACGCGCTGCATCGAGACGATCCGCTGCGGCGCGCGCTTTTGGGTGCCTGTGCCGCTGGTCGCCCCCCGCACTTCGAATCTGGAGATATTCAAGCAGGAGTGCGAGCCGGAATAGGCTGCACTACCCGCGCTGACGGGCGAAAACTTTATTCGAAATCGTCCGCCGTGCTGGTGTCGTTATGCTCGTGGAACAGCTGTTCCAGTTCTTCCTCGAAGAAGAATTTCTCTTCCCTGAAGGCGGGTTTGAGTTCGTCGATCCAGGTGGCAGTCTCGTTGTATTCCGCGAAGAAGGGTCGCTGCACCCAGTCCGGATCGCGCCCTTGCAGGAAGCGCATCACCATCACCTTTTGCCCGCCCGCCTCGGCCACGCCCAGCATCTGGATCTTGCCCGGGTTGGCCGACATGCTGGGGCCGCGCACCGTGCGCGCCAGCCCCGACACCTGCTGATACGCCTCGCGGAAGATCTGCCAGGCGCGCACCAGCGGCACCGAGAAGTAATGCTGTGCGCCGGTGTCGCGTGCGAGGAACATGTAATACGGTACGCAGCCGAGCTTGACCTGCGTCTCCCACATGCGTGCCCACAGCGCCGGATCATCGTTGATGTGGCGCATCACAGGCGACTGGGTGCGGATCATCACGTTGGCCTCGCGCAGGTTGCGGATGGCATGGCGCACTGTGTCGTTCTCCAGTTCGCGCGGGTGGTTGAAATGCGCCATCAGCGCCAGCTGCTTGCCTGAATCGGTCACCTTGCGGAACAGAGACAGCATCTCCTGCGTGTCATCGTCGTCCACGAACTTGTGCGGCCAGTAGCCCAGCACCTTGGTGCCGATGCGGATGTTGACCAGATTGGGCAGGTCGGCCGACAGCAGCGGTTCGATGTAGGCGGCGAGGTTCTTCGCGCTCATGATCATCGGGTCGCCGCCGGTGAACAGGATGTCGGTGATTTGCGGGTTGCGCTTCACGTACTCAACCAGCTTCTCCACCTCGCGGCTGGCGAACTTGATGTCGGTCATGCCGACGAACTGCGGCCAGCGGAAGCAGAAAGTGCAATAAGCGTGGCAGGTCTGCCCCTGGCTGGGGAAGAACAGGATGGTCTGGCGGTATTTGTGCTGCATGCCGTGCAGGCGCTCGCCGTCAATCTCGGGCACGTTGTGGTCGGCCTGACCGGCTGGGTGCGGGTTGAGCTGCATGCGGATGCGGTTGGCGACTTCCCTGATCTCTGCCTTTTCCGCGCCGCGCGCGAGCAGCGCGGCTATCTCGTTGTAGTGTGCCGTGCTCAGCATGTCGCGCTGCGGGAAGGTGAGCGCAAAGATCGGATCGTTGGGGACTTGCTCCCAGTCGATCAACTGGTCGACCACATAGTTGTTCACCTTGAACGGCAGCACATTGCCGACGATCTCGATGTCCAGTTGTTGCTCTTCGGTCAGTCTGGCGATCTGCGGGATGTCGCGGAAGTTGTTCAGGTTATAAGATCGAAACTGCGGCTTGTCGGCCGAATAGATGGGAATATGGGTCTGTCGTGTGTCGGTCACGGTGGCTGCTCCTGTGCGATTGGATGGAAGCATCGATGCACGCGGCATCGTGTTTCTCGAATTAGGGTGGGGCCGTGTTTATATCACAGTGAGGGCTGAGCCTCCAAGACTTGGCGTGATGACGACAGATGCAAGGGATTGGCGCATATAATTACTCAATAGTCGGCAAATGCTGCAATGATTGACCAATTTCATGTATAATGCAGCCATCTCTCACCAATAAGTTCGTCGCAGAGCCAATGTGGCGGCATGTACCAACAGGCCGATGAAAGAAACAGCAGAGCAAGCTCGTACAACCTCAGACACTTCCTTATCTTCTCGGCGCAGTGGAGCGACCGTCGCGCTTTTCGGCGAGGTGCTCGCCGATGTCTTTCCGGACCGTAGTGTCCTCGGTGGCGCGCCGTTCAACGTCGCCAGACACCTCAAAGCTTTCGGTCTCAATCCTGTTCTCATCACCCGTACAGGCAACGACGCACTGCGTGCCGAATTGCTGGAGGCGATGGCCGACTGCGGCATGGAGACGATGGGCGTGCAGTGCGACCAGAGCTATCCGACCGGGCAGGTAAAGGTCTATTTCGATGGCGCTTCGCACCGCTTCGAGATCCTGCCGGAACAAGCCTACGACCATATCCACGCTTCGGTGGCGCGTATGGTCGCGTTGTCCATCCATCCCGAGCTGGTCTATTTCGGCACGCTGGCACAGCGCCACGCGGTGTCCAGAAGCGCATTGAAGATGGTGCTGAACAACACCAGCGTGCCGACCTTCTTCGATGTGAACCTGCGCGCCCCCTGGTATGACGCGCTGGTGTTGCGGAATTCGCTGTATCGCGCGGACACGGTCAAGCTGAACAACGAAGAGATGACCCTGCTGGCCGAAATGTTCGCCTTGCCGGGCGATACGCTGGCCGGATATGCCCGTGCCTTCATGCAGACCTTCGATATCGGCCAGGTGTTGGTGACCTGCGGGGCCGAAGGGGCCTGGCTGGTGCAGCGAGAGGGGGGCGAAGTGAGCATGATGCCGAAAGGCGAGCCCGTAGCGGTGGTGGACACGGTCGGGGCCGGTGACGGCTTCTCCGCGGTGTTCATAATGGGCCAGTTGCAGGGCTGGCCGGCGGAACAGACGCTGACCCGCGCCCATGCGTTCGCGGCGGCGATCTGCACCCTGCGCGGTGCCATCCCAGAGCAGGCGGATTTCTATGCGCCCTTCCTGAAAGCGTGGCGATCATGAGTAGATCACCGCTGTTCATCGTGTTGGTCAGCGTGCACGGACTGATCCGCGGGCACGACCTGGAGCTGGGGCGCGACGCCGACACCGGCGGTCAGACCAAATATGTGGTCGAACTGGCACGCGCGCTGGGTGAGCGCCAGGACGTGGAGCGCGTGGTCCTGCTGACACGCCGTGTGCCGGACGAGAACGTCAGCCCGGATTATGCCGCGCCGCTCGAAGCGCTCTCGGAGAAAGCCCATATCGTGCGCATAGACTGCGGCGAACCCGTCTATCTGCGCAAGGAGATGTTGTGGGACACGCTGGAATGCTTTTCCGACAACGCGCTGGCCTGGCTCAAGGCGCAAGCGCGATTGCCGGATGTGATCCACGGCCACTATGCCGACGCGGGTTATGTCGGCTCGCGCCTGTCGCACCAGCTCGGTATCCCGCTGGTGTTCACCGGTCATTCGCTGGGCCGCAGCAAGCGCAAGCAACTGCTGGCCAGCGGCGTGCCGCGCGGCGAGATCGAAAGCACTTATCACATCTCGCGCCGCATCGGAGCGGAGGAGGACACGCTGGGTGTGGCCGAGCGCGTGATCACCAGCACGCAGCAGGAAGTCGAACAGCAATACGGCTTGTACGATTTCTACCAGCCGTCGCGCATGCGTGTGGTGCCGCCAGGTACCGACCTGACGCAGTTCCATCCGCCGCAGGGCGACGAGAAGCAAAGCGCCATCGCCCAGCAACTCAAGCGTTTCCTGAAAGAGCCGAACAAGCCGCTCATCCTTGCCCTGTCGCGACCCGATCCGCGCAAGAACATCGTGGCGCTGATCGAGGCTTATGGCCAGTCGCCGCAATTGCAGGCGATCGCTAATCTGGTGATCGTTGCCGGCAATCGTGACGACATCCACGAGATGGAAGATACCTCTGCTGGTGTGCTCAACAGCATCCTGCTCGCCATCGACAAATACGATCTGTACGGCAAGGTGGCCTACCCGAAACATCACGCGCAGGAAGAGGTGGCCGTGCTGTACCGTCTGGCGGCCAGCCTGCACGGCGTATTCGTCAATCCCGCGCTGACCGAGCCTTTCGGCCTGACGCTGATCGAAGCCGCCGCCTGCGGCCTGCCCATCGTGGCGACCGAGGACGGCGGCCCCATCGACATCATCGGCAACTGCGGCAACGGCTACCTGATCAATCCGCTGGACAGGACCGCGATGGCACAGACACTGCTCGAAACCTTGAGCGATCGGCGCGCCTGGCGCCGTCTGGCGAAGAACGGCATCGAAGGCGTGACGCGCCATTATTCCTGGCAGGCGCACGTGGAGAAATACCTGCAGGTGATCCGCCCACTGGTGGAGAAGTCCGAGCCGGTGGCACCTATCACCGGCATCCGCCGTGCGGGCGTGTTCCGCAATCGCGCCATCTTCACCAGTATCGATCTGAATCTGATTGGTGACGAGGAGGCGCTGCGCACATTCCTGCAACTCATGCAGGAACATCGCAAGACCACCATCTTCGGCATCGCCACCGGCCGCCGTCTGGATGATGCATTGGCCAGACTGCGCGAATACAACATCCCCAAGCCGGATGTGCTGATCACCGGGCAGGGTACGGAGATCCACTATGCCCCGGCTTTGACGCGCTCCGAGAGCTGGGTGCGCCATATCAATCACCGCTGGAACCCGCAGGAGGTACGAGACGTGCTGGCCGAGGTGCCGGGACTGACCCTGCAACCCAAGATGCACCAGAACCCGTTCAAGATCAGCTACTACGTGGACCATGCCTTGGCGAGCCCGCATGAAGTCCGACAGACCCTGCTGCGCAACGAGCAGACCGTGAACGCGGTGTTCTCCTTCGGCCAGTTTCTCGATGTGGTGCCGGTGCGTGCCTCCAAGGGGTTGGCCATGCGCTGGTGCGCGGAGCAGCTCGGCTTCGCGCTGGAGAACACGCTGGTATGCGGCGCGACCGCCGCCGACACCGACATGCTGATGGGCAACACGCTGGGTGCGGTGGTGAGCAACCGCCATCTGGATGAGCTGGCCGACGTCGCGGCCATCGACAGCATCTACCAGACACGGCAGCAGCATGCCGCTGGTGTGCTGGAGGCTATCGCGCACTATGAGTTCTTTGCCAATGGCAGGAGCGGCGCATGAGCCGTCATCTGTTGTGCACAGACCTTGACCGGACGTTGATCCCCAACGGTGCCCAGCCCGAATCGCCGGGGGCGCGCGAGACATTTCAGCGTCTGGTGCAGCGCGACGATGTGCAGTTGGCCTATGTGAGCGGGCGGCATCGCGAACTGATCGAACAAGCCATCGCGGACTACGATCTGCCGGAGCCGGATTTCGTCATCGCCGATGTGGGCTCGACGCTGTATCAGGTCGAAGCGGGTGGCTGGCGTCGCCGGGATGAATGGGGTGAGCGGATCGCACCCGACTGGGGCGAACTGTCGCGCGAAGGATTGGCGCAGTTGCTGCAGGTGTTCGGAGATCTGCGCTTGCAGGAGCCCGCCAAACAGAACCTGCACAAGCTGAGCTTCTATGTCGACCTGGCGGCGGACAGCGCGGCACTGCAGGAACAGATGCGCCGCTTGCTGGCCGAACACGGCGTCAAGGCCAACCTGATCTGGAGCGTCGACGAGGCCGAGCATATCGGCCTGCTGGATGTGTTGCCCGCTTCCGCCAACAAATTGCACGCCATCGAATTCCTGATGCAACAGCAGGGATACGGCAGGCTCGATACCGTTTTCGCGGGCGACAGCGGCAACGATCTTGATGTTTTGAAGAGCGATGTGCCGGCGGTGCTGGTCGCCAATGCCTCGCCAGAATTGAAGCAACAAGTGAAGCATATCCACAAAGCATCGCTGTGCACCGCACGCGGCGGATTCTTGGGCATGAACGGCAATTACAGCGCGGGCATCATCGAAGGTGCGGCGTATCATTGGCCGGAGATCGAAGCCTGGCTTCTTGAAACCAACTGAACGGGACGCGATGTACGAACAAGCCTCACATGCGATGTTGAACGAGATCCTGGTCGAACTGAATCCGGAGATCGGCAAGCTGCGCCTGCGCCATTTCTACACCCGCCTCGGCGCGAACTTCTACAACATCCACAGCCTGTTCCATCATCTGTATGGCGACCGGCCTGACTTCAAAGCGCAGATGGTCAGTCTGGTGGAGACGCTGGCGCATCGCTATATCGAGCGCGCGCCGCATCTGCGCAAATCGGACCTCGCGCGCGAGCGCGACTACAACTGGTTCCTCAGCCAGAAGTGGGTGGGCATGGCGCTGTATTGCGACCGCTTCGCCGGCGACCTGAAAGGGATGCGCGCGAAGCTGCCGTATCTGCAGGACCTGGGTGTGAACTTGGTGCACGTGATGCCCATCCTCGATTGCCCGGAAGGGGCCAGCGACGGCGGTTATGCGGTGCGAGACTTCCACAAGGTGGATGCGCGCTACGGCACGAACGCAGACCTGGAGGCGCTGGCGGTCACGCTGAAGAAGCGCGAGATGCTGCTGGTGCTGGATGTGGTGGTGAACCACTCCTCGGACGAGCACGCATGGGCCAAGTTGGCGCGCGCGGGCGACAAGAAGTTCCAGGACTATTACTACATGTACGACGACCGCGAGATGCCGGATGCGTTCGAGGAAGCCATGCCGGAGATCTTCCCCAACACCGCGCCCGGCAACTTCACCTGGGACGAGGCGATGGGCAAGTGGGTGATGACGGTGTTCAACAACTACCAGTGGGACCTCAATTACCGCAATCCCGCCGTGCTCATCGAGATGGTCGGCATCATCCTGTTCTGGGCCAACAAGGGCGTGGACATCCTGCGCATGGATGCGGTGGCCTTTCTGTGGAAGAAGGTAGGCAGCACCTGCCAGAACGAACGCGAGGCGCACCTGTTGTTGCAACTGATGAAAGACTGCTGTCAGGTCACCGCGCCCGGCGTGCTGTTCATCGCCGAGGCCATCGTCGCACCGAGCGAGATCGCCAAGTATTTCGGCGAGGACGCGATCATGGCCAAGGAATGCGAGATCGCCTACAACGCGACGCTGATGGCGCTGCTGTGGGATGCAGTGGCGACCAAGAACGCCAAACTACTCAATCTCGGTGTGCAGCATATGCCCGCCAAACTGGAGCGCGCGACCTGGCTCAACTATGCGCGCTGCCATGATGACATCGGCCTCGGCTTCGATGATAAAGACGCCGTGCTGGCGGGCTACGATCCCTACAGCCATCGCCGTTTCCTGATCGATTATTTCACCGGACGATTCGAGGGGTCGCCCGCGCGCGGCCTGCCTTTCGGCGAGAATGCCAAGACTGGCGATGCGCGCATCTCCGGTTCGCTCGCCTCGCTGGCCGGTCTGGAATCCGCCATCGAATCCGGCGACGAGCGCGCGATAGACGAAGCCATTCGCACCATCCTGTTGCTGCACAGCGTCATCCTGTCATTCGGCGGTATCCCGCTGCTGTATTACGGCGACGGTATCGGCATGCTCAATAGCGTGGAGTATCTGGCCGATCCATCCCGACGCGACGATACGCGATGGGCGCATCGTTCCAGTTTCGATTGGGTCAAGGCGGAACTGCGCCGCAAGCCGGGGGCCGTGGAGTACCGTATCTTCACCGGCTTGAAGAAGATGATCGCGCTGCGCAAGGAGCTTGCCGCCTTCGCCGACTTCGATAACCGGCAGCAAGTGCTGGTGGAGAATCCCAATCTGCTGGTGTTCGTGCGCAGCGACCCGACCTCTCCGCGCAACCGTGTGCTGGTGTTGGCGAATTTCAATAACGAGGCCCAGTCATTGGCACTGGAAGTGCTGAGGCCCTATGGTTTCTTTGCGCATGGCCCGATGCGCGAGTTGTGCAGTGGTATGCGTGTCGAACCGGTGGAGGACGCCATCGTCATACCCGCCTTGTCCTGCTGCTGGCTAGCCGACTAGGCGATAGCGGCAGACGATGGGTTCGGCTGCCGGCATTCAATGGTTGATCCCGAGCGGTTTGCTCAGTCAAGCTTTTCCCGGCGGAAGTAATACCAGAGATAGTAGAAGCCGATGGCGGTGCCGACCGGGAAGGAGAATATCGACAACGCCGCACAGGGCAAGCCGATGCGCCAGGAACGCGGCCAGTTTGAGAGCAGGGCGAAGCCTGCTGCAGCGTAGGTCAGCCCGACCAGCACGCCAACGAAAGTGATGCGCGTATCGGTGTGGCTGAAGTTCACCGCCAGCAGTGACAGGATCAGCGCGCCGAAAAGCACCCAGCAGACCCCGATGATGCGCTTGTGGATGTTCATGCCCGCCGACATCTGCCGCCCTTAGCGCAATACAGCCAGTGCCGCGTCGTAGTTCGGCTCGTGCGTGATGTCGTCCACCAGTTCGGCGTGGATGATCTTGTCATGGTCGTCCAGCACCAGTACCGCGCGTGCAGTCAATCCGGCCAGTGCGGTGTCGGCTATCTTCACGCCGTAGTTACGCATGAAGTCGCGACCACGCATCAACGACAGTGTGACCACGTTCTCCAAACCTTCCGCCACGCAGAAGCGGCTCATGGCGAACGGCAGGTCGGCCGAGATCACCAGTACCACGGTGTTGTTCAGCCGGCCTGCGGCCTCGTTGAACTTGCGTGTGGAAGTGGCGCACACGGCGGTGTCCAGGCTGGGCACGATATTCAGTACCTTGCGCTTGCCCGCGAAATCCTTCAGCGAAACATCCTTCAGGTCCTTGTCCACCAGCGTGAAGTCCGGTGCGAGCTGGCCCACGACGGGGAAACTGCCGAACAGGGTGAGGGGTCCGCCATCCAGGGTGACTGCGGTCTTGTTGCTGGGGTCTTTGGCCATGATGATGCTCCTTATATTTCCGCCATTCCCGCGAAGGGGGAATGACGGAGTGAATCAAATGTAACTGGATACTGGCGGGCAAGAACAGATGAGGTTCTTGTCACCGTATACATTATCCACCCGCGCCACGGCCGGCCAGAATTTATTCTCGCGCACGTAAGGCAGCGGATAGGCAGCCTGTTCGCGCGTGTAAGGACGTGCCCACTCGTTGGCGCAGACAGATCTTGCAGTATGCGGTGCGTGCTTGAGGATGTTGTCCTTCTTGTCCACCTTGCCGCTTACCACGGCTTCGATCTCGCCACGGATGGCGATCATCGCGTCGCAGAAACGATCCAGCTCGGCTTTGGATTCGCTCTCGGTCGGTTCCACCATCAGCGTATCCACCACCGGGAACGAAGTGGTCGGCGCGTGGAAGCCGAAGTCCATCAATCGTTTGGCGATGTCCGCCACTTCCACGCCTTCCTTCTTCCACTCGCGGCAATCTAAAATCATCTCGTGTGCGCAGCGACCGTTGCTGCCGCTGTACAGCGTGGCGTAGCTGTCCTTCAGCGACTCCTTGATGTAGTTCGCATTCAGGATCGCCATCTTGGTCGCTTCGGTCAGTCCCTTGCCGCCCATCATCTTGATGTAGCCGTAGGAGATGAGCAGGATCAACGCGCTGCCGTAAGGCGCGGCGGATACCGCATGGATGCCCTGCGTGCCGCCGACCTTCACCACCGGGTGCGAAGGCAGGAAGGGTGCGAGATGTGCAGCCACCCCGATGGGGCCCGCGCCAGGTCCGCCGCCGCCGTGCGGGATGGCGAAGGTCTTGTGCAGGTTGAGGTGGCACACGTCCGCACCGATGTTGCCGGGGCTGGTCAGACCGACCTGCGCGTTCATGTTCGCGCCATCCATGTACACCTGTCCGCCGTTGGCGTGGATGATGGCGGTGATGTCTTTGATGGATTCTTCGTACACGCCGTGTGTGCTGGGGTAGGTCACCATCAGGCAGGACAGGTCGGCTTTGTGTTCTTCGGCCTTTGCACGCAGATCGTCCACGTCGATGTTGCCGCGCGCATCGCATTTCACGACAATGATCTGCATGCCGCACATCGCCGCGCTGGCAGGATTGGTGCCGTGCGCGGAGGAGGGGATGAGCACCACGTTGCGCTGTGCTTCGCCGCGTGAGCGGTGGTACGCCTGGATCACCAGCAGGCCGGCGTATTCGCCGGACGCGCCGCTGTTGGGCTGGAAGCTCATCTGTGCAAAACCGGTGATCTCGGACAGGTCAGCGTCCAGACCGGCGATCAGTTCCTGATAACCCGCGGCCTGTTCCAGCGGCACGAAGGGGTGCAGGTTGGCGAACGCAGGCCAGGTGAGACCCAGCATCTCGGACGCTGCGTTCAGTTTCATGGTGCAGGAACCGAGCGAGATCATGGAGTGCGTGAGCGACAGGTCTTTGTTCTCCAGTCGCTTGATGTAACGCATCATCTCGGTTTCGGTGTGATACACGTTGAACACATCATGCGCGAGGATGGTCGAGCTGCGCGGTGTGAACATCAGCGCATGGTCGACAACTTGTTCGCGTGAGACGGACGGAGCTGCTTTGTCTGCGGCTTGTGCGAACACGGCGAGGATAGCGTTCAGATCGGCGACCGATGCCGTCTCATCCAACGACAGCGTGAGGCCGTCGGCGGTGTAACGGAAGTTGATCTGTGCCGCTTCGGCCAGCGTGTGGATCTTCACGTTGTCGGTATGCAGCAGATGCAGCGTGTCGAAGAACGCGCCGTCGGCGAGTTGATAACCCAGCTTCTGCAATTCATCCGCAAGCACGGCCGTTGCCTGATGCACGCGACGCGCGATACCGCGCAGACCTTCCGCACCGTGATACACCGCGTACATACCGGCCATGATCGCCAGCAGTGCTTGCGCGGTACAGATGTTGGAAGTCGCCTTCTCGCGGCGGATATGTTGTTCGCGCGTCTGCAGCGCCATGCGCAAGGCCGGATTGCCGTCGGCATCCAGCGACATACCGATGATGCGGCCCGGCATCGAGCGCTTGTGCGCATCGCGGCAGGCGAAGTAGGCGGCGTGCGGGCCACCGTAGCCCATTGGCACACCGAAGCGCTGGGTGGAACCGAACACCACGTCCGCACCCCACTCGCCCGGCGGTGTGAGCAGAACCAGACTGAGGATGTCGGCCGCAACGGCGATGCTCATATTGTTGGCTTTGGCGCGTTTCACGAAATCGGCATAGTCATGCACCGTGCCGTCGGCGCTCGGATATTGCAGCATTGCGCCGTACAGTTTGTCGTTCAGTGTGACGTTCTTGAAATCGCCGATCACCAGTTCGATACCCAGCGGCTTGGCTCGTGTCTTCAGCAACTCGATGGTCTGCGGATAGCATTCGTGCGATACGAAGAAGCTGTTCTTGCCTGCGGCCACATCGTCGCGCGAACGCAGGCCGTGCAACATGGTCATCGCCTCGGCGGCAGCAGTGGCTTCATCCAGCAGCGAGGCGTTGGCGATCTCCATGCCGGTCAGGTCCATCACCATGGTCTGGTAGTTCAGCAGTGCTTCCAGCCGTCCCTGCGCGATCTCAGCCTGATACGGTGTGTAGGCGGTGTACCAGCCCGGGTTCTCCAACACGTTGCGCTGGATCACGGCGGGCAACACGGTGCCGTAATAGCCCAAACCGATGTAACTCTTGTACAGCTTGTTCTTTGCCGCGATACCGCGCAGATGATCGAGGAACTCATGTTCCGACATCCCGTCCGCCAGTTTCAGCGGCTGCTGCAAACGGATGGCGGCAGGCACAGTCTGATCGATCAGCGCATCCAGCGTAGGCGCGTTGATCTTGTCCAGCATGGCTTGCACGTCTAGTGCGTTGGAACCGTTGTGGCGTGTGACGAAATGGTCGGTGTTCATGGTGAGCTCGGGATGTCAGGAGTAATTGAAAACGCCACTGCGAGCACAGGTGTCCTGTGTCCCCAGTGGCGATGGTTCTGGTTTAGTGCGCTTCGCTGTCTACATGCGCCTGATAGGCTGCGGCATCCATCAGCGCGGCAACATCGGCGGCATTGTCCGGTTTCATCTTGAAGATCCAAGCGCCGTACGGTTCGTTGTTGATGGCTTCCGGTGCGTTATCCAGATCGGCGTTGGCGGCGGTCACTTCACCGGCGACCGGTGCGTACACGTCGGCGGCAGCCTTCACCGATTCCACCACGGCGCACTCTTCGCCGGCTTTCAGTTTGCGGCCGGCAGCGGGTGCCTCAACGAACACCATGTCGCCCAGCAGTTCCTGCGCGTGGTCAGTGATGCCGACGGTGATGCTGCCGTCGGCTTCAGTCTTCACCCATTCGTGGGAGGCGGTGTATCTCAGGTCGGTCGGATTGCTCATGGTCTAGTCCTCAAAGAAAATTAAATCAGGCCCTTGCCGTTGCGGGCGAATGGGTATTTCACGACTTGCGCAGCCAGCATCTTATCGCGGATAAGGACTTGCACGGTGTCGCCGGCCTGCACATCCTTGGGCACACGTGCCAAAGCGATGGACTTCTCCAGTGTGGGCGAGAAGGTGCCGCTGGTGATCTCGCCGTCGCCATGCGGGGTGACGACCTTCTGGTGACCGCGCAACACGCCGCGATCCAGCAGTACGAGGCCGACCAGTTTCTTGCTCGGCGGGTTGGCCAGCAATGTTGCCTTGCCGATGAAATCACGCTCGCTCTTCAGATCCACCGTCCACGCCAGACCGGATTCCAGCGGACCGACCGTCTCGTCCATGTCCTGACCGTACAGGTTCATACCTGCCTCCAGACGCAGCGTGTCGCGTGCGCCGAGGCCGATGGGTTTCACACCGACCTTGTTCAACGCGTACCAGAATGCTTCAACTTTTTCTTTCGGCAGCATCACTTCGAAACCGTCTTCGCCGGTGTAGCCGGTGCGTGCCACGAAGTACTCGCCGCAATCGGCTGCCTGGAAATTCACCAGGCCTTCGGTCGCAGCTTTGGTCTGCGGCAGCACTTCCCATACCTTGGCGCGCGCGTTCGGGCCCTGAATGGCGACCATGGCGAGGTCATCGCGCGAAGTGATGGTGAGGTTGGGCGCGTGCGTGGCAGCCTGTTCCTTCATCCACGCGATGTCTTTATCCGCTGAGCCTGCGTTGACCACGATACGGAACCACTGCTCGGTCATGAAATAGATGATGAGGTCGTCGATCACGCCGCCGTCCGGGCGCAGCATGGCGGAATACAGTGCCTTGCCGGGAATGGTGATCTTGTCCGCGTTGTTGGCCAGCAGGTAGCGCAGGAAGGCGCGCACGCCGTCGCCTTTGGCATCCACCACGCGCATGTGGCACACGTCGAACATGCCGCAGTCGTTGCGCACCTGATGGTGTTCGTCGATCTGCGAACCGTAGTTGACCGGCATGTCCCAGCCGCCGAAATCCACCATCTTGGCGCCCATGGCGCGGTGGGCAGCATTCAAAGGGGTTGTCTTGAGCGTCATGTATGTTTTCCGGGCGATAAAAAAGGGCGAGGCCACATAGCCTCGCCCCCATCTGTCCTTGGTACCTGAGAGATTACGGAATATCCGCGTGCCCCTTCGGTGGCTGACTTAACAGCGCTCTCCAGATTTGCCTGTCCCGATAGTACATGGTGCCTGAGCGGTTGCGGGTGTTACGCCTTCGGCGGTGCTTTTCAGCACACTCTCCCATCGGTTTGAACGGCGGGCGGATTATACCGGAAGTTTTGTCATGCAATGGCAAGCCCGCTGGCTCTCCGAATAATTGTGGTGGTATGGTGCGCGCCTCGGCTTTAGAGCTGCTATTCAATCAGGACGGACAAACTATGCATGTACTGATCATCGAAGACAACCGTGACCTTGCGTCCGACATGTTCGAGTTCCTCGAATCCAAGGGGCATGTCGTGGATGCGGCGGGGGATGGCGTGACCGGGCTGCATCTGGCGGTGGTCAACGCCTACGATGCGATCGTGCTCGATCTCACCCTGCCGGGCATGGACGGACTGACCCTGTGCCGCAGGCTGCGCGAAGACGCCGGCAAGGAGACACCCATCCTGATGGTGACCGCGCGCGATGCGCTGGAGGATAAGATCTACGGACTGGAAGCGGGTGCGGACGACTATCTGGTGAAGCCGGCCGAACTGCGCGAGATCGAGATGCGCTTGCGGGTGCTGATGCGCCGCGCCGGAGAACGCACGCAGCGGCAGAAGTCGCTGACGGTGGAAGACCTCACGCTGGACACCTTGACCTGTTCGGTCAAACGCGGCGGCAAGGCCATCGAGCTACCGCCCATTCCGTACAAGATACTTGAGGTGTTGATGTCGCGTTCGCCGCAGGTGGTCAGTCGTGAGGACATCGAGCGAGCTGTGTGGGGTGAAGGCCGACCGGACAGCGATTCCTTGCGGGCGCATATGTACATGCTGCGCGAACTGGTGGATAAGCCGTTCGAACGCAAGTTGCTGCGCACGCTGCGCGGTTTCGGTTACCAGCTGGCGGGGCAGGATGCTGCGCACGAATAGCCTGCGTTTTCGGGCGGCTGTCGTCTTCGCGCTGTTCGGTGCGTTGATCAGTGCAGTCCTGTCGGGGGCGCTGTACTGGACGGTCAAGGATGTCGGCAACAACCTGATGCGCGAGACCCTGCGCGCAGAACTGGACGATATCGCGGAGCGCCATGGGCGCGATCAGGTGTTCGTGCCGCCGAACACGGTCGCTTTCCGCGGCTATGTGTTGTCGCCATGGGAGCCGGAGGAGCGCGTGCCCGATCAGGTACACCATCTGCAACCGGGGTGGCATCGCGTCAGCATGGAGGGGGGCAACTATCTCGTACTGGTCGCCGACAGGAACGATGCGCGCTATTTCATGCTCTACAACACGGATCGGCAGCGTGCGCGCGAGGCGTTCTTCCTGAGTGCGCTAGTGGTGTTCGCACTTTTCATGATTTCAGGTTCGGCGGTCGGGGGCTTCCTGCTTGCGCGGCGTATCGTGTCGCCGGTCACGCGCCTGGCGGATTGGGTGGGGGAAGCCGAGCCCGGCACCAAACACCTGCCGCCTGTCAAATTGCTGCGTAACGATGAAGTGGGCGAACTGGCACGCGCCTTCGAGCGTTATGTACACCGTCTCGAGGAGTTCATCGAGCGCGAGAAGAATTTCGCTGGCGATGTCAGCCACGAGTTGCGAACGCCGCTGGCGGTGATCCTGGGTTCGGTCGAGGTGCTGGAGCAGGATGAGCGGCTGAACGACAGGCAGCGCGAACGGCTGGCCCGCATTAAGCGTTCCGGGCTGGAGATGGTGGAGATGATGCGCGCCTTGCTGTTGATTGCACGCGAACGCATGGCGGGTGCCGATGAGCCGCTCTGCCAGGCCGAGTCGGTGGTCAACGAGGTCATGGACAGACATCGTGCCTTGCTGCGTGATTCAGCCGTTGAGCTGGAACTGTCGGTGCTGGCATCGCCGGCGCTGTTCGTTGAACGCTCGTTGTACTATATTCTTGTGGACAATCTGCTGCGCAACGCCGCCTTCCATACACGTCAGGGTCACATCCGCTTGAAGCTGGAAGCGGATCGGCTGGAGGTAAGCGATACCGGTATCGGCATGACTTCGGAAGAGTTGGCGCGGGCCTACGATCGTCATTACAAAGGCAAGGCTAGCGCTGGATTCGGAGTCGGTCTATCCCTGGTGAAGCGCATCTGCGAACGTTACGGGTGGCAGGTGCAGATCGACAGCCTTCCCGGCCAAGGCACCACGGTCGTGATTCGCTTTGGAGGCGATTCACTCAGGAATCTTCCAGAGCCTGTTGCGTAATAGCAACACTTCACAAACCCTTCACTTTTCATTGACGAGTCTCTCACAAGTCCGTTGCTAGGATTGCCGCCGTGGTTGCGAGGCATATGCCTCACATCCATCCAAAGGGTAATTATCCAAATCAACGAGGAGAAACATCAATGAAGAAAATCGCTCTCTCTCTGGCAAGCGTTCTGGCTGCTACAGCCTTCGCACCAGAAGCATCCGCCATCCCCGCGTTCGCGCGTCAAACTGGCATGGCTTGCTCCGCTTGCCACGCGCAACACTTCCCGGTTCTGAACGGTTTCGGCCGTGCATTCAAGTCCGCTGGTTTCACCATGATGGGTGCACAAGAGAAGGTTGAAGGCGAGCACCTGTCCATCCCGGCACAAATGAACTTCGGTCAGTTGCTGAAGGTGCGTTACCAGAAGTCTTCCGGCACAGCCGGTACTCCTTCCGGTGTTGACACAAATGGCGGCCAGTGGCAGTTCCCGGACGAGTACGCTCTGTTCGTTGGTGGCCGTATGGCTGACAACGGCACCGTCAAGGTTGGCGTGATGGCTGAGAACGCACTGGCAGGTACTGCTGCTGGTATCGTTGCTGGTCTGCGCGTACCTGTTGTGGTTGAAATGGATGCGGCAAAGATCTCCGTGATCCCGTTCACCACTGACTCTCTGGGCCCATTCTACGGCTACACCGAGTCCAGCAACGGTATCAACCGTGCGATCCGTTGGGCTGAGCACCGCACAGACATCTCTGCAGCGCAGTACACTGGCTTGGGTAACAGCCCGGCAACTGGTATCGCTGTCATGGCGCATACCGACATGGGTTACATCAACGTTACTCGATACGCGAATACCTTTGCATCTGCTATCGCAATGTCCTCTACTGCGATCGAAATCGCTGCAACGCCGACAATCGCTGACTTCGCAACCATCATCAGCGTGAACGTGTTGTCCGGCGAAAGCGACAAGAAGAGTGAATCTGGTTTTGCAGTCAATGCAGCTGATGGCGCTATCGAGGCAGGTACTACTACTTGGAGCAAGGCAAAGACCAAGGCAACTGCAGTCAGTGCACAAGCTCACGGCGAAATGGGTGGCATGGAAACAGGTCTGTACTTCCAGACATCTTCTACTCCTGTTGACAGCACATTCGGTAAGAAGTCGGCTACCGTCATCGGTGCAGATTTCACTGTGATCCCGCACACACTGTCTCTCGGCGCAGCGATCCGC
>JBDRPJ010000007.1:0-323865 GCA_043827165.1 Pseudomonadota bacterium
GTCCCAAGGGTATGGCTGTTCGCCATTTAAAGTGGTACGTGAGCTGGGTTTAAAACGTCGTGAGACAGTTTGGTCCCTATCTGCCGTGGGCGCTGGAAGTTTGAGGGGACCTGCTCCTAGTACGAGAGGACCGGAGTGGACAGATCTCTGGTGTACCGGTTATGACGCCAGTCGTATCGCCGGGTAGCTATATCTGGAAGAGATAACCGCTGAAAGCATCTAAGCGGGAAACTCGCCTCAAGATGAGACTTCCCTGGTAACTTGATTACCCTGAAGGGTCGTGGAAGACTACCACGTTGATAGGTCAGGTGTGGAAGCCCAGTAATGGGTTAAGCTAACTGATACTAATTGCCCGTGCGGCTTGATCCTATAACATTAGGTCAGTTGCAAGTAATACAAGTTTCGCGCAACAATCAGAACACATCTTTACTTCTTCCAAAATTACATCAGGCGCTGGATTTGAATCTCAGATTCAGCGATTGATAACAGTTATGTCTGACGACCATAGCAAGTTGGCCCCACTCCTTCCCATCTCGAACAGGACAGTGAAACGACCCCGCGCCAATGATAGTGTGGATTACCCATGTGAAAGTAGGTCATCGTCAGACTCCTTATAAAGCAAACCCCTCCCGGGCAACCGGTGAGGGGTTTTTGCTTTGCAGCTCCGATATAATCACAGCATCGTTCGAAGCAAGGTGGTCATATGAAAACATTCGTGAAATACACACTTTGGTCGCTGTTAGGCATCGTGGCCACCGCCTCTACGGTGCTCGCCTATGTGGCGCTCACCTTCGATCCCAATGCCTACAAACCGCAGATCATCCGGGCAGTGCAGGAGAATACCCAACGTACCTTGAAGCTGGATGGGGATATCAAGCTCATGTTCTTCCCCAGCATCGGTGCGCGGCTGGGAAAAGTTTCACTTTCTGAATTCCAGAGCGATCGTGAGTTCGCATCAGTGGCTGATGCCAGCGTTTCCCTTGCGGTATGGCCGCTGCTGCAGAAGCAGCTGGTGGTGAACCAGGTCAGCATCAACGGCGTAAAGGTCAACGTCATCAGATACAAGAGTGGCACAACCAATCTGGACGATCTCTTGAATCACAAGTCTGAAGCTGCGCCAGTCGCTTCCTCGCAGGATCAGAAATCTTCAGTGGTAGATTTTGATGTGGCGAGTGTGGCGATAGAGAATTGTGAATTGCAATACGATGATCAAGCCGCGGGCAACCAGATCAGCATCTCGAAACTGAATCTTAAGACAGGGCGCCTGACGAATGCCCTGCCCACGCCTGTAAAACTTTCAGCCCATATACAGACAACGCAACCCAAGATGGATATCGCCTTGCAAATGGCGACGACCATGAGTTTCGATATTGAGCAAGGACGATACACGCTCAAAGGCATGGAGTTGGCAGCTGAAGGCAGTATGTTGGATGTCTCGGGGCTGGTTTTGAAACTGGCAGGTGACGCCAGTGCGGACTTGCAATCCGAGAATTACGAATTCAATCTATTCGTGTTGAATGCAAGTGGTAAAAATGCAGGGGAGCCCTTTGAAGCTCATCTTACCGTGCCGAGCATCAGTCTGAAGCGGGAGGACTTCTCCGGTGTGAACCTGCAACTCAATGCCAGCTTGGAGGGGGCGTTCGGCAAGGCTAGTGCGGCGCTGAATCTGCCATCCTTCAAGGGGAATATGGACAAGTTCAGCTTGCAGGGCCTGTCTCTGCAAGCTGGATTGGTTCAGCCTGAGCAGTCGTTCAGTGCCAAGATCGACACAGTGTTGATCGGTAGTTTAAAGACCATGCAGTTCAATATGAAAGACTTGAACATCGCACTCAAGGCAAATGGCGATAAATTGCCGGGCAAAGTGGTCGAAAGTTCTCTTAAGGGCAGTGTGCAGGCGGATCTGGAGCGTCAGAGTGTGCATGCAAAATTTGCCGGCGGACTCTTGCAAAGTCGTATCAAGGCAGAAGCTGCGATCAAGAACTTCAAAGTGCCGGTCATTCGCTATGACATCGAGATAGACAAGCTCGATGTCGATCCCTATCTACCGCCCAAGGTTGCAAAGGATGCAGCTCCCAAAGCAGTCGTAGCAGAGCAGCCATTCGACTTGTCCGCGTTGAAAGAATTGAATGTGAGCGGCAGCGTGCGCATAGGCGCGTTCAAGGCGGCGAACGTGAAGCTGACCAAACTGCGCGTGGACCTTAAAGCCAGAGACGGTATCGTAAATGTTGAACCGTTGAGTGCCTCGCTATATCAGGGGGCGATCAATGGCAATGTTCGTGTCGATGCGCATACATCCAGTTTTGCAGTGACGCAAAAATTGATCGGGGTAGAGATCGCGCCGCTGATGAAGGATGCAGATGATCTGGAGCTGGCAGAGGGGAAGGGTAATGTCGTTCTGGCGGTAACCACTCAAGGCAATACCGTCAGCGCACTGAAGAAGGCGTTGAACGGCACAGTTTCGGTGGTACTGGCGGATGGTGCGATCCGCGGTATAGACCTCGGCAAACTGGTGCAAGGGGTGCAGAACCTGAACAAGGACAGCAAGGCTGAGACATTGGGTGTCAATAAGGGTGAAAAGACGCAGTTCAGCGAATTCGAGGCCAGCATCAAGATCAAGGATGGTGTCGCACACAACGATGACTTGTCTGTCAGATCGACCGTGCTGCGCTTGAGCGGCAGCGGCGATGTGGATATCGGCCAGGACAAGATGGATTACAGCGCCAAGGTCATCATGGCCAAGACGGACCAGGGACGCACGGGATCCTTGCCAGTGAGAGTCTACGGTCCATTCGATGCGATCAAGATCCAAGTGGACTATGCCGAACTGCTGGCAGATATCGCCCGCCAGCGTTTGAATGAAGAGAAGGCCGCGCTGAAGCAAAAGCTGGATGCACAGAAGGCCGCCGCCCAAAGCGCTGCCAAGGCTAAACTGGATGCTGAGAAGGCAGCTGCTAAAGCCAATGCAGAGGAAAAGCTGAGGCAGGGCCTGAAGGGTTTGCTCAAGTGAACGTTCGCTTGCCCTTGGCATTTGTGAACACCTTCGCAAACCGCCTGATAGGCTGGCAGAAAGAATATGGTCGCCACGACCTGCCCTGGCAAGGGGAGTCGGCATATCGCATCTGGCTGTCGGAGATCATGCTGCAACAGACGCAGGTGACTACTGTCATTCCCTATTACCAGCGGTTCATAGCATCATTCCCGGACATTTCCGCGCTGGCTGCCGCCACAGAAGAGCAGGTGCTCGCGCACTGGAGTGGCCTTGGCTACTACGCGCGCGGACGCAATCTGCACAAGGCGGCACGTCTCATCGTCGAAAGACATGAAGGGCGATTCCCACGAGATTTTGAACAGATACTGACGTTGCCGGGCATCGGACGTTCGACTGCCGCCGCGATCTCGGCTTTTGCGTGGCATGAGCGTCGTGCGATCCTGGACGGTAACGTGAAGCGTGTGCTCGCCCGTTACTGCGGCATCGATGGCTGGACCGGGGAGCGCAAGGTCGAAGCACGATTGTGGGAGTTGGCAGAGCAACTGCTCCCCGCGAGCGATGTGGCAATCTATACGCAGGCTTTGATGGATATGGGGGCAACGGTCTGCACGCGGGCCCGTCCGCGTTGTGCGAACTGTCCGGTACAGGCGGACTGTGTGGCACTAAACACCGAGCATGTCGAACAACTTCCCGCGCCGCGTCCACGCAAGGCGATTCCTGAACGTTCGACGACTTTTTTGTTGCTGAAGCACGGCGGCGAAATCATGCTGGAAAAGCGTCCGGCTAGTGGCATCTGGGGCGGGCTGTGGTGCGCTCCGCAGGTGAATGCGCAAGAAGAGACGAACTACTTGATGCGCAACGATATGAAAATCTCACGGCGCACCGAAATGGATGCGTTCACGCACGTCTTCACGCACTTCAAGCTGCATATCCGGCCGGTGTTGTTTGAACTGGCAAGCAAGCCTTTGCGGATCGAACAGCAGGGTTGTGTGTGGCTGGATATGAACGATGCGCTGGTGGCGGCCATTCCCAGTCCGGTACGCCAGATTTTACTCAGCCTTCAGACATCGCAACGAGCCGGCTGATTACTTCTTCTTGCGGAATGATTCCAGTATCTCGCGGTATTGGCGCAATTCGGTCTCGATGGTGGATAGCTGGTAATAATCGTTGCCAGCCAGTTTCGCCAGCTCTAGTTGTTCTATCGCGCCACGCAGGTTGCCGTGCAGGATCTGATAGTAGGAAAGCACATGATGCGCTTCCTGATGACGACCTAACGCTGTGTAGGCTCGCGCCTGTAATTCATAGAGTGCCGCATCATTGCCATCTCGGTTGATCTGCTCGTCCAGCAGGGAAAGTGCCTCGGAATAATGCTGCGTGCGCAGCAGCAGCAATGCGTAGTCGTAGATCAGGGCGCGGTGCGTCGGGTATTCCTTGAGCGTCGTGCGATAGAAATCGAGCACGCCGCTATCTTTCTTGTCCAGTTGGCGGATGCGCCCTGCCAGAGTCTCGATCGTGGCATTGCGCGGTGCCTGTTTGTGCAGTATGGCGAATTCCAGTGCGGCACGCTTGTCCTGCCTGTCGCGCAGCAAGGCCAGCACCAGCCCGTAGCGCTGCGCGATCTGATTGCCGAAGCGCTGTGTGCCCAGTGCCGACTGGAAATAACTTACCGCTTCGCGCGGCGGCTTCTGCATGGCATTCAAGCGTGCCCGCACCAAATGAAAATCGAGGCTGTCTGCGACCAGTTTGAACGGGATGCGCTGCACACGGTTACCGACATCGGCGACGCGCTCGGTCGTGAGCGGGTGGGTGCGCAGATAGCTGGGAGTGTCGCCCTCTACCAGTTGCGTGGCTTTCTGCAGACGCTCGAAGAAACTCGGCATCGCGTGCGGATCGAAACCGGATTGTTGCAGCAGGTCGATGCCGATGCGGTCCGCTTCCTTTTCATGCTCGCGCGTGAAGTCGAGCTGCCGTTGCATGAGTCCGCCTTGCGCGCCGACGATGCCGGCCTGCGCGGCCTGCGGATTGTCGCGAGCAGCCAGAATGGCGACCGCGATGGTCGCCATCGCCGCCAGTGAATCGTATTTGCGACCCGAGATCATGCGAGCCAGATGGTGCTGCGTCACGTGCGATATCTCGTGGCTCAATACCGAGGCAAGCTCCGATTCACTCTGCGAGAGCATGATCAACCCGGTGTTGACGCCGATGAATCCGCCGGGCATGGCAAAGGCATTGATGGCCGCATCGTCGATGACGAAGAACTCGAACGGCTGGCTGGGTTCGCTGCTGTTGGCGACCAGTCGTTTGCCGAGGCGATTCAGGTAATCCGTAACTTCCGGATCGCTCAGATATTGCTCGCTGGCCCGAATCTGGAACATGCTCTGTTCACCGATCTGTCTTTCCATCTGGGGAGAGATCACGGTTTGCGATTCGTCACCCAGATCGGGCAGCCCTTCTGCGTACAGATTGAAGGGGATCAAAAGCAGGAGCAGGAATTTTTTCATGGAAGCTATGATAGCACCGGCTCGAACTGGTTCCCCAAGCTGGACAGCAAGACCCCAAAGCCGCAGAATGCGCTCCCATTCGAGCGATATCAGTATGGAATCCTTAGGCAAATATCACATCGTCAAAGAACTCGGACACGGCGCAACCAGCACCGTGTATCTCGCGCTCGACCCGTTCAATGAACAACAGGTCGCGCTCAAAGTGTTCAATGCGAATGTGCTCAATAACAGCGCCAGCGGCAAGGCTTTCCGCAAACTGTTGCTGACCGAAGCATCGCTCGCCGGAAAATTATCCCATCCGCACATCGTGAAGATATTCGACGCCATCATGGAAGGTGATACGAATTACATGGTGATGGAGTATGTCGAAGGCGAGACGCTGGAACGATTCGCCGAAGTCGATCACCTGTTGCCATTGGGCCGTATCGCCGAGATCATCTACAAGTGCTGTAAGGCGCTGGAATACGCCCAATATCAGGGCGTGATCCATCGCGACATCAAGCCGGCCAACATCCTCTTGTGCGGCGAGAGCGACATCAAGATATCGGATTTCGGCGCCGCCGTGATTGAGAGCCAGCAGACCACACAGGTGAGCGGCGTGGGGTCGCCTGCCTACATGTCTCCCGAGCAGATCAAGGAGCACTCTTTGTCGCACCAGACCGATATCTACTCGCTGGGTGTGACCATGTACCGCATGTTGACCGGCAAGTTGCCATACGACGCGGCCAACAACTACAGCATGATCTATCAGATCATGAACATCGAGCCGCCGCCTCCCAGCACTTTCCGCCCCGAGATCCCTCCTGTGCTGGACGGCATCGTGTTGCGCGCCATGAACAAGGACACGGCCAAGCGTTATCGAACCTGGGATGAGATGGCGCGCGATCTGGTGTCCTTCATCAGCGACAACGTGCCGCAACAGGAAGGGATCCGCGATACCGAGAAGTTCGATACCGTGCGCGCTTTGCCGTTCTTCAAGCAGTTCAGCGATGTGGAACTGTGGGAAGTGTTGCGCATAAGCGAGTGGCGGAAAATTTCGAAGGGAGAGCAGATACTGCGTGATGGAGAAGAAGGGCTGAACTTCTTCATCATCGCCAGCGGCTCGGTGCGGGTGGTGAAGCAGGGGCGTTTGCTCAGCTTGTTGCACAAGGGAGACTGTTTCGGCGAGATGGCGCATCTGAGCGAGAATGGCACCAAGCGGAGCACCGATGTGCTGGCCAAAACGGATGTGAAGCTGATAGAGATCGATCCGTCGGCACTTGCACTGGCAACCTCAAACTGTCGTTTTCGCTTCGATGAAGCTTTCCTGCGCATCATCGTCAAGCGTCTGTCGGTCGCCAATACGCGCATCGCGCGTCTGCTGAGCGACCATGACGAAGGTCAATGAATCAATCAACTGGAGTGGATGGGAATGAGCGGGTTTACGAATATCACCGTTGCAGAATTACATGAGTTGATGGACCAGCCCGATATGCAACTGGTGGACGTACGTACCGATGCCGAGATCGCGCGCGGTCGCATCAAAGGTGCGATATGCATGCCTTTGCACCTGTTGCCCTTGCGTCTGAGCGAGCTGGGTTCCGGCAAGACCACTGTGTTCTATTGCCAGATGGGTGGTCGGTCGGCGCAGGCGGCGGCATTTGCTGCGGCACAGGGATTGCATGGCGCAGCCAATCTGCAGGGTGGCATTCTGGCTTGGGCGCAGTCGGGCGGGGAATTGGTCGCGTGAGCGGAGAGATGTTCGACGTGGAGTTGGATGTGCGCAAGCTGGCTTGTCCGTTGCCCATCCTGCGCGCGAAGAAAGCGCTGGCTGGGATGAGCGCGGGGCAGGTGCTGAAAGTGGTGGCGACCGACGGCGGCGCGCCCAGAGATTTCGCCGATTTCTGCAGCAAGACCGGCAATGAACTTTTGTCTTCGACGGAGCAGGACGGCGAATTCGTGATCCTGGTCCGCCGTCGCGCCTAGCCGCTTATTCGGCCGCCTTCTTCTCGATCTCCTTGGCCAGGAAATAGGCCATCACCGTCCTGATCACCACGATCCCGCCGAGCAGTAGCAGTGCCTCCTCACTGGGTACCACGATGGTGCCGATGATGTCGCCAGCGAGGAAGAAGTCCAGGCCCAGTGCCATCTTTTCTCCGATGGCGATGCGGATGTCGCGCAAGGAACTGCCCGGTTCTCGGCTGCCAAGGAGGTCCCGGCCGCGTTGCAGGAGCAGGATGAAACCATGCACGCTGCCCCAGGTGACCACCGCCACGCCCAGCAGCTCGGTGAGCGGCACGATGTAGGCGATGGCGTCGATCAGCAGTTCGTGCAGCATAGCGTTCTCCTCAGTCGAATTTTGCGCGCTGCGCCTGCAACTGCACCAGCGTGGTGCCGAATTCTTCCAGACGTTTCTTCTCCTGCTCAACTACAGCAGCCGGTGCGCGCGCCACGAAACTTTCGTTGCCGAGTTTTGCGTTGGCTTTGGCGATCTCGTTGGATAAACGCGCGATCTCCTTGTCCAGACGCTCGCGTTCCGCCGCAACATCGATCTCCACCTTCAACATCAGCTTGTAGCTACCGACGATGGAAACCGGTGCGTCGCCTTCCGGAAGTTCTGCGACCACCTGCACTTCACTTAACTTGCCGAGGCTGTTGATGTAAGGCGCGAGAGCGTTCAGCACGGTCGCATCACCCGCCGCGATCAGCGGCACGCGCGCGGCGGGGGACAGGTTCATCTCGCTGCGCAGGCTGCGGGTGGCGGTGGTGAGCTCTTGCAGCAGCCCGATCTGTGCGCTGGCCGTTGCATCGATCTTGCCGGCATCAGCCTTGGGATAGGACTGCAGCATGATGGTGTCACCTTTTGCATTCGCCATCGGTCCAACCGTCTGCCACAACTCTTCGGTGATGAACGGGATGATGGGGTGGGCCAGACGCAGGATGGTCTCCAGCACGCGTACCAAAGTACGGCGGGTGGCGCGTTGCTGAGCTTCGCTGCCATTCGCCATCTGCACCTTGGCCAGCTCCACATACCAGTCGCAGTAGGTGTTCCACACCAGTTCATACACGGTGCGGGCGGCCATGTCGAAACGGTAGTCGGCGAAATGCGTCGCCATCTCGGCTTCAGCCTTTTGCAATTCGCTGATCATCCACTTGTCGGCGGATGAGAACTCCAGTGGCAATGTTTCGTCTTGTCCGACATCCTTGCCTTCGCAATTCATCAGCACGAAGCGTGTCGCATTCCACAGTTTGTTGCAGAAGTTGCGATAGCCTTCGCAGCGCTGCATATCGAACTTGATGTCGCGACCCGGAGAAGCGAGCGAAGCGAAAGTGAAACGCAATGCATCGGTGCCGAAGGCGGTGATGCCTGCCGGGAATTCCTTGCGAGTGCGCTTCTCGATCTTCTCCGCATCCTTGGGATTCATCAGACCCGTGGTGCGCTTCTTGATCAGTGAGTCCAGATCGATGCCGTCGATGAGGTCGATGGGGTCGAGCACATTGCCCTTGGACTTGGACATCTTCTGGCCTTCCGCGTCTCGGATCAGTCCGTGCACATAGACATCCTTGAACGGGATCTTGCCGGTGATGTGCTTGGTCATCATCACCATGCGCGCCACCCAGAAGAAGATGATGTCGAAGCCGGTGACCAGCACCGACGACGGCAGATATTGCTGCACGAATGGGTTCGCTGCATCCTTGTCCGCGTCGCCCGTCCAGTCCAGCGTGGAGAACGGCCACAGCGCAGAAGAGAACCATGTGTCGAGCACGTCGTTGTCACGATCCAGTTGTCCGGCATAGCCGGCCTTGTCCGCCAGCTTGCGCGCCTCGGCTTCGTCGTGCGCGACGAACACTTCGCCGTTCACGCCGTACCAAGCCGGGATCTGATGTCCCCACCACAACTGGCGCGAGATGCACCAGTCCTGGATGTTGTTCAGCCACTGGTTGTAAGTGTTCACCCAGTTCTCAGGATGGAACTTGATCTCGCCGGAGCTCACGCATTCCAACGCTTGCTCGGTGATGCTCTTGCCGCCGTCGCCTGGCTTGCTCATGGCGACGAACCACTGGTCGGTCAGCATCGGCTCGATGACCACGCCGGTGCGGTCGCCGCGAGGCACTTTGAGTTTGTGCTTGTCGGCTTTTTCGAACACACCCGCGGCTTCCAGATCGGCGACGATCTGCTTGCGTGCGGCGAATCTATCCATGCCTTGATATTGCTTGGGGGCATGCTCGTTGATCTTCGCATCCAGTGTGAGGATGGAGATCATCTCCAGCTGGTGACGCTGTCCCACCGCATAGTCGTTGAAGTCATGTGCAGGCGTGACCTTCACCACGCCGGTGCCGAACTCCTTGTCCACGTATTCGTCGGCGATGACTGGGATGGTGCGGTCGCACAACGGCAGGGTGACTTGCTTGCCGATGAGGTGTTTGTAGCGTTCATCCTCCGGATGCACCATCACAGCCACGTCGCCCATCATGGTCTCGGGGCGTGTCGTCGCAACCGTCACATGGCCGGAGCCGTCTGCCAGCGGATAGCGGATGTGATACATGAAACCGTCTTCTTCTTCCTGTACCACTTCCAGATCGGATACGGCGGTGTGCAGTTTCGGGTCCCAGTTCACCAGACGCTTGCCGCGGTAGATCAGGCCTTCGTTGAACAGGCGCACAAAAGTTTCGGTGACTGATTGCGACAGCCCTTCGTCCATGGTGAAGCGCTCGCGCGACCAGTCGGGCGAGGTGCCGAGGCGGCGCATCTGTTTGGTGATGGTGTTGCCGGAATATTCTTTCCACTCCCACACTTTCTCGATGAACTTCTCGCGGCCCAGGTCATGGCGGGAGACGCCTTGCGCATCGAGCTGGCGCTCCACCACGATCTGCGTGGCGATGCCGGCGTGGTCGGTGCCCGGTTGCCACAGGGTGTTGTCACCCTTCATGCGGTGGTAGCGGGTGAGTGCATCCATCAGCGTCTGGTTGAAGCCGTGCCCCATGTGCAGCGTGCCGGTGACGTTGGGCGGCGGCAGCAGGATGCAGAAGTTGTCTTGCTTGTTTGCATCCAGTCCGGCTTTGAAGTGACCGGCGGATTCCCAAGCTGGATACCAGCGGGATTCGATGTCTTTGGGGTCGAAGCTTTTTGCGAGTTCTTTGGATTGAGTCATTGCGATGCGGCGTGATGCCTGTCCTGAGCTTGTCGTGAGGAAGGCGCGATTATATCAAGACGGCGCTGCGACAGCGGGGTGCTTGCCGGGTTTATGAGCGTGGCGGGAGGATGTCGCGAACAAGCTGCGGCAATTCGTCCTTCAGTTCGTCCCATGTCTGGGCGATGGCCTGACGTTGTGCTGCTTCGAGACGCGGCAATAAGCGCTGCATGAAGAGAGCTTCCAGGTGTGCTTCGAGTTGCGGTGGGACCTCAAACGGTATTTCTTCAGCCAAGGGCAGAGGGGCTGCGGCTAAGGCTACTGCCGGATCGAGTTCAAAGGCTGGCGCATCCGCTTCAGGCGCTTCGACGATATCGGTCAGCGTGGGCAGGTCGTCGTCACTGACAACTTCGGTCAGCACCGGCAGGTCGTGGGGTAATGCCTGATCGATGTCGTTCGTACTCATGCGCGCAGCTTCGCAAGGTCGGTGTGATTGAGCTCGTAGCCACGGTCGCGGTAGAACTTGAAGCGGGCACGGCCACGCGTGGCCTCTTCGGCATCATGTCCCACGATCTCGATCACGCGTTCGAAGCGACTGAAGAAGGTCGGGCATTCGTCATGCAGGCTGATCAGCAGTTCGGAGTGGGGGAAGTTCTCATCGTGGCCGATGACGACCGGCATCGCGCTGGCCTCGGCATCGCTGCTATGGCAATGTGGCATAAAGGCCGAGGCCGGGTAATGCCACAGCAGCTTATCCAGTTTGTCTGCCGTGTCTTTATCCGGCACATGCAACAACACACGCATGCCGCTCTGCATCGCCTTGTGGCTCAGCAGGCATGCGGTGCGCAGCTTGTCTTCGCTGCCGGTATAGAAGTCGACTCTGGTCACTTGCTTGTTGAGCGATTGATCAGATACTGCGTCAGCAACGGCACCGGACGTCCGGTCGCGCCCTTGTCCTTGCCGGACTTGTTGGCGGTGCCTGCGATGTCGAGGTGTGCCCAGCGGTAGTCTTTGGTGAAGCGTGCCAAGAAGCAGGCTGCGGTGATGGTGCCGCCGGCGCGACCGCCGATGTTCGCCATGTCGGCGAAGTTGCTGTCCAGCAGTGGCTGATAGTCGTCCCACAGCGGCAACTGCCATACGCGGTCATGTGCCTGTTCGCCGGCACCGACCAGTTCTTTGGCCAGCTTGTCGTCGTTGGCGAACATGCCGCTGGCGACATGGCCCAATGCGATCACGCAGGCACCGGTGAGGGTGGCGATATCGATCACGGTGTCGGGCTTGAACTTCGCTGTGTAGGTCAGTGCATCACACAGGATCAGGCGGCCTTCGGCATCGGTGTTGAGGATCTCGATGGTCTGGCCGGACATGGAGGTGACGATGTCGCCCGGTTTGGTGGCGGTGCTGCTGGGCATGTTCTCGCAAGTGGGGATCACGCCGACCACGTTGATCGGTAGTTCCATCTCGGCGATGGCCTGCAGCGTACCGAACACACTGGCTGCCCCGCACATGTCGTATTTCATCTCGTCCATGTCGGCGCCCGGCTTGAGCGAGATGCCACCGGTGTCGAAAGTGATGCCTTTGCCGACCAGCGCGATAGGCTTCTGCGTCTTGGCGCCGCCGTTGTATTCCATCGTGATCAACTTGGGCGGCTGTGCGCTGCCGCGCGTGACGGAAAGGAAGGAGCCCATGCCGAGCTTCTCCATGTCTTTCTTTTCCAGCACGGTAGTCTTGACCTTCTTGTGCGCCTTAGCCAGCGCCAGTGCTTTGGCTGCGAGATAGGTAGGGGTGCAGATGTTGCCGGGCAAGTTGGCCAGGTCTTTGGTCAGTTCCATGCCGCGTGTGACGGCGGAAGTTTGTGCGACTGCCTTTTTCAGCTCTGCTGCAGGCTTTTCCAGTGTGATGAAGGTCACTTGCTTCAGCGTGGCAGGTTTCGAAGGTTTGCTCTTCAGGCCGTCGGCGCGGTAAGCGCCATCGGCTGCCGCGAGTATGGCTTGCTTGAGTACCCAGCTGGCATCTTTGCCTGCACCGTCGTCGGTGATGAACAGCGCGGCATCTTTGGCGGAGGTGGCATGCAGTGCTTTGAACGCGGCACGCAGGATATCCACGCTACCTCGGTTGTCCAGCTCGGCGGGTTTGCCGAGGCCGACCAGCAAGATGCGTTCGGCCGATGCGCCGGCGACCTTGTGCAGCAAGAGCGTGGTGGCTGACTTTCCCGTCATGTCGCCGCGCGCGATGACATCGCTCAAGGCGTGACCGGTGGATTTGTCGAGCAGTTGCCCCGCTTTGGATAATTTTCCGCCTTCGTAGACGCCGACCACCACGCATCCACTCTTCAGCTTCTCCGGGCTACCCTGTTTTATGCTAAATTCCACGCGCTTCTCCTCAAAAGATCCCAAATTCTGCAGATGCCGGATTATCCGCAATCACCGCCGCAAAAGTCAAAACAAGCTCACGTGCGGCGTGTGCGAGGCATCTTCTATCGCTCGCTTATACGCGAATTCGCCTCCATCGGCATGCTGGTGTTCGCCATTCTGCTCGGAATCGTGGTTTTCACACAGTTGATCCGTTTCCTCGGCGAATCGGTGAGCGGTTTGCTGGCTGTGGATGGTGTGATGGTGATGCTGGGTTTCAGCGCTATCAACTATCTGCCTGTCCTGTTGTCGATCAGTCTGTTTCTATCGGTGTTGATCACGCTGACGCGTTGTTACCGCGACAGCGAGATGGTGGTGTGGTTCTCTTCCGGCATCGGCCTGACGCGATGGATACGCCCTGTGCTCGGGTATGCACTGCCTGTGACGGCCGTCATCGCATTGATGAGTCTGGTGTTGTCGCCTTGGGCGCTTTCCAAAGCGGATGAATACAAACGCCGTCTGGACAGTCGGGACGATGTCTCGGTCGCCTCGCCGGGCGCATTCCGAGAATCGAAACAGTCCGATCGCGTGTTCTTCCTGGAAGGTGTCGATTCCGAGAACAAGCGCGTCGGGAACATATTCGTTCGCTCTGTGCAGCATGGCAAGGAAGGCACCATGGTGGCGAAAGAGGGCTATCAGGAAACAGCCGAGAATGGCGACCGCTTTCTGGTGCTGCTGAACGGTACGCGTTACGAGGGCATCCCGGGGCAGGCCGATTTCAGGATCGCCGAATTCGACCGCTATGCCATGCGTATCGAGCCGGCCGAACTGGGTAAGGAGCAGCCCAACCTGAAAGCCTATTCGACTATCTATCTCGTAAAGCATCCCACGCCGCGCAACCTGTCAGAGCTGGAGTGGCGTCTCGGTCTGCCTGTCAGCGCATTGATCCTTGCTTTGCTGGCCATCCCGCTAAGTTACGTGGATAACCGCTCCGGGCGTTCGCTGAATCTGATCACGGCCATCGTGATCTACATGTTCTACAACAACATGATCAGCGTGACCAACTCTTGGGTGGCGCGGCAGAAGGTCGATGCGGTGACCGGCTTCTGGGGGTTGCATCTGCTGATGCTGGCGCTATTGATGGTGTTCTTCTATCACCGGTCTTCGGTTTTCTCCTGGCGGCGCTGGAAGCGATGAAGCTGCTGACCAAGTACCTCTCGCGTGAGATCTATTTCAGTGTGGCGCTGGTGTTCGCCGCGCTGCTCATGTTGTTCGCGTTGCTGGACCTGATCAGCCAGTTGAATGAGATGGGGCGCGGCGATTACAGCCTGGGTTACATGCTGCTCTACGTGGTATTGATCCTCCCCGGGCATGTCTACGAACTCTTTCCTGTCGCGGTACTGATAGGCACTATCTTCGCGCTGGTGCAGATGGCGGCCAATTCCGAGTTGACGGTTTATCGCGCATCCGGCGTGTCGCTGAAACAGTTGATCTTTGCGCTGTTGCGCATCGGCGCGCCGCTGCTGGTGCTGTGCCTGTTGTTCGGCGAAGTGGTCGCGCCATATAGCGAGCAGTTGGCGCAACAGACCAAGCTCAAGGCGCAGAAAGCGCAAGTGAACCTGAGGGAGTTCCGCTCCGGCGTATGGGTCAAAGACGAAGGCAGTTTTGTCAATATCCGCAACGTATTGCCGGACACCTCGCTGCTGAATGTCAGCATCTACCAGTTCGATGAGAACTATCGCCTGGTCAGTGTCACGGCCGCCAAACGCGCGACCTTCCTGAAAGCGCGTCTATGGCGGCTGGAAGATATCCAGCGCACGAATTTTGCCGGGCAAGGCGCCTCGGCCGAGAGCCTGCCGGATATGGAGTGGCATACAGCGCTCAACCCCAATCTGCTGAATGTGCTGCTGGTGTTGCCAGAGCAGATGTCGGCGCTGGATCTGTACCAGTACACACAGCATCTGGCGGACAACAAACAAAGTACAGCGCGCTATGACATCGCTCTCTGGAACAAGCTGGTGTATCCGTTCGCGGTGCTGGTGATGATGTTGCTGGCGCTACCCTTCTCGTCCTATCAGCGACGCGAGGGGGGTATCGGCGGCAAGATATTCGTCGGCGTCGTGCTGGGATTGAGCTACCACTTTGCCGGCAGATTGTTCGCGAATCTGGGTGCGCTCAATGAGTGGCCCGCAGCATTGAGCGCGACGGCGATGACCTGGATATTCCTGGGGCTGGCGCTTGCCATGCTGTGGCGCACCGAACGCAGATGAGCCCGCTCAGGGCTTGGCAGGCTGCGCTTCCTGTTCACGCACCATCTGTTTGACGGCTTCGCGTTTTTCTTCCGGTACCTTGCTGAAAGCGGTGAACTTCTCCCGGGCGCGTTCGCGTTGTGTATGGGACAGATCTGCCCATTTCTGTATCTGCGAGATCAAACGCTGCTGCTTTTCGGGGGGCAGCGAGGGGTAGGCTTCCGCCACGCCGATGAAGCTTTTCTGTTCGCTGCGCGGCAGGGTCTCCCAAGTCTGCTCCAGAGGGGAGAGTATCTGCTGGGCGGTCGGGCTGAGCGTATCCCACTTTTCGGCACTGGCTGACAACGGAAGCAGTGCCAGGATAAGCAGTGGCAGCAGCGTATGCATACGGATCGGACGCATCGCGCTCAATTTAGTCCACATACATGTGCAGCGGCAGATCGTCGGTAAGGATGGCCAAGTCGATAGCGGCATGGTCGTGCCAGGTCGATTGCTTCCAATGCCAGCCGCCGGCCAGCACTGCAGCAAGCAGCAGCAATCCACCGGCCCAGTTAAGCGCCCGGTGGTGATGGGATTCATGTCCGTGGTCGGTGACCAGATGATGCAGTCGCGACAGCAGCGCTGCGGGTGCAGTAGTGCGATGCCTGCTCAGTGCCTGTCGGCGCGCGGCATGCAAACGATCCAGTGTGTCGGGATCGAGTTGCTGTGCAGCCCGATCCAGAATAGGGGCGAGGTCGTCGAGTTTCAATTTGAGTCCCATGACAGGTCTATTCCCTTCGCTTTCAAAGTGGCGGCCATCGCATGCGTGGCGCGCGAACAATGCGTTTTGACACTGCCTTCGGTACAGCCCATGACGGCGGCGGTCTCGGCGGTGTCCAATCGCTCCCAATAACGCAGTAAAAATGCTTCCCGTTGACGTGCCGGCAGCTGCTGCAGAGCCCCTTCTATCAAAGCAAGTATCTCGGATTGCTGCAGAGCCCCTTCCGGTGTGGCGGGCACACTGGCGTTGTCGCCATCCTGCAGAACATCGAGCGGCTCGAACTCTTCATCGTCATGGCGTGAGGTGAAGGACGAGAACAGGCTGAAATGTGCGTTACGCACTTTCTGTCGCCTGAAGTGGTCGAGGATGGTGGTTTGCAGGATGCGCTGGAACAGCATCGGGAATTCTGCAACGGGCTTGTCGCCATAGCGCTCGGAGAGCTTGATCATGGCATCCTGCACGATATCCAGCGCCGCATGATCGTCGCGCACGGCATAGGCGGCCTGCTTGAAGGCGCGGCGTTCGACGCTGGCAAGAAAATCGGAAAGCTGTTCTCGGCTGGACACGGATGGCGGTGAGCAAGTTCGCTGGTCGCCGGATGATAGCAAATTCCTGTTGCAGCAAGGGTTTTCGGGCGGCCGAGACGTGATTGGGGTTGACCAAAAGGCCGCCAGCCTTTATCTTGCGCGGTCTTTCGATTGTTGCGATATATAGGTTTTAGGCCATGGAACTGACCGGTGCAGAGATAACCATACGCTGTTTGCAGGAGGAGGGGGTCGAGTACGTTTTCGGCTACCCCGGCGGCGCAGTGTTGTTCATTTACGACGAGCTGTTCAAGCAGGAGACGGTCAAGCACGTGCTGGTACGTCATGAGCAGGCCGCCGTGCATGCCGCGGACGGCTATGCCCGTTCCACCGAGAAAGTGGGTGTCGCGCTGGTGACTTCCGGTCCCGGCGTGACCAATGCCGTCACCGGCATCGCCACGGCGTATATGGATTCCATCCCGATGGTGGTGATCAGCGGCCAGGTGCCGACCAGCTTCATCGGCGAAGACGCGTTCCAGGAAGTGGATGCGGTCGGCATCACGCGCCCCTGCGTCAAGCACAACTTCCTGGTCAAGGATGTCAAGGACCTGGCGGCCACGCTGAAGAAGGCCTTCTATCTGGCCAAGAGCGGTCGTCCCGGCCCGGTGCTGGTTGATATCCCCAAGGATGTATCCAACCACAAGACCGCGTTCGAGTACCCGTCCACAGTCAATATCCGTTCCTATCATCCGCAAGTGACGGGTGATGCCAATCTGATCAAGCAGGCGGCCCAGATGCTGCTCGAAGCCAAGCGCCCGATGGTGTACGCGGGCGGTGGCGTGATCCTGTCCGATGCTGCGAAGCAACTGACCGAACTGGTGCACCTGGTCGATGCGCCCTGCACCAACACCCTGATGGGCTTGGGCGGTTATCCCGCCAGCGACAAACAGTTCGTCGGCATGCTCGGCATGCACGGCACTTACGAAGCCAACATGGGCATGCAGAACTGCGACGTGCTGCTGGCTGTTGGTGCACGTTTTGATGACCGCGTGATCGGCAATGTCGCGCATTTCAATTCCGTGCCGCGCAGGATCATCCATATCGACATCGATCCGGCCTCCATCTCCAAGCGCGTCAAGGTTGATGTGCCGCTGGTCGGCGATGTGGGTAGCGTGCTGACCGACCTGATCAAGGTCTTGAAGAGCAGCAAGCAGAAACCCGAAGATCACAAGGATTGGTGGAAGCAGATCGACGAATGGCGCGGTGCGAATTCGCTGAACTACAAGAACTCCATCGAGCTCATCAAGCCGCAGTTCGTGATCGAGACCTTGCACAAGATCACGCATGGCGATGCCTACATCACCTCCGACGTCGGCCAGCACCAGATGTGGGCCGCGCAGTATTACAAGTTCGACAAGCCGCGTCGCTGGATCAACTCCGGCGGTCTGGGCACCATGGGCTTCGGCCTGCCTGCCGCGATGGGTGTGCAACTGGCGCACCCGGGCGAGACGGTGGCCTGCGTGACCGGCGAGGGCAGTATCCAGATGAACATCCAGGAACTGTCGACCTGCAAGCAGTTCAACCTGCCGATCAAGATCATCGCGTTGAACAACCGCTATCTGGGCATGGTGCGTCAGTGGCAGGAGTTCTTCCACGGCAACCGCTATTCGCAGTCCTACATGGACGCGCTGCCCGACTTCGTCAAACTGGCGGAAGCCTACGGCCACGTCGGTATCCTGGTGGAGAAGCCATCTGATGTGGAAGGCGCGCTGAAAGAAGCGTTCGCCCGCAAGGACGAACTGGTGTTCCTTGATTTCCGTACCGATTCCACCGAGAACGTGTACCCGATGGTGCCCGGCGGCAAGGGCTTGTCCGAAGTGATCCTGGCGGAGGACCTGTAACATGCGACATATCATTTCCCTGTTGATGGCCAACGAAGCGGGTGCGCTGTCGCGCGTGTCCGGCCTGTTCTCCGCGCGCGGTTACAACATCGAGTCGCTCACCGTCGCGCCGACCGAAGATGCGACCCTGTCGCGCATGACCATCGTTACACGCGGTTCCGACGAAGTGATCGAGCAGATCAACAAGCAGCTGAATAAACTGGTGGATGTCGTGTCGGTGATGGATCTGTCCGACGGCGACCATATCGAACGCGAACTGATGCTGGTCAAGGTGCGCGCGGAAGGTGCCGATCGCGAAGAGCTGAAGCGCATGAGCGATATCTTCCGTGGTCGCGTCATCGACGTGTCCGACAAGACCTACACCATCGAGCTGACCGGTGCCGGTTCCAAGCTGGACAGTTTCCTGCAGGCGATCGACCGCAAGCTGATCCTGGAGACGGTACGCACCGGCGCTTCCGGCATCGGACGCGGCGAACGCATCCTGAAGATTTAACCCCTTTCTTTTACTGATTTTTTCGACGAGGCCAACATGAAAGTTTATTACGACAAAGACGCAGACCTGTCCCTGATCAAGGGCAAGCAAGTGACCATCGTGGGTTACGGTTCGCAGGGCCACGCCCATGCGCAGAACCTGAAGGATTCCGGCGTGAACGTGACCGTCGCGCTGCGCAAGGGCGGTGCATCTTGGGCCAAGGCCGAGAAGGCTGGCCACAAGGTCGCCGAGATCGCCGATGCCGTGAAGGGCGCAGATCTGGTGATGATCCTGCTGCCGGACGAGACCATGCCCGAGGTGTACCACGCCGATATCGCCAAGAACCTGAAGGCAGGCGCCGCACTGGCGTTCGCGCACGGCTTCAACATCCACTACAACCAGATCGTGCCGCCCGCAAACGTGGACGTGATCATGATTGCGCCAAAGGGCCCAGGCCATACCGTGCGTTCCGAATACCTGAAGGGAGGCGGTGTGCCCACGCTGATCGCCGTGTATCAGGACAACACAGGCAAGGCGAAGGACATCGCACTGTCATATGCTGCTGCCAACGGCGGCACCAAGGGTGGCGTGATCGAGACCAACTTCCGCGAAGAGACCGAGACTGACCTGTTCGGCGAACAAGCCGTGCTGTGCGGTGGCGCAGTGGAGCTGGTGAAGGCAGGTTTCGAGACATTGACCGAAGCGGGCTACGCTCCGGAAATGGCTTACTTCGAGTGTCTGCACGAACTGAAGCTGATCGTCGACCTGATGTACGAAGGCGGCATCGCCAACATGAACTACTCCATCTCCAACAATGCGGAATACGGCGAATATGTCACCGGCAACCGCGTGATTGCCGATCAGGCACGTGCCGCGATGAAGGAATGTCTGGCCAACATCCAGAATGGTTCCTACGCCAAGCAGTTCATCCTGGAAGGGCGCACCAACTATCCTGAGATGACCGCACGTCGTCGTTTGAACGCAGAGCATCCGATCGAAGTCGTCGGCGGCAAGTTGCGCGCCATGATGCCTTGGATCGGCAAGAACAAGCTGGTCGACCAATCCAAGAACTAAGCGCAGCAGAAGACAGAAGGTGAAGCAGATGCTTCACCTTCTTTACATTGGCCCGTCATTTTCCGGCAATCATATATGAGCAACTATCCGCATCCCATCATCGCCCGCGAGGGTTGGCCTTTTTTGGCGATCTCCCTGGTCGCAGCACTTGCCGTTTCGGCATGGTGCATCACATGGGCGATCCCGCTCTGGATCATTTTTGTATTCGTTTTGCAGTTCTTCCGTGATCCTGCGCGCGTCATTCCGCAAGAAGCTAAAGCAGTGCTGTCGCCCGCCGACGGTCGCGTGATCAAGGTCGAGCGCACCACCGATCTGTACGGCGAGCGCGAAGCCATTCTGGTCAGCGTGTTCATGAACGTGTTCAACGTGCACTCCAACCGCAGTCCGGTCGATGGCGTCATCGAAAAGGTGCAATATTTCCCGGGTAAGTTCGTAAACGCTGATCTGGACAAGGCATCGAGCGAGAACGAGCGCAATGCCATCGTGTTGAAGACCAATGAAGGCCAGACCGTGACCTTCGTGCAGGTGGCGGGCCTGATCGCTCGCCGCATCCTGTGCTATGTCAAAGCGGGTGATGCGCTGTCACGCGGGCAGCGTTACGGCTTCATACGTTTCGGTTCGCGTGTGGATGTCTACCTGCCGCTCGACGCTACCGTGAAGGTCGCTATCGGTGATAAAGTGCGTGCCACTGAAACCATTTTGGCCAAACTGGCCTGAGCTGATGACCATGATGAACACTCGCAGCAAAATGAATCTGCGTCGGCGCAGCATCTATCTGCTGCCCAACCTGTTCACCACTGCTGCGCTGTTTGCCGGTTTCTACGCCATCGTGCAATCGATGAATGGTCGTTACGAAATCGCGGCGGTCGCCATCTTCATCGCCATGGTGCTGGATGGCCTGGACGGACGCGTGGCACGCCTGACCCACACGCAGAGCGAGTTCGGTGCGGAATATGACAGCCTGTCCGATATGGTGTCGTTCGGTGTCGCGCCGTCCATCCTGATGTACGAATGGGCGTTCCGCGATCTGGGCAAGTGGGGCTGGTTCGCGGCCTTCATCTATTGCGCCGGCGCCGCGCTGCGGCTGGCACGCTTCAATACCAACATCGATGTGGTAGACAAGCGCTATTTCCAGGGTTTGCCCAGCCCAGCTGCAGCGGCACTGGTGGCCGGTTTCGTGTGGGTGATGCTGGACAACAAGTTCACCGGGTACGACCTGCGCTGGTATGCCGCTGCCCTGACGGTGTTCGCCGGCCTGTCTATGGTGAGCAACTTCAAGTACTACAGTTTCAAGTCGATCAATATGCGCAAGAGCGTGCCGTTCTTCGTGATCTTCCTGTTCGCGCTGTTCTTCATCTTTGTGGCACAGAACCCGCCGCTGCACCTGTTCCTGCTGTTCTTCGGCTATTGCCTGTCGGGCTATGTGATGAGCCTGCTGGATCTTCGGAAAAAACCATCCCCGCCACAGCCGTGAGCAGTGGCGGATAGACAAAAAGGGCGCATCTCGCGATGCGCCCTTTTTGTTTGCAGGTAGTAGCTGTGGCTTATTTCGCAGACTTCTGGCGGCTGAGTTCGGTCAGTCGCAGGATCTTGGCAGAGGAGAACAGTCCGCGCAATTGCGGCTGCTTGCCTTCACCGACTTCCAGCACAGGCATGTGAGTCTTGCCGGCTTTTTGCATGGCAGCCAACACATCTCTCACCGTGGCTTTTTCTACGTCGTGCATCTCGGCAACTACCCAATCCTTGGTGTGTTCCATGATGTCGCTGACGCGGATGTCTTTATGGGTCACGCCGCGGTCGGCGAAGCCTACGCTTTGCAGGTATTCCATAGGCTTGGAGCCCATGATGTCGTAAGCGGTGATCGAGCCCAACAGCTTGTCGGAACCTTTTTCTTTGACGAAGGCGATACGCAGACCCGCAACCTTCATCTCGTGCAGCGCCTGATCGATGGTCTCATCCGGTGTGATCTTGAACATGCCGCGCACATGGAAGTCGGTCATGACGGTGGTGGCAGGGTCCTTCAGGTCAACTTGCCAAGGCTCGTTATGTGGCTCCAGGATATCCTGGACGTGGCTGGTGGTCTTCAGCTCTGTTGGCTGCGGCTGGCGATGCGGCATGGGACTCTCTCCTTAGAACAGATGGTTGTTATCAATGATCAGCGCAGATTATAGCTGCAAGGCCAGATTTCGTCAGTGCAAAACTGAGCGCAGTGTCGTCAGCTACGGCGCCATAGTGTCTCGGCCTGGCCTGCAGCGCGGTTGATCACGCGACAGAGGATGAACAGCAGGTCAGACAGGCGGTTCAGGTATTGCATACAAAGCATAGGGGCAAGGTTCTCACGCGCTAAACAAGCGTAATCACGCTCGGCGCGACGCGCGATACAGCGCGCCACATGGCAGAGGGCTGCAGCACGGGTGCCACCGGGCAGGATGAATTCCTTCAAGGGGGGTAAGTCTGCATTGAAATGAGCAATGGCGGCATCCAGTTTCAATAGCTTGGCTTCATCAAATGTCGAACCGGGCACGGCCAAAACGCCGCCAAGGTCGAACAGGTCATGCTGGATATCCAGCAATGCCTTGCGGATGGGCTCTGGCAATGTCTCTGTCAATAGCAATCCAAGCTGGCTGTTCAACTCGTCCACGCTGCCGATGGTCGCGATACGCGGATCATCCTTGGGCAGACGCGAACCATCGGCCAGCCCGGTCGTGCCGTTGTCTCCGGTGCGGGTCGTGATCTTGCTGAGTCTCATTGCTGCCCCAGACAATTCAGATAGACCGCCGCATCCGGAGCGGTCTTGTTGCGCTGTGCCTGCCATATCATCTCGCCCAGACAATCCATCATCGCGTGTTGCGCCTCGTGTTCTGACTCATATTTTTTCGTGAGGCGCGCAAACTGCTCGCGGATGCCATGCGGCTGGCCGATGCTGATCTGCTCCTCTATGGTCAGGTGCATCATCAGATGCAGAAAGGGATTCACCACATCGCCGTCCGGCGCGAAGTCCTTGTCCCGATTGCGCTCGGGATCGTTGAATAAAGTGTGATATTCGGGGTGCTTGTCAATCAATTGGGCAGTCAGGTCTTCCAGTGGCGAAAGGAGTTCACCCGCGCAGCGTTTGCGCCAGGATTCGAACAGGAACAGCCGTGCTTCGTCACGTGTCGGTTGGAACATCAGAACACCTTTTCCTTGAACTCGCACAAGTCCTGTATGCAGCATTCGCGACATTTCGGTTTGCGCGCCACGCACACATAGCGCCCGTGCAGGATCAGCCAGTGATGCGCGTCCTGCATGAATTCCTTGGGCACGAACTTCATCAGCTTCTTCTCCACTTCCGCCACATCCTTGCCGGGCGCGAGGCCGATGCGGTTGCTGATGCGGAAGATGTGCGTATCCACCGCGATGGTGGGCTGGCCGAAGGCGGTGTTGAGGATGACGTTGGCGGTCTTGCGGCCCACGCCGGGCAGGGCTTCCAGCGCGTCGCGCGTCTGCGGCACCTGGCCGCCGTGTCTTTCCTGCAGGATGCGGCACATCTGGATGATGTGTTTGCTCTTGGTCTGATACAGGCCGATGCGCTGCACGTATTCGCGCAGACCATCTTCGCCGAGCGCGAGGATCTTTGCGGGTGTATTTGCCACGGGAAACAGTTCGCGCGTGGCGATGTTCACGCTCTTGTCGGTCGCTTGCGCCGACAGGATCACTGCCACCAGCAATTCGAAATCGGACTTGTGTTCCAGCTCGGTAGTGGGATGCGGGTTGGCGGCTTGCAGGCGCAGGAATATCTCGCGCCGTTTGGCTGCGTTCATCCCTGTGCCGCCTCGGGCAAGGTCTCCGATGCGGGCGTGCTGGAGACTTTTTTCGACGCGCGCAGATCGAGCCAATTCTTGGCGGCGATGATCAGGCCGAGGCCGATGAACGCGCCGGGCGGCAGGATGGCCAGCAGGAAACCGTGATAGTCCGGGATGACCGGGATCACCCAGGCTTTGGCCTGCTCCCCGAACAGCAGATCGATGCCGGACAGCAGCGTGCCTTTGCCCACGATCTCGCGCAGGCCGCCCAGCACAGCCAGCACGGCAGTCAGGCCCAGTCCCATCATCATGCCGTCGAAGGCGGAGGGAAGCACCGGGTTCTTGGAGGCGAACGATTCGGCCCGCGCCAGCACGATGCAGTTGGTCACGATCAGCGGCACGAAGATGCCGAGCACGATATACAAGCCGTACAGATAGGCGTTCATCAGGTACTGCACCACGGTCACCAGCACCGCGATGATCAGCACGAACACCGGGATACGGATCTCGTTCGGCACGTAGCTGCGCACCGGCGCCACGGTGGCGCTGGATAGCGTCATCACCAGCGTGGTGGCAAGGCCCAGACTGACGGCGTTGACCAGCGTATTGCTGACCGCCAGCAGCGGGCACAGCCCGAGCAACTGCACCAGCCCCGGATTCTGTTTCCACAGACCGTTGTAGGCGATGTCCTTCATTTCGGTGAGCGTCATTTTCGGGCTCCTTTCGCGGGCTGCGCATCGGCGATGAATAGTTCGTCGCGATGCGCTTCGAAATATTGCAGTGCTCGATTCACGGCTTTGATCACGGCGCGCGGCGTCACGGTGGCCCCGGCCATGTAGTCGAACATGCCGCCGTCCTTGCGCACCTTCCACATCTCATCCTTGAACAGGGTACGCGAACGCCCGTCAAAGGTCTTGATCCAGTCGTGCTTGGCGATGTCGATGTAATCCCCCAAGCCCGGCGTCTCGTTGTGGTTCACCACGCGCACGCCGCCCAGAGAGCCGTCGGGGTGGATCGCCATGATCAGTGCGATCTTGCCGCTGTAGCCGTCCGGCGCAACAGCTTCCAGCACCACGGCGACCGGCTGCCCGTCGCGCCGTGCGATATGCGCCTGAGTCGCTTCATCGGTTCCCAGCATCTCATCCGCCGCGACTGTGTGGATGTCCTGCATGATGTCGTTGTCGTACGAGCTGGGAGGCAACAGTTGCGATACCAGCTTCAGCTTGGCTTTCTCCACCGTGGCGGCGATGGTGTCGCGCGTCAGGTAATAGGTGGCGGACAGGATGGCAGTGCCGATGATGGCGAAGAACACCAGATTGACGGCGGTCTGCAGCGAGGAACGGGCGATGCGCTTCATCGTTCGCTCCCCTTCTTCTTGCCGAAGATGCGCGGCTGCGTCCAGGCATCGATCAGCGGCACGCACATGTTCATCAGGATGGTGGCGAACGCGACACCGTCCGGGAAGCCGCCGTAAGCGCGTATCAGGAAAGTCAGCAGGCCCGCGCCGATGCCGAATGCGATGCGGCCTTTGGCGGTGGTGGGCGAGGTGATCGGATCGGTCAGGATGAAGAACGCACCGATCATGGCCGCGCCGGAGAACCAGTGGAACAGCGGCGGTGCATAGTGCGCTGGATTGATCAGGTTGAACACGCCGGAAAGTGCGAACAAGGTGCCCAGGAAAGCCAGCGGCAACTGCCAGGGGATGATGCGTGCGATCAGCAGATAGATGCCGCCCAGCGCGAAACCTGCCGCCACCATCTCGCTGCCTTTACCGGCCAGTCGGCCGTAAATGGGCAGGTCGCGGATGTCGCTCATTGGCATGCCCAGATGCAATTGCGTCTTCATCGTATCCAGCGGCGTCGACATGGTCAGCGCATCCAGTTGCATGCCGACCGGCAGCACGCCGGAGAAGACATAACGCAACTGGTCGCCGAGCGACAGCATGTGCTGTCCCACGCCCTGCGGACTCAGCCACTGCGTCATCTCCTGCGGGAAGGAGATGATCAGCACGGCATAGCCGATCATCGCCGGATTGAAGGGATTGCTACCCAGTCCGCCATACAGATGCTTGGCGACCGCGATGGCGAACGCGGTACCGACCACCGGCAGCCACCAGGGCGCGAGCGGCGGGATCGACAGCGCGATCAGAACGCCGGTGAGCAGGGCACTGTAATCAGCCAGAAAGGGGCGCACCGGCCGGTCGCGCAACTTGAGCATCAGCGCCTCGGTCGCCAGCGCGGCAGTCACCGCCAGCGCGATGGAGAGCAGGATGGCCGGGCCGAAATACCACACATACAGCGTGATGCCGGGAAGCAGCGCATACAACACGCGCAGCATGATGCGGTCGACGGTGAGCGGGCGCGTGATGAAAGGGGAAGACAGCATATCGGTCAGTTTCCTTGGCTGTGTTTCGGCGGTTCGTCGTCGGCACCGGCATCGGCCGCCAGCTCGTGGATATGCGCGCGGCGCGCCTCGATGGCCTCGATCTCTGCACGCTGTTCGGGGGTGAGTGCCTCGGTGTTTTTGGGCATGGCAGCGGCTGCCTGTTCCTTGGCGCGCGCCAGTGCCGCATCGATGCGCATCTGCTGGGTGTCGTCGGCATCGGCCGTCGGGTCGACCTGCGTCGCTACGACTGTCGCGGCCGTCGCAGCTTTGGCTTCCGCCGCTGCGCGCTCCTTCTGTGCCAATCGTTCTGCCTTCTCCTGCTTCTCGCGTTCGATGCGGAACTGGCGGAACTCGTGCCGTTCGCGCGCCAGATCGGCGGCGCGTTTTTCCAGGTCGCGCGCACGGATCTCGCTCTTGGCATAGCGGTAATACTGCACCAGCGGGATGTTGCTCGGGCACACATAGGCGCACGCGCCGCATTCGATGCAATCGAACAAGTCGTATTCCTGCGCCTTGCCGAAGTTGTGCGACTGGGCGAACCAGTACAGTTCCTGCGGTTGCAGCTCCACCGGGCAGACTTGCGCGCAGCGCGTGCAGCGGATGCACGGCATGGGGGCGGGCGGTGGCGGGAACAGCGCATCGCTCGCCGCGATCACGCAGTTGCTCGCTTTCACCAGCGGCACGTTCACAGCAGGCAGTTCCACACCCATCATCGGGCCGCCCATGATGTAGCGGTTGGTATCCGCCTTGGGAACACTCAATGCGACCAGTTCGCTGAACGGCGTGCCGATCAGCGCTTCGTAGTTGCGCGGCTGTTCGACGTTGCCGGTGACGGTGACGATGCGCGACACCAGCGGCTCGCCATGCTCGACCGCGCGATGCACGGTGTAGGCGGTCGCCACGTTGTAACACTGCACGCCGACATCGGTAGGCAGTTTGCCCGATGGTACTTCGACGCCGGTCAGCACCTTGATCAGGTGTTTGGCGCTGCCGCCCGGATAGAGGGTCGGCACGGCGACCACCTTGAACGGGTGGCTGCTGTCGTCGACCGCGCGCTGCATCGCGGCGATGGCCTGCGGCTTGTTGTCCTCGATGCCGATCAGCACCGAGTCGGTGCCCAGCGCATGGCGCAGGATCTCGATGCCGCGCACGATGCCTTCCGCGCGTTCGCGCATCAGCATGTCGTCGCAGGTGATGTAGGGTTCGCACTCCGCACCGTTGATGACCAGCGTGTTCACCACCACCGGATGACTCAATTTCATGTCGCTGGGAAAGGCCGCACCGCCCAGCCCCACGATGCCGCAACGGCGCAGGTGCTTCTGCAATTCGTCGGAAGATAGCTGGCGATAGCTCAACGGCTGGCGCACGCCCCATTCGTCCTTGCCGTCCGGCACCAGCGTCGCGCACAGGTCGGGCAGCGCCGAAGGGTGGGCGATCTGTTGCATTTCGATAGCGGTGATGGTGCCCGAGGTCGGGGCATGGACGGAACTGGATATCATGCCCACCGGTTCGCCGATGAGCTGACCTTTCAGCACGTATTCGCCGACCTGTACCACTGGTTTGGCCGCCTCGCCTGCATGCTGGCGGAACGGCACGATCAGTTGCGCGGGCAGCGGCGCGGACATGATCGGCGACTGCGTCGATTCTTTTTTGTGCGTGAGCGGATGGATGCCGCCGTGGAAACTGTGCAGCCTGGTCATGAGGTCTGCCTCAACTTGAACACCGGATAGCGCCATTTCCAGTTGGTCAGCTGCTCTTCGATGGGCACCATGCTGATGCAATCAACCGGGCAAGGCGGCACGCACAGTTCACAGCCGGTGCATTCCGAGGCGATGATGGTGTGCATCTGTTTGGCGGCACCGGCGATGGCATCCACCGGGCAAGCCTGGATGCACAAGGTACAGCCGATGCAGGTCTGTTCGTCGATGAAGGCGACCGCCTTCGGTTTCGGTTGCGCGTTCTCGCCGAAGGGTTTGAATTCCACCCCCAGCAGTTCGGCCAGCTTGTGGATGCCTTCCTCGCCACCGGGCGGGCACAGATTGATGTCCGCCTCGCCCTTGGCGATGGCATCGGCATAGGGTTTGCAGCCGGGATAGCCGCACTGGCCGCATTGCGTCTGCGGCAGCACCGCATCGATCTTCTCCGCCAGCGGGTTGCCCTCCACGCGGAAGCGGATGGATGCATAGCCCAGGATCATGCCCAGCAGAGCCGCGAGGGCGATCATGATCCACAGCGCAGTGATCATTTAACCAGGCCCGAGAAGCCCATGAAGGCGAGGCTCATCAATCCTGCAGTGACCATGGCGATAGCGGTGCCACGGAAGACGGCGGGCACATCGGCCCCCTCCAGACGCTCGCGCATGCCGGCGAACAACACCATCACCAGCGTAAAGCCCAGCGCGCCACCGAGACCGAACAGCAGCGACTCGATGAAGTTATGTTTGGCCTGCACGTTCAGTAGCGGGATGCCCAGCACCGCGCAGTTGGTGGTGATCAGCGGCAGGTAGATGCCCAGCACCTGATACAGCACCGGGCTGGTCTTCTTCACCACCATCTCGGTGAACTGCACCGTTGCGGCGATGACCACGATGAAAGACAGCGTGGTCAGATAGGCGAGATCGGGGCCGAGCAGATAGTGATTGACCAGATAGCTGGAGCCGGACGCGATGGTCAGAACGAACGTCGTGGCCGCGCCCATGCTGAGCGACGTCTCCAGCTTCTTGGAAACGCCCATGAACGGGCACAGCCCGAGGATCTTGACCATCACGATGTTGTTCACGAACACCGTTCCGATCAGTATCAGCAGATAGTCAGTCATTGCAAGGAGCGCGAGGCGCGAAAAAACAGGGGCGGATTATGCGCCGGAACGGGGGGCGCTTCAACCGCAGACAGGCTATAAGCATATAACTTGCAGGCGGTTGAAGGGGTCAGACCTTATTGCCGACAGTGTGTATCGCGGCCGCACATTCTGTTACCAGTTCTTGCCCGCGATACACCAGCCCGCTGTACACCTGCACCAGCGCGGCACCGGCCTGAATCTTCTCCACGGCATCCGCGCCTTTGAGGATGCCGCCCACACCAATGATGGGCAGGGCGCCATTCAGTTCGGCGGCGAGTTGACGGATCAGGGCGGTTGACTTGTCGCGCACCGGCGCGCCGGAGAGGCCGCCGGTCTCGTTGCCGTGCGGCAAGCCTTCCACGCCTTCGCGCGACAGGGTGGTGTTGGTGGCGATGACGGCGTCGATACGGTGTTTGGTGAGTAGCGCGGCGATCTGTTTGATCTGTTCGCTATCCAGATCGGGCGCGATCTTCACGGCCAGCGGGACGTATTTGCCATGTTGTTGCGCGAGTTTTTCCTGTTCCGCTTTCAGTTGGCCGAGCAGTGCATCGAGTTCGTCGCCGCCCTGCAGCTGGCGCAGGTTCTTGGTGTTGGGCGAGGAGATGTTGATGGCGACGTAGCTGGCATGCTGATACACCTTGCGCAGTCCGATCAGGTAATCGTCCGCTGCCTTTTCGATGGGGGTGTCGGCGTTCTTGCCGATGTTGATACCGAGGATGCCTTGGTACTTCGCGCGCTTCACGTTCTCGATCAGCGCATCCACGCCGCCGTTGTTGAAGCCCATGCGGTTGATCACGCCCTGCGCTTCGGGGATGCGGAACATGCGCGGTTTGGGATTGCCGGGCTGGGCGCGCGGGGTGACGGTGCCGATCTCGATGAAGCCGAAGCCGAACGTGGCCAGTGCGTCGATCACTTCGCCGTTCTTGTCCAGACCTGCGGCCAGGCCGACCGGGTTGGGGAAGGTCAGGCCCATCACGGTGCGCGGATCATTGGCCGGACGTTTGAACATCATCGAAGTCAGCCCAAGGCATTGCGCGGTTTTCAGACCGTCAATGGTGGCGTGGTGGGCGGTCTCGGCATCGAGCGCGAACAGGGCGGGGCGGAACAACTGGAAAAATGACATGTGTACCTCTAGTAATTCAAAGTTCTAAGCAAGACAAGGCGCGAGCAAGAAATTGCGACGCGGCATATGGATGATATGTAAGGAGTAATTTATTGTGAGCAACGCAGTATTGCAACGAAGCGGGGTATGCAGGCAATCCGCAAAGCGGATGCTCGCAAATTTGGATTAATAGAGGTGCACATCACAGGTCTTTCTTGGTGACAACTGGAATGGGGAACGATTTGCGTTTGAACACTTCGCCGCGCGTCTTGCCGCGCCAGTATTCGGCGATCACATCGCCCAGTTGCAGGCTGAGCAGGCCGAACAGGGCGTAGCCGAGTTGCGCGAAGGCGGCGTTGGGCACTTGCACGATCAGCGTGCCGCCGCCGAGACGGAACGCCAGCACGGCGACGTTGCACACCAGCAGACCGGACAGCGCGGCACACAGCACACGCCCCCAGTCGCCGGTCGCCAGTTCGGCGAAGATGCTGCGTTCATGCCACAAGGCTTGCAACGCGATCAGCAACAACAGCGGCGCGAGCCACATCAACCAGAAAAGATATTCCGGCCATGCAGCACCGCCGACCAATCCCAGCAGGGCGAACGGGGCCAGCAGGTTCACTGTGTTGCTGGCAGAAAGCGCAGGCATGGCGGGCAAGCGTGCCAGTCTTTGCAACAGGCCGGGCAGCCCGGCGAGCAGGGTGCGCAAGCCGAGCACGGTAGGTAGCAGCAAGGCGAACAGCAGGGTCAAGGTCAGCATGCCCGCAGTATCCAGCGCGGCAGGAGCCAGCCAGCTTTCCGCATAACGATTCAGATAGAGCAGCAACCACCCGCTCACCGCACCCGCCACGCTCAGGGCGGCAAGGTAGCGACGTTGCAGCTTGAGCAGGGAACGCTGACGGTTGCCGACTTCGATCATTATGAATAGCGCCAGCACGGTGCCCAGCGCGATAAGCAATGGTTGAACGGGCTGTATCGCCAGTTCGTCGAAGTGCCAATCGACTTCGCCGCCGGACAATAACGATCCGGCAAAGGGCAGGACGAGTATCAGTGATACGAATAGTGCCAGACGGGTCAGCATGTGCGGTCCTTGTGTTCGAGTCGTTGCCAGAATCCGTCGCGCAGACCTTGCAGGGGGCGGAAAGACGCTTTGTAGGCCATCTTGCGCGAGGCGGCGATCCAGTAGCCGAGATAAAGATATGGCAGTTCCAGCTTGCGGCACAGCTCGATCTGCCACAGTACGTTGTATGTGCCATAACTCGCACCGGGCACGTCCGGATCGTAGAAGGTGTAGACCGCGGACAGGCCGTCCTTCAAAACATCCACGATGCTGACCATGCGCAGGACACCGTTCTCGCGGAATGCCACTAGCATGCTGTCCACGTGACTCTGCAGCAGGAAGTTGCGGTACTGCTCGGGATCGTCTTCCGCCATGCTGCCTTCGGCGTGGCGAGCCTGCTGGTAGCGGCGGTACAGCTCGAAATATTCCGGCTTGTCCTCCAGCGGCAGCAACTCGACGTGCAGTTCGCCATGTTTCTTCCAACTGCGTCGCTGTGAGCGCGTGGCGGTGAATGTATCCGCCTCGACGCGCACCGGCACACACTGACGGCATGTATCGCAACGCGGACGGTAAGTGAAGGTGCCGCTGCGGCGAAAGCCCTGCCGTACCAGTTCGGAATAGACCTGTGCGTTGATCAGGAAGGACGGCGTGGCGACCTGTGAGCGCGCTTCCAGTCCTTCCAGATAGCTGCACGGATAGGGCGCAGTCAGATAGAGCTGGATGGAAGAGAGCGGTATATCGTTGAGCAGACTCATGCGAACAGGTCGGTGTCGAAGCGAAAGTCGGTTACGGGGGGATAGTTTATCAATTCCTGCAGGCGTGATATGAATTCCTTGCGCGGGATCTCGCGCGCGCCGAGCGACGCGAGGTGTGCGGTGTTCATCTGGCAGTCGATCATGCCGAAGTCCCAGCGTTGCAGTTGTGCGCACAGATGTGCCAGTGCGATCTTGGATGCGTCGCTGCGACGGCTGAACATCGATTCGCCGTAGAACATCTTGCCGATGCTCAAGCCGTACAGACCGCCGACCAGTTCATCATCCATCCAGGTCTCCACCGAGTGCGCGTAGCCCTGACGATGCAACGCACAATAGGCGCGCACCATCTCTTCCTGTATCCAGGTGCCGTCCTGCCCGTCTCGCGGCGCGGCGCAGGCACGCATCACTTGCTCGAAGGCGGTGTCGGTGCGCAGTTGGTAAGCACCACGGCGCAAAGTCTTGCGCAATGACTTCGAGAGTTTGAACTCGGCAGGGATCAGCACCATGCGCGGATCGGGACTCCACCACAGGATGGGGTCTCCTTCGCCGAACCAGGGGAAGATGCCGTGCCGGTAGGCATCGAGCAGACGTGCAGACGAGAGATCACCGCCTGCAGCGAGCAGTCCGTTCGGGTGTCTGAGCGCTTGGGTGACAGGCGGGAAAGGCGTGTCTTCTTGCAGTAGCAGGATCATGTCTTGAGCATAGAACAACTTGCCGGATTTGGCACTGAAAGAGGATGGATGGTGGCTATATGCCGGTATATAGGCCATTCACCCTATGTGCAGTACGCCTGAAATGTGCTTATATTGCTACCTGCAAGGTGCGCGCTCAAAGGGGAGGCAACGGTGGTACTGGGGATATTTGGCAAGAAATCGGATCATCCACTGGCGGATTTGAAGTCCGCCCAATCGCTGCTGGACGATATTCCCAAGCATGATTCGATCAAGGCGCTGCAGGAACTGACCGACTGGATCGAGGCCATCAGCGAGCAGGCAGACAACTTCAAGCTCGACCATCATTGGACGGTGTTGCGTCTGTACGATCAGGCGGCGCAGGGACATGTGCGCAAACTGTTGCACGACTACTTCGTGCTGCAAACGCTCTCGAAATTCCAGGAGAACCGTCTGTGGACGCTGCTGGATACCTATTACACACAGAGTGATTACGCGCATTTCGATGTGCTACAGCGCTATCGCGACAATGCCAAAGGTGCTTCTGCGATCAAGCCGGATCTGGCTCTGCTGTGTACGCGCGGGATCGGTGCCATCGGCGGCCTGCTCAAGATGGCGGCGGCGCGCTATGCGATGGTCGACCCGGCCTTGTGGCGACGCTTGGCCGCCTACTATGAGCTGGCCGAGTCGCAGGAATTCAGCAACGAAAGCGTCACCGTCTATCCCGGATGCAATCTCAGCACCGGCGAAGCCTTTGCCGTGCTGATGCTGTGGTACGGCTGTAGTGCCGGCAACCTGAATCCCGTGCAGGAACATATCGCCGAGCGCCTGTTCGCGGCACTGGGCAAAGGAGTGAAGGTGTTCAATGCCTACAACGGTACGGCGCTGTTCGTATTCGACATGGCACAACCCACCCCCCCCATGCGCGCCACGGCAGAAGGCACCATCCATCCTGCCTTGCGCTACATCGTGGCTGACGATATGCGCCAGATGCTGGAAAACATGACCAAGACGCTGGACAAGGGCATCCTGCCGGACGGCTTGAATCTGTACGGTGCCAAGTTCGAAGCAGAACTGGTGAAGGATATCGCGGGGAGGTTGATGCAGAGCCTGACCTTGCCGCCGCCCACGCGCCGCACGCCGCGCCGCAAGATCAAGGTCAATCTCAAGGTCGCCAACGGTTTCCTGAAGATGCTGGAGCACAGCGATGTGGGTTTGAATTTCGGCGCCGAAGAGAGCGAGACCTGGGAGATCGAAGACATCAGTGCGACAGGTTTTCGCAGCGTGGTGCAACCTGCGCGGGTCGACGGCATCAAGATCGGTGCGCTGGTCGGCAGCAAGCCGGAGAGTGTCAGCCACTGGGGAGCGGGTGTGGTGCGCCGTTTGAGTCGCGAGCGTGATGGCACTATGCACATCGGTGTCGAAGTGTTGAGTCCGCGCGTGGTCGGTGTACCTTTACAGGACCGCGCAGTGCGGGGGCCGGAAGGCGGGCAACTCGGTCTGTATCTGAACCGGCCGGCCGATACCAGCGGCGAGGCGTGGCTGCTGATGAAGCAGGATACCTATACGCCGCAGCGCAGTCTGAATATGGAACTGGATGACAAGGCCTACCTGCTGTTGCCGTTGGCGCTGGTCGAACGTGGCGATGACTATGATCTGGCGCGTTACCGCATGATGGAGCAAGACTCCACCAGCGAAGCTTAAGCGGGGCTGCTCATGCGCTGGCTCAGCCAGCCGGAGATGTCGTCAATCTCTTCCATGCACACCGAATGCGTCATGTCGTATTCGTGCCAGTCCACCATGCAACCCGCATCCTGCAATAGCTGCAGCGAGTGCGTGCCCAGCGCATAGGGCACCACCGTATCCTGCCGTCCATGCGCCATGAACAATGGCGTGTGCGATCCGGCCACGCTTGCCTCTGTCTGTAACGTGTCCGCCAGCGGCAGATAGGTGGACAAGGCCAGTATGCCACCCAAGCCCGCTTGTCTGCGCAGTCCGCATTGCAGCGCGATTGCGCCGCCCTGGGAGAATCCCGCAAGAAAGATATTGGAAGACGCAATGCCGCGCGTGATCTCGTGTTCGATGAAGGCATCGATCGCTTGTTGCGACGCACGAATACCCTCGACATCCTGTGATGAATCACTGCCGGTGCGGTTCCAGCTGGACGCATCGACATTGCGGATGTCATACCAAGCGGGCATCACGAATCCGCCATTGAGTGTGACCGGGATCTGCGGTGCATGCGGGAAGATATGGCGCATCGCCTGCGGCAGTTGCAAGGCCTCCGCCACGGGCACGAAATCGTCACCGCTAGCCCCCAGGCCATGCAGCCAGATCATGCTGTGGCGCGGCTCGCGTCCGCTGTCGAAGGCGATGTGGCGCAACAGTCCGCTCATGGTTGCGGAATGATCTCGCGCAGCAACTGGAAGATCTCGCGGTAGGACTTGGGCGGCTTGTTCAGCTCTTTCTCTTTCAGCGCGTTGCGGATCAGCGTACGCAGTCTTTGCACATCCGCCTCGGGATGCTGGGCCAGGAATTCGGTCAGCGCATCCGGTTCTTCCAGCATGCGGTCGCGCCAGGCTTCCACCTGATGCAGCCATGCCGTGTGCTGGCGCGAATTGCCGCTCCAGATATCCATCTTGGCCAGGATGGGCTCGGTCTCCACATCGCGCATCAATTTGCCGATGTATTGCAACTGGCGTTTCTGTGCGCCGAACTTGGTGATGCGCTTGTATTCAACCAAAGCATCGAACAGGTTCTCCGGCAGATCCAGTTCGCGCCATTTGTCCTTGGAAAGTTCGGTCAGCTCTTTGCCCAGATCACGCAGGTCGTGCATCTGTTTCTTGATCTTGGTCTTGCTGGGCGGGAGCTCTTCCAGCTCCTCGTCGGGGGTGTGGTGCGGTTTCATCGTGGGTGTCGTTCTAGGTCGGTATGTTGTTATGATAGCGCCCCTGCTGCTTGCCCCCGACTGAAAATTTTATGCGCGCTCCCGTAAACAATACCCGACCGACCCTGGATGACCTGCGCCAACTGGCTGCCGACATCGTCGCTTACGCCCGCAAGAAGGGCGCTTCGGACTGTGTGGCCGAAGTGTCCGAAGGTGACGGGCATGCGGTCAGCGTGCGCCAGGGCGAGATCGAGACCATCGAATACAACCGCGACAAGGGTTTGAGCGTGACTGTGTATCTCGGCCAGCGACGCGGCAATGCCAGTACCTCGGATTTCTCCACACAGGCCGTGCACGACACGGTGGATGCCGCGCTCAACATCGCGCGCTTCACTGCCGAGGACGACTGCGCAGGTCTGCCCGATGTCGACCAGCTGGCTTTCGAATATCAGGACCTCGATCTGTGCCATCCGTGGGGCATCGATGTCGATCAGGCGGTCGAGCTGGCACGTGAATGCGAACAAGCCGCATTCGCCGCAGACAAGCGCATCGTCAATTCCGAAGGTGCCAGCGTCAATGCCAATCAGGGTTGTTTCGTGCAGGCCAACAGTCGCGGTTTCAGCGGCGGTTACGCTTCTTCCAGACATAGCGTGAGTTGTTCGGTGATCGCCGGTAAAGGCAGCGGCATGCAGCGCGACTACTGGTATAGCGTAGCGCGCAATGCGGCGCAGATCCTCAAGGTGGAAGAGATCGGGCGCATCGCCGCCGAGCGCACCGTGCGCCGCCTCAAGGCGCGCAGGTTGTCCACCATGCAATGTCCGGTGCTGTTCGAGGCGCCTGTGGCTGCCGGCCTGTTCGGTCATTTCGTGCAGGCGGTGAGCGGCGGTGCGCTGTATCGCAAATCGTCATTCCTGCCGGACCAACTGGGCAAGCCGGTGTTCTCCGATATCGTTCACATCGAGGATGTGCCGGACATCAAGCGCGGGCTGGCCAGCAGTCCGTTCGACAACGAGGGCGTGCGCACGCGTCGACGCACCATCGTCGAAGATGGTGTGCTGCAAGGCTATTTCCTCGGCACCTACAGCGCGCGCAAGCTGGGCATGCAGACCACCGGCAATGCGGGCGGCACACACAATCTGATCATCCGCCCCGGTGAGCAGAACTTCGCGGGATTGTTGCGCACCATGGGGCGCGGGCTGGTGGTGACCGAGTTGCTGGGCCACGGCGTCAATCCTGTGACGGGCGATTATTCGCGCGGCGCGGCGGGATTCTGGGTGGAGAACGGCGAGATCCAGTATGCGGTGGAGGAGATCACCATCGCGGGCAATCTGAAAGACATGTATCGCGACATCGTCGCCATCGGTAACGATGTGCTGGTGCAGGGTTCGCGCCAGTGCGGCTCGGTATTGCTGGGGCGCATGTCGATAGCGGGCCAATGAAGATCAAGAGGGAGAAGGTGATGAAGAAAGTATTGCTGGGCGCTATGGCACTGTTGTGGATGCAATTCGCATTGGCCGAGGCCCCGTTACCAGGGCCGGATGATGTGACCATCGAAGTGCGCGCAGGCGATACCTTGGGTGATCTGGCGCGGGCGCAAATGGATACACCATCGCGCTGGCGCGACGTGGCGAACTACAACCTGTTGCCCGACCCTAACCTGATCGAGCCCGGTCAGCAATTGCGCGTCAAGCGCGTCTGGTTGAAGTCCCGTTCGGGCAGTTTGAAAGTCGAAGCCGTGACAGGCGAGGCGACGGCGAATGGCAAAGTATTGAAAGCGGGTGACATGATCCCCGCCGGTGTAAGTGTGTTGACCGCGCAAGGTGGAGCCTTGCGCTTGCGTATGCCGGATACTTCGCTGGTGAATATGCTGGAGCGCAGCGAGCTAAAGGTTGAGAAGCTGGAGCAGCGCGCGGATGGCGTGCTCTCGTCGCTGTTGCGGCTGGTGACCGGACAGATCGATGCGTTCAAGGCCAAGCATGAAGTCGGCATGGCCGATCTGGCTGTCGCGGGACGCAATGCCACAGTCGGGATACGCGGCACGCACTTCCGTGTGCGACAGGATGGCGTGGTCACTTTTACCGAAGTGGAAGAAGGTACGGTCGCTTTCGATGCCACGCAGACACCGATCGTGCTGGCGCTGAATGCGCGCGAGGGTTCGGTGGCCAATGGGCGTGACGCGGCGCAGGTGATTCCGCTGCTGGCCGAGCCGGTCTATCCAGAATTGCCTGCCTCGTTCGATACGCCCTATATCGAATGGGCGATGGGCGAGCCGGCCGGCGCGCAGCGCTTTGTCGGCGAACTGGCGCGAAACGCGGACTTCTCTGACCGACTGGTTTCAGTGCGCAGCGATAGTAAAACGATCCGTTTGAACGAACTGCCGAATGGCCGTTACTGGCTGAAGCTGCGCGCGGTGGATAGCCACGGTCTGCAGGGCATGGAGGGTCGGATCAGCTTCGAGGTCAATGTGCCGCCGCGCAAGTTCGCCATGACCAAGGTCTATGTCAGCGGCAAGCAATTGCAACTGCGCTGGGTGGGGCGCAAGCAGAGCGTGAGTTATCAGGTGCAGGTCGCGCCGCGTCAGGATTTCCAGCATCTGCTGCTGGATGCCAAGACGGCGGACAATTGGATCGATATGCCGCGTCCGCAGTCGGGACGCTACTTCCTGCGTGTGCGCCAGATATTCGCCGGCGGGCAGGCCGGTGACTGGGATGTGCCGATGCTGTTCGACGCCCCCTGAGCGGCCGATGTGCCCCAAGGAGACGCCGCCCTGATGGGCGGCGTTTTAGCTTCCGGGCGTGATAAAATGCGCGCCTTTCTTTTTATCCTTTAACTTTGGAAGGCCATCCATGTTCTCGCGCAAAAACACCCTCGCCGCCGTTGATCCCGATCTGTGGGATGCGATCCAGAAAGAAACCGCCCGTCAGGAAGATCACATCGAGCTGATCGCCTCGGAGAACTACACCAGCCCGGCGGTGATGGAAGCGCAGGGCAGTCAGCTGACCAACAAGTACGCCGAAGGTTATCCAGGCAAGCGTTACTACGGCGGTTGCGAGTTCGTGGACGTCGCCGAGCAATTGGCGATCGATCGCGCCAAAGCGCTGTTCGGTGCCGAATACGCCAACGTGCAGCCGCACTCCGGTTCGCAGGCCAACCAGGGCGTGTACGTCTCCGTGCTGAAGCCGGGTGACACCATCCTCGGTATGAGTCTGGCGCATGGCGGACATTTGACCCACGGCGCGACGGTGAACATCAGCGGCAAGCTGTACAACGCCATCCAGTACGGTCTCAACGACAAGGAAGAGATCGACTACGACCAGGTGCAGGCTTTGGCGACGCAACACAAACCCAAGATGATCGTGGCGGGTGCTTCGGCTTACGCGCTGGTGATCGATTGGAAGCGCTTCCGCGCTATTGCCGACAGCGTCGGTGCCTATCTGTTCGTTGATATGGCGCACTACGCGGGTCTCATCGCGGCGGGTTGTTACCCCAGCCCGGTCGGTATCGCCGACTTCGTCACCACCACCACCCACAAGACTTTGCGCGGCCCGCGCGGCGGTCTGATCCTGGCCAAGGCGGAACATGAGAAGGCATTGAACTCCGCTATTTTCCCGCAACTGCAAGGCGGCCCGCTGATGCACGTGATCGCCGCCAAGGCGGTGGCGTTCAAGGAAGCGGCTAGCAGTGAGTTCAAGGAATACCAGAAGCAGGTGATCGACAACGCGCGCGTGATGGCCAAAGTGCTGACCGAGCGCGGCGTGCGCATCGTCTCCGGCCGCACCGACAGTCACGTGTTCCTGGTCGACCTGCGTGCCAAGAAACTGACCGGCAAGGCTGCCGAAGAGGCGCTGGGCAAAGCTCACATCACCGTCAACAAGAACGCCATCCCCAACGATCCCGAGAAGCCGTTCGTCACGTCCGGTATCCGCATCGGTTCGCCCGCCATGACCACACGCGGCTTCAAGGAATTGGAAGCCGAGAAGCTGGCCAACCTGATCGCCGATGTACTGGATGCGCCGAACGACGAAGCCGTGATCGCGCGCGTGGTGGGCGAGGTGAAGCAGCTGACCACCGCCTTCCCCGTGTACGGTAACTAAATCGTTATGAGTGCCGGCCTGAACAGACTTATAAGCCGGCACTTGAAACCTACTACCCGGTACTTGCAGCGATGAAATGTCCATTCTGTAAGCACGAAGACACCCAAGTGGTGGATACGCGATTGAGCGAAGAGGGCGACAGCATCCGACGTCGCCGTCGTTGTCTGTCGTGCGACAAACGTTTCACCACGCATGAAGTGGTGGAGCTGCGCATGCCGCAGGTGGTGAAGCATAACGGCACGCGCAGTGAGTTCGACGATGAGCGTTTGCGCAACAGTTTCACCCGTGCGCTGCACAAGCGACCGGTGCCGACCGAGCTGGTGGATGCGGCGATCGGGCATGTCACGCAAACGATATTCGCATTCGGTGAGCGTGAGATCCCGTCGCGCCAGATCGGCGAGCTGGTGATGAAAGAGCTGCTGAAGCTGGACAAGGTGGCCTACATCCGCTTTGCGTCCGTGTACAAAAGCTTTCAGGATGTGGACGACTTCACCGACGAGGTGGACGCCATGCGCAAGCCGGTGCGGCGGCGCAAGACGGACTGACCATGCAGGCGGCCGATAGTCAGTGGATGGCACGGGCGCTGCAACTGGCGGCGCAGGGGCTGAACACGACCTCGCCCAATCCGCGCGTCGGCTGTGTGCTGGTCAAGGGAGAGGAAGTAGTCGGTGAAGGTTGGCACAGATGTGCCGGTGAGCCGCATGCTGAAGTGCGCGCCTTGCGTGCAGCAGGAAAAAAAGCGCGCGGCGCGACAGCGTATGTCACGTTGGAACCGTGCAGTCATCACGGGCGCACCCCGCCTTGTGCGGATGCCTTGATCGCAGCGGGGGTGGCGCGCGTGGTGTGCGCGATGCAGGATCCTAATCCGCAAGTGGCCGGGCAAGGTATCGCCCGTTTGCTTGCAGCAGGTATCGAAGTCGAAAGCGGGTTGATGGAAACATCGGCACGTGAACTGAATATCGGTTTTGTCTCGCGCATGACACGTGGTTTGCCTTGGGTGCGCAGCAAGGTCGCCGCAAGTCTGGATGGCCGCACCGCGCTGGCGAACGGCACGAGCCAGTGGATTACGGGTGCGGCTGCGAGACAGGATGTGCAGCATTGGCGTGCACGTTCTTGTGCGGTATTGACCGGCATTGGCACGGTTCTGGCGGACGACCCGCAATTGAACGTGCGTATCGATACCGAGCGGAAACCGCTGCGAGTGGTGTTGGATAGCACGCTGCGCATGTCGCCATCGGCGCGCATGTTGCAGAGCGGCAAAGTGCTGATCTGCACCGCGTCACAGGATGCAGGCAAGCGCGCCGCATTGGAACGGCAGGGTGCGGAAGTATTGTTGTTGGCCGATGCCTCAGGGCGTGTCGATCTGCAGGCAGTGATGCGCGAACTGGCACGGCGCGGCATCAATGAAGTGTTGGTGGAAGCGGGGCGCGAACTGAACGGCGCATTGCTGCAAGCTGGACTGGTGGATGAGCTGGTGCTGTATCTGGCGCCGCAGCTACTGGGCGACGCCGCACGCGGCATGGCAGACTTGGGCGAGTTGCTGCGTTTGGAGCAGCGCGTGGAACTGGCCTGGCGCGATGTGCGCCGGGTGGGTGAGGATCTACGAATCACAGCGGAGGTGAAATCTGGCGCTTCCAGAAATTTACTTTTGCAAGATGAAGCGCAAGGAGCCGCGCAGTGAATGACGAGAAAACGAGCTCTGCGAGTTTCGGCGAAGACTTTCCTTCAGGATAGTCGAAGCCACATACCATGAAGGTAGGCGAGGAATGAGCGACAACGAAGTTGCGGTGAAGACTTACCTTCAGGTTAGTCGAAACCAACACGTGACGCAGCGATTCGCTCGCATAATAAATTTATGGAGGTGCCAGAATGTTTAGTGGAATCATTGCAGACGCCGGCATGATCAAGAAAGTGGCCGACCGCGAAGGCGGTCTGCGTCTGACCGTGGCGACCGAAGTGCTGGGTATGGATGATGTGTCGCTGGGCGACAGCATCGCGGTGAACGGTGTCTGCCTGACCGTGATCGAGATAGACGGCAACGACTTTACGGTCGATGTCTCGCGAGAGACGCTGGATTGCACTACCGGGCTGGAGCAGCAAGGCGGGCACGTCAATTTGGAAAAGGCGATGCGCCTGTCCGACCGCATCGGCGGTCACTTGGTCAGCGGCCATGTGGACGGTGTGGGCGAAGTGGTGGCATTCAACGACATCGGCGAAAGCTGGCGTCTGGTGGTGCGTGCACCGCAGGCATTGTCCAAGTACATCGCGGTGAAAGGCTCCATCACCATCAACGGCGTGAGCCTGACGGTGAACCATGTCGCGGGCAACGAGTTCGAGGTGAACCTGATCCCGCACACGCTGGAAGTGACGACACTGAATGAATTGGAAAAAGGTAAGCGCGTGAATCTGGAGATCGACCTGATCGCGCGCTATGTGGAACGCATGATGCAGGCAGAGAAAGAACAGAACACATGACAGACGTTGCACCGATCCACGAGATCATCGAAGAGATACGCGCCGGCCGCATGGTCGTGCTGGTGGACGAGGAAGACCGCGAGAACGAGGGCGATCTGGTATTCGCCGCCGAGTTCGCTACACCGGAGATGGTCAACTTCATGGCCAAGCATGGTCGCGGCCTGATCTGCCTCACGCTGACCCAGCAGCATTGCAAGCAGCTCGACCTGCCGCTGATGGTGCGCGAGAACGGTCTGCCGCTGGCGACCAACTTCACGCTCAGCATCGAAGCGGCGACTGGTGTCACCACCGGCATCTCCGCTGCTGACCGCGCGCGCACCATCCTCGCCGCAGCGAACAAGGATGCCAAGCCGCAAGACATCGTGCAGCCCGGCCACATCTTTCCGCTGATGGCGCGCGACGGTGGTGTGCTGGTGCGTGCCGGCCATACCGAAGCGGGTTGTGATCTGGCGCAACTGGCCGGGCTGACACCCGCCTCGGTGATCTGCGAGATCCTGAAGGAAGATGGCGAGATGGCGCGCCTGCCCGACCTGATCCCGTTCGCCAAACAGCACGGCCTGAAGATCGGCACAATCGCCGACCTGATCGAGTATCGCGCGCACAACGAGACACTGGTCGATCGCGTGGGCAAGCGCACCGTGCAGACCGCGTATGGCGAGTTCGAACTGTATGCCTATACCGACAAGAGCACGCAGCGCACACATCTGGCATTGGCTAAGGGCGACATCCAGCCTGAGTTCGAGACGCTGGTGCGTGTGCACGAACCGCTGTCGGTGATGGACTTCATGGAGCAGAGCAGTTACGAGAAGAGTACCAGCGTGCACGAGGCGCTGAAAAAGATCAGTCAGGCTTCCAGCGGCGTGCTGGTGCTGATGCATCAGGCCGAGACCTCGCAGACGCTGCTGAACCGGGCGCTGGAGAATCATGCCGAACATCCGGCCAGCAAGTGGGACCCGAAGAGTTACGGCATCGGCGCGCAGATCCTGCGCGACATCGGTGTGGGCAAGATGTGTTTGATCGGCACGGCACGCAAGATGCCGAGCATGGCGGGCTTCGGCCTGGAGATCGTGGGTTATTGTTCTTCCAAGGATACAAAATGAGAGAAATAGAAAAGAACCTGGACGGGACAGGGATGCGTATCGGCATCGTGCAGAGTCGTTTCAATGATGTCGTATGCGACGGTTTGCTGGCTGCCTGTCATGCGCAACTGCTCAAGAGCGGTGTGGCGGACGACGACATCGTGCTGGCCACCGTGCCTGGCGCGCTGGAGATACCTCTAGTGCTGTGGCAGATGGCCGAGAGCCATGACTACGATGCGCTGATCGCGCTGGGCGCGGTGATCCGCGGCGACACCTATCACTTCGAGATCGTATCCAACGAATCCGCGCGCGGCGTGGGCGAAGTGCAATTGGCGACCGGCATGCCCATCGCCAATGCCATCCTCACCACCGATACCGATGAGCAGGCCGAAGTGCGCATGAGTGTCAAAGGTGCGGAAGCCGCACTGGTCGCCATCGAGATGGTCAATCTGGCACGGGAACTGGCATGACCGACACCAAGAAAGTCGCCGTCAGCCCGCGCCACCGCGCGCGTGAACTGGCGCTGCAGGGCATCTACGAATGGAAGATCTCCGGCAGCAGCGCGACGCAGATCGGCCGCAGCACGGGCGACGACAAGAGTCTGGGCCGCTACGACAGCGAGCTGTACCAGCAACTGTTGCGCGGTGCCATCGCACAGCATGAAGCACTGGATGAACAGATCGCTCCCCAGCTTGATCGCGCGCTGGCGGAGTTGAGCCCGGTTGAATATTCGGTGTTACTGCTCGGCGCTTACGAATTGTTCCATCAGCCGGAAGTCCCTTACCGCGTAGTCATCAACGAAGCCGTCGAGCTGGCCAAGACCTTTGGCGGCAGCGACGGTCACAAGTTCGTCAATGGCGTGCTGGACAAGCTGGCGGCGCAGGCGCGAGCGATCGAAGTCTCGGCCAAGTAAGGGCAAGCCGTCCTGATGTCAGAATTCGATCTCATCAGGCGTTACTTCACGCGCCCCACCCCGAATACGAATTTGGGCGTGGGCGACGATGCAGCACTGATGACTGTCAGCCCGGGCATGGAGTTGGCAGTCTCCACCGACATGCTGGTCGGTGGCACTCATTTCTATCTCGATACCGATCCCCGCCAACTGGGATACAAGACGCTGGCGGTGAACCTGTCCGATCTGGCAGCGATGGGTGCGCAACCGCGCTGGGCGACGCTGTCCTTGTCGTTGCCGCAGGCACACGACGACTGGTTGCAGGCATTCAGCGATGGCTTCTTCGCGCTGGCCGATGCGCACGGTGTGGAGCTGGTCGGTGGCGACACCACGCGCGGCCCGCTCAATCTGAGCGTGACCATCATGGGTGAAGTGCCACAGGGGCAAGCGCTACGCCGCAGCGGTGCACAGGTCGGTGACGATATCTGGGTGTCGGGGGTATTGGGTGAAGCCGCGTTGGGATTGGCACAATTGCAGGATCGGGTGCAGCTGCCCGAGGGTGCGCGCCAGACCTGTCTCGCCGCCTTGCAACAGCCGCAACCGCGTGTGGATCTGGGGCTGGCCCTGCGCGGTCTCGCACATAGTGCCATCGACATCTCGGATGGTCTGCTGGCCGATCTGAAACACATCCTGGACAGTTCTAATGTGGCGGCCGAAGTGCGCTATGACCGTTTGCCGAAATCCGCTTACTTCGCCACTTCATGCGCGGGCATGGACATGCTGGCACAGGATTGCGTGCTGTCCGGCGGCGATGACTACGAGCTGTGTTTCACCGCGTCTCTCGCGCGGCGTGTAGAGATCATGGCGCTGGCCGATCCGCTGCACCTGCCGCTGACGCGTGTCGGCCAGATCGTCTCCGGTCAGGGCTGCAAATTGCGTGCTGCAGACGGCAGCGTGATCAGGATCGAGAAGGATGGCTATGACCACTTCGCATGAAGTATTGAAGGTCAAGCCGAACTGGCGCTTCCTGTTCAGCCATCCCGCGCACATGCTTGCATTCGGGCTGGGGCTGGGGCTGGTGCCGCGCTCGCCCGGCACCGCCGGCACATTGCTCGCTTTCCCGTTCTTCTGGTACATGTCGCCGCGCTTGTCCGACGCCATGTTCATTTTCGTTTTGATCTGGATGTACGTCATCGGTGTGTGGGTGTGCGACATCACCGGCAAGGCACTGGGCGAGGCCGATTTCGGCGGCATCGTGTGGGACGAAGTGGTGGCCTTCCTGCTGGTGCTGTTCTTCACACCTGACGGTCTGATCTGGCAGTTACTGGCATTCTCTTTGTTCCGTTTCTTCGACATCGTCAAACCGCAACCCATCCGCTATTACGACAGCCACTGGCATGGCGGTCTCGGGGTCATGTTCGACGACCTGCTGGCGGCGGGCTACACGCTGCTCTGCCTGGCTTTCCTTAAAAGCATCCTGCTATGAAGTGGTGGTGCGTTCTATTGTGTTGCCTGACTTGGGCGGCGCAGGCGGAAACGTTCGAAGCGTATGTGATCGCCGTGATCGACGGCGATACCGTGCTGGCGTTGCGCGACAAGCAGAAGATCAAACTGCGGCTGGCCGATATCGATGCACCCGAGAAGGCGCAACCGTTCGGCCCTGAATCCCTAAATTATTTGAAGTCCCGCGTGATCAAAAAAGTGGTGCAGGTGGAGAGTAGAGCCGTCGACCAATACGGTCGCACCATCGCCACACTCACTTTGAACGGGATCAACTTGAATCGTGAGCAAGTGCGTCAAGGGCTGGCATGGGAATATTCCTTCCATCACGCCGACAATGAGTTCATCGAATTGCAACACGAAGCGCAACAGGCGCGGCGCGGCTTGTGGACGCAAACCAGTCCGCAGGCGCCGTGGGAATGGCGCAAGCAACATCCCTTGTACTACCGACAGCATGCGACAACGAACTCCCCGTCGGTCTTTGAACCCTATGATTTGACTTGCGGTAAGAAGAAGCGCTGCGCGCAAATGTCTGCCTGCGACGAAGCGCACTTCTACCTGACGCGCTGCGGCGAGACATCGCTGGACACGGATGGTGACGGCATCCCGTGTCCGAAATTGTGCGTGGAGCAGCGATGAAACCACTGTCCGCCATCGCCCAGCGCCGCCTCGCGCGCATCCAGCAACTCACCGCGATCGAATATCCGGCCGACCTGCCGGTGGTGGCGCGTCGCGATGAGCTGGCGCAGGCCATAGAAAAGCATCAGGTCATCATCGTGTGCGGCGAGACCGGCTCCGGCAAGACTACGCAGCTGCCCAAGATATGTTTGAGCATCGGGCGCGGTGTGCATGGCGTCATCGGCCACACGCAACCCAGGCGAGTGGCGGCACGGTCGGTGGCCGCACGCATCGCGCAGGAACTGAAGAGCGAACTGGGCGGGCTGGTCGGCTACAAGGTACGCTTCAACGACAAGGTGTCGCCCGATTCTGCCATCAAGCTGATGACCGACGGCATCCTGCTGGCCGAGATCCACAGCGACCCGCTGCTCAAGCAATACGACACGCTCATCATCGACGAAGCGCACGAGCGCTCGCTCAACATCGACTTCCTGCTCGGCTACTTTAAGCAGTTATTGCGCAAGCGGCCAGACCTGAAACTCATCATCACCTCGGCCACACTGGACGCGGAGCGTTTCTCGAAACATTTTTCGGGCGCGCCGGTGTTGCAGGTCTCTGGTCGCACCTACCCGGTCGAAGTGCGCTACCGACCGCCGCAAAAAGATGAGGAAGGCGAGATGCAGGATGTGCCGCAGGCTATCTGCAGCGCACTCGATGAACTTTCCATCGGCGGACTGCGCGGCGACGTGCTGGTGTTCCTGCCCGGCGAGCGCGAGATACGCGAAGCCGCCGAGGCATTGCGCAAGCATCAGCACAAGGGCGTCGAGATATTGCCGTTGTTCTCGCGCCTGTCCACGGCCGAGCAGGATCGCGTGTTCAAGGTCGGCAACCAGCGCCGCGTGGTGCTGGCCACCAACGTGGCGGAGACCTCACTCACTGTGCCCAACATCGGTTATGTGATCGACACTGGCGTGGCGCGCATCAACCGCTACAGCATCCGCCAGAAGGTGGAACAGTTGCATATCGAGAAGATCGCGCGCTCGGCCGCCAACCAGCGCGCCGGTCGTTGCGGTCGTGTGATGAGCGGCATCTGTATCCGCTTGTATGACGAAGAGGAGTTCACGCAACGTCCCGAGTTCAGTGATCCGGAGATATTCCGTGTCTCATTGGCGACCGTCATCCTGCGCATGAGCGCGCTGGGGCTGGGCGATGTCGCGGAGTTCCCCTTCATCGAGCCGCCCGGTTCGCGCGCCATTTCCGATGGTTATCAGTTGCTGCACGAACTGAACGCCATCGACGAGCAGCGCCAGCTGACCAAACTCGGCCACGAGCTGGCCAAGCTGCCGCTCGATCCAAAGATCGCGCGCCTGCTGCTGGCCGGCAAGCAATACCAGTGTCTGACCGAGATCATCATCATCGCCAGCGCCTTGTCGCTGCAAGACCCGCGCGACCGCCCGGCGGAGCGGCGCGAGGCGGCCGATGCCGCACATCAGCGTTTCATCGACGAGCGCTCCGATTTCCTCGCCTATCTCAAACTGTGGGCCTGGTTCAAGAAAGGCGTGCAGCACAAGAAGAGCAACAAGCAATGGGCGAACGAGTGTCGCAGCCACTTCCTGTCGCCGCTGCGTCTGCGCGAATGGCACGAGTTGCACCAGCAACTGCATGCGCAGATGGCCGAGATGAACATGCGCTTCAACGAACAGCCCGCCAGCTATGAGCAGATACACAAGGCGCTGCTCACCGGTCTGATCGGCAACATCGGCACGCGCGCGGTGAACGAGCCGCACTACCTCGGCGCGCGCGAGACCAAGTTCTTCATCGCGCCCAACTCGGTGCTGGCGAAGAAAGGCGCGAAGTGGGTGCTGGCGGCGGAGCTGATGGAGACTACGCGTTTGTATGCGCGCTGTGTGGCACGTATCGAACCGCAATGGCTGGAGGAGGTCGGCGACCACCTGTTGAAGCGCAGCTACTTCGATCCGCACTGGGAGAAGAAAGCGGCACAGGTGGCAGCATGGGAACGCAGCACGCTGTTCGGCCTGCTCATCAATCCGAAGAAGCGCGTGCATTACGGCCCGATGGATCCACAGGAATCGCGTGCGGTGTTCATCCGTACCGCGCTGGTGGAAGGCGAGTTCAACACGCAGGCACCGTTCTTTGCGCACAACCAGAAACTGATCGCCGACATCGAAGCGCTGGAACACAAATCGCGCCGTCCCGACGTGCTGGTGGACGACGAACTGATTTTCGCTTTCTACGATGCACGCATCCCGGCCGGGATGCATAACGGTGCGGATTTCGAGAAGTGGCGCAAGGAAGTCGAGCGCGAGAATCCGAAACTACTGTACCTGAAGAAGGACGACCTGATGCGGCACGAGGCGGCGGGTATCACCACCGAGCACTTTCCGCCGCAGTTGTTGATGAACAACGTGAGCTACGCGCTGGCCTACAACTTCGCGCCCGGCAAGAACGACGACGGCGTCACGCTGACCGTGCCGCAGGCGCTCATCAACCAGGTGCAGCCCGCGCGCTGCGAATGGCTGGTGCCGGGCATATTGGCGGAGAAGGTGGCGCAACTACTGAAGTCGCTGCCGCAGAAACTGCGCCGTCATTGCGTGCCGGTACCGGAATTCGCCGCCGCCTTCTGTGTCGCAGTGAAGCCGAGTGACACGCCGCTGTTGCAGGCCATCGCGAAATACATGCGCGAGCAGAAACAGGTCGACGTGCCGCTGGATGCCTTCCGCTTGGAACAACTGCCGCCGCATCTGCTGATGAACTTCCGCGTCATCGACGAACACGGGCGGCAGCTGGGCATGGGGCGCAACTTCCTGCAGCTGCGCGGCGAGTGGGCACCCAAGGTGACGCTGGCCGCCAGCGCGCCTGTGAAGCAGACGCAGGCTGCAGTCACGACCAACAGGGAACGCTACACATCCTGGACCTTCGGCGATTTCGCAGAGACCGCCCAAGTCCCCCGCGCCGGTCAACAGGTGACGGTGTTCAACGCGCTGCACGACGAGGGTGATGCGGTGACGCTGCAAGCCTTCGATACCGCAGAAGAAGCGCAGGCCGTGCACCGCGCCGGATTGCGCCGCTTGTTCATGCTGGCACTCAAAGAGCAGGTGAAGTTCCTGGAGAAGAACCTGCCCGACCTGCAGAAGATGGCGATGCTGTTCCTGCCCTTCGGCAGCCAGCAGGACTTGCAGCAGCAGATCCTCAGCGTCACTTTCGACCGTTGCTGTCTGAATGATCCATTGCCGGATAGCGAGAAGACCTTCAACGCGCGCTGCAAGGATGCCAAGTCGCGCCTCAATCTGGTGGGGCAGGAGATCGCGCGTCTGGTCGGCACGGTGCTCACCGAACATCAGGCGTTGCAGAAGGCCCTGCCCGGCTTCAAGGCGCACGCCCAAGCGCAGCAGGACATCCGCCACCAACTGGAGAGCCTGCTCGGCAAAGGCTGGATCGCCCGCACCCCTTACGAGCGCATGCAGCATATGCCGCGCTATTTGAAAGCCATCAACGTGCGGCTGGAGAAACTGCGCGGCAACCCCGCGCGCGACGCGACGAATCTGGCACAGTTGCTGCCCTTGCAGCAGCAGTGGCAACGCCGCCTGCAAGCCCGGCAAGGCACGCGCGACGAACGACTGGAAGACTTTGGCTGGATGATGCAGGAACTGCGCGTGTCGCTGTTCGCACAGGAATTGAAGACGCCGGTGATCGTGTCGGCGAAGCGGCTGGAGAAGGTACTTGCGTCCATGAACGGGTAGAATGTGCGCCGGATAACGGTGCCGGAAAGTCTGAAGATGTCGAACAAGAAAGTGGATGTGTTGCTGGTCGGGGCGGGCGTGATGAGCGCGACGCTGGGCAAGTTGCTGGCGCAACTCGATCCTTCGCTCAAGATCATGATGGTGGAGCGCCTGTCCAAGGTGGCGAGCGAGAGTTCGCACGGGTTGAACAACGCGGGCACCGGGCACGCCGGCTATTGCGAACTGAACTACACGCCCCAGCAGGCTGACGGCAGCGTCAGCATCAAGCGCGCGCTGGAGATCAACGCGGCGTATGAGGTGTCGTTGCAGTTTTGGTCTTATCTGGTCGATCAGGGCTTGTTGCCGACGCCGGAGCGGTTCATCAATCCCGTGTATCACCAGAGTTTCGTGCGCGGCAAGGCGGACGTCGAATTCCTGCGCAAGCGCTATGCAGCGCTGCACACACATCACCTGTTCGAGGAGATGGAGTTCAGCGACGATCCGGCGGTGTTGCGCGAGTGGATGCCGCTGGTGATGCAGGGGCGCGACGACAAGGAGCCGGTAGCGGCGACGCAGGTGAAGCACGGCACCGATGTGGATTTCGGCTTTCTCACCCGCAAGCTGGTGAGAGCGCTGCTAAAGCTGCCCAATTTCGAACTGAAACTGAACAACACCATCACCGGTCTCAAGCAGCACGATGACGGGCGCTGGCATGTGCGCGTGAAGGATACGCACGACGACATGACGCGCACCATCGACGCGGGCTTCGTGTTCCTCGGCGCGGGTGGCGGCGCACTGCCGCTGTTGCAGAAGTCCGGCATCCCGGAAGCGAAGGGTTACGGCGGTTTCCCGGTCAGCGGCCAGTGGCTGATATGCCACGATCCGAAGATCGTGCGCCAGCATACTACCAAGGTGTACGGCAAGGCGGCGGTGGGCGCGCCCCCGATGTCTGTGCCGCATCTGGATGCGCGCATCCTGGGCGGTGAATCGGTGCTGCTGTTCGGGCCGTTCGCCAGCATCACCACCAAGTTCCTCAAGGAAGGCTCCTTCTTCGACCTGTTCGGTTCGCTCAAGTCGGGCAACTTCAGGCCCATGCTGTCGGTGGCGCGCGACAACCTGCCGCTGATGCGCTACCTGATCGGCGAGGCGATGAAGTCGCACAAGGACCGTGTCGGTGCGCTGCGCGATTTCTTCGGTAATGCGCGCGAGAACGGCTGGGAGCTGGCCTCGGCCGGTCAGCGCGTGCAGATCATCAAGGACTGCGACAAGAAAGGCGGCAAGCTGGAGTTCGGCACCGAGATCGTGACTGCGCAGGACGGCACGCTGGCCACGCTGTTGGGTGCTTCACCCGGCGCATCGACCTCGGTGCAGGCGATGATCGAGGTGATCGAGCGCTGTTTCAAACCGCGCATGAAGAGCGCAGAATGGCAGCGCAAGATGCGGGAAATGATCCCGTCTTACGGTTCATCGCTGGATGACGATGTGCCGTTGTTGCATGCGGTGCGCAAGCGCACGCTGGAGACTTTGCGGCTGGAGCGCAAGGGGTAAGTACGGCTGGAGTGCGCGAAGTACCCGTTGAGGGGAGACAGAATAGCGAGGGCAGTATGGACAAGCAGATACGCGAAGCCGCATTGAAATACCATCGCCAATCCCCGGCGGGCAAGATCACCGTGCAGCCGAGCAAGCCCTTGCATACGGCGCGCGATCTGGCGCTGGCCTATTCACCCGGCGTCGCGGCGGCCTGTGATGAGATCGTGCGCGACCCCTCTGAAGTGCGCAACCTCACAGCCCGCGGCAATCTGGTCGCCGTCATCAGCAACGGCACGGCGGTGCTGGGGCTGGGCAACATCGGCCCGCTGGCGTCCAAGCCGGTGATGGAAGGCAAGGGCGTGTTGTTCAAGAAGTTCGCCGGTATTGATGTGTTCGACATCGAGATCGCCGAGAACGACCCGGACAAACTGGTCGATATCATCGCCGCGCTGGAGCCCACCTTCGGCGGCATCAACCTGGAAGACATCAAAGCCCCCGAGTGCTTCTACATCGAGCGCAAGCTGCGCGAGCGCATGAAAATCCCGGTGTTCCACGATGACCAGCACGGCACGGCCATCATCGTCGGCGCGGCATTGCTGAACGGCCTGCGGGTGGTCGGCAAAAAGATCGAGGACATCAAGCTGGTGGCGAGCGGTGCGGGTGCGGCGGCATTGGCTTGTCTGGACATGCTGGTGAGCCTGGGAGTGAAGATGGAGAACATTGTCGTCACCGATATCAAGGGCGTGGTGTACACGGGGCGCAGCGAGGAGATGGACGACAACAAGGCGCGTTATGCGCGCGATATCCCGCAGCGAAAACTGGCGGAGGTCATCGCGGGTGCGGATGTGTTCCTCGGTCTGTCGGCGGGCGGCGTGTTGAAACCGGAGATGGTGCAACAGATGGCGGCGAGGCCGCTGATCTTCGCGCTGGCCAATCCGAATCCCGAGATATTACCCGCGCTGGCGCTTGAGGCGCGCCCGGATGCGATCCTGGCGACAGGCCGCTCCGACTATCCGAACCAGGTCAACAACGTGTTGTGTTTCCCCTACATCTTCCGCGGTGCGCTGGATGTGGGCGCGACCGCCATCAATGAAGAGATGAAGCAGGCGGCAGTACGCGCCATCGCCGAACTGGCACGGGCCGAGCAGTCGGATGAGGTGGCTGCGGTGTATGGCGACGAGAGTCTGAGCTTCGGCGAGCAGTACCTGATCCCCAAGCCCTTCGATCCGCGTCTGATCTACAAGGTCGCGCCCGCGGTGGCACAGGCGGCGATGGATAGTGGGGTGGCGACGCGACCGATACCTGATATGTCGGCCTACATCGAACACTTATCCAGCTTCGTCTATCACTCGACGATGTTGATGAAGCCGGTGTTCGATCTGGCGAAGAAGACAAAACATCGTCTGGTCTATGCGGAGGGCGAGGACGAGCGTGTACTGCATGCGGTACAGACCGTGGTGGACGAGGGATTGGCGCTGCCGATACTGGTGGGGCGGCCGGATGTGATCGCGAAGCGCATCGAACGGTTGGGTTTGCGCATCCGTGCCGGTCAGGATTTCGAGCTGGTCGATCCGAACGATGATCCGCGCTACCGCGACTACTGGATGGAATACCACCGCCTGTGTGCGCGCAGCGGGGTGACGCCCGAGGTCGCCAAGCGCGAGATGCACCGGCGCAGCACGCTGATCGCGGCGATGCTGGTGCACATGGGCGCGGCGGATGCGATGCTGTGCGGCACGGTGGACCAACCGCTCTACCACCTGCGTTTCATCGATGAGGTGATCGGCCATCGTCCCGGCAGCAGCGTGTACGGCGCGATGAACATCCTGTTGCTGTCCAAGCACACATTGTTCATCTGCGATACGCATGTGAACCTTGATCCGACTGCCGAGCAGCTGGCCGAGTTGACGATGCTGGCGGCTGAAGAGGTGCGTTACTTCGGCCTGACGCCGAAAGTCGCGCTGTTGTCGCATTCCAACTTTGGCAGCCATGACGACGCATCGGCGCGCAAGATGGCGCGTACCCGGACTTTGCTTGCGCAAATGGCGCCGGAGCTGGAAGTGGAGGGTGAGATGCATGGCGACGCGGCGCTGTCGGAAAGCATGCGCGAGCAGTTGTTCCCGGACGTGCAATTGAAAGGTCAGGCCAATCTGTTGGTGATGCCCAATCTGGATGCGGCCAATATCGCCTACAATCTGCTCAAGATGACTGCGGGCGATGGCATCACCATCGGCAGCATCCTGTTGGGCGCGGACAAATCTGCACATATTCTGACAGCGACAGCGACAACGCGTCGTATCGTGAACATGAGTGCGCTGGCGGTTGCCGGCGTGAAAACCAGGAGTGAGTAATGGATAAACAGGAAATCGAACTGCTTAGTAAGGAAGTGGAGATGTTGATGGCAGAGCGCAATCGGCTGCTGAAAGTAGTGGGTGCCGCGGCTGTGCTGGTGGCGAACGCGGATGCGATGCGTTTGCAGCCGCAGGCGGTGGATGCCGCCGAGGTGCTGTCCGAGATGCTCAACGCGCTCCCCGAGGAGACTTTGCAGGACGCACTGGAATCCGTGAAGGCCCATTCGGCAGCTTGAAACCATGCAAAAGGAGAAGATCGGGCTGATCCTCACCGGCGGTGGTGCACGTGCGGCTTACCAGGTCGGCGTGCTGAAAGCCGTCGCCGAGTTCCTGCCTTACCGGGCAAAGATCCCCTTCAAAGTGATCAGCGGCACTTCGGCCGGCGCGCTCAACGCGATCACGCTGGCGGTGAACGCGCGCCATTTTCGCAAGGGGGTGCGCTATCTTTTGAACATATGGAGCAATGCCCATGTGACCGACATCTACCGGGCCGATGTCCTCGGGGTGCTGAACAATACTCTGCGCTGGGTGTTCGGCTTGCTGCTGAGCGTGCTGGGCAGCAACCGGCTCAATCAGGTCTCGTTGCTGGACAACACCCCTTTGCGCACCTTTCTGGAGCGGGCCTTGCCATGCGAATTGATCCAGCGCCATATCGATGACGGGCTGGTGCATGCGGTGAGTGTCACCGCCTCGGGCTATGGCACCGGCCATTCGGTGACCTTCTATCAGGGCGCGCCGGATATCCAGCCGTGGAAACGCACCCGCCGCGTCGGGGTGCCGACCCAGCTTGATATCCAGCATATGCTGGCTTCGTCCGCCATCCCGTTCATGTTCCCGGCCGTGCATGTGAACCGGGAGTTCTTCGGCGACGGATCGATGCGACAGATCGCGCCTATCAGCTCCGCGCTCCATCTGGGCGCGGAGCGCGTCCTGGTGGTCGGTGTCGGTCACAGTACGATCACAGATGACGAGAAACGTCCCAAGATCGAGCATTACCCCGCGCTGGCGGAGATTGCCGGTCATGCGCTGGACAGTATCTTCATCGACGGGCTGGAAGTGGATCTGGAGCGTCTGCAACGTATCAACAGGACACTGACAGCCATTCCAGAGGAGATGCACCGCAGTCTGGACTTGCGCCGTGTCGAGGCGCTGGTCATCTCGCCCAGCCAGCCGCTGGAGAAGATCGCCGAGCGGTATATCCACAACTTACCATGGACGATCCGTTTGCTGTTGCGCCTGGCCGGTGTGATGCGCGGCAGTGGCGCGAATCTGGTGAGTTATCTGCTGTTCGATAAACATTACTGCCGCGCGTTGATCGATCTCGGCTATCAGGATGCACTCAAGCGCCGCGAGGAGATCGTCGCGTTTCTGGAGCAGGGCGGTGAACCGCCCTGTCACGATCTGGCGCAATGAGCATCACAGCGGCCATTCCCCCGAAGTCACTGACCTTCACTTTGCTGCGCTTGCTGGCAGACGGTGAGTTCCATTCCGGCGAGGACATGGCCCGGCAATTGGGGATGTCGCGTGCCAGCGTGCACAACGCCTTGCAGGACGTGGCGCAATACGGCGTCTTGCTGCACAGTGTGCGCGGGCGCGGCTATCGGCTGTCCCATCCGTTGTGCTGGCTGGAAAAGGACCGGATCCTTGCCGAAGTCGGGGATGTGCGCGCGGCGCTGGATCTGCAGATCCTAGAATGCGCGACTTCCAGCAATGCCTTGTTGTTGCAAGCTGCATCGCAGGGCGCTGCCAGCGGTCGCGTGCTGGCGGTGGAGTGGCAGAGTGCCGGACGAGGACGTTTGGGGCGTACCTGGCATGCCGCGCTGGGCGAGTCGCTCACCTTTTCGTTGTTATGGCGTTTCGAATGCGGCTTGGCCGCGCTGTCGGGGTTGAGTCTGGCGGTGGGTGTCGCCATGATGCGTGCCTTGCGGGAACTGGGCGTTGAAGACGCCGGCCTGAAGTGGCCGAATGATGTGATGCTGCCCTCGGGCAAGCTGGCCGGTATCCTGCTGGAAGCGCAGGGCGACATGCTGGGGCCCAGTGCGGTGGTGATCGGTATCGGACTGAATCTGACCGCACCGGCGGAAGCGAACAAGATCGGGCAGGCGGCGGGCGACTTGTCGGCCTGCGGTGTCGAGCACAGTCATCGCAACAAGGTGTTGGCCATATTGCTCAAACATCTGGTGCCCGTGCTGCGCGAGTTCTCCGCGCATGGTTTCACTGCGCTACACAAGGAATGGGAAACCGCCCATATACATGCCAACCGTCCTGTCGAGATGCTGATGCCGGATGGCAAGCGTATCGAAGGCGTCGCGCTGGGTGTGACGGATGAAGGGGCATTGCGCGTTGAAACGGCAGAGGGTTTGCGCGAATTCCATTCCGGCGAAGTCAGTCTAAGGGGGAGATAGGATGCTGTTGCTGGATATCGGGAACAGTCGTTGCAAATGGGCGCTGGTGGAGAACAGCGTCTGGCTGCGTCAGGGCGTGCTGGAGAATCGCGATCTGGCGCAGCTGCCTGCGCTGGTGGGCGATCTGCCGGTGCGTACTCGCATACTGGTGTCCAATGTGGCGGGCGATGCGGTCGGGGGCAATTTGCGCGAACTTTTCGCAGCTATGCAGTGTGAGCCGACATTCATCCGCGCCGAGGCTGAACGCTGCGGCGTGCGCAACGCATATCGCGCGCCGCAACAACTCGGCAGTGATCGCTGGGCGGCGTTGATCGCGGCACGTCACCGAGTGGCCGGTGCCTGTCTGGTGGTCAATTGCGGCACGGCGACCACGGTCGATGCGCTCTCGGCGCAGGGCGAGTTCCTGGGCGGATTGATATTGCCGGGGCTGTCGCTGATGTTGCGCAGCCTGAGCGCCAACACGGCACAGCTGACCGATCAGGCGGGTGACTTGCAGGACTTTCCTCTCGACACCGCCGCTGCCATGCTGAGCGGGGCGGTACGGGCGACGCAGGGGGCGATCCTGCATCAGTTCGGTCTGTTGCAACAGCGTGAGGGCAGCGTGCGCTGTCTGCTGAGTGGCGGTGCGGCTGGCGAAGTGATGCATGGCTTGTCCATACCGTGCGAGCATGACGAGTACGTGGTGTTGCACGGTCTACAGATATTGGGAGAAGACGAAGCATGAGCAAGAAATGGGTATGGGGGCTGTTGCTGACCAATGTACTGTTGTTTGCGTGGATGCGCTGGGGCGCGATGCTGACGGTCGATCAGGACATATTGGCAGCACAGGCACCGCTGCACGCGGACAAGATCGTCCTGTTGACAGAGGCTGTAGATGCGGAAGTCGAATCCGCCCTCTCCGCTGCAGTGGCAGCCCCCGTTGTGGCGTCTACGGTGGAAGCGGCAGAACCTGCACCCGCCACGCGTTTGAGTGATGCACTGGCAAATCCGCCGCAGAACAAGCAGTGCCTGTTCTGGGGGGAATTCTCCGGCAGAGGTCTTGCAGATGCGCAGCAGGAGCTATCGGCATTGGATCTGGGCGCGCGTCTGCAAACGCGCAGCATCGAGCATGCGAGCGGGTACTGGGTCTATATGTCACCACTGAAGAATCAGGCCGAGGTGCAAAAAAAGATCGGGCAACTGAAGAATCTGGGCGTGAACGATTATTTCGTTGTGCAGGAAGCTGGCGAATGGCAGCGCGCCATCTCACTGGGTGTGTTCCGCACCGAACGTGCAGCAGAAAACTATCTTGCCAGCCTGCGAAAACAGGGTGTTCGCACCGCCAAGGTGGGGGAGCGCAAGAGCAAACTCAGGTTCACACAGTTTGTGATCTCTGATGTTGCGCCGGAGATCGAGTCGAAAGTGCGCGGTTTCCAGAAAGAATTCCCGGACAGCGAGCTGAAAATGTCAGACTGTAATTGACAGGGGGCGACTAAATCAGCAAAATGCCGCCCTCTTTTTGGCAACGCAACAATCGATGCCGGAAAAGTTGACGGTGATATAGCTCAGTTGGTTAGAGCACAGCACTCATAATGCTGGGGTCGGTGGTTCAAGTCCACCTATCACCACCAAATAAAAAAAACTCCAGCCGAAGCTGGAGTTTTTCATTTGTACCGACTGTAAAGTCGATTACTCGGAATCAGAGAACAGTTGCTTCAGCATCCACAGTGAGAAGCCGACTGCCAGGATTGCGGTGCCGACGGAAGCGAGATCTGCGACGAAAGACATATTTACCCCTCCTATTGAAGTTGAACATACCAACAAAAACTACGGGGGTAATGCTAGCACAAACTATGAGTGGCACAAATGCTTTGTGCATAGGGATACCAGCCCGGCGTGTCTGAACGCAGGCAGGTTATGGGTAACCTGTGATTTTTTAGACCGGGCGGGAGAGCCCGGTCAAAGCTGGAGCTGCTTACTCTTTGGCGAGCAGTTGCATCACCATCCAGATGGAGAATCCAACGGAGAAGATTGCGACGCCGATGGATGCGAAATCTGCGATGAACGACATATTGTTATTCCTTTCCCTGAATAATAATGCTGGCTGCCGTACGAAACATTCGTATGGCTCGAAGCCGTAGCGATTATATTAGTGAAATAGTCGGGAATGGCCCTTGTTTGAAAAGGCTGTTTGCTTGAAGGTTATTGCGGCATCGGATGCCGCAAGAAGGTGAGAGATTTTGAAGAAACTGTTTATCAAGACCTATGGCTGCCAGATGAACGAGTATGACTCGGACAAGATGTTGGATGTGATGCTGGCAGGTGCGGAGCTGGAGCAGACGGACAAGCAGGAAGAGGCGGACATCATCCTGTTCAACACCTGTTCCATCCGCGAGAAAGCGGAGAACAAAGTGTTCTCCGACTTGGGGCGTGCGCGTGCTTTGAAGAAAACCAATCCGAACCTGTTGATCGGTGTCGGCGGTTGTGTGGCGAGTCAGGAGGGCGATCTCATCATCAAACGCGCACCGTATGTGGATGTGGTATTCGGTCCGCAGACATTGCATCGCCTGCCGGAGTTGATCAAAGAGCGCGAGGCGACCGGCAAGGCGCAGATCGACATCAGCTTCCCCGAGATCGAGAAGTTCGATCACCTGCCCGCCTCGCAGACCGCGCATGGCACGGCATTCGTTTCCATTATGGAAGGTTGCAGCAAATACTGCACGTTCTGCGTGGTGCCGTTCACGCGCGGCGAGGAAGTGTCGCGTCCGTTCGAGGATGTGATGCGCGAAGTGGAGAAACTGATCGCGCAGGGCGTGGGTGAGATCACCTTGCTGGGACAGAATGTGAATGCCTATCAGGGCATGACGGACGACGGCGATACGGTGGACTTCGCTTTCCTGCTGCGCGCCATCGCCGCGCTGGATGATATTCAGCGCCTGCGTTACACCACTTCGCACCCGCGCGAGATGTCGCAGCGCGTGATCGATGTCTATGCGGATACGCCCAAGCTGGTGAGTCATCTGCACCTGCCGGTGCAGTCCGGTTCGGATCGCGTGCTGGCGGCGATGAAGCGCGGCTATACCGCGCTGGAATATAAGTCCGTCGTGCGCAGGTTGCGTGCTGTGCGTCCCGATATCGCCATCGCTTCGGATTTCATCATCGGCTTCCCGGGCGAGACGGACGCGGATTTCGAGGCGACCATGAAGCTGATCGACGAGGTCGGTTTCGATGCGAGTTACAGCTTCGTGTTCAGTCCTCGTCCCGGAACGCCTGCGGCCGAGATGCAGGATGACACGCCGGATGAAGTGAAGATGGAACGGCTGCATCGTTTGCAGGCGCGCATCAGCGAACTGGAGCAGGCATTCAGTCAACGCATGGTGGGAACGGTGCAGCGCGTGGTGGTGGAGAGCGTGTCGAAGAAGAACGCGGGTGAATTGGCAGGGCGTACCGAGAACAACCGGGTGGTGAACTTCGAGGGTTCGCCAGGCATGCTGGGACGGTATCTGGATGTGCGCATCACGGCAGTCGCCAACCATACATTGCGCGGCGAGGTGGTGGAGGCGGCATGAGCGATACACACAAACTCTCGCTATCGGTGCAATACGCCAGCAATGCCGGGAAGTTGCCGACACGTCAGCAGTTCCGGCGCTGGGTGAAGGTGGCGCTGGAGCAGGATGTGCACATGGCGCTGCGCATCGTGGACGAGATCGAAGGCCGTGCGTTGAACGCGAGTTATCGCGGTAAGGACTACGCCACCAACGTGCTGACATTCGTCTACGACGATACCGACCCCTTGTATGGGGATGTGGTCATCTGCGCACCCGTCGTGGCTCGCGAGGCGAAGGAGCAGGGCAAGGAATTGCTCGCGCACTATGCCCATCTCACGCTGCATGCCGCCTTGCACCTGCAAGGCTATGACCATGAAAAACAAAGGGAAGCCGTGGCGATGGAGGCGCGCGAGACTGCATTGATGCTCAAATTGCGGTATCCTGCACCCTATCTTGTTAGTAAGTAGTCAGGTAATGGACGGTTCAGACAGTAGCAGTAGCAAACCCACCTTTTTTGAACGGCTCTCCACGATGTTGCTGCGTGAGCCGGAAGATAGCGAACAACTCATCGCTTTGTTATACAGCGCCTACCAGCGCAACTTGCTGGATGCCGACGCGCTATCCATGATGGAAGGTGTCATCCAGGTGTCGGAGCGCCAGGTGCGCGAGATCATGATCCCGCGTGCACAAATGGATGTCATCGACATCAGTCAGCCACCCGAGCAATTCATTCCATTCGTGGTCGAGCGTGCGCACTCCCGTTTTCCGGTCGTGGACGGCGACAAAGACAACATCATCGGTATTCTGCTGGCCAAGGACCTGCTGCGTTACTACGCTGGCGAGGAATTCAACGTGCGCGACATGCTTCGTCCCGCCGTGTTCGTGCCCGAATCTAAACGCCTCAACGTGCTGTTGCGCGATTTCCGTAGCAACCATAACCACCTTGCACTGGTGGTGGATGAATACGGTGGCGTATGCGGCATGGCCACCATCGAAGACGTGCTGGAGCAGATCGTGGGCGACATCTCCGACGAATATGACTTCGATGAAGATGAAGACAACATCATCCGTCAGGACGACACCCACTGGCGCGTCAAAGCCGATACCGAGATCGCCGACTTCAACGAACAGGCGGGGGCGGAATTCAGCGATGAGGAATACGATACCGTCGGCGGGCTGGTGCTCAAGGCTGCCGGTCAGCTACCCAAACGCGGCAACATTTTCGTGATCGACGGTTGGCAGTTCACCGTGTTGCATGCAGACAGCCGCCGCTTACATGCATTGCTGGTGGCTAAAGTGCCCTCAACTCGGCAGGGCGCGGAAGCGGCTTCCTAGAACTTCTCGTCCTCGCGCAGATAGCGCCACTGACCCATCGGCAGTTTTTCCAGCTTCACATTGCCGATGCGCACGCGCTTGAGGCCGGTGACTTTCAGGCCGACCAGTTCGCACATGCGGCGGATCTGGCGTTTCTTGCCTTCCTTGAGGATGAACTTCAACTGGTCGTCGTTCTGCCAGCTCACATTGGCGGGCTTGAGTTGCTTGCCGTCCAGTGACAGGCCGAAGTTTAGTTTCTCCAGGCCGCCTGCCGCGAGGCGTCCCGCTACACGTACCAGATATTCCTTTTCGATGTCCGAATCTTCGCCTATCAGTTGCTTGGCGATGCGGCCGTCCTGCGTGAGCACCAGCAGGCCAGTGGAGTCGATGTCCAGCCGGCCGGCCGGGACGAGGCTCTTCAGGTGGCGCGGCTCGAAGCGTAGTGATGAGGGGTCGAGTTTCCAGTGCTTCTCCGGTTTCACCAGCACGACGGCAGGCTGGTAGCCGTCCTCGGCCTGACCCGATACATAGCCCACAGGCTTGTGCAGGATCACGGTCACCTGATCCTGCTGCTGCGATTGCGCGGCCTTCTTCAGCGTGATCTTCTGAGTCGGCAATATCTTACTGCCGAGTTCACTGACCACTTCGCCGTCAACCAGTACCCAGCCTTTGGCGATGTAGTCGTCGGCTTCGCGGCGCGAGCAGATCCCCTGTTCGGACATCAGTTTTGAGAGTCGTATCTTTTCCATGTTCAACCTAGTGACGGGAACAGGCCGCGCAGGCCGCCCGCGATGAATTCGACCGCGATGGCGGCCAGCAGCAGCCCCATCAGTCGGGTGACGATAGTGCTGCCGATCTTGCCCAGCCGTTGTGAGACCCATGGTGCGGCGAGGAAGGTCAGCCAGACGGTCAGGCCCAAAGCGACGAGTACCAGCGACATCATGCCGTAATGGCTGGCGCTATCCGCCTTGTGCGCGTCGACGATCACTGCGCTGATCGCGCCGGGGCCGGCCAGCAACGGTGTGGACAACGGCACGATGGCGATGGACTGCGTCGAATCGGTGTCATTGTTCTCTGCGGGGCCAGGTGGTGCCTTGTGGCCGATCAGCATGTTGACCGCCATCAGCAGCAACAGGATGCCACCCGCCGTGCGGAAAGAGTGGATGCTGATGCCGAAGAAAGACAGGATGGCTTCGCCCAACAACAGGGCCGCGAGCAGGATGCCGAACATGGTGACCGAGGCGATGCGCCCCACGCGTTCTCGCCGCTGGTCGCTCATGCCGGCGGTGAACGCGATGATGAGCGGGATGATGCCGACCGGATCGATGATCGCGAACAGGCTGATGAAGATTTTGGTGTATGCGGTGAATTCGAGCATTGGCAGCCTAATCGATGTAGTCGACCAGTTGTCCCACCGCCATGCGCAGACGGCGCGACAGACTGACCGCGATGGCGCGGATGATGCGGGCGGCCATGCGCGGGTGTTCTTCCAGCATCTTGTCCAGTGCTTCCTTGGAGAGCGTCAGCACCACGCTGTCTTCGGCCGCTTTGCAGGTGGCCGAGCGTCGTTCGCCGTCCAGAACGGCCATCTCGCCGAAGGCGCGGCCGTTGCCGAGTTTCACCACTTCTATCTGTTCTTCGTTCTGGTTGCTCTTGATCACGTGCACGCTGCCTTCATGCACGATGCACATGAAGTTGCCGATCTCTCCTTCATTGAAGATCACTTCTTCGGCGGCGAGTTTGGTGATGCTGAAATAGTGCGCGGCGGTGCGCAGCTCTGCCGATGGCAGATGGTTGAACAGATCGCTTTCGACCAGCATGGTGCTGATCTCGTCATACAGGGCGGATTGGACGGCCATGGTGCGCAGGAGCAGGGGTTGAAGTGCGGCGGAAGTTACACCGTATAATCCTGCGAATCAACCCAATCGCCCACTCATTGTGAACAGACTCATCTCCTCTCCTTCCATGCAGACCTTGCTCGCCGGTGTGCTGGCCGTATTCGGCTTCGCACCGTTCGGCATGTTTCCCCTGAGCGTGGTTGCGCTGCTCGTTCTGTTCCGCGTGTGGCATCGCTGCGAGCGTGCGGCACAGGCGGCCAAAGCCGGTTTCACTTTCGGCATGGGGTTGTTCAGCTTCGGCGTCGGCTGGATATATGTCGCGCTGCATGATTACGGCTATATGCACCCGCTGCTGGCGATCACGGCCACGCTGTTGTTCGCCGCACTGGCCTCGACGCCGCTGGTGCTGGCAGGTTATGCGCTGATGCGTTTCCGTGTATCGCCGAACGTGAAGATGTTGCTGGTCATGCCCGCGCTGTGGGTGCTGGCTGAATGGTTCAGGGGGCAGTTGTTCACGGGCTTCCCCTGGCTGGCCTTCGGTTATGCGCAAGTGCCCGACAGTCCTCTGATTGGCTTTGCGCCGCTATTCGGCGTCTATGGTGTGTCGCTGGCGGTGGTGGTGAGCGCTGGTCTGTTGCTCTTCGTGTCACAGGTGCGCTGGAGCGCAGCAGGGAAGCTGGCGCTCGGCGGTCTGGTCGTCCTGTGGCTGGCCGGTGCGGCGCTGCAGCAGGTAGCATGGACGCAGCCGATCGGAGAGCCGTTCAAGGTGAGCTTGCTGCAGGGCAATATCCCGCAGGATGAGAAGTTCTCGCAGGAGAAGCTGGTCTCCACCTTGGAGATATACCGGCGTCTGGCGCAGGGCAGTGATGCGCGGCTGATCGTGCTGCCTGAGACGGCGATCCCGCTATTGCGCCACAACGTGCCTGTTTATTACCAGGAGGTATTGCGCGACCACGTGCGGCAGAACGGTGGCGACATATTGATCGGCGCGTTCGAGAAGGAAGGCGGCCACTATTTCAATAGCGTGTACTCGCTCGGCACTGCCGAGAGCCAGCATTACCGCAAGGATCACCTCGTGCCCTTCGGCGAGTTCATTCCGCTGCGTGGCATGCTGGGTTGGTTCATCAACGATGTGCTGCAGATACCGATGGGTGATCTGACCAGCGGCGGTGACGCGCAAGTGCCGCTGGCCGTGGCCGGACAATTGGTGGCGGTGAACATCTGCTACGAAGACGTGTTCGGTGAGGAGATCATCCGGCCGTTGCCGCAGGCCACGCTGCTGGTCAACGTCACCAACGATGCGTGGTATGGTGAATCGAACGCCGCCGTGCAGCATAACCAGATGTCGCAGATGCGCGCGCTGGAGAGCGGGCGCATGATGTTACGTGCCACAAATACGGGGGTCACATCCGCCATCGGCACGGATGGACAGGTATTGGCGCAACTCCCGCAACACGAAGAGGGTGTGCTCACGGCCCAGGTGCAGGGATATTCCGGCAGCACGCCCTATGTGCGCTGGGGCAACATCGCAGTGCTGTTATTGCTGGCTTTGATGTTGGGCGCTGCGCTCAGCTATCCGCGCAGATGAGCTGGCACTGCTATCTTTTGCAATGCGCGGATGGCACGCTCTACTGCGGTATCACCAACGATATCGACAAGCGCCTCGCCGCGCACAATGCGGGCGAGGGGGCGAAATACACACGCAGCCGTTTGCCGGTAAAGTTGGCGTACAGCGAAGCATGCGCGGATCGCTCCGCCGCATCAAAGCGCGAACGGGCGGTCAAAACCCTGCCAAGAACGGCGAAGTTGGCCTTATGCGGGGTGACGCAAGTGCCCGAAAACCCGTAAAATGCGCTCCTTCGCAAAAGGCTGGTGATTCATTACATGCTAAATTCTGGTTCCAATATCGCGCTGGGCTCGAAGCCGAGCTTTCAGCAGATCATCCTGACGCTGCAGCACTTCTGGGATAAACAGGGCTGTTCCCTGTTGCAACCCTACGATATCGAAGTCGGCGCGGGCACCTTCCATACGGCGACCTTTTTGCGCGCCATCGGGCCGGAGCCCTGGCGTGCCGCCTATGTGCAACCGTCGCGCCGCCCCAAGGACGGCCGCTACGGAGAGAACCCCAACCGTTTGCAGCACTACTATCAGTATCAGGTGGTGCTGAAACCGTCGCCGGACAACATCCAGGAGCTCTATCTCGACAGCCTGCGTGCGCTGGGCATCGACACCAACCTGCACGATATCCGTTTCGTCGAGGACGACTGGGAGTCTCCGACTTTGGGCGCGTGGGGCTTGGGCTGGGAAGTGTGGCTGGACGGCATGGAAGTCACGCAGTTCACCTATTTTCAGGAAGTCGGTTCGCTCACCTGCAAGCCAGTGCTGGGCGAGATCACCTATGGCCTGGAACGTCTGGCCATGTATCTGCAGGGCGTAGAGAACGTGTTCGACCTGGTGTGGGCGAAGAACGGCGACAGCGTGGTGACCTACGGTGACGTGTACCACCAGAACGAGGTGGAGCAGTCGAAGTACAACTTCGAGCATTCCAACGTCGAGATGCTGTTCCGCCACTTCAACGAATACGAAGGCGAAGCCAAGCGTCTGATGGACATCGGTCTGCCGCTGCCCGGTTTCGAGATGGTGATGAAGTGCTCGCACACCTTCAACTTGCTGGATGCGCGCGGCGCGATCTCGGTGACGGAGCGTGCGGCGTATATCGGTCGTGTGCGTGCGCTGTCGCGTCAGGTGGCGCAGGCTTATTTTGATTCGCGCGAGGCGCTGGGCTTCCCCATGTGCAAGAAAGGGGAGGGCGCATGATGAAACAGACACTGTTGATTGAACTGCTCACCGAAGAGCTGCCGCCGAAAGTGCTGGAGAAACTCTCCACCACCTTCGCCAACGAAGTGTTCGCCGCGCTGAAAGAACAGGCGCTGCTGGGTGACGACAGCGCATGCACGCCGTATTGCACGCCGCGCCGTCTGGCGGTGAGCATCACCGAAGTGGAAGCGCAGCAGGCCGACCGCATCATCGAACGCAAGGGCCCGGCCGTGGCGGCGGGGCTGGATGCGGAAGGCAAACCGACCAAGGCACTGGAAGGCTTCATGCGTTCGGCCAACGTCACGCTAGCGCAATTGCAGCGTGCGGGCGATGGCAAGGCGGAATGTTTCGTGGCGCGCATCGAGCAGAAGGGCAAGCCGCTGGATGAATATATCTCCGCCATCATCATGCAGGCATTGAAGAAACTGCCGGTGCCCAAGTTGATGCGCTGGGGCGATCAGGAGCACCAGTTCGTGCGCCCGGTACACGGTTTGACCGTGTTGCTTGGCAGCAGCGTGGTGCCTGCCGAAGTGCTGGGTCTCACCAGTGGCAACGTCACCAGTGGACACCGTTTCCTGTGCAGCGAGCGAGTCAGTATCGAGCATGCCGATGATTACGAAGCCACGCTGGCCCGCGATGGACGCGTGGTCGCCAGCTACGCCAATCGCCGCGAAAGTATCGCGGCGCGTCTTGAGCAACTGGCGGGGGAGAACAAGGCGATCTGGATCGGTCATGCCAACTTTGACCAGTCCAAGCTGATGTCCATGTCGAACGAGGAGCGCAGTCTGCTCTCTTCCTTGTTGGATGAAGTGACCGCGCTGGTGGAGTGGCCGGAAGTGTATGTCGGGCAGTTCGAGGAGGAGTATCTCGAAGTGCCGCAGGAATGTCTGATCCTTACCATGCAGCAGAACCAGAAATATTTCCCGCTGCTCGATGCGCAGACGGGCAAGCTGCTGAACAAGTTCCTGATCGTGTCCAACATGCAGATCGCCGATCCGCATCACATCATCGAGGGCAACCAGCGCGTGGTGCGGCCACGTCTGGCCGATGCCCGATTCTTCTTCAATCAGGATCGCAAGCAGAAACTGGAAACGCGCGTCGAGAAGCTGGGCAACGTGGTGTACCACAACAAACTGGGCACGCAGTTGCAGCGCGTGGAGCGCATCACCACGCTGGCTGGCACCATCGCTCGCCTGCTCGGTGCGGACAAGGCGGATGCCGAACTGGCCGCGCGCCTGAGCAAGGCCGACCTGATCACCGACATGGTTGGTGAGTTTCCGGAACTGCAAGGCATCATCGGTCATTACTACGCCCTGCATGATGGCGAGAAGCCGGAAGTGGCGAGTGCCATCGAGGCGCATTACCACCCGCGCTTTGCCGGCGATACCTTGCCGCAGGGGCCGCTGGCTTGCTCGGTCGCTTTGGCCGACAAGCTGGAAACGCTGGTCGGCATCTATGGCGTCGGCCAGGTGCCGACCGGCGACAAGGATCCGTTCGGTCTGCGTCGTCAGGCACTGGGCATCCTGCGTATCCTGATCGAGACGCCGCTGGATCTGACTTTGCCCGCTCTGTTGAAAGCGACCGCCGACAATTTCCCGCAAGGCATGTTGAGCGCGACCGTGGCAACGGATGTGGAAGGCTTTATGATCGATCGCCTGCGTGGCTATCTGCGTGACCAGAGTTTTGAAGGTACGCATATCGAAGCGGTGCTGGCGGTGTTGGGGGGACGTTTGCACGAGGTGCTGCCCCGCTTGCAGGGCGTGCGCGCCTTTGCTGCCATGGCGGCGGCCAAGGACCTGGCTGCTGCCAACAAGCGCGTGCAGAACATCATGCGCAAGAACGCCGAAGAGTTGGGCGAGTTGTCTGCCTCCATCGATGTGACATTGTTCCAGGATGAAGCGGAGCGCGAGCTGTATCAGGCCATGCTGGATATCACACCGATGGCGCGCGGCTATTTCGAACGCGGCGATTACAGCAACAACCTGAAGACGCTGGTCACGCTGAAATCCTTCGTCGATGATTTCTTCGACAAGGTGATGGTGATGTGCGAGGACAAGGCGCTGCGTATCAACCGTGCCTTGCTGTTGCAACAATTGGGCCGTTTGATGAACCAGTCGGCCGACATCTCCAAGCTCGCGGCATGAAACTCATCATCCTCGACCGCGACGGCGTCATCAACTACGACTCCGATCAGTTCATCAAAAGCCCGGATGAATGGAAGCCCATTCCCGGCAGTCTGGAAGCCATCGCGCGCCTGAATCAGGAGGGTTATCGCGTGGTGGTCGCCACCAACCAGTCCGGTATCGGACGCGGTCTGTTCGATATGCCCACGCTGAATGCCATTCACGACAAGATGCACAAGTCGCTGGCGCAGGTGGGCGGTCGCATCGATGCGATCTTCTTCTGTCCGCATACCAATGAGGCCGAGTGCAGTTGCCGCAAACCCAAGAGCGGCATGATGCTGGAGATATCGGCCCGCTATGGTGTCGGTCTGGGCGATGTGCCTGCGGTGGGCGATTCATTGCGCGATCTGGAATCCGCCGCCCGGCTGGGGGCTATCCCCTATCTGGTGCTGACCGGCAAGGGAAATAGAACGAAAGAGAAGGGCGGGCTGCCGGAAGGCACGCGGATTTTCGCCGATCTCGCCGCGGTGACGGCTAGCCTGTTATGAATCTGATCCGTTCCGTCATATTTGCGCTGGCCCAGGCGCTGTACACATTGTCCTATGCGCTGTTCTCGCCGTTCATCTTCCCGTTCGGCCAGCATATGCGTCACCGCCTGCTGTCCGGTTTTGCGCCCGGCATGTTGTGGCTGCTGAAAGTGATCTGCGGTATCCGCATGGAAGTGCGCGGGCGGGAGAACATTCCGCAACAGGCGTGCGTGGTGTTGAGCAAGCACCAGTCGGCTTGGGAGACATTGGCGTTGCAACTGGTGTTGCCGGCCCATGCCTGGGTGGCCAAGCGCGAGTTGTTGTGGATCCCCTTCTTCGGCTGGTTGTTGGCCTTGTCCAGTCCCATCTCTCTGGACCGCAGCAAGGGCAAGGCAGCGATGAAACAGTTGCTGCAGAAGGGCAAGGAAAAGCTGCAGCAGGGTTTCAGCATCGTGTTGTTCCCTGAAGGCACGCGCATCCCATACGGTGAGCGCGGCAAGTACAAGATCGGCGGGGCATTGCTGGCCTCGCATGCCGGCGTGCCGGTATTGCCGGTGGCGCATAACGCGGGCAAGTTCTGGGGGCGCAATGCCTTCATCAAGAAGCCGGGCACCATCGTCATGGTGATCGGTCCGGTCATCGATACCACGGGACTCAAGGCGGAAGAGATCAATGCCCGCACAGAAGCGTGGATCGAAGACGAGATGACGCGTTTGGGATGATGTTCCTGCGCTCCCGCAGCAAGCCCGTCCTTCCCGCTGTCGAGCGGCGTTCTCTGCAACTCTCCGACCAACACATCACTTACACATTGAAGCGCAGCGGCAAGCGCCGCAGCATCGGCCTGCGCATCGATGAGCGCGGGCTGACGGTGAGCATGCCTTTGCGTGCCTCGGAGCAGTGGCTGCACAGTGTGTTGCAGGACAAGGCGAGCTGGGTGCTGGACAAGCTGGAGAACTGGCAGGTTGCCAAGGTGATGCCCATCGTCTGGCAGGATGGGGCAACCATCCCGTTTCGCGGTGAGGTGATCAGCTTGCGTGTCGTGCCCGACCTGTTCGGCGCGCCGCTACGTTTGCAGGGCGAGAGTCTGCTGCTGCAATTGAATGGTGTCGCCACGCCGCAGCGTATCGAGAAACTCGTCAGTCAGTGGTATCGCGAACAGGCGTTACAGGTGTTCGAGGAATGTGTGGCGCATTTCGCGCCGCTGATGGAAGTCGCCCCGCGCACCATACGCTTGTCTTCGGCGCGTACCCAGTGGGGCAGCTGCAGTGCGCGCGGCGTGATCAGTCTGAACTGGCAACTGGTGAAGTTGTCGCTGCCCTTGATCGATTACGTGGTGATACACGAACTGGCCCACCTGAAGGAGATGAACCATTCCGCCGCATTCTGGCGTGTCGTGGCATCGGTCTGTCCGGATCACAAGGAACTCAGGGCCGCGTTGCGCGATATCCGGGTCGGCTGAGAAGTTCTATTGGCCGGATGCGACAATGTGCCGCATTCCATTTCTGGGCGTGCCGGGTTACATTCCTTTCGTCAGGTGTCCGAAACTAAAGGCCCCCTCCTTGCGGATCGCACCGCCGGACATCTGGCAACCTCTCAGAATTCGAATGCGCTTCCCGATCCGGTCTGTATCAGTGCGGCCAGTTTGCTATACAGCTCGTCTCCATCGCGCTGGTTGATCCAGCTATCGTCCTGCCAGCCGAAATGAAAGCCGCCTGAACGGGCAGCCAGCCAGATCTCGCGATTGGGTACATGGCGGTTCACGATGACCTTGCTGCCGTCATCGAACTCGATCTCCATCACCATGCCATTGCTGTCGTAGTCGATGTCGGTCGCATCCAGCGCGTGTTCGATGCGCATGAAGACCTGGTCGGCCAGAATATTGAATTCGCTCTCTGTCATGATCTCTCCATTATCAGTTGCGCCCGATCAGCAGGGTGTCTTCGTCCTGTCCGACGCGGAAGTTGCGCAGCACGTTCGCGCCGAGCAGATTGGTATCCATGTTCGGCATCACTGCCACCGTGATGTTCTTCAGTGTGAAGTTGCCCAGTGTCATCTGCGGGACCAGCGCGATGCAGCCGGTCGTGCTGCCATTGGCAGTCTGCACCTGTATATCCTTGCAGTTGCGCACGCCTGCCTCGCGCGCGATCTCGCTGGTGATGGAGGTCACCGAGGCGCCGGTATCCAGCATGAAGGTGACCGGTACGCCCGCGATGCTGCCGGGCAGATAGAAGTGGCCGTTGCCATGGCGTTTGACAGCCATACTGCCGTCACCGCTGAACGATGGGGTGGGCAGCGGTGTTGCGGCTACAAAGGTGGAGATCAGCGCGCGAAAATCTTCCGGTCCGGCACCGGAGGATTGCAGAGCGATGCGCACCGGCGCGTCTTGCTGAACCGAGAGCGAGTCATTGAACTTCAGCATGCGCCCATCGGAGAATCCGCTGCGCGCATCACACCAACGGGTACCGGCAGCGAACATCAGGTCATATTGTCCGGGCGGTATGCGTACGCTTGCCTGCTGGCGTGCATGCACCAGTACCGACAAGGAGGGGATGAGGGTGCGCGGGGCGGTCAGTACCAGCAGAAGAGGGTGGGCATGCTCGTTGTGCAGGGTGAGTTCGGTGCCTGTGCCGCCGTTCAGCAAGCCGCTCTCGGGAAAGACGGTGGTGCTGCCATTTTGCGGAAAGCCACTTTCACAGCGACGTTCGTTATCTGAGAATGCCGCTGGCTCTGCCTGAACAGCGGCAGACTCTCCGGCAGGGGATGGCTGACCCTGTCGTTGTGTCAGCAAGTAAGCGACGGCGCCCAACAAGATGATGATCATCGCATTGCGTAGCCCGTGCCCGCCGCCGGACTGGATATGCTGGATGATGACGGGCGTTTCCGCAGCTGACGCAGGAATCGGTGTGCGCGAATTGCGCGGGTCGCTGGCGATGGTCTGCTCCAGCAACTCGCCGAGTCGGGTGAGCAGTTCGCCATGCTGCGGTGATTGCCAGCTTGCGCCTTGCGGGACGAACTCGCTGCCGCCATCCGCCGCAGCCAGCCACACATGCCGGGATTGTCGATCAAGGTTGATCAGGATGCGTTGGCCGTCGGCAAAAAGCAGTTTCAGTGTAGAGGCTTCCTGCTGCAGGCGGATATCCACACCGCGTGCCGTCACCATCTGCCGGATGCGGGCAAACAAGGCGTCTCCCGCAGCGTCGCTGGCGCTTTCCGTCATATAATCCCGCTCGTTTCGAATTTAGAAAGAAGATACAGATGCGTACAGTGTGCATTATGTTGCTGTTACTTGTCGGCTTGCAAGGATGCGGTCGCAAAGGACCGCTTTATCTGCCGCCGGCGCAATCCCAATTCTCTGCCGTTCCCCATCAATCCCAATCTTTAGAACTTCAACATGAGTGAATACTTCAACTATCGTGACGACGCACTCCATGCGGAGCAAGTGTCGTTGATCGACATCGCGCAGCGTTTCGGTACGCCGTGTTATGTCTATTCGCGTGCCGCCCTGACCGATGCCTACTATCAGTTCGCCGATGCGCTTAAAGGGCGCGAACATCTGATCTGTTACGCGGTTAAGGCCAACCCGAATCTGGCCATCCTTAATTTGTTCGCCAGACTCGGGGCGGGCTTCGACATCGTATCGGGCGGCGAACTGCAGCGTGTACTGGCCGCAGGCGGTGCGGCCGGCAAGGTGGTGTTCTCCGGTGTTGGGAAAAGCGAAGAAGAGATGCGTTTGGCGTTGGCGGCTGGTATCCGTTGCTTCAATGTCGAGTCCGCACCGGAACTGGATCGGCTGAACGATGTGGCGGGAAGCATGGGAATGGTCGCGCCGATCAGCTTGCGCGTGAATCCGGATGTCGATGCCAAGACACATCCCTATATCTCGACTGGCCTCAAGCAGAACAAATTCGGCGTTGCTTACACAGAGGCATTGGATCTGTACCGCAAGGCGGCAGCGATGCCGCATCTGCGTGTGACCGGCATCGACTGCCACATCGGCTCGCAGCTCACCGAGGTGAGTCCTTTCATTGCGGCGGCCGAAAAGGTGCTGGCGTTGGTCGATCAATTGAAAATAGAAGGCATCACGCTGGAGCATATCGACCTCGGCGGCGGGCTGGGGATCTGCTACGACGACGAGACACCGCCCTCGATCGCCGAATACGCGCAAGCGTTGCTGCAGGCATTGCATGGCCGTGCGGAATCTTTGGTCGTGGAGCCGGGCAGGGTGCTGGTGGGCAATGCCGGCGTCTTGCTGACGCGTATCGAATATCTGAAGCACGGTGAAGAGAAGAACTTCGCCATCGTCGATGCGGCGATGAACGACCTGATGCGTCCGGCGCTTTACGATGCTTTCCATGCGATCCGTCCGGTGCAAAATGATGCATCGCCGAAACAGCGCTACGAAGTGGTCGGACCTATCTGCGAGACGGGCGATTTCATCGGCCATGCCCGTGAAATGGCCGTGGCAGCGGGCGATGTGCTGGCAGTCATGTCGGCAGGTGCGTATGGCATGAGCATGAGTTCCAACTACAACACGCGACCGCGCGCGGCCGAAGTGATGGTCGATGGCGAGCGTGTGCAGCTTGTTCGCGAGCGTGAAAGAACAGATCAGTTGTACGCGCTCGAAAAGATCGTCGATTGATTTTTTTGCACATAAGTGCACAAATCTATTGCGTAAAAAAAATATTCGCGCATAGAATGCAATCACCGTGCGTATTGGGAGGTTTCTTTAGGTTGAAAGCGCATCGGGAGTGCAGTGGTAGCACGATAGAAATTGCACCAACTTAGTCCATCAAACTTTAATAAGGAATGAAAATGGCAACTGCAAAATCCAAAGCGAAAAGTCCTGCAACCAAGAAAGTGGCAGCAAAGAAACCGGCAGCAAAGAAAGTTGTAGCCAAGAAGCCGGTAGCGAAAAAAGCTGTCGCCGCCAAAAAACCAGCAGCGAAAAAAGTCGCCGCCAAGAAGCCGGTAGCGAAGAAGGCCGTTGCTAAGAAGCCAGCAGTGAAGAAAGTCGCCGCCAAGAAGCCGGTAGCGAAAAAAGCAGTTGCCAAGAAGCCGGCAGTGAAGAAAGTCGCCGCCAAGAAGCCGGCAGCGAAGAAAGTTGTTGCCAAGAAGCCGGCAGCGAAAAAGCCTGTAGCTAAGAAGGCTGTTGCTAAGAAGCCTGCAGTCAACAAAGTGGCAGGAAAAGGCATTCTCGGCGCCTGAGCTTGGTAGATTGGGGCGGGCGCCGAGCTGTTGCGTTTCGCCCTTTCTACCTTTTCTGTTTCACCTAGGGGCGTGAACCTCACGCATTCCCTTTCCTTTTTTTTCTCCTGACCTTCCCGAATGGGTATACAGAGCGCGTATTTATGCGAGCGGAATCGTTGCGTCTGCTTGATGCAGGGCAAGCACTTCAGACCAGGAAGACGGTCGCCAGTCCAAGGAAGATGAAGAAGCCGCCACTGTCGGTGATGGCGGTGAGCAGGACACTGGCCCCGATCGCGGGGTCACGTCCCAGTCGTTGCATCATAAGCGGTATGCCGATGCCGACCAGTGCGCCCAGCGTAAGGTTGAGCATCATGGCCGCAGTCATCACCACGCCGAGCGGTACGCTGCGATACAGGAAGTATGCGAACAGTCCGGCAAACCCTCCCCACACCAGACCGTTCAGTCCGCTGATGGCGAGTTCCTTCAGCATCAGGCGTTTTGCATTGCTCTGATTGATCTGTCCGAGCGCGAGAGAGCGGATGATGATGGTCGTCGTCTGGTTGGCTGAGTTCCCCGCGATGCCCGCGACGATAGGCATCAAGGTGGCGAGTGCGACCATCTGCGCGATGGTCTGTTCGAATTCACCGATCACACGCGAGGCGAAGAATGCAGTGCAAAGATTGAGCGCCAGCCAGGCCCAGCGGTTCTGGGCGGATTTCCATACGGATGCGAAGATGTCTTCCTCTTCGATCAGGCCGGCCTGGTTGAGCAGTTCGGTATCCGATTCTTCGCGGATGTAATCGAGCACCACGTTCACGGTCACACGTCCGAACAACTTGCCGTCTTCGTTCACAACCGGTGCAGACACCAGGTCATAGCGCTCGAACGCCTGGGCTGCATGTTCGGCTTTTTCATCCGGATGCAACTGGATGACTTCGGTGATCATCAAGGTCCCGACTTCGGTCTCGGGCTCGTTCACCACGATCAGATTGATCGGTAACACGCCCACGAACCGTTCGTCGCGGTCGACCACGAATACCTGGTCGGTGTGGTCGGGCAGTTCATCGAAACGGCGCAGGTAGCGGGAGACGGTCTCCAGCGTGACGTCCTGTCGCACATGCACGATGTTGAAGTCCATCAGGGCGCCGACCGAATCCTCCGGGTAGGACATCGCGGCACGCAGTTGTTCGCGTTCTTCGATCGGCAGTGATTTGAACACGTCGCGGATGACGTGCTGCGGCAGGTCGGGTGCCAGGTCGGCGATCTCGTCGGTATCGAGTTGTTCGGCAGCCACGCGCAGCTCGTCGCGGCTCATGCTGGCGATCAGCGATTCACGCACCGCGTCGGACACTTCGATCAGGATCTCGCCGTCGCGTTCGGTCTTGACCAGGTTCCATACCAGCAGGCGGTGCTCGATAGGCAGTGCTTCCAGAATGTAGGCGATATCGGCCGAGTGCAATTCTTCCAGTTTGTCGCTCAACTCGGCCAGATGCCTTTTGTGCAGCATCTTGTCCAGCAACTCGTGGCGCTCGTCGCGCGGCAGCGCCTGATTGTGGACCACGGTTTCCACCAGCGCCTGCTTATCAAGCAGGTGCTGAACCTGGTGCAGGTGTTCCTGCACGTTATCGGTGTAATGGTGTTCGTGGTTCTCGGTCATGGCGCACCTCGAAAAATTGCGCGCTATTGTAAGGAAATTAACCCGGCGGCGTCAGGGAATCTCGGCATCCGGCATGCGGTCGAGGATGATCTGTGTCTTGCGCAACATACCGCGCGCCTGACGATGACGGTCGTAATAGCGCGGGTTGGGCACCATGGCAGCCAAGCGGGCGGCTTGCTCGACTGAGAGCTTTGCGGCGCTGACTCCAAAATAATGACGGGCCGCCGCTTCAGCGCCGAACACACCGTTACCCCATTCGATCACGTTCAGATAGATCTCGAAGATGCGCCGCTTGTCCATCACCGCTTCCAGCATCAGCGTGATGATGATCTCCTCCCCCTTGCGCCACGGCGTGCGCTTGGTGGACAGGAACAGATTCTTTGCCAACTGCTGGCTGATGGTCGAACCTCCCGCGACGATCTTGCCCTGTTTAATATTCTTTGCGTAGGCTTTCTGGATGCCTTCCCAGTCGAAGCCTTCGTGGTCGACGAACTTCGCATCCTCGGCGGCGATGAGCGCCCGCTTCAGATTGCCGGAGATATTGTTGTAGGGTACCCATTTATGCTTGAGCTTCGCCTTGGGGTCGCTGTCCTGCATCACTTCCAGGCGGTCTGTCATGAATGCACTGGCGGACGGGTCGAACTTGACCCACCAGCAGATATGGGCGAACAGCCACAACTGGTACAGCACGAAGATCAAGAACAGCGCCAGCAAGAAGCGCCAGAAGAGACTGCGTATGGGGTTCTTCACTTGCGCAGGGCTTCGAGTACAGGGCGGGTGTCCGGGCGCACACCGCGCCAGATGAAGAACGCCTCGGCGGCTTGTTCCACCAACATGCCCAGGCCATCAGCTATCCGAGCACCATGCGCTCGGGCAAATGCCATAAAGGGTGTTTCGCGTCCATACATCATGTCGTAGGCCAGTGCGCCAGGCTTGAATAGCTCTTCCGGCAAAGGCAGTTTCTCATCCTTCAAGCCACTGGAGGTGGCATTGATGACGAGGTCGAATCTTCTGCCGGCCAATTGCTCGAAACTCCTGGCATAAACAGAGCAATCCTCAAAGTCTGCCGCGAGTGCCTGGGCTTTCTCCCAAGTGCGGTTGGCAATGGTCACCCCGGCACCTGCGTTGAACAGAGGCCAAAGGACGCCGGCTGCAGCCCCGCCTGCCCCCAGCAGTAAAGCATCCTTCCACATCAATTTAAAATTGAGATTCTGCTCGATGTCGATGAGCAGTCCAGCGCCGTCGGTATTGGTTCCAAGTATCTTGCCGTCGCGGAACAATAAAGTGTTCACAGCACGAGCATTGCGGGCACGACCCCCGATCTCGTCACACAGTTCGAAGGCTTCGAATTTGAAGGGAACTGTAACGTTACAGCCTTTGTATCCTTCCTTGCGCAGCCGTTCGATGGTCGTGGCGAACCCGTCCAGCGGCGCTTCGATGGCTTCATAGCTGATGTCCTGACAGGTCTGTGCGGCGAACATGCGGTGGATCAGCGGTGATTTGCTGTGCGAGATGGGATTGCCGATGACGGCGTAACGGTCGGTCATGCTGGTATGGGAGGCGAAAGTTCGGCGGATTATAGCGGGTTAGTGGCGGGGTTTCAGAACGCTGAGCAGCCCCCCGCTGAAAGCCATCGCCCACACGATGGCCGCGCCCGCTGGCAAGTCGAGCCATATCGAGAGCAGCAGGCCGAGCGCATAGCCCGCGATGCCGATGGCAAAGGCATGGCGTATGCGTTGTGTGGAGAGGCGATGCGTCGCCAGCGCAGGCACGATCAGGCTGGCGAACACGAGATAGATGCCGACCAGTTGCACCGAGGCGGTGATGGCGAGGGCGAACAGTGCGTAGAAGCCGAACTCGCCGAGACGTTGGCGGAACAGTCGCCAGGCAACGAGCAGCGCGGCACTGAGCAGTGCGGTGGCGATGAGTTGTTGCCCATCCACCCACAGGATCTGTCCGACCAGCAGGTCGCGCAGATGTTCGCCCGCATGCACGTCGCGGCTGAGCAGCAGGATGCCAAGGCTGGCGGCGAGCACGAAGGTGAGGCCGATACAAGCCTCTTTCACCTCCGGTGCGCGGCGTTCGATCCAGGCCAGCAAGGCCGCCCCGCATAGCGCACTGCCGGCGGCGACCGCCTGCACCAGCAGCGGTTGGCCCAGCAGACCGAGCAACTCGGCGGCGATCACCCCCAACCCGGCGATCTGCGCGACGGCGAGGTCGGCGAAGATCACCCCGCGTTGCAGCACGCGCATGCCGAACGGGATGTGCGTGGCCAGCACCAGCAGGCCGGCGAGGAAGGCGGGCAGCAGGATGTCGAGTTCGAAGTTCATTGCAGGCCCTTCAGCAAACGCGCGATGGTGTCATCGAACAGACTGTACAGATCGTTGGCAGCGACGCTGCCACCCACGGTGAAGGGAAGTTCCACGGCAGCGATAGGCGCGCGTTGCGCGATCCATGCCGAGGGGCGTTCACTCTGGTAAGCGGCGCGCAGCACCAACTTGGCGGGATGCTGCTGCAAGGTGTCCAGCACCTGCGCCAGCCATGATGCGCTGGGTTCCATACCGGGTTTGGGTTCCAGCACCGCCACTTCATGTAGCCCCAGCCAGTCGGACAGATAGGGGAAGCCCTTGTGTTGCACCACGACGGCGACACCCTTGAGCGGTGCGGCTTGCTTCTCCCAACGCGCGAGTGCGGCACGCCATCGCTGTTCGAACGCGCCCAGTCTTTGTTGATAGAGCGCTTTGTTGGCCGGATCACGCTGCATCAGTTTCTGCGCGAGTGCGTGGGCGATAGGCAGGAAGTTGCGCGCGTCGGTCTGGATATGCGGATTGCCTTGTGCGTGCACATCGCCGTCGCCGCGATCCAATCGCGTCGGCACTTCCAGCATGTGCACCGCAGACGCTGCTTCGAAATATCCCTCGCCACCCGGTTGCACGTTGGCGTTGCCCGATTCGCGCAGCACCACAGGCAACCAAGCCATCTCCAACTCGGCACCAGTACACACTACCAAGTCGGCGCGGCGTGCCTTGGCGATCAGGCTGGGACGCGCTTCGACGCGATGCGGGTCTTGCAATGCGCCGGTAGCGGTGTAGATGCTGGCCTGGTCTCCGGCCAGTTCTTGCGTGAGCGCGGCCCACTCCGGTTCGCAGGCGAACACGTTGAGGGCAGCGTGCGAGAGGCTGCTGAGGGCAAGCAAAAGGAGAGAGAGGATCATCTTGTGCATGGTGTGCTCCTAGTAGCTGTGCGCGCCGTGGGCGCCCAAGCTCATGATGTATTGCACGAAGAATTGTTTGTCTGACAGCGCTTGTCGGGACTGGTCGTTTGCCAGTTGCACACGGATGCGTGAGAACTCACTCGGGCTGTAATCCAGCATGACCGTCGTGCGGCTTGGCTTGAATGCGTAGTCGGCGATGATGTTGCCCGAGTTGGCGGCACCGACACTGGCGATGCCCGGATCCAGACTGTCGTAGCGCAAACCTGTGCGCCAGCGCGGCATGAACTGATACACGCCCTGCACATACCAGCCGCTTTGCGTGACGGTATAGCTGTCGGTGACGTTCGCGCCCGCCGTGTCGTAGGCCAGATCGCCGTTCTCGGTGCGTTGGAAGTACTCGCCCTGCAGTTTCAGGTAACGCTCCTTGATATTGCCGTTGGGCGCGTATTTCCACACCAAGTCCAGCCCGGCGGTGCGGCTGTCACCAGTGAACTGGTTGGTGACGGTATTGCCGAGCAAGTCGGGCACGTCTGTACTTTCGCGTTCCACCGCGCGCGTGCGGTGCAGCGACAGACCGGCACGCCAACTCTGCTCGATGCCGATGTCGTCGCCCACATGCACGAACACCACACCTGCGCCGCTGCCGTTCTTGGCGCGCTCGCTACCGGGGAAGCCGCGACCTTTGCCTGCTTCCGCGCCGAGTTCGACGAACAGGTCGGTCGGTGCCAGCCATTTCAATTGCACGCCGTCCTCGCCCAACTGGTTCTCCCACAATGCGGCATACACCAGCGGCTGGTCAGTGAAGTCCCAGGCATGCGCGTGCTGCTCGTTGAGATAACCGAGGCCGGAGAAGAAGCGGCCGAACTTGAGGTTGAGGCCGTCGCCGAGCGAGGTGGTCTGTACGAAGGCGTTCTCCACGCTGACGCCGCCGGCCGGGTCGAGCGCGAGCGTGGCTACGCCGCGAAACTGCGGGTCGATATTGGCGGAGATGCCCATCTCCGATTCGCCGATATTGAAGCCCTGGTCGTGGCCGGGGTTGGGGTTCATGGCGAAGCCGGTGGCGGGTGTCGCCGGGTCTTGTTGCAGGCTGCCGTAGGTGCCGGATAGGATGAGGGAGAACGCCGGATTGAAGGCGGATTCGTTGCCGGCGGCGTAAGCGGATTGGCATAGCAGCATCGCGCTGCACAGGCCGAAGATTCTGAACATGGTTCACTCCTTGAATGGATAGACATTCCTCGCCGCATCATGCGGCGAGGGCAGATCGGGATTCAGGCGGAGCGGGGTGGGGCGCGAGCGGCGAATGCCGCAATGGTGAGGGTGTGAGGATCGTTGCGGGTGCGTTGGTATGCCGACGTGCACGACGCGAGGAGATCGAAATGCACGGTGCTGCTGCCGACTGCACTGCCGACCTGCGCATAGCCGGCGCACAGCTCGCACTGCGAGTCGTGCGGCAGCGACTGGTCCTGGGATTGATCGGCCAGCGCGTGCGCGATCGCGTGCGTGGCCGCCCCCTGCTGGACGAACAGCAGGGAAAAAGCCAACAACAGCGCAATCAGTATTCGGCGTGACATGGGGTGCATGCTAACGAAAGTGTCACTTCGCTTCAAGCCGGTCGCTGGTGGTGAACGTCCAGGTGCGCGTGATGCCCAGCACGTCGACTTCCTTGCTGATGTTGGGCGGGAAGGGCGCGTAGGGGCCGGCGAGTTTGACGATGCGCTGCGCGGCGGCATCGAGGATGCGATGACCGGAAGTACGATTGATCTCGATGTTCTCCACACTGCCGTCGGAACGGATGTTCACCGTCAGTGTGAGGCTGCCGTAGAGTTTCTGGCGGCGCGCGGCTTCGGGGTAGTTCAGGTTGCCGATGCGTTCGACCTTGGCGCGCCAGTCTTCGACATATTGCGCGTATTTGTATTCCTCGGTGCGCGCGCCGATGAATTTGCGCTTGGGCAGTTTCTCGTAGAGATTGATGTTCTTGCTGATCTCGGCTTCCAGTCGCGCGATCTCCAGTGAACGCTGCACCAGATCTTCGCCGCTCTTGCTGCTGTCCTGGGGCTTGGGTGCCTGCTTTTGCTGCTCCACCCGATAGTCGCTCTTGCCACGGGTGAGTAGCGATTTCACTTCCTGTTCGAGTGCCTTGACCCGTTTGGCAGCCTGCTCCGGTGTGTAGCGTGTGTCGTTGCTGACCACCGGGAACGGCGTTCCCGCGCGCATATCCTCCGGCGTGTTGCCGCCGCCGTCCAGATTGCTTTGAGCATAGGCATTGGCCTTGGTCGGTTTGTTGCGCGACTGGCTGTTGACCAGCGTGACTTCAAGCGGCTCCAGGCGCTTGGCCAGTGTCTTGGCATCCGGCACGGTGAAGGTGATGCCGAATAATACGAAAGCATGCAGCAGCAATGAAAAGCCTGTCGCGAACGAGAGGCGTTCGCGCAGCAAAGCCATGAGCAGGTAGCTCTTCATGCCTCACCGGCAGCGACCGCGACGGGGCGCGCTTCGAAGTTGAGGTCGAGCAGATCGACGGAAACGATCTCCAGTGTCACTTGTGTATTGGCGGCGGTCTCGGGCAGTGCGGAGACGCGCCCGACCAGCGGGATGTCCACGAACTTGACCAGGTTCTCGCGCAGCACAACGGCATCAAGCTGCGCGATGTGCTCCTGCTGCAGCCAGCGCAGGCACCAGTAACGTTCCATGTTGCGCTGGAACTCGTTGTAGGTGGTGTAGGTGGCGTCGAAGTCGCGCAGGATGGCGAACAGCGCGGTGTCGTTCTTCGCATAGGCAGGTTCTTCGCCGCGCAGCACGCTCATGATCTGGCGCTGGTTCACCAGATCGACATAGCGGCGCAGCGGCGAACTGGACCAGGCGTAATGCGCCACGCCCAAGCCCTGATGCGGCGCGGCGACGGTGCTCATTTTCACCTTGCCGTTGTTCTGCGTGCGGTAGATGCCGGCGACGCTGTTGTCATCCAGCAATTTTCCCCATGTGCTGTTGGCGAGGATCATCAGCTCCGACACCACCTTGTCGATGGGCGAACCGCGCAGGCGGTGGCCGATGCAGATGCGGTCGTTCTCGACATTGAAGATGTAGTCGATCTGCTGCTGATTGGTGTCGGACGACTTGCCGCGTCCGGCTTCCAGCTTGTTGGCGAAGTCCCACAGCAGTTCCAGCTCGGGGCCGTATGCGTAGTCGAACTGGCGTGCGGCCACGGATCCGTCGTTGAACAGCGGTTCCAGCGTGTCATGGCGCAGGTTGGCGGCGATGTGCAGGCGCTCGATGCGGCTCGCGCTGTTCACGATCTCCAGTGCTTCGTTCACTTCGACATATAAAGACAGCGCGGGGCACACCTTGTCCGCGCACAGCGTGAACGCCTGCACCACGTTGTCCGGCAGCATGGTGATCTTGTCGCCCGGCATGTACACGGTGGACATGCGCTGCGCGGCGATGGCGTCGATGTCCGAGCCCGGCGCGATGCCGAGTGCGGGGGCGGCGATGTGGATGCCGATGCGGCGGTTGCCGTTTGCCAGCGTCTCGATCGAGAAGGCATCGTCGATCTCGGTGGTGGCGGCATCGTCGATGCTGAAGGCGTTGACTGTCGCTTTGGGCAGTTCGGGATGCTCTTCAACAGTCACCTCGGGGAAGCCGGTGCCGCGCGGGAAGTTCTCGAACAGGAACTTGTTCAGGTGGAAATCGTGCGATGAGGGCAGCGCGCCGCACTTTTCCAGCAGATGCGGGACGGAAAGATGCGTGGCGGCACAGGCGGCTTCCAGCGCTTTGACCTCGAGGGTGTTGCGGTCCGGTTGGTACAGGATCGCCTTGAGCTTGTCGGCGAATTCGGCGGGCAATTTGAATTGCGTGAGTTCATCCGTGTAGCGGGCTTGCAGTTCGGCTTGCAGGCGTTTCTTTTCCACGCTGGCCAACGCCGCTTTCAGCGCGTCGGGTGGTGCGGCTTTGTAGCGCCCCTTGCCTTTCTTGTAGAAATGCATGGGCGAGCCGTGCAGGCGGATCAATGCGCCGGCCGCCTCGATGGGGGTGGGGGTATGGCCGTAGTAGTCCTGTGCCAATTCCTCGAAGACGAATTCTTCCGGCGGGCAGGCTTCCCACAGGAAATCCAGATCGATATCGTTGGCGGCCTGTTCGGCCTGGTTCATGAACTCGCTCAGTCCGGGCTGGGTGAAACGCAGCATGACGTTGGCGGCTTTGATCTTGCAGCGTTTTCCGTGGAGGTTCTCGACCTGCAGGGAGGAGGTGTTATCGGTCATGATGCTGCCGACCTTGAAACTGCCGTCTTCTTCGTAGAATATGTTCATGGGGGAGTACAGAAAAGATTGCGGAGATTATAACCTGCCGTCCGGCGGCGAACTTCCATCCTGTTCGTCTGTCCATGAACCCGGCGCCAGTATGCGGGCGTATCCATCAATCACATCAGGAGAACAGTATGAAGAAAATAATGGCATTGATCGCGGCGGGCGGACTGATGGCGATCACCCAGCAAGCCTCAGCCTGTCCCGGCAAGTCACACGGCCAAAACGATGCTTGCCCGAAGGGGGGCGGCATGGTGCAGCAGATGGACAAGGATGGCGACGGGGCGATCAGCAAGAAGGAATTCAATGCCTTCCATGCGGAACGATTCAAGGAAATGGACAGCAACAAGGACGGCAAGATCAGTAGCGAAGAGATGGAAGGATTGCATCTAGGGATGCGCGGGCAGATGAAAAGCATGCGCAATATGAGCATCGAACAGCATTTTGATGCGGCCGATACCGACCATGACGGTGCCTTGAGCAAGGAAGAGGCTGAAAAGGGAATGCCTATCCTGTTTGCACGCTTCGATGAGAACGATGCCAACAAGGACGGCAAGATCACCAAGGACGAGGTGATGCGCGATCCCCAGCGCGGGCCGGGCATGATGCGCAACTGATTCTGAACCACTTGCACCATAGCAAAGGGCCGGTATGAACCGGCCCTTTCTTGTGCGGCTAAAGACTTATTTGGCGGCGAGGATGTGTGCCACCATGGCCTTGATGTCCTCATCGGATGCCTTGGCCGGTGTGGCCGGCATCGGCATGGTGCCGAAGCTGCCTGCGCCACCTACGCGCACCTTCTTCTCCAGCTTGGCAGCAGCGCCGGCATCGCCAGCGTACTTTGCCGCGATCGCCTTGACCGACGGGCCGACCGTCTTCTTGTCCATTTGATGGCAGGTGCCGCAGTTGTTCTTCTTCATCAGCGCTTCGCCGTCATCGGCCAGGACCGGTGCCGACAACATCAAACCAGCGGTCAGCATCAGTGCGTGTTGGACTTTCATGATCAACTCCTTCAGGTGGTTAACAAAATTATTGCAGGCATTCTACTCCCGATTTTTTTTGGCGGGGAAGCGCTATTGCGAATAGCGCAGCATTTGGGTCGGACAAGGCGCAGGTGTTACCATGCGCGCGGCAAATTCAGCATAAGGAAGCAACATGGCAGGACATAGTAAATGGGCGAACATCCAGCACCGAAAAGGGCGTCAGGACGCCAAGCGCGGCCAGATATTCACGCGCCTGATCAAGGAGATCACCGTTGCGGCGAAACTCGGCGGCAGTGACCCGGACACCAACCCGCGCCTGCGTCTGGCGATGGAGAAGGCATACGACCAGAACATGCCCAAAGACAACGTCGAGCGCGCCATCAAGCGCGGCGCGGGCGAACTGGAAGGCGTGGACTATATGGAACTGCGCTACGAGGGCTACGGCATCAACGGCGCGGCGGTGATGGTCGATTGCATGACCGACAACAAAACGCGCACCGTGGCTGACGTGCGCCATGCATTTACCAAATACGGCGGCAACCTGGGCACCGACGGTTCGGTGGCGTTCCTGTTCAAGCATTGCGGCCAGATGATCTTCGCGCCCGGTACCGACGAGGATGCGCTGATGGAAGTGGCGCTGGACGCGGGGGCGGAAGACATCGTCAGCAACGACGACGGCAGTATCGAGGTCATCACCTCGCCCAACGATTTCGTGGCGGTGAAGCAGCGTCTGGAAGGCGCCGGCTTCAAGCCGGAGATGGGCGAGGTCACCATGAAGCCCGAGAACGAGATCAGTTTCACCGGCGACGATGCGGTGAAGATGCAGAAGCTGCTGGATGCGCTGGAAGACCTTGGTGATGTGCAGGAGGTCTACACCAATGCGGTGATAGAGGACTGATGCGCATCCTCGGCATCGATCCCGGAATTTATATTGTCGGTTTTAGTTCCGACATGACTTGCTTGCGCAAGTCAGTCTTCACTGGAACCCGTCACATGGCGCGTTGCTTGTCTCGCAGATCATGGCGATAAGGATATTGGGTATTGACCCCGGTCTGAGAGTGACGGGTTTTGGGCTGATCGATAAAGAAGGTCAGAAGTTGCATTACGTCGCCAGCGGCTGCATCAAGACGCCCGCCGGAGAGTTGCCGGAAAGATTGAAAGTCATCCTGTCCTCGCTGGGGGAGGTCATCGCACTGCATCAGCCGGAACTGGCGGCGGTGGAGAAGGTGTTCGTGAACGTGAACCCGCAATCCACCCTGCTGCTCGGGCAGGCGCGTGGCGCGGCGATCTGTGCGGCAGTGCAGGCGGGGCTGCCGGTAGCGGAGTACACGGCACTGCAGATCAAACAGGCGGTGGCCGGTAACGGCCATGCCGACAAGGAGCAAGTACAGGCGATGGTGCAGCGATTGTTGAACTTGTCCGGCACCCCAAGTCCGGACGCGGCGGATGCGCTGGCTTGCGCCATCTGTCATGCACACGGCGGTCTGGGCGGATTGGGCGCACACGGGACCAAGGGATATCGAGTACGGGGAGGAAGACTGGTATGACGCAACAGCTGGAACCGACGCTGGAGTTGTTCGCCAATCCTGCGGCCCGCTATTTTGCCGCCACCCGCCCGGCATTCCTGAGCGCCAGTCTGATGGCATGCCTGATCGGACTGGCCATCGCCTGGCACGGCGGTCTGGCTTTCGACATCCCGCTGGCACTGGTCACTTTGCTGTTTGCGCTGTTGGCGCATGCAGGGGTGAACGTGCTGAATGATTACTACGATGCACTCAACGGCACCGACGCGCAGAACACCGACCGTATCTTCCCCTTCACCGGCGGCAGCCGCTTCATCCAGAACGGTGTACTGAGCCTCGCCCAGACACGCAATTTCGGTTTTGCATTGATGGCAGGGGTGGCCGCAGCCGGGCTGTGGCTGATGGCGCGCACCGATGCGCAGCTGATGTATGTCGGGCTGGCGGGGTTGTTCATCGGCTGGGCCTATTCCGCGCCGCCATTCAAACTGGTCAGTCGCGGTCTGGGCGAGTTCTGTGTGACAGCGGGCATCCTGTCGATCACGGTCGGCGCGGATTTCGTGCAGCGCAAAGGCTTCGATGCGGCACCTTTCGTGGCGGGGCTTTCCTATGCCTTGCTGACCGCCAATCTGCTCTACATCAACCAGTTCCCGGACCGTACGGCAGACATGGCTGCCGGCAAGTTGCACTGGGTCGCCCGGCTGGAGGTGAGCAAGGCGCGCTGGGGCTATGTGCTGATCGTGCTGCTGGCTTATATATGGTTGGTGGCGAGCGTGCTGGTCGGCTGGCTACCTTTGTTGTCTCTTTTGGCGCTGTTCGCTTTGCCGCTGAGCATCATAGCGTCGCGGGAATTGCTGCGCCATGCCGCGCAACCGCAACAACTGGCCGATGCGATCAAACTCACCATCGCCGCGATGATGGCGCATGGTGCGCTGCTGTCGCTGGCATTGATATTCACTAAAGGAAGCACATGATAGGAAGACTGAGCGGCACGCTGCTGGAGAAGAACCCGCCGCAGATATTGCTGGATGTGCAGGGAGTGGGTTACGAAGTGGATGTGCCGATGAGCACGTTCTACAACCTGCCGGCTTTGAATGAGAAAGTAGTGCTGCTCACCGAGTTCATCGTGCGCGAGGATGCGCATCTGCTGTACGGGTTCTTGACCCAAGAAGAGCGCATCGCCTTTCGCCTGCTGCTGAAGATCAGTGGTGTCGGTCCCAAGCTGGCATTGTCGGTACTTTCCGGATTGAGCATGACTGATCTGGCAATGGCCGTGGCGAACAAGGATGCGACGCGGCTGACCAAGATCCCCGGCGTGGGCAAGAAGACCGCCGAGCGTTTGTTGCTGGAACTGCAAGGCAAGTTCGTGGCGGCGGCCGGTGTGACAACATCATCATCAGTGATTGAGTCCGCAGGCAATGATATCGTCAATGCCTTGCTGGGCTTGGGATACAAGGACAAAGAGGCGGAATGGGCGGCCAAGCAATTGTCCAAGGATGTGAGTCTCTCGGACGGCATCCGCCAGGCGCTTAAGTTATTATCCAAGGCATGATCCAGCACGACGACCTTTCCGCTCCACCGCGCATAATCTCCGCTGCGCCGGCCTCACCGCAGGAAGAGGCGCTCGAACGTGCGCTGCGCCCCAAGCAGCTCGACGAATATGTCGGGCAGGAGAAGATCCGCGGGCAGTTGGAGATATTCATCCAGGCTGCGAAGAAGCGCAAAGAACCGCTCGACCATGTGCTGCTGTTCGGGCCCCCGGGGCTGGGCAAAACCACGCTGGCACAGATCATCGCGCGCGAGATGGGTGTCAATATCCGTCATACTTCCGGTCCGGTGCTGGAACGTGCGGGGGACTTGGCGGCACTGCTGACCAATCTGGAGCCGCACGACGTATTGTTCATCGATGAGATCCATCGTTTGTCCCCCGTGGTGGAAGAGATCCTCTATCCCGCGCTGGAGGATTACCAGATCGACATCATGATCGGCGAAGGGCCCGGCGCACGCTCGGTGAAGATCGATCTGCCGCCGTTCACGCTGGTGGGCGCGACCACCCGTGCCGGCATGCTCACCAATCCGCTGCGCGACCGCTTCGGCATCGTGGCGCGACTGGAATTCTATACGCCGCAGGAATTGCAGCGCATCGTCACGCGTTCTTCCGGTTTGCTGGAATTGCCGATCTCGCCGGATGGTGCGCTGGAGATCGCCAACCGTTCGCGCGGCACGCCGCGTATCGCCAATCGTCTGCTGCGACGCGTGCGCGACTACGCCGATGTGCGTGCCGACGGCAACGCCACACGCGAAGTGGCGGACGCCGCGTTGACCATGCTGGATGTGGATTCGCGCGGACTGGATGTGATGGACAGGAAACTGTTGCAGACTGTGATCGAGAAGTTCATGGGCGGGCCGGTCGGTGTGGACAATCTTGCGGCGGCCATCGGCGAAGAACGTGACACCATCGAAGATGTGCTGGAGCCTTACCTGATCCAGCAGGGTTATCTGCAGCGTACGCCGCGCGGTCGCATGGCGACGGCGAATGCCTATGCGCATTTCGGGCTGGCGGTGGTGAAGAGCGGTAACAACAAGGAACTGTGGGATGAGTAAGTCGCACAAGCCTTTCGCCTGGCCGGTGCGGGTCTACTATCAGGATACCGATGCGGGTGGTGTGGTGTATCACACCAACTATGTGAACTTTATGGAGCGCGCGCGGACTGAGTGGCTGCGCAGCTTCGGTCACAGCAACGCCGGACTGATGAAGGAGTTGGGCGTGATGTTCGTGGTGCGCTCGATCAAGATCGATTATCTCAAGCCAGCCTTGCTGGACGATATGCTGTCGGTGACGGCCCATCTCACCAAGGTCGGACGCAGCCAGATGACGCTGGCGCAGGAAGTCATACGCGGGGAGGAAGTGCTGACGCAAGCCGATGTGCATCTGGTTTGCGTGGGTAAAGACAGTTTCAAGCCGGTCAGTGTGCCGGAAATGTTACGTAAACAATGGGATTGAATTCATGGATCTGATACGGGACTTGTCTCTGGTGCAACTTGTCGGCAATGCCAGTCTGCTGGTGCAGCTGGTGATGGGCTTGCTGTTGGGCGTGTCGCTGATGTCGTGGTGGTACATCTTCCTCAAGATGTTCGCCGTGCGCGCGGCGAAGTCGCATACACAAGAGTTCGAAGATGCTTTCTGGGGCAACCCGAATCTGGTGGCTCTGTACCAGCAGGCAGGCAGCAAGTTGCGCCATGACCAGGGGGCGCTGGAACACATCTTCGCCGCCGGTTTCGCCGAGTTCGTCAAATTGAAGAAGACGCATGGCGTAGATAGCGCGGCGCTGATGGAAGGCACGCGACGGGCGATGCGCGCGCGCTATCAGCGCGAGATGGATCATCTGGAATCGCATCTGTCATTCCTTGCGACGGTCGGTTCGGTCAGTCCCTATATCGGTCTGTTGGGTACGGTGTGGGGCATCATGAACGCATTCCGTGGTTTGTCCAGTGTGGGGCAGGCGACCTTGGCGCAAGTGGCGCCCGGTATCGCCGAGGCGCTGGTGGCGACGGCGATGGGTCTGTTTGCCGCGATCCCGGCAGTGGTGGCTTACAACCGTTATGTGCATGATGTGGCACGACTGTCGTCCCGTTTTGAAAGCTTCATCGAAGAATTCTCCAACGTGTTGCAGAGGCAGCCATGATGAATTCTCGTCGTGTGGCGCATCGTCCGTTGAGCCAGATCAACGTGGTGCCTTATATCGACGTGATGCTGGTGCTGCTGGTGATTTTCATGGTCACGGCGCCGATGATGAATCCCGGTCAGATCGAGCTGCCCAGTGTGGGGAAATCTTCGGCGCCGCCCGTCGCACCGCTGGAGGTGATGATCAAGAAAGACTCGACACTGGTGCTGCGTGACCATACGCAAGGCGGTGTAGAGAAGCCGGTTTCGGCTACAGAGTTGGCGGCGCTGATCAAGCAGAAACTCGCCGGGAATCCGGAGCAGTCGGTGGTGATCTCTGCCGACAAAAAGATCCGCTACGAGGAAGTCATCAATGTGATGGATATGCTGCAGCAGCAGAACGTCAAGAAAGTCGGACTGCTCACCAAGGTGCGATGAGCGCGACACTCCGCTACCGTGAACCCTATCGTTTTTCGGCCGGCATGCTGGCGATGGTGGTGCACGTGGCTTTCTTTGCCATGCTGGTGATGGGCGTGCGCTGGCAGACACATCAGCCGGATCGTTTCTCGGTCGAGCTGTGGGATAGCCTGCCGGTTCAGCAGCCGACCGAGGAACCGGTGCAGGAGGTGGTCGCGCCCAAGCAGGCAGTCGAGCCAGCTTCAAATCGCCCGGCTGCACCGCAAAAGGCCGATATCGAACTGCGAGACAAGAAGGTGAGTAAGCCGCAGCCCAGTGCCAAAGAGTTGCGTCAAAAGAAGTTGCGCGAAGAGCAGCGCATGATGGAAGCGTATGTCGAGAAGCAGCGTTTGGCAGAGCGCGAGCGGGTGCGTGCGGAAGTGCTTGCTGCCACATCGGCCGAGATGGGGCGATATCAGGACATGATACGCAGCAAGATCAGACACAATATCGTGATGCCGCCCGATGTGCAGCCTCAGGCTTCTGCTTTCTTCAAGGTGACGCTGCTGCCGGACGGTTCTGTGCTGGATGCTGTATTGCTAAAGAGCAGCGGCAATGCGGCGTATGACGAAGCGACCGAGCGCGCCATCTACAAGGCACAACCTTTGCCGATACCGTCTGACCCAGTGCTGAAGAAGCGCTTTCGCGAAATAAACCTGACCATCAGGCCGGAGGATAGATAAAGAATGAGACGCTGGATATTGTTGTGCTTGTCGTTTTTCGTGGTGCCGGCACATGCTGTGCTGAATATCGAGATCACCGGTGCGGGGGAGCATCAGACGCCGGTTTCGCTGGTGCGCTTTGCCGGGGATGCTGCGACTGCCCAGGGGCTGCTGGATATCGTGGGCAGTGATCTGATCCGTACCGGTCTGTTCAAACTGGTCGATCCGGCGGGGAAGACGCCGCATGAGCCGCGCGATATCCGGCCATCCGAGTGGGTCGGCGTGGAAGCGGTACTCATCGGCAGCATCCAGGCTATGGATGACGGCAAGGTCGCGGTCAAATTCCGGTTGTTGGATCTGGTGCGCAATGCGGAACTGTTGTCGCAGGTGGTGACGGCCAAGGAGGATCAGGTACGTGCAATCGGACACCGCATCGCCGATATGGTGTATGAACGTTTGACAGGCAGTCCCGGGGTGTTCAGTACGCGCATCGCCTATGTCAGCCGGGATGAGGGGGTCTATCGTCTGGTAGTGGCAGATAGCGACGGCGATAACGAACAGGCGCTGCTTACCTCCAAAGAGCCCATCATGTCGCCATCGTGGTCGCCGGACGGCAGGCAGATCGCGTATGTCAGTTTCGAGAAGCGCCGTGCTATGGTCTATGTACAATCGTTGTCCTCGCGCATGCGCACCTTGATCGCCGACTTTCCGGGCAGCAACAGTGCGCCGGCGTGGTCGCCGGATGGTACGCAGATCGCTATGGTGCTGACGCGTGATGGCGAATCGCAGATATATGTGGCAAACAGCAACGGCGGCCGCCTGCGCCGGATCACCTATAGCGATGCGATCGATACCGAGCCGTCCTTTTCGCCGGATGGACAATCGCTGCTTTTCACCTCCGATCGCGGCGGCAGTCCGCAGATTTATCGTGTGTCGATCGAAGGCGGGAGTGTTGAGCGGCTGACCTTCGAATCGGGCAACGCCTTCTCGCCGCGCTTCCATCCGGATGGGAAGAGTTTTGTGTTTGCGCATTTCGGCGATGGGGTCTTTCACATCGCGGTGCATGATCTGGAAAGCAGGCAAACGCAGATACTTACCGCGGGTGGTTGGGAGAAAAAACCAAGTTTTGCGCCCAACGGCAAGATGATCCTGTTTGCAACCGAGGTGCAGGGTCGTGGTATATTGGCAACCGTATCAAGCGATGGCCGTGTGAAGCAAAAGATGGTTGCCCAGCGCGGTGATATCCGCGAGCCGATGTGGGGCCCGTTCCTGAAATAGATAACGTGAAGGAGTTAAGCATGATGAAGAAACTGATCCTCAGTGTGTTGTTGTTGAACCTGCTGGCTGCTTGTAGCAGCAATCCGCCGAAAGAAGAGGTCGCAGAACCTGCAACTACTTCTGCCGCTACTACTGAAGCGCCTGCTGCAGATGCTCAGGCTGCTACTGCTACCGATGCTCAGGCTGCTGCAGATGCCCAAGCCGCTGCCGATGCACAAGCTGCCTTGATGGAAAAGAACAGCGTGTACTTCCCGTTCGATGTGGATGCAGTGCAGGATGCGGATCGCGAGACCATCATGAATCATGCTGAATATCTGGCAAGCCACCCCGATGCCAAGGTGCGTGTAGAAGGCAACGCTGACGAGCGCGGCAGCAGCGAGTACAACCTCGGCCTGGGTCAACGTCGTGCCAAGAACACCAAGCGTGCCTTGGTGTTGGGCGGTGCTTCGGATTCCCAGATCGAAACAGTCAGCTACGGCGAAGAGAAGCCGCGTTGCAGCGAGCATAACGAAGCTTGCTGGGCGCAGAATCGTCGCGCAGACATCAACTACAGCGCGCAGTAAGCGTGAAGATCGCAGCCTCCCGCTTGTTGGGTGGTCTGTTGCTGGTGTGCAGCCCCGCTTATGCGGGGCTGTTCGCTGATGACGACGCCCGGAAGCAGATCCAGAAGTTGGAGGCGCGCGTTGTGTCGTTGGAGAAGCAGCTTGTTGAAGTAGAGCTGCAGAACAAACTTGCAGTGCGCTCCCTGCTCGGCTTGCAGATGCAGCTTGAGATGCAGTCCAGCGAGATGCGCAAGCAGCGCGGTCTGTTCGAAGAGTTCGGACATGCTCAACAAGAAGCCGAGAAGCGCCAGAAGGATTTCTACATCGATCTTGATTCCCGTTTGAGGCAGATGGAGGCGGGCGGTAGTGGCGGTGCATCCCGCATGACCGCCACGCCTGCAGATGGGGGGGCGGTTGATGGCCAGTCGGGCGAGAATCGCGCATTCGAGACGGCCTATGGATTCTATCGGGCAGAGAGTTATCGCGAGGCGGCACTCGCCTTCCGTGATTTTCTGCGCCAGTATCCGCAGTCTGTGCATGAAGCCAATGTGTATTACTGGCTGGGGAATGCGAATTTCCTCTCGAGGGAATATGCAGGCAGCTTTGCCGCCTATAAGAATCTGTTGGAAAAGCATCCCGATCATCCGCGAGCACCCGAGGCCATGCTGAATATGGCGGAATGCCAGCTGTCACTCAAGAAAAGAACTGCTGCGCGCAGTACATTGAAGAATCTCATTTCCCAGTTTCCGGGCAGCGATGCCTCGGACAAAGCCAAGAAACGTCTGGCTACCTTAAAGTAATCCGCTGTAGTTCATGAAACCCGATTCAGGCAGCACGCTGCGTATCAGCGAAATCTTTTTCTCATTGCAAGGTGAGAGTTCCCGCATCGGCTTGCCGACCGTGTTCGTGCGGTTTACCGGCTGTCCGTTGCGCTGCGGATACTGTGACAGTGCGCACGCATTCAGTGGCGGGAAAAGTATGTCGATACAGGAGATATTGCACGCCGTGGAAAAATACGGCGCACATTATGTCTGTGTCACCGGCGGTGAACCGCTGGCGCAGAAGAACAGCCTGACCCTGTTGCGTGCCTTGTGCGATGGCGGCTATGCGGTGTCGCTGGAGACCAGCGGTGCGGTGGATGTCAGCGGTGTGGATGCGCGTGTGGTGAAGGTGCTTGATATCAAGACGCCGGGCTCCGGTGAGGCGCGCAAGAACCTCTGGGAGAATCTTGAGCACCTCACCGGTAAAGACGAGATCAAGTTCGTGTTGTGCGACGAGGCGGATTATCAGTGGGCGAAGCAGGTCCTGATCGAGCGGAACCTGGCGCATCGTTGCGAAGTCCTGTTCTCGCCGGTCCATGACGGATTGGCTGCACGCGATCTGGCGGAATGGATATTGCGCGATCGTGTGCCGGTACGCATGCAGGTGCAATTGCACAAGGTATTGTGGGGTAATGAGGTGGGGCGTTGAGCGATAAACGAGCGGTGGTGTTGTTGTCGGGCGGGCTGGATTCTGCCACGGTGCTGGCGCAGGCGCGTGCGCAGGGTTTTCAGTGCCATGCGCTGAGCGTCGATTACGGCCAGCGCCATCATGTGGAGCTTGCGGCTGCGCAACGTGTCGCCTCCGGTCTGGGAGCAACTACGCACCGGGTCATCAATATCGACCTGACGGCATTCGGAGGCTCGGCCCTGACCGATGCCAGCATCGCAGTGCCGGAGACGGCTACAAGCGGGATCCCGCTGACCTACGTGCCGGCGCGCAACACCATCATGTTGTCATTGGCGTTGGCCTGGGCTGAAGTGCTGCAGGCACAGGACATCTTTATCGGTGTGAATGCCGTGGACTACTCAGGCTACCCTGATTGCCGCCCTGAGTTCGTGGAGGCGTTCGAGCGCATGGCAAATCTGGCGACCAAGGCTGCAGTCGAAGGTAAAGCTTTGACATTGCACGCGCCGCTGTTGCATCTGAGCAAGGCGGAGATCATTCGGTTGGGTATGCAACTCGGCGTCGATTACGCGATGACGGTCTCGTGTTATCAGGCGGACGAGTCGGGGCGTGCCTGTGGCCGCTGTGATTCATGCCGTTTGCGACAAGAAGGATTCCGCGCGACACAAGTAGACGACCCGACTCATTATCAAAATGCATAAATCGCATTTGATGCTTTGACTCTGGAGTGCAAACCCGTATAATGCGCGCTCTCTTTTTACCGGGTCGGTAGCTCAGCCGGTAGAGCAGCGGACTTTTAATCCGTTGGTCCCGAGTTCGAATCTCGGCCGACCCACCAGTTTCATGATTTACCGCCGCTTTAGCTCAGTTGGTAGAGCAACCGCCTTGTAAGCGGTAGGTCGTCAGTTCGAATCCGACAAGCGGCACCAATAAAAAAGGCCTGCAAAGTTTGCAGGCCTTTTGCTTTACTGTGATGTATCAGGTCGTACCGAACTTGGTGTCGACCATCACGCCGATCTGCTTCAGGAAGGGCGTTGGTAAAGTGCCGCCGGCGCAAACGATGACGCCGTCGTTCGGAATCTCCGCTTCCTCGTCTCCGAATTTGATCACTGCCGTGTCCTTTTTGACTTCTTTGACACCGGACTTAAGATAGATCTTCAACTTTCCGGCATCGGACATGGCCTTCAGCTTGTCACGGTTCTTTGGCTTCGCGCCGCCGAAAGCCTTGCCGAAGTCTTCGCCGCGTGCAAGCAGTGAAACGGTGGTGCCTTGCTCCTCTGCAACGGCCATGGCGGCTTCGACCGCGCTGTCGCCGCCGCCGACCACGATCACATGCATGTTGCGATATTGCTCGGGGTCGATCAGGCGATACACCACTTTTGGCAATTCTTCGCCTGGCACGCCGAGTTTGCGCGGAGTGCCGCGTCTGCCAATGGCGAGCAGAACTGCGCGCGTCTTGTATTCGCCCTTGCTGGTCTTGACGATGAAGCCGTTGTCGGTCGGCGTCACGTTCTCCATACGCTCGTTGTAGTTCAGTTTGATACCGGTTTTTTCGATGATGCCCAACCACCATTCCAGCAAGCGTTCTTTGCTGACTTCTTTGAAGTGCATTTCGCCCACGACAGGTAGTTTGACTGGTGCGGTCATTGCAACTTTGTTTCGTGGATACTGGAAGATTGCGCCGCCGAGTGATGTTTCTTGTTCTATGACGAGATAGCGAAGCTTGTGCTGGATAGCGCCAAGTGCGGCTCCCATACCTGCTGGGCCGGCACCAACTATGATGACGTCGTAGTCGTTATCGCTGCCTTTGAGTTTGGCGATGGAATCCATCGCCTGTGAACCCTGGCTGGCAGATTTGCGGATCAGTCCCATTCCACCCAGTTCGCCTGCAATGAACAGACCTTTGACGTTGGTCTCGAAGGTCGGATCGACTTGCGGGATATCCATGCCGCGTTTTTCGGTGCCGAATACCAAGGTGATCGCGTCATGCGGACACGCAGCCGCACAAGCGCCATGGCCGATGCAGTGGGTCGGGTTGATAAGCACCGCTTTGCCCTTGATCATCCCTATGGCCCCTTCGGGGCAAGCTTTGATGCAACTGCCAGAGCCCAGGCACAGGCGCGGATCGATCACCGGATGCAGCGATGAAGGCTCGGTCAATCCCTGAGTGATCGCTTCTTTCATCTGCTCGACAGAGCTGGTTTCTTTCTTCTTCCTGCTGCCCAAATAAAAGAACATGATGATGATCAATGGGATCAGGTATACAGATAGGTCGATGAGGTCCATAGGTTTGGTCTTTGCGTTGTTGAATAAGGTGCGCCACTAGTCTGAATGACCCGGCCGCCTGTCGGACTATTGCAAAATAAAAGCGAACTTTATTGTAAAAGGCATTGTCGCAGGCAGCGGCATTCTAGGGTTGTCGCGTTATTAAGACAAATTTATTAAGACAGGTTCAGTGAACACGGTTAAAATTTTGGTGCTTGAGGGAAGCTTCTGGATTTGGAAACTATGAGAACAAAAAAACAATCAGAACATTTGATGTGGATGATATTCATCAGTATCGTCGGTGTGATCACTTTCGCCGGATACTTCATTGTTTATCCACAGACTTATTACAAGCCTGGCGAAGAGCTCTTCGATTTCGGCTACAACCTGGGGCTGACAGGCGGCATCATGATGCTGCTGTTGTTGTTATATCCCCTGCGCAAGCGCTGGTCCTTTCTGGAGAATCTGGGCTTCCTGCCGACCTGGTTCAAGTGGCATATGGTGCTGGGTATCCTGGGGCCGTTGTTCATCATCTTCCATTCCACCTATCACGTTTACATCCCGTTCATTCACCCGACCGGGTCGATCAATGCGGCGGTAGCGATGTACTGCATGCTGCTGGTGTCGGGCAGCGGCACTTTCGGTCGTTTCTTCTACACCAAGATCCATCATGGTCTGTATGGTCGTCAGGCAACGGTTAACGAGTTGCGCGCCGAGATGGAGCAGACCGGCGATATCAAGTCCATGTTCGGTTTTGCGCCGCATATCGAACAGCAACTGCAGGCATTTCACGATGAAGCAGAAAAGTATGCCAAGGAGACCGGCTACGGATTCATCAGCTTTGCCAAGATAGGCTTCAAGTCTGCGGTGCTGTCACGCCGCCTGCCTGCTCAATTGCACCAGGAGATGCGTGCGCAGGGAGCCGAGAAACAATTCAATGCCGAGCAGAGCAAGGGCATGGAGAAGCTGTTCGAGGAATACAGGGATAAGATCACTTCCTACTTGCATGCTGTCCGTGATGCCGCCCAGTTCCATACTTATGAGCGCTTGTTCTCCTGGTGGCACATCTTCCATATCCCGCTGGTATTCATGATGGTGTTCAGCGCTATCTATCACGTCTATGCCGTCCACGCTTACTGATTGAATTGATACCGACTATGCTGCTGCGTACCCTAGCCCTCATCTTCTTCCTGTTCGCGCTGCCCATGCAGGCGAACGCCAACAAACTGCTGATGCCCGGCGATGTCATCAAGGGCCATGCCAAGGAAGAGGAGAAGTGCGAGCTTTGCCACAAGAAATTCGACAAGAAGGCACAGAACCGCCTGTGTATGGATTGTCACAAGGATGTGGGCAAGGATGTGGCCGAGAAGAAGGGCTATCATGGTCGTATCGACACGGAGAAGGATTGCAAGGAGTGTCACGCCGAGCACAAAGGCCGTGATTTCAAGGCGGCGGAATTTGATCACGATAAGTTCGATCACAAACTGACAGACTTTGAGCTCAAAGGCGGCCACCTCGTCAACAGCAAGCAGGATAAGGTCAAGTGCGAAAGTTGTCATAAGGCAGGCAAGAAATTCCGCGAGGCACCGCAGCTATGCTTCAGTTGCCATAAGAAGGACGACAAGCACAAAGGCGGCCTCGGTGAGGATTGTGGCAAGTGCCACGTCGACAAAGACTGGAAGACGACCGACTTCGACCATGGCAAGACCAAGTTCAAGCTGGAAGGCAAGCACGTCGATGTGAAATGTCTGAAGTGCCACATCGACCATAAATACAAAAAAACGCCGATGGAATGCGTCGCCTGCCACAAGAAGGACGATGACAAGGCGCACAACGGCAAGCTGGGTAAGAAGTGCGAAACTTGCCATACGGCCAAGGACTGGAAGCAGACCAAGTTCGACCACGACAAGACCAAGTTCAAGTTGCTGGGCAAGCACAACGAAGTCAAGTGCGACAAGTGCCACATCGACAAGAAATACAAGGGCACGCCGACCAAGTGTAACGAATGCCACAAGAAGGACGACGACAAGGCGCACAAGGGCAAGTTCGGCCCCAAGTGCGAGACCTGCCACACTGAAAAAGAGTGGAAGGACATCAAATTCGACCATGACAAGGAGACCAAGTTCGATCTGCTTGGCAAGCACAAGAAGGCCAAGTGTACCGATTGCCACAAAGGCGATCTGTACAAGGACAAGCTGAAGATGACCTGCGTCTCCTGCCACAAGAAGGACGATGACAAGGCACACAAGGGCAACTTCGGCATCAAGTGCGAGACCTGCCATACTGCGAACGAGTGGAAAGACATCAAGTTCGACCATGACAAGGAGACCAAGTACCCCTTGCTCGGCAAGCACAAGAAGACCAAGTGTACCGATTGCCACAAGGGCGACCTGTACAAGGACAAGCTGCAGAAGGATTGCATCAGCTGCCACCAGAAGGACGACGACAAGTCGCACAAGGGTCAGGAAGGCAAGAAGTGCGAGACCTGCCACGTCGAGGACGACTGGAAGAAAACGGACAAGTTCAACCACAATCGCATGTCCACTTTCCCGCTGTTGGGACGCCATGCGCTGGTCGCCTGCAAGAAATGCCACGAAAAGCCGACCTTCAAGGATGCCAAGTCGGATTGCTGGTCATGCCATGAAAAGGATGACGAAGATGTCCACCGTCGCCGCTTGGGAACCGAATGCCAGGTTTGCCACTCCACTCGTTCGTGGGCGGCATGGGACTTCGATCACAACAAGACCAACTTCAAGCTGGATGGCCCGCACAAGAAGACTGCCAACAAGTGTTATTCCTGCCACTCGAAACCGATGGCCAAGAAAGTGGTGACTTCCACTGCATGTGGCAGCTGCCACGAGCGTGATGATGTGCACAACGGCAACTTTGGCGATCGTTGCGAGCGTTGCCATGAGGGCAATGACTGGAAAACAGTGAAGATGGGGGTGGTCGTGCCCCAGAAGAAATAGTAGAAAAAGTCAAGTTTGCCTTGGGCGGTAGTTGAGGCAGACTGAGAAACAGTAAGTGAACTATCGAGGAGGTTGTCATGGAGAGAAAAACGGGTTTTATCGGTGCGATGTTCGCCGTGCTGTTGGCGGTGACAACGCTGCAAGCAGGGGCTGCCCAGCAGATCGGGCGTGATTTCAATCACATGACAACAGGCTTTCCGCTCTCAGGCGGCCACGCTGCCGCGGCCTGTGAAAGCTGCCACGTCGGCGGCGTGTTCAAGGGTACGCCACGTGCCTGCGACGGCTGCCATGCTGTCGGAAGACGTGTCGTCGCGACACCTAAGAACGACAGGCATATCGTGACCGATGCGCCTTGTGAGTCCTGCCACTTCAATACTGCCACTTGGCTAGGCGTACGCTACAACCATGGTTCGGCGGTTGCGGGCCAATGTACGAATTGTCATAACGGGCGTCAGGCGTCGGGCAAGGCGGCAAGCCACACCACAGGCAATAAAGCCACCAAGTCTTGCGATAATTGCCATCGAACCTTTGCTTGGTTGCCGTCGAGCTGGAACCATGCCGGTGCAACAGGTGTTTGTTCAAGCTGCCATGTCAACAGTTCTGATGTCAGTGCGGCAAATCGCAAGCCAGCAAGCCATACACCTGCGGCATTGAAAGGTCAGCTAGAGTGTGATTCCTGCCATAACTACATAGCTTGGTCTCCGAATCGCTATAAGCACACCTCAGCCGCCGCATGCTCAAGTTGCCATAACGGAACTTTGGCAGTAGGCAAGAGTACGGGCCACGTTGCGACGACAGATGAGTGCAACCAATGCCATACAACGACCACCACATGGTCGGGTGCCTTGGGGGCTAAGCCCTCGAATCATATCCCCTACAACGCAGGCGCGTTGTGCTCCAGCTGCCATGTAAGTGGTTCGGTCAGAACAGGGGCTGCCATGCATACCTATGTGTCTACATTGGCATGCACAACCTGCCACTTGAAAGGTAACGCTTATACCGCTTGGGGGCAGGATACAAAATCAATCGGGCACGAGGGCATGAAGTCGGGTGATGATTGTTCAAAGTCAGGATGTCACGCACCAGCGGGCAACCGTGGTTCTGCTTACACTAATTGGGATTGATGAAGGCTGTCTAATCGATACCGGACCGGACAAGCGAGTTGCGCCCGGTATCGAAAAATAATATTTGACGAATATGGGAGTAGAGAATGCGATCGAATTTCGGCCGACTTATTAGTGTGCTTGCAATTTCTGTGGGGGTGAATTGTGGCGCTGCTGTTGCGCAACCACTGGATGACGTGACTCTGGAATATCAGACCGATGGTATCGTTGCTACGGTACGCATGACGGAGCCGGTGCGTTATCTGCGTCACTTTCCTGCCAATAGCGGTCAGACGCTTGAGATCTTTTACGAGCGGGTGCGTGGCGCCGCAGTTGAAGAGAAATGGGTTGATAACGAAACTCGCAACTCCCCTCCGTCTGGTCTGATCCCTTCTTTCACAGTCACCACTCGTGATCAAGCGACCAAGCCAAAGCTGGTCATCGAGTTCGCGCGCGATGCACGTTTCAGCGTTTCTGCAGGCAAGGATCAACGCAGCTTCCTGATTACCATTCGTCCGGATCGCACTACCGGCACTGTCGCATTGCCATATTTGCCGGCAATCAGTGCAGTGCGCGCAACACCCAGAGATGCGAACCTGACCGAGAATAACAAGCAGGCGTTCGATTTGATGGGACAAGCTCGAGATGCCTTGGCTTCCAAAAAGAACGAAGAAGCGGTTGGTGTGCTGAACAAACTGCTGATGTTGCCGCCAAATGATTACACCGAAGATGCTCAGGAATGGGTGGGGGTGGCGCGTGAACGTGCAGGTCAATATGACAAGGCAAAGACAGAATACGACCTGTATCTGAATCTTTATCCCAAGGGGGAAGGGGTGCCGCGTGTGATGCAGCGTTTAGCAGGATTATCAGGTACGGCAAGTGGACCGGGAATCGTTGAGGCTGCTGAGAAAAAACGTGAGGCGCGCTGGACTACGTTCGGAAGTGTCTCCGGGCATTATTACTTCGGAAAGAGCAAGATCGATTCGACCACAACTTTCAACAATACAACCGATACCCAGTCACTCACCATGACAGATCAGTCGATGTTTATCACGACCGAGGACGTGTCAGGTCGCTATACAAGTGACGACTTGGATGGCCGCTTGGTTTTCCGCGGCAACAACACTCAGAATTTCCTGGCTAACAAATCCGGTCAGAACCGCATCAGTTCCTTGTATGGTGAGGTCAAAGGACGCAAGCAGGATTATTTCTTGCGTGTCGGCCGTCAGTCTTCCAATGGTGCAGGCGTGTTGGGCCGTTTCGATGGCTTGTCCGGTTCGTATGGTGATGCGGCCTATATGCGTGTGAATGGTGTGGTCGGCAGACTGGCGGACTACAGTGATAGCACTTCGCCATCTTTCGTTGGCGCAAGTGTGGATAGCGGTGCGTTCACCGGATATGGCATCAATCAGACTGTGGATGGCGTACTGGATCGTCGTGCAGTCGGTGGCGAATGGCGCTATTACGAGGATAAGAGATCGCTCTTCGCTTTGGTCGACTATGACATCAATTTCAAGGCGTTGAATGCCGCGCAAGTGATGGGAACCATGAATGCCTTCGATGCATCATGGAATTTCATGCTGGATCATCGCAAGACACCTTCACTGAGTATTCGTAATGCCTTGTATGGCGCGACCACTTCCTCTATCAGCGTGCTTGAGCAGGCTTTGTCGGCTAGTGCCGTGCGCGATCTGGCACTGCAACGGACAGCCACGAGCAATATGGGGCAGATCGGCATCACCAAACCTTTGAATCAAAAGTGGCAAGTTGGCGGTGATGTTCGACTTTCCAATACCACGAGTACGGCTGCCAGCGGCGTGTTGAATAGCCTGCAAGGTTATTTGGCTGCGAACCCCAGTCGCGGTACTGAGAAGAGTGTGACCGGCCAGCTGATCGGCACTGGCCTGTACAAGTCGGGTGACATCTGGTCTTTCAGTGCCACGCTCAATACGAGCGGTACTGTTCGCGGAAATTCTTTCTATGTGTATAACCATATGGATATGAATTACGGGAAGAATGTATGGGGGCTGGATAGTTCGGTGCAGTTGTTTAAGCAAACCGACCAATTCAATGCCGTCACGACACGTTTCTCGCCATCCGTGCGTGCCTCATATCGTTTGGGAGAACAGCTTACTTTCGATGCCGACCTAGGCGTTGAAAGTACCAAGAGTGAGGGCACCCAGGTTACAACCAAGGTCTTGCGTGTCTTTGGCTCGGCAGGGGTGCGCTGGGACTTCTAATTTTTGGTGGAATGAGAGTGAGGCTGTCGGAGAGATCCGGCAGCCTCACTTTTTTATACTGATCATAACGACAGAGATCGTTCGGCTCTGGTAAATTGCGGGCTCGTCTCATCAGGGGGCTATTATGAAAATCCACGAATATCAGGGCAAAGAAATATTGCGCGAGTTCGGCGTGCCGACGCCGCGCGGCGTCGCCTGCTTCAATACAGATGAAGCGCAATCAGCCGCACAGCAACTGGGTGGCAATATCTGGGTAGTTAAAGCACAAATACATGCGGGTGGGCGCGGCAAGGGCGGTGGCGTAAAGGTGGCCAGATCGCTGGATGAGGTGAGTCAATTCTCCAAACAGATACTCGGTATGCAGCTGGTAACACACCAGACTGGGCCGGATGGGCAGCGGGTGCGGCGTTTGCTGGTCGAGGAAGGCGCCGACATCGTCAAGGAATTCTATGTCGGGATGGTGGTAGATCGTGTGGCGCAGCGCGTGGCACTATTGGCTTCCAGTGAAGGTGGCATGGAGATCGAGGAGGTCGCCAAGCATGCTCCCGAGAAGATACATACTGTCCGAATCGATCCCGTTGCAGGATTGGATGCCAATGAGGCGGCCGGGGTGGTGAAGGCCATCGGTATTCCGGACATGGCGAATGCGGAAGCGGTCAAGGTGTTGCAGGGGCTGTATCAGGCTTTTGTCACAAAAGATGCGATGCTGGCGGAGATCAATCCTTTGATTCTCACTGCGGATAATCGTGTTGTTGCACTCGATGCAAAATTCAATTTCGATTCCAATGCACTGTATCGTCATCCTGAGATCGTGGAGATGCGCGATCTGGATGAGGAGGATCCGGCGGAGATCGAGGCTTCGAAGTTCGACCTGTCATACATCTCACTCGACGGTGATATCGGCTGTCTGGTGAATGGGGCGGGGCTGGCGATGGCGACCATGGACATCATCAAGTTGTACGGCGGCAGCCCTGCGAACTTCCTGGATGTCGGCGGCGGCGCAACCACTGAAAAAGTCACCGAGGCATTCAAGTTGATGCTGAAGAATCCTCATCTCAAGGCGATCTTGGTCAACATCTTCGGCGGCATCATGAAGTGCGATGTGATCGCTGAAGGGGTGGTCGCCGCAGCGCGCCAGGTGCATCTGACCGTGCCGCTGGTGGTGCGTCTGGAAGGAACAAATGTCGATCTGGGTAAGAAGATATTGGCTGACTCCGGTTTACCTATCATTTCCGGTAACGATATGGCAGATGCCGCACAGAAGGTCGTTGCCGCAGCCAAGGAGGCGAAATGAGCATCCTCATCAATAAAGACACCCGGGTCATCACGCAGGGCATGACCGGCAAGGTCGGCCAGTTCCATACGCAGCAATGCAAAGCCTATGCGAACGGTGCGAACTGCTTTGTCGCGGGGGTGAATCCGAAGAAGGCGGGAGAAGAGTTCGAGGGAATACCTGTGTACGCTTCGGTGCGTGATGCGAAGCAGGCGACCGGCGCGACCGTGTCGGTGATCTATGTGCCCCCTGCGGGCGCGGCGGCGGCTATCGATGAAGCGGTCGAGGCAGAGCTGGATCTGGTGATCTGTATCACCGAAGGCATCCCGGTGCACGACATGATCAAGACCCGCTACAAGATGCAGGGCAAGAAGACCCTGCTGATCGGGCCGAACTGCCCGGGGCTGATCACGCCGGATGAGATCAAGATCGGCATCATGCCGGGCCATATCCACAAGAAGGGGCGTATCGGTGTGGTGTCGCGCTCCGGCACGTTGACCTACGAAGCAGTCGGGCAACTGACCGCACTGGGATATGGGCAGTCCTCGTGCGTGGGCATCGGTGGCGATCCGATCAACGGTCTGAAGCATATCGATGTGTTGCGGATGTTCAATGACGATCCCGAGACGGATGCTGTGGTCATGGTGGGCGAGATCGGCGGCAGCGATGAGGAAGACTGCGCGCGCTGGATCAAGGACAACATGCGTAAGCCGGTGGTTGGTTTTATCGCGGGTATCACTGCACCGCCGGGTAAACGCATGGGCCATGCCGGTGCCATCATCTCGGGTGGACAGGGCGGTGCGGAAGACAAGCTGGCGGTGATGGAGGCGAGTGGGATCCATATCACACGTAATCCAGCCGAGATGGGCCGTACGATGAAAAGAATTCTAAAGGGATGACATGCTGGAAATGATGCAGGCCCCCCAGTTTTGGGCGGACGTGTTCAAGATCATCCTGATCGACCTGTTGCTGTCTGGTGACAATGCAGTGGTGATCGCGCTGGCCTGCCGCAACCTGCCTCAGGCGCAACGCAGGAAAGGCATTCTTTATGGCGTGGGCGGCGCCATCGGCCTGCGCATCGTGCTGACTTTCTTCGCGGTCGGATTGCTTTCTTTGCCTTATCTGAAACTGATTGGCGCAATGCTGTTGCTGTGGATCGGCATCAAGCTGCTCCTGCCTGAGGAAGAAGCGCATGGTGATGGCGGTATCAAGGCCGAGGCGCACTTGTGGGGGGCGGTGAAGACCATCATCGTTGCCGACTTCGTGATGAGTCTCGATAACGTGCTGGGGGTGGCGGCGGTAGCCAAGGACAATGTGTGGCTGCTGGTGTTCGGCTTGCTGGTCAGCATCCCGATGATCGCCTGGAGCAGCCAGTTGGTGCTCAAGCTGATCGACCGCTATCCGGTGATCATCTACGCAGGCGGTGCATTGCTCGGCTATGTGGCGGGCGAGATGTTACTGGGCGAGGGGTTGTTCAAGCCATTGATCGAGGCGCAACATGCTTTGCATTGGATAGTGCCTGCCGTGTGCGCGCTGCTGGTGTTGGGCGTGGGCAAGTGGTTGGCGACGCGCAAGGAGGCGGTGGCGACCGTGCGTGATCTGGCCGACGGCAAAGTGCCGGCAAAACGGATAACGCAGGAGGGAGAAGCATGATGAAAATACTGGTTCCGGTGGATGGTTCCGAGCATTCCCTGCATGCGCTGCGGCATGCCTTGAATCTGACGGACTTGTTGAAGGTGCCGCCCCAGCTGGTGCTGCTCAACGTGCAACGCAGTGTGGCGAAGGGCAACGTCAAATTGTTGATCGATGCGCAGACCATCGACGACTATCAGCGCGAACAGGGCATGACCGCGTTGCAATCGGCGCGCCAGATGCTGGACGAAAGCGGGTTCGCTTATCAGTACCACCTGAGTGTCGGCCATCCGGCTGAAGCGATCGCGCAGTTCGCGACCGAGCATGGGGTTACGCACATTGTGATCGGGGCACGTGGCGAGGCGGGATTGGGCAAGCGTCTGCTTGGTTCGGTAGTGGCTCAAGTGCTGGAAACCTCAACGCTCCCTGTGACGGTCGTTCGCTGAGGCAAAGCGCTGATAAATCAATCAGGTATGGATTGACATTCAAATTTGTTTTAGTATCTGCCCGGCAAGTTCACAAAAGTTGAATAAAAGCTCAGGGCAAACATGAGAAAAACGTCGTTTTGGAAGACGGACTGGTTCACTGCATTGGTGGTGGCGCTGGTCTTTCTGTTCAGTGCCAGCACCGATCTGATCCAGAGTCTGGAGCGCAAAGCTTATGACTGGGGCGTGCTGGCTTCTACTCGTCAGCCGAGCGACAAGGTCGCCGTCATCGCGATAGATGATGTCAGTATCGCCAATCTTGGACGCTGGCCGTGGCCGCGCGAGATCCAGGGCAAGCTGCTGGATGTGCTGGCCGAAGGCAAGCCCAAAGTGGTCGGTCACACAGCCCTGTTCTTTGAGCCGCAGGTCGATGCGGGTCTGGATTACATCCTGAACATCGCGGCCGTGCTCGAACAGACCACACTGGCCGAGACGCATCCCGAACAGTGGCTCGAACTGCAAGGTCTGATGCAGGAAGCCTTGCTGCATCTGGATAACGACCAGAAACTGGCCGAGAGCATGGGGCACATCCATAACGTGCTGCTGGGCATGTATTTCGAATTGGGCGAGCCACAAGGCAATCCTGATGCGCCGTTGCCCGATTATGTATTGAAGAACAATCTGATGAATGTCCAGGGCGGTGCCGAGGCGGCTTTCCCTATCCCGTCATTCAATGCATTGGTGCCGATTCCCATGCTGGGACAACAGGCGCTGGCACTGGGTCACCTGAATGCCACGCCAGATGTGGACGGTGCCATACGCACCGAGCCGCTGGTGTTGAGTCACTACGACCAGTTCTACCCTTCCTTGTCGCTGATGCTGGCGGCGAAAAGTCTGAATCTCGGCGCGCAGGATATCCAGGTGACACTGGGAGAGGGGGTGCGCGTAGGTAACCTGAAGATCGCGACCGATCCCGCTCTGCGCATGAACACTTATTTTTACGCAGATCAGGATGGCCGTCCGGCATTTCAGGTGGACTCCTTCTATGATGTATTGACCGGCAAGATCCCCGCAGACAAATACCGCGACAAGATCGTATTGATCGGCGCTACCGCTGCGGGTGTGGGCTCGTCGCAGGTCACCCCGGTGTCGGCAGTGACACCTCCGGTGGTGACCTTGGCGCATTCGGTCTCCAGCATTCTGAAGCAGGACTTCTTCGTCATTCCGTCATGGGGGTTATGGGCCGAGATCGGCGCGTTCGCAGCGATTTCAATTTACCTGATCTTGTTGTTGCCGCGTCTTGGCGCGGGACTGGGGGCGGCGATCACAGCGGTGCTGTTCATGACATTGCTGGGCGTGCACTTTGCCTTGATGACGACGCAAGCGATGTGGCTGCAACTGATGTTGCCCGCAGCTCTGCTGCTGGTCGGCCACTTGCTGCTGACTACCAAGCGCTTCCTGGTGACCGAGAAGGGCAAAGAAAAATCCGATGCCGATTCGGCCGAGAGCAATCGCATGCTGGGTCTGGCTTTCCAGGGGCAAGGCCAGTTGGATATGGCGTTCGACAAGTTCCGCAAGGTGCCGTTGGACGATAGCCTGATGGATGTGCTGTACAACCTGGGTCTGGATTTTGAGCGCAAGCGGCAGTTCAACAAGGCTGAGGCCGTGTTCAAATATATGTCCGAACACAATCCCAAGTTCCGCGACCTAGAGCAACGCATGAATCAGGCCAAGACGATGTCGGAGACCATCATCCTGGGGGGCAGTTCAGGGCGTAGCAACGACAGCACGATGAAGCTGGATCAGGCGGGCATCGCCAAGCCCATGCTGGGGCGCTACCAGATCGAGAAGGAACTGGGTAAAGGCGCGATGGGGGTGGTGTATCTGGGCAAGGATCCCAAGATCAGCCGTGTGGTGGCGATCAAGACCATGGCGCTGGCGCAGGAGTTCGAACCCGACGAGCTGGAAGATGTGAAAGCGCGTTTCTTCCGCGAGGCCGAGACGGCAGGTCGTTTGAACCATCCCAATATCGTCACCATGTACGACGCTGGTGAAGAGCATGATCTGGCGTATATCGCCATGGAATTCCTCAAAGGCAAGGATCTGGTGTCCTACACCAAACCGGATGCATTGCTTCCTTTGCCGCAGGTGCTTTCGATCGTGGCGCGTGTGGCGGATGCATTGGGTTATGCGCACGGTCTGAACGTGGTGCACCGGGATATCAAGCCGGCCAACATCATGTACGACACTGAGAGCGATACGGTGAAAGTGACTGACTTCGGCATCGCGCGCATCACCGATTCTTCCAAGACCAAGACCGGGATGGTGTTGGGCACGCCGTCGTATATGTCGCCCGAGCAATTGTCGGGTGCCAAGATCGAGGGGCATTCCGATCTGTTCTCGCTGGGCGTGAGTCTGTATCAATTGGCCTGTGGTAAGCTCCCGTTCGAAGGGGATTCCATGGCGCAATTGATGTTCAGGATCGCCAATGAGCCCCCCAAAGACATCCTGAGTATCAAGGCGGATATTCCGCCATGTGTAGTCGCCATCATCAATAAGGCGTTGGCAAAGAAAGTGGAAGAGCGCTATGAGAGCGGCGCCGCGATGGCAGATGCCATCCGTCAGTGTGCATCCTCGTTGCAGTGATCGACAGGGGGAACGAGTGAATCTGAACCAAGCGCTGGAAATCGTCGGGCAAACCAATCCCGGCATGGTGCGTTCTCATAATGAGGACAGCATCACCTTCGATGCCGAATATGGTCTGGCAGTGTTGGCGGACGGTATGGGTGGCTACAACGCAGGCGAGGTCGCCAGCGGGATAGCGGTATCGGTGCTGGCGAGCGAGATACGACATCGCCTGGAATCGGATACACCCGAGCAGAAAGAGGCGGGCAGTGAGGATGAGTTAGGCGTCGTACTGTTGCGGGACAACGTGAAGAAGGCGAATCTGTCCATCTTCAATGCGGCACAAAGCCAACCCCAATATGCGGGGATGGGCACCACCATCGTCGCAGGGTTGTTCTACGATAACCGGGTCGCCGTGGCGCATGTCGGAGATTCGCGCATGTACCGCCTGCGCGGCGAGGTTTTCGAGACGATCACGCGTGACCATTCCCTGCTGCAGGAACAGATCGATAGCGGCGTCATCAGCAAAGAGCTGGCGCGGCTCTCGCAAAACAAGAATCTGGTGACGCGTGCAGTCGGTATCGATGCCGATGTCGTACCGGAAGTCCATGTGTATGACGTCGCGGAGGGGGACATCTATCTATTCTGCTCCGATGGTCTGAACGACATGGTGGAGGATGAAGACATCGGCGCGACTTTGCAGATGTTGCAGGGGAATCTGACATTGGCGGCCAGCCAGTTGATCGAGCAGGCGAATGATAACGGTGGCCGGGATAATGTGTCGGTCATACTGGTAAAGATCAAGGGCGGCTACGCTGCGCCGCGAGGCTTGTGGGCGAAGTTGGTATCCTGGTTCAGGAATTGAATAAAAGCTAATACGGGGAAATAAAATGCCGGCAAAATTGATACTCAGCATGGACGGTTCGGTGATCAAGGAATATCCGCTGACCAAGGAGCGGACGACCATCGGGCGCAAACCGCACAACGACATAACCATCGACAATCTTGCTGTCAGCAGCGAGCATGCCGCCGTCATCACCATCCTCAATGATTCGTTCTTCGAGGATCTGAACAGCACCAATGGTTCGATGGTGAATGGCTCGCCGACGCAGAAGCATTTCCTGCAGAACAACGATGTGATCGAGATCGGCAAATACAAGCTGAAATATCTGAACGATCAGCCGACGCAGACTTCTGCAGCGGATTTCGAAAAGACCATGGTGTTGCGTGCCCCGATCAAACCATCAGCTGCTTCAGTCGTGCCGGTGGCCGAGTCGGGCGCGAAATTCGAATCTACCACGCAATACAATGCGACGGCTCCCAAGCCCGCTTCGGTCGCTGCCCCGGCAGCAGCCCCGACCCCGGTGGCGGTGATCCAGATTTTGAATGGCCCGAATCTTGGCAAGGAACTGGAGCTCAGCAAGAACCTGACCACGCTGGGCAAGCCGGGCGTGCAGGTGGCTGTCCTTGCGCGCCGACCGCATGGCTATTTCATCACCCATGTCGAGGGTGGAAGTTTCCCGTTGGTGAATGGCTCTTCCATCGGTGAGCAACCTCATCAGTTGAACGATCACGACGTGATCGAACTGGCTGGTATCAAGATGGAGTTTTACCTCAAGAACTGACAGGGGCTGATATGACCTTGTCGCCCTACTCACGCCTCATCGCCTGCCTGGCGAATGAACCATGAAGAAGCATGCGCTACTGATCATGTTGGGCATGCTGGCAGTGTTGCTGTTCCTTGGCGATGCTGCGGGGTTCTATCGTCTGGGCTTCGTTCAGTATGGCGACGCCCAGCTATATGATTACCGCCTGAGATTGTCGTTGCCCAACAAAGGTGACGATCGCATCGTGATCCTCGATATCGATGAAAAAAGTCTGAAGCAGGAAGGCCGTTGGCCCTGGGGCAGGGACAAGATGGCGAGACTGGTAGATTCGCTTTTCGACAGATACGGTGTGGCGGCTGTCGGCTTCGACGTCGTCTTCGCCGAACCGGACAACAGTTCCGGCCTGAGCGTCTTGCAGGCTTTGGGCGAAAAACAATTTCGCGATGTAGACCAGTTCCACTCTGTTCTGAAACAGATCCAACCTGCGTTGCAATACGATGCGCTGTTCGCGGAAAAGCTCAAAGGACGCAAGGTGGTTCTTGGCTACTATTTCAGCAATAGCGAAAACGATTTGACCGCAAGCAGATCAGGTGCCTTGCCTGCACCGGTATTTCCTGCCGACATATTCCGCGGACGTGCCGTGGGATTGGCGACATGGGACGGCTATGGCGCCAATCTGCAAGAATTGCAGTCGAGTGCAGCTTCGGCAGGTCATTTCAATCCCCTGGTGGATTTCGACGGTGTGGTTCGGCGCATCCCAATGCTGGTTGAACATGATGGTCAGATCTACGAATCCCTTTCCCTCGCGGTCGTGCGTAGCGTACTGGATATGCCCAGACTGGTGCCCGGCTTTGCGGGCGAACAAAACCAGGGCTATGGGGGGCTGGAATGGTTGACGGTGGAATCCGTACAAGGCGGATTGACGATACCGGTCGATGCCGAGGTTAGTGCCTTGATCCCTTACAGTGGTAAGCGCAACACGTTCACATATATTTCGGCGACCGATGTTTTGCACGGCAAGATCGAACAGGCTGCACTGCAGAACAAGATCGTGCTGGTGGGCACATCCGCCCCCGGCCTGATGGATATGCGGAGCACACCCGTCGGAGAGGTCTACCCGGGGGTGGAAGTGCACGCGAACATGATCAGCGGCATCCTCAATCAGGACATAAAACAACATCCTCCCTACATGCTTGGGGCCAATGTGGTGTTGATGTTGCTCATCGGCATCAGCCTGAGCGTCTTGCTGCCCTTGCTGAGTCCGATACGCGGCATGTTGCTGTCATTGATCTTCCTTTCAGGGGATGTCGCGCTGAATCTCGCGCTCTGGAACTACGCCGATCTCGCCATGCCGATGGCGGGCGGGATACTGATCATCCTGACACTGTTCGCACTGAACATGAGTTTCGGCTACTTCGTGGAATCGCGTGCCAAGCGACAGATCACCGGCTTGTTCGGACAGTATGTGCCCGGTGAGTTGGTGGACGAGATGGCCAAGCGACCGGAGAGTGTCTCGATGGAAGGCGATAGCCGGGAAATGACCATCCTGTTCTCGGATGTGCGCAGCTTCACCACCATTTCCGAAGGGCTGGATCCGAAAGAACTCTCGCAACTGATGAACGAGTTCCTCACCCCGCTGTCGCGCGTGATCTACAAGCAGCGCGGCACGATTGATAAATACATGGGCGACTGTATCATGGCCTTCTGGGGGGCGCCGTTGCCCGACCCGGATCATGCGCACCATGCAGTGCTGGCAGGCATGGAGATGCAGCGCGCTTTGAACGAGTTGCAGCCGCAATTCAAAGTAAAAGGCTGGCCGGAGATCCATATCGGTGTCGGGGTCAATACCGGTAGGGTCAGCGTCGGCAACATGGGTTCCGAGGTGCGCGTGGCCTATACGGTGATGGGGGATGCAGTGAACCTCGCTTCACGTCTGGAAGGGATCACCAAGGAATACGGGGTGTTGATGCTGGTGGGCGAGACGACCAAACAGGCCACACCGCAGATCGTCTACCGTGAGGTGGATATGGTGCGTGTCAAAGGCAAGGAACATCCTGTGGCTATCTTCGAGCCTCATGGGTTGGTCGGAGAAGTCGGCAAAGAGAAGCTAGACGAGATCAAGTTGTTCCATCAGGCATTGCGAACCTATCGCAAGCAGGATTGGGACAAGGCGGATTTGGAACTGTTGAGTCTGCAAAACATGTCTCCGGACTGCAAGCTGTACCGTGTCTACGCGGAGCGCGTGACTTACTATCGGAACAACCCGCCCGGTGATGACTGGGATGGCGCGTTCACTTTCAAAACGAAATGAGCTGACGAACCATGAAACTGCGCGTGCTTGGATGTAGCGGGGGGATCGGTGGGAATTTTCGCACCACTTCGCTGCTGCTCGATCATGATGTGTTGATCGATGCCGGTACCGGACTGGGCGACCTGAGTCTGGCCGAGATGAGCGTCATCGACCATGTGTTCATCACGCACTCGCATCTGGATCATATCGCCTGTCTGCCCTTGCTGGTCGACAGCGTGGGCTTTATGCGCGACAAACCGTTGCTCATCCATGCGACCGCTGAAACGCTGGCCATCCTGCAGGCGCATGTATTCAACTGGGAGATATGGCCGGACTTCGCGGAGATCCCGAATCTTCACCAGCCCGTGATGCGCTATGAAGAGATCAAGGTGGGCGAAACCATCGATGTGGGGGGGCGCAAGCTGACCCCTCTTCCTGTCAATCATGTTGTGCCTGCGGTCGGATTCCGCATCGACAGTGGCAAGGCGAGTCTGGCCTTCAGCGGTGATACCACTACTTGTGATGAACTGTGGGAGGCGGTGAATCAAATACCGAATCTGCGCTACCTGATCGTTGAGACAGCCTTCTCCGATGCGGAAAAAGAACTGGCTGTGCTGTCCAAACACCTTTGTCCCAGCATGCTGGCGGATGAACTCAAGAAGCTTAAGCTCGCTCCGGAGATATTCATCACCCATCTGAAACCGGGAGAGGTCGAGCTGACCATGCGTGAGATCAGCGAAAGAGTGCAGGGCGTGAATCCCAAGATCCTGCAGAACGGGCAGACGTTCGAATTTTGAGCGATTAATGATATGAACGACATACTGGACATACGAGTACTCGCGGCGTTGGAGCCCATCTCCAGCTTCAGTCCCGCGCGGCTGCGCGAGCTGCTGGATTATTGCCATGTGGAGAACGTGGCGCCCGGGGAGAATCCATTCGAGAGCCGTCCCCTGCATGGTCAATCCGTTTATCTGCTGCGGGGAGAGATCGAGCTGGATTTTGCCGACGATAACAAGGTAACGATGCGTGCAGATTCAGAGTGGGCGCGCCATCCGATAGGCAAACGCCAACCTGATATCCGCAACGCCAAGGCAGTGAGCAACGTGATGTTGCTGCGCGTGGATGACGACCTGCTGGATCGCATGGTGACATGGGATCAGTTCGCCAGCCATGACGATATCAAACCCAGGATGGACAAAGGCGGGACGGATGCCGCCGTGCGGCGGCTGCTCAATTCCGGCATGTTCAGTGCCGAGAATCTGAACCATGGGCCGTTCGCCCACTTGCCGCCCGCCAATATCGGCAAGCTGCTCAATCGCGTCGAGGCTATCGCTGTATGGGAAAAGGACGTGATCATCCGCGAGGGTGAAGAGGGCGACTATTACTATCTTGTGGAAAGCGGACGCGCCCAGGTCACCCGTCTGGTGGGCGGCGCAAATCTGGTTCTGGCTGAACTCAAAGCGGGTGATGTGTTCGGTGAGGAAGCGCTCATCTCCGATACCAAGCGTAACGCCACCGTGACGATGCGCAGCAATGGAGTGCTATTGCGGTTGAAGAAACAGGACTTCCTGGAGTTGATGCAAGAGCCGCTGCTGCATCGTATCTCCTTCGCAGACGCGAAAGAAAAAGTAAAGCAGGGGGCTGTGTGGCTGGACGTGCGCCATCCGCCCGAATACCGCTATGACAAATTGCCCGGTGCCATCAATGTGCCACTCAACGACATCCGCAATGCGATCGGTGTGTTGAGCAAGGTGACGCCGTACATCGCTTATTGCCAGAGCGGACGCCGCAGCGCGGCAGCCGCTTTCATTCTGGCGCAGGCTGGTTATGACGTATATGTGCTGGAAAACGGCCTCTGGTCGGTGCCCAAGGCACTTCAGCAGTAAGAGGAGAGGAAATGAATAGTCCTGTGCAAGGCAACCCGAATGAAATGAGCGTGCGGCTTGAGTTCACCAAGAACCTCAATCACGTCACCAACAAGATCCATGCAACCAGCAACATCGACGAGATCATGCTCGATGTCAGCAAGGATATCTGCTCCCTGTTCAATGCCGACCGTCTGACCATCTATGTTGTGGGAGATGACAAAGCTTCGTTGGTATCCAAGGTCAAAACGGGGCTGAACTCGTTCAAGGATCTGAAGCTGCCCATCGCCGAGCAAAGTATCGCTGGCTTCAGCGCGGTGAACAAGAAGTTGCTCAATATCAAGGACGTATACGACCTGCAGGAGCTGGCTACACATAGTCCGACCTTGCGCTTCCTGCAGGATGTGGATAAACGCACTGGCTATCGCACCAAGCATATGCTGGTCGCGCCTATCGTGGATGAAGGCGGTGAGCTGGTCGGCGTGATGCAGGTCATCAACAACAAAGCAGGCGTGCCTTTCCCGAGCATGGTCGAGGAGGGCGTAAAGGAGTTGGCGCAGACATTGGCCGTGGCTTTGCGGCAGCGTCAACAACAGAGCGGTGCCATCAAGACCAAATACGACTATCTGGTGGCGGATGCGGTCATGTCGGCAGCTGAATTCGAACTTGCCACACGCACCGCGCGTCGCAAGGGCGTGGATGTCGAGAATGTGCTGATCGACGAATTCCAGATCAAACTCGATGCCTTGGGTAACGCACTCTCCAAATTCTTCGGTGTGCCGTACGAGCCTTTCCAGGCGGACCGGGTCAAGCCGAGCGACTTGTTGCGCAATCTGCGCCGGGAATATGTGGAGAGCAGCCACTGGGTCCCCATTGACGACACCCCCGAGGGGCTGGTTATACTGACTACCGACCCCGAGCGGATATTGGCTTCACGCGTCGTAAACAACATCTTTCCCAAGAATCGTCTGATCTACAAAGTCTGTTCCCAGCGCGAATTCAAGATGACGCTGGATCATTTCTATGGCGGCGGTAGCACTGCCGGAGAGGGAACGGGTGTTTTCGGCACCATGGATGATTCTTCGGTAGACGATCTGCTCACTTCATTGGGCGGGGAGGATGAGGAGGATGTCGGCGGTGTCAACCAGGACGATCTGAATGCAGCTGCGGACAACGAGCTGGTCAAACTGGTCAACAAGATCATCGTCGACGCCTACAAGATGGGCGCGTCCGATATCCACATCGAACCAGGCCCCGGCAAGATGAAGACGCAGATCCGTGTGCGCAAGGACGGCTCTTTGCTGAACTACATCGAGATTCCGTCCACCTATCGAAATGCCTTGGTCACTCGTCTCAAGATCATGTGCGATCTTGATATTTCAGAGAAACGCCGCCCCCAGGATGGCAAGATCAAGTTCAAGAAATTCGGTCCGCTGGATATCGAGTTGCGTGTCGCGACCATTCCCTCGCAGGGCGGCGTGGAAGACGTGGTGATGCGTATCCTGGCATCGGGCGAGCCGATCCCATTGGATAAGATGGGCTTCTCGGACCGTAATCTGGAGTTGATTAAGAAGACAGTGGCCAAACCCTATGGTTTGTTCTTCGTGTGCGGCCCGACCGGTTCCGGTAAGACCACCACACTGCACTCGATCCTGAAACATATCAATACGCCCGATACCAAGATATGGACGGCGGAAGATCCGGTGGAGATCACCCAAAAGGGCCTGCGCCAGGTCCAGATCAACAAGAAGGCCGGCCTGGACTTCGCCACCATCATGCGCGCTTTCCTGCGTGCCGACCCGGATGTGATCATGGTGGGTGAGATGCGTGACAAGGAAACCGTCTCCACCGGCATCGAAGCCTCGCTCACCGGTCACCTGGTGTTCGCCACCCTGCACACCAACAGCGCGCCGGAATCCATCATCCGTCTGCTGGATATGGGTATGGATCCGTTCAACTTCGCCGATGCATTGCTGGGGATTCTGGCGCAACGCTTGGCAAAACGTCTGTGCAAGCATTGCAAGAAGCCGCATATCGCAACGCAGGAAGACCTCAAATCGCTTATGGCGGAATACGCCGAAGAACTGAAGAGTACGGAAACATGGAAAAAGGATGCAGGCGCCGCGAGCAAAGCCTTGTACGCCGAATGGCTGAGGCTGTTCGGTGACGACAAAGGACAGATCACGCTGTATGAAAAAGTCGGTTGTGAAAAGTGTACCAATACCGGCTATGCAGGCCGCGTTGGTTTGCATGAATTGCTGATCGGTACCGATCCGGTGAAGAAGGCCATTCAGGAGCACGCGCGTGTCGCCGAGTTGTTCGCCATCGCGCTGGAAGAAGGGATGCGTACACTGAAACAGGACGGTATCGAGAAAGTGCTACTGGGCATCACCGACATGCACCAAGTGCGTGCAGTCTGTATCAAGTAACGAGACGCCGGTTCGCCGGCGCGAAGTGAATAAGGGATTTACGTGGACACGACCAAGGTCAAGGCCTGCATGGCGCAAGAGCAGGTGCAGCGCACCATGCTTGAAAGCCTGCTCAACCGCCTGAACGACCTCAACGCAATTGGTGCGGCGCTTTCCAGCGAGCGCAATATCGACAAGCTGCTCGAAAACATCCTGAGCGCCTCGATGAAGATCACCAATGCCGATGCGGGTACGTTGTATCTGCTCGACTTGGAAAAACAAGAGCTCACCTTCGAGATACTGCGCAACCGTTCGCTCGGCATCAGCATGGGCGGCACTTCCGGCGAAGCCATCCCGTTCTACCCCATCCACTTGATCGGCAAGGACGGAGAACCCAATCACGCCATGGTGGTGAGTCATGCCGCCTTGAGCGGCGAGACGGTCAACATCCCTGACGCCTACATCGCCGAGGGTTTCGACTTTACCGGCACAAAGCATTTCGACGCCAAGACTGGTTATCGATCTCGCTCTTTCCTGGCTGTGCCGATGCGCGACCATGAGCACGAAGTCATTGGTGTGCTGCAATTGATCAATGCCTTGGATGAACAGGGCGGCATGCAGCAATTCTCTGTAGATGATCAGAAGCTGCTGGAATCGCTCGCGTCGCAGGCAGCCATCGCCATCAGTAACCGGCGGCTCATCCAGCAGATGGAAGAACTGTTCGAGTCCTTCATCAAACTCATCAACACCGCAATCGACGATAAATCACCCTACACAGGCGGTCACTGCGCACGCGTTCCGGCGCTGACCATGATGCTGGCCGAGGCGGCCAGTCGCAGTGACAGAGGCGTGCTAAAGGAATTCAAGCTGACCGACCAGGACAGGTACGAGCTCAAGATGGCCGGCCTGTTGCACGACTGCGGCAAGATCACCACGCCCGTCCATGTGGTGGACAAGGCGACCAAGTTGCATACCCTGTTCGATCGTATCCAGTTGCTCGACACCCGTTTCGAGGTGCTCAAGCGTGATGCGGAGATCGCTATGCTGCGCGGTGAATCGAACCAAGGGGAATACGAATCACGCGTGCGCCAGCTCGACGACGATAGAGAATATCTGCGGCGTACAAACATAGGTGGCGAGAAGATGTCCGATGCGGACATCGCAAGGGTGCGAGCGATAGCAGCCTATCAATGGCGTGATGTGGACGGTGTGATGCGCGATTTCCTGTCTGCTGACGAAACCGGGAACCTGACCATCCGTGCGGGCACGCTCACCGCGGAAGAGCGCGAGATCATCAACCACCACATCGTGGTGACCATCAAGATGCTCGAATCGCTGCCCTGGCCCAAGCACCTCAAGCGAGTGCCCGAATATGCAGGGGGCCATCATGAGCGCATGGACGGCAAGGGCTACCCGAAAGGCCTGACCAGAGAACAGATGTCCATTCAGGCCAGATTGATGGGTATCGCGGACATTTTCGAAGCGCTCACCGCCAAAGACCGTCCGTACAAACCCGGCAAGACGCTGACCGAATCGCTCAACATCCTCGGCAACTTCAAACTGAACGGCCATATCGATCCCGAACTTTTCGATGCATTTATTCGTGAGCGGGTCTATCTGGAATACGCGCACCGCTTCCTGTCGCCAGAACAGATCGACGACGTGGAAGAAGGGAAGATACCCGGCTACTTGCCATAAGTGACAAAATTCGTCACTTATGCGGCGGAATACGTCACCTGCGGTGAACGATGCGTGCTTGAAACCCATCCGATCCGGCCTTTGACGATGGCACGCAACCTGCTAGTATTCACCCGCACACCTCGTGTGTGCCCGCAAGGGCAACGTTCTAACCCGCTAAGGAGATAACAATGAAGCAAGTTCAAAAAGGTTTTACCCTGATCGAACTGATGATCGTGGTCGCGATTATCGGTATTCTGGCTGCTGTGGCGATCCCTGCTTACAGCGACTACACGAAGAAGGCAAAGTTCACTGAAGTGATTCAAGCTACACAAGCTGTTAAAACTGCTGTGGAAATTTGTGCATCTGATCTGGGTGATGTTGCAGACTGTGACGCGGGTTCCAATGGCGTCCCTGATACCCTCGGAGCAACAGCTGAGACCACTACGCCCGTAGTTGGTAAATACGTGACATATCTATCGACAACAAACGGCACAATTACTGCCAAGGCCATTTCTACTATTGACGGTTCAACATCTGGTCAAGGCGCGACCTATGTTTTGGTTCCAACTTACTCCGATACAGCGGGGGTGAAATGGACGCTTGATACGGCAACAGCCACTTGCGATCCTACTTTGTGTAAGTAAGCTGCATAGTTAGTCGATGTATTAAGAGCCCCGCTTAAATCCGGGGCTCTTTTTATTGGTAGCCCTTGTGAAAGATGTCATTGAATAAAATTCCTGCACGAAATTATGCCCGGTCTGGCCTCACGTTGTTGTGGCCGCTGATACTCACTTTGTTGGTTTGTATGCTATACGGCCAATTCCTGTGGAATCCAATCGTATTTGATGATCTGCACTTCTTCATGACTGATCTGGAAGGTCATCAGCCGGTAGACAACTATCGTTATAGTCCATTTGAATTACGTTCTCTGCCTTATGCATCATTGGCTTGGGGTAAAGCGCTGTTTGGGTTGGAAATGCTGCATTTTCGCATCGAGAATATGATGTTGCATGCCGCGGTCGTCGTGGCATTGTTTTTCCTCCTGAGACGTTTGTTCGCATTGCTGCCCGGCTCGGTAAATGGACATGAAGCAAGCCCGCCGTCCTCACCCCGTTTGAGCTTGTCTCCGGAAGTGTGGGCATTCTGCGCAGCGTTGATGTTCGCCCTGCACCCAGTGGCCGTGTATACCGCAGCTTATCTGGTTCAGCGCACCATGTTGATGGCAGCATTATTCAGTTTATTAGCGATGGTGGCGTGGATGCGCGGAGGGACATCGGGGAGTAGGGTATGGCTGTGGGTAAGCGTTCTGTGTTACTACCTTGCTGTGTTTTCCAAGGAGCACGCGATCATGCTGCCTGCGATTCTGTTGGCATTGACCGTGCTGCAACATGAGGATTGGCTTGAGCAGCTCAAACAGCGTTGGCTACCAATCACTGGTTTGGTGCTAGTAGCCTTGTTTGTGGTGGCGGCGAAACGAGGTGTGTTGGGATCTGCATATGAGATATACGCCCCCGAAATGCTGATCGATTCCGGCGCTACTGACCTGAGTTATCCATTGAGCGTGGTCACGCAAGGATGGTTGTTCTTTAAGTATGTAGGGCTATGGCTATTACCTAATCCGAACTGGATGTCGGTGGATATGCGAGAGCCGTTTGCAACATCTCTCTGGTCGGGATATCTGTTAGCTTTCATTACGTTCCTAGCTTGGGGCGGAGGGGCGGTTTGGTTGCTATTCAAGCGTGGGCGCTTGGGGCTTCTGGGATTTGCGCTACTGTTCCCGTGGCTGATGTTCATGCCAGAATTCTCAACGGTTCGTATTCAGGAAAGCTTTGTGTTGTATCGAAGTTATATATGGGCTGTGGGCGCATGTGCTTTGTTGCCACTATTGCTGGATAGATTGGATAGACGCATAGCCGGAATGGTAGTGGGAGCGGTGGTGTTGGCGATGCTTCCGATCTCTATGGATAGATTGGCTTCGTTCTCTCACCCTTTGATGCTATGGAGCGACGCCGAGAAACTAGTAAAGGATAAGCAGGATCTGCCAGGTGTTTATCGCATCTATTACAACCTTAGCGGGGCACACATATCAATGGATAACTATGCGGCGGCAGAAAAGGACCTCAAAATCGCTACGCGACTTAATCCAGATTGGCCCTTCAGCCATAACAATCTTGGGGCAGTATTGTTAAATCAAGATAAGTGGGCAGCGGCGATCAAAGAATTCGATAGCGCCATAGAAATCGCGGAACGCAAGAAACTTGGTTTAAATCCAAAGCCATATTTTGGTCGAGCCATGGCGTATGAGAAATTGGGAATGGCGGTCCTGGCTCGGAAAGATTACGAAGTATCCTGCAAGTACGGGAAGCGCGGCTGCGACAAACTGGCAAAATGAATACCTTGCCACATAACAAATACCGCCAGATATACCGCGCTATTCATTGTTTGCACCAGCAATAAAGTTCTTACAATGCACTCCGTTGACTTGAGTGAGATGTTTGCTGCGTCCCCTCGCAGTTGCATTCAAGTCGACGATTATCGCTGTTTGCCTGATCAGGCAGGCAAGTGTGGTTCCCTAGTCTTGTAGGAACTCTTCCTACCGAAAAATCGGAAAACCTCCGATTTTTTTATTCCCATCGTCCCCGCAAAATGCAACCGTCGAATCAAGACATCAATGTTTTTTGCGAGGGGACTGCAATGAATACGAATCAAGTTCACGAAGAGATCAGAGAGATCAATCTTTCCTACATGATGCTGGCACAGCAGATGATTCGCAGCGACAAGGCCAGCGCGATCTTCCGTCTGGGTGTGAGCGAAGAGCTGGCCGAGCTGATCGATGGTCTTTCGCCGGCGCAGATGCTGAAGATGACAGGCTCCAATATGCTGTTGTGCCGTTTCCGCTTCGACGAACAACTGTTGCTGAACATGATCACCGATTACAACAAGGATCGCATGATGTCCCATGCGCATGCCACCATCCTGATGGCGGGTCAGCAGGTCGAAGCACTGGCTGCTTGAGGAGACACGATCATGCGCAACAAGAGTGTGGTGAACGAGGCGCGCGAGATCCAGATCGCGGTGGACCTGATCAATCTGGGCGCGCGCTTGCAGCTCCTGCAGGAAGAGACCCACCTGAGCCGTGAGCGTCTGCTCAAGCTCTACAAGGAAGTCAAAGGTGAGTCCCCCTCCAAGGGCATGCTGCCTTATTCCACCGACTGGTTCATGAGTTGGTTGCCCAACATCCACTCCTCGTTGTTCATGGGGATACACCAGTTTCTGGTCAAGAATGCGAATGTCTCCGGTGTCGAGGCACTGATCAAGAGTTACCGTTTGTATCTGGAGCAGGCCGAAGTCGGAGAAGATGAGCCGACCCTGAGCATCACGCGTGCCTGGTTCCTGATCCGCTTCTTCGAGGCCGGCATGATGCAATTGACGCGCTGCAAGGAGTGCGGTGGTCAGTTCGTGGTGCACACCAACGAGTTGTGCGATGAATATAGCTGCGGCATCTGTCGTCCCCCGTCGCGCGCAGGAAAGACCCGCAAGGCTGCCCAGGCAGCTGCTGCAATGGCATGATCGCCTGTAAGTGATGCATGGTGCTGAAATCCCATCGCCGCTACGACCGAGGAATCATCGGTGTGGCGGCGATGCAGTTTCTGGGTGGTGAAAGTGCTGAATAGCTGTAGATATCAAGGTTTGTTCGTGTAATGAAGCCAAAACACTCCTGCTAGGATACGATTGAGCCTTGGATAGGCATACGTAGAGGTGAACCATGCTGGTAATTGTTGGATATATAGTGGTGCTGGGCGCAGTTTTTGGTGGTTACGCCATGGCGGGCGGCCATCTTGGCGGCCTGTACCAGCCGCTGGAGTTGCTGATGATCGGCGGCGGTGCGTTGGGGGCGTTCTTCGTCGGCAACAACATGACCGCTATCAAGGCGACCTTCAAGTCCATTCCTATCCTGTTCAAGGGTTCCAAATACAACAAAGAGACTTACATGGAGCTGATGGCGCTCATGTACGAGTTGCTGGGCAAGGTGCGCAAGGAAGGCATGATGTCCATCGAGGGCGATGTCGAGAACCCGCACGAGAGCGCGATATTCGGAAAATATCCCAAGATATTGAACGACCATCATGTGGTGGAGTTCATCACCGACTACCTGCGCATCATGGTCAGCGGTAACTTGAACGCGATGGAGATCGAGAATCTGATGGATGTGGAGATCGAGACGCACCACCATGAAGCATTGGTGCCGTCGCACGTCATCGCCAAGTTGGGTGATGGTCTGCCTGCTTTCGGTATCGTCGCGGCTGTGATGGGTGTGGTGCACACCATGGAGTCGGTGGGTATCCCGCCGGCTGAGCTTGGCATTCTGATTGCGCATGCTCTGGTCGGTACTTTCCTGGGTATCTTGTTGGCCTATGGTTTCGTCGGTCCTCTGGCCAGTCTGCTGGAGCAGAAGGCGGAGGAGGATGGCAAGATCTATCAGGCGGCCAAGGTCGTGCTGCTGGCCAATCTGAACGGTTACGCGCCGGCGATGGCAGTCGAGTTTGGACGCAAGGTGCTGAATTCCACTGTCCGCCCGGGCTTTGCCGAGTTGGAAGAGCACGTCAAGCAGAAGCGCTGATCCGGGAACAGTTGAAACATGGCCGAAGACAAGAACAAGCGCCCTATCGTCATCAAGCGCATAAAAAAGGTGGCAGGCGGCCATCACGGGGGCGCATGGAAGATCGCTTACGCGGACTTTGTGACGGCGATGATGGCGTTCTTCCTGCTGATGTGGCTGCTGGGCTCGACGGCCAAAGGCGATCTGGTGGGGATCGCCGAATATTTCAAGACGCCCCTCAAGGTGGCGCTGATGGGCGGTTCGGGCAGTGGAGACAGTTCCAGCATCATCAAGGGCGGCGGGCAAGATCTGACACGCACGGAAGGACAGGTGAAGAAGGGCGAAATTGAGGCGCCGAAAAAGACCATCACCCTCAAAGCCGCGAAACAGGAATTCCTGCGCCTGGAGGCGAAGAAAGAGATCGAACAGTTGCGCCAGCTGAAGAAGAACATCGAGGCGGCGATCGAGAACAACAAGAAGCTTGAGAAATTCAAGAACCAGATATTGCTCGACCTGACCACGGAAGGGTTGCGCATCCAGATCGTGGACGAGAAGAATCGCCCCATGTTCCAGAGCGGCAGTGCGCAACTTGAAGACTACACGCGTGACATATTGCGCGAGATCGGCAAGACCTTGAACGAGATGCCGAACAAGGTCAGCCTGTCAGGCCATACCGATGCGCAGCCCTTCGGTATAAGGGGAGGGCGCTACAGCAACTGGGAGTTATCAGCTGACCGTGCCAACGCGTCGCGCCGGGAATTGATCTCCGGCGGCCTTGCAGATGAAAAGATCGTGCGCGTGGTCGGTCTGTCTTCCGCGGTGTTGTTCGACAAGGATGCGCCGCTTAACCCGATCAATCGGCGCATCAGCATCATCGTGATGAACAAGAAGGCTGAAGAGGCTGCGCAGCAGGATGGCGGTACGGTGCAGATCGATGCCGAGGGCGGTGATGCCGCGGAGGCGTTGGGTGTTTCGGGCGTGACCGCAGTCTCGGCAGAGGGGGGTCCTGCTGCAAGCGATCTGCCGGAAACCGCACCACAGCAGGCTTTGCCAGCCGGGATGAATTAAAGAAGCCAGAAAATCGGCCGTTAGTCAGGCATAAGCGACAATTTACGCAGGGGGAATGAACATGAACAAATGGTGGAGCAAACTTTCTCTGAAGAGCAAACTTCAGATTCCGATCCAGCTGATCCTGCTGACTATCATGGTGCTGGCGCAACGTGCTGCACTGTCTACTTTCGAAGAGCGCATCCTCGAAGAAGCGCGCCAGAAGGCGGTTGTTTCGGCCGACGGCGTGTTGAATGGTCTCAATATGTTGATGCTGAACGGCATCATCAGCGATGCCGAGCAGCGCAAGCTGTACGTGGAGAAGATGGGCGCTTCCGCTCGAGTGGTCGATCTGCGTGTGATGCGCCATACACCGGTCATCGAACAGTTCGGCCCCGGTCTGCCTTCCGAACAGGCCAAGGACGAGATGGACAAGGAAGCACTGTCCACGGCGAAACAACAGACGCGCGTGGAACGGCAGGGCGACTTGCATACGCTGCGCGTCGTGGTGCCATTCATCGCACAGGCGGATTTTCGCGGCACCAACTGTCTGATGTGCCATATCGTTCCTGAAGGCTCCGTCAACGGCGCGGCCAGCATCACGCTCGATGTTTCAGAGGAGTTCGAGTTGATGGCGCGCGCGGATACTCTACTGTGGGGCATCCAGATCGCGATCCAGGTGTTCCTCTATTTCATGATCGGCTGGTTGATCGGTTTCGTCACGGGGCCGACCAGGTCTTTGCAGCAGGCCATGCTGGCCATGCAGGCGACCGGTGACCTGTCCAAGCGCGCACCGGTGAGCACCGAGGATGAGGTCGGGCAGACCGTGCAGGCCTTCAACGCGCTGGCTAACAACTTCCAGGTGATCCTGTCCCAAGTGGACGGGCAGGCCGTGCAAGTGGCGAGCGCCGCACATTCCCTGTCCGGTGATGCGGCGACGCTGGCGACCAGTGTGCAGAAGCAGAGTGATGCGGCCGCTGTCGTGGCGAGCGCAGTCTCGCAAGTGAGCAGCAGCATCGGCCAGGTCGCGGAAAGCACCAGTCGCGTCGCAAAACTTTCCCATGAGAGTCTGGAACGAGCCAACCGCGGGCAGGAAAGCTTGCAAGAGATGGTGCAGGAACTGAGCAACGTCGAGCGCGCAGTGGGGGAGATCGCCAACTCGGTCAACCAGTTCGTCGCCAATACGCAGAGCATCACCAGCATGACGCAGCAGGTGCGCGACATCGCCGAGCAGACCAATCTGCTGGCGCTGAATGCGGCGATCGAGGCGGCCCGCGCGGGTGAACAGGGGCGCGGTTTCGCGGTGGTGGCGGACGAAGTGCGCAAGCTGGCAGAGAAGTCCGCTCAGTCCGCCACCCAGATCGACGAAGTGACGCAATCGCTGGGCAGCCAGTCCGAGCAGGTCGAACGCACGGTGCAAACCGGCATGAGCGCCTTGCAGACCAGCCAGACGCATGTGGGCGATGTGACCAAGATATTGATCGAGTCCAACCAGTCGGTCGGGGGTGTGAATGAAGGTCTGGAAGAGATATCCCGTTCCATCAATTCACAGCGCGATGCGGCGCAGGAGATCGCCCGCAACGTTGAGAACATCGCCACCATGGCAGAGCAAAGCAATGCGGTGGTGCAGCGTACGGTGGCATCGGCGCAAACGATGGAACAAGTCGCCGAGAGTCTGAAATCGACAGTGGGTAAATTCAAGATTTGATGCACCCGTCGCACCAGGAGGAAGATCATGCAAAATAAGAACGCATATGTGTCGCAAAAGGAGGTCACCTTTCAGGATGGGGAGGTGCTGATTTCCAAGACCGATACCAAAGGGATCATCACCTACTGCAATGACGCATTCGAGCGCATTTCTGGCTACACGCGTGCCGAGCTGATCGGTAAAAGTCACAATATCGTGCGCCATCCAGATATGCCTAGACAGGCATTCAAGTGGCTGTGGGATACCCTGAAAACCGAGCGCCCATGGCGCGGTCTGGTGAAGAACCGTTGCAAGAACGGAGACCACTATTGGGTTCGTGCCACGGTCGCACCCATCCTGGAAGGCGGCAGCATCGTCGGCTACGTCTCGGTGCGCCGGCCGCCCACGCGCGCGCAGATCGCCAAAGCAGAATCGGTTTATCGGGAGCTCAATCAGAATGGCGGTGAGGTCGTTTCCCGCTATGAGAAGCTCAAGGTCAAGAACTGGTCGTTAAAAGCCAAGCTGCAGGCAGCGATCCAGATCCCGCTGCTGCTCATTTTGACCGTGGCGCAGATGTACCTGACTGGCGGTATGCAGGACGAAGCGAAGTTGCAAGCGGAATCCAAGGGCGCTCAGGTCGCCACCCAGATCATCGACAACGCCAATATGTTGATGGTGACCGGCCAGATCGGTATCGAGGAGAATCGCAAGCTGCTGATCGAGAAAGTCACCTCGTCCGGCCATGTGAAATCCGCGGTCATCCTGCGCTCGGATCATCTGGTCTCACAGTACGGCGCTGGGACGGCCGAGCAGAAGGTCAAGGACGAGGTGCAACGCGATGTTCTGAAATCCGGCAAAGCAAAGGTGATCTACGGGGAAGACGCCGGCTCCCCGGTGTTGCGTATCGTCACGCCCTATCCGGCCAGCAAGGACTTCCACGGTACCGACTGCACCTTGTGCCACTCGGGCCCGGATAATTGGGTGACCGGCGCTTCCGACATCTCGATCGACCTCAAGGACGATTTCGACCGCATCCATCTGATGGAGATGAAGGTGCTGGCCGGGCAGATCGTGCTGCAACTGTTCCTGTTCTTTTTCATCGGCTACTGCGTGGATCGCTTCATCCATCGTCCGCTGTCACAGGTCGAGAAAGAATTCCGCAACATCATGGAAGGCAATCTGGATACCGAACTGGACATCACCATCCAGGACGAGATGGGCAAGCTGCTATGCGCGATCCAGACCATGCAGACCTACCTGCGCACCATGGTGGACGAGATCGTCACGCCGGTGGTCAAGATGCGGGACAAGGTAAAATCGGTGGATGAAAAGGTGGGCGTGATGGCGAGCAATGCCGTGACGGAACAGGAGCAGATACAAAGTATCGCGGCGACCATGGAGCAGTTCAGCCAGTCCATCGCCGAGGTGGCGAACATGGCCGCCGATTCGCTGTCCGAGATGAAGCGCACCCAAGGTATCGTGGAACAGAACAATGCCAATATGGGGCTCAGTATCGACGCGACCACCAAGGTGGCAGAGACTGTGCAGCGCTCCAGCAAGACCATCTCAGATCTGGGGGCTTCCATAGAAAGAATCGGTAAAATAGCAAACTCGATCAAAGAGATCGCCGACCAGACCAATCTGCTGGCCTTGAATGCGGCCATCGAGGCAGCGCGTGCCGGCGAGCAGGGACGCGGCTTCGCAGTGGTGGCGGACGAAGTGCGCAAGTTGGCAGAGCGTACGTCTTCAAGCACCAAAGACATCACCAAGACCATTGCCGATATCACGGCGATCTCCAATGAGGCGGTTAAATCCATGGGTGAGGCGGTGGTCGAGGTCGAGAGCGGCATCACGCTGATTCGCGACAACGGTGAGCGGCTGACAGAAGTGATGGAGGCCACGGTCAGCATGTCCCAGCGTATCGACCACATCACCATGGCGTCCAAGGAGCAGTCCGTAGCCGGGGAGAATGTGGCCAAGAGTCTGGAGCATATCTCCGGATTGGTGGACGAGAATGCCCGTTCTTCGCAGCAGACGCGTGATGCGGCTGTGGAACTGGCGAAATCGGCCGATGAATTAAGCAAAGCAGGTTATCCGCTGACCAAGTGCGGCATGCGGAACCAGGGCTGAGCAAGGAGAGAGCAATGTCTGAACTGTTAAAGAATATCGATGCGCGTACCAAGCTGGCGGGCACCAACAAGCTGGAGATCCTGATGTTCTCTCTGGGCAAGGACCTGCGCACCGGCCGCGAAGAGACCTTCGGCATCAACGTATTCAAGGTGCGCGAAGTGATGCGCATACCCGAGATCACGCGCGCGCCCGAGATGCCGGCGGCGGTGGAAGGTATGGTGAGTTTGCGCGGAGCCCTGGTGCCGGTGATCGATCTGGCCAAGTACATCGGCATGGAGTCCGACAGCAAGCCCGACATCATGATAGTGACCGAATACAACGGACACACCCAGGGTTTCCTGGTGAAGTCGGTGGACAACATCCTGCGCTTGGACTGGTCGGCAATGCGCGTTCCGCCCGAAATGCTGGCTGCGGAGATGGGCGGTCTGGTGACCGCCATCACGGAGCTTAAGGACAAGCGTCTGGTGATGATGCTGGACGTGGAAAAGGTGCTGGCCGAGACCGGACACTTCGGTTCGGACGACATGATCTTCAAAGCGGTCAAGTCAATCGGAAAAGAAAATCGCACCGTGTTCTACGCCGACGACTCGTCCGTCGCGCGCAACCAGATTGCGCGTACCCTTGAGGCGATGGGCGTCAAGTCCATCTCTGCCATCAACGGCCGCAAGGCTTGGGAAGAACTGGCACGTATGGCGGACTATGCCGAATCATCCAATACTCCACTGAAAGAGATGGTGCAGGTGATCCTGACCGATGTGGAGATGCCGGAGATGGACGGTTATATGTTGACGCGCAAGATCAAGGCCGACAAACGATTCAACGGAATCCCGGTGCTGATGCATTCCTCGCTGTCCAGCAGTTCCAATCAGCAGTTGGGCAAGGCGGTCGGGGTGGACGAATATGTACCCAAGTTCGAGCCGCAGAAATTGTCGCAGACGCTGGCGCGTCTGCTGGGATAAGAGGAGCACGAGATGGCATACAACGAAGACATGTTGGCAAACAGTGAGAACGATGGTCTGCTCGATCATATCGATGCCCGTACGAGCCTGGCCGGTACCAACAAGATGGAGATTCTGCTGTTCAATCTGGGAACAAATGAAAAGTTCGGCATCAACGTGTTCAAAGTGAAGGAAGTGTCACAGGCAGGCAAGGTCACTCGCACACCAAATATGCCGCAGGGCGTGGACGGCATCGTCAGTCTGCGCGGCCATGTGATGCCGGTGCTGAATCTGGCGAAGTTCATGGGTATCCAGGAAGAAGATCCGCACCAGACCATGATGGTGGCTGAGTACAACAACCATATCCTCGGATTCCTGGTGAAGGATGTGGATCGCATCATCCGCGTCGATTGGGACAAGGTGCGCCCGACCGAGGGCATGCTGTCCGACAAGGATGCTCTGATCACCGCCATCACTAATCTGGATGACGGTTCCCTGGTGTCCATTCTCGATGTGGAGCAGATCCTTTCCAACGCCTTCGGTGAAGCCATTGTCGGCAACGTCGAGCGCATCGAATCCGCTCATGATCTGTGTGTGTTCTTCGCCGACGACTCCATGGTAGCCCGCCGCAAGATCGCAGAAGTTCTGGATCGTATGGGTGTCAAGCATATCCAGTCCAACAATGGTCAGGAAGCATGGGATCGCTTGCGCACGATGGCTGATGCTGCACAAAGCAGCGGGCAAGATCTGCACAACCAGATACAGGTCATTCTGACCGATGCCGAAATGCCCGCGATGGACGGATATGTATTGACTCAGTACATCAAGAACGACAGGCGTTTCGAAGGCATCCCGGTGGTGATGCACTCCTCGCTGTCTTCCGACGCCAATCGGGCCATGGGTACGCGTGTGGGCGTGGATTACTACGTGCCCAAGTTCGATTCGATGGTGTTGTCGTCGACTCTGAGGCCGTTGCTGACATAACAAGCTGGATGGAAGTTGCATTAAGGAGATTGAGATGGGAATAGAGAATACAAAATTTCTGGTGGTGGACGATTTTTCCACGATGCGTCGCATCGTGCGCAATCTCCTGAAAGAGCTGGGTTTCGTCAATGTGCAAGAGGCGGAAGACGGCGTGGATGCGCTGAACAAGCTGCGCGGCGAAACGTTCGATTTCGTGGTGTCGGATTGGAACATGCCGAACATGACCGGTATCGAACTGCTGCGTGCGATTCGTGCCGACGCGGCGCTCAAGCATCTGCCGGTATTGATGGTGACGGCAGAAGCGAAGAAGGAAAACATCATCGAGGCTGCACAAGCTGGTGCGTCCGGGTATGTGGTCAAGCCGTTCACTGCCGCGACGCTGGACGAAAAACTGAAAAAGATATTTGCGGCAAATCCGCATTTGAACAAGTGAGGTGAATCATGGCTAATCCTGCAAATAACGACTCGGACGATCTCGAAGCACTGTTCGATAGCATCATCTCTGCCAATACCGATGAACCCAAGGCTGCTGCCAAAGTAATCCAGTTGAACGCTGATGCGGAGCCCGCCAAGGTCCTCAACCAGGTCGGTCACATGGCGCGCAAGCTGCATGACACCTTGCGTGAACTCGGCCTGCACAAGGAGATCGAGAAAGCGGCTTCGACCATCCCTGATGCGCGCGACCGTCTCAACTATGTGGCGACCCTGACACAGCAGGCGGCAGAACGCGTGCTGACCGCCACAGAATCGGCGCAGCCACTGGTCGACAAGCTTTCCGATGAGTCGCAACGGTTGGCTGCGCAATGGGATCTGCTGTTCCAGAAGAAACTGGATGTGCAGCAGTTCAAGGCGCTGGTCATGCAGACACATGCCCATCTACATGAGACGCCCAAGCAGGGCAAGGAAGTGAATGCCTATCTGCTGGAGATCATGATGGCCCAGGATTTCCAGGATCTGACCGGGCAGGTCATCAAGAAGATCATTCAGTTGACGCAAGAGATGGAAAAACAACTGGTGGAACTGTTGCTGGAGAACGCGCCGCCGGCGGTACGTGCTGAGAACGCGGGTCTGTTGAATGGCCCGGTGATCAACGCTAAGGGCAGGGATGATGTGGTTACCAGTCAGGATCAGGTCGACGATCTGCTTGAGAGCTTGGGATTCTGAAAGGTTTTAGGTTGGTCGGACTTCGGTCCGACCAAGCCTGTCAGGCTGAAGCCTGACCTACAAGGAGCGAAAAATGAACGATTTTGCCGGAATGGAAGACCTGCTGAGTGACTTTCTGATGGAAGCAGGGGACATGTTGTCCGATGTGGACAGCAAGCTGATGGAGCTGGAGAAATCCCCGGAAGAAGGCGGGCTGTTGAACGAGATATTCCGCGGTTTCCACACCATCAAGGGCGGAGCCGGCTTCTTGAATGCGACCGAACTGGTGACATTGTGTCATCTGACAGAGAACCTGTTCGACAAGTTGCGCAACAAGGAGCTGAAGCTGAGCGCAGAACTCATGGATGTGATCTTCGCCGCCACGGCAGAAGTGCGTCATATGTTCGGTGCCCTGCAGCAGAATCAGCAACCGCAGGCCGCGCCAGCCGACATCATCAGCGCCCTGAAGGACGCTCTAGAGGGCAAGGCGGTCGCATCGATCAAGTCTTCAGCCCCGACTGCCGCTGTTCCTGCAGCGGCAGCTGATCAGGCTGCCCTGCCGGTCATCGAGGCTGAGAACGTAGATTGGGAAGCGCTGCACAAGGCGCTGGTTGGTAACGACATCGTCGAGCAGGTCGGCGCCAAACGCGATCCGGAAGTGATCAAGCAGGCGATCAACGAGGAAGAATCGACGCGCAAGGCATTCGGCAGACGTTCTACCGACGTGCCGGGCAGCACGGTCGGCCGGCGCGGCGGCGATGTGCCGGCCACCGAAGCAAAAGAGACCACCATCCGGGTGGATACCGAGCGTCTGGATCAGGTGCTCAACCTATCCGGCGAGATCGGTCTGACCAAGAACCGTTTGACGCACTTGCGCTCCGACATCTTGCAGGGGCGCAGCGATAGCGACACGCTGCGCGAGCTGGATCTGTCGGTGACCCAGCTCGACATGCTGGTCGTGAACCTGCAGAACGCGGTAATGAAGACGCGCATGCAACCCATCGGCCGACTGTTCAAGAAATATCCGCGTTTGGCGCGCGATCTGGCGCGTTCGCTGAGCAAGGATGTGGAGCTGGTGCTGATCGGAGAAGAGACCGAGATGGACAAGACCATGATCGAGGACTTGAACGATCCGCTGGTGCACCTGGTGCGCAACGCGGTCGATCACGGTGTCGAAACCATCGAGGAGCGTCGTGCCGCTGGCAAGCCCGAGAAGAGCATGGTCGAGCTGGCCGCACGTCAGGAAGGGGATCACATCCTGATCACCATCACCGACGATGGCAAAGGGATGCGCCCTGAAGTGATCCGCAACAAGGCGGTGGAAAAGGGCTTGATCACCAGCGAGGTGGCCAACACGCTGGACGAGAACCAGTGCCTCGAATTGGTATTCCTGCCCGGTTTCTCCACCAAGGACGAGATATCCAGCGTGTCCGGACGCGGTGTCGGCATGGATGTAGTGAAGACCAATATCCAGAAACTGAACGGCAGCATCCAGATCCAATCCGAACCCGGCAAGGGTTCGGTATTCTCCATCTCGCTGCCGCTGACGCTGGCGATCCTGCCTGTGCTGGTGCTGCGTCTGGGAGACCAGTCGTTCGCGGTGCCGCTGTCCATGGTGCGCGAGATATTGCCGGTCACGCGCGATGCGCTGCAGCAGGTTTCCGGCAAGGCCACCATGATCGTGCGCGGCGAAGTGCTGCCGGTACTGCCGCTCACCCAGCTGATCGGCTGGGGCAACAATGAACGTTCTGAAGTCGGTGTGCTGATGCAGTTCGGCAGTAACAGCTTCATCCTGACAGCAGACGGTTTCGTCGGCCACGAAGACGTGGTGATCAAATCGCTGGATACTTTCCGTCCCAAGGGTGTGGCGGGTGTGACCATGTCCAGCGAGGGCGATATCGTGCTGATACTGGACATCAAGGAACTGCTCAGCGATGTGCGCGGCAACTGATCCGATAATAAAAACAATCACCGGAGGGAAAGATGTTTGCCGCACTGTCGTTGAAGAAGAAGTTCCTGGTGCTGGAGTCGACGTCGTTCGCCATGTTCGTGGCGATGGCGTTATTCGCGCTGTTCATGCTCAAGGGCGCTGTCAACGCTGAGAAGGTCGGGGTCGAAAGGCTGAAGTCGGACATCATGGTGATGGAACACATCAGCACCATGGATATCGCGTTCCTGAAGCAGACCAAGCATGCCAAGAACGTGTGGATGCGCGGCGAGGATGCGGAAAAGAAGAAGAAATACCGAGCCGGCTTCGTCGAGGAACGCGAGCGTTTCGAGCGCAGCCTGCAGGCAGCGAGCGACGGACTGAAACAACTCGCGTTGGGGCACGAGCAGGAGTTCGCCGGGTTCATCGGCGAACTGGATGTGTTGAAGCAAGCGCACCAGAGTGTCAGCGACCAATACCTCGCCCAGATCGATGCGCACCGCGGGGACGGCATGGTATCGGATGCGAAAGTGGAGGGGATCGACCGGCCGGTCTTGGCGCAAGTCAGGGGGTTGCGAGAAGGGTTCATGGCCTTCACCGAGCAGAAGGCGGAAGAGAAGATCACCATGGCGCAGGACGATTACGAGCACCGGCGCAACGTGATCGTCGCCTGGGTGCTGGCCTCGCTGGCTATCTCTTTCCTGCTGGCGACCGTCATCATCCGCCAGGTCATGCGCCAGTTGGGCGGTGATCCGCGTGATGTGGCGGCCGTGGTGAACACGATGGCGCAGGGTGATTTCTCGCGGCAGCCGGCGGGGCAGCCCGTGCCGGGCAGTGTGCTGGCGAACGCCTATCAGATGCAGGCCAGCCTGCGCGACATGATCGGTCAAGTTAAGTCGCAGGCCCATCATGTCGGCGATATGGCGCACAGCCTGGCGACTTCTGCCCAGCAGATCGCCGAGAACGTCAATCATGAATCCGATTCCGTAGCGGGCATGGCTGCCGCTATCGAGGAACTGAGTGTCTCCACCACGCATATCAGCGATCAGGGCGGCAATGCCAAACAGATCGCCAACAGTTCGCGCGCCAGTGCGGAAAAGGGTGCGCAGGTCGTCAACAAGACGGTCGCCGGCTTGCTGGAGATCGCGGGCGAGATCGAAAGTGCTTCGGGTGAAGTCTCGCGGCTCGGTGAGGATGCCTCGCGCATCAGCGACGTGGTCAAGGTGATCAAGGAGATCGCCGACCAGACCAACTTGCTGGCATTGAATGCGGCTATCGAGGCGGCAAGAGCAGGGGAGCAGGGCCGCGGTTTCGCTGTGGTGGCGGATGAGGTGCGCAAACTGGCCGAGCGTACGGCCGGGGCGACCAATGAGATCAGCCAGATGTCTGGCAAGATCGGCGCAGTGGCGGCGAATGCGTTGGCGGGTATGGACAAGGTGGTCAATACCACTCGCCAGGGGGTGGGGGATGCCGAGACGGCGCAGACTTCCATCAAACATATCCAGCACAGTTTCGGTGAAGTGGCCAGTGTGATCGATGATATCGCTGTGGCTTTGGAAGAACAGAACTCTGCCGCCTCCGAGCTGGCCAAGAGTACCGAGCGTGTCTCGCAGATGTCGGAAGAGAACGCGGGGGCGGCAAAAGGGCTGCTCGATCTGGCCAACTCGCTGGAAGGTAAATCAAGAGAGGTCAGACAGTCGGTGGAAGTCTTCAAGGTCTGACCTTGTATTGCATGGAACAATAATATCAATCTGGAGGAAGTCATGTTTGGCGGAAAGATCAAGCAGGACTATCAAGCGGCACAGCGCCGTCTGGTAGAGACGGAACGTGATATCGGCAATCTGCGGGACGAGCTGGTCAGGCTGGAAGGGCAGCGCGAGTCGTATCGTCAGGAAGCCGAACAGGCAAAGCTGAAGTGCGAGGTGGCAGACCAGATATTCGCCAACATGCAGGGTTTCGGCGAGTCGTTCATCGCCCTGCAAACCTCGCAGGTCGAGGCGGCGACTTCCTTGCGCGAAGAGAAGCAGAATGCCATCGAAGCGGCGAATGTCTCGGTGAACAATCGCGAAGCGGTGCTCAACATCGCCTCCAGTCTGGAATCGCTGTCCGGTGATACCTTGCGCACTTCCAAGAACGTTCAGGGTTTGACCGAACGTGCTGCACAGATCGGCAGCATCGTGCAACTGATCAAGGAGATCGCGGACCAGACCAATCTGCTGGCATTGAATGCCGCTATCGAGGCGGCGCGTGCCGGCGAGCAGGGACGCGGTTTCGCCGTGGTGGCGGATGAAGTGCGCAAGCTGGCGGAACGCACTGCCAAGGCGACCAGCGAGATATCGGTCATCGTGACGGCGATCCAGGACGAGACACACCATGCGCGCACCCAGATGGAAGAATGGGCGAAAAAGTCGCAGGCGTTCAGCAGCGATGTGGGCAACGTGATGGAGAACATGAAGCATCTGCTGGACCTGTCACACACCATGGAAGGCACTATCTCGGCCGCCGCGTTGCGCAGCTTCGTCGAAGTCGCCAAGATCGATCACATCCTGTACAAGTTCGAGATATACAAGGTGTTTATGGGAATCTCCGACAGGGAGTCGGATAGCTTTGCTTCCCACACTGCTTGCCGTCTGGGCAAATGGTACTTCGAGGGTGAAGGCAAGGATTGTTTCTCCAGGCTGGATGGCTATCAGGCGGTGGCCGCACCGCACCAGAGTTTCCACCATAACGGCAAAGATGCCGTGGCCGCATTCCATGCGGGCGATCCGCTGCGCGGCATGACTCTGGTGGGCAAGATGGAGTCTGACAGCATGGCTGTCCTGTCCGCACTGGAGCGCATCGCCATCGCCGGGGAGGGGGACAACAGTCTGTTGTGCGCTTCCACAAAATGACACCGGTACTGAGTTCCGGTTGTTCGATACATGACAGCCGGAACCGGGTTTTGTCCCAGCATGATGAATCGTGAATTCGTTTTTACCGACCAGGATTTCCAGAAGATACGTGACCTGATCCATCGCCATGCCGGCATCGCTCTGGCGGACAGCAAGCAGGAACTGGTCTACAGCCGCTTGGCGAGAAGGCTGCGCGTGACCGGGATCAAGACCTTCTCGGAATATCTGTCTTTCCTGCAGAAAGGTCACGAGGATGAATGGGAAGCCTTCGTCAATTCCCTGACCACCAATCTCACCTCGTTCTTCCGCGAGGCGCATCACTTCAATTTGCTGGCGGATTTCCTGCGGCAACTTGGTGCGTCCCGACCGATACGTCTGTGGTGTTCGGCCTGCTCCACCGGCGAAGAGGCGTATTCGATGGCGATCACCGCCGCGGAGACGTTCGGCGGTTTCGATCATTCGGTACGCATCATCGCTTCGGATCTGGATAGCCATGTGCTGGTCACAGCAAGAACCGGCCGTTACAAAGCGGATGCCGTACTCAAACTTGGTGCGGAACGCGTAGCCCGCTTCTTTCTTCCTGACGGGGACGGGCATTTCAAAGTGCGTCCGGAGTTGCAGCAGTGCATCGAGTTCAAGCGCATCAATCTGCTCGATGCGAACTATCCGGTCCGTGAGAAGCTGGATGGCATCTTCTGCCGCAATGTGATGATCTACTTCGACAAGGATACCCAGCTCGGCATCCTGAAGAAGTTCGCGCCCTTGCTGCACCCGCATGGTCTGCTATTCGCGGGGCATTCGGAGAGTTTCTATCATGCCGCCGCCTATTTCAAATTGCGCGGACAGACCGTCTACGAGTTGGCCAAGCATGCCTGAGGGACGCATCATCGTCGTGGGCTCTTCCACTGGCGGAACGGATGCTTTGCGCATATTCCTGTCGAAGATGCCGGTAGATGCACCGCCTATCCTGATCGCGCAGCACATGCCCGAGTCTTTTGTGCCTTCTTTCGCGGAGCGTCTGGACGGACTGTGCAAGCTGAAGGTCAAGTTAGCCGAACAAGGTGAAAACATCCGCGGGGGGACGGTATATCTCTCCCCGGGTAATGCGCATCTGCAGATCGCGAGAAATGGCACGGGATATCGCATCCATCTGAATGACGGACCGCCTGTGAACTTCCATCGTCCTTCGGTGGAGATGCTGTTCCGATCTGCTGCCAGTGTATTGGGCGCGCGCGTCGTCGGTGTGATGCTGACCGGTATGGGCAAGGACGGGGCGGTCGCCATGCTGGAGATGAAGCAGGCCGGTGCCATCAATCTGGCCCAGGATGAAGAGAGTTGCGTGGTGTTCGGTATGCCGCGTGCGGCGATCGAGCTGGGCGCGGTGGATGAGGTGTTGCCGCTGGAGAGGATCGCCGAGCGGGCGATCATGCGCAGCCGGGAATACTGAGCGGGTGGCGATGCGCGGACGCGTCCCCACCCATTAATGATCAGCCACGCTTCGCTATCTGCGGGTGCTTGTCGGCGACCATCTGGTCTATGATTGCCATCACCTCCAGGCTGGCGTTTTCCGCCTCCTTCAATTGCGCCAAAATCTGATCCTGCAAGGATTCGTCGTGTGCCCAGTCGCGTTCCATCAGTGACAGCATCTGGTGAACGGAGCCGTGCACCTTGCCGTGCGGCACATCCAGTTTGCGGAACGATGGCATCTCGCCGAACACCTCTTTACCGGCGCCTTCGTACCACTTGCCCAGACGGCAGTTGTGATGATCGACCCCGACCGCGGTCTTGTATTCCTCGTTGTCCCAGTCGTTGACCAGTACATAGGCGCGCTGCTTGTAGATGACGTGGTCGACCTTCACCAGCGACGCGAAACTCAGGTCCTGAGCGTAGCGGGCGCTGGCCAGCGAGGTCACAGCTGATTCGTAGAACTGGCCGAACTTGTGTTCCAGCTTGCCGATAACACTCTGCGAGGAATTGGCGATCTCGTGCATCTCCTGCGAGTCGGTCAGCATCTTGGCTGATTCGCTCTGCAGCATCAGCATGATGCGTCCGATCGATTCTGAGGCGTTCTTGGTGTTCTCGGCCAGCTTGCGCACCTCGTCCGCCACCACGGCGAAGCCGCGTCCGGCTTCGCCCGCACGGGCCGCCTCGATGGCGGCATTGAGTGCGAGCAGGTTGGTCTGGTCGGCGATGGAAGTGATCAGGCCGACCGCCTTGGTGATCTCGCTGCTGCGTGCATTGAGGTTGGTGATCGCCTCGTTGGCGTGGTTCACACGCGCCACGATACCCGACAGGCGCTGCACCACATCCTTCACCGATGCACGGCTTTCCTCGGCATCCTCGCGCGTGCGGCGCGAGATACGGGCCAGCTCTTCCATGTTGTCGGTGATGGTCTTCAGATCATTCTGGTTGGAGACCAGGTTCTTCAGCAAGTTGTCGGTGTTCAGGTGGTGGGCGCGCGACAACATATGGGTGCGCATGGCACTGCGCTTCTGCTCGGCCATGCCGTCCAGCAGGATGTTCTGGTTGGTCAGCCCCTTCTTGAAGCCGCCGTGGACGCCGCCGCTCATCGCCTGGCGTTCGAAGTTGCCTGCCAGATTGGCGCGGAAGCTGGTCTCCTGCTCGCGGAAGAAGGTGGCCAACTGGTCCAGCATGTCGTTCACGTCCCAGCACAGCAGACTGATCTCGTCGTGGGCATGGCCGATGCCGGTGATGCGGGAATTGAACTTGCCGGCGGCTACGTCATTGACCACGGCCTCGACCTTCTTCAGGGGGGCCAGCCACCGACGGGTCAGCCATTGCCCCGTGGTAGAGACCGCGATACCCACTACCAGGAAGGTGATCATGAATGCATCGAAACCATGACGGGCGAAACTGGTCAGGATGATGACCAGCGTGCCGAAGGAGAACGCCCACAGCAGGGCGGAGAATCTAGATTGCAAGGACCAGTTCGTCATAGCTCATTCCTTTTTCGTTCAGGATATCCACCAGGATCTTGGTGGATGCCGGGATGGCATTGGCCGGACCGGCCTTGCGCTCCGCTTCCAGCATGGCGGCATACAGCGGCGTCACCGCATCGATACCGCTGCGTTTGGGTTTGCGTCGCACGGAGAGATAGCCGTTGATGTTGCCGGAAGGGTCGAAGGTCGGCGTCACGTTGGTGAACACCCAGTAGAAAGCGCCGTCCTTGGACATGTTCTTCACATAGGCGAAACACTCTTCCTTTTTCTGGATCTTGTCCCACAGCAACTGGAACACGGCGCGGGGCATATCCGGATGGCGGATGATGTTGTGCTGGGTACCCAGCAGTTCTTCTTCCTGATAGCCGGAGAATTCGATGAAGATACGGTTGCCGTAGGTGATGCGCCCTTTGGTATCGGTCATGGAGACGATGAAGTCGTCGTCCCGCATCACTCTCTCGACCGAGGTCGGCGTGATATTCCTTTTCATACTTCCCCCTGATGCATATGTCTAATGATTCTTATCGGCCACCTCTGTAGTTGCTTGAGGTGCCTGCCGCAATGATGCCATCTTATGTCGGTCTGGTGCATTGGAATCTATGCAATAGGGCTGAAAAACCCCTTCATTTCGCGCCCTTGCCACGCGCGAACCCGTCCTATGATCGCCACACCGATAAAGGATGGATGACATGGCCGGTCAGGACAGCGATCTCGAAAAGACAGAATTACCCTCGCAACGCAAACTTGACAAGGCGCGCGAGGATGGTCAGGTTGCGCGCTCGCGCGAGCTGTCCACTTTCATGGGCCTTGTGGCCGGTGGTGCCGGGCTCTGGATGATGGGTGAGGTGCTGGGCCAGGGGATGCTGCGGCTTCTGCATAACGGGCTGACACTGGATCGGGCGCTTGCTTTCAACATCGAGCTGATGGTGCCAAGGCTGCATGATCTGTTCATGGACATCCTGCTCACCTTCGTGCCATTCCTCGTGATGCTGGTGCTGGTGGCGCTACTCTCGCCGCTGCTGATGAGTGGCTGGCTGTTTTCGCCCAAGGCTTTACAGCCGAAATTCGGCAAACTCAATCCTTTCAGCGGCATAAAGCGCATGTTTTCCGCCCACAGTCTGATCGAACTGCTCAAGGCGCTGGGCAAGGCGATCCTGGTCGGCGGTATCGGTGCCTGGGTGGTATGGGCCAATCGCGACGAAGTGATGCAACTGGTGAGCGAGCCGGTCGTGCGCGCTATCCCGCATCTGAATGACATGATCTGGTGGAGCTATGCCGCCATCATGGCGGGCATGGTGTTGATCGTGGTCATCGATGTACCGTTCCAGCTTTACGAACACACCAAGAAGCTGAAGATGACCAAGGAAGAGGTCCGCCAGGAAGGTAAGGAGACCGAGGGGAATCCGCAGGTCAAGGGACGCATCCGCAGCATGCAGCGCGAGATCGCACGCCGCCGCATGATGTCCGAGATCCCGACCGCCGACGTGGTGGTGACCAACCCGACCCACTATTCGGTCGCACTCAAATACAGCGAGGACAAGATGCGCGCGCCTATCGTGGTAGCCAAGGGTTCACACCTGTTGGCGGCCAAGATCAAAGAGATCGCCAAGGAACACAACGTGCCTATCCTCGAAGCACCACCGCTGGCGCGTGCCTTGCATAAACACAGCGAGTTAGGTGCGCCTATTCCAGAAGCGCTTTACACGGCTGTCGCGGAAGTGCTGGCCTATGTCTACCAGCTGCGTCGCTACAAGAAGCAGGGCGGGGTCAAGCCGGTGAAGCCGGGCGAGTTGCCCGTGCCCAAGGAACTCGACCCGCTGACCAAAGAGTTGGCCGAAGCGGCTGCTGATTGATGCAGTGCCCAGGCACTGCGATTAATAGCCGCACAATTCCCCTTCTATTCCCACCTTTGATTTGACGCACCCTCCAGATAATACGTACGAGCCATGAGCCCCCTTTGGGGCGCGGCGAAACGGATAGCAGAACGGGGCGCGACATGAACGACATCATCAATACACTCAAGGGATCACTTACCAGTACCGGCGTGCGCGGTTTGGCCGGGCCGTTGCTGATCGTGATGATCCTGTCGATGATGGTGTTGCCGTTGCCGCCGCTGCTGCTCGACATGCTGTTCACCTTCAACATCGCGCTGGCCATCATGGTGCTGCTGGTGGCGATGAACACCACTAAGCCGCTGGACTTCGCGGTGTTCCCTGCGGTGCTGCTGATCTCCACCCTGCTGCGACTCTCGCTCAACGTCGCTTCCACGCGCGTGGTGCTGCTGGAAGGACACACCGGCCCGGCTGCAGCCGGCAAGGTGATCGAATCGTTCGGCCACTTCCTGGTCGGCGGCAACTACGCCGTCGGTCTGGTGGTGTTCATCATCCTGGTCATTATCAATTTCGTGGTCATCACCAAGGGTGCGGGCCGTATCGCCGAGGTCGGCGCGCGCTTTACTCTGGATGCCATGCCCGGCAAGCAGATGGCCATCGATGCGGACCTGAACGCGGGTCTGATCGGCGAGGATGCGGCACGCAAGCGCCGCGCCGAGATATCGCAGGAAGCCGAGTTCTACGGTGCCATGGACGGTGCTTCAAAATTCGTGCGCGGTGATGCCGTGGCCGGCATCATGATCATGCTGATCAACGTGGTCGGCGGTCTGGTGGTCGGCATGTTGCAGCATGATCTCGATCTGGCGACTGCCGCCAAGTACTACACCCTGCTCACCATCGGCGACGGTCTGGTGGCGCAGATCCCGGCGCTGGTGATCTCCACTGCTGCCGGTATGGTGGTGAGCCGCGTTGCTTCCGAAGATAACATCGGCCAGCAACTGAGCAAGCAGCTGATCTCCAATCCCCATGTCATCGTGCTGACCGCCGCCATCATCGGCCTGATGGGCATGATCCCCGGTATGCCGCATTTCGCCTTCCTGATGCTGGCCGGCGCAATGGGCTGGTTCGCCTATTTCCTGATGCAGAAGGGCAAGCAGGCGCAGGTGCAGGAGCAGGAAGTGCAGGCCCAGGAAGTGGTGATCCCCGAAGCGGCCGAAGCCAGTTGGGAAGACGTGTCCCAGGTGGATGTGCTGGGTCTGGAAGTGGGCTACCGCCTGATCGCGCTGGTGGACAAGGCGCAGGACGGCGACCTGCTGCGCCGCATCAAGGGTATCCGCAAGAAATTCACGCAGGACATGGGCTTCCTGCCGCCACCCGTGCATATCCGTGACAACCTCGATCTGTCGCCGAACAGTTATCGCATCACGCTCAAGGGGGCCGAGATCGGCAGTGGCGAAGCCTATGCGCAACAACTGCTGGCGATCAATCCCGGCAATGTGAGCGGCATGTTGCCCGGTACGCCAACCAAAGACCCGGCCTTCGGACTGCCCGCTATCTGGATCGAGCAGAACCTGCGCGACCAGGCGCAGGCTATGGGTTATACCGTGGTTGATGCCGGTACCGTGGTGGCGACCCATATGAGTCACCTGATCCAGACCTACGCCGCCGAGCTGCTCGGCCGTCAGGAGCTGCAACAATTGCTGGACCATCTGGGCAAGCTTGCGCCCAAGCTGACCGAAGACCTGATCCCCAACCTGCTGCCGTTCACCACCGTGCAGAAGGTGCTGCAGAACCTCCTCGACGAAGGCATGCATATCCGCGATATGCGCACCATCCTCGAGACACTGGCCGAGCATGCGCCGAGAACGCAGGACGCTACCGTACTCACCTCGCTGGTGCGGGTCGGACTGGGCGCCGCTATCGTGCAGCAATACTATCCGTCGTCGCAGGAGCTGCAGGTCATCGGTATGGACAAGGAACTGGAATACGTGCTCGGTCAGGCCTTGCAGGCGGGCGGTTCCGCCATCGAGCCGGGACTGGCCAATACCCTGCTCAACGAAGCACGTGCCGCCGCCGCTGCTCAGGAGCGGCTGGGTCTGCCCACCGTATTGCTGGTGCCCGGCGGCCTGCGCGATCTGTTGGCACGCTTCCTGAAACGCGCCGTACCGCAACTCAAAGTCATTTCCCAAGAAGAAGTGCCCGGTTTCAAAACGATCCGGGTGACAGCCATGGTAGGAGGTAGAGCATGAACGCAAGAAAATTCATCGCAGGTAGCTCACGCGAGGCCCTGAAACTGGTACGCATCGAACTGGGCGAGGACGCCGTCATCCTGTCCAATCGCAAAGTGGCCGAGGGGGTCGAGATCGTCGCCATCCCGGGCAGCGAGTTGGCCCATCTGAACGAGACACGTGTGGTCGAATCACGCGCCTCCTCCAAGCCACGCCTCGACAAACGCATAGAACCCCGTTCCGGTCTTTCCGATCGTGCGCAGAGCCAGGCCGCCACACTTGGCGCGAAAGTGCTCGCGGCGGAAACGCAACGTGTTGTGACGCCGACTCCCGCTATCGCTGAAGCGGCGCAAGAACCCGCCGAGCAACAGCGCCTGTTGAGCGAACTCAAGTCCATGCACAAACAGATGCAGGAGCAGATGGCCACCTTGGCCTGGGGCAACATCCAGCAACAGGATCCGAAGCGCTCCGGTCTGATGCGTGACATGGTCAATGTAGGCTTCAGTCCGGCCTTGTCGCGCCGCTTGCTGGACAAGATGCCGGCCAACGCCGATCTGGATTGGGTCAAGCGCATCCTCGCGCACAACCTGCGCGTGGCCGGTGTACAGGACGACGTGGTGACGCGCGGCGGTGTGTATGCGCTGGTCGGCCCCACCGGCGTTGGCAAGACTACCACCACAGCCAAGCTGGCCGCACGTGCGGTGGTGCGTTACGGCGCGGACAAGGTGGCACTGGTCACCACCGACAGCTACCGTGTCGGTGCCTATGAACAACTGCGCATCTACGCCAAGATCCTCGGCGTGAGCGTACATGCCGTGCGCGATGCCAACGATCTGAAACTCACCCTGTCCGGTCTCAAACACAAGCATCTGGTACTGATCGACACCATGGGTGTGGGCCAGCGCGACAGCCGCGTGGCCGAGCAGAATCGCATGTTCGACGAAGCCGGCATCGGCCGCTTGCTGCTGCTGAACGCTACCAGTGCAGGCGGCACGCTGGATGATGTGGTGAAGATGTACGGCGGACCGGGTGTGATCGGTTGCATCCCGACCAAATTGGACGAAGCGGTCACGCTGGGCACGGTGCTCGATGTGGTGGCGCGCCACAAACTGGCCATGCATTACATCGCCAGCGGCCAGCGCGTGCCGGAAGACCTGCATGAGGTGAAGCTGGACTATCTGCTGCACCGCACCTTCAAGGACGTTGGCAAGGCCTCCAACTTTGCACTGCCGGAAATGGATTTCCCGGCCTTCATGGCCGGGCTGACCAGCGGTGTCCCCGCAGGGAGGGAGTATGCGCACTGATAGCCAGACCTTCGGCTTCGGCGATCAGGCCGCCGGACTGCGCAAACTGCTGGCACGCGGCAATGCCCAGGTGATCACCGTGCTGGGCGCGCGCGACGGATTGGGCGCGACCAGTATCGTCACCAATCTGGCGGCGGTGTTCGCCCATGCCGGCAAAGACGTGCTGGTGTTGGACGAGAACCTGTCGCACGACAATGTGGCCAACACGCTGGCGCTGCGTCCGCGTTACGACCTGCTGCATGCGGCACGCGGCGACAAGACCTGGCAGGATGTGCTGCTGCAGGGCATGGCCGGTCCCGGCGTGTTGCCGGTGGCGCGCGCGATGCAGGCACTGCCCAAGATGGAGGAGGCCGAGCGCGAACGTCTGCTGGAATCGCTGCTGGGGGCGGCAGTGGGGCGAGATGTGGTGCTGGTGGATGCGGCCCGCGATGGCAATTCGGTGTGCGCCAGCCTGTCCGGCGACGAACCCTTGCTGCTGGTATTGAACGCAACCGCCTGCGGCATCACCGAAAGCTACGCCTTATTGAAGAAGATGGCGGTGCACAACGGCCGTCAGGCCTTTGATATCGTGGTCAACCGTGTCGGCAGCGAACGCGAGGCACTGGCGGTGTTCGACAACATGGAAAAGGTCGCGCGTCACCATTTGCAGGTAAGCCTTTCGTATCTGGGCTATATTCCAGTTGATGAAAAGTTGCTTCGTGCGACACAATTGTGCCGTCCGGTAGTGGATGCGTTCCCCTCGGCAGCATCGTCGATGGCGATGCGCGAGATTGCACAAGGACTGCTGCGCGCACCTAGCGTCAGTGAACATGTGCAGGACCGTCTGAGCAGCGTCATGCAAAGACTGATGCGCATGTCGCAGCCGCGCAGTGCGCAGGCGATGCGCTCGCACACAGGCGGCATGGCAGCGCTGACATGAGCCCCGTTGCCGTCGCTGAGGCGCCGGTAACGCGCCAGGCACAGTCCACTGCCGGCAAGATCGGAAGAATAAAGAAAATGTACACGCCCAATGGATTGAACGATAAGAACCAATGCCTGCAGGAACATGCGGCATTGGTGAAGCGTATCGCTCACCATATGATGCTGAAACTGCCTGGCAGTGTGGATGTGGACGACCTGATACAGGCCGGCATGATCGGTTTGCTGGACGCCGCTAGCCGCTATGACGAACTGCGCGGCGCACAGTTCGAGACCTATGCGGCGCAACGTATACGCGGCGCGATGCTGGACGAACTGCGCGGGGCGGACTGGTTGCCGCGCAGCATGCGCCGCGACACGCGCCGCATCGAGAACGCCATCAGCAAGCTGCAGCAGAAGCTGGGGCGCGCGCCGACCGAGACCGAGATCGCCAAAGAGATGTCGGTCAGCCTGACCGAATACCAGCAGTTGTTGCAGGAAGCGCGCGGCGCACAGCTGGTCTACTATGAAGACTTCCACAACGAAGACGATGAGGGTTTCTTCGATCGGCATGATTACAGCACCGAGGCCAACCCGCTGGAACTGCTGCAGGACGACCGTTTCCGCACGGCACTGGTGCAGGCCATCGAACGCCTGCCGGAACGCGAGAGATTATTGATGGGCATGCACTATGAGCAGGAGATGAATCTGCGTGAGATCGGCGAAGTGATGGGTGTCTCGGAATCGCGCGTGTGCCAATTGCATAGCCAGGCCGTGGCGCGCTTGCGTACCACTTTGCGGGGACATTGATGGATATACTCAGCCTGTTCGGACTGGTCATTGCCGTCGCCGGTATCCTGGGCGGCCAGTTTCTTGAGGGCGGTGCGATCGATGTGCTGCTGCAGACGGCAGCCTTTCTTATCGTGTTTGGCGGCACGCTGGGCGCGGTGATGGTGCAGCATCCGATGAATGTGTTCATCAGCGGCGTGAAGATGGCCAAGTGGGTGTTCGTCACCCCCAGGAGCGAAGCACAGCAACTGGTCTACCGTCTGACTGCCTGGGGCAATGTGGCACGCAAAGACGGCATCCTCGCCCTCGAAGGGCAGATCAAAACCATCAACGATCCCTTCGTTCAGAAGGGGTTGCAGTTGCTGGTGGACGGGCACAGCGCGGAGAAGGTGCGCGAAGTGCTGGAGATCGACCTGAACAGTTACGAGACATTGCACTGGCAGAGCGCGCGCGTGTGGGAGGCAGCCGCCGGATATTCACCCACCATCGGTATCCTGGGGGCTGTACTGGGTCTGGTGCACGTGATGCAGAATCTGGGCGAACCCGCCAAACTGGGTGCCGGTATCGCGGTCGCTTTCATCGCCACCATCTATGGTGTGGGTTTCGCCAATCTGGTGTTCCTGCCTATCTCAGGCAAACTCAAGATCCTCATCCAGCGTGAGGTGAACAAGCGCGAGATGGTGATCGACGGCCTGTGCATGATCGCCAACGCGGAGAATCCGCACTACATCGAGAACAAGCTCAGGGGTTACCTGCACTGATATGGCACGCCGGGCTAAAAGACAAGGGCCGGACAATCATGATCGCTGGATGGTCTCCTATGCCGACTTCATCACCCTGCTGTTCGCGTTCTTCGTGGTGATGTACGGCATCTCTTCGGTCAATGAAGGAAAATACAAGGTGTTCAGCGGTTCCATGACCCAAGCCTTCGGTAAACAGGCGGGAACAGGGGATGCCGGCACCGGTCTGAGTGAGGAGGAGATGTACTTCAAGGCTCTTATCGAACGCCGCAATGCGCGTCTGGCCGAGAGATACATCAAGCAGCAGGAACGCATGAAACGCCTGAGCGAGGCGCTCAACAGCAAACTGGCGAGCTTCGTCAACAAAGGCGCGATGAGCGTGACGCAGAACGAGCGTGGCGTCACGCTGGACATCAACGCCAGCATGCTGTTCATGCAGGGCGATGCGACGCTGCAAGCCGAGGCGGTGGCGACGCTGACCGATGTCGCAAAGATACTGGCAGAGGAGGCTATGCCGGTGGAGGTGGAAGGCTACACCGACAACCTGCCGATCGCGACGGCGAGGTTTCCCTCCAACTGGGAGCTGTCTTCCGCCCGCGCCAGCAGCGTGGTGCGCCTGTTCATCGAGCAGGGACTGACTGCTGGAAATCTCAAGGCCATCGGGCACGCGGACAACGAGCCGGTGGCGTCCAACGAAACCGAGGCAGGCCGCGCGCGCAACCGCCGCGTGACGGTCACCGTGCTGGCACCGCCGCCTGAGGCGGCGATCTCAACCGGCGGAAGCTGAGCCCTTTGCCAGCAGGTGGTGTTGCAGGCCGTGCACCAGATTCTGCGTCAGCTCAGCCTGCAATTCCTCGAATTCCGGTGCGATACCCAGTTCCAGACATTGCGTCACGCGCAGTCCCTGATAGCCGCAGGGATTGATGTTGTCGAACGGCGTCAGGTCCATATCCACATTGAATGACAGTCCGTGATAGCAGCAACCGTTCTTGATCTTCAGCCCCAGCGCGGCGATCTTGGCACCGTTCACATACACGCCTGGCGCATCGGCGCGTCCTTCCGCCTGTACCCCATGTTCCGCCAGCAGGTCGATCACGCCTTGTTCAAGTAGACGCACCAAGTCGCGCACGTTGATCTTCCAGTGGCGCAGGTCCAGCAACAGATAGATCACGATCTGGCCAGGGCCGTGGTAGGTGATCTGCCCGCCACGGTCGATCTTCACGACCGGGATGGAAGTCGGGTTCAGCAGATGCTCGGGCTTGCCTGCCTGGCCTTGCGTGTAGGTCGGCGGATGTTGCACCAGCCAGATCTCATCCACGGTATCGGCTGTGCGCTCGGCAGTGAACTTTTGCATGGCGCGCCAGGTGGGTTCGTAGTCGACCAACCCCAACGCGCGGATGTGGATGGGCGGTGTCATAACACCATCTTCACCATTGGGTGGCTGCTGAGTGCGCGGTAGATGTCGTCGAGCTGCTCGCGCGAGGTAACATGCACCGTGCAGGTCAGGCTGAGATATTTCGCCCCGCTGCTGGCGCGCATCGCAATGTCGGCGGCATTGAAGTCCGGCGCGTGCTGCTGCACGGCTTCGGCCATCGCTTGCGCGAAACCCTGCTGTGCGACGCCGAACACCTTGATGGGGAAGTCGCAGGGAAAGTCGATCAGGGAGTCTTTTTGTTCGTTCATTTGCGCATGATCTCTTTTTTGAATGTCTGGTAGAGCGGATACAGCTGCGCGAACATCGCGCCGGGTTTGCCATCTCCGATAGATCGTCCGTCCAGCGAGGTGATGGGCATCACTTCGCGCGTGGAGGAGGTGAGCAGTAGTTCATCCGCGCTGAACAGTTCTTCTTTCATGATCTTGCGTATCACGGTCTTGATGCCGTGGGCGGCTGCCAGTTCGAGGATCACGTCGTAGGTGATGCCGGGCAGCATCAGATGGTCTTTCGGGGGGGCGAGCAGTACGCCGTCCTTCACCATGAAGATGTTGCTGGCCGAGCCTTCGGTCATGAAGCTGTCATCGCGGATCAGGATGGCTTCGCCGCAACCCGCATCGATAGAGGCTTGACGCATCAATACATTGGGCAGCAGCGAGATGGATTTGATGTCACAGCGCAGCCAGCGGTTGTCCTGCACTGTGATGCAGGCGACACCGCTGGCGATCGCTTCAGCCGGGGGATGCGTCAGCGGGCTGCTCATCACGAATACGGTGGGCGGCACCGGCGGATTGGGGAATGGGTGATCGCGCTTGGCTACGCCGCGCGTGATGTGCAGGTAGAGGTAATGGTCGTCCAGCGAGAGTTGCGCGATCAACACAGCCAGGATCGCTTCCCATTCTTCCACGCTGTGAGGGTTGGGCAGGCGGATGCCGTCCAGACTGTGTTGCAGACGCTGCAGGTGGTCGCGCATGCGGAACGCATTGCGCGCATAGACCGGGATGACTTCATACACGCCATCGCCGAACAGGAATCCTCGGTCCAGCACCGGCACTTTGGCTTCTTCGATGGGCATGAACGCCCCGTTCAGATAGACATCCATCGTCGCCTCCTATTGGAACAACAATCGTATCGCATCCACCCCGCGCGAGAACACATTGGCCAGCGGCACGGTATGCAAAGCCACCACGGGCAGGTCGAGGAAAGGCTGGCCGTTCAGCGTCAGGTGCAAGGTGCCGACCTGCTGCCCGGCATTCACCGGTGCGACCAGCGGCTGCATCGTTTCCAATTGTGCGCTCAACTGTTCGCGTTGTCCGGCGGGGATGGTGACATAACGATCTTCGCGGAAACCGATGTCGAGCTGGTCCTGCGTGCCTTTCCAGACCGGCATGCTGCGCACAGCCTGCTGTTTTTGATACAGCTGCAGCGACTCATACTGGCGGAAGCCGTGGTTGAGCAGACGCTGTGTCTCGGAGGTGCGCAATATCTCCTTGTCGGCACCGATCACCACGGCGATCAGGCGGCGCGGTGCGCGCAGGGCAGACGCTGCCAGCGAGTAGCCGAGCGCTTCGCTGTATGCGGTCTGCATGCCGTCCACATGCGGATCCAGCCACAGCAAACGGTTTCGGTTGAACTGGTTGATGCCGTTGTAGCTGTACTCGCGCAAGGCATACAAGCTGTAGAACTGTGGAAAGTCGCGCACCAGTGCCGCCGCGATCAGCGCCAGATCATGCGCACTGCTGTAATGCTGTGCATCAGCCTCGCCGGTCGCGTTGGTGAAATGCGTGTCGCGCAGCCCCAGCCGCTGGGCTTCGCTGTTCATGCGGTCGGCGAAGGCGATCTCGTGGTGGGCGACAGCCTCGGCCAGTACACGTGCGGCATCGTTGGCCGATTGCACGATCAGTCCGCGTAGCAACACCTCGACTGTCACCTCCTTGTCCGCCTCCAGGAACATGCGCGTTTCCTCGTTCTGCAAGCGCAGCGCATAGGGCGTGGGGGCGAGGCGCTGGCTGGCTGACAAGTCACCGCGTTGGATCGTCCCGAACACCACATAGGCGGTCATCAGCTTGGTCAGGGAGCCGGGAGCGATATGTTCATGCGCCGCTTCGGACACCAGCATCTGGCCGCTGCTGGCGTCATACAACGCATAGTGTTTCGCCGCCAGCGTGGGGGCGGGCGGGAAGGCATGGGCGGAAGTGAGCATGCCGGACAACAGGCAAAGCAGAAAGAAAGGGAATCGCATATCGGTCATGACAGAGTGAGGCGCGGATTATACAGTGCCATGGCAGCCCCTATGCCTGACGGTCCTGCCGACATGCTTGAGTTGCACGCTTTCTGCACGTATCCTCCTCACCACTATGACAGTCGATAACTCCCATAATCTGGATTTCACTCAGGAAGTGAGTGGATCTGTTGATCTGCGACAGGGTATCCGCCATCTGGATTCACTCCCGGCTATGCCGGTCATCGCGCAAAAACTCATGTCTTTGGACTTGGATAGCGATGAAGGTGAACAGCAGATGATGCTGCTAATCTCGCAGGATCCGCTCATCTCGGCCAAGATCATCGGCCTGTCCAATTCGCCGCTGCTCGGTCTTGCACGCAAGGCCAACTCGGTCAAGGATGCCGCCATGCTGCTTGGACTGAACCGGGTAAAGTCGGTGGCCACCGGCATAGCCGTGATGTCTCTGGTGAGCAAATCCATCGGACGCTTCGATCCGCAGGAACTTTGGCTACACAACCTGAGTGTCGCGTTCGCCATGTTGCCGGTGGTGCGCGCCATGCCGTTCAAGTCGCGTCCGCAGGACGATCTCATCTTCCTTGCCGGAATGTTGCACGACATCGGCTATCTGGCGCTGGCGCATCTGGATGTGCAGCGCAGCGATGACTTGCATACGCGTATCGCCATCGAACCGGATCGTCCTTCCATCGAGATCGAACGGGAGTTGCTGGCAGCGACGCATGACGAGTTGGGTGCCGAGCTGGCCAAATACTGGAATCTGCCGGAAGAACTGGTCGCGGTGATCCGTTATCACCACACCCCTGATGCGCCGGAGGCTGCGGCAGGGTTGCCGCTGGCACGCATCATCAACGTCACCGAGAAACTGATTCCGTCCGTGGGGCTGCGCGAATTCGTTGGCGATCAGGTTACCGACGAAGAATGGGCAGCTTTGGGTATCGACCCGGATAAGGCAGACGAGGTCGCCGCGCAAGCCGCCGAGCAGGCCGAGCAGGCGATACAGTTCGTCAGCTCTCTCTGATCGTGCGGGCGCCCCCGGCGCCGTTCAATCCACCACGTGTCGCTTCGCCAGCTTGCGTTGCAAGGTGCGGCGGTGCATGTTGAGCAGGCGGGCCGTGGCGGAGATGTTGCCGTGCTGTTCCAGCAGTACGCGGTTGATGTGTTCCCACTCCAGACGGTCGACGGTGGCGGGTTGCGCATCCACCGCTTTGTCCGGATCGGCGCTGTGGCCGAAAGCGGCCACGATCTCGTCGGCGTTGGCCGGTTTGGAAAGATATTGCGTGGCCCCCAGTTTGATCGCTTCCACCGCGGTGGCGATGCTGGCATAGCCGGTGAGCATGACGATGCGCGTGTTGGGGTCGAGCTCGTGCAGACGCTGCACCAGTACCAGTCCAGAAACACCGTTCATCTTGAGATCGATCACCGCGAATTCCGGCGGATTCTCTTCCGCCAGCGGCAAGGCATTTTCCACACTGTTCGCATCGCTCACGGCGTAACCGCGCTTTTCCAGCGCGCGTCTCAACACACCTCTGAAGGTGTCGTCATCATCGACCAGTAGCAGGGTCGGCAGGTCGCTCATGTGTTCACCTTGGTGCGGGGCAATATCACTTCGGTGGTCGCGCCGCCGCCTTCTCGGTTGGATAGTTGCACGCTACCGCCCAGCCGTTCCAGCGTGGCGTTGGCAAGGAACAGGCCGAGTCCGCGACCTTCTTCCTTGGTGGTGAAGAATGCGGAGCCGGCGCGTTCGGCCGCCTCCGGTGTGAGGCCGGGACCGTGGTCGCGTATCTCCAGCACGGTGCGCTCATTGTTCCAGTGCAGCAGGATATCCATCTCGTCCGGCGAGGCATCGGCAGCATTGTTGAGCAGGTTCAGCAATGCGGCACGCAGGGCGGGGTCGGCGCTGATGTACGGCGCGGGTCGAGCGCCGTCTGTCTGATAGCGGTAATGCACGGTGGGGCGCAGCAACTGCCACTCGTCCAGCACTTCATGCAGGAAAGTCTCCACATCCACTTCGTCCGGCGACTCCTGTGCGTGGCGGATCAGGGTGTCGAGGATGCGCTTGCAGTTCTTCACTTGATCGTCGAGCAGACTCAGATTCTCCTTTTGCTCGGGGTTCTCGCACTCGTCGCGCATTTCGCCGATGACCACCGCCATGGTGGAGAGTGGTGTACCCATCTCATGCGCGGCGCTGGCCGCCAGCGTACCGAGCGCCACGATGCGTTCGTTGCGCAACGTCTCTTCTCGCACACGGTTGAGCTGCGCGTCGCGCAGGCGCACCGCCGCTGCCATCTCCACCGCGAAATAGGCGATCACCGCCGCGCTGATGAGGAAGCCCAGCCACATGCCTATCACGTGGGTGTTGAAGGCATCGCCCAGTGGCGAGGCGTCTGGCGTAGCGGCGGGAGCTGGCTCGGTGCGGCAGAAGTCGGGGTCGTTATGCCCGGTGTGCTGATCGGGTGCGATCTGTGTCATGGCTGGGGTGTGTTGCGCATGGGCATCGCCTGTCGGCAGCGGTACATACCAGACCATCAGCAAGCTGTAGCAAGCCAGCGTCAGAGTCGCCATGCCCCAGGTGTAGCGGCGCGGCAGGATGGCGGCGGCCAGCACCAGCGGCAACAGGTAGAGCGATATGAAGGGATTGGTGGAGCCGCCCGCGTAATAGAGCAACACGCTGAGGATGGTCACGTCCAGCGTCAGTTGCACGAAAAGTTCCAGGTGACTGACCGGGTAATCGCGTGACAGTCGCCACCAGGTCAGAGCATTGGCAAGCGCCAGCACGCCGACCGTGGAGAGCATCGGTAGCCAGGCGAGATCGGTGCTGAGGAAGCGGTGCACCAAGATCAGCGTGACCAGCTGAGCGAGGATGGCCCAGTTGCGCAACATGAACAGGCGGCGCAGGTGCGAGTGTCCGGTCTGGGAGGCGAGCAGGGAAGAATGCATGGCGCGGATTCTACCGGATGCCCGTGTTTACAGGCGTGCGACAAAATGACGCAGGGGCGCGCAGGGCGAACTCCCTACAATCTTTTCCGCTTGAATTTGATAAACCGGAGGAGATGAGATGAAGTTGAAGATGATTGCGGCGTGCGTCGCGCTGGCATTGAGCCATGCAGCGATGGCGGCAGACGAGACGATGGACGAAGTGGTGGTGACCGCTCCGCATAGCAGCGCACCGTTGACAGTGAAGACCGACCCGAGGAAGCCGCGCCAGCCCGTGCCCGCCCACGACGGGGCCGATTATCTCAAGACCATCCCCGGCTTCTCGGTGATCCGCAAAGGCGGCACGGACGGCGATCCGGTGCTGCGCGGCATGGCCGGTTCGCGTTTGAACATCCTGCTCGACGGCGAGCATATCCTCGGCGGCTGCGGCCAGCGCATGGACCCGCCGACCGCCTATGTCTTCCCGGCCGCATATAGCAAGATCACCGTGCTGAAAGGTCCGCAGACCGTGTTGTACGGTCCCGGTAACTCGGCCGGTACGGTGTTGTTCGAGCGTGAGGTCGACCGTGCAGGGCAGGCGGGGCTGCACGCCGATGCGGCGCTGATGCTGGGCAGTTTCGGTCGCAACGACCAGATCGTCGATGTGCGGGGCGGCAGCGAGTCGTTCTACGCGCAGGGGATATACACGCGCAGTGATGCCAACGATTACACCGATGGATCCGGCAAGGCGGTGCATTCCGCTTACACGCGCTGGAGCGCCAATACTGCTCTGGGCTGGACGCCGGACGATGATACCCGCGTGGAGCTGAACGCCGCGCAGAGCGACGGCAAGGCCGCCTACGCCGACCGCGCCATGGACGGTGTGAAGTTCGCGCGTGACAATGTCGGCCTCAAGTTCACCAAGCAGCGCATGGGCGGTTTGCTGGACGGTGTGGAGGCGCAACTCTTCCACAACTACATCGACCATGTGATGGACAACTATTCGCTGCGCACTTTTACGGCCTCGATGATGATGCCGAACCCTGCCGTCTCCAACCCGGATCGCACCACCGATGGACTGCGTGCGGTAGCGACCCTGCTGCCGACGGATGCGCTGCAGCTGGAACTGGGCGTCGATCACCAGAGCAACACGCATACCCTGCGTTCGACCATGAACCAGACCACAACACCGTATGAGAACAAGACGCGCGTGCAGGATGCCGCCTTCCGCAACACCGGTGTGTTCGGCGAGATGGCATTGGCGCTCGACGACACTTCGCGTCTCATCGGCGGTCTGCGCGCCGACAGCTGGCATGCACAGGATGACCGGGCGATGGTGATGCGCGGCATGACTGCGGTGATGAATCCCTCCGCCAACCATACGCGCAGCACCACGCTGACATCGGGCTTCGTTCGTCACGAACACGAGATCGGCGCGCATACGGTGTATGTGGGGCTGGGCATGGCACAACGCTTCCCAGACTACTGGGAGCTGATCAACAAGGAGAGCGCGACCGCGGCCAGTGTGTTCGATACGCTGAACCCGGAGAAGACGGTGCAACTCGATGTTGGCATGAGCTACGCGGCCGGTGACTGGAGTGGCTCGCTTTCCGGTTTCTACAGCAAGGTGAGCGACTTCATCCTGATCGAATCCAACGTCAACAAAGGCACCGTGATGATGCCCGTATTGGTCAGTATCGCGCGCAACATCTCGGCCACCACTTACGGTGGAGAAGCGGGCGTGGCCTGGCGCATGACGGAGACGGTCAAACTGGACGGCACGTTATCCTATGTGCGTGGCAGCAACGACACGGACGGCTTGGCGCTGGCACAACTGCCTCCGCTGGAGGCGCGTCTGGCAGCGACCTATGACAACCGTGTGTGGAGCGCGGGCGGGCTGTTGCGCATGGTGGCCGCGCAGGATCGTTTCGCACTCAACCAAGGCAACATCGCCGGACAGGACATCGCCGCGACGGCAGGATTCGCGGTGTTCTCGCTCAATGGTAGCTACCGTTTGACCAAGCAGGCGCAATTGAGCGCGGGCGTGGACAACCTGTTCGACAAGACATATGCCGAGCATCTCAGCCGTGCCGGCAGCATGATCAGCGGGTTCACCCAGACTTCGCGCGTCAACGAGCCCGGGCGTAATCTGTGGGTGAAGGCCAACGTCGCTTTCTGATGGTCGGAATCGGGGCTAGAATAGGGCGCCGCAGCGATGCGGCGCCTCATTTACAAGGAGTATCAAATGCGTAAGGTTCTTTTTGCAGTGTTGTTCGGTCTGTCTTTTGCTGCGCAAGCGGCTGATGTGCAGGTTTCCCATGCATGGACGCGTGCCACGGCACCGGGGCAGGACAGCGCGATGGTGCAAGCTGTCATCACCAGCCAGCAGGCGGCGCAACTGGTAGGTGTCACATGTGATTGTGCACAGACAGCCGAACTGCACAGCATGGTACACGAGGGTGGCATGATGAAGATGCGCCAGGTCGAAGCTATCGATCTGCCGGCAGGCTCGGCGGTCGATCTTGGCGCGGCTGGATATCATCTGATGTTGATCGGCTTGAAGCAGCAGATCAAGGAAGGCCAGCAGATCCAGCTGGCACTCTCCCTGCGCTACAAGGACGGGAAGATCAAAACAGTGAAGTTCAAAGCCCCAGCCAAGGCCTTGAACGCCAGTGCAAGCAAGCCCATGCACGACATGCCCGCAGTTGGCGGACACGACATGGGTAACATGCATAAACATATGCAGCATTGATCGCGGAGGGCGGCATGCGCAGAACCCTGTTCCTTATCCTGAGTTTGCTCTTTGCGCCGCAAACTTATGCGGCCAGCGATGTGCTGGTGGACAAGGTCTGGATGCGCGAGAGCGTACCGGGGCAGACAGCCGCCACCGTGCAACTAAATCTGTACGTGACCAGGGATGCGACACTGCTGGGTGTCAGCAGTCCGCTGGCAGCGTCCGGGGAGATACGCCACGTCATGAAACGCAGCGGCAAGATGCAGCAACGCACATTGCGCGACCTGAAGCTGGCCGGTCATAGCAACACGCTGTTCGGCGAGCGCGGCTTGTATCTGATGCTGACCGGGCTGAAGCAGCCCCTTAATGTCGGCGACAAGGTGCCAGTGACCTTGTCCCTCAAGATAGGCGGCAAGACGCGGGATGTCGAAGTGCAAGCAGCGGTACGTGCATTGGAGCTGAGCTACAAGCACTACAACGATCCGGCAGTGATGGATCACCAGTAGCACCCATCGTTGCACATTAAAAAGGCGGCTGCGAGCCGCCTTTTTAATGCCCTTGAAATTCTCCTTGTCGACCATAGATTGCAAACAGGCGGAGGTTCCCGCCAGTCTGTGAACGCAACTCAAGGAGAACGAAATGGCCAACATCAGCAGATACAACCCGACCCGCGATGCCCTGGACGACCTGTTCCGGGGGTTCTTTATGCAGCCTGTGCGCCTGGAAGGACAGCAGGAGGTGCAGATCAGGATGGATGTCAGCGAGGACGACAAGGCTTACAAGGTGCATGCCGAGATACCCGGCGTGAAGAAGGATGACATCCATGTGCATATCGACGGCAATCAGGTGTCGATCAGTGCAGAGGTCAAAAATGAGAAAGAAGTGAAGGAAGGTGAAAAAGTGCTGCGTAGCGAGCGCTACTACGGCAGTGTGTCACGCGCTTTCACGCTGGGGCAGGATGTGGATGAGAACGCTGCTCAGGCAAAATATCAGGACGGCGTGCTGGAATTGACGCTGCCGAAGAAGGTGGCGGTCAGCGCGAAGAAGCTGGTCATCCAGTAATCACTTCCTCATCAACATGCATACGGGCGGCGCTTTGCCGCCCGTTTTCATTCTGTCTGGAGTAGAATTCGCGGCAATTTCTTCAGGAGTCGCTATGCCATTAACTGCTGCCACCGCTGCGCAAAAAGCCCACACCCTGTCCGAAGCGCTGCCCTATATCCAGCGTTTCTTCGACAAGACCATCGTCATCAAGTACGGTGGCAACGCCATGACCGACCCCAAGTTGCAGGAAGGGTTCGCGCGTGATGTGGTGCTGCTCAAACTGGTCGGCATGAACCCTGTGGTGGTGCACGGCGGGGGGCCGCAGATCAACGACCTGTTGCAAAAAGTGGGCAAGAAGGGCGAGTTCATCCAGGGCATGCGCGTCACTGATGACGAGACCATGGACGTGGTTGAGATGGTGCTGGGCAAGGTCAACAAGGACATCGTCAATCTCATCAACCGTTACGGCGGCAAGGCAGTCGGCCTGACCGGACAGGACGGCGCGTTCATCCGCGCCGACAAGATGATGCTGGAGAGCAACGACGAACCTGGCAAGATGCTGGACATCGGTCTGGTCGGCGAGATCAGCAAGATCGATCCGTCCATCATCACCTTCCTCGATTCCGGCGATTTCATCCCCGTGATCGCGCCCATCGGCGTGGCACCGGACGGCGAGACGCTCAACATCAACGCCGATCTGGTGGCGGGTAAGCTGGCCGAAGTTTTGCGTGCCGAAAAACTGGTGCTGATGACCAACACGCCCGGTGTGCTGGACAAGGACGGCAAGCTGCTCACCGGTTTGACGCCAAAACTGGTAGATGACTTGGTGGCGGACGGGACTTTGTCCGGCGGCATGCTGCCCAAGATCGGCTCCGCGCTGGATGCGGCGCGCAGCGGCGTGAAGGCAGTGCACATCATCGACGGACGGGTGGCCCATGCGCTGTTGCTGGAGATCCTGACCGACGAAGGCGTCGGCACGCTGATCAAGAGCAAGTGAACGAGCGCGTTTGGGTCTTCGATCTCGACAATACGTTGCACAACGCGGCGCCGCATATCTTTCCGCACATCAATCGCAGCATGACGGCCTACTTGCAGGAGCACTTGAAGTTGAGTGCGAAAGCGGCGAACGATCTGCGCGTCGATTACTGGCAACGCTATGGTGCGACGCTGACCGGCCTGATGAAACATCACGGCACCGATCCGGACCATTTCCTGTGGCATACCCACCAGTTCCCCAAACTGCCCGAGATGGTGCTGCGCGAGCCGCGTTTGCGCTGGGTGTTGAAACGTTTGCCGGGACGCAAGCTGGTCTATTCGAATGCCCCCGCACACTATGCGCGGGCGGTGCTGAAGCTGATGCAGGTGGATGACCTGTTCGATGATGTGTTCGCCATCGAGAGCGCGCGTTACCGTCCCAAGCCGGAAGCGGCAGGGTTCCGTCACTTGTTGCGCAAGCACAAGCTGCAGGCCGCGCAGTGTGTGATGGTGGAAGACAGCGCGGAGAACCTGCGGACCGCAAAACAACTGGGCATGCACACCGTATGGGTGAGCCGTGCGCCGCGCACGCCGCGCTTTGTGGACGTGAAGATAAGCGGTGTGCTGGAATTGCCGCGCATGATGAACCGTCTTTAAGAAAGGAAAAATTATGGCGACCAAGCAAACGGGTGAAAGAAAGCTACAGATCCTGCAAACCATCGCGGAGATGCTGGAACAACCCAAAGGCGAGAAGATCACCACTGCCGCCCTGGCGGGGCGATTGCAACTGTCCGAGGCGGCGCTGTACCGTCACTTCGCCAGCAAGGCGCAGATGTATGAAGGGCTGATCGAATTCATCGAGCAGACCGTGTTCGGTCTCATCAACAAGATCGTCACGGAAGAGCAGGACGGGTTGCGGCAGGTGGAGGGCATCCTTGCGCTGCTGCTCGGCTTCGCGCAGAAGAACCGAGGCATGACGCGCGTGCTGATCGGCGATGCGCTGGTGAACGAGGATGAGCGCTTGCAACTGCGTATCAACCAGTTCCTGGATCGCGTCGAGACCACGCTCAAGCAATCGCTGCGCATCGCCTCCACGCAGGGCAGATTGTCCGCAGATGCCGATGTCGGGGCGCATGCCAACCTGCTGCTGTGCTATGTGGTCGGCCGCTGGCAGCAGTTCGGCAAGAGCGGCTACAAGCGCCTGCCGATGGAGCAGTGGCCGCAGCAGTGGGCGATATTGCTGCTGCAGTTCAAATAAGCTCGGTTGCGGCCCCCAATAAAAGCCGCTATATTGCGGGCCATGCATTTCTCCCGCCACATATCGCTTTTGCATTCCACCTTCAGCCTGCTGGCAGCGCTGAAGCTGCGCTCGCGCGCATACTGAACCTTACCCCACACGTATCAAAGCAGGCGGCTCGGTTGGCGTGAGCCGTGGATGAACAATTGCGATGGAGCACCAGATCATGACTGACAAATTAATCATATTCGACACCACCTTGCGCGACGGCGAGCAGAGCCCGGGCGCATCAATGACCAAAGAAGAGAAGTTGCGCATCGCGCGCCAGCTGGAGAAGCTGGGCGTGGATGTGATCGAGGCCGGTTTCGCGGCGGCTAGTCCGGGCGATTTCGACGCGATCCGATCCATCGCCGAGGTCATCAAGGATTCCACTGTCTGTTCGCTGGCGCGTGCCAACGAGAAGGATGTGCGTGCGGCAGGGGAGGCGATCAAGCCGGCCAAACGGGGGCGTATCCACACCTTCATCGCCACCTCGCCCATCCACATGCAGCACAAGCTGCGCATGACCGAGGATCAGGTGGTGGAGCGCGCGGTGCAGGCGGTGAAGTGGGCGCTGGAATACACCGATGATGTGGAGTTCTCGGCCGAGGACGCGGTGCGCTCCGAGATGGACTTCCTGATACGCGTGTTCGACGCGGTGATCCAGGCGGGCGCGAAGACACTGAACGTGCCTGACACAGTGGGTTACAGCATCCCCGCTTTGTGGGGCGAGCGTTTCAAGGATCTGATCGCACGTGTGCCGAACAGCGACAAGGTGATCTGGTCCACCCATTGCCATAACGACCTTGGCATGGCTTCCGCCAACTCGCTTTCCGCTGTGATGAACGGTGCTCGCCAGGTGGAGTGCACCATCAACGGTCTGGGCGAGCGCGCGGGCAATGCGTCGCTGGAGGAGATCGTGATGGCAGTGCGCACACGTCGCGATGTGTTTCCCTGCGATTGCCGTATCGACGCCACGCAGATCGTGCCGACCTCCAAGCTGGTGTCCAGCATCACCGGTTATCCGGTGCAGCCTAACAAGGCAATCGTCGGAGCCAATGCGTTCGCGCACGAGTCGGGTATCCATCAGGATGGTGTGCTGAAACATCGCGAGACCTACGAGATCATGCGCGCCGAAGACGTGGGCTGGAGCACGAACAAGCTGACTTTGGGCAAGTTGTCCGGGCGCAACGCCTTCCGTACCCGTTTGCAGGAACTGGGTATCGTGCTGGAGAGCGAGGATGCATTGAATGCCGCGTTCGCACGTTTCAAGGAGCTGGCCGACCGCAAGAGCGAGATCTTCGACGAGGACATCCAGGCGCTGGTGAGCGACGAGGAAGTGACGCAGGTGAGCGAACATTTCCGACTGGTGGCGATGGGGGCCCATTCGGAGACCGGGGTGCTGCCAGTGGCACGCGTGGTGTTGAACATCGGGGGCAAGGAGGCGCATGCCGATGCACAAGGCGGCGGTCCGGTGGATGCGATATTCAAAGCCATCGAGCAGATCGCCAAGAGCGGCACCGAGCTGCTGCTTTATTCGGTGAATAACATCACCAGCGGCACCGATGCGCAGGGCGAAGTGACCGTGCGTCTGGCCAAGGGCGGGCGCGTGGTGAACGGGCAGGGTGCGGATACCGACATCGTGACCGCTTCGGCCAAGGCCTATCTGAATGCGCTGAACAAGCTGCATACCGGTACTGAGCGGGCGCATCCGCAGGTCTGAGATACATGACTGAGGCGAGCAAGCAGAGCTGGTGCCTGATCCTGATGTTTGGGGTGGCGCTGGCTTTTGCTGCTACAACAGCAGGGGCGGTGCCGCTTGCCGAGAAAGTCTCCAGTCCAAAGCCTGAGAAAGTCAGCAAAGGTAAGGCGGTGCACTTTATCGAGAGCCGTCCTGAATCGGGTTCGAAAGTGCATGCGGAAAAGCGGGGGGTTGACCTTCCTTCTCCGGAGAAAATGCCTGCCAGCGAACCGCAGCCACTGGAGTTGAAAGGTGTGCGCGGCTAGCTTGCGCCGTCCGCAATGGCTGTGCGGGCTTCCGCTGCGGTCAGGGCGACTCCCTTGAACGCATGGCGCTGCGTCTTGCCGTCTATCTTCAGATCGTAACCATCGCAATCCACTCCTAGCCATTGTGTGGTCGATCCTGCTGTTCGGGTGTTCGACTCGGCAAGCAGCAAATCTTCCTCTTCCATCAATGCATGGCGCGGCACCAGATAGTTCTCGGTCTTGACCCAGTGTATGTCGCCGAAGCCGCCGATGTAGCGGATCGCCAGCGGGGTGATGCGGTAGAAGTTGAAGTCGGCCATGTCGAAGTAGGTCTGCGCTTCGGGGAAGTAACGCAGGTAGCGATTGCCGCAATTTTCTCTATCGGGCTGGAACACGGCATGGCCGACGACGGTGACCCTGCCTTGCGTTTGGATGTGCGGATCATCCTGATTGTGGGTGATCAGGCTGACACGAGAATCGTTCAGGATGTTCTTGGTATGTTCCGCCAATCCGCTGATCAGGATCAGCAGACTGCCATCGTGATCGACCATGTAGGGCGTGATGGATGTGAAGGGATGGCCGTCGAACTTTTTCGATAGCGTGCCCAGCGCACCGTAGCGGTGGGCACGCAGTAACTGGCGTGCCGTGCGGCCGTGGTCTTGCGGAGTGGTTTTGTCGGTTATCATGGGCGCATTGTATTGAGTCGGGCTGTAATATGGAACGTCTAAAACAGGATGTGCTGGATGCGTTGCGTTTCTTGCGCTTTGTCGCCGTGCGTCTGCGTGATGACCGCTGTATGGAGATGGCGGCCAGCCTGACTTTCACCACCTTGCTGTCGTTGGTGCCTTTGATCACCATCATGTTGACGGTGTTCTCCGCCTTCCCCGTCTTTTCAGACATGTCGAACGCAATCAAGTCTTATGTGCTGTCCAACATGCTGCCCGAGACGGGGGGCAGGATGATCACGCGCTATGTGGAACAATTCGCGCAAAGCGCCTCAAGATTGACGGCGGTGGGTATCACCTTCCTCGGTATCGCCGCGATGATGATGATGATGACCATAGACAATGCATTCCATCGTATCTATCGCGTATCCAGACAGCGCAAGCTGGTGCAACGTATTCTGGTGTACTGGGCGGTCATCACCCTTGCGCCCTTGCTGGTCGGCGCCAGCCTGTCCATGACTTCATGGTTGACCAGCGTGTCTGTCGGCTATGCACAGCATGTACCGTTTGGCGGGATGTCTGTGCTGAAGGTGTTTCCGCTGATCCTGACTGCTGCAGCCTTCACGCTGCTGTTCAGCGTCGTGCCCAATCGTTATGTCCCGATCCGGCATGCGCTGATCGGTGGCGTGATCGCGGCCTTCGCCTTCGAATCCATGAATCTGGCGTTCGCTTACTACATCACACATTTTCCTTCTTACAAGCTGGTGTATGGCGCTTTCGCCAGTCTGCCGATATTCCTGCTGTGGATCTACCTGTCCTGGCTGATGCTGCTATTCGGTGCCATCATCTCTGCATCCATTCCGAATTGGCGCAGCGAGCATTCGATAAAGAACGATCAGGCGACGCAATTGTACTTCGCGCTGCATATGCTCAGACTCATGGATGAGGGCCTTAAGACGGGAGAGACACAGGTCCTGCATGGTCTTTCGCGGCAGTTGCGCATCGGCTATGAAGAGGTCGAGCATATTCTGCAAAGATTGAGCGATGCGAAAGTGGTGGGAAAATTGTCGGAGCAGGGTTGGGGGATGGTGCGCGCGCCGGAATATGTCACTGTATCTGAGTTGATCCGGCTGTTCCTGCTGGATACCTCGGCATTGCCGAAGCAATCAACCAACCCGCATATCGCGGCATGGTTCACTGCTCTGGAGCAGCGTATGCATAATTCCGAACAAAAGACTTTGCGCAATCTGTGGGCAACCCGCATCTGAGCGGTTGCCGCGCTGATCTGTTTCGGTTCTAATGCGCGCCGTCCGATATCCCTATCTGTATAACTTTGGAGTTGAAAATGAATCTTCTGGAAAAACTATTCGAAGGCGCATTGTGGAATAGCCGTTTTGTCGTTCTGACAGCGGTCATTGGCAGCCTGTTGGCTGGCATCGCGATTTTCTTCATGGCGACCGTTGATGTCATCTATCTGTTCCAGCATGCACTGCACTATGCCGATTCCTCATTAGCCAACGAGGCGCGCAAGGCTTTGCACGACAGCACGATCACGCACGTCGTAGAAGTGGTGGATGGATATTTGCTGGCAACGGTCATGCTGATCTTCTCCCTTGGACTGTACGAGTTGTTCATCAGTGACATCGATCAGGCGCATGGCAGTCGCTCCGCCAGCAAGATACTGGTGATCAATACATTGGACGATCTGAAATCGAAACTTGCAAAAGTCATCCTGATGATTTTGATCGTCACCTTGTTCAAGGAGGCAATGACCATGCATCTCACCACACCGATGGACCTGCTCTACCTTGGGGGCAGCATCGCGCTGGTAGCATTGGCACTGTATTGGACACATGCCTCGGAAGGTGGGCATGCAGCTGAACGTACAAATGGGAAGGACGGGCATTGAAGCGACGCCACATATTGGCGGCCGCATTGTCGCTCTGTCTGGTGATGCCTGTCATGGCAGCGCCATTCGCATTCACTGATCTGCAGGGTAAGGTTCAGCGCTTGTCTGATTTCGAGGGGAAATGGGTGCTAGTGAACTTTTGGGCTACCTGGTGCCCGCCCTGTTTGGAAGAGATCCCTGACCTGATCGAGCTGCATGAAGCGCACAAGCGCAAGGATCTGGTGGTGATCGGCGTTGCGCTCGATTCAACCGAGAAGTCGGTGCGCGAGTTCGTCAACCGCTTCGCGATCCCATACCCGGTGGCATTCAGCGACTACGATCAGGCCGCGCAAGTGGGCGAGGTGAGCGTGTTGCCCACATCCTACCTTTACGATCCCAAAGGGGAGTTGGTCAGCTATCAGGAAGGCATGTTGACGCGCAGCAGCGTCGAGTCCTACATCAAGAGCAAGCAGTGATCTAGCCTTCCTGACGCAGGGAGCTGAACGGCGATTGCCAGTGCTTCTGCCAGGCTGATTTGACCAGGTTCGGATATTTGGATTTTCCCAGACTACCGTTGTAACGCCCCAGTGCACGGTACAAGTTGCCTTTTTCGATATCCAGATAGTGTCGCAGGATGGTGCAACCGTAACGCAGGTTGGTGCGCAGGTGGAACAGGTTCTGGTCGCGCGTGCCGATGGCTTTGGTCCAGAACGGCATCACCTGCATGTAGCCGCGCGCACCGGCTTTTGAAACCGCATACTTCTTGAAGCGACTCTCCACATCGATCAACCCCAGCACCATGTGCGGATCCAGTCCGGCACGCGTCGCCTCATAGTGTACCGTGCTCAGGAAATCAAATCGGTAGTTCGCATCGGGCATACGTTTTTCCAAGCGCCGCGACATCTCGTCCAGCCAAGCCTGCGCTTCCTGCTGCGAGGCGAAGGCCAGTTTTGGGGCAGCCTGGTCGGATACCGCGCGATGCAGCATCGCACGTACGCTGGCAGAAAGCTGTTCCTCCTTCTGCGCACCGGCCTGGGCCGAGAACGACAGACACAAACCCACCGCCGCAAGCGACAGTAACAAGCTGGATCTGTTGAGGGTTTTCAATTTCATAGTTTGGATTGTACGAGCTTGAGCACATCTTGCAAGGCGACGACTTGGGCGGCTTCGTCCTTGCGGCCCTGATACTCGACGTTGCTTTCTTTCAAACTGCGGTCGCCTAGCACGATGCGGTGCGGGATGCCGATGAGCTCAAGGTCGGCGAACATCACACCGGGACGCTCGTCGCGGTCATCCAGCAGCACTTCGATACCGGCTGCCTGCAGGTCTGCATAGAGCTGGTCAGCGGCAGCTTTCACTGCGTCGCTCTTCTTGTAGCCGATGGGGGCGAGGGCGACCTGGAACGGTGCCATGCCAGCGGGCAGTGCGATGCCGCGTGCATCGAAGTTCTGTTCGATGGCGGCGGCGACGATGCGTGACACACCGATGCCGTAGCAGCCCATCTCCATCACCTGCGACTTGCCGTTCTCGTCCAGATAGGTGGCGTTCAGCGCTTCAGAATACTTGGTGCGCAACTGGAAGATGTGGCCGACTTCGATGCCGCGGCACAACTCCAGCGTGCCTTTACCGTCCGGTGACGGGTCGCCCGCGATCACGTTGCGGATATCGGCGACCAGCTCGGGTTCTGGCAGGTCGCGGCCCCAGTTGATGCCGGCGGTGTGGAACTTGGGCTTGTTGCTGCCCGCTACGAAATCGCTCATCGCAGCGACGGTCCGGTCTGCGATCACGCGTACCTGGTCGCGGGCTATGCCGACCGGGCCGAGGAAGCCGGGCGGGCAGTTGAAGAAGGCGCGGATCTCATCTTCGCGTGCGAAGCGGAATTCGGCCAGTCCCGGCAGCTTGTTGACCTTGATCTCGTTCAGGCTGTGGTCGCCGCGCAGCAGTAGGATGACCAGTTTCTCTTCGGCGATGACGGCCAGCAGTTTCACCGTACGTTGCAAGGGGATGCCCAGCAGTTCGGCCACCTCTTCGCACGTAGTCTGGCGGGGTGTCTCGACATCGCGAAGGGTCTCGCTGGCGGCCGCACGCGCAGTCGCGGGTGCAAGCGCTTCGGCCAGCTCCACGTTGGCGGCGTAATCCGAGTTCGGGCAGAAGGCCAGGCCGTCTTCACCGGAATCGGCCAGCACATGGAACTCGTGCGAGCCGGAACCGCCGATGGCGCCGGTGTCCGCGGCTACGGCGCGGAACTGCAAGCCCAGACGGGTGAAGATGCGCGAGTAGGTCTCGTACATCACCTGATAGGTCTGTTCCAGACTCTCGAAGTTCGCATGGAAGGAATATGCATCCTTCATCATGAATTCGCGTGCGCGCATCACGCCGAAACGGGGACGTACCTCGTCGCGGAACTTGGTCTGGATCTGGTAGAAGTTCAGCGGTAGCTGGCGGTAGCTCTTCACCTCGCGGCGCGCGATGTCGGTAATGACTTCCTCGTGCGTGGGGCCGAAGCAGAACTGGTGGTCATGCCTGTCTTTGATCTTCAGCATCTGGGGGCCGAACACGTCCCAGCGGCCCGTCTCTTGCCACAATTCAGCCGGTTGCACGGCAGGCATCAATAGTTCGATACCACCGCTCTTGTCCATCTCTTCGCGCACCACACTTTCGACTTTGCGCAGCACGCGCAGTCCCAAAGGCATCCAGGTGTACAGTCCGCTGGCAAGTTTGCGGATGTAGCCCGCGCGCAGCATCAGGCGGTGACTGGGCAGTTCGGCCTCGGCAGGAGCTTCCTTGAGGGTGGAGATGAAGAATTTTGAAACGCGCATGTTATCGACTCGTGGGGCGTAAGTAAGAGGGCGCGATTCTACTGCAAGCGGCCAGTCCCGTCTTTCCTGCGGGGCTGAAATGTGGAACAATCCAGCCATCGAAAAATGTATGGGGCGAATCATGATAGACCGTGAAGGTTATCGCCCGAACGTCGGCATCATTCTGACCAACGCAAAGAATCAGGTATTCTGGGGCAAACGTATCAGGCAGGACGCATGGCAGTTCCCGCAAGGGGGCATTCAGCACGGCGAGACGCCGGAACAGGCGATGTACCGTGAACTGCACGAAGAAGTGGGCTTGCATGCCTGCCATGTGAAGATATTGGGCCGGACCCGGGATTGGATGCGTTACGATGTGCCGCAAAGTTGGGGCAAGTCGCGTTCGCATTACAAGGGGCAAAAGCAGATCTGGTTCCTGTTGCGTCTGACAGGACGGGATTGCGATGTGTCGTTGCGCGCATCCGGACATCCCGAGTTCGACGCCTGGCGCTGGACCGAGTACTGGATAGAGCTGGACACCGTGATCGATTTCAAACGGGACGTTTATCGTTTGGCGCTCAACGAACTGGTGCGTTTCCTGCCCGCCCTGCGCGGTCAGGAGCATCTGGCAACACAAAAATAGCAGCCGTTCATTTCAATCAGGAGGAATCATGATCACCCAGTACAAGCCGTTGGTATCCGCAGCATTGAAGACCGGTTCTTCCTTCGTACGTCCGACCCAGGCCTTGCCGGAGCGCGTCAAGCTCAGCAGCCCGGCGACGGATGTGATGACCGACCTGACCAAGGTGTCCGTGGTCAGCGTGCGTGCCAAGACCTCGATGGACAAAGCCAACGCCAAGATGATCAAGTATGGCGTGCGTATGCTGCTGGTGCTGGACGACAACGAGCAGATCGCCGGTCTGATCACCGCCACCGACGTGCTGGGCGAGAAGCCGATGCGTTTCCTGCAGAACATGGGCGGCACGCATGCCGACATCATGGTGCGCGACATCATGACCACGCAGCGCGAGATGGAAGTGCTGGATATTGAGGATGTCAAGAAGGCCAAGGTCGGTGACGTGGTGATGACGCTGAAGGCGGCCCATCGCCAGCACTCGATGGTGGCTTCGACGGCATCAGACGGCAAGCAGACCATATGCGGTTTGTTCTCCATCACCCAGATCGCCCGCCAGCTCGGTGCGCAAATGCAGAACTTCGAGCTGGCAAGCACTTTTGCCGAGATCGAAGCGGTCATTGCCCAGAGTTAAGTTCGCTCGCCCGTTTTCAGGGCTTGCGTTACCAACATACAAGGAACGTTCAATGTTGAAATTGCAGTGGCTATTCTCAGCGGGCTTTCTGGTTGCAATGCTTGCAGGGTGTGCGGGCATCCAGGAACCGGGGAATGCGATCTATATGCATGTCGACGAGAAACCTTCACCTACTGCCCGTCAGCAGAAATATCCGGTGTTGGTGCGACTGTCAGCCTACCAGGATGCGCGCGATGTATCCGACCCGCATCTGCTGGGTGTGGCGACTACCCGTGTGCTGGGCATGACAGGCAAGGACATCATGCTGGATAGCGAGGTGGCGGCGGTGGTCGGTGCCAGCATGAAGAAGCGTTTGAGCGACGATGGCTTGCAATTCGTCGAGGCCGACCAAGCGCAATTCCAGTTGAGCGGCGTGGTCAAGACGCTGTCAGTGGGCATCAAGGAACGAGATTATCTGAGCATCGCCATCGAATCGACCTTGACCGATGCTACCAGCGGGCGCGTCATCTGGTCCGGCGTGGTAGCTGAAAAGAAGGAACGCTATGCCGGGGTCTCGGGTAACAGCAAAGGCGATGTGGCAGCCTTCCTGAAAACAGGATTGGCTACGGTCAGCCATAAGACCAGCGAGTCGATCCTGTCTGTGCTGATGGCGACCCGCCCTGAACTGTTCGGTGCGGCGGGTGTGGCCAAAGCCGCGCCGGGCGTGACGGTCTATACAGGTGCACCACCGGTCGTCGCTCCGCCGGCCGCAGCGACTATCAAACCGGTCGCCGCAACCGGCATGCTGGCGCTGACTTCGGTGCCTGGTAACGTCAAGGTCTATGTCGACGATGTTTATTACGGCTTGACACCGCTGGAAGCCGAGATGCCGGCGGGTATCTACCAGCTGCGTTTCGAACTGGATGGCTATGCCAAGAGTAGCGAAAAGGTTTCGGTGCGTCGTGGTGATCGCACCGAACTGAAGGTGGAGTTGCATCACTGATTGAGCAGCCCGGTCGCCAAACAAAAAGCCCGCAATGCGGGCTTTTTGTTTGGTCTGTCCGATGTGTCAGTGCTTGCCGGTACTGCCGAATCCGTTCGCACCGCGATGGCTGTGCGGGAACTCTTCCACGATATTGAACTGCACCTGTGCCACCGGCACGATGACCATCTGCGCGATACGCTCCATCGGCATCAGTTCGAAGGGGTGCGAGCCGCGGTTCCATACCGAGATGAATATCTGTCCCTGATAGTCCGAGTCGATCAGGCCGACCAGATTGCCGAGCACGATGCCATGCTTGTGCCCGAGGCCGGAGCGGGGCAGGATCATCGCGGCATAGTGGGGGTCGTTAAGATGAAGCGCGACGCCGCTGGGGATCAGCTCGCATTGCCCCGGCCGAATGGTGACGGCATGGTCTATACAGGCGCGCATGTCGATGCCGGCAGAGCCTGGCGTGGCATACATCGGCGGATGATCGTGTAGGCGCGGGTCGAGTATCTTGACGTCCACTTTCTTCATGTCTGGTTCCCTTTCTTGAAAAGCATGGCGGCATGTCGCAACAGGGCGCGTGCCAGTGTCAGTTTGTCGGTGCGCGGCAACACATGTTCGCCCGCATCGTCGAACAGCACCAGTTCGTTGTCATCGGCACCGATGGCATCCTGCACCAGATTGGCGGCGAGCAGGGGGATGTTCTTCTTCTTGCGCTTAGACGTGGCGTGTTCGCGCAGTTTCTCGCTCTCGGCGGCGAAGCCTACGCAGAACGGGGCTTGGGCCTGACTGGCGACCCAGCCGAGTATATCCGGATTCGGTATCAGTTCCAGATTCAGGCTGGCATCGCTCTTCTTGATCTTTTGTTCGCTAGGCTGTGCCACACGGTAATCGGCTACGGCGGCGACGCTGATGAACATGTCGCTCGATGGAACAGCCTGTTGCACCGCCGCGAACATCTCTGCAGCCGAGGTGACCTTCACCAAGCGCGCACCGGCGGGCGGCGTGAGCGCGACCGGGCCGGAGACCAGTGTGACCTGCGCGCCCATCTGCAACGCGGCCTGCGCTATGGCATAGCCCATCTTGCCGCTGCTGCGGTTGGTGATGCCGCGCACCGCGTCGATGGCTTCATAGGTAGGGCCGGCGGTGATGAGCAGGCGCATGCCCGCCAGTTCATCGGAGCTTGCTACGGACAAGGCAGTCAGGATGTCCTGTGCCAGCGCTTCCGCTTCCAGCATGCGCCCCATGCCTTCCTCACCGCAAGCTTGCACGCCGCTGACCGGGCCGAGCAGCGTCACGCCGTCCGCAGCAAGTTGTCGGACGTTGCGTTGTGTCGCGGCATTCGACCACATCTGCCTGTTCATGGCCGGTGCGACCAGCAGCGGACAATCGCGCGCCAAGCACAGCGTGGAGAGCAGATCGTCGGCCAGGCCATGCGCCAGCTTGGCGATGAAGTCGGCCGTGGCCGGCGCGATCACGATGGCATCGGCGACGCGGCTGCTGTGGATGTGCGACATGCCCTTGTCGTCCTGCCATTGGTCGAGCAGCACCGGCGATCCGGTGAGTGCCTGCAGGGTGGCGGGCGTGATGAAATGCGTCGCGGCATCGGTCATTGCCACCTGCACCTCGATGCCTTGCTTGATCAGCAGGCGCGCCAGTTCCGCAGCCTTGTAGGCCGCGATGCCGCCGGTGATGCCGAGGATGATGCGCTGAGCTTTGCGTATTCCGTTCATGGCGGCATCTTATCAAGAAAGCGCAGCATCATGCGCAAGCACAATGGCGCTCATCTTTGACAATGCGGGCAATAGAAGGTCGAGCGCTGTCCTTGCTTGATGATGCGGACAGGCGTCCCGCATTTGAGGCAGGCCTCGTTACCGCGGCCGTAGACGAAGTAATGCTGCTGGAAATAGCCGCTGGAACCGTCGCTGTGGATGAAGTCGCGCAAGGTGCTGCCGCCTTTCTCGATGGCGGCGCGCAACACCTCCTGCACGGTCTGTACCAGTGCCGCGCAGCGCGCGCGTGACAACTTCCCGGCCGCCAGTTGCGGACGGATGCCAGCGCGGAACAGCGCCTCGTTGGCGTAGATGTTGCCCACGCCGACCACCAGATGATTGTCCATCAGCGCCAGTTTGATCGCGATGCTGCGTGTACGGGTGGCGCAATAAAGATAGTCCGCATCGAAAGCGACGCTCAGTGGCTCCGGTCCGAGCGTCGCCAGCAGCGGATGCGCGGTGATATCGCCCTCGTGCCACAACACGGCGCCGAAGCGGCGCGGGTCGCGCAGACGCATCAGCTTGCCATTGTTCAGCAAGAGGTCGAAATGGTCGTGTTTTTCCGGCGGCGTGCCGTGCGGCAAAATGCGCAGACTACCGCTCATGCCCAGATGCAGGATGAGCGTGCCGTGCTCGAAGGCGATCAGCAGGTATTTCGCGCGGCGCTGCAAGCCGAGGATCTCGCGCCCTCGCAACAGGGGGGCCAATGCGGCGGGTATCGGCCAGCGCAGTTGCGCGTGGCGCACGACGACATCATGGACTTGCGCACCCTGCAGATGCGGCGCGATGCCGCGCAGCGTGGTTTCGACTTCGGGGAGTTCAGGCATCAGGCAGAGTGATGCCTGCGCCACCACAGCCAGCCGCCGATGGCGACCATCAGCAGCGGCAGCGCCAGCAGCAGGCTGTAGGTGAATGCGGTCAGTTGCTGTCTGCTGAAGGTGAGGGCGCCGTCCTTGGCAGTGTGCGGGGCAAGTGTGATGAATTGCTCGTCGCCTGCCAGCCAGTTCACCATGTTCATGCCCAGATCCAGATTGCCGCCGTTGCCTGAATAGGCATTCGACAGAAAGGCAGCACTGCCGACCACCACGATGCGCTGCTCACGTTCCGGGCCGCTGCGTTGCAGGGCGAAGGCCAGACTGAACGGGCCGGGCACGTCCTGGGTTGCATCGAAGTGCATGTCGCGACGCTGACTCACCCAGCCGTTGGCCGCGCCTTCCACCAACGTGTGGTGCGTCCAGTCTGTGCTGTCGTCCACGCTCAGCGCCGTGGCGTACGGGAAGGCGGTGATCAGATCGAAGTCGCGCGTGACGGGATGCGGCGGATAACCGCCGCCCAGTGTCCAGTCCTTGGGGGCGTTCAACTCCTGCGCGGCGGGGTCGACGACCATGCCCGGCAGCGGGTCGATATGCAGTTGTTCGGCCAGGCTCTCCAGGCCGCGCAGCGGCTCGGCATCCAGTAGCCACAGCAGGTTGCCGCCGCGTTCCACGAAGCGCAGCAATTTTGCGATCTCACCTTTGAATAGCTTCTTTTGCGGCTGGGTGATGACCAGCAGGCCGATGTTGTCCGGTACTTCCTGCGCGACGGTCAGGTTGAGGGAGGTGACGCGATAACCGTTCTGCGTCAGCCTGCGGCCGAATTCGCCCAGATCGTGGTTGGCCTCACCGTCCAATTTGCGTTCGCCGTGGCCGCTCACATACATCACCCATTGTTCACGGTTACGGGCGAGACGCATCAAGGCGCTGGTCAGCGTTTGCTCGTTCAGCGTGGTCAAGTGCTCGCTGCGGCCGGCGTAATTCACCACCATCTCGCCGTTGTCGCGTATGCCGGACTTGCGCACCGCTTCCGGCTCTTTCAAAGGGTCGACAAAAGTGAGGCTGATGTCAGGTTTGTAGCGCTGGTACAGTGCGACAAAATCACTCACCAGTTTGCGTACGTCGCCCTGCTTGGCATCCTGCTCGGTGGCGTAGACGGTGATGTCCAGCGGCTTGTCGAGCTGGGACAGTATGTGCACGCTGCCTGCTTCCAGACTATTCAACTCGTTCTGCGTGAAATCACGCTGCAACGGAAAACGTGCCGCCAGTTGGTACAGCGCGACACAGACCACGATCAGGGCTATGTAGAACAGGCTGCGATAGATCAACGGGCGAGTCATCAATGACCTCCCCGTTCGTGCCGCAGATGATGGATGGTCAGCATCAGGAAGAAGGTGCAGAACAGCACGAAATAGGCGATGTCAGCACTGCTGAGCAAGCCCGAGTTCAGATTCTGGAAATGCGTGTTGGGTGACAAAGCGCGCAACAGACCGCCCGCCATATCGAGCAGCCACAGTGTGACCGAGACGGCCAGTGCAGTGAAGGCGGCGACCACCGGCTGGCGGCTGACAGCGGAGAAATACAGGCCGAGCGCGGCATAGGCGGCGGCCAGCAGCCACAGGCCGAGAAGATTGCACAGGATCAGTCCGACATCGGCTCGCGTACCCAGCGCCAGCAGCGCCATCATCGCCACGGCGGCCAGTATGACGAGAGAGAGCAGCGCCAGCAGGCCGGCAAACTTGCCGAGCACGATCTGTGCGGAAGAGAGCGGGGAAGTCGCCAGCAGCAGCCAGGTCTGGTTGCGTCGCTCTTCCGCGATCAAGCGCATGCTGAACAGGGGCGTCAGCATCAGCAGCAACAGGGCGAGCAGGTTGGCCAACGGGGCGGCGATGGAGATGGTCGCACCCGGTGCGTCGTCCATCTGCGCCAACTGGGTTTGCACTTGCAGGTAATCGTCCAATCGTGCGAGGAAGAACCAGCCGAGGATGAACTGCAACAGTGCCAGCATCATCCATGTCGAGGGCGCGCTGAACAGGGTGTGCAGGTCTTTGCGGGCGAGGGTGCGGATCATGCGTGCTCGCTTTCCGCATCGGCGTTCAGGCGCAGGAAACTGGATTCGATGTCGCTCTGCGCGCGCAATTCGTCCAGCGTGCCATTGAAGATCGAGCGTCCCTCGCGCAGGATCACGGCGCGATCACACACTTGCTCGACCTCGTGCAACAAGTGTGTGGACAGGATCACGCTGCTGCTGTCGCCCAGTTCACTGATCAGTGCGCGGATGTCGCGGATCTGTGCCGGGTCCAGGCCGACCGTGGGCTCATCCAGTATGACCACAGCGGGCTGGTGGATGATGGCCTGTGCGATGCCCACGCGCTGCTGGTAACCTTTGGAAAGTTCGCCCACCAGCCGTTGTCCCCAGTCCAGCAGGCCGCAACGTCGTTTCGCCAGTTCCAGATATTCGGGTAGTTGCACCTTGCTCACCTTGCGCAGGCGGGCGGCGAACAACAGTTGGTCATCCACGCGCATATCACGATACAAAGGGGGATGTTCCGGCAGGAAGCCCAGACAGGCTTTGCCCAGATCAGCTCGCCGCGCCAGATCGAAATCACAGACCGCTACGCTGCCGCTGTTCGGTTGCAGCGCGCCGGACAGCATCATCAGCGTGGTGCTTTTGCCTGCACCGTTGTGGCCCAGCAATCCCAGTACCTCGCCGCGGCGCAGTTCCAGTGACACATCGTCCACGACCCGGCGTTTGCCGTGAAAGCGCACCAGATTGCGGGCGGAAAGCGTGGTTGGAGCAGGCATAAGGGGCGGGTGTCGCGCGGTTTTGAGTTGCGACGAATATAACCTAATATGTCGGCTCGCATCAAAACACTCGGGCCCTAGATGATCTTTCCGACACGAATCCTTGCCCTGCCGCTGATACTCATGCTGGCAGCCTGCGCGAACACGCCGCAGAGATCGGCTACTGACGAGCCAGCCAGCGATAGCTCGCAGCATGGTCGTTTGGAGCAGATCGCTCCCGAACCCAGACTGGATCTGCCCGATGTCGAACTGACGGATCGCCTGATGTATGGATTCCTGCTGGGCGACATCGCGGCACAACGCGGCCGTCCCGAACTGGCCGCCCAAGCCTATCTCGATCTGGCACGTACCACTCGCGATCCGCGTGTGGCGCGCCGCGCCGCGCAACTTACCTTCGAGGCGCATCAGTATGACCAGTCGCTGGAGGCGTTCAAGCTGTGGCAGGAGCTGGAACCAACTTCGCCGCTGGCGAAGCAGATGCTGGTCTCATTGCTGCTTTCCGGCGGAAAGCTGGACGAGGCGCGTCCCCTGGTCATCGAGATGCTGGCGGCAGAGCCGCAGAAGGGGCGTGCCTTCATGAGTCTGTATGGCTTGCTGGCGCGCGTGCAGGACAAGGCTGCCGCATTGGACTGGCTGACCGAAGTGGCGCAGCCTTATCCCGAGGTCGCCGAGGCGCATTGGGCGCTGGCGCAGACCGCTATCACCGCCGGCAAGCAGGAACTGGCACTGGCAGAAGCGAACAAGTCGCTGGAGCTGAAACCGGACTGGGATCTGGCGGTGATGCTCGCTGCGCAGCAGACTCAGCACAACGACCCGCAGCGTGCTGTCGCGATGCTGTCGCGCTTTCTGAAAGCACATCCGGAACGTAACGAGGTGCGGCTGTTCTACGCGCGCATGTTGCTGGAACAGAAACAGTATCAGCCGGCACGCGACCAGTTCGCCAAGCTGCTGGAACAGCGGCCGGGCAGTGCCGAGCTGGCATTCGCCATCGCCATGATCTCGCTGCAGCTGGGCGAGCTGGACAGGGCAGAACAGGAACTGCGTCAGGCTTTGTCCGGCAAGGGGGGCGACAACGACACGCTGCGTTTCTATCTCGGCCAACTGTACGAGGCGAAGCAGGACTGGCCGGCTGCGCTGCAGCAATACCGCGAGATACAGGGGGGCGACAGGCTGTATGCCGCGCGCTTGCGCATCGCCTATCTGCAGAATAAACAGGGCGAGTTGCAGGCTGCACGCAAGACGCTGGCGCAGACCGAGGCGAAGGAGGATGCACAGCGCGTGCAACTGCTGATGGTGGATGCGCAGTTCCTGCGCGAAGCCGGCCAGTATGCTGAAAGTTTCCAGACGCTGATGCGCGGACTGAAGAATTTCCCCGAGCAGCCGGAATTGCTTTACCAGGCCGCTCTGCTGGCCGACCGGCTGGACAAGCATGAAGACTTCGAACGGTTGATTCGCAAGTTGATCAAGATCGAGCCGGACAATGCGCATGCCTATAACGCACTGGGCTACGGCTGGCTGGCGCGCAACATCCGCATCCCGGAAGCCCTGGCGCTGGTTGAGAAAGCCTACCGGCTGGCACCGGATGATGCGGCCATCATCGACAGCATGGGGTGGGGATACTACCGTTCCGGGCAACTGGACAAGAGTCTGGAATTCCTGCGCCGCGCCTATGCGGCCAATCCCGATCCCGAGATCGCCGCCCATCTGGGTGAGGTGCTGTGGGTGAAGGGGGAGCGCGAAGCCGCGCAGAAAGTCTGGCGCGCCAGCGAACAAGCGCATCCCGGCAACACACTGTTGCGCGATGTGATCCACAAGTTCCTGCCTTGACCCGATGCGCCTGTTAGTCCTGTTGTCCTTGTTGCTGTCCGCCTGCGCCACGACGCCGACCGTCGTGCAGCGACCTGTTGCAGTCGATGCGCCATTCGTCATCAATGGACGAATCGCGGTAATCCAGCCTGAACGGCGCGACAGTGCTGGTCTGCGCTGGACGCATGATGCAGCTTCGGACGAAGTGCTGTTGCTGGCCCCGCTGGGGCAAGTCGTGGCACGCATCACTTCCGGCAAACAGGGCGTGACGCTGGAAGCGGAAGGCAAGACCCATGTCGCGCAGGATGCCGAGACGCTCACGCAGGACTTGCTGGGCTGGCAGTTGCCGCTTTCCGGCTTGCGTTACTGGATTGCGGCCTTGCCCGCACCGGATGGGGAATTCCTTCGGGAACAAGATGCGGCAGGCCGCATCTCCATCCTGTATCAACAGGGCTGGACCATCCGTTACACGCGCTATGCCGGCGAAGGACGTGACGCGTTGCCCTTGCGACTGAGCTTGCAGCGCGCAGGCATGGAAGTGCGCGTGCTGATCGACGAATGGGAGGCGCGATGAAAACGCTGGTATGTCCCGCACCTGCCAAGCTGAACCTGTTCCTGCATGTGGTCGGCCGCCGCGAAGACGGCTATCACTTGCTGCAGACTTTGTTCCGGTTCATCGACCTGAACGACACACTGCATTTCACGCTGCGCGACGACGGCCAGGTGTGTCGACTCAATGCCTTGGAAGGCGTGCCGCCTGAGCAGGATCTGTGCGTGCGTGCCGCGCGTCTGTTGCAACAGGAGACCGGCTGCAAGCTGGGGGTGGATATCGAGGTCGAGAAACGCATCCCCATGGGCGGCGGTCTGGGTGGCGGCAGCTCGGATGCGGCCACCACTTTGCTGGCCCTGAACAAGTTATGGGGGCTGGGTTTGAGCCGCGAACGACTGATGGCGCTGGGCCTGGCGCTGGGAGCGGATGTGCCGGTGTTCGTGTTTGGCGACAATGCCTTTGCAGAAGGCGTCGGCGAGCGTCTGCAGGCGTACGGCCTGCCGGAAGCCTGGTATGTCGTGCTGTGTCCGCCGGTGCATGTGCCGACGGCAAAGATTTTTACGCATTCCGAATTGACACGAAATACGATTTCGATGACAATGCGCGCCCTTCCGAAGGGGGAAGTATTTCGGGCCGGTCGACAAGCCGGTTTGAACAACGATCTGCAGGCCGTGGCCTGCAAGTTGTACCCCGAAGTTGCGGAACATCTTGTCTGGTTGGCGCAGTTTGCCCCAGCGATGATGACAGGCTCGGGCGCTTGCGTTTTTGCCGAGTTCGCAACGGAATCGGAAGCAAAAGCGGTATTGCAGCAGTTGCCGCCGGATATGCGCGGATTTGTCGCGCACGGCTTGCAACAGCACCCTCTCAGGGGATTCGCTGCATAAGGTTTTTGGGGAGTCGCCAAGTGGTAAGGCATCGGATTTTGATTCCGACATTCGTAGGTTCGATCCCTACCTCCCCAGCCAGTTCATTCAAGTATCGACGGGCGTTCGCGCCCTTTTCATTTTTCTACTAGAGGTGCTCCCGATGTCCGGCGACATGATGGTTTTCACCGGCAATGCCAATCCCAAGCTGGCTGAAAGCGTAGCTAGGCATCTGGGTATCCATCTTGGTCGCGCAACCGTCAGCCGTTTCTCCGACGGAGAAGTGATGGTGGAGATCCTTGAACATGTACGCGGCAAGGATGTGTTCATCCTGCAATCGACCTGTGCCCCGACCAACGACAATCTGATGGAAGTCATGGTGATGGTCGATGCCTTGCGCCGCGCCTCGGCCGCCCGCATCACCGCCGCCATCCCTTATTTCGGCTATGCCCGCCAGGACCGCCGTCCGCGTTCTGCACGTGTGGCGATCACCGCCAAAGTGGTAGCGAACATGTTGAGCAGCGCGGGTGTAGACCGCGTGCTGACCATGGACCTGCACTCCGACCAGATCCAGGGTTTCTTCGATATCCCGGTGGACAACATCTACGCCAGCCCCATCCTGCTGTCCGATGTGTGGCGCAATGATTATCCCAACCTGATCGTGGTGTCGCCCGACGTCGGCGGTGTGGTTCGTGCGCGTGCGCTGGCCAAACAGCTGGATGCCGACCTCGCCATCATCGACAAGCGTCGCCCCAAGCCGAATGTGGCCAAGGTGATGAACATCATCGGTGATGTGACTGGCCGTACCTGTCTGATCATGGACGACATGGTCGACACCGCCAACACACTGTGCGAAGCGGCCAATGCGCTGAAGGACAAGGGTGCCACCCGTGTGCTGGCTTACTGTACCCACGGCGTGTTGTCCGGTCCGGCCATCGAGCGTATCGAGAAGTCAGCTATCGACGAACTGGTCGTGACCGACACCATCCCGTTGCAGGAGAACGCGCGCAACTGCAAGCGTATACGGCAGCTCAGCGTCGCCGAACTGATGGCCGAGACACTGCGCCGCATCAATGCGGAAGAGTCTGTCAGCTCCCTGTTCGTAGATTAAGTATTTAAGTGGTGATCATGTCGGTCATCACACAACCCGGAATGCTCTGGTCGCGGAGTGTTCCAATTGAAGTGGAGAAGTAAAAATGGCTATCGAAATCAGCGCAACAAAACGCCAAGTGCAAGGAACGGGTGCGAGCCGCCGTCTGCGCAAAGCGAACCGCGTCCCCGCCGTTGTGTACGGTTCCGGCGATGCAGTCATGATCGAACTCGATCACAACACCATCTATTTCGCACTGAAGAACGAAGCGTTCCACGCTTCTGTGCTGTCGCTGGATGTGGAAGGCAAGAAGGAATCCGTGCTGCTGCGCGACTTCCAGATGCATCCTTTCCGTCAGCAAGTGCAACACGTTGACTTCCAGCGTGTTGATGCTAAGAAGAAAGTGCACATGAAGGTGCCTCTGCATTTCGTGAATGCCGAGATCGCACCGGGCGTCAAGCTGGGTGGCGGCATCATCTCTCATGTGCTGAACGAACTGGATATCGTCTGTCTGGCGAAAGATCTGCCGACCTCTATCGAGATCGATCTGGCCGGTCTGGAGCTGGGACATTCCATCCACATCTCCGACGTCAAGCTGCCCAAGGGCGTGGAAGTGGCGACCCATCACCACGCTGCCGATGCCGTGGCGACCATTGCGGTGCCGCGCGGTGCAGTCGAAGCTGCAGCGACCGCTGCAGCTGAAGGCGAAGCCGCTCCTGCTACTGAAGCAAAGAAGTAAGCAATTCTTGAATAACCCGCCATGTCCTAACGGTGCATGGCGGGTTTTTTCATTATGAGCGAACCAATCAAACTCATCGTCGGGCTGGGCAATCCCGGCAAGGAATATGAAGCCACGCGCCACAACGCAGGTTTCTGGTGGGTGGATGAACTCGCGCGTATGCACAACGCCAACTTCAAGGCCGACAGCAAGTTCCACGGCCTTGTCGCAAAGACCAATCTTCACGGGCATGAGGTGCATCTGCTCAAGCCGCAGACCTTCATGAATGTGAGCGGCCGCGCCGTGGGGGCGCTGGCACAGTTCTACAAGTTCGTACCGGCACAGATACTGGTGGTGCACGACGAACTCGACCTGCCGCCGGGCAGCGCCAAGCTCAAACTGGGTGGCGGCCATGGTGGACACAACGGCCTGAAGGACATCATCGCGCATCTGGGCAGTAAGGATTTCTGGCGTTTGCGTATCGGTGTGGGCCATCCGGGTGATCGCGCGGAAGTGGTGAATTTCGTGCTGAACGCACCGCGCAAGGAAGAGCAGGGTTTGATCGATGAGGCATCGCAACGCGCACAGGATGTCGCCGCGCTGATCATCGAAGGCAAACTGGAAGCGGCGATGTTGAAGCTGCACAGCAATTAACCAAGGAAACAACCATGAGTCTCAAATGCGGTATCGTCGGTTTGCCCAATGTGGGCAAGTCCACCATGTTCAATGCCCTGACCAAGGCGGGTATCGCGGCAGAGAACTATCCCTTCTGCACCATCGAACCCAACGTCGGCATCGTCGAAGTGCCTGATCTGCGCATGGGAGAACTGGCCAAGATAGTCAAGCCGCAACGCATGCAATACGCCATCGTCGAGTTCGTCGACATCGCGGGGCTGGTGGCGGGAGCTTCCAAGGGCGAAGGGTTGGGCAACCAGTTCCTCGCCAACATCCGCGAGACGGATGCCATCGTCAACGTCGTGCGCTGTTTCGACGACGAGAACGTGGTGCACGTGGCGGGAAAGGTCGATCCCATCTCCGACATCGAAGTCATTCTGACCGAGCTGGCGCTGGCCGATATGGCCGTGGTGGAGCGCACCATCCACCGCGACGGCAAGAAAGCCAAATCCGGCGACAAGGACGCAATCAAGTTGGTTGCGTTGCTGGAAAAGCTGCTGCCGCATCTGAACGAAGGCAAACCGGCGCGTACCTTCGGCCTGAGCGATGAAGAGATCGAGCTCATCAAACCATTGTGTCTGCTCACCATCAAACCGGCGATGTATGTCGGCAACGTGCTGGAAGACGGTTTCGAGAACAATCCGTATCTGGATCGTTTGCGCGAACATGCCGCGAAAGAGGGCGCACCGGTGGTGGCGCTGTGCGCCAAGATCGAACAGGAACTGGCGGATCTCGACGATGCAGACAAAAAGGAATTCTTGGCAGACCTCGGTCTGGAAGAGCCTGGCCTGAACCGTCTGATCCGTGTCGGCTACGACTTGCTCGGCCTGCAGACCTACTTCACCGCCGGTGTGAAGGAAGTGCGCGCATGGACCATCCACAAGGGCGACACCGCACCGCAAGCGGCCGGGGTCATCCATACCGACTTCGAGAAGGGTTTCATCCGCGCGCAGACCATCTCCTACGAAGACTTCATCGCCTGCGGCGGCGAAGCCGGAGCCAAAGAGAAGGGCAAGATGCGCGTGGAAGGAAAAGAGTATGTCGTGCAGGATGGCGACGTGATGAACTTCCTGTTCAACGTCTGATTATTTTCACCTATCCAGAGCTATCCACAACCGTCCAAAAGTTGTAAAAAAGACTTAATAAACAAGACACTTTGTATCCTCTGGTAGCCACTATTCCCCATTGCAATCCAAAAACCAACCGGGTACGATACCGGGTATGAATTAAAACCCGGCGAAAAATAACCGGGTATGACTCAAACCCGGAGTACCTATGCTTACCGACACACAATGCCGCAATGCCAAACCGAAGGACAAGCCCTATAAGCTCTCTGATGAGAAGGGGCTGTATTTGGAGGTAAAACCCAGCGGGGTCAAATCTTGGCGGTATAGATTTGAATTTGATAGTGAGGGCCAGCGCAAGGAGAGCACGTTCACTATTGGTGAGTACGGCGCTTCCGCTTCGGGTGAAACGCCAGAGCAGGCAAAAGTGCGTCGAGATAGAGGCATATTCTCTTTGTCCGAGGCAAGAGATGCACGTGCCGAAGCCCGCTCTCTCGTTAAACAGGGTTTAAATCCTGTACGCAACCGCGAATTGACACGTCTCAAAGTCCAGCACGAAGCGTCCGATTTGGTCGAGGGGTTAGCAAATGAATGGCTGGCACTGAGGGACTGGGAGGAGGTAACAAAGAAACATCGCTTGGCCATGCTTAGCCGTGTTGTCTTTCCTCGCATAGGTAACTTCCCCATTCGCCAAGTAACACCTGCGCACGTTCTCGATATTCTGACCAAGGCGGGCAAGGAAAACGGGCTGACCGTTAGAGATGAGGCGAAGCGAACACTCTATGGAATTTTTGAACTTGCTGTCGAAACTGAGCGCGCTGATGCAAATCCAGTTCGTCAATGGAGAGGTGTGCTACCAGCCAACAAGACGCAGCATAAAACTCCCTTGAGCAAAGAAGAAATAGGTCAGTTCCTGCGAGATTTGGCTGGCTATGAAAGAAATTTTCAGACTGTAGCTGCGTTCAAACTAATGTGGATGACGTTGTGCCGCCCTAGTGAGGTAACCGGTGCACGTTGGAACGAAATCAGTTTGGAAAATGCGACATGGACTATTCCTGCGGAAAGAATGAAGAAGCGTAAAGAGCACAAGGTGTCTTTGCCAAGACAAGCGGTTCAGTTGTTACAGGACATCAAAGGGGTTACAGGTCATCGCGACCTTGTGTTCCCCAATCGGGATGACCGCTCAAAGCCGATGACGGATGCCACATTGAGAATGGCGCTGAAATATCTGAATTGGTCTACTAAGTACAGCCCGCATGCAACTCGTACCACAGGCAGCACCAGACTACATGAGATGGGATTCCATTCTGACTGGATTGAACGCCAGTTGGCACACGCAGACCAAAATAAAGTGCGCAGCACATATAACCATGCAGATTACTTTTCGGACAGAGTAAAGATGATGCAGCACTGGGCTGATTGTTTGGATGAGATGCGTGATGGCGCGGAGGTTATCCCCCTTCATATCAAGGCCGCATAAATATATGGTTGATACGCACTTGAAATAATATGCTGATGGTTTAAGATGCGTGAACATGGACGCTGCAAGTATTGGGCGTGGAACGTAGTAGGAAGTCGCCGCATTTTCTTTGGGCGCGAAGTCGCTTCGGAACCTGCAAACCTAGAACACAATAGGGACGAACCTCAAAAGGTCGTTGGTAGTAGCGCAATGTTGGGCTGTTAGTTAGCTCGCTTTGCGTCACTGCTAACGGCTTTTTTTATTACGCGAAACTTTATGGGCGCTGCCCTGATTCGCATCAAATATAGAGGTTCCCATGGCTGTTCAAATCAAAACTCAATCCAGCAAATCCGGACACGTTCGTCCACGTCGTCCAGACATTGACATCAACCAACCGGGGCGTCTGCGCACTGCGCACGTACTCAGCTTGTGCGCGATTTCACATTCCTCACTCTATAACCGAATGAAGGATGGCACCTTCCCCTCCCCAGACGGGAGGGATGGAAATAGAAATTTTTGGCGCACAGACACAATCCGAGATTTTCTTGAAGCCTAAATAAATCGCCCCCAACACCTGCGAAGTGAAGGGGGGGCATACAACTTATTCCTAGAGAGGACATTTGAATTATGAGTAAGACCAATCCTATTGTCAAAGGCTTAAAGCAATATGCTTCAACGCCCGATTTGCAGCAGAATAAATCTACTAAGTGTGGCTCCAACGTATTGTTGTTTAATAGAAAAAAAGGATTTGCAACTGGGGTGTGTAACACTTCCAGTGTAGATACAGATAAGAAGTTGCACACGGCACATGCAGAAGTTGGACTATTAGCTTCTGACAAACCTCAGCACATTCTGGACATCGAAAACATGTCAGAGGCTGCACTGAAAAAAGAATATCCGAAGGAGTACAATTCTTGGAGGTCGAGGCGGGACTGTGCCAAACAAGAATCACTGCCGTGGTCACCTGAGTTTGATAAATTTTCAGGCTTCCTTCGAGTTGTCGGGCTGAAGCCAAAACCCAATTATCAGTTGGATAAGATAATCAAAGAGTATGGTTATGTGCCCGACAACGTAAGATGGGTTTCGCCCACTGAGAATTCGCAGAACAAGAAAGCCACCCGACTCCTTACCCATAATGATGAAACTCATTCGGTTTCAGTTTGGGCGAAAAAATTCAACATACCGAAATCAACCATCTTCTCCAGGCTTCGCAGTGGCTGGTCTGTATCTGCGGCAATCACGGGAACTCCACCACAAGGCAAGACAACTCATAGCATCAAACCCGCCAAGTGCCCTTGGCCACAAGACGTACATGAAATATGGGAGAAGAGTTACCAGCAAGAATGTACGAGTGCTCCCCGCCTCTATTACTACTTGGTTAAAAGTCTATCCAAGTTGACGGGATTAAAAGTGGCGGCATCAGAATGGGCTGAGTTAAATATCAATCCAAATGAAGATGAAACAGATGAGCAGATTTCGTATATGAAAAAGCAGTCTGACTTGATTAATAAGTGGGAATGGTTTTATCAAGATGCATTACAGAAAAGCTCCCAAAGAATTCCAGCACTTAATCAGATGAAAGGTGAAGGCGATTTTCTGATGACGATATATCGCAACGCAAACTTTATTCAAGCCAAACTCGAATAGCACAGTTTGCTCAATATGTTTTAGATGCCAGCAAAAAGTTTTAGAACATGCTGAAATTTTCTCGCTCAGGTACTAGAGAATTCAGCAAGGCATTAGCCGCTGATAAATCTTATTCGATTGGCGTTTCAATTAGCACACACGATAGAAATATACTCGGCAATGTTGGCGCAACTATTAGAACATTCTGCCGAGTAAATTTCCTGACTGGCTGACCGGCAAGATGTTCTGTAAGCGACTGTTTTTATTGACAAATTAAGCCAATCTGGTATCATAACTCATTGAAACCACACAGTAATATCAATGAGCCAGCTACCCCTTTTCGAGCAGGAAAAACAGCGCGGGGCAAAACCCGCTAGCCTCCAAAAAAGAATAGATTTACTGGAGGAGCTATCCCTAGTTCGTCTGTCGCCAAATTTCATTATGCGTGACTTGATGTACTCAACTGAGGTCTCCGCGATGGGACTGTCTAACTATCCAGAGCATCCAGAGATGGTTATACGAGCGGGGAAATTGCTGTGCGAAAAAGTTCTAGAGCCAGTCCTTGAAAAGTTTGGCCGGTTCGCCATCACCTTCGGCTATCAATGTCGTGCAGGTGTCGAGCGTCACATGTCAGAGAAGCAGCGTTTGGAGCGACCTCGCAGCAGCAGCCCACATCAATGGGATAGGGGAACTTTCGGTGACGAAGTTTATGCCCGCGTGGACATCCTCGTGTTTGCAGTCGAGGACGGATTCGTATCCAAAATGGAATTCGGCCACTGGCTGATGAATAACCTCGACATAGACCTATTGATGATGTGGAAGCGAGCAAATATCTGCTGCATCAGTATCAGCCCCAAGCCAAGGCGCGTTTGGTTCGAGTGGGGCGACCCAGCGCTTGGACAGCCCAGAAGAGAAACATTCATGGGCACGCATTACTGGCAGAACATTTACCCGTTGTTGCTAGATTCTGCTCGTCCCAACTTCGCGCCTTCATGTTCTGGAGGCAACGTGCAATGGCGCTAACTATTTTATTGGCCCATTGGTATCAAGCGAAGAGTTTTATTGTGCCATCGTCGATATGTGATCATTGCTGCCATCAATCGCACCTCACTCGTATCAATGGGTTAAGGCACTCAGCAAGCAAGCGACAAAGTGTCATGAACGTCAATATGAGTCACTTGCAAGGATCTCAATAAAAATGCCAAACAGGTCCTCAATAATGTTGGGTCAGTTGCAAATCCTGACAAATGATAAGAATCTGTTATCAGACCCCAACAATGCGGGTAGTGCTGTTGGCTCAGTGCAATTAACTGCACTGGAAAATAAACATGACAAGCTGGCCGAATATCTCCAAGCCTCCCTTTCAAATAACAGCAAGCGTGCTTACCTGAGCGACATTCAGCACTTTCTAAACTGGGGCGGGAAAATCCCCGCCACTTCGGATGTTGTCGCGCAATACCTTGTGGCTCATGCCGAATCACTTTCAAATGCAACCCTGTCGCGCCGACTGGTGAGCATCGGTCGCGCACATACAAGCCAAGGCTTTGCCGCTCCAACTAAATCAGAATTAGTGAAAGCAACACTGCATGGCATTCGGCGCGTGCATGGCACGGCTCAGCATCAAGTCAGCCCGATACTCAAGGCAGACATCATCGCAATGGTCGAAAACCTAAATGGGTTGATTGGTCTGCGCAACAGAGCATTGTTGCTGGTCGGTTTTGCGGGTGCGTTTAGACGGTCTGAACTCGTTGCAGTTAATTGCACTGATGTCAGCTTCGTCGAACAAGGCATGATTGTTCATATCCGCCGTTCCAAGTCAGACCAAACTGGGCATGGCAGAAAAATCGCCATCCCCTATGCCAGAGGTAAGTGCTGTCCGGTATTCGCACTCAAGGAATGGCTGGCAGCTTCGCAAATTTCCAGTGGCGCGATATTTCGTCCCGTCACTAAACACGGTTTGATTCAGGAATGCGCACTTTCGCCTGATGCAGTGGCACATGTGGTCAAGCAACGCGCACTGGCAGCAGGGTTAGACCCATCCAATTATTCCGGTCACTCTTTGCGCAGTGGCCTTGTAACTAGTGCAGCTCAAGCGGGAGTATCGGCCAACAAGATATTGCAGCAGACGGGGCACAGGTCGCTGGACATGATGACCCGTTACATCAGAGATGCAAACATCTTCGTGGATAACGCTGCGGGGGCAGTTCTATGAACACGATGCCACTGCTCTACTCAAGGCTCTCTGATAGCGAATTGTTGGAAAAGCTTATAGGTGTTCGGCAGGCGCAAAAGCTGTACCGAGGTTCACTGGGGGCAATGTTCACATCAAGCCATCACGGTGATGTTCTGCCGGAGAAATGTGTCGTGGCGCGGGAGTTGGTCAAGCGATGGTTAGATGAAGAGCTCAAGCGAGACTGTGTACTGAATTCGCCAGAGGCAGTCCGTGACTGTTTGCGAATCCACTTTGCTGGTCGTGAATACGAATCTTTCGTGGCGATGTTCCTTGACGCACAGCATCGGCTGATTGCCACTCAGGAATTATTTAGCGGCACACTCACTCAGACTTCGGTGTATCCGCGAGAGGTGGTTAAGGCTGCGCTCAGAGAGAACGCCGCCGCTGTCATTTTTAGTCACAACCACCCATCGGGTGTGGCTGAACCAAGTCAGTCCGACCAGCTGCTGACCACCGCTCTCAAGCAGGCTTTAGCTCTTGTGGATGTGCGTGTGCTTGACCACTTCATCGTGGCGGGTGCATCAACGCTGAGCTTTGCCGAGAGGGGCTTGATATGAACCCAGCTCAATCGTATTCGAGCATGTCAGACACTGAGTTACTTCGGCGGCTTATTGGTTCGAATCAAGCACGCAAATTATATCGCGGCTCACTCACGCCCTTATTCGCAGAATCACACGACAGAGGCACACCGCCTGAAAAATGCTTGGTTGCCAGAGAACTGGTCAAGCGTTTCATCGGTGAGAACTTGCATGTCGGCTGCGTACTCACGCAACCTGAAAACGCACGCGATTTTCTTCAAGTTCACTTCGCGGGGCAAGAGTATGAGAGCTTCGTAACTCTTTACCTCGACTCAATGCACAGGCTAATCACAGCGGAAGAATTGTTTCGTGGCAGCCTGTCCGAGACGGCTGTATATCCCCGCGAGATAGTGAAGACTGCACTCAAGCTAAATGCTGGCGCAGTGATATTTGCCCACAACCACCCGCACGGAGGATACAAACCGAGCCAGCCAGACAAAGCAATCACCAAGATGCTTACGCAGGCGCTGGTACTTATAGATGTAGAGGTGCTCGACCACTACATAGTCGCTCCCGCCAGTACATACAGCATGAGCGAGCGTCGGAGATTTTAGTGCAGTTAACTGCACAGAGCTTGGTCGGTATGCTTGCCAGTAAGTATTACATCCACTCCCAATTCGCTGCATAATCTGCCAATTATTTAAAGAACATCTCAGGGAGCAGCATGGCAATCAAGAAGTCCGAACTCTATAGCTCACTCTGGAAGAGCTGCGATGAACTCCGTGGCGGTATGGATGCCAGCCAGTACAAGGATTACGTGCTGGTGTTGCTGTTCGTCAAATACGTGTCGGACAAGTGGGCCGGGCAAGCGGATGCGCTGATTGAGGTGCCCGAGGGCGGCAGCTTCGCAGACATGCTGGCGCTCAAGGGCGACAAGGAGATTGGCGACAAGATAAACAAAATCATCGCCAAGCTGGCCGAGGCTAACGACCTCAAGGGCGTGATTGACGTTGCCGATTTCAACGATGCCGACAAACTGGGCAAGGGCAAGGAGATGCAAGACCGCCTCTCCAATCTGGTCAGCATCTTCGATTCCCCCGGACTGAATTTCAGCAGCAACCGCGCCGAGGGCGACGACATTCTGGGCGATGCCTACGAATACCTGATGCGCCATTTCGCCACCGAGTCCGGCAAGAGCAAAGGGCAGTTCTACACTCCGGCAGAAGTCTCGCGCATCATGGCTAAGGTTATCGGTATCCGCACTTCGACCAGCCCGAGTCAGACCATTTACGACCCGACTTGCGGCTCAGGTTCCCTGTTGTTGAAGGCGGCGGACGAAGCACCGCACGGCTTGTCTATATACGGGCAGGAAATGGACAACGCAACTTCTGCGTTGGCGAAAATGAATATGTGGATGCACGGTAATGAAGCCGCCGAAGTCTGGCAGGACAACACCCTCTACAGTCCGCACTTCAAGGAAAAGGACGGCACGCTCAAGCTGCATGATTTCGTTGTCGCCAATCCGCCGTTCTCTACCAAGGCTTGGAGCAACGGCTTCGACCCGGCTAACGACCTGTACGACCGCTTTGCCGATGGCATCCCGCCCGCGAAGAACGGCGACTACGCTTTCCTGCTGCACATCATCCGCTCGCTCAAGAGTACCGGCAAAGGCGCGGTGATTCTGCCGCATGGCGTACTGTTCCGGGGCAATGCAGAGGGTGGCATCCGCAAGAACATCATTCGCAAGGGCTACATCAAGGGCATCATCGGCCTGCCTGCCAATCTGTTCTACGGCACGGGCATCCCCGCCTGCATCATCGTGCTGGACAAGGAAGGCGCTGCCGGGCGCACCGGCATCTTCATGGTGGATGCGAGCAAGGGCTTCGTGAAGGACGGCAACAAGAACCGCCTGCGCCATCAGGACATCCACAAAATCGTGGACGTATTCAACAAGCAGCTTGAGCTGCCGAAGTATGCGCGTATGGTCAGCGTGGCGGAAATCGAAGCCAACGACTACAACCTCAACATCCCGCGCTACATCGACAGCTCCGAAGCGGAAGACCTGCAAGACATCGCCGCTCATCTGCAAGGTGGCATCCCCAATGCCGACATCGAAGGGCTATCCGATTACTGGAAGGTGTTCCCCACCCTGCAAACTCAGTTGTTCGAGCGTGGCACACGGGCAGGTTATAGCCAGATGAAAGTGGCTGCTGCCGAAGTGAAGCCCACTATCTTCGCCCACCCCGAGTTCGTCGCCTACACGCAAGCGGTCAGTGACCTGTTCCAACGCTGGAAGGCGAATAACACCGCCCGGCTGGAATCCCTCTCGGCCCAAGAAGCCTCAACAAATATCACGCACCCCAAACAGCTCATCGAAGAGCTCTCTGAAGACTTGCTAACGACCTTCGCCGAGGTGCAACTCATCGACAAGTACGACGTGTACCAGCACCTGATGAGCTACTGGTCAGAGGTGATGCAGGACGATGCCTATCTGATTACTGGGGACGGCTGGGAAGCGGGTAAGGATGCCGGTAGCGGGCTGATACCGCCCCAACTCATCATTGCCAGATACTTTGCCGCCGAACGCGATGCAATCGAGCAATTGGAAGCCGAACGTGATGCCATCACCCGGTCGATAGAAGAGATGGATGAAGAGCATGGCGGCGAAGAGGGTTTGCTGAGCGAGGCCAAGAACGACAAGGGCAAGCTCACCAAGGCTACCGTTGCGGCACGACTCAAGGATATCAAGCACGATGCGGATGCCGCTGACGAACGCAAACAGCTCAACGCCTACTTCGCCCTCATCGAGCAGGAGTCCGCCGCCAACAAGAAGGTGAAGGATGCGCAGAAGCAACTCGATACCAAGGTTGCCGCGCAATACGCCAAGCTTAGCGTCTCCGACATCCAGACTTTGGTGGTGGATGATAAGTGGCTGACCACGTTAGCTGCCGATGTGCAGACCGAGCTAGACCGCGTATCGCAAGCCCTGACCGGGCGCATCAAACAACTGGCGGAACGCTACGCCGAACCGCTGCCGCAACTCGAGGCTGATGTGACATCCCTGAATGCGAAGGTAGAAGCGCACCTGATAAAGATGGGGTTCGCATGGAAGTGACAACGGGCTACAAGCAGACCGAGGTGGGGGTGATACCGGAGGATTGGGGCACTAAATCTCTTGACTCTGTGTTGAGCAAAGGGCGACTTGGTGGAAATTACGCGAATCAAGACGCTGAGGCTGAGTTGCCGTTGATGAAGATGGGCAATCTTGCCCGTGGATACTTCGACCTGTCCAAGGTGCAATTCATCACGTCCGGCGTGCGACCAGAATCTGTGCACCGGCTTGTATTTGGCGACGTGTTGTTCAACACGCGAAACACGCTCGACCTTGTTGGAAAGGTTGCGATATGGCGGGATGAACTTCCGGTCGCCTACTACAACTCTAACCTCATGCGGCTGGAGTTCGACCCAGAGCAAATTTGCTCCAATGAGTATGCAAACTACTCCCTGAACACAGAAGGTGCGGTATCGCGCCTTCGTGCGCTCGCCACTGGAACGACAAGCGTGGCAGCAATATACACGCGGGACTTAATGAAGTTGCAGGTTGTCGTTCCGCCAAAACCCGAACAACTTGCCATCGCCACCGCACTATCCGATGTGGATGCGCTGCTCGCTGCGCAGGACAAGCTCATCGCCAAGAAGTGCGATATCAAGCAAGCCGCCATGCAGCAGGTCCTCACCGGCAAACAACGCCTGCCGGGGTTTAGTGGGGAGTGGGAGGTGAAGCGATTGGGTGATGTCGCTGAAATCAGAAAGGGACAACTCATTACAGAGAAGGATGCCGTAGCGGGAGATGTTCCAGTTATTGCTGGCGGTAAGAAGCCCGCCTATTTCCACAACAAACCCAATCGAACTGGCAAGACAATTACGGTCAGCGCATCTGGTGCAAGTGCAGGTTATGTTGCTTTTTTTGATACGCCAATTTTCGCCTCCGACTGTTCTACTATCAGCGAGGGATTAACGTATTCGATTGAGTTTATTTACTTCCAGCTTCTGCTAAATCAGGAGGTGATTTACAAGGCTCAAACTGGTGGCGCGCAACCGCACATTCACGCAGTGGATTTAATTCCACTCGAAGTAGGCAGTCCCAGCATGGCGGAACAAATCGCCATCGCCGCCGTCCTCTCCGACATGGATGCCGAACTCACCGCGCTGGAACAGCAACGCGACAAGACCCGCGTCCTTAAGCAGGGCATGATGCAGGAGCTACTGACCGGAAGGATACGACTCGTATGAGCAATGTCGGAAAGATAGAGCGTGAGACACAGAAGCGAGTGGTCAAACTGTTCCAGTCGGCACTCGGCTACGACTATCTGGGCGACTGGAGCGACCGAGTAAACACTCGCAACATCGACGATGCGCTGGCGCGGCAGTTCCTCAAAAAGCACGGCTACGATGATGCGCTCATCACCAAGGCATTGCACCAGTTCAACAAGGTGGCGGGCGACCAGACTAAGAGCCTATACGACAGCAACAAGGCTGTGTATGAGCTACTGCGCTATGGGGTGAAGGTCAAAGCCGATGTGGGCGAGAACACGCAAACGGTATGGCTGATTGACTGGAAGCATCCGCTCAACAATCACTTTGCCATCGCCGAAGAGGTGACGGTCAAAGGTGCGGACGCCAAGGCCAACACCAAGCGCCCCGATATAGTGATTTACGTAAACGGCATCGCCCTTGGCGTGCTGGAGCTGAAGCGTTCCACCGTGTCGGTGTCGGAAGGCATACGGCAGAATCTGGATAATCAGAAGAAAGTCTTCATCCAACCATTTTTTTCCACCATGCAGTTGCTTATGGCGGGCAACGATACCGAAGGGGTGCGCTACGGCACGGTAGAGACTAAAGAAAAATACTACCTGACGTGGAAGCAAGACAGCAGTATCGAAAACCTGCTCGACCGTCACATCACCCAACTGTGCGATAAGACGCACTTCCTCGAAAACATCCACGACTTTATCGTGTTTGATGCGGGCGTGAAAAAGCTCTGCCGCCACAACCAATACTTCGGCGTGAAGGCGGCACAAGACCATATCAAACGCCGCGAAGGCGGCATCATCTGGCACACCCAAGGTAGCGGCAAGAGCCTGACGATGGTTTGGCTGGCGAAGTGGATACGTGAGAACGTGAAGGATGCGCGGGTGGTGGTGATTACTGACCGTACCGAGCTAGACCAGCAAATTGAGACCGTATTCAAAGGGGTGAGTGAAGACATCTACCGCACCCAGAGCGGGGCTGACCTTATCAGCAAACTCAACGCCACCACGCCGTGGCTGATTGCATCTCTCATTCACAAATTTGTCGGCAAGGAAGATGACGAGCAAATGGGTGACATCGCGGAATTCATCGAAGAGATGAAGCGCAACCTGCCCGCCGACTTCAAAGCCAAGGGCGATATATATGTATTCGTGGACGAGTGCCACCGCACCCAGAGCGGAGAACTGCACAAGGCGATGAAGGCGATTTTGCCGAACGCGATGTTCATCGGCTTCACCGGCACGCCGCTGCTCAAGGCGGACAAGCAGAAGAGCATCGAGATTTTTGGCAAGTACATCCACACCTATAAATTCGATGAGGCGGTGCGCGACAAGGTGGTGCTGGACTTGCGCTATGAAGCGCGAGACATCGACCAGAGCATTACTTCGCCGGAGAAAATCGACATCTGGTTTGATTCCAAGACCAAGGGGCTGAACGATGTAGCACTGGCGCAGCTCAAGAAGAAGTGGGGCAGCATGCAGAAGGTGCTCAGCTCTAAATCACGCTTAGAGAAAATCGTCGCCGACATCCTGATGGACATGGAAACCAAAGACCGCCTTCAAAGCGGACGCGGCAATGCCATGTTGGTGACCAGCAGCATCTATGAGGCATGCAAGTGCTACGAGCTATTGGACAAGTCAGAATTGGCAGGCAAGTGCGCCATCGTCACCTCGTATGCGCCATCACCAGCTGACATCAAAGGTGAAGAGACTGGCGAAGGATTGACCGAGCGGCTGCGCAAGTACGAAATCTATAACCGGATGTTGGGCGACAAGGCGGCGGATATTTTTGAAGATGAGGTCAAAAAGAAATTCATAGAGCAACCGGGACAGATGAAGCTGCTCATCGTCGTGGATAAGCTGCTCACAGGCTTCGACGCACCATCGGCTACCTACCTATACATCGACAAGCAAATGCGCGACCACGGCCTGTTTCAGGCTATTTGCCGGGTCAATCGTCTGGATGGAGACGACAAGGAGTACGGCTACATCGTCGATTACAAAGACCTGTTCAAGAGCTTGGGCACGGCCATCCACGATTACACCTCGGGCGCATTGGACGGCTACGACAAGGAAGACGTGGCCGGGTTGCTGGCTGACCGCTTGCAGATGGCAAGAGAGCGGCTGGAAGAGGCACGGGAAGCTATCAAGGCATTGTGCGAGCCTGTAGAGGCTCCCAAGGATACGGCAGCCTATCTGCGCTTCTTCTGTGCTGCCGATACTGCCGACAAGAATCAGCTCAAGCTGAACGAGTCGAAGCGCATCACGCTGTACAAGCTCGCCGTGTCGCTGATTCGTGCCTATGCAGACCTCGCCAACGAGATGGCTGAGGCGGGTTACACCCCGGCGCAGACCGATAAAATCAAGCTGGAAGTTGACCACTACGAGAAGGTGCGCAGTGAAGTGAAGATGGCGAGCGGTGACTACATCGACCTCAAGATGTATGAGCCTGCGATGCGACACCTGATTGATACCTACATCCGCGCCGAAGAGAGCGAGAAGATTTCGGCGTTCGATGATTTGAACTTGGTGCAGCTGCTTGTTGAGCGCGGAGTGGATGCTGTTCAGGAATTGCCAAAGGGAATCCGCGAGAGCAAGGAAGCGGTGGCCGAAACCATCGAGAACAACCTGCGCAAGGTCATCATCGACGAGCAGCCTATCAACCCGAAATACTACGAGAAGATGTCCGAGCTGCTGGACAGTCTGATTAAGCAGCGCCGGGATGCGGCTCTGGAGTACGAACAATATCTGGCTAAGTTGGCGGCGCTCGCCAAGCAAGTGAAGACACCGGGCGGAAGTGCGGATTACCCCAAGACGCTGAACACAGGAGCCAAGCGCGCTCTGTACGACAACTTGGAGAAGAACGAGGAGCTTGCACTTGGGGTGGACTATGCGGTGATGTCCAGCAAGAAAGACGGCTGGCGCGGCCACAAGGTGAAGGAAAAGGAAGTGCGATACGCCGTGAAGCGTGTGCTGAACGACGACCGCCTGACTGACAGCATCTTTGAGTTGGTGAAGAATCAGCATGACTACTGACACTCACCAAATCAAGGTGAGCGGCCTGACGGTGGACGTAGTGCGCAAGGACATCAAGAACCTGCACCTTGCTGTATATCCGCCAGCAGGACGGGTGCGTGTCGCTGCCCCGTTGCGGGTGAGTGACGAAGCGGTGCGCTTGGCGGTAGTCTCGCGGTTAGGCTGGATAAAGAGGCAGAAGAGCAAGTTCACCGGTCAGGCGCGGCAGTCGGAGCGCGAATACGTGTCAGGTGAGAGCCACTACTTCCAAGGGCAACGCTACCGTCTGAATGTGATTTACCAGAGCGGCGCATCGCGGGTCGTCATCAGGAACAAATCCGCCATCGACCTGTATGTAAAAGCAGGCAGCGACAGAGAACAGCGCGAACGGGTCATGCTGGCTTGGTATCGTCAGCACCTTAAAGAGCTGATTCCTGCACTGATTGAGAGGTGGGAGCCTGTCCTTGGGGTGCGTGTGGCCGACTGGCGTGTGAAGCAGATGAAAACCAAGTGGGGCACCTGCAACACCAAGGCCGGGCGCATCTGGCTCAACCTAGAGCTCGCAAAGAAATCAGCGCAGTGCCTTGAGTACATCGTCGTGCACGAGATGGTGCATCTGCTGGAACGGCATCACAACGACCACTTCACCGAACTGATGAGCAAGTACATGCCACAGTGGAAGTTGCATCGGGAGGAATTGAACCGGTCGGCGCTCGGACATGAGGAGTGGGGTTACTGAATGTTTCATACTTACTGACATGAAATATCTTCTGCGCAACGAGATGCTTTATAGCGCCAATTCCCTATGTCCGTGTGGCAGTGGAAAGAAGTACAAACGATGCTGTCGGGCAAAAGATGAGGGCATGCGGAGGCTTTTTGAAAAGGCATCTTCTGGGCAGATTCCGGCCACTGCACAAATTTCTTCTCAAAATGGTGAAGTAGGTTCGATGGAGGTTAGTCGTATTTCAATCACCGAAGGTGGTAAAACAACAGTCCTGCTCGATGAAAAGGTAACGTTGGCGACAAATTTTACATCTGGGGATAGGACACAAACTTCCGTTGCTTCAATTTCAATTCCTACGGATGGACTGTCACGCGGGGCTATCAGAACGGTTGGCAACGCATCAGTATCCAATACTGCCTACCCAAAAAAAGTCGCCCTTGCTGGCGGCGTGAAAAAACTGAAGGCAAATAATAATGCAGGCCTATTCGTGGTGGCTCGAACGCGTGTTCAAGGCGACACTCAAATTGAGTTCTTCGATATATTGTTTGGAACTAAGGGGCAGAGCGAAAATATAGACGGCTCAGGAATAAAGCAAAGGCCACACATTGCACTTTATCCCGACGGAAATGGAAAATTTATTAGGCTATCTGGGCACCAATGTGAGATTGAGGGGGATATGCAATACTGCTCCGAGACGCACCAAGTTCTTCCTCAGATATTGCGCATTAAGTCCTCTGAGTTAGGCGTGACAGTTGAGGTCGTATTTTCAACGGAAAATCCAGATGAGTTTGTTCTGACTGAAATACGTTTTCAAAGCTAAGCTGAATAAACATCCCTACAAGACATGTGTAGGTGTGAAAGTGAATGGTGGACAAATGCTAGAGATAGTTGAAATACTCCGTCCGGCGGAGCAGGGACGAAATAAGGCGGTTATATGTCGTGGTGAAGACGACCAGCTTTATTTTGTGAAAGGGAAAAATGCGGGGCGGAGGCGGCAATGCTGCGAGTGGATGGTTGGGAATTTAGCAAAAGAGTTTGGAATACCAGTTCCTGCTTTCCACCTTGTGAATATCCCAGAAAATTTAATCGCGGAGGTGAAGTCAGGATTTCAAGGACTTGGGGCTGGCGTTGCATTTGCCTCTGAGGCTCAAAGTCATGCCCAGTGGTTTGAGCCCAGCTTTGTTAATGAAGTCCCGGATAATCTTCGGCTAGATGTTCTGGTATTTGATTGGTGGGTGCAGAATGATGACCGTCTTCAGGACAACCCTAATCTTCTGTGGGATGCTCAGTCACATGGTTTGCATGTCATTGACCATGACTCAGCGTTTAGCCCAGATTTCTTTCCAACAGTTTTTCGCAACTACCATATATTTCAGAGGGATTTGGACCGCGTATTTAGTGATATAGCATGCCAAGCGGAATACTCCAGCCGAATGTCGGCCACGTTGTCAATTTGGGACGATGCCTGCCATAATGCTCCTCCAGACTGGATTGACCATTTAGGTACAAGTGATGACTTGTTTAGCCCGTCTGCCGCACTCAAGGTATTAGAAAGATGCTTAACCACAGAGATTTGGAGGATGGAATGAAAAAGTTCGCTTGTCATTACGCCATCGTCCGTTTTTTGCCTTATCCAGAAACTGGAGAATTCGCCAATGTTGGTGTTGTTGTCGCTTGCCCAGAAACTGGTTTCTTTGGATTTAAGCTGCTCAAACGCAAATTTGGCCGAGTAACAAAATTCTTTGATGAAATTGGCAGCGATATTTGTAGCCAGTCATTATCTCTGTTTGATAGGGAGCTTTCGCGCATTGGTGCTGTGGTTAAAGAGCGGAGGCAAAATCCTGATGAATTGCGTTCCCTCTTCAATTCTCTCGTGCATCCGAGAGAGGCGATTATCCGCTTTAGCGATACGAGTGTTCGCTTGGCTGAAAATCCAGACCAGATAGTAGAGAATTTATTCTTGTTCTATGTTGAGCGTAACTTTGTTACTCAAGAATATAAAGAATTACAGCTGGTGCAAAGAGTTCGCAATGTCGTGCAAGGACTGAAGCTGGACAAGCCATTCAGGCAAAGAAATCTTGGCGACGAGCTTGCTCAAGCCAGCTTCCCTCTTGTTCAAATGGATAATCAGATTGCGATAAAGGTGATAAAGCCATTTTTCCTGGCTCAAAGCTCACCAAGCAAAATTATTTCCCACGGTGGAGCATGGGTAGATAAGGTGCAGCGTTTAAGAAAGCGCAACCTATTGCCAAGCGCAACCTTATTTGCAATCGACGGCCCCGATGAAAACCAAGGGAATCGTTATTTGGCTTACAAAGAGATATGTGATGATTTGGAACGCCTTGAGGTAGAAGTAATTCGTTCCACTCAAGAGCAAAGGCTGATTAGCTTCGCTCGAAACTAAGCCTTAGCGGTATTTGCCCCCAATCGCTTTGGCGATTCTAAATGCGAAGAACTGTACCAGCAGTGGGAAATTATCCGGGTATGAAACCGGGTATGAATGTGGGGTATCAAATGCTAGATGCAGGTAATACGGTCGCTATAGAGGACAATCACGATTTAACGTCTAAGCTGCGAGTCTTGTTTGATGCAAAAGGCCAAGCCGGAAGGCTTGGCCTTTTGTATTCGAGGGCTGGAGCGTGTTTACTCGCCGTTCAGGAATGCCAGCATGTCCGATCTCAGTTCCGAGAACTCCTGCTCGGATAGTTCAAAGTGTGCGAGCACGTCCCCGCCGTGACGGTCCCATTCCTTGTCGCGCACATGCAGATGCTCGTCGGTCACACATTCGGCCATGTGTATCAGACCGATCAGGTCGCGCACGTCATCGCCCGCATGCACGCCGGTCGAACCGAAGATCGTCGCGTCATGGTGGAAGCGTATGGCCGAGCAGACGCGCGCAGGTAATGCCCAGGAACGCGTCAGCATGCTGCCGACTACGGCATGGTTGGTGGAGAAATGGCTGTCTTCGGTTTGACAGAGCGGGATGCCTTTCGCGCCTTCCGCCATGACGATCTTCCGGTAGTCGGGGAACTTCTGCATCAGCACCGGGATGCCGCAGTCGTGGAACAGTGCCGCGAGATAGGCTTCTTCACGTGACATGGTCGGGAATCGGGCTGCCATCCTTTCGGCGACACTGGCGGCGATGCTGGAACGTTCCCAGAATTTGTCGAAGCTCTGCCCTTCGCCACCCAGACTTTGACGCAGTGCGATGTTGTGCACCAGATTCATGATGTTCTTGAGGCCGAGTATGCTGGCCGCGTGGAACACCGAGGACACCTTGGTGCGCAGGCCGACGAAGGGCGAGTTGGCGAGTTTCAGCAAGGGGGCGAGCATGCCCGCATCCCGGCTAATCAGATCGGCGATCTTCTCCAGATTAGCCTCCGGGTGTTTGATCTCGCGCATGAGTTCCGTCAGCGTCGCCGGGCATGGCGGGATGAAGATGCCGTTCAGTGTCTGTTCAGTGGCGGAGAGCGACAATTCTGTGTTCATCGTGGTTCCTGAGTCTGAGTGATTGATACGCCTGGGCGCATCATGAATAAATATCCGCTTCCATGCCATATGCCGAAATGCATATGCATAGGTATAGATGAGCGGGGCCTGGAATTGCTTCGTTGAGAATGACAGGCTTCTGTTACACTCCGCGCCGCAATCTCGTTTCAGTCTAGTGATTGCCGCCGATTCCGGTTCGCAACACCCACCTCATTCAGCCTCAGACTGGCGCCTCATCAGGGCGACAGGCCGTTTGTACCAACAAGAAAGCACAACTATGTCATTCGCATCCCTCGGCTTGTCCGAAGAACTCGTCCGCGCCGTCACCGAGCGCGGTTATACCGAACCAACTCCCATTCAAGCCCAAGCCATCCCTGTCATTCTCAAAGGTGGCGACCTCATGGGCGGCGCGCAGACCGGCACCGGCAAGACCGCCGGTTTCACGCTGCCGCTGTTGCAACGCCTGATGGAAAAGAATGTCGTCGGCAAGGCGCCCATCCGCGCACTGGTGCTCACGCCCACGCGCGAGCTCGCCGCCCAAGTAGAGGAGAGCGTGCGTTTGTACGGCAAACACCTGCCGCTCAAATCCATGATGATGTTCGGCGGCGTCAACATCAATCCGCAGATCAAGCAACTGCACGGCCGTGTCGACATCCTGGTGGCGACACCGGGTCGTCTGCTCGACCACCTGCAACAGAAAACAGTGAACCTGTCTCAAGTCGAGATACTGGTGCTGGACGAAGCCGACCGCATGCTGGACATGGGCTTCATCCGCGACATCAAGAAGATCCTCGCCGTGTTGCCCAAGCAGCGCCAGAACCTGCTGTTCTCCGCCACCTTCTCCGATGAGATCAAGCTGCTGGCCGACGGCCTGCTGAACAATCCGGCGCTGATCGAAGTGGCGCGCCGCAACCAGGCCAACGAGCTGATCGAACAGCGCGTGTACCCGGTCGACCGTGAACGCAAGCGTGAACTGCTCACCCACCTCATCAAGGAACATAACTGGTTCCAGGTGCTGGTGTTCACGCGCACCAAGCACGGTGCCAACCGTCTGGCCGAACAGCTCGACAAGGACGGCATCCCCGCCATGGCGATCCACGGCAACAAGAGCCAGGCTGCCCGCACACGCGCGCTGGCCGAGTTCAAGACCGGCAAGCTGCAAGTGCTGGTCGCCACCGACATCGCCGCGCGCGGCATCGACATCATCGAACTGCCGCATGTGGTCAACTTCGAATTGCCCAACGTGTCGGAAGACTACGTGCACCGCATCGGCCGCACCGGCCGCGCGGGCAGCGAAGGCGAAGCCAGCTCACTGGTGTGCGTCGACGAACACAAACTGCTGCGCGACATCGAGCGCCTCATCAAGCGCGAGATCCCCGTGGTGAACGTGCCGGGCTTCGATGTCGACCCGCGCATCAAGGCCGAACCGATCCTGAACGGTTCGAATCGCGGCGGTGGTCAACGTCAGGGGCAAGGTCGCGGTCAATCCGCTCCGCGCAGTGGCGGTGGACAACCCCGCACCGGCGGCGCTCCGCGCACTGGCGGAGGCAAACCGGCTGGCGGCGCGAGTCGCGGCGGTGTTCCCGCTGCGGCACAACACCGTTCCGGCGGGCGCGGCCGCTAACCTGTCATTCCGGCGAAAGCCGGAATCCAGCGATTTAAGTACATCCTGCGTAGCAGAAAAACAAACTGCATATTGAATACATACACTGGATTCCGGCTTTCGCCGGAATGACTCAGCTTTCCTAGGAGGTATGAAAATGAATGCAACCGTAAGCAACGAACAAGCCATCGCCGATACCACGCTGTGGCTGGAAAAGGCCGTCATCGGCCTCAACCTGTGCCCATTCGCCAAGGCGGTGCACGTCAAGAAGCAGATACGCTACTTCGTGAGCGCCGCACAGACACCGGATGAATTGCTGGTCGATGTGCTTCGCGAACTGGAGCTGCTGGCCGAGACGCCGCGCGACAAGATCGACACCACGCTGCTCATCCATCCGCAGGTGCTGACCGACTTCCTCGACTACAACGACTTCCTCGCTGTGGTGGATGCGGCGCTGGAAGAGGTGGATCTGGCGGGTGAATTGCAGGTCGCCAGCATGCACCCCGACTACCAGTTCGCCGACACCGAGCCGGACGACATCACCAACTACACCAACCGCTCGCCGTATCCCACGCTGCATCTGATACGCGAAGACAGCATCGACGAGGCCGTGGCCGCTTTCCCCGAGGCCGAAATGATCTTCGAGAAGAACATGGAGACCATGCGCAAGCTGGGGCACGAAGGGTGGGATGCGTTGGGTCTGGCGGAAGTGCAGCAGCGAAAAAATAAATAGCCGAGTCATTCCCGCGCAGGCGGGAATCCAGTTGTCAGCAAGCCTGCGAAGCAGGACAAAACCATTTTGAATAAATGCGCTGGATTCCCGCCTGCGCGGGAATGACGGTATCCTTAAACCATGACCACCCCGGCACCGGAGACTCGCATGAACATCGCCCGCATCGCCCTGAACCGCCATACCTGCAAAGCCTACGACCCGGCCCGCAAGATACCGCCAGAGCAGGTCGAACAACTCAAGACCCTGTTGCGCTATTCGCCCTCGTCAATCAACTCGCAGCCTTGGCATTTCATCATTGCCGCCAACGAAGTCGGCAAGGCACGCATCGCCAAGTCCGCCGTGCATGGGCCCTTTGCTTCGAACGGCCCCAAGATACTCAACGCCTCTCACGTCGTCGTGTTCTGTGCCCGCACCACCATGGACGATGCACACCTCGCCAACCTGCTCGCGCAGGAAGATGACGACGGACGCTACCCCACGCCGGAAGCGAAAGCCGCACAAAGCAAGGGCCGTAGCTTCTACACCGGCCTGCACCGCTACGATTTCAAGGACACGCAGCACTGGATGGAAAAGCAGGTGTACCTCGCTTTGGGTACCTTGCTGCTCGGTGCCGCAGCACTGGAGATCGACGCCACACCGATCGAAGGCTTCGACCCGCGCATCCTCAATGAAGAACTCGGCCTGCGCGAGCAAGGCCTGACCAGTGTGGTGATCGCCACATTGGGCTATCGCAGCGCAGAAGACTTCAATGCCAAGCTGCCGAAATCCCGCTTCCCGATGGAGCAGGTGATTTCGGTGTTGTGATGGGTGAATGACGGTATCCTTGATTCATGACCACACCCGACTATTCGCAACTCACCCCCGACTGCGTACTCAACGCGCTGGAAAGTATCGGCCTGCGTTGCGACGGGCGGCTGCTTGCGCTCAATAGTTACGAGAACCGCGTATATCAGGTCGGCATGGACGAGGGCGCACCACTGGTCGCCAAGTTCTATCGCCCCGCGCGCTGGAGCGATGCCGCCATCCTCGAAGAGCATGCATTCGTGCAGGAACTGGTCGAACGCGAGATACCCGTGGTACCGGCTTCCACGATAGACGGCAGCACCCTGCATCACTTCGATGGTTTCCGTTTTTCGGTCTTCGCCAAACATGGCGGCCGCGCACCCGAACTGGAAGACCGCGACACGCTGGAATGGTTGGGGCGCTTCCTCGGGCGCATCCACGCCGTCGGCGCGATCAAGGATTACCAGCATCGCCCGACTTTGGATATCGCTACCTTCGGCACCGAGCCGCGCGACTACCTGCTAACCAACGACTTCATCCCGTCCGATATCCTCGAAGCCTGGCGCACTGTGTCGCAACAGGCGCTGGACGGCGTGCGCCACTGTTTCGACCGGGCAGGCGATGTGAAGCAACTGCGTCTGCACGGCGATTGCCACGCGGGCAACGTGCTGTGGACGGACGAAGGCCCGCACTTCGTTGACTTCGACGACAGCCGCATGGGCCCGGCAGTGCAGGACCTGTGGATGCTGCTCTCCGGCGAACGTGAAGACCGCGTGAGGCAGATGGGCGACGTGCTGGCAGGATACGAAGACTTCTGCGAATTCGACGCGCGAGAATTGCACCTCATCGAAGGCCTGCGCACCCTGCGCCTGATTCACTATTCCGCATGGCTGGCACGCCGCTGGGACGACATCGCCTTCAAACAGGCCTTCCCCTGGTTCAACACGCAGATCTATTGGCAGAACCGCATCCTCGAACTGCGCGAGCAGATCGCCCTGATGGAAGAACCGCCACTGTGGCAGAACTGATCGAGTGTCCCTGCAGTAGCGGTAAACCCTATGCGGAATGTTGTGCCCGCTACATCGACGCTGGCACACCGGCACCGACTGCCGAAGCCCTCATGCGCTCGCGCTACACCGCCTACACCCGGCTTAAAGAAGACTACCTGCTGGCAAGCTGGCATCCCTCGACACGACCCGCTGTTTTAGGCCTTGCCGATGAAGCCCCGACCAAATGGATCGGCCTCGAAGTGAAACGCCACGCCCAACAAGACGCCGAACACGCCACTGTCGAATTCGTCGCGCGCTACAAGGTGAACGGGCGTGCGCATCGACTGCACGAAGTCAGTCGCTTCGTGCAAGAAACCGGGCGCTGGTTCTACGTGGACGGCGACATCCAGTAAGGCCACTTCGGCACACTCAGGCGCTAAAATGCCTGCACATTCCCACGCACAACGACGGTCACCAAAGCATGCAACAAGAGACAGAGAACACCCATCTGGTCATCACCGCCGCCGGCCCGGATCGCACCGGTCTGGTCGAGCGGCTCAGCGGCAGCATCACCGACAGTGGATGCAACATCGAAGAGAGCCGCATGTCCGTGCTGGGCGGGCAGTGCATCATCATCCTCCTCGCCACCGGCCCCTGGCATGCGCTCTCCAAACTGGAAGGGCAACTGGATGCGCTCGGCGCTTCCCTCGGGTTGACGCTCCATCACGAACGCACCGGCAAGCGCGCCGAACCTGCCATCCCCTACAGCGTCGAACTCGTCACGCCGGATCATCCCGGCATCGTGCGCAATCTCGCGGCGTTCTTCGCGCGCAGCGGCATCAACATCGAAGACCTGCAGACCAGCACATATCCCGCGCCGCACACCGGCTCGACAACCTTATCCGTAATGATGACGGTCGGCATTCCTGCCAAGATGCACATCGCCACGCTGCGCGGCGATTTCCTAGATTACTGCGACAGCCTCAATCTGGACGCGACGCTGGAGCCGGTGCGCGGCTGACGCAGGGCGGGCGGGAACGACAAAACCATACTTTCAGCACTGGAGGTTGTTAATGCGTGTCGCGATCATCGGTTCCGGCCCCGCCGGTTTTTACGCCGCCGAAGCACTGCTCAGGCGCACGGACGAAGTGGTGCAGGTGGACATGTTCGACCGCCTGCCCACGCCCTACGGTCTGGTGCGGGCCGGTGTCGCGCCCGACCATCAGAACATCAAGGCAGTCACCCGTGTCTACGAAAAAACCTCGGCACGTCCCGAATTCCGCTTCTACGGCAATGTGCGTCTGGGTAAGGACCTCACCGTGGAAGACCTGCGCCGCCACTACCACCAGATCGTCTATGCCGTGGGCAACGAAGCCGACCGCCGCATGGGCATCCCCGGTGAAGGCATCCCGCGCTGCACGCCGGCCACCGTGTTCATCGGCTGGTACAACGGCCACCCGGATTATCGCCATGCCCAGATAGACCTGTCGGTGCCGCGCGTGGCCGTGGTGGGCAACGGCAACGTCGCGGTCGACGCAGCGCGCATCCTGCTGCGCTCGCCCGCCGAACTGGAGAAGACCGACATTGCCGCCCACGCCCTCGCGGCCCTGCGTAACAGCCAGGTGCGCGAGGTATACATCCTCGGCCGACGCGGCCCCGAGCAGGCCGCCTTCACACCGGTCGAGCTGAAAGAGCTGGGCGAGATGGAAGGCGTCGACCCCGTCGTCGAACCGGACGAACTCGCCGACTGCGCCAGCGTCGAGCCCGGTTCGCAACAGGACAAGAACCTCAAGATCCTGCGATCTTTCGCGGCACGTGCACGCGGCAGCGATACCAAAAAACTGCACCTGCGTTTCCGTGTCTCGCCGACCGAAGTGCTGGCCGACGCGGACGGAAAAGTGTGCGGACTCAAACTGGAAAAGAACCGCATCGAGACCCAGCCCGACGGCAGCACGGTCGCGCGCGGCACAGGTAAGTTCGAAGTGCTGGATGTCGGGATGGTATTGCCCGCAATCGGCTTCAGCCTCGACCCCATAGACGGCGTCCCCTACGATGAAGCGGCGCGCATCGTGGCGAACGAAGACGGGCGCGTGGTCGACCCGGCCAGCCGCGCCGTGGTCGCCAACGAATACGTTGTCGGCTGGGCGCGCACCGGCCCGCGCGGACTCATCGGCTCACACAAAGCCGCCTCTGCCCACGTGGTCGCCCACATGGCGGCGGACGGCATCGGCCTGTCCGCCCGCGAACTGCCCCCGCGCGACGCCATCATCGATCTGCTGCGCGAGCGCAGCGTGCAGTTCATCTCGTTCGAAGACTGGAAGCGGTTGGACGATGTGGAAGTATCGCGCGGCGAAAGACGCGCCGCCCCGCGCGACAAGATCGTCGATGTGGAATCGATGCTTGCTTTGTTGGGGCAGGGATGAGCGGGTTCCGTGAAGGAGAAGCGAGGGCAGGGCGGTAGCGAGTATTTGTGTTGTTAACTTCTGCTGCTCGGCCATAGCAGCCGATTCCAACAAATTGTAGTTGGGGCTGCTTTACACGCTATTCCTGCACCCTTCATTTACAAGGCCAGTGACTTCACCATCTAAGTCATGCCAAAAGATATTTGCAGGCTTTGGTTTACCCAGAAGAAACCCTTGAATTTCATCGCATGCTTCACGATGTAGGAAGTCAAACTGTGACTGCATTTCTACGCCCTCAGCAATCACTCGCAAAGAAAGACTATGACCCAAGCTTACAATCGACTTGATGATAGCGGCATCACTGGCATCTACAGTGCAATTTCTTACAAAGGACTGGTCAATTTTCAGCTTATCAACTGGCAAATTCTTTAAATACATTAAGCTCGAGTAGCCGGTCCCGAAGTCATCTATAGAAAGTTTAAAGCCATAATTTTTTAGCTCATGCAGCGTTTCAATGGTCTTTTCGGTATTTTCCAGCAGTATGGATTCTGTTAATTCAAGCTCCAGTAATGAAGGTGAAATATCAAACTTTCGAGTTGCCTCGAGTATTCTCTTCACCAGATCACCATGCCTAAATTGTGCAGGAGATAGATTGATGGCAATTGGCACTTGCATATAACCCTGATTCGACCACTCTCGAATTTGCCTGCAAGACTCAGTAATTACCCAATTGCCAATTTCAATGATCAGCGAGCCTTCTTCGGCGATTGGGATGAATTTGTTTGGGGGCACAATTCCGTTTTCGGCACTATTCCAGCGAATAAGCGCTTCGATTCCGATAAGCCGTTTGCTACCAAGTTCATACTGCGGTTGGTAATGGAGAGTAAATTCATTATTTTTCAGCGCCAACCTTAAGTGGTTTTGTATATGCATACGCTCCAAAGCTTCAAGATTCATCTGCTCCGTATGGAAACGATACCCATTCCGCCCATTCTTTTTAGCGTGATACATGGCAGCATCTGCCTTTTTGAGCAAAGTCTCCATATCTTCCCCATCGGCGGGGTAGATGCTAATGCCGATGCTGCAACTTGAATAAAGAGTGTGTCCATCAATGCTATATGGAACGCGCATCTTTTCAAGGATTTGAGCTGGTATGCCTTGTGCGGCAGAAAGACCATGCAGGTCAGGCAAAACAATTACAAACTCATCACCCCCCAGTCTACAAATGGTGTCTGTATCACGAACACAACTGATGAGCCTTTCTTTTGCCTGGAGCAAGAGCATGTCTCCCGTCGAATGCCCCAAGGTGTCGTTGATTTCCTTAAAATTGTCTAGATCGATATACAGGCAGGCAAGCTGATTGTTGTTGCGTGATGTTATTGCTATGGCTTGCTCAAAACGATCGGCGAGCAAGATTCTGTTTGGGAGCTTTGTTAGTGGGTCATGATGAGCTAAAAAGTTTATCTTTTCGATGGTCGCTTTTTGCTCTGTCGTGTCAATGAAGGCGGCCACATAATTTGTGATTTTTCCATCGTCATCGTGGACTGCGCTAATTGATAACCACTTTGGAAATATTTCTCCATTCTTTCTCTTATCCCAAATTTCCCCGTGCCAATGTCCATGCAGTATTATTTCTGTCCACATTTGCGAATAGAACTCTTTGCCATGTCGGCCTGAAGAAAACATTCTAGGATTATGTCCTAGCACTTCTGACTCAGAATAACCCGTAATCTTTTTGAACGTCTCATTGACCCGAATAATGCTATTCGAGCTATCTGTAACCACAATGGCTTCGTGACTGTATTTGAGAATTTTTTCAGCTAATTTTTCTTTTTCTCGTGCTCGCATTAACTCGGTCACGTTTCGACCAAGCACAATGAGTTTATTGCGAGAACCATCTGAGTAGAATATTGGGACTTTGATTACATGGAATTGCAATGCTGATCCGTCTGGCTGAGGTACTTCTTCAACGGAAAAACTTTGAGTGCCGAGTTCCCAAGCACGTCGATCTGACTCTATGCAAGCCAGAAGGCCATTGGAATATATTGAAGGGACTATTCGAGAAAGTTCTAAATCTGACTTTCCAATGTACTCATTCCCCTTCAGCCCGAACGCCTCCAAACCGGATTTGTTCGCCATCAACCAATTCCCAGAACCATCTTTAATCGCAACGAAGTCTGGAATAACATCTATTAACGTGCAGAGTGACTCATGCATTTTTTCTTCGCCTCATTTTATTGGGCCTTCACCATCAAGCGCTCTTATTGTTGTTGTGCCGTATTCATTCACTTTGGAGTTATCTGTTTTTTGATTTTTCTCTTCTTCAACCATCTAAGCAATATGCCAAATGGCCTATATATATTTTCCAAACGGCCTAGGTCTTTGGTCCAATACTGCTGATGCCGTTCAGGATGATTGACTCCAAACTCCCTCAAGTCTGGTAAAAAAACAGCTGATTGGATCTGAAGCTCTAATACGCTGGAATAACGTCGGCATATGCTTCAGGGGCGATTCAGAATTACGTCGCCACTCAGTTAGCTCAAGTGAGGATATAGATGGGTATATAGGCATATGCATAGTCCGTATGGCATATGGACTATTTCCTTCTGCCGAGTAGTATTCCTCTCAGAAGGAATTTGTCTTGGCATGTGTCGATCTGCCTGACTTCTATGGGAGGCAATATGAGCGTATTTTGGACGATGCTTGCAGGCATCTCGGCTGGGATAGCGATCTTGGTAATTGGTATCTTCATTACCCGAGACAAAGACCAGCCTCTTAGGGAGGCGGCATTCAGTGGTATGCGCTGGGGTGCGTGGTTTATGGCGGTATTCGCTGGTCAGGCGGCGCTTTTAAGTCACTTCAATTGAAGATTGCTGTCCGGCATCTTAAAACGCTTTGGAGTGAGCTGGCATGAAGGCTTGTGCGAACCCTGAATCATTTTCCTGGGAGTGGTTATTTGCTTAATAGCCAACATGAATGAATCCTATTTCAAGAACAATCTCTATAGCAGTGTCCAATACAGTTGAGTCGCATTTGATGGCACGACAGCTGGTGGAAGATTTCGTGATGAAGGGTCAGAATACGCCTTTTCAACAGATCATTGGATGCCATGGCGATTGTGACGTTGGAAAGCTGCTTCATTCAGAAGAAGGTAAATATCTGAAGGATGTTTCGTTGCTTAATTGCCTGTGTGCGAGCTGTACAAACTTCTGTGAAGTTGCAAGTCAAGCAGTCCTGCTGACCAAGATTGGTGACGTAAGAGCTGCGCAGAAATTACTCGAAAGCAACTCCTTGTACACTGAATCTTCTATGACTTTCCAGGTGTGCTTGAGGGTATTGATGCAGCGTTCAGCCTGCAATTGAAGTAAAGCTTCCTATATGGTCACACTTTCATACTTTGCCAACGCGTTTGTCGTCCTAGTACTTACTTTGTTGCTTGGGGCAACATTTTTTGGAATTGTCACTCCTAACGAGATCCTGATTACAAGCGTAGCATCATGCGTATTGGTTCTGCTTTCAACGAGGCTGTCCAAAGACGCTATACGTGAAATCAATAAACAATAGACTTACTAAAGTTTACTGGATTATGGGTGGCTCTACTGAGTGCCAATCGTTCAGGCAGTGAACTGAATCTGCAGAATAGTAAGTCGGCTATTCGCTACATTTCAGTCGTGGCTGGAGTGGCATGAGGAAGTCCTTGGCCGAGAAGCAGTCCAAATCAATCAGCTCGCAACCACTCAAACCCCGCCTGCTCGAAATCCTCTCCCTCCGCCAGCAGTGCCGTGAGTTTGATGTCGCGGCTCTTCTCGCCCATCATCATCTGGTGCTGGGTGTCGACCACGAACTTGCCGGATTCCATCAGAAGGGTGGCGTGCAGGTAGCTGTTGTGTTCGTCGGGTAGCAGGATGACGGGCAGGTAGTCGTAGGAGAAGGAGCCGGAGCTGCTTTCCCAGTTGGAGACGCGTTCGGCACCCTTGCCGAGTACGCGTATCCATACCGAGGCGGGTTTCTTGGTGAGCAGTTCGATGCCGACGTGGACTTTGCCTGCGCTGTCGGTGTGCAGGCGGCGGACCATGCCGACCCACCATTGCTGTGCGTTCGCGGGTTTGAGTGCGCACAGGTCGCCGATCTTGATCCATGCACCCTGTGAGCCGCTGAGTATCGCGCCCAGTCCGGCGGGGCTCATGTCGGTGACGTTCCAGGTTTCGGTGGTGTAGGCGATCTCGTCTTGGGCGACGAGGTCTATCTTGGCGCGTTTGCGTGCGTCGTCAGCATCCTGTTCGGCATCGTGTCCGGCGTCGATGTGGGTGACGAGCTGGCTGATGATGCGGAAGCTGTGCGCGACTTCGATGGTGGCGTGGATCTCGCGCCGTTCCATGTGGCGACGCGGCGGTTCGGCGGCCCAGTAGGTCATCAGGTGTTTGAGTACGGTGAGTTTGCCCGCCGGGGTGAACTCACTACCGAAGCGGCGCTCGCGCCAGATGGGGTCGTTTTGGTTCTGCACGACAATCTTTTGCAAAGCGGGAACGGCTTTGGCGGCGCTGAAGAAGCGTGCGCTTTCCGAGACGGGTTTATCGCGCTCGGCACGGTGCGGCGGAGCTGAACCGGCGAGGTCGAACTGGTAGGGGAAGTCGTTCTCTGCCGTGTTGGTGATCTCGAAGAAGCTGGTCATGCGTCCGGCGATGCGGTAGCTGACTTCCAGTTGATCGGCGGCCAATGTATCGGGCGAGGAGATGAACATCACCAGCGCGTGCAGTAGCTCGCGCTGCGGACTGGTATGGATGACATGGCCGGGATAGGCCAGCACCATCGTCTCGGTGCATTGCGTTCCTTCCGCAAAACGGTAACCGGCATACAGCATGGCCCAGGTTGCGGCATCGATGTCGATGTAGCGCATCAGCTCCAGCTTCATCTGTGCCGCGACAGCTTGTAGTTGGCGCACGCAGATCAAGGGCATGCGTTCGATCAGTTCACGGGAAGGTTTGGCGGTCTTTTGATATTCGTTCAGGCAGGCGCTGTAGGCGCCGGCAAGCGCCTGAGTGTAGGCATGGATGCCTTGCCACAGGTGCAGCCCCTGGAAGTCGCGCAGGTGGGGGGCTTCCAGATAACGATGCAGTAGTTCGGTTTGCAGGATCTGTCCGGACTGATCGACGCGCATGATGACGTCTGTGCGCAGCTCAGGGCTGAATCCTTGCGCATCCTTGATCGATTCCAGCCAGAAGCTGATCTCTTCCAGTGCCTTGCGCGGTTCATCCTGCGGCAGTTCACCGATGAGGCGCTGCGTCTCGTCCAGATTGAACAGAGGGTGATCCGGTCTTTCGCCGAAAAGTTTGAACATGGTGAGCGCTGCCTTTCGTGTGCCGACGCGGGGATGATATAGCAGGGTTCAGCAAACCTAAAGACAGATGATCGAAGGCTCAGTAGTTCAATGATCGGAAATAGCCATTCGCCTCTGGCGACCACGTATAGCCCCAGCCTTGCAGCACCGAGCCGATCTCCTTGGTGTAGCGCTGCTGGTCGTTAGGCTTGATCCATGCCTTGCCTGAGGCTTCGCTGTAGGTGGCATGGTGGCGTTCGCAGAAGTGTTGTCTTGCGCTGTCCGAGCGCCCCAGTTCCTGCGCGAAACGGCCTTCCCAGCTCAGATGTTTCTCGTCGCTGTGCTGCATGGGGCGTGCCGGCTGTGACAGCGTGTTGCCTTTCAGTGCATTGCCCACACTCAGCGCGCCGACATTCACCCAGCCCTTGCTCAGATAGAACTCCGGCGTACCTTTGGCGGTGTCGTAGAAATAGGCGACGTTGATCTGCTGGTTGAATTCCACGATGTGGAATTTCTCGAACTGCAGGATGACGGCGTGCAGGTTGTGTTTGCTGTCGTTGAGTTTGACGACCAGTCCTTTCGCGTCGTTCCTGAATTTCAGGAAGTCACGATTCCTGATGTCGAAGGCGTCGCTGCCCAGCGCGAAGTACATGCCTTTCAAGTCTTCGCTGTACAGGTTCCAGAACGCGGCGCGGCGCGTGTTGTCCGCACCCTTGGCGGCGAACAGGTGGAAGAACTCGTGCACCAGATATTTCTTTCCCCAGCTGGCGATCATCTCGCGTGCGGCTTGGCTGCATAGCCAGTTGCTCTCGTTCTGCTCGATCCACGGTGCGCCCCATTGTTCGATGGCGAAATCGCGCAGTGCGTCATTTGTGCGCTTGTTCTGACTTTGGCTGTAGCGGTCGAGCAGCATGCCCAGCAAGCGTGGGATGTAGAGCGGATATTGCACCAGCAGCTGCAGTGCTTCGCTCACTTCGTCCTGGAACTTCGCATCCGTCAGCGCCATGATGCGTTCGATATGGGATTGCACGAAGGTGCGGATGAACCAGGAGTCGACGCCGATGTTGAGTTCGAAACGGAAGGATTCGATACGTTCGATATCCGCCGCGCCGCCCCGATAGTCGTCGCAGGGTACGGTGCCGAGCAGTCCTTTGTTCGCCGACAGCACGCGCACCCATTGCGGTGTGTGGCCGTCGCTGGTGAGACGATCCAGTGCGTTTTGCAGGAAGGTATGCAGCGATGCCCAGTTGGTGCGGCCGCTGCCGATCACGGTCTTTGCGTCGGGGTCATAGGCAAAGTAAGCGTTGAGCAAGCCGCGATAGCACTTGCGGAAAGCGCGCGTGCGTTCCTGATGCTGGGTGAGGTAGGTGAGCAGGGTGGTGAACAGTTTCAGGTTCTCGATCAGGCGCTCGCCCTGTTCGGAATACACCTGCGTGCAGCCATAGCACAGCAGTCTGGCCTGGCGCAGGTCGCGCACGAAACCGGCCTCGGCGAAATGACGCAACGCGGTCAGGATGCGGTCGTCGCCGAGCGCGTCCATATCCACTTCGCTGCCAAGCCATGCGATCAGTTGTTCGCGTTCGTGCTGGATGGGCAGCAGGTCGCCGGCACGCATGGTGGAGAGCGCGATACGGCTCATGCGTTCCATGGTGTCGGCAAGCTTGTTCAGTGTGTTCATCTGATGCGGCACTGCCCGAAGTCGTTGCGCGGGATGTCGTCGGTTTTGGTGTGCGCTTCGTCGATGCCGTAGAACTCAAGACGCAGTTCGATACGGCGGCTTTCTTCCAGTGACTTCTTGGAGGAGTTGAACGAATAACCGCCGACCAGGAACAGGTCGCGCACCTGCTCCATCTCATCGCGGGTGAGTGTTTTCTGCTGGTTGGGGGCGGGAGATAGCAGGGTGCACAGCACGCGTTCGCTACGTTGCAGACTGAGGTTCAGGTTGAGCAGATAATCGCCGCGCTGGTCGGCGAAGCCTTCCACCACCACGCGTTTGAGCCAGCGTTGCGCCAGATCGTCGCGTGCCAATGTGAGCATGTCGCTTACGAAGGCGCTCAGATATTCCACCTGTTCGGTGGTCAGTCTTGAACTGCCGGTGTCGAAACGGGCGCGGTCGCCGAAGTCGATCACGTTGCGGTTGCGGTCGACGGTGATGCCGGGGTGGCCCTGCGCGGTCTGCTCGATGCGTTCCCACAGCGTGTCGATCTCGTGCACGCGATCGGCCTGTTTCTTCTCGGACTCGCTCACGTTCTTGGTGATGGCGAGCAGCGCCACGCTCATCACCAGCAGGAACATCACCATGAGTGCCGTCATCAGGTCGGCGAACGAGATCCAGAAAGGCTTTTCGCCTTCGTCTCTGTTGCGCCGCTTAACGGGAATGTACTTGCCCAGCATGTTTTGTTTCCCGTTTTAGTTGGAGACCGAACCGAGCGTGTCTTCCAGTTCCAGTATGCCTTCACGCAGCAGCTTGACCGAATCGGCCAGCGCCTGATGGAAATCGCGGTTGGCTTCGCCGACTGCCTTGGTCATGCCGGTGCTGAACGATTCGTGCGCCTGGCCGATGACATCCGATACCTTTTCCAGATAGCCGTCGGCCTGTTGTTGCGCAGAGATGAGTTTCTCGGTGGCCGCTTCGATACGCGACACCACATCGTGCGACATGGCCGCATCGCGCCGTGCCTGTTCGACGATGAGCTGCATGGAGCCGACCAGTTCGGTCATCGCGTCGCGCGCCTTCTGGTAATCGGCGAACACGCTGCTCAGACTGTTGGTGGCCGAACCGATGGCACCGGCCGCCTGTGTCAGCTCCCCGGCGAGGCTCGCGGACTTGTCCAGAGTGGAAGTCACCCCCGCACCCGCCTTGGCAAAATCCTTGGAGGCGAGATACAGCGTGTCCGCGCCGTTGTTCATCTTGGTGAGCGCTTCGCCGGTGGTGCTGCGCATGGCTTGCACGGCGGCCTTCATCTCCACCACGGCGAGGTTGACGCCCTCCACCAGCGCGCTGACCTGTCCGCCGAACTGGCCCACCATCGCCTGGCTGCTGGCGGCGAGCGCTTCCTGTTGTTGTTTGCTGGCGGAACCGGCCGAGCGCACCTGCGTGCCGAGTTCCTCGATGATGACGCCCATGCGGTCGGAAAGATTGTCCAGCGCCTGCTGCAGGCCCTGCCGGGTGTCGCCTTGCGATTGTTCCATCAACGAACGCACTTGTTCGATGAATTCGCCCAGCTTGTCGTTCATGGTGCGCTGGCGCGCTTCGGCACCGGCCATGGTCTCGGCCAGCATGTTGGCCAGCGTCTCGTTGCCGTGCTTGCTGGCGCTTTGCATCTCGGCCGCCATCTGTTGCAGGGTGTGGGTGGCGGTCTGCAGCGATTCGATGGTCTGCTGTTGCAGGCTGTTGATGCCGCCGACCTGTGAGCCGAACATGTCCTTGAGCTGGTCGCTGAACTGGCTCAACACACCGGCAAGCATCTTGTGCACCGCATCCTGCTGGTCATTGCGGGTTTCCTTGAGCGCACTGGCGATCTCGCTCAGCGGCTGCTTCAGGCTGGCTTCCAGCGTGCTTGCCAGACTCTTGCTGAGTGCTTCCGATTGGGCATTGGTGGCGGCAAGTTGCTTCTCGAACAGCTCGCCCATCATCTGCTGCATCTCGTTGCGCAGCATGGACGCGGTCTGGCCGGAGGAGGCTTCGGTGGCTTTGACCAGACGTGCCAGATATTCCTCGCTGGCGCCGCCCTCGAACAGGTTGTCGAGCAACTGGGTGAGCTGTTCGACCTGTCCGTTCAGGCGCGTGATGGCGACTTTCTCGATGAAGGTGATGACCATCGCCAGCGTGATGGCGATGGCGGAAACGAGGAAGGCTTCCCACACGCCGTGCAGCAGATGATTGAGACTCTCGCGCACGATGGCTGGATTCTCGGATACCTGGAAGGCCTGCAAACCCATGATCAGGCCGTAGAAGGTGCCGATGATGCCGACGCCGGTGAACAGGCCGGGCAAGTGCTTGAAGAAGTCGGCGCGCAGCGGGGTGTCGATGATGGTCTCGTGCGGGAACATCAGGTTGGCCGGTACGGTGGAGCGCCAGCGCGCATCGGACTGGCGATGCAGCGAGTCGGCATATTCCTGCCACAGATGTTCAAGTACGCCGGTGTTGGCGAAGATCGACGGCATATCGTTCGAGGGTTTTCCTTCCAGCGCGCGCAATTGTTTGACCACGCGCGAGATGCGCCATGAAACGATCAGCGAGGGCAGGAAGAAGAACAGCAGGAACGAGATCGTGAGCAGGCCCAGAATGCCGGCGAATACAAAGATGTGGGGTGGGAGCTGGTCTATCGTGAACATGGTCGTAATTGTCTCGCCGATGGCAAAAAAACGGCTTGTATAATACACCGCATGATGCAGACGACCGGGCCGAATATGGACAAACAAGCACAGCAGACGACCCATGACAAAGTGGTGTTGTTCGCCGATGTCAGCGGCAGTACGCGTTTGTACGAGGTACTCGGTGACGAGCGCGCTTTTGCCGCCATCAACCAGTGCATCGAATTGTTGCGGCGCGTGACGGAGATGTTCAAGGGGCGGGTGGTGAAGACCATCGGCGACGAGATCATGGCTGTCTTCCCTTCCGAGCTGAGCGGGGTGCAAGCGGCCTGCGCGATGCAATCCGAGGTGGAGGCCATGGTGCCGCTGGACGAAGCGGTTCGGCTGGCGATCCGCATCGGTCTGTATTTCGGGCCGGTGCTGATGCAGGAGGGAGATTCGGACGTATTCGGCGACACCGTCAATGTGGCGGCAAGGCTGACCGAACTGGCGAATGCCGGGCAGATACTTTCAGCCGCCTCCACGGTGCAGGCGTTGCCGCCTTTGTTGCGCACCTCCACGCGCAGTCTGGATCTGCTGCCGATCAAGGGCAAGGCTTCCAATATCAAGGTGGTCGAAGTGCTGTGGCAGGAGGGTGACGATGCGACGCTGATGGTGGGGCGTACACACGCGCCCGTAGCCTCTTCCGGCGTATTGCGTTTGCAGCATCATGGGCGCGAGGCCGTGGTGGATACCGTACATGGCAAGCTGGTGCTCGGTCGCGATGAGCAGGCGGGTTTCGTGGTGGAGGACAAGCGCGCTTCCCGCCTGCATGCCACCATCGAATTGCGGCGCGACAAGTTCGTCTATATCGACCAGAGCTCGAACGGCAGTTACATCACCTTCACGGGGGAGAACGAGCTGCAGTTGCGGCGGGAAGAGATCGTGTTGCGCGGCAGTGGCCGCATCTGTCTGGGACATTCCTTCGGTAAGGATGCCGCCGGCGCGATCACTTTTTCCTGCGAAGACTGCTGAACCTTACTTGTCGTCGTCGCGCGGGGGGCGGCGGCGCAATCTGCGGGGTGATTCTGTGCCCAGCTCTTCTTTTGCCTGCGCTTCGGCCGTCCGTCTGCTCATGATCTCCGCAAAACCTTTTGCGCGGTCGGTTGTGAGATCGGCAAGCTGTTTTTGTCTGAGTGCCTGCGCGGCGGCAAGCTTGGCCTGATTCTCGGCGGCAGTCTGGCGCTCGATCTTGCCGATGTCCTTGATCTTGGCAAGATCGAGCGCCAGCAGTGCTTTGCGTGCCTGTTCCTCTTTTTGTCGGGCTTCTGCCGCGGCCCTGGCGCGGGCTGCCGCTTCCATTTTTGCCAGTTGGGCGGCTTCCGCTTTCTGTTGTGCCAGTTGCAGTTGCTTCTTGCGTTCGGCTGCCGCCAACAATGCCAGACGTTTCTGTTCCTTTTCTCGCGCGGCTTCCTGTTCGAGCTTGTCGATATTCGCCAGACGGCGTTTTGCCAGATCGATGAACTCTCCCTTGGGGAACTCTTTCAGGTATTGCTCGAATCCGGCGCGCTGCGTGCTGTCGCTGATCTCGCGCCACAGTTTGATGTCGCGCTGACGGGCGGCGAAATCCGTCGGGACGGTTTCTTCGGTAGCCAGACTGGCTGCCGGGGTGACCAGTGTCGTATCCGAAAGGGCGGAGGACGGGGCATTGCGGGTGATGGTGCGCTTGAGCGCGCGCATGAATTCGCCGGCATTCTGGAAACGTTCTTCAGGCGTCTTGGCCAGACTTTGCATCACCACCAGATCCAGTTCCGGAGATACTTTGGGATTGAAGTGCGAAGGGGGTGTCGGTAATTGATGCATCACCTTGTTCATGATGGTGATCGGGCTGCCGGTGAACGGACGCTCCCCGGTCAGCATCTGGTACAGCATGACACCTGCCGAGTAGAGGTCGCTGCGCCCGTCCACATCCTTGCCCATGAACTGCTCGGGCGACATATAAGTCGGGGTGCCCAGCACCATGCCCGCCTGGGTGAGGTGGCTGGAATCCATCTTGGCAATGCCGAAGTCGGCGATCTTGATGCTGCCATCGGCGGTGATCATGATGTTGGCCGGCTTGATGTCGCGATGGATGACACCGCGCTGGTGGGAGTACTCCAGCGCATCCAGCACCTGCAGCATGATGTGCAGACTGTCGGCGACGGGTAGCGTCTCGCCCGCTTCCAGATGGTCTTTGAGTTCGTCACCGTCCACATATTCCATGGCGATATAGGCCAGATCGCCTTCTTCGCCGTAGTCGTAGATGGAGATGATCTTGGGGTGGGAAAGCCGGCCGGCAGCCTGTGCCTCGCGGCGAAAACGCGCGAAGGCTTCCTCCATCTCGGAAGCATCCACCAGCGATTTCTGGATGGTCTTGACGGCGACGGTGCGCTGGATAAAGGGGTCAAAACCTTCATAGACGATACCCATCGCACCCTTGCCGAGTTCGCGGCGTAATTCGTATTTACCTAGTTTGTCCGTGGTGGGCATGCGTTTGTATGTGTGAGGTGCGGGTGTGGCGTGTTTTTCAGGTGCGATTCTACTACGGCAGGCTGCGTGCATAGCTCGGACATGGCGATGGGCAGGCAAGGTATAAAGCGTTGTCTGGTTAGACATTGCAGCACTAAGCCTTTAGACTTGCGGCCTTTTTTACAGGTCAGCATCATGTCCGCAGAACTCCAACCTACTTCGAAAGAATCCGCTGCTGCATCGCGCGATCCGATCACGCGTGAAGTTTCTCGCCGCCGCACCTTCGGCATCATCTCCCACCCCGATGCGGGCAAGACCACGCTGACCGAGAAGCTGCTGATGTTCTCCGGTGCGATCCAGCTGGCGGGTGCGGTGAAGGCGCGCAAGAGCGGGCGCCATGCCACCTCGGACTTCCTTGAGATCGAGAAACAGCGCGGCATCTCGGTCGCTTCTTCGGTGATGCAGTTCGAGTATCGCGACCATGTGGTGAACCTGCTGGACACGCCGGGCCACCAGGATTTCTCCGAAGACACATACCGTGTGCTCACTGCCGTCGACTCGGCTTTGATGGTGATCGACGCGGCCAAGGGCGTGGAGACACAGACCATTAAACTGCTGGATGTTTGCCGCATGCGCGACACGCCCATCGTCACCTTCATGAATAAGATGGACCGCGAGGTACGCGATCCGCTGGAGCTGCTGGACGAGGTGGAGTCGGTGTTGAAGATCCAGTGCGCGCCGGTGACCTGGCCGTTGGGCATGGGCAAGAGCTTCCGTGGCGTGTATCACCTGATGAAGGACGAGATCCTGCTGTTCACGCCGGGCGAAGAGCGCGCCGACGGCGAGGTGGAAGTCATCAAGGGCATTGACAATCCGATACTGGCCGAGCGCTTCCCGATGGAGATCGAGCAACTGAAGATGGAAGTGGAGCTGGTGCATGGTGCATCGCATCCCTTCGACCTGCAACGCTTCCTGGATGGCAAGCAGACACCGGTGTTCTTCGGTTCCGCCATCAACAACTTCGGCGTACGCGAGATTTTGAACGCCCTGCTGGAATGGGCCCCGGCGCCGCGCGAGCGCGATGCCTCGGTACGTAGCGTGAACCCGATCGAACAGAAATTCTCCGGTTTCGTGTTCAAGATCCAGGCCAACATGGACGCCAACCATCGCGACCGCATCGCCTTTCTGCGCGTGTGCTCCGGCCATTTCGAACGCGGCATGAAGATCAAACACCTGCGTCTGAACCGCGAGATCAAGGTGTCCAGCGTGGTGACCTTCATGGCATCCAGTCGTGAGCAGGTGGAAGAAGCCTATGCAGGCGACATCATCGGTTTGCCCAACCACGGCAACATGCAGATCGGCGACAGTTTCTCTGAAGGCGAGCTGCTGCAGTTCACCGGCATCCCGTATTTCGCGCCGGACCATTTCCAGTCGGTGCGCATCCGCAACCCGATCAAGATCAAGCAACTGCACAAGGGCTTGCAGCAGCTCGGCGAAGAGGGCGCAGTGCAGGTGTTCAAGCCGGTGGACGGCGGCGACCTGATCCTCGGCGCGGTCGGTGTGCTGCAGTTCGACGTGGTATCCAGTCGTTTGCATGGTGAATACGGCGTGGATGCGATGTTCGAAGGCGCCAGCGTCAGTACCGCGCGTTGGGTGACCTGTGACGATGCCAAAGTTTTCGCCGATTTCCAGAAAGCGCTGTCGCACAACCTCGCGGTCGACGCGGCGGGCAATCTGGCCTATCTGGCACCGAACAACGTCAACCTGAAACTGACCCAGGAACGTTGGCCAAAGGTGGTGTTCCATACCACGCGCGAACACGCGGTAAAACTTTGAATACCTCCAATAACCTACTGTGCGCGGGTATGTGGCTACGACGTAACCTGAAGGTTAGTCTTCGCCGAAACTCGCTGCGCTCGTTTTCTTGTCACTCCGTTCCGTGCGCCTTGCACTCGAATCGCTCGCTACGGTTCTTGGAGGTATTCATCTAATGCAACAGCTCGACTTTCAACTGCGCGGTGAATTCATCGCGCTATGCGATCTGCTCAAACTGACCGGCGTGAGCGACAGCGGCGGTGCAGCCAAAGCATTGGTGGCGGACGGGGCCGTTTCCGTCGATGGTCAGGTGGAGTTGCGCAAGACCGCCAAGATCCGTGCTGGGCAAGTGGTGGCGCTGACCGGCGTGCGAATACGAGTGGTTGCCTGAGTCATGCTGTATATCTCGCACAACGTCATCATTCCTGAGTGCGAGATCGAATTGACTGCCGTGCGCGCGCAGGGCGCGGGCGGACAGAATGTGAACAAGGTATCGAGCGCGATGCATCTGCGTTTCGATATCCATGCCTCTTCATTGCCGCAGGAGATGAAAGAGCGTTTGCTGCAGGTCAACGATCAGCGCATCACCAAGGACGGCGTGGTCGTCATCAAGGCGCAGGAATTCCGCAATCAGGAACAGAACCGCAACGAGGCGCTGCGCCGACTCAAGGCTTTGCTGCAATCGGCTGCAGAGAAGCCCAAGCCGCGTATCGCGACCAAGCCGTCGCGGTCGGCCAAGAAGAAACGCGTGGAAGGGAAAGTGCTGCGCGGCAGGGTGAAGGCCCTGCGCGGCAAGGTCAACGACTGAATCAGTCTTTCAGTTCCAGTTCCACCCGCAACAGGTGGTGATCGGAACTCGGTGTCGGGATGACTTGCTGGTTCACGCAACGCAGCTGCTCATTGAAGAAGACATGGTCCAGCACCAGCGGCATGCGCCGCCAGGTGATCTCCGACCATTGGGCGGTGGAGAATCCCGCTTCCTCGAATTGCGCCACCAGCGTCTCATGGCCGCTGACGTTGAAATCCCCTCCCAGCAGAGTCGGCAGTTCTGACTGTCGCAATCGGTCGACCACTATCTGGCGTTGCTCGGGATGGTCCGAACTGGAGGACTTGAGCATGAAGAACGCCAGCAGGTGTGTATTGAACAACTGTATGGTCTTGCCGTTGATCTCGGTCTTGGCGCCGATCAGCAGGCGGTCAGTCGGCGTTTTGGTTTCGCCGTTGAAGTTGAATTCGATAGGCGGTGAGGGCAGGTCGAGTCTGGTTGTGTCGAACAATTTGCTGCGCGAGAAGATGGCGAGGCCGATGCCGAAAGGCAGTTCGCGTACGTCCGGCTTGGGGTAGCTGAAGTAACTGTCGTAATCCGAGAGCACCGCTTTCAGTCGCGTGTAGTTGGGCGGCGGGTCGATTTGCTTGCCGCCGGGCTCGGCGTGCTCCACTTCCTGCAGCAGCACGATATCCGCATTCTGACGCTTGATCTCGGCAATGGTCTGTTCAAGGTCGATCGGGGCGTGATCGGGATAGGCATCATCCCAGACCTGGCCGAATTGCATATTGAATTGAAGGACGCTGAACCGTGTCATGCTGGCTTGCGGACGTTATAGATTGGCGAACTGTATAGAAACAGTGGTTTGGAATCAAGCAATCGGGAAGGTTCTTTGCAGATATTGTTGCCGCAGCGGCGGATCGAAGCGTTCGATCGCATAGCGCAGGGCGGTACGGGGCAGTCGCGGGTAATGCTGTTGCAGGAAAGTCTCCAATGTCCGCTGGTCGCGTTTGCCCACCTCGCGCAACATCCAGCCCACTGCCTTGTGCATCAGGTCGTGTTCGTCATCCAGCAGCATCTCAGCGATGCGCAGTGTGTCGGTGAAATCGTTGCGGCGGATGAAATGCAGGGTGGAGACCATGGCGATGCGACGTTCCCACAGCGATCCGGATTTCGCCAGCCGTTGCAGCACCTTGCGCGGACGGTCTTCCAGATGCTTGCCGACGATATGCGGCGCCGACACATCCACCAGATCCCAGTTGTTGATGTGTCGAGTGCCGCCGAGATAAAGGTCATAGGCCGCTTGCTTGCCGCGCTCATCCGCCGTTGCGTAAAACTGCATCAATAGCAACAAGGAGAACAAGCGTTCCTCGTGATATTTCGAACTCAGCAACGCTGCGATGGTGGCGAGGTCTGCATCGCGATGCTGTTTAGCCAGTGCACGCAAGGGTGGTATCTTGATGCCGAGGAACAAATCCCCCTCGCCATACTGTCCCGGCCCGGTCTTGAAGAAGCGCTGCAGGATGCTCGCAGTGTCGGGGGAGGCGAGGGTATGCAGTTTTGCGCTAATCGTTTTTGCCTTGTTCATTACGGCTTGCGGGCAACGATAAGGAAGATGGGAAATTCCCGTTGTTGTCCTGCGACTTCCTTGCCCACCGAAGTCGCGGTGCTGTCGCGCACTTCACTGAAGCCGGCATTCTGCAACAGCTCGCGCAGGTGAGCGCGATCGAAACCCAGATGGAACACACCGGTGTTATCGCCGTGGAAAGCGCCGTCCTCGCTGTCGAGGTCGGCAAAAGCGACCTGTCCGCCGGGATTCAGCAAACGGAACCATTCGGCGAACAGCGCGGCGGTGTCCGGCACATGGTGCGTCACCATGCTGCTTACGATCAGGTCGTAGCTGCCGCTCGCATGTGCGCCGTGCTCGAAATCGACGAACTGGGTGCGGGCGTTGGAGATGCCTTGCGCTGCGATCTTGCCGGCCATCACTTCCAGCATGGCGGGCGAGCTGTCCGCCCCGCATAGCGAACCGACTTGCGGCAGCAACTGCAGGGACAACAGGCCGGTGCCGCAGCCGTAGTCGAGCACGGCCATGTGCGGCGACAGGGTAACGCTGCGCCGGATGGCGGTGGCGACCTCGTTGGCGATCCTGACCCGGCCGGGATTGCTGTCCCAGCGGGCGGCGACCGATTCAAAATCCCTGCGTTCTTTTTCCATCGCTGTGTGTTCGTATGGTGGTGTCGATAACGCCGATTATCAGGGCAGGGCATATTCACCGCAATGCGGCTGATGCTGTAATGGCTGTGTGGTGGTAGTGCCACTTGGATAGAATGCGGGTTGAGAGAACATCCGGGGTTGAAGCGATGCGATGGCTGGTATGTGTGATGGCGTGGCTGGTGCTGATCGTGCCGGCGCAGGCTGCGGGCTGGACACTGAGCGGGACGGTGCTGGAAAAAGGCACGGGCAGGCCTTTGCCGGGGGTGGTGCTTGCCGTGTCTGGTCAACCCGATCCCATCGCCACGTCAGATGACGCTGGCGCGTTCCGCTTTGAGCTGGATGCGGCTGGGGATGTAGAACTGGTCGCCCGCTACATGGGTGTCAGCGCTGTCCGGCAACTACGTCTTGAAGCGGGCGTAGAGGTGATGCCGCAGACCTTCTACTTACGCTTGCCGGAGACCTTGCGCGAGATGGTGGTGACGGCACCGCGTTCGCCGGACCGGGTGAGCAAAAGTGTCATCAGCGGCAAGACCTTGAGCAGCATCGCCGGTTCGGGCGGCGATCCGCTGGCGGGTCTGCAGGCCATGCCCGGCGTCGTGGCCGTGAACGGCAGCAGCGCGCCGGCAGTGCGCGGTTCCGGGCCCGGCGATAACGTGTATTACGTGGACGGTCTGGTGATCGGCAAGTTGTTTCATTACGGCAGCCTCAGCGTGTTCAACGCCGACCTGATCGAGGATTTCAACCTGCACAGCGCGGCGTTCAGCCCGCACTATGGTGATGTGACCGGTGCGGTGATCGATGTCGCTCTGCGCAAGCCGCGAACCGACAGGATAGGCGGCAAGGTCAACGTCAGTCTGATGGGCGCGGACTTTCTGGTGGAAGGCCCGCGCAACGAAGACCAGTCGTTCTATTTCGCAGCGCGTCGCAGCTATATCGACCTGTTCATCAAACAGATAGAAGACAAGGGTGTGACCATCCAGATCCCGCGTTACTGGGACTATCAGGGCAAGTATCTGTGGAACCTGAACGATGCGCACAAGCTCAGCTTCCATCTGCACGGTGCAGGTGACCAGCTCGCGTTGAATTTCTCTCCGACCTCCAATGCGGCGATCCGCGAACCTGTGCTGGCAGGGGATCTGTCTTTGTCCGATTCGGGGGCATCGCAGGCCGTGATACTGGACAGCGTGCTGTCTGATACGACACTCAATACCCTGACCTTGCAGCACCGGACGCGCAATGCCAGCAACCGCATCGCACAGGCAGGCACTCTGGACTTTACCCAGGAAAGTCTGCTGTTGCGCAATCAGGTTCGGTTGGAGCTATCTGCGGGGCATGAGCTGACGCTGGGGGCGGAACTGGGTCAGACCAAGGTCACGGTGGATGCCGACCTGAACAACACTCCATGCACGCAGTTCGACGCCAACTGTGACCTCACCACCGGCACGCGATTGAAATTGCAGGATGCTTTCACCAGCCGCTTGCTGGCGATGTCAGTGCAGGACAGGAAGCGTGTGCGGGATGATCTGACGCTGGTCGGCGGTGTGCGCTATTCGAAAGAGGATTATCTGGATCGCGCCTATACGGAACCGCGCATCGGTGTGGAATGGGAGTGGAGTCGCGACACCCTGCTCACGGCAGGATGGGGTAAACACAACCAGATGCCGACCGGCCAGCAGATCGTGCGCGTGTTCGGCAATCCCGGTCTGGACCATATCCGTGCCGACCATCGCGTGGTCGGCATCGCGCAGAGAGTGGATGCAGACTGGAACTGGAAGAGCGAGGCCTATTACAAGAAATTCAGCAATCTGGTGGTTAGCGACACGGCGCTCAATTACATCAACGCGGCCAGCGGCAAGGCCTACGGCCTCGAATTCCTGCTCAAGAAGGAAGAGACCGAGCGCATCTCCGGGTGGTGGGTGATCAACCTTGCCAAATCGCAACGCCGCAATGACGTGACCGGTGAAGCCTTCCGCTTCGAGTATGACCAGCCGGTGAACACGACACTGGTCGGCCAATACAAACTGAACGAGGATTGGTCTTTCGGCCTGAAATGGAACTATCACTCGGGCAGCCCCTATACGCCGGTCATCGGTACCAACGGCAATTATCCGGACGGTCGCTTCATCCCGATCTATGCCGGGATCAATTCCGGCACCTTGCCGGTCTATCACAAGCTCGATCTGCGTGCGGATCGAACCATATTGATGGATAGCTGGAAGATGAATGCCTACTTCGAGCTGAACAACGTCTACCGGCGCAAGAACATCGCGGGCTATACCTACAGCGCGGATTACTCGACACGCGAACCGGTCTACACCTTCGAATTGCCGATCTCGTTCGGGGTGCAGGGAGAATTTTGAAAAAGTTGTAAAAAAGGCCTAAAGTATCCGCCAGACGTGCCGATAAGTTGTCCATAGATGAGCGGAATTCCGTCTATGGAATATTAATATAGGAGACCATCATGGCGATTAATCCAGTAGATTCAAGCAGTAACTACGTTTCTCAAGTGCAGCCACAGCCGCAACCTCGGGAAGAACGTGAGGCGGTCAAGGATCGTGATGACGCTGCCAAGGTTGCTGCCGCCACTCAGGAAGCGCAGGCACCGAAGCCGACTGTGAACACCCAGGGGCAGACCGTAGGCTCTGTCATCAACGTGCAGGCCTGAGTCGGAACAGCACTTTGAGCGTAGCGGGGGCGCAGGGATGCGCCCCCGTTTTTATATGGCGATGCCGGCTTCCTCTGCCTGGATGTCGGCGAAATAGCTGCTTCTGACCATGGGCGCGCAGGCAGCGTGCGAGAAGCCCATCTTCTTTGCTTCTTCCTCGAACATCTTGAACGCTTCCGGCGTGACATAGCGCAACACGGGCAGGTGGCCGTCCGAGGGTTGCAGGTATTGCCCCAACGTGAGCATCTCCACGTCGTTGTCACGCAGGTCGCGCATCACTTGCAGCACTTCCTCGTCGGTCTCGCCCAGCCCCAGCATCAGGCCGGACTTGGTCATCACTTGAGGGAAGCGCGCCTTGAATTCCTTCAGCAGTTTGAGCGAGTGCGCATAGTCGGCACCGGGGCGGGCCATGGGATACAGGCGCGGCACAGTCTCCAGATTATGGTTCAGCACGTCCGGTAACTCCTCCGCCATGGCATCCAGCGCCACATCGAGGCGGCCACGGAAATCCGGCACCAGTGTTTCCAGTTTGGTGGTCGGCGAGGCGGCGCGGATCTCGCGCAGGCAATCGGAGAAATGCTGCGCGCCGCCGTCGCGCAAGTCGTCGCGGTCCACACTGGTGATGACGACGTAGCGCAGTTTGAGCAGGCCGATGGAGTGGGCGAGGTTCTTGGGTTCGTCGGCATCGGGCGGCAGCGGCTTGCCGTGCGCCACATCGCAGAACGGGCAGCGGCGGGTGCAGATGTCGCCCAAGATCATGAAGCTGGCCGTACCTTTGCCAAAGCATTCGCCGATGTTGGGGCAGGAGGCTTCCTCGCACACGGTATGCAGGCTATGCTCGCGCAGCATGCGCTTCACTTCGTTATAGCCCGCGCCGCTGCCGGATTTGACGCGTATCCACTGCGGTTTGCGCAGACGCTCCTGCAGGGGGATGATCTTGATCGGGTTGCGCGCGGTTTTGGCCGCGCCGGTCTGTTTGGTGGTGTCGTTCATGCGGCGGATTGTAAAGCATCCCGAATACCCAAGTATAAAAGTATGGTATATTTCCACCCCGTGGCGATGCCATCACCGCTCATCGAATTCATTACAAGGAGACTCTCATGGAACACCAACTGCCAGCTCTTCCCTATGCCAAAGACGCCCTCGCGCCGCACATGTCCGCCGAGACTTTCGACTATCACTACAGCAAGCACCATCAGGCCTATGTGACCAATCTGAACAACCTGATCAAGGGTACCGAGTACGAGAACCTCGATCTGGAAGCCATCGTCAAGAAGGCACCCGCCGGCGGCATCTACAACAACGCAGCGCAGGTTTCCAACCACACTTTCTTCTGGAACTGCATGAAGCCCAATGGCGGCGGCGCACCTTCCGGCGCACTGGCTGACGCGATCAATAAGAAGTGGGGTTCGCTGGACGAATTCAAGAAGGCATTCCAGACTTCCGCCGTGGGTAACTTCGGTTCCGGCTGGACTTGGCTTGTGAAGAAGGCCGACGGTTCCGTCGACATCGTCAACATGGGCGCAGCCGGAACACCGCTGACCACCGCCGACAAGCCGCTGCTGTGCGTGGACGTGTGGGAACACGCTTACTACATCGACTACCGCAACATGCGTCCCAAATTCGTCGAGACATTCCTCAACAATCTGGTGAATTGGGACTTCGTCGCGAAGAACTTCGCGTAAGTCCGGTCCGTGCATGGCACGGATGAGGTGAGCAGGAAAAACAAAAGGCACCCATTGTTGGGTGCCTTTTGTTTTGTGCAACTTGAGCGATGGGCGGATTAGAGCTAGGGTGAATAAGTCCTCCGTTCGTGGTGAGCTTGTCGAGCCATGAGCGGAGAACGATTGCAAATCAGCGACTTACAATGTTCACCATTCGACAGGCTCAGGGCGAACGGACTTATTCAGCGTTTCCTTAGAAAAATACGCGTGCAATTGACATCAGAACGTTCGTTCTCTACGATGCCATTCAGCCAATTTGACGCCAGCGAGACGAATATGTCGAAAGCCAATAAATCCACGATCCATGTTCAGGGAACGTCCATAACCGTGCTGGCGCAACGGGAGGATAGTTTCATTTCCCTGACTGATATCGCGCGCACAAAAAATTCCGAGCGTTCCGATGACCTGGTGCGCAATTGGCTCAGAAACCGCAATACGGTGGAGTTCCTCGGTATTTGGGAAAGGCTCAACAACGCAGATTTTAATTCCGTCGAATTCGACGGAATTAAAATGCAGGCAGGTCTGAACAGTTTCACACTGACACCGAAACAGTGGATCGAAAAAGTGAATGCCATCGGCATCGTGTCCAATACAGGGCGATACGGCGGCACTTACGCGCACAAGGATATCGCCTTCGAGTTCGCTTCCTGGATTTCGGTGGAGTTCAAGCTCTACCTCATCAAGGAATTCCAGCGCCTCAAGCAGGACGAAAACCTGCGGCTGTCGCAGACCTGGAACCTTAATCGCACCTTGTCCAAGCTCAATTACCGCATCCATACCGATGCCGTTCAGACTCACCTGATACCGTCCGCCATCACCGCCGCGCAGGCAGCGATCACCTACGCCAGTGAAGCGGATTTGCTCAACGTCGCGCTGTTCGGACTCACCGCGAAGCAATGGCGTGACGGCAATGCTGCCCTCGAAGGCAATATGCGCGACCATGCCACCATCGAGCAATTGCTCGTGCTGGCCAACCTCGAAAGCATGAATGCGGAATTCATCCACATGGGCCTAGCGCAGGCAGAGCGCCTCAAGCGGCTCAATGCAACTGCCATCCGCCAGATGCAGGTGTTGACCTCGGATGTGGTGCTCAGGCAGCTCAGAGAGGTTTGACCATGGAAATTGCGCCCCAAGTTCGTTGAGGTCTTCCTGAACAATCCGGTGAACTGGGACTTCGTTGCGTGGAACTTCGCTTAAGTCTAGTCCGTGCGTGGCACGGATGAGGTGAGCAGGAAAAACAAAAGGCACCCGAGTGGGTGCCTTTTGTTTTTGTGTTGTGATGAGTGGTTAAAGGCTGTTAATCAGCTTATGTGGAGCGATACATAAGGCCGAACCGGCCACTACCCGCTACCTCACTGCACGCCTGGCATCGCGCCGGGCGTTGTGTTTTCCAGTCGTCGCAGATTGCCCGCCGCTTCCGCATGCTGCGGATCGAGTTGCAGGGCGCGTTGGAATTCGCGGCGGGCTTCGTCATTGTTTCCGGCGAGCAGCCAGGCGTAGCCGAGGTTGTTGTGTACGCGCGCTTTGTTCGGTGATTGCTGCGCCGTGGCTTGCCACAGGGTGATTTCGCTGCGGTAATCCAAGTTGCGCTGTGCGGTGAGCAGGGCGGTAGCGAGCAGCAAGGCCAGCATGGCGATGCGTGCTGTTCGTGCATTCAGGTGCGAGGAGAGTTCGATGCACAGTGCCAGCGCGAGCGGCCAGCCGACCAGATACAACTGCCGTTCGTTGGCGATGTCGAGGCGCGGCAGCAGCACGTACAGCGGCAGCAGTTGCAGCATGGCCCACGCCAGCGCGAAGCTCCACCACGGACGCTGCTTGCGTAGCCACCATGCGGTGATACCCAGTATCAGCATAGCGAGCACGGGCAGCTGGGCGGCGGATGCGCTGCGATACAGCGGAAGATTCGGGTCGATGTTGAGCCACAGTGGCAGCAGCCATTGCTGCAACATCCACAGCATGCCGTTGGCTTGCGTGGCGAGGTTGCCACTGAGCGTATTGAATTGCGCGCTACGCAGCATGTGCGACTGGAATGTTTCGCTGAACAGGAACAGCAGTGCTGCCGCCAGTAACATGGCCCAGCTTGTCCATTGCGCTTTGAAACCGGATCGTCCATTTGCATGGTCATTCCGGCGCAGGCCGGAAAACGAGCCATCTGCGAGTTTCGAGGAACGGCCATCCAGAGGGGATGAACAAGATGCATTGTTGTCTTGCTGGATACCGGCCTGCGCCGGTATGACGGGTTCTCGTTCTAATGGATTATTTTGCTTGAAAGCATGCGTGTGGTTGTTGAGCGCAAAGCGTTCCCAAAGCAGCAGCGCGAAAGGGAAGGTGACGGCGGTCTCTTTGCACAGCAGGGCGGCGACGAAACAGAGTGGCGTGAGCAGGTGTAAGTGGAGCGCGCTCGTTTGTTGGCGTCCGCGCGTATAGGCGAGCAGGCCGAGCAGGTAGAACAAGGTCATCAACGAAGAAGAGCGGCCGCTGATGTAACTCACCGCTTCGCTGTGGGCGGGGTGCAGCACGAACAACAGCGCGACGAACAGAGGCAGGCTCGCGGGCAGTCCGGCATGGTGCGCGCAGTAGTGTTGTGTGAGGCGATAGACCAGCCAGCCGTTGAGCAGGTGGATGGCGAGGTTGCTGAGGTGGAAGCCGGTCACGCCCAATCCCAGCGTCCAGTCCAGGGTGTAGCTGGCTTTCAGTAGCGGGCGGATGCCGTGGGTCAGGCCTTCCCGCCAGGCGTCCCAGCTGTGCACACCGGGGAAGTGCACGATGACTTTGTAGTCGTCGAACTGGAACGGGGTGCCGAGCGTGTTGGCATAGGCAAGGCAGACGGCTAGCAGCAGCCAGCCGAACGCGCGCAGGGCATCACTGTTGGCGTTGGGATTCGGCAAAGGCCACATCGAGAATATCCACCGCATCCCACCAGCGGTCGTTGCCGTGCAACAACACCAGCAGAACAGTGGTGTCACCGCGCTTGGCGTAGGCGATCAGGCATTTGCCGGCACGCGCGGTGTAGCCGGTCTTGAGGCCGAATGCGCCGCGATAGCGTCCGACCAGCGCGTTCTTGTTATCGAAACGGATGTCGCGCTTGCCGTCGTGGCTGCGCATGCTGCTGTCGATGCGCGAGGTCAGTTGCAGCAATGGGCGGTGACGGACGATCTCCTTCGCTAGCAAGGCCAGATCATGTGCACTGGAGTAGTGCCCTTTGGCATCGTGTCCGCACGCGTTCTCGAAGCGCGTGTCGTGCATGCCGAGTTCGGCGGCGCGCCGGTTCATGCGCTTTACGAATTCGCTTTCGCTGCCGGCCAGTGCATCGGCCAGCGCATGACAGGCATCGTTAGCGGAGGCCATCAGCGTGGCCGCCAGCAGGTCTTGCAGTCGATAGCTTTCGCCCGCCCTGAGTTTGAGGCGCGCACCGGTCTCGCGGGCGGCGGCGGGGGAAATGGTGGTGAGCTGTGCCAGATCTCCCTGTTCGACGACGAGCAGGGCGGTCATCAGTTTGGTCAGGCTGGCAGGGGGCAGGCGTGTCTGCGCCTTGCGTTCCCATGTTGGCGTGCCGTCGATTTCGACCCGGTAGGCGCTCGCCACATCGGGGAACAGATCGGGCAGGGCTGCGGCCAACGTGACGTGGCAAAGCAGCCACAACCCGATCAAGTGGCGCATGGTCAGAAGCCGAACAGCCCTTTCAGCTTCTTGGCACCATCGATGGCACCCCCGACTGGATTGTCGGTGACCATGTCAGACGAACGCGAAGAACTGGTGTAGCTGCGACCCGATGCACGCATCTCGGAGACCTTTGCATATTCCTTGGGGCAAGCTTCTTCGAAGTCTTCGTAGTTGGTCTCGTCCACCTTTTTGCAGATGGATCTGGTGAGGGACTTCATGTCGATCTTGCAGGCTGCGGCGATGGAGACGTCCGAGGTATCGTCATGCTTGACCAGTGCGAGATAGACATCGGTCTTCTTCGCGGCATCCTTGCTGATGACCTTGCACGCGTATTTCTGGTTCTTGGCACACATCGCGTGCGGACCGAAGAACTGGTTGCTCATCAGTTGCGCGGCGTCGTAGCGTCCCACTTCACATTGTTCCGCCATGCCTGCCGCCATCTGCGCCTTGGCCATGCCCATCATCTCGTTCATGTCTTCCATACCCTTGCCGCCAACGACCACCGGGTCGGAGGTGTCGCAGGAACTGCCGATGCGTTTGCCGCGATAGGTGGCAGTCATATCGAATTTCTCGCCGTCTGCAGTGCCGCTCATGCGGCTTTTGCCCTGATAACTGTTCTTGCTGTGGCTGATCTCGCCGCTGCCGCTCATCTTCTGCCCGTCGCCGTCGCAACGCATCTTCCAGGTGGTCTTGCTGCCCGAGTGTTTGACGTCAGTCACCTTGCAGTTGCCGTCCCGCTCCATCATCTGCTTCGGGTCTGGCTCACCGTTCTTGGGTTGGCAGACTGTCATGGTTGTCTCCGGCATCGCATACGGCATGCCGGTCATCTCCGACTTGGTGGTGATCTCCCATGTCTCTCCTGCGGCGGCATGGGCGAGTGACGCGTGCATCGTCACCAATAGCGTGAACATCAAGTATGAGAGTCTTTGCATGACAACCTCCGAAGCGCTGGGTTTAAGTGCGGGAATTCGCTGGGGATTCTTTACCTTCCGGGGCCTGGCGTCAAGATGAGCGGATAGGAAGCCGGCGGCGGCTCGGGTATCATGCACGCCCTCCCCAGATTCGTATTTTTGCCATGAATCCTACACTTGTCTTTGACATTGAAACCATTCCCGACATCGCCGGCCTGCGTACCTTGTATGAGCTGGATGCCGAAGTCAGCGACGTTGAGGTCGCCGAGATGGCGTTCCAGATGCGCCGCCAAAAGACAGGCAGCGATTTCCTGCCGCATCATCTGCAAAAGGTCGCGGCGATCTCTTGCGTGCTGCGCGAAGGCGACAACTTCAAGGTGTGGTCGCTGGGCGAGCCGGACGAGGACGAAGGCAGCATCATCCAGCGCTTCTTCGACGGCATCGAGAAATACACGCCGCAGATCGTGTCATGGAACGGCAGCGGTTTCGACCTGCCGGTGCTGCATTATCGAGGCCTGATCCACGGCATCCAGTGTCCGCGCTACTGGGACATGGGCGAGGATGACCGCGATTTCAAATGGAACAACTACATCAGCCGCTATCACACGCGCCATCTCGACCTGATGGACCTGCTGGCGATGTATAGCGGTCGCGCCAATGCGCCGTTGGACGATCTGGCCAAACTGATCGGCTTCCCCGGCAAGCTGGGCATGGACGGCAGCAAGGTGTGGGAGGCATACCAGCAAGGCAAGCTGGCCGAGATACGCAACTATTGCGAAACGGATGTGGTGAACACCTATCTGGTGTTCGCGCGCTTCCTGTTGATGCGCGGCCAGTTCAGCAAGGCGCGCTACGAGCAGGAGATCGAACTGGTGCGCAGTAATCTGGCAAAGTCTAGCGAAGCGCACTGGGCGGAGTATCTGGCAGCCTGGAAGTAAATATGTCCGGTTTGCACAAGGTCTGGCTGGGGGGCGGTTGGTTGTGGATCGTGTTGGTGTGCTACCTGTCGCTGATGCCGCACCCGCCCGAGCCGGTTTCCTTCGAGGGTGTCGATAAACTTGAGCATCTGCTGGCCTATGCCGGGCTGATGCTGTGGTTCTGTCAGGTGTATGTGACACGCGCATCGCGCATCGGAGTGCTGGTCGGTCTGGTGGCGCTGGGTGTCGGCATCGAGATCTTGCAGGGCATGGGTGGTTACCGATATTTTGAATATGCAGACATGCTGGCCAATACCGGCGGCGTGTTGATGGGATGGGGTTTGGCGCACACCCGCATGGGGCGCGCGATTTTATTGTTGGAACGAAATGGCAAACATTGAACAGACAGTGGTGATCGAATCCATCGATCAGGAAGGGCGCGGCATCGCGCATCATGAGGGCAAGGTGATCTTCATCGAAGGCGCACTGCCGGGCGAGCGGGCGACATACGCCTCGTATCGCAGGAAACCCAGTTTTGAGATGGCACAGGCGACCAGTGTTACCAATCATTCCTACATGCGCGTGCAGCCAAAGTGCATCCACTTTGGCATGTGCGGCGGCTGCGCCATGCAGCATATGGATTCCGGTGCGCAGGTCGCGGTGAAGCAACGCATCCTGGAAGAGAATCTGGCGCGTATCGGCAAGGTCGAGCCGGACAACATCCTGTCGCCCATACACGGCATCTACTGGGGCTATCGCCAGCGTGCGCGCATCGGCGTGCGCCATGTGCTGAAGAAGGGGCGCACGCTGGTCGGTTTCCACGAGAAGCGCAGCAGCTTTATCGCCGACCTGTCGCGCTGCGAGATCCTGCCGCCCAAGATCTCCGCGTTGATCACGCCGTTGTCCGAGTTGATCGATGGCCTGTCCATTCGCGAGCGCCTGCCGCAGATCGAGATCGCCTGCGGTGACGATGTCGATGTGCTGGTGTTGCGCATCATGGAGGCCCTGTCGCCATCGGATGAAGCTGCCTTGCGCGCGTTTGCCGATGCGCACGACATCCAGTTCTGGCTGCAAACCAAGGGACCGGAGAGCGTGGTGCCTTTCCATCCCTTGCAGGCACCGCCGCTCACCTACAGCCTGCCGGAGTTCGATGTCGAGATGCCGTTCGCGCCGACCGAGTTCACTCAGGTCAACCACCAGCTCAATAGAGTGATGGTGCACCGCGCCCTGCGTCTGCTCGATCCGCAAGCGCACGAGAACATCGCCGACTTCTTCTGCGGACTGGGCAACTTCACCTTACCCATCGCGCGCAGCGGCGCGCAGGTGCTGGGCATAGAAGGCAGTGCGGCGCTGGTGAAGCGCGCTATGCAGGGCGCCGAACATAACGGCCTGACCGCCAACACACGCTTCATGGACATGAACCTGTTCGAGATGGACGAAGAGAGACTGAAGAAGCTCGGAATTTTCGACAAGTGGTTGGTCGATCCGCCGCGCGACGGAGCCGTCGAATTGATCAAGGCCATCACACCTGAGACCGCACCGCAGCGCATCGTCTACGTGAGCTGCAACCCGGCCACACTGGCGCGAGATGCGGAAGTGCTGGTGCATGTGAAGGGTTACACCTTGAAAGCCGCGGGTGTGATGAATATGTTCCCGCAAACGGCGCACGTGGAATCCATCGCTGTATTCGACAAGACGCCCGCATAGCGCGCGTCTTGCGGTGCAGGCTAACGTTGCTCATCGACGTTAAGCACAGCGGCCGAAGCCAGAAAAGGAGAGGAAATGAAACGCTATGACGATCTGGTTGAAGAAGCGCTGACTCGCGTGCATGAAGTCACGCCATGGGACTTCGGGCGTCGCTACAAGTCTGGCGATGTGCCTTTGCTGCTGGATATCCGCGAACCGTCTGAATTCGATGTCTTGCGCATTCCCGGTTCTATCAATGTGCCGCGCGGCATATTGGAGCAGTCCTGCGAGTGGGATTACGACGAGACCGTGCCGGAGCTGGTGCAGGGGCGCGAGCGCGAGATCGTGGTGATCTGCCGCTCGGGAAAACGGTCGGTGCTGGCTGCGGACGTGATGCAGCAGATGGGCTTCAGTAATGTGGCATCGCTCAAGCTGGGCATACGCGGCTGGAACGATGCCGAGTTGCCGATGGAAGACGCCAACGGCAATGTGGTCGATGCCGATGCGGGCGATGAATTGCTGGCTTCGCGCGTGAAGCCGGAGCAGCGTAAACCGTAGGCCGGGATTTATCCTGACAATGCCTTTGTCGGTCTGAAGGCCGACCTACTTCGGCTTCAGCGCACTACCCTCGAACAAGATACCTTCCCAGCCTGTCTTCATGAAATTGCGGATGTTGGCATGATCCGCTCCCTCTGGATTACCGAGCACATCCTTGCGGTAATAGTCGCCGAAGCAAGCCAACGTCTGTTGCGGTGACAGTCCGTTCAGCATCGAGAAAGAAAAGAGTTTGCACGAGCCGTTGTTCTGTCCCGCCTCGTTGCGGGCCGCACCGTTGCTGAAGGCGGTAGGGGTGAAATCGTAATGCGCGTCGATCACCGCTATCGTGTCGTTGAAGCAGACGCTGTCCGGCGTCTCGTCCAGTTTTTTCAGAAATTCTTTCAGTTCCATCTTGTCTCCGTGAAAACAAAAGGCGGCCGCGAGGCCGCCTTGTTGTGTGTGTGGAATGCTTATTCGCGTTCGCCCGTGAAAGCCATCAGCAGTTGCAACAGGTTGATGAACAAGTTGTAGATGCTCAGATACAGGCCCAGCGTCGCCATCACATAGTTGGTCTCGCCGCCGTTCACGATCTGGCTCACGTCATACAGAATGTAGGCGGAGAAGATCAGCACCGCGATGGCGGAGATTGTCAGCGACAGCGCCGGGATCTGGAAGAACAGGTTGGCCAGCGAGGCGACGATCAGCAGGATAAGTCCGATGAACAGGAACTTGCCCATGAAGCTGAAATCCTTCTTGGTCACGGTGGCGATGGTGGCCAGCGAGAAGAAGATGATGCCGGTGCCGCCTGCCGCCATGCCGATCAGTTGCGCGCCGTTCTTCAGGTGCAGGGCGACTTGCAGGATGGGGCCGAGGAACACGCCCGCGACGAAGGTGAAACCGAGCAGGGCGGCGATGCCCCACACGCTGTTGCGCAGCGCGGACACCGCGAACAGCATGCCGATCATCACGCCGAACATCACCAGCGAGGAGATGATGGGGCTGGCAGCCATGAACGACAGGTTCAGCGAGGTGCCGATGAAAGCGCCAATGACGGTCGGGATCATGGTCAGCGACAGCATCATGTAGGTGTTGCGCAGGACCTTGTTCCGTTCGACGGGTAGTGTTCCGATAGGTGCGGTTTGGGTCTGGAAGTTCATTTCTGCTCCGTTCAAATAAAGTGCGACTTTGCGCACGGCGAGCGTGAGACTACGCAAGCTGCGAAAAAGTTGCAACCGCAGATGAAAGGCGGTTTTTGGAGGGGATGATGATTTCGGGTATCATGCGCGGCGCTGCTTGCGTGCGGTTACAGGCCGTTTGCTGCAAGTGTTTGAAGAATAAGGAAGCGTGGCCGAGCGGTTGAAGGCACCGGTCTTGACCACACACCGCGAAGCGGTTTGTGGCGGCGTAGGTTAACCTTTAGGTTATGCCGTAGCCAAAACCGGCAATATGATTTCTTAGTAAAAAAGTTTGGAAGCGTGGCCGAGCGGTTGAAGGCACCGGTCTTGAAAACCGGCAACGATGCGAGTCGTTCGTGAGTTCGAATCTCACCGCTTCCGCCAATTTCCCCAATAAAGGAGCTCAATATGTTGCGTCGTTTCGTTGCTGCTGCACTGATCATGGTCGGTTCGACGGCCTGTGCGGATACGCTGGATATCAATCTGAGCAACAGCACCGCTCAGTTCAAGTACACGGTTCCGAGCGGTATCGCCGGCAAGTCCGACCTGTTCGCCTCGGTGGCTTACAACGATTTGAACGACATCATGGTCGATGCCGGTTTGCTGGTGTTGAACGAAGAAGGCAGCGTGTCCGGTCTGTCGCTGGGCGTTGGCGCCAAGGTCGTGGCAGCTTCCCTGAGCAAGGTGGCTTCGTCGCGCAAGCTGGTGTCCGGCGTGGCGCTGGGGGCGCAGGTGCGTTTCGAATTGCCTAACGACCGTCGTTTCGCCCTGGTGGGTGAATACAACTATGCACCGCGCATCATCAGCTTCGGCGATGTGGATCATTTCACACAGGGCATGGCGCGTTTCGAGTTCGCCATGTCTCCGCTGACCCAGGCTTACATCGGCTACCGCTCCAGCAAGTTCATCATGAAGAACGGTTTCCCCGAAGGTCGCGTGGATAACGGTGGTCACATCGGTGTGCGTCTTTCCTTCTGATCACATCGGTTCCAAGCTACAAACGAAACGCCCCGGTCAAGCCGGGGCGTTTTGCTTTGGTACATGATGGATCGCTTCAATACCCCAGTGCCCGTGCCGACTGGTAGAACACGAAGCTGATGGCCCAGGCCAGCGCCAGCGACCAAGCCAGCGTGAACAGGGTATATCTCATGTCCTTGGCCTCGGCGCGCAGGGTGGCGATGGTGGACAAACAGGGGGTGTAGACCAGCGTGAACAGCATGAAGCTGTAGGCTTGTACCCAGTCTAGTTGCTGTCCCAGCGCGCCGCTCAGCGCATCACCGCTCATGCCGTAGATCACCGCCAGCGAGCCGATTACGATCTCCTTGGCGACGAAGCCGAAGATCAGCGCGATGGTAAGTTGCTCGTTGATGCCGATGGGCGCAAAGATCGGATGCAGCGCACTACCTATCATGCCGGCCAGCGTGTCCGGCCCGCCCGCTGTAGCGGAGGCCGGCAGATTGGTGAGCAGCCAGACCAGCACCACGCCGGCGATGATGAACTGCGTGGCGCGGCTGAGGAAATGGCGCACCTCGATCCAGCCGCGCAACAGCATCTGGCGCAAGGTTGGGAAGCGATACGGCGGCAATTCCAGCACGAACGGTTCGCTGCTCTGGAACTTGTTACGGAACAGCAGGGCCGTGAGGATGGCGGCGGCGAAGCTGAACAGGTACAGGCTGAACAGCACCAGCGGGGCATGCTGCGGCGAGAACAGTGCGGCCGTGATGAACACGAACACCTGCAGTCGCGCCGAGCACAGCGAGAACGGGATCACCAGCATGGTCAGCAGGCGCATGGAACGGGACCGCATCACGCGCGTGCCCATCAGCGCGGGCACGTTGCAACCGAAACCCATCAGCAGCATCACGAAGCCGCGCCCGTCCAGTCCCATCTTGGCCATCAGTGCATCCATCAGGAAAGCGGCACGCGACAGATAGCCGCTGTCTTCCACCATGGCCATGAACAGGAAGAACAGCACGATGATGGGCACGAAAGCCGCCACCGTCGCCACACCGTTGTAGATGCCGTCCAGCAACAAGCCGGATAACCACGACGGCGCACCGGCGACTGCCGCTTCCAGCGCAGTGACACGCAGCCAGCTCAGTGCTTCGGCGACGCCGCCCTGCAGCGGCTGGCCGAGCAGGAAGATGCCCTGGAACAGCAGATACATGATGCCGAAGAAGATAGGCAGGCCGAGCCAGGGGTGCAGCATCACGCGGTCCAGCTTGTCGGTGAGATGTTCGGGCATCTGCACCGGCACCTGCACCGCATGCTTCAGCACGCGCGCCATCTCGGATTCGATGTGCGCGTCCTGTTCCAGCTGCGAGCGCAGTTGTTCGGCCATGCCGGGAGTGGGGTAGCGCAGGGCTTTGGTGACGGCCTGCAGCGCATCCTGGTAACCGGCACCGTATTTGCCGCTGAGCAGATAGATAGGCAAACCCAGCATCTCGGACATCTTGCCGCTATTGATGGTGATACCGTATTTGCGCGCCTCGTCCGACATATTGAGCAGCACCACCACGTTCATGTTGAGCTGCTTCAACTGCAGAAGCAGGCTCATCTGGCGTTCGATCTGCGTGGCGTTGAGGATCACCAGTGCCAGGTCGGGCACGTTGTCGTGCAGGAAGTGGCGCACCACCTGCTCGTCGTCGGAGAAACCGTGCAGGTCGTAGATGCCGGGCAGGTCGATGATCTCCACCATGTCGCCGCCCAGCAGGATCTTGCCGGACAGCAGTTCGACCGTGATGCCGGGCCAGTTGCCGACGCGCGCGGCGCCGCCGGTCATGCGGTTGAACAGGGTGGACTTGCCGGTGTTGGGCATACCCAACAATGCGATGCGTTTCATGCGCAGCCGGCTCCTTTGCAGACTTCTATCTTGCTGGCCTCGTTGCGGCGCAAGACTACATCGGTGGTGCCCAGCCGTACCTGCAGCGGACCGGAGAAGACGGCCTGACGCACCAGTTCGATCTGTTTGCCCTTGCGGAAGCCCAAGGCGAGCAGCCGCTGATGCAAGGCCTGATCCGCGTGGATGGCAACGATGGTGGCGAGATCGCCTTGTTGCAGGGTGGCTAAAGTGGAGGCTGACATGGTCTATGCATTATTCCACAGCCGTTGCGCTCCTGTCGCGTAAGCCTGCGTGATTAAGGTAGAATGCGCGCTTCCAAAACGTATCGATAAGATCATGATTACTGGCAGTCTCGTAGCGATCGTCACGCCGATGCATGCGGATGGCAGCCTCGACCTTGGGGCATTCCGCGCGTTGATCGATTTCCATATCGCCGAAGGCACCGACGCCATCGTGGTGGTCGGCACCACCGGTGAATCCCCCACTGTCGACCTGGAAGAGCATGAATTGCTCATCGCCGAGGCGGTGAAGCATGCCAACAAGCGCGTGCCCATCATTGCGGGTACCGGCGCGAACTCCACCAAGGAAGCCATCGAGCTGGCCACCTTCTCCCAGAAGGTCGGCGCGGATGCTTCGCTGACGGTGGTGCCTTACTACAACAAGCCGACCCAGGAAGGTCTGTACCTGCACTTCAAGGCCATCGCTGAAGCGGTGGACATGCCGCACATCCTGTACAACGTGCCGGGGCGTACCGGTGCGGACATGAGCAACGACACCGTACTGCGTCTGGCGCAGATCCCCAACATCATCGGTATCAAGGATGCGACCGGCGGCATCGAACGTGGCAGCGACCTGTTGCAGCGCGCCCCGAAAGACTTCGCCATCTATAGCGGTGACGATGCCAGCACGCTGGCGTTGATGCTGCTCGGCGCGCACGGCACCATCTCGGTGACGGCCAACGTCGCGCCGAAGTTGATGCACGAGATGTGTGCGGCCGCGCTCAAGGGCGATGTCGCCACGGCGCGCGCGATAAACTTCCGCCTGCTCGGTCTGCACCAGAAACTGTTCATCGAAGCAAACCCGATCCCGGTGAAATGGGCGGTCGCGCGCATGGGCAAGATGAACAACGTACTGCGTTTGCCGCTCACACCGCTCACAGCTGCCGCCCAACCTGCGGTGGAAGAAGCGATGCGTCAGGCCGGCGTCATTTGAACTTACTGGAATCACTATGAAAACAAGCAATGCGATCACAGCCGTCCTCGTCCTCACCCTGCTGGCCGGGTGCGGTCTCATGCCGGAGCGCAAGCCGGTGGACTACAAGAACGGCGGAACGCCCGCTCCCGCACTGGAAGTGCCGCCCGATCTGACGCTGCCGGGCAGCAGCCAGCGCTATGCTATCCCCGCTGCGGATGGCACGCAGGTGGCCAGCTACTCCGATTATTCGCGTGATGTGCAGGCTGCCGCGCAACCTTGTGCAGAGCCTGTGCCGGCGGCTGTTGCGGTGGCAGATGTTGCACCGGCACGCCTGATGACGGTGGAAGGTCAACGCTTCGTGCTGTTGTCCGAGCCGTTCGACCGCGCCTGGCGCAAGGTCAGTCTGGCACTGGAGCGCGCCCAACTTGCCGCTGGTGATGTGAATCGCAGCAAGGGCGTGTTCTACCTGAAGGGCACTGAAAAACAGCCGTCTGAACTGCGCGTGCTGGTGCAAGAGACGAAGGGCGTCAGTGTTGTGACGGTTGCTGCGGATGCAGTGGCACAGGCAGAAGCGACACGCATCCTCGACCTGTTGTTCCAGCGACTGGAGAAGTAAAGCGCAGTGATGCGTTTCGCGTTCCTCGGCAGCGGCAGCGAGGGCAACTCGCTGCTGGTTCAAGCCGGTAGCACCACCCTGATGCTGGATTGCGGTTTCTCCGTCAATGAGACCGTGTCACGTCTGGCGCGTCTCGGCCTGCAGGCCGAACAGATTAACGGCATCCTCGTCACCCACGAACACAGCGACCATATCGGCGGTGTGGCGCGGCTGGCGCGCAAGTTCAAGCTCCCGGTCTGGATGACCCACGGCACCTTGCTGACGCAGCAGGCTGCGTTCGCGGACATCGCGGTCACCGAACTCAATCCCCATCACCGTATCGCCATCGGCGGCATCGAGGTGCAGCCCTTCCTGGTGCCGCATGACGCACGTGAGCCGGTGCAATACGTGTTCAGCGACGGCATGCGACGGCTCGGTGTCTTGACCGATACCGGCCACATCACACCGCATATCGAGGCATCGCTGGCGGGTTGTCACGCACTGGTGCTGGAATGCAATCATGACGAAGAGATGTTGCGTACCGGGCGTTATCCGCCCACGCTCAAACAGCGCGTCGGCGGACGTGTCGGTCACCTGAGCAACCGTCAGGCGGCAGGTCTGCTGGCGAGCATGGATATCAGTCTCCTGAAATACATCGTGGCTGCGCACCTGAGCAAGCAGAACAACCAGCCTGAATTGGCCGCGCAGGCATTGAGTGAGGTGCTGTCTTGCAATCGGGATGAGATCACGATCGCGTCGCAGTCCGAAGGGTTGGACTGGATAACTATCGATTGAGGCGGTGCGAGAAATAGAAAAAGCCGGCTTGCGCCGGCTTTTTTGTCGTACGGGTGTTACTTGGCAGCAGATTGCGGAGCTTCTGTAGCCGGTGCAGCTGCTTCGGTTGCGGAAGCTGCGACTGGTGCGGCAGCTTCGGTTGCTGGAGCAGCGGCAACAGGAGCGGCAGTTTCGGCAGACTTCTCGCCACAAGCAGACAAAGACAGAGCCAACAGAGCTGCGATCAATGCGGAGCGTTTCATTTTCAATTTTCCAATCGTATAGATAGGTACTACTAGACTTTAAGTGAAGGTTTGTATTGAGCTGCCCTTTCTGCAACCTTCCCAAAGAAAAGGCGGCGCATTCTAGCGCTTCCGAAGGGAAATACAAGCGGGATGTTGTGGCGAAAAATCCCTTTTATTTCAGGCGGAAAGCACTTCTTCAGGCTGCTGTTAAAAGCGTGCAATTTCTGTGATTGTCTGGCAATTCCAGAGCGGGTGGGAGAGGGCGGCGAATCGGGCTTGCCCGACTCGCCGGTAAGGCGAAAAGCTTACTTGTTGACTGCGTCGGCAGCCTCGTTGACGGCCTTCTTGGCAACATCCTTGGCGGCGGCGGTGGCATCGTTAGCAACTTCCTTGGCTTTGTCGGCAGCGGCTTGAGCTGCGTCTTCGGCAGCGCTCTTTGCTGCATCCCCGACTTCCTTGGCTGTTTCTGCCGCTGCATCCTTGGCCTTGTCGGCGGCTTCTACCGCTGCCTTCTTGGCAGCGTCCAGAGATTCGTTGGCTTGCTCGCCGCAGGCGGTCAGGGAGAGGGCGAGCAAAGCGGCGATCAGAGTAGAGAATTTCATTTGCGGTTTCCTATGGTTCGATGTGTACAAGATATGAAGTGACGGAATGCCACAGCGTGATTCTAGCAAAGCATCAGAAATATCAAAGTCCCAGCCGGGTCGGCGTCGCCCCGGAATGGGATGCCAGCCACATCTCCTGGAAGCGTGAATTCAATTCGTGCGCGCCCTCCGGATCGTTCTTCGCCAACAGTCCGCGCGTATCGTCGAAGTGATAGCGGCGCACGAAATGGTGGCCATCGGCGACGGCGAACGGCTCGGTCACGCCGAGCATGTGCGGCGGGGTCTGGTAGATCGACATGCTGTGGCTGAACTCGCGCAACAGCATCATCATGCGCGGACAGAAACGGATCAGATGTTGTGTATCGTGCGCCAGCAGTTGCAGACGGTTGTTGCTGCTGAGCAGCAGGTAATGTCGCAGCGCATCGTAGCGCGCTTCGGAATTGAAACCGATGTCCGAGAAATCCTTTTCGAAGATATTCAGCGAGTGCTGTGCAGAACTGCATATCGTGTCCAGCGCCGCGATGTAATCGGTTACGCCGTCGAAAGTGGTGTGCTGCAAGGTCTCATCGTTCATGGTCAGCGTCTCCGGGTTGCGGGGGCCAGGTATCCATCCAGATACCATTCGTACAACAATTCCTGCGCTTCATCCGTCAATGCTGTGTCGGCGGCGAGTCTTCGTGCATCGGCCAATTCACGCAGCACGCGATAGTCGTTCTTGCGCACCGGGTAGGCCTCACCGTTGACGAACACCGTGCGATCCTGACACAACATCAATGTCTTCAGATTCAGCGCCACACCGTTCTTTCGCACTGCGTCGGCAAAGCGTGCTGTGGACAGCGGTCGGGCCGGGCCATCGAAGAAGATATGCGGCTTGGGTTCGGACAGATAGCTGCCGAGGAAGTTGGCGATATCCTCATCATCCCAGCGGATCTTGCGGATCGCGCTGCCGACCTGCTTCAACATCGCCGGGCCGAGCTCGGAAGGATGTTTTTGCAACTTCAGGTCCGGGTCGGCGTATGTACCTTTGATATCGATGCGGTCTTGCAGGTAGACGAGGAACTGCTCCGCGAGCTCCTGATACCAAGGCGTGCGGAAACCGATGGAATACGTCATGCAGTCGTCTTCCGCGATGCCGTTGTGCGCGCAGTGCGGCGGCAGGTAGAGCATGTCGCCCGGTTCCAGTACCCACTCCTGTTCCACCCTGAAATTCTTCAGGATGCGCAGCGGAGCGCCTTCGATCAGGGTCTGGTCTGCCTGGGTTGAGATCTGCCAGCGGCGATGTCCGTGGCCTTGCAGCAGGAACACGTCATACGCGTCGAAGTGCGGACCGACTCCGCCACCTTTGGGTGCGTAGCTCACCATCAGATCGTCCAGTCGCGCATGCGGGATGAAGTCGAAACGATTCAGCAACTCGCCGGCCTCGGGCAGAAAATGGTTCACGCCTTGCACCAGCACCGACCATTGCCCTTTCTTCGACAGTCCGGTGAAATCCTTCGCGACGAATGGCGAGTGACGCAGATCGAATTCGCCGCGCTGGTACGTGACCAAACGCGCCTGCGCATCTTCGTCGCAAGCCAACGCCATCAGTTGCTTGGGGTCGAGCAGGCCCTTGAAGCCGGGCACCGCCTGACGGATCAGCAGCGGTTTCTTTTGCCAGTAGTCGCGCAGGAATCTTTGCGGAGTCAGTCCGCCGAGCAGAGTGTTTTTCATGCGGAGATTATAGCCCTGCCGCATGCATTGAAAAGTGCGGGAAATATAAAATTCCGGAGGGCACCGCGCGAGAATTTCGATAGAATGCGGGCAGGAGGACGTTATGCCCACACAAGCTGTACCACTACAAGCTGGAATGGAGGCGCCGCACTTCGAGTTGCCGGATGCCGACATGGAGACGTTCAAACTGGTCGCGCAACAAGGCAAGAACAACGTCGTTCTGTATTTCTATCCCAGAGACGACACGCCGGGTTGCACGATGGAAGCGAACGAATTCAGCGATCTTGAGGAAGCGTTCGCAAAGCTGGATACCATCGTCGTCGGGGTCAGTCGCGATGATTGCATCAGTCATGCATGCTTCCGCGACAAATACGGGCTCTCGGTTCTGCTGTTATCCGATCCCGAGGCACGCATCTGCAGGAAATACGGTGTCATGTACGAGAAGGAAGTGGATGGTCACAAAAAACTCTCCATACGACGCTCCACTTTTGTCATCGACAAGACCGGTACGTTGCGTCACGCCCTCTATGCAGTTCAGGCCCACGGGCATGCACAAGAGATACTTACACTGATAAAGGAAATGAAATGAAGATCGAAAAGAACGCCGTCGTCACACTGACCTACGCATTGAATGACGCCAACGGCGCATTGATCGAGCAAGCCAACGAGCCTATCAGCTACCTGCACGGCGGTTTCGACGGCATCTTCCCCGCCGTCGAAGAAGCGCTGCACGGCAAGGATGTGGGCGAGAAGTTCACCGTCAGCATGACGCCCGATGAAGCCTTCGGCGAATACGAACACGACCTGGTGCGCGTCGAGCCGCGCGACATGTTCCCGGCAGAAGTCGAGGTCGGTATGCAATTCGAGGGCGGCGCGGAAGGCGACGATGACGAAGACTTCATGCTGTACACCGTGACCGAAGTCACCGACAAGGAAGTCACCGTCGACGGCAACCATCCGCTGGCCGGCAAGACACTGACCTTCTCCGGCACCGTCACCGGCGTGCGCGCTGCGACGGCTGAAGAGCTTGAGCACGGCCACGTGCACGGCGACGGCGGTCATCACCACTAAACCGGAGTAGCTGAACAAAAAAGCCCGCTTGCGGGCTTTTTTGTTGTCCGGAGATCAGCGGCTCAGCCTTGTTCGGCTTTTCTTTCCGCCAGGATGTGGCACAAGTGATCATCCGCCGGTTCCAGCGTGTAGCGGGCTACATCGTTGAGCAGCGTCTGGATCTCTTCCAGCGAGAAGTGCGCCATGAGACGGTTCGCCATGTCAGGTTCTATCGGTAGCAGACGCGCCTCGCCGTTGGGCAGTTTGAAGCCGAAGCCGGCCAGCCTGTGCAGATCGCCGTCTGCCGCACTCATATCCTCCTGCTCATCCTCCAGCGACTCGTAAAAGGTCTCGATCTCATCCGAAAGTGCTTCCGGGATGTCCTCGGGGATGGCGACCACCAGACCGAGCGGATCATCGCTGCTCTCGCTGTTCAGGCCATGCTGCTGCACAAAGGCGACGAAGCGGTCACGCAGCTCGGTGGAGAAGAAGATATATTCGATCATGCTGGTCGGTCAGGGGTGGGAAGGCTGACATGGTGACGGCTGCAGCGCTTGCTGGCAATCACCCGAAGGGGAGGTCGCGTCGTATCTGGCTGATAGTCAGGCGATTTTGTTGTTAGAATCGCCCACAGACAACTGTTTCGGCGCGCCGCCGCCGACCACCCGAGATAACGGAAACGACATCATGGATAAGACCGTCAAGATTCGCGCCTACACCGACCCCGCATCGGCACAGCCTGCTTCCAGGCAAAAAGAGCAGGACATCGAACTCGCCGCGCGTGAAGCGCAGCTTGATGATGAGCGCAAGAAATCGCTGGAACAGCTCAAGACCATCGTGCAACTGCGCGAAGCGCTGAAGCTGGAACAGGCCAAGACCGCCGAAGTCAGTAAACGTGTGAACGAACTGGAATCCGGTCTGCAGCAGATCAGCGCTTCCAGCGCGAATGAACTGGCACGCAAGGATGCGCAACTTGAAGCAGAGATGAAGAAGGCGGTCGAGGCCGAGAGCAAGTGCAAGGAACTGCAGGCTCAGCTCAAACAGGAGCAAGCCAAGCTGGCCAATATGCCGGACCAGAGCCGCATGCTGGAAGCCAAAGACAAGGAACTGGCCGACCTGAAGACCAGAATGCAGGATCTGAGCGGTGTGCTGAGCAAGATCATCAGCATCGCGGAAGCCGCCAAACTGGTCGGTAAGCCGTAACTTCCGCTGCCCGCGTCAGATCGGGCAGCTTTCTATACCGCGCAGGAACAACAGATACTCCTCCAGCCGTTCGCGCAGATGCTGGGGTGTTGTCACGATGTCATGCGACAAGGCGAACAGCGGATAAGCCTGCCAATCGAACACCCCGAACTTCTCCACCATGCGCAAAGTGTGCACACCTTCTCCGGATATATCGTCCCACTCGCCGCGTACCAGTTTGCGCCCCAGTGAATGGTGATGTGAATCCTCGCTGGTCGCAGTCGTGATCAGATCGCCCAGTCCGGCGTAGCTGTAAGGCGTATGTGCCTGGTCACCGAAAGCCTGCACGATGCCGCTCAACTCCGCGATGGACGCCGCCACCAGATGGCCGCGCATGTTGTCACCCAGCTTCAGTTCGTCCGCCATGCCGAACAGGATGGCGTAGACGTTCTTCAGGATCACCGACCAGCTGCGCCCGTGCAGGTCGCTCGCCTGCTGGCACACCAGACCGCTGTCACGGAACAGACTGCGCATCACCTCGAAATCCGCCGTATCCGACAGCACGGCATCGGCGAAGCCCAGTTTTCCGGCGCGCAGTTCCTCCGAGATCATCGGGCCGTAGATCACGCCGAAGTGATGTCGTCCGTCGAACAAATGGTCAAACACCTGTGCCGCCGTGCGTCCGGATTCATCCAGTCCTTTTGCGATGGTGAGACAGACACTGTCCGGAGTGAGGAAAGGGGCGATGCGCTGCGCGATCTCCCAATGCGGATTCACCGGCAGGCAGAACAGCACCACCTGCGCCTCGGCCACTTCCTCTTCCAGCGTGGCATGGCTGCCTTTCACCACTTCGCCCATGTTCCAGATGCGCACGTCATGGCGATCCGCCAGCAGAAACTCCATGGCATGGCCCATCTCGCCGTATCCCAGAATCAGTATGCGCAGTTTCATTCCGCGTCCTCGGTCATGTTGTACAGGTTGTCATCTTAAATCGAAGTGTACCTGCGGGCGCAGATCACGTTGCCGACCATTATGGATTATTGCTTGATATTATCTGCCCGCGCGGTACCGATCCGAGGGGATAAACATGCAGTACGACATGGCAAGATTCGATCAGCCGCTGGTGGATGAAACGCAGCCGAAAGCGCATGTGTGGACCGACATCGGCGATGCGGAGGTGGAGTATTCGATATTCGGCAATGCCAAGGTGCGTGTCTATCGCCAGAAGGACGAGGTGCGCGGTGCATTGCGCTGGACGTTGCTATTCATGAGTCTGGTGGTCGGCGCGGTGTGGCTGGTCAGCGATGCCTCGCGCCAGCCTGAGGTCGTCTATATCACACCGCCCAAGCCTGTCGTTGAGATCGACAAGCCACTGCCGCAGGTGCCGGTGCGTGTCGCGCCCCAGAACAAACCCCAAGTCGCGCCACCCATCGCCACCGCGAAGCCGGTGCCGCTGCCGCAAGCATCCTCCGCCCCTGTAGCGACTAAACCATTGCTTCGTTACCCGGTTGTCGTGTCCGGGGCGTCCGCACCTGTGGTGGCGAAACCAGCTGCTGCGCCGGTAGCTGTGACGGCCAAGCCGCTCGCACCTGCCGCAGTCGCGCCCGAAGTGTTTCTGGCGCCCATTGATGCCACCACACCAGTGAAGGCGACCGATTGATCAACGGACGGTTGCACCCTGCTGCAGCACCTCAGCCAGGAATCTTTGCAGCTGCAGCCATGAATCCTTGTCCGCTGCCGCGTCATAGGCCAGCGGCAGGTTGAACTGCTTGCCGTAGGCATCCGCATCCGGGTTGGTGAAGCTGTGCATTGCGCCGGGGTACACCACCGCCTTGTAGTCCACACCTGCCGCCTTCATCTCCTGCTCGAACGCTTGCACTTGCGCAGCCGGGATCATCTTGTCATCCGCGCCGGTGAAGGAACGTATCCTGGCTTTGATCTTGCCTTTCTGTGCGGGCGTGTCGGTCGCCAGACCGCCGTGGAAACTCGCCACGCCCAGCAAAGGCTCGCCCTCGCGCGCCATGTTCAGCACCACCGAGCCGCCGAAGCAATAACCGATGGCAGCCAGCTTGCTGCTGTCCACGCGCGGATCATCGCGCAGCACTTTCATCGCCGCCTCGAAACGGGCTTTTGTCAGGGGACGGTTCTTTGACACCTCGCCGGAGAACTTCCCGGCATCGGAAGGGTGCATCGCCTGCTTGCCGTCACCGTACATATCTACGGCTAGTGCCACATAACCAAGCTCGGCCAGCATGTTCGCCCGCTTGCGCGCATAGGCATTGTGTCCCCACCATTCATGCACCACCAGCACCGCCGGGCGTTTGCCCATCGCATGTCCTTCGTAAGCCAGCCAGCCTTTCAGTGTGGTGCCATTGGCAGAGTAGGTGACCTCTTCACCTTCGACAGCCGCCAAGGCCGGCACGGTCAGGCAGAGCAGGGCGAGGGAAATCAACAATCGTTTCATAAGGGCCTCCATCGTTGTGTGGGCAGAAAACAGGAAGCCCGCGCAGGCGGGCTTCAGGATTCTATCTGTCGTACAGGGAGGTCACATCCCGACCATCGAAGCGGCGGGATCGACTTTGCGCACCATATGCAATAACTTGATACCTTCCACTTCTTCCGGATCGTATCTCACCAGCAAGGAATGCGGATGCGGCTTGTGCTCGAACTCGGCGCAATCCACGCCGATGCGCCCCATGATCTTCCTTTCCAGATCCATCCTCATCTGCGATCCCAGTTCGGGATGCACGTAGATCAACATGTCTGCTGTATGCATGGTCTTCTCCTTCACGGTAAGTAAAGAACGAAAGTCGCGGAACGGATCTCCGCGAGTGAGGATTATGCTACGCCTTTGGCAAGACGATAAAAATGGCTACACGCAACAGGGTTGTTCGGGTCAGAAGCGCAGTTCCAGCGCCTGGCACAGAAAGCGCATCAACGGTGCCGCCTGCCGGTAACGCTCCACCAGAAGCGGACGGAGTTTGCTTGATGCGACCGTAGCTTCGCTCAGGTTTGCCAGGGCGATGAAGTCCTTGCGCTTGAGGTCTGCCACTTGCGGGTGGTCCTTGGCGAAACCGCGCGGCGCGTTGGCCAGCGAATCGCCGAGCAGTTCGTATTGTTTGCTGAAAGCCGCATCGTCGCGTGCCGCCAGCCATGCCTCCGGTTTTTTCACGATGGCCTCGCGTATCTTGAACAAAGCATCCGCATCCGGATGCCACAGGCCCACGCCCACGAAACACTCGCCCGGCGCGATGTGCAGGTAATAACCCGGCGCATGGATGTCCTTGCCCAGCTCGTGCCGGAACTGGATGCCGATGTTGGTCTTGTAAGGGGTCTTGTCTTTGCTGAAACGCGTATCGCGATACACGCGCATCAAGGAGCCGCCCACCTTCTTCGGCTGCGCCAGAAAATGGCGCGAGATCGCCGGCATCTCGTCCGCCATATCGCTGATGAGATCCAGCGCGGGTGTGCGCACCAAGTCTTCGTATTCCAGCTGATGCTGCTCGAACCACTCGCGGTTGTTGTTCTGCTCCAGTGCGGAGAGGAAAGCGAAAGTCTGTTTGCTGAAGTAGCGGTCTGACATGGCATTCACCTGAGGAGGAATGAGTGCAGTGATTCTAGAACAATTCCATTTCGAGTCGCGATCAGGTTTGTTCCTGCAGCGCCGCCCGCTGTCCTCGCGCGGCATCCACGCCGCGCAAGATCAGCAACCCCGCCACAAAGAACGCGCCGGTGAAGAGGATGGCCGTGCGGTGGTCGCCCGCTGTCAACCAGCTCACCATGCCGTAAGTCACCGGGCCGATGATGGCTGCCATTTTCATCGCCAGCCCCCATAGACCGAAGAACTCGGCCCGACGCTCAACGGGCGAGAACGAACCTATCAGCGCACGCCCTGCCGACTGGCTGGCGCCCATGCAAAGCCCCGCCAGATTGGCCGCCGCCCAGAACAGTCCCGGTCCTTCGGATGCCCATGCCATCAATACCATCACGATCCAGCCGGCCAGCGTCAAGGCGATGGCCGGCACATGGCCGATGCGATCCTGCAGATAACCGAAACTGAACGCACCGATGGCGGCCGTGATGTTGACCACGAATATCAGCCCCAGCGTCTGCTGCATGGTGAAGTGCATCGCCTGCTGTGCGTAGATGGCGGCCAGCGTGATCACGGTCTGGATGCCCGCCTGATAGAACACCGTACAGATCAGGAAGCGGCGCAGGTCGCGGTAATGCCGCGCATGGTGGATGGTCTGCAGCAGGCGCGCGAACGATTCCTGCAGCATGTTCTTGCCAAGCAGATGCGGCTGCGGCTGGGCGCGTTCTTTCAGGATGAGGAAGGTGGGCAGGCTTGCCAGCGCGAACAGCGCCGCCGTGATCAGCATGGTCACCGGCACGAAATCCGCTGCCGTGTCGCCGCGCGCCTGTGCCCAGCTCACATAGGCAAGGCAGACACCCAGACTGAGCAGGCCGCCCACATAGCCCAGGCTCCAGCCCCAGCCCGATACCTTGCCCAGCGAACCCTCGCGCGCCAGTTCCGGCAGAAAGGCGGCGATCAGGTTCTCTCCGCTGCCGTAGAAGAAATTGGACAGAACGATCAGCGGGATCGCCAGCCACAGCATGCCTGGCCCGGCGAAATACAGCGCGGCGGTGAACAGCACGCAGCCTGCAGTCGTGATGAATAGCAAACGTTTCTTCGCCGCATAGGCATCCGCATACGCGCCCAGCAGCGGCGCGGTCAGCATGATCAGCAGATAAGAGGCCGCCAGCGACAAGGTCCACACCAGCGTCGCCCAAGGTGCGCCACCCGCCACCACCGAGACGAAGTAGGCATTGAAGATCGCCGTGATGACGATGGTGGTGTAACCCGAGTTGGCGAAGTCGTACATCGCCCAAGCCCAGGCTTCGCGGCGGTTCACATCGGCGGCAAGGTTTTGGCGCATGAAGAAGGAAAAGTCATGATCGAATGTTGCGGATGTTAACTGCTAGTGCATTCGTACAGTATAAGATTCGTGCCACACGGATTCCAACGGATGAACAAGATGAGATACAGGCATTACAAAGGCGGCATCTACGAGATCGTGTGCGAGGCGAAGCTGGAGGCCGACCCGAATGTCACGCTGATGATCTACAAATCCGATAACGGTCTGATCTGGGCACGTCCCAAAGATATCTTCTTTGAGTCAGTGCAGCACGAAGGCCGGACCGTGCCGCGCTTCGCGCCCCTGAACTGACATGGATTTCGCAAGCTTATTGGTGCTGGTCGTGTTGGGGCTGCTGGTCTGGTTCTGGCTGCACAGTATCCGCATCCTCGAGATCGCGCGCGAAGCGGGCAGGCTGATCTGCAAACAGACCGGCGTGCAGTTCCTCGACGACACCGTCGCCAGCATCAAAGTGCAGCTGGCACGCGATGACAACGGACGGCGCATCCTGCGCCGCACTTACCGTTTCGAATTCACCGAGACCGGCAACACCCGGCGCGAAGGGGAAGTGGTCATGCTGGGGGCGCGTATCGAATCGGTCACCATGGAGCCGTATCGGATCATGGAGGAAGGTGAGGAAGTTTAACTTCCGCTGACGCGGAACCAGCCGGCGATGCTGCGGCGGGTCGTGTTGGAGATGAGTACTTCGTGCGGGAACGATTCGCTGAGGAAGATGATCATCGTGCCGAAGGTCGGTTGCACCCTGAGCAGCTCGGTTTCGCCGGTCGGATCGTAGACCACCAGTTCGCCGCCGTGTTCGGGCTGCCAATCCTCGTTCAGGTACAACACCGTGGTCAGGATGCGGTTCTTCTTGCCCTGCAGCACATCGGAATGTTTCGCGTAGCCATAGCCGCTGTTGTAGATCGCGTAGTGGCTCTCGTAATCGAACATGCCCAGGAACAACCGGGCATTCAATTCCCGTCGCAGGGTTTCCATCTGTTCCAGAAAAGCACAGTCGACGGGGTCGTTCGCTTCTATCCAGCTGATGGCGTCGCCGCGTAGCGACTCGATCTTCTGCTTTGCTGTTCCGCGACCGACATGGGCAGGCTGGAAACGCTCCGAACCATCGTCCTCACAGCGCTTTTTCAGGCCGTGCAATAGCTCATCCGCCAGCGCATTGGCCAGCACGATATAGCCGGTCTGTTCCAGCTCTTTGGCGATGAGGTCGATGTCCATGGGGCGCGCAGTCTAGCACTGAAGAATAGGGAATGAAGTACAAACCGATTGGCCGAAAACACCGCTGACCTAGAGAGTTCGGAACTGCTTCAGGGAATGAAATTGAGCTATTGCTTGAAGTAGGAGGCGCTGCGGTGGCCGCTGTTCCGCAGGCCCTCCTGTGATTGCCGGTATCGGAGACGATCCGAAGGTCAGTAACCACCGCCCTGGCGCATACCGCCGCCAGAACCCATGCCACCCCCCTGACGCATACCGCCGCCGGGGCCCATCATCCCGCCACCTGCGGCAGGCGGCATATCCGGTAACGTCACGCCGCGTTCTTTCGCGCGGATCTTCATTTGTTCATGATGCTCATTGCGGATGCGTTCGCGCTCTTCGGCCGTCTTGGCGGCCCGCATCTTGGCGCGATATGCGTTCCGCTCCTTCTGCGTCATCAACTGGCTGCCGTAGATGCGCTCCTGATCCTGTTCCTGCGTCTGATCCTGCTTCTGCTCGCGGACCTGATCCGCCGCGAACACCGAACCTGCTGATACTGCCAAAGCACCTGCAAACACCGAGACTGCAATCGATCGTATGAACATGATGCACTCCTTTTCGTATGGACAACGGCGGCTCACTATGCGCCTGGCAGGGCGAAGGTGCAAGATGGGAATAAATGAGGAGGAAACAGGTGGATGGGAGTGCGCTCCTATTAGCCGAGTCCATGGTGAGGCGCGGTCGGTCTCCGATCCTGCTGACGGGGTGCCGAAGGCTGTCCCCGGCCGTCGCGAACACGCTCGTTCATGCCCGCTCCGCGAGGAAGTTCGCCAGCACCTCATTCACCTCGTCGGGCGCCTCCTCGGATACGTAATGCCCCGCCGTGGGCAGGCGCAGGGTGGTGGAATTCGGTAATGTCTGCTGCCAGCGCTTCAGCTCCTGCTCGCGGAACGCCACATCCTTCATGCCCCACACGAAGCGCGTGGGCTTGTCTTTCAGGGTGGGCATCTTGTCCCATATCCCGCGCAGCCAGGGAGTGGAATGGACGATGCGGCGCGGGAACACCCAACTGCCCTTGCGCGATTCCCCGGTCGGCAACGCGTTGCGGTAATGGTCGTGCGCGTGCTTTGTCAGTTTGCGCTTGTCGCCAAAGGCCACGCGCATGAAAGAGTTGGCGAAGAAGTTGAAATGCCGGATCAGGAAGCGCCCGACGGGGCCGCCCATCATCGCGCTGAACGAGGTGTAATGCAGATCGTCATCCACCGGCCAAGCCCAAGTGTTCAGCACCATGAGCCGCTTGATGTTGTCCGGATGGTGCACCGCGTAATGCATGCCGATAGGGCCGCCCCAGTCATTCACCACCAGCGTGATGTCCTTCAGGCCCAGATGTTCGATGAAAGCCTCGATGTACTTGGCATGGTCTTCCGGCAGATAGCTCCAGTCGTAAGGCTTGTCCGAGAGACCGAAGCCGAGGTAGTCCGGTGCGATGCAGCGATAGTGCGGAGAAAGATGTTTGATCTGCTTGCGATACAGGAAGGACCAGGCCGGGTTGCCGTGCAGGAACAGGATCACCTCGCCGCTGCCCTCATCCACGTAATGCATGCGACCTGCGGCAGTCTTGAAATGATGCGATGCGAACGGATACTCGTTGCGGTCGAGCCAGTCGGTGTTACCCATGTTCTCCCCTTTATGGCGCTACTCGTGTCGCGGCATTATTCCATATCGCCTGCGATGATTTCCGCCGCTACGGTCAGGCGTCCATGATCGCAGCCGCAGGGTCGATCCTTCGCACTGCTTGCAGCATATTCCCCCGATGCACGGCTGTACTCTTCGTCCTCAGGTTCCGCAGAAAGTCCGGTAGCGCTCCGTCTCTTCGCGTGGCGCGGGCTGGATGTAAGGGTCGGCGTCATTGCGCGGTTCGAACGGTCTGCGCACCTCGGCCAGCAGTCGCTCGAACGGGGCAAGGTCGTCTTCAGTGGCTGCCGCCAACGCCTGCTCAACCAAGTGGTTGCGCGGGATGACCATGGGGTTCACCTTCGCCATCGCCTGTGCGCGCTCTGTTCCCGGCACTGTGCCGAACGCTGCTCGCCAGCGTGCAAGCCAATCCTCCAGCGAGGCAGCATGTGCGCCGAACAATGCGCGCAGCGGCGCTTCGTCTCCGGCGGCGGCATCGCCCAGCCGCCGCCAGCCCAGCGTGAAGTCCACTGCGTGGCGTTGCAGCAGTTGCATGAATTCGGTGGCGAGGTGCTCTGCCGCATCGCCACCGTCCGGCAGGCCCACCTTGCTGCGCAGCAAGGCCGACCAGTGCGCAGACAATTGCTTCTCAAATTTCCCGATGGCCGCCATCGCCATCGCAGCCGCGCGATCTGCATCGGCATCGATCAATGGCAACAGCGTCTCGGCCAGACGCGAAAGGTTCCAGTGCGCGATGGCAGGCTGGTTGGCCCAGGCATAGCGTCCATCGCGGTCGATCGAACTGAACACCTCCTCGGGATCGAAATGCTCCATGAACGCGCAAGGCCCGTAGTCGATGGTCTGGCCGGAGATGGCCATGTTGTCGGTGTTCATCACCCCGTGGATGAAACCCAGCCCCATCCACTGTGCGATCAACGTTGCCTGACGTTCCACCACCTGTTCCAGCAAACCGAGATAGCGCTGCGGCTGGCCCAGCAAGTGCGGCGCGTGGCGCGCGATGGCATGCTCGGCGAGGCGGCTCAGCAAAGTGTCATCCTCGGCGCGCGCCGCATATTCGAAGCTGCCCACGCGCAGATGGCTGGCCGCCACACGCGCGAGCACCGCGCCGGGCAAGGCACTTTCGCGGAACACGGCTTCTCCCGTCGCCACCGCTGCCAGCACGCGCGTCGTCGGCACACCCAGCGCATGCATCGCCTCGCCGATCAGGAATTCGCGCAACACCGGTCCCACCGCTGCCTTGCCGTCACCGTTGCGTGCAAAGGGCGTCGCGCCGGAACCTTTCAGCGCAAGATCGAAGCGCTGCCCGGAAGGATCGACGATCTCGCCCAGCAACAACGCACGGCCATCTCCCAAGCGCGGCGAGTAATAACCGAACTGATGACCGGCATAAGCCTGCGCCACCGGCTCAGCACCCTCGGGGATACGCTGCCCGGAAAACACCGCAAGCCCCGCATCACCCCGCAAGGCCTGCGCATCCAGCCCCAGTTCCAGGGCAAGTGCATCGTTGAATTGCAGCCAGTGCGGTGCAGGCGCAGGCTCGGGTTGCCAGTGCACAAACATGCCTTGCACCTCGCGGGCAAATTGCTTGTCCAGACGCAAACCGGTCTGTGTATCTGTGGTGGACATGGTGTCAGCCTGTGATCGAATAGGGCGCGACTTGCATCGCGGGGCGGCAGGGCGGCTGCCCTCCGTGGGAAACATCCTACGCCTGAGCTCAGGCAATAAAAATGGGTATGGGTAGTAGGGGTGTTGGGAGGAGAGGCGGTAGCTAAGGGTGTCGTGGTTTGCGACTGATTGTTCTAGCGAAAATCAAATGCGAAGCTGAGCTGCCCTAGGAGTTCGAAAGTGAAGAAAAGTCTTTGCTTTTACTTGGTGCTACATCAGCTTCTTCAACTGATAAATCCTCTCCAGCGCTTCCCTCGGACTCATCTCATCCGGCTGCAGATCACGTAATGCCGACACCAGCGGATGCTCTTCCGGTTCCGGTGTTTCCGGTACGGCGGCAAAGAGGTCGCCTTGCGGGTTCTGGGCGGCGCTGTTTTGTTCTAACTTTACCAACTGTTTCTTAGCGCTGCGGATGACGCTGTTCGGCACGCCCGCCAATGCCGCGACTTGCAGGCCATAGCTCTGGCTGGCCGCGCCTTCGTTCACACTGTGCAGGAACACGATGCTGTGCTGGTGCTCGACGGCGGCGAGGTGGACGTTGGCGAGTTGTTTGAATTCTTCGGCCAGTCGCGTGAGTTCGAAATAGTGCGTGGCGAACAGGGTGTAGCTGCGGTTGATCTCCAGCAGGTGGCGGGCGATGGCGTAGGCCAGCGCGAGGCCGTCGAAGGTGCTGGTGCCGCGCCCGATCTCGTCCACCAGTACCAGACTTTTCTCGGTGGCGTTGTGCAGGATGTTGGCGGCTTCGGTCATCTCGACCATGAAGGTGGAGCGTCCGCTGGCCAGGTCGTCCGATGCGCCGATGCGGGTGAAGATCTGGTCGATCTCGCCGAGCACGGCTTGCTGCGCGGGGACGAAGCAGCCGACATGTGCGAGCAGCGCGATGATGGCGACCTGACGCATGTAAGTCGATTTACCGCCCATGTTGGGGCCGGTGATGAGCAGCATGCGGCGCGTGTCACCCAGCGTGCAGTCGTTCGGCGTGAAGGTGTCCACCTGTGCTTGCACCACCGGATGGCGACCTTGTTTGATATCGATGCGCGCGTCGTCGCTGAACTGCGGTGCGCAGAAATTCATGGTGGCGGCGCGCTCGGCGAAGGTGGCGAGCACGTCCAGTTCGGCGATGGCGGCGGCGATGGTTTGCAGTTGCGGGATGGAGGGCGCGAGCGCCTCCAGCAACTGGTCGTACAGCCATTTCTCGCGCGCCAGTGCGCGGTCATTGGCGGACAGCGCCTTGTCCTCGAAGGCTTTCAGTTCCGGCGTGATGTAGCGCTCGACGTTCTTCAGCGTCTGGCGGCGGCGGTAGTCGTCCGGCACCTTGCCGGCGTTGGCGACGCTGACTTCGATGTAGAAACCATGCACGCGGTTGTATTCCACCTTCAGCTTGTCGATACCGGTGCGTTCGCGTTCGCGCTTCTCCAGCGCCAGCAGGAAGTCGCCGCAGTTGTTCTGGATGCCGCGCAACTCGTCCAGCTCGGCATCGTAGCCGTCGGCGATCACGCCACCCTCGCGCAGCACGGAGGAGGGTTCTTTCTTGAGGGTGTTTTGCAGCAGCGCGAGCAATGCGGCATCGGCCTGCAGTTCATCGCTCAGTTGCTGCAAACGTGGGGCGCTGATGCCGGCCAAGGTTTGGTGTAGTTCGGGCAGTTGCTTGAGCGTGTCGCGCAGTCCGGAAAGGTCGCGCGGTCGTGCACTCTTCAGCGCGATGCGCGCGGTGATGCGTTCCACGTCCACACTGGGTTTGAGTTGCTGATGCACGCGGCTGAACTTTTCGTCCAGTTCGTCCACCGCATCCAGCCTGGCGCGCAACACGGCGCGGTTGCGCAGCGGGTGGTGCAGCCAGTGCGCGAGCAATCGGCTGCCCATGTTGGTCGCGCAGGTGTCCAGCAGCGAGAGCAGGGTGGGCGCGGGTTCGCCTCGCAGGGTCTGGGTGATCTCCAGATTGCGGCGGGTGGCGGCGTCCATGCGCACATAGCGATCGGCGCTGTACACCTGCGCACCGCGGATGTGGGCGATGCTCTGGCCCTGCGTGAGTTTGGCGTAGCCGAGCAGGGCACCGGCTGCGCTCAAGCCGAGCGTGAATTCCTCGCAACCGAAACCGGCCAGGTCGCGCGTGCCGAACTGCTGGCACAGCGCGCGGTGCGCGGTGTCGCGTTCGAAGTGCCAGTCGGGCAGCGATTTATTGGCGGCGGATTTGAACTGCGGTGCGCTCGCACTTTCGGCGAACAATATCTCGGAAGGCTGCAAGCGCTCCAGTTCGGCGGGCAACTGGCTGGCCGATACTTCCGCCAGAGTGAGCTGGCCGGAAGCGAGGTTGAGCCATGCCAGACCGATCTCGTTGCGGTTCTGGTGCAGCGCGAGCAACAGGTTGTCGCGCTTCTCTTCCAGCAGGGCGGAGTCGGTGACAGTGCCGGGAGTGACGATGCGTACCACTTTGCGTTCGACCGGGCCCTTGCTGGTGGCGGGGTCGCCGATCTGTTCGCAGATGGCGACCGACTCGCCCATCTTCACCAGCCTTGCGAGGTATTGCTCGGCAGCGTGATAGGGCACACCCGCCATCTTGATCGGCTGGCCGTTGGATGCGCCGCGCTGGGTGAGGGTGATGTCGAGCAGTTTGGCGACGCGCACGGCATCGTCATGGAACAGTTCGTAGAAATCGCCCATGCGGTAGAACAGCAGCTTGTCCAGATGGTCGGCCTTCAGCCGCAGGTACTGCTGCATCATGGGGGTTTGTTTTTCGAGGGCGGTGTCTTTCATGCGTCTAATCGAGTACGACGTAATTGCCGGTGAATTCCACGGCGGTCTGGTCTTGTTGATGGATCGCGACGGTCAGCGTGATGCGCGCGCGGCCTTTCTTTTGCAGCGGCTGCATGAACTCGGTCAGCGCGTCGGCGGTGAGGGTGCAAGCGGCGCGCAGTTCGCCGGTGACAGGCAGCAGGTAGCGCGTGTTCGCCTCCTGGATGACGATGTTCTTCTCGTTCAGTCCGGCTTCGTTCAGTTTGAGGCGCAGCAGGCTCCAGCCGCACAGCACGGCGATGTTGTACAGACTGCCGCCGAACGCGGTGCCCTTGTCGTTGACATTGGGGGCGAGCGGGGCATTCAGTTCCAGTCGTTCGCCGTCATAGGCGGATGCTTGCAACTGCATCGCGCCGGTGAGCGGGATGTGTTCGTGCAGGAAGCGGGTGAGGGTGTCAGTCGCGCTCATCGGTCTTTCAGCTGATCTTGACCACGATGTCGTGCAGCGTGTTGGCGCACTGGGCCATGTGTTCGGCGGCGTTGGTGAGATGACGGTAGATCTCGCGCCGCTTGAACATGTTGATGTAGTCGTCGCCCTCGAACAGCTCGGGCAGCGCGAAGCGGTAGAGTTTCTCGGCATGACGCTCGGCTTTGCGCGCTATGTCGGCATCCAGTGCGGCGGTGGCGGGTGTGGTGGCGAGCTTGGCGAAACCGTTGGCCAGTGCATCCACACCTTCCTTGATGCGCAGCGAGATGTCGCGCATGAATCTGTCCGGCGTCACCCCCAGCACATCCATCTCGTGCACGGTGGTTTTGCAGTACATCACGATGTCGTCCAGCGCCATGATGGCGCGGTAGATGTCTTCTCGGTCGATGGGGGTGGAGAAGGCATCGTTCAGTTCGTGCAGGTTGCGCACCTTGAGCAGGTCGGCCTGATGCACATTCTCTTTCAGCGACTCGGCAATGGCCGGGTCGCCGTGTTTCATGTAGTCGACCAGCAGGCTGACTGTGAGGGCGACCTCTATGGTCTGCTCGGTGAGCATGTGGAAGAAGTCCGGCACCTTGGGGAACACCCGGTCAAGGATGCGGGCCAGCATGGTTTTGGAGGCTTGCATGGGTGGTGTCATGGTCTCGATTTCTCAGACGAACAACTGGACGACAAGATAACACCCTATCGCCATCAATGCTGACCCGGGGATGGTGATGATCCAGGTGGCGACGATCTCGGCAGCTTTACCCCAGCGCACCGCCTTGGGACGTTCCGAGGCACCGATACCCATGATGGAGGACGCGACCACGTGCGTGGTGGAGACCGGCGCGCCGCCCAGCGACGAGGCGAAGATCACACTGGCGGCGGTCATCTGCGAATCGAGCGCGTGCAGAGGACGGATCTTGTAGATGGAGAAGCCCAGCGTGCGCACGATCTGCCAGCCGCCGGACAGGATGCCCAGCGTGATGGCGAGCGAGCAGGCCAGCATCACCCAGAACGGCACCTCGAATGAGGGTATGAATCCGCCCAGCACCAGCACCAGCGTCAGCATGCCCATGCTCTTCTGCGCGTCGTTCGCGCCATGGGCGAAGGCGAGGCCAGCCGAGGTGACGTATTGCAGATGGCGCAGGTCGCGATTGATGGATGGGCGTGCGCCGCGCAGCAGCGTGAGCATGACACGGTGCAGCACGTAGCCGACCCAGAAGCCGATGATGGGCGACAGGATGAGGGCCGCGATGACTTTGGCGACACCGTGGAACTCGCCATGCAACAGATCGGCAAAGCCCCATTCCACATGGTTGGCACCGGCTGCCACGATCACCACGCCGGCCAGTCCGCCCACCAGCGCGTGCGAGGAAGAGGAGGGGATGCCGAACCACCAGGTGATGAGGTTCCACGCGATGGCGCCGATCAGCCCGCACAGCACCACCACCAAACCGAGTACCGCGTCGAGGTCGTCCAGCGTAACGAAGGTGCCGATGGTGTTGGCGACGGCGGTGCCGCCCAGCAGCGGGCCGAGGAATTCGAAGAAGGCGACCAGTAGTACGGCCTGCACCGGCGTCATCGCGCGCGAGGCGATGACGGTGGCGATGATGTTGGCGGCGTCGTGGAAACCGTTGGTGTACTCGAACACCAGCACGATGACGATGGTCGTGATGGCGAGGACGAGCAGGGAGGTGTCCATCGTGCCGCCTGTTCGGGGAGTTAGCCCTTCAGACCGTCGGTGAGATGCGGCGCGATCAGTTTCAGCAGTTGTTCCTGGATGTGCGGATTGCCGGCGCAGATGTGGCCGCTTTCCAGCTGGTTCTGATTACCCGCCAGATCGGTGACGATGCCGCCTGCTTCCGAGATCAGCAGCGCACCCGCCGCGAGATCCCAAGGCTTGAGGCCGGTCTCGAAGAAGCCATCGTAACGACCGGCCGCGGTCCAGGCCAGGTCGAGCGACGCGGCACCGGGGCGGCGCAGGCCGGCGGTGTGCTGCATCACATCCTTGAAGATGTTGAGGTAGGCATCCATGTGTTCGAAGCGGGTGTAGGGGAAGCCGGTGCCGATCAGGCTGTCTGCCAGTTCTTTGCGCTTGCTCACACGCAGGCGCTTGTCGTTGAGGAACGCTCCGCTACCGCGCGTGGCAGTGAACAGGTCGTTGCTGGTCGGGTCGTACACCACAGCCTGGGTCAGCACGCCGTTGTGTTGCAGCGCGATGGAGACGGCGTACTGCGGAACGCCATGCAGGAAGTTGGTTGTGCCGTCGAGCGGATCGATGATCCACACGTATTCCGACTCGCCTTGGGCGCCGCCTTCCTCTGCTAGAATCGCATGGCTCGGATAGGCCTGTAACAAGGTCTCGACGATGGTGCGCTCGGCGGCGCGATCCACTTCGCTGACGTAATCCGCATGGGATTTTTTGGTCACGGTGAGGTGATCGATGTTGTCGGCGGCGCGATGGATCAGATTGCCGGCGCGACGCGCGGCCTTCACCGCGATGTTGAGCATGGGGTGCATAGTCAGGGACCTTGTGTTAATGAGCGAAGAAACGGCACGCATTTTAATTGGTATTGCCCTTTGAATAAACCTAATCCTTTAAGTAATGTTCGTGTGGTGCTCAGCCACACCTCCCATCCGGGCAATATCGGCGCGGCGGCGCGGGCGATGAAAGTCATGGGTTTGAGCCGTCTTTACCTCATCAATCCGCGCTTCTTCCCCGATGCACAGGCCAGTGCCATGGCTTCCGGGGCGGACGATATCCTTGAGAATGCCGTGGTTTGCAGCACCATCGACGAGGCTTTGCAGGGCGTGGTGTACACCGTGGCGATGACGGCGCGCTTGCGCGACATCTCCATCGAGGTGCAGACGCCGCGCGAGGCTGCACCGCAGGTGATGCAGGAAGCGTCGGCCGGGCCGGTGGCTTTGCTGTTCGGCACCGAGATGTCCGGTCTGACCAATGACGAGATGGGCCGTGCCCAGCGGGGCGTGAACATCCCGGCCAATCCCGAGTTCTCTTCGCTCAACGTAGCGTCCGCCGTGCAGTTGATGGCTTATGAGTTGAGCGTGGCGGCATCTTCATTCCAGCCCGCCTTGCCGGAGATCAACCCGGCGACGCATGAACGTGTGGAAGGCCTGTACGAACATCTGGAAAAGACGCTGGGCGAGATCGGCTTCTTCACCACGCAGAACCCGGAGCGATTGATGCGCCGTCTGCGCCGCTTGTTCTCGCGTACTCGGCTGGAAGATGAGGAGGTCAACCTGCTGCGCGGTATCCTGAGCGTGACGACCGAGTACAATGCGCGCCTCAGGAAGCGTTACCAGGAAGAGCATCCAGATGTTTAAGAATATCCGAGAAGACATCGCCAGCGTTTTTGCCCGCGATCCCGCAGCCCGCACCACGTTCGAGGTGCTGACCTGCTATCCGGGGCTGCACGCGCGTATCTTCCATCGTCTTTCCAATACCTTGTGGCATGCCGGCCTGAAATGGATGGCGCGCTTCGTTTCGCACTTTGCACGTTGGTTCACCGGTATCGAGATACATCCCGGCGCGACCATCGGCCGCCGCTTCTTTATCGACCACGGTATGGGGGTGGTGATCGGCGAGACGGCCGACATCGGTGACGATGTGACGCTGTATCACGGCGTGACGCTGGGCGGTACCTCCTGGAAAGAAGGCAAGCGCCACCCGACACTGGGTAACGGCGTGGTGGTGGGCGCGGGGGCCAAGATCCTCGGCCCCATCCATATCGGTGCGAACGCCAAGATCGGTTCCAACGCGGTGGTGGTGAAAGACGTGCCGGCCGGGGCGACGGCGGCGGGCATCCCGGCACGTGTGCTGGACGACGCGAAAAAAACCACTGGATTCAACGCCTACGGCATCAGCTCAGACCAGAACGACCCGGTTGCCAAAGCCCTGCATGGGTTGATCGGGCACAGCGTCACGGTCGACCAGCGCATCGAGCATATTCTTCAACAATTAGAGAAGCTTGGCGTAAGAGTGGAAGACGAGCAGGCGACCGCCGACAAGTTCGATCCGAACTACCTGAACAAGATAGTTGATTAAAACTCTCGGGTATCCTATGATTCTTTTCAGAGGGGGTCATTTCATTGCGGTGGGATGGCTTGAGCGAGTAGGTCTGACATTCTGAGGAGAGAAACAACATGCGCCTGACAACTAAAGGACGTTTCGCAGTAACGGCAATGGTCGATCTGACCCAGCGCGGCGGCAAAGGCCCGGTCACACTGGCTGCGATCAGCGAACGCCAGCAGATCTCGCTGTCGTATCTGGAACAATTGTTCGCCAAATTGCGCAAGAACAACGTGGTCGCCAGCGTGCGCGGCCCGGGCGGTGGTTACTGTCTGGCGCGCCCCGCCAGCAAGATCACCATCGCCGACATCGTAGTGGCAGTGGATGAACCTCTGGATGCCACCAACTGCGACCGTCAAGGCAACTGCAAAGACGGCAAGCCCTGTTCCACGCACGACCTGTGGTTCGGCCTGAGCGAGCGCATCTACGAATACCTGCAACAGGTCAATCTGCAGCAACTGGCCGACGGCGAACTGAGCAAGAAGGATGAAGGTGCACCGGTGCGCATGACGCGCGGAGCGGCCTCGGCGACCGCAGCTGTCTGATAAATAAAGGAAGCTAAACCCATGCAACTGCCTATCTACATGGATTACTCGGCCACCACACCGGTAGACCCGCGTGTGGCCGAGGCCATGATCCCCTACCTGACCGAGAAGTTCGGCAATCCGGCTTCGCGCTCGCACTCCTTCGGCTGGACGGCGGATGAGGCGGTTGAGCGTGCACGTGCACAGGTGGCTGCCTTGGTGAACGCCGACCCGAAAGAGATCGTGTGGACTTCGGGCGCGACCGAGTCGAACAACCTCGCCATCAAGGGCGCGGCACATTTCTACCAGGACAAGGGCAAGCACATCGTGACCGTGATGACCGAGCACAAGGCTGTGCTCGACACCGTGCGCGAACTGGAGCGGCAGGGTTTCTCCGCAACCTATCTCGATCCCGAGCCGAACGGCCTGATCGATCTGGAAAAACTGAAAGCAGCACTGCGTCCCGATACCATCGTCGTCTCGGTGATGCTGGTCAACAACGAGATCGGCGTGGTGCAGGACATCGAAGCCATCGGAGAGCTGTGCCGCAGCAGAGGCATCCTGTTCCATGTGGATGCTGCGCAAGCCACAGGCAAGGTGGGTATCGATCTGCAAAAACTCAAAGTGGATCTGATGAGTTTTTCCGCACACAAGACCTATGGCCCCAAAGGCATCGGTGCCTTGTATGTGCAGCGCAAACCGCGCGTGCGCCTGGAAGCACAGATGCATGGTGGCGGTCACGAACGCGGTTTCCGTTCCGGCACACTGGCGACACACCAGATAGTCGGCATGGGCGAAGCGTTCCGCATCGCACAGGAAGAGATGGCTGCCGAGAACGAACGCATCCGCATGCTGCGCGACCGTCTGTGGGCGGGTCTGTCCAGCATGGAAGAGGTGTATCTGAACGGCGACATGGAAGCGCGCGTGCCGCACAACCTGAACGTCAGCTTCAATTTCGTCGAGGGCGAATCGCTCATCATGGCGGTGAAAGATGTTGCGGTTTCCAGCGGCTCGGCCTGCACCTCGGCCAGCCTGGAACCTTCATATGTATTGCGTGCGCTGGGCCGCAACGACGAACTGGCACACAGCTCCATCCGCTTCACCGTGGGTCGTTTCACCACCGTGGAAGAAGTGGATTATGTAGTGAAGCTATTGCAGGACAAGATCGCCAAACTACGTGACCTATCCCCCTTATGGGATATGTACAAAGACGGCATCGATCTGAATACTATCGAGTGGGCGGCACACTAGAGAACTGCCCTTTGCCTGCCTGGCGGCGTTGTCGGCCAGCTTGTTTACTACAGTAAACGGCGCTGACCTCCGCCTTGCCAGACAGACAAATCATCAGTTCTCTGAAAAACAAGGAGCACGAAATGGCATACAGCGAAAAAGTACTGGATCACTACGAGAATCCGCGCAACGTCGGGTCCATGAACAAGGACGACGAGATGGTCGGCACCGGCATGGTCGGTGCGCCGGCTTGCGGCGACGTGATGAAGTTGCAGATCAAGGTGGGCAAGGACGGCGTGATCGAAGATGCGAAGTTCAAGACCTACGGTTGCGGTTCGGCCATCGCGTCGAGCTCGCTGGTGACCGAGTGGGTCAAGGGCAAGACTGTCGATCAGGCGCTCGCCATCAAGAACACGCACATCGCCGAAGAACTGGCATTGCCGCCGGTGAAGATCCACTGCTCCATCCTCGCGGAAGACGCGATCAAGGCGGCCGTGGCGGACTACAAGGCCAAGCACGGCGCGAACGTCGAAGCAGCGGCCTGTAACGCGAACAAGTAGGAGTTGAAGATGAGCATCTCGTTGACTGAGAACGCGGCCAAGCATGTGCAGAATTTCCTGGTCAAGCGCGGCAAGGGCGTCGGCCTGCGTATCGGCGTGCGCACCAGCGGCTGTTCCGGCATGGCATACAAGCTGGAATTCGCCGATGCGGCAGAGAACGAAGACCTGCAGTTTGTCAGCAACGGCGTGACCGTGCTGGTCGATCCGCAAAGCCTGCCGTACATCGACGGCATGGAACTGGACTACACGCGCGAAGGTTTGAACGAAGGCTTCAAATTCAACAATCCGAACGTGAAGGATGCGTGCGGGTGTGGAGAAAGCTTTACAGTGTGATGAGCGCTCCGGCAGTCGATCTCCAGCAAGACTTCTTCACCGTTTTCTCACTTCCCCGCAGCTTCCTGCTCGATAACGCCGCGCTCGACCATCGCTATCGCGAGCTGCAATCGCAAGTCCATCCCGACAAGTTCTCCCACCTCTCCGATGCAGAGAAGCGTCTGTCCATGCAATGGGCGACGCGCGTCAACGAGGGTTACCAGACCCTGCGCGATCCGCTCAAACGCGGCCGCTATCTGCTGACGCTGCACGGTGTCGACACGCAGGAAGAGAACAACACCGCGATGCCGATGGACTTCCTGATGCAGCAGATGGAGTGGCGTGAAGGATTGCAGGACGCCATCGCCGCCAAGGACATCGATGCGCTGGATGCCTTGGCCGACAAGGCACGTAACGAGACGCGCAACTTGCAACAGCAACTGGCCGAACAACTCGACACCACACATGAGTTCGTCGCCGCTGCCGGCACTGTGCGAAAATTGCGCTTCCTTGAAAAACTGGCGGAAGAGATCGCTGACGCCTACGACGAGCTGGATTCCTGAACATGGCATTGCTGCAAATCTCCGAACCGGGTCTGTCCGCTGCACCGCACCAGCATAGACTGGCGGTCGGCATAGACCTCGGCACCACCAACTCACTCGTTGCCACCGTGCGCAACGGCATCAGCGTGGTGCTCAACGATGATGAAGGCATCGCATTGCTGCCATCGGTCGTGCGCTATCTGGCCGACGGCTCGCTGCAGGTCGGTATGGCTGCGCAGGCTGTGCAGAGCGAAGACCCGCAGAACACCATCGTGTCGGTGAAGCGTTTCATGGGGCGCGGCCTGAAGGATGTCGGCGATGTGGTCGATCTCCCATACCGTTTCGTGGACACGCCCGGCATGCTGCAACTGCGTACTGCGGGCGGTGTGAAGAGCCCGGTCGAAGTCTCTGCAGAAATACTGAAAGTGTTGCGCGACCGTGCCGAGCGTTCGTTGGGCGGCGAGCTGGTTGGCGCGGTGATCACCGTGCCAGCCTATTTCGACGATGCGCAGCGTCAAGCCACCAAGGATGCAGCCAAGCTGGCCGGTCTGAATGTATTGCGCCTGTTAAACGAACCGACTGCAGCGGCCATCGCCTACGGCCTGGATAACGCCTCGGAGGGCGTGTACGCGGTGTACGACCTTGGAGGCGGTACCTTCGATATCTCCATCCTGCGTCTGTCCAAAGGCGTGTTCGAAGTGCTGGCGACCAACGGCGATTCGGCATTGGGCGGCGACGATTTTGACCAGCGTATCTACTGCTGGATACTGGAACAGGCCGGGCTGTCGCAGCTCGGCGTCAACGATGTGCGCCTGTTGCTGACCCATGCGCGCACCGCCAAGGAACAACTGACCGACAACTTGCAGGCGCAGATCACCGCCGTGTTGAGTGGCGGCGAACTGGTGGACGTGACGCTGACGCGCGATACGTTCTACGACATGACCAAGAACCTGCTGGCGCGCACCATGCAGCCGACGCGCAAAGCTTTGCGAGATGCGGGGCTGGGGGTGGACGAAGTGCAGGGCGTGGTGATGGTGGGCGGCTCCACACGCATGCCGCAGGTGCAACGCGCCGTGGCCGAGTATTTCAAACAGACACCGCTTACCAATCTCGATCCGGACAAGGTCGTTGCGCTGGGCGCGGCCATCCAGGCCAATGTGCTGGCGGGCAACCGCAGTGCCGACGACTGGCTGCTGCTGGATGTGATCCCGCTGTCACTCGGCATCGAGACCATGGGCGGTCTGACCGAAAAGATCATCCCGCGCAACAGCACCATCCCCACCGCGCGCGCGCAGGAGTTCACCACCTACAAGGACGGACAGACCGCGATGAGCATCCACGTGATGCAGGGCGAGCGCGAACTGGTGAGCGATTGCCGCTCGCTGGCGCAGTTCGAACTGCGCGGCATCCCGCCCATGGTGGCCGGCGCGGCCCGCATCCGCGTCACCTTCCAGGTGGACGCCGACGGGCTGCTGAGTGTTTCCGCGCGCGAGATGATCAGTGGTCACGAATCCAGCATCGCGGTGAAGCCTTCCTACGGTCTCTCCGACGAAGAGATCACGCAGATGCTGAAAGACTCTGCGCAGCATGCGAAAGACGACATGCAAGCGCGTGCCCTGCGCGAACAGCAAGTCGAGGCGCGCCAGTTGCTGGAGGCGGTGGAAGCCGCACTGCAGGAGGATGGTGATTTGCTCGATGCCGATGGCAAGGCCGCCATCCGTGCCAGCATGGAAGGCGTGCGTTTCCTGCTGGAAGGTGAAGACCAGACCCCGATCAAGCGTGCGGTTGAAGCACTGAATCAGGCTACGTTGCCGTTCGCACAAGCACGCATGGACAAGAGCGTGTCGGGTGCGTTAAAAGGACACAAGATGTCCGATCTGGAAAGTTGATATGACTCAAATCATTGTATTGCCCCATGAAGAGCTCTGCCCCAAGGGCACCCTGTTCGACGCCGCGCCGGGCACCTCAATCTGCGACGCCTTGCTGGAGAACGGTATCGAGATCGAGCATGCCTGCGAGAAATCCTGCGCCTGCACCACCTGTCACGTCATCGTGCGCGAAGGTTTCAACAGTCTGGAAGAAGCGACCGAGCTGGAAGAGGATATGCTGGACAAAGCCTGGGGGCTGGAAGGCAACTCTCGTTTGAGCTGTCAGGCCATCGTCGCTGATACACCGTTGGTGGTCGAGATCCCCAAGTACTCCATCAATATGGCTAAGGAAGGTCATTCGAAATGAAATGGATAGACGTGCGCGACATCGCGATCGCGCTGACCGAGAAGCATCCCGATGTCGACCCGCTCAAAGTGAATTTCGTCGACCTGCATAACTACGTGGTCGAACTGGACGGTTTCGACGACGACCACAGCCGCGGCGGCGAGAAAGTGCTGGAAGCCATTCAGGCTACGTGGATCGAAGAGGCGGAATGATGCTGCAACGCCTCAACGCACTTTCCAATCGCTGGTTGTTCCTGAGCGGTGCCGTGGTGGTCGCCGGGTTGTTCAGTGCGGCGATGGTTCTGCAATACGTGCTGCGCGAAGAGCCGTGCCCGCTGTGCATGTTGCAACGTGTGATCTTCATCGTCATCGGCGTGCTGTTCTTCGTGGCCGCCTTGCATCATCCACTGCGCCTGGGTACTCGCATCTACTCGACGCTGATCGCGCTGTTCGCTTTGGGCGGTGTAGCCACTGCCTCGCGCCACATCTGGCTGCAACACCTGCCCAAGGATCAAGTGCCCGCCTGCGGCCCTGGCCTCGACTACATGCTGCAGAACTTCCCCTTGGCCGAAGTGTGGCAAGAACTCATGCACGGCTCCGGAGAATGCGCGGAGAAGGGCTGGACCTTCCTCACCCTCGGCATCCCCGAGTGGTCGCTCATCTGGTACGTGCTGCTCGGTGCGTGGGCAGTGCTGATCGCTGTCAGGCGATAATTACTGATCAGTGTGCTTGCGCTTTGAGGTTGGAGACCAGTTTGGTCAGATGCACCGGTTTGTGCAGGATGGGCCAGTCGCAATCAACTGCGTTCTTAATGAAGCTGCTGGAGGTGTCGCCGGTCATCAGCACGGCTCGGATGGGGCGGACGAGCTTAGGTCGTAACTGGTTCAGGAACTGGATGCCGTTGAGCTTTCCAGCCAGCATGAAATCCACGATGTAGTAATCGGCCCGTCCGATATCGAGATCGATGAGCGCCTCTTCTGCACTGGCGAAACAGTGCACCTGCCCGCCCAAGCTCTCCAGTAATCCCTTGAGCGCTTCCGCAACCATGCCCTCGTCCTCGATCACGACGAAATGCTTGCCGTCGGCGAACGATTCATCGCTATTGCTTATCTCGGATGGGGTGATCTCGATATGTTTGCTCACCACGACCGAGGATCCGGTCAGCGGCAGGCTGAACTCAAAGACGGTTCCCCGTTCCGGGATCGATCGACAGGTGATCGCACCATCGAACAATGCCAGGGCCCGCTTGGCGATGGATAGTCCCAGTCCGACGCCGCGATTCCGGTCACGTTGCGGATTATCGACTTGATAGAACTCGTCGAAGATGTGCGCCAACTGGTCGGGCGGGATGCCGACACCGGTGTCCCATACCTGGAACAGCATATTGCCGCCGCGCTTGCGGGCACCGATCAGAACAGTCCCTGAGGGGGTGAATTTGATCGCATTGGAAACGAGATTCATCAGCACCGATTTGAGCAGATCAAGATCGGCGCGAACCAGCAGCGGCTTCGCGGTGGGGAAGAACAATCTGAACCCCAGTCCTTTGCTGCGCGCCAGCGGCTCAAGCGTCTGTTCCAGCCATGAGAATATGCCGGCGACTTCGATCGGTGCGAAGACGGGCTTGATCATGTCCGCATCCAATTTGGATACATTGAGAAGTGCATCCAGCAGCTCGTTGAAGCTGGACATGGTTTGTGCCAGACGCTGGATGATCCGTTCTTGTTCCGCAGAGGGTTTGGAAAGCTTGAGCGCGTCGATGAACAGATTGGCGGCTGCCAGCGGCTGGCGCAGATCGTGACTCGCGGCGGCAAGGAAGCGGGATTTGGCGAACTCCTTCTGCTCCAGCTTGTGCATCAGGGTCGCAAGCGCCTGCTCGGATTCCTTGCGCTGGGTGATGTCTTCGCCCACCGCTTGGAAGCCGGTCACCTTGCCGTGCGTGTCGAAGAAGGCGCGATTGGTCCACTGATGGTAGGCCGTTGCGCCGTCCTCGCCCTGGTATTGCTGCAGGTGCGTTTCGATGGGGCATTCCGGAGTGAGCGAATCCAGACGCGCACGGACCATCTTCCGGTCACCTTCGGACAGGAACTCATAGAAGTTCATGCCGAGCAGCTTCTTCGATTCGATATCGGCGAATCTTGCGATGGCCGAGTTGGCAAAGGTCAGGGTGCCATCCGGCAGGAAGGTCACCACGAATAGCGGCATGTCCTCGGCCAGGCGGCGGAAATGTTCCTTGCTCTCGTACAGGATCTTCTCGGCCTCTTTCCGGTTGGTGATGTCTTCGAAGATCGTGACGAAGCAATCCTTGTCGGGCGAGAATACGTTGATCAGAAAATGTTTCCCCAGCGGCGGGAAGTACTGCTCGAACTTGGACGGCTGCTTTGTTTGCGCCACTCTGGCATAGATATCCAGAAACGGTGCCGTGCCCGAACCGTAGGCGGCGGAGGCCAACTTCCCCTTAACCGTATCCTTGTGCAAACCTGTCTGACGCTCGAATGAATCGTTTACATCGAGGATCAGATAATCGACGGCCTTCCCGTCTGGGTCCTTAACCAATCGGTGGATCGCCATCCCTTCCGACATGGCGGCAAATGACGCGCGCAGCAACTCTTCCTTGAGCAAGGGATCGACATAAGACTTTGGTGTGCTGGTTCGATCAGAAGCCATAGAGCGGATGCACCATGCTGGTTATTCAGCGAATGTGAAGAACTGCTATCGAACTATGGCACATAAAGCCAATGGAGAGCGGTAGAACTGATCGATCGCCTTGAGTGCATTCAGTCTTCGAAACGCCTCACCATGATGCGGCGCAGCAGGTTGTCCTTGACGATGAACTGGTGATACAGCGCGGCAGCGACGTGGAAAACGATCAGCAGCATCATCACGGCGATGAACATCTCGTGGAACTCTTTGGCGGCCACCGTTTTGAAATCGGGGATCAGTTCCGTGTTGCCGGTCTTCAATGCTTCGATCACGCCCGAGGTGGCGGCGGTGGCGATGCCGGAGACGACCACAGCGATCAGCGACAGGTTGAGCAGCTTGTGGGTCGCGTCGGCGACCTTGTTCAGCAGCGGGTTGGCGTTGGCGGGAGCGGGCTCGCCGTCCTTCTTGCGGAAGTAGAGACGGATCAGGGTGAGCAGCAGAACCAGATCGCCGATCAGGAAATGCACCGGGTACATGGACAGTTTCTCTGCCCCGTTCTGCGATTCATGCACCTCGTGGCCCAGATAGAAAGCGATGCACACCAGTGCGAAGATGATCCAGTGGAACAGTGCGATGCGTTTGCTGTATTGCTTCATTATCGATCCTTGATGTGTAAAAAAGACGGCGAGCATTGTAGCGCAGCCATTCCCCGGAAACTGTCAAAGCCCTGTAACGATCAGGGCCTTTGCAGCCAGCGCGGCACGCCGTTCCCTGCGGCATGGCCGCTGGCGAAACAAGCTGACAACAGGTAGCCACCGGTGGGTGCTTCCCAGTCAAGCATCTCGCCGGCGACGAACACGCCGGGCAGCTTGCGCAGCATCAGCTTCGCATCTACTTCTTCGAAACACACACCGCCTGCCGTGCTGATCGCTTCGGCCAGCGGGCGCGTCGCGGTGAGGTGCAGCGGCAGTTTTTTGAGGGTCTGCGCCAGCAGTTTCGTATCCTGCATCTGTTCGGCACTCAACACTTCGCGCAGCAGGTTGGCCTTCGCGCCTTTCAATCCGAGGCGGCTTTGCAGATGGCTGGAGAGCGAACGAGAGCCGCGCGGATGCGCGACATCTTTTGCTATGCGCTCCGGTGTCCAGTCCGGCAACAGGTCCAGATGTAGCGTGGCATGGCCGTTGGTTTCGATCTCGTCGCGCAGCGCGGCCGACAGCGCGTAGATCAATCCGCCTTCGATGCCGTGCGCATCAATCATGCATTCGCCCTGTTTTCGTATCGCGCCGAATTCGGCGACCACCGATTTCAGCGGCTCGCCCGCATGGCGATCACGGAAGTGCGGACTCCACGCGATCTCGAAGCCGCAGTTGCTCGGGCGCAGCGGGGCGATGGTGATGCCGCGCTGTGCCAGCTGCGCCGTCCATGCGCCGTCCGAGCCGAGCTGCGGCCAGCTTGCGCCACCCAGTGCCAGCACCACGGCATCGGCCGCGAGGTTGAGCTCGCCGTCCACGGTGGCGAAACGCAGCGCACCAGCCGCATCCCAGCCCAACCAGCGATGGCGCATGTGGAAGCGTACACCGTGTTCGCGTAGCCGGTGCAACCAGATGCGCAGCAGCGGTGCGGCCTTCATCTCTTTTGGGAACACGCGGCCGGAGGTGCCGACGAAGGTCTCGACACCGAGACCGTGTATCCAGTCGCGCAGCGCCTGCGGCGGAAAGGCTTGCAGCAATGGTTCGATCTGTGCGCGCCGTGCGCCGTAGCGCGTCAGAAAATCCTCGAACGGTTCGGCATGGGTGATGTTCATGCCGCCTTTGCCCGCCATCAGGAACTTGCGCGCCGCGCTGGGCATGGCGTCGTAGACATCGACTTGCAGGCCGCGTTGCGACAGCACTTCGGCGGCCATCAGTCCGGCGGGGCCGGCACCGATGATTGCGACACGCACCCCATTCATGCCGTCACGCCGCGCCGTGCTGCCATGTTGCGTCCGATGCGCTGCAAAGCGGCATCATCCAGCAAGGTCTGGGCGAGCGGCAGCAGCGTACCGTTCTCGAACACGATGTGGCGCGCATAACAGTCGATGAAACGCGCGGCCACGCCGCTGTCCAGCGTGTCGGAACGGTCTTCCGCGATGGCGAGCAGCAGGGGGCGCAACGCCCGCCATGCATCGTTCATCTGCGTGTGTTCACCCAGCAGACGTTCGATGTGTGCGGCTGCGGACGGATCGCCGCTGGCGAGCAGCGCGGGGAACAGGTCCTGCTCTTCATCCTGATGGTGATATTGGCCAGCCGTATCGAAGTAACGCAGGATGGCGCGGGCCGCCTGTCCGGCCTGTTCGTCGTTGCCCTGCATCTGCAAGTGCGCGACCAGTCGCTGCAGGGTGTCGCACTGCGCCGTGATGCGCCCGTGACAGGCTTGCAGCATCTCCAGCGGATCGTCGAAGCCGGGTGCGGCCGGGGTGTTGAATGGATCGTTCATGGTTCGGACTTTACAGTGTAAGTAGGGGGTCGTGCGTGATCGCGGCGGCCACGATGTAGCCGAACACGAGCAACGCACCCAACCATGCGGTGAGACGCTGCGCAGTCGTGCGTGCGAAGCGGAACGCCAGCATGCCTAACGCTATATACACCAGAAGTGCGACGATCTTTGCAGTCAGCCAGGGGGAATTGAACGGCGTGACGCCGAGTTGCCAGGCGAGCGCGATGGCGCTGACCAGCAACACGGTATCCACGCTGTGCGGGGCGATCTTCACCCAGCGCTGCTGCATGACGGGGGAGGCGCGCAACAGCCACACGCCGCGCAGGAAGAACAGTGCGAAGCTGGCGACCACCGCGCTCAGATGGATGATCTTCAGCAACGACATGGCGTTCAGCGTGCTGCAGATTCGAAGCGCGCCTGGGCATGGCGCTGTGCGCGGCCATACAGGTCGAGCAGGTCGTCAGTGCTGATGTCGAGCAGGCTGTCTTCCTCCGCCAACGCGCGTTCGATGTCTTGCTGTTCGGGCAGCACGCGCATCGCCGGTAGCGGTTGGGCGGGCGCTGCAGGTGCCTGCGGATAGTGGCGGCGCGGCAATGCATTGTTGATGGCCAATGCAAGCAGCAGCGAGACGAAGGCATTGGCTGCCACGATGGTCAGCGTCCAGCCCGCACCCATCTGCAGGAACTGGGTCGCGCCCAGCACCAGCGTCAGCGCGGTGGCGGCACCGGGCGGATGCAGGCAGTCCATTACATACATCAGGAAGATGGCACCGCCCACCGCGATCCCGGCCGCAGTCAGCGGGTCATGCACGAAGCTGATGGTGACCCAGCCGGCCAGCGCGGAGACCAGGTGGCCGCCGATCAGGTTCCACGGCTGTGCCAGCGGACTGTGCGGGACCGCGTACAGCAACACTGCCGACGCGGCCATCGAGCCTAATAGCAACAGGGGAAGATCCGGTTGTGGCAACAGGTGCAGCGCCCAAGCCAGCAGGAAGATGCCCAGTCCGCCGGCGAAGCCGCTGCGCAGGCGCTCGGTGAACGTGGCGGGGGAGCGGTGCGGGGCGAACGATCTTAGCAAGGCGGGGATGTTCATGGTTTCACCTTGATGGGTTTGCTTGGCAGCAGATCGCTCAGGGTGCTTTCGTTGAGCGAAGCCAGGAACGCCTTTTGCGCCTTGCCGAAGGTCTTCTTCAGTTTGCAGCCGGGCAACAGCGGACAATCCGCTTCGGTCGCGTCAGGCCGCATGCAATACACCAGCGCCATGCTGGGTTCCATGGTCTGCACCACATCACCGATGCGTATCTTGGCGGCGTCGCGCGCGAGGCGGATGCCGCCATTGCGGCCGCGCTCGCTGGTCACCAGTCCCTGCGCGACCAGCGTCATCGCTACTTTCATCAAATGGGTCTTGGCGATGCCGAAGGCGGCAGAAACTTCGGAGATGGTGGCGGGCCCACCCTTTTGACCCAGATAGATCAGGGTGCGCAGCGCGATGTCGGTGGAAAGGTTGAGTTGCATGTCGGTTCACTCCTTTACGGTCGGGCAGATTATAGGCGTGCGGCCGCTATCGGTGACGCCGAATATTAATACATTCATAATGCTTGCATAATTAAAAAAACAGGAATACATTGACGCGCAGTGAATCATTGAATGATACAGAGGTGGGTTGTCCGATCCGCCGCACAAGGGGGCAACATGATTGAGCCGGCCGGTCTTGCCGATTTCTTCACCATCTTCTTTTCCTCGGCCATGGTCATCCTGCTCGGCGCGCTGTATGCGCTGCTGTTCGCCTACGCGCGCATCCGCGCCATGCCGGTGCTGATGCCGCTGGCCTATCTGGCCTATGCCGGCCTGTTCATCTCCACGCTGTTCCTGGCGCAAGCCGCCAACCTGCTGTCGCACCCGCTGTGGGCGACGGTGGTGGCGTGCATGCTGCTGGGCTATCTGCTGGCACCGCACGGCATCTGGCATCTGTGTGTGGGGACGCATGCGGCGGGCGCGGAGAAAGATGCAGTAACGGAAGTGATCCCTGAATCAATGACTAAGGAGGCGTAAATGGCGACGAATCAATGGTGGGCGTCGGAATCGTTCTGGCGCAAAACAGCGATATGGGTGACGGGCGGTTCGTTCGTCGTGCTCATGCTGCTGACGATGGATACGATATCTCAGATAAGTGTGGGAACGACGCGCGTGCCGGCGTATTCGGTGATCAATCATCGCATCGAATACAAGTTCGACGAGCAGCGCCGTGTGCAGGTGCCGGTTATCGGCGTCAAGGAACCGTTGTTCGGCAAGGAGCTGAACGAAGAGGAGGCCGAGGCGCTGGTCAAGCTGGGCAAGCTGACCACGCAGGCCAAGAACTGCATGAACTGCCACACCCTGCTCGGCAACGGCGCCTACTACGCGCCCGACCTGACCAAGTCATGGCTGGACCAGTACTGGGGTACCTCCGAGATCCGCGAGGTGCAGATGGTCGAGTTCATCAAGGACCCTTCCGACAAGCTGCACAACAGCATGGGGCGTCGCATGCCGAAGCTTGGCATCACCGACGAGGAAGCACGCGGTGTGGTGGCCTTCCTGAAATGGATGTCCAGCATCGACACCAACGGCTTCCCCTATAACTTCAAATCCATCGAACAGGAGAATTGATCATGGCTACGCCAGGAATATGCGACAGCGCCAACCTGAACGGTGGGCAAAAACTGGCGGTGAAGTATTTCACCGTCGCAATCACCTTGTTCGGCGCACAGGTTCTGTTCGGCCTGCTGGCCGGACTGCAGTATCTGATGCCGGACTTTCTATACGGCGTGCTCGATTTCAGCGTTAACCGCATGGTGCATATCAACGCGCTGGTGGTGTGGATGCTGTACGGCTTCCTCGGCTCGGTGTACTGGCTGCTGGAGGAGGAATCCCAGCATGAGGTGGTCGGTCTGAAGCTCGGAAACCTGATCTTCTGGGTGCTGACTGCAGCGGTCACCGTGGTGGTGCTGGTCTATCTGCTGGTGCAGGTCGGGCCGGGCAAGGAATCCACTATCTGGCTAATCAACGAGGGCCGCGAGTATATCGAGGCGCCGCGCTGGGCGGACATCGGCATCGTGGTCAGTGTGCTGGTGGTGTTCTATAACGTTGCCGCCACCTTCTCCAAGGGTCGCTACACCGGTATCGCGGGTGTGTTGGTGCTGGATATGCTGGCCTTGTTCGGTATCTATCTGGCCGGCATGTTCTATACCACCAACATCTCCATCGACCAGTACTGGTGGTGGTGGGTGATCCACCTGTGGGTGGAGGCGACCTGGGAAGTGATGGTCGCCTGCATCATGGCCTACGGTCTGATGAAGGTGCTGGGTGTACGCCGCAAGATCGTCGAGACCTGGTTGTACATCGAGGTGGCGCTGATGTTCGGCTCCGGCATCCTCGGCCTCGGTCACCACTACTTCTGGATCGGTACGCCGGAATACTGGTTCAGCGTCGGCGGCTTCTTCTCCGCTCTGGAACCGATCCCGCTGGTGGCGATGGTGGTGCATGCGGTGTTCGACGCGGGCGCACGCCATGCCAAGAACTCCAACCATCCGACCATGGCATGGCTGATTGCGCACGCCTTCGGAAACTTCTTCGGCGCGGGCGTGTGGGGCTTCATGCACACCCTGCCGCAGATCAATCTGTACACCCACGGCACGCAATGGTCGGCCTCGCACGGTCACCTCGCCTTCTTCGGTGCCTACGCCACCATCATCATCGCCATGTTCTATCTCGCGGTGCAGAAGTGGCGCGGCGACGTGTGGATGTCGGGCGATCTTCCCGGCAACGGCTGGAAATGGAAGTGGTCGCTGGGTCTGCTCAATCTCGGCATGATCGGGATGACCGTATCCATGCTGGTGTCAGGTTATGTGCAGTCGCAGATCGAACGCGCCATCGAAGGCTCCAGCTGGATAGGCTACTTCGCCGCGCAGGCGCATCCTTGGTTCACGCAGGGCATGTGGTGGCGCGAGCTGTTCGGTGTGATGTTCGCCCTCGGTTTCGTGTTGCTGGTGTGGGACCTGATGACCATAGGGCGCGGCGAGAAGCGCACGCTGGTGCCGGCTGAATCGGAAGCATAAGTGCCAACACGACGCTCCCGCACCTTGTGAGGGAGCGTCGCGATGGCAACGGATACAGATACAACTTCGGGAGACGATGATGAGAACGTACACAGGCAAGACACTCGCGGCACTGGCGGTACTGGCCGCACTGCCGTTCATGGCGCAGGCTGCGCCGCGCGTTGCGGCGGAAGATGCCGCGCACCATACCGGCACCTCGCCGGTCGGCTCGGCACTCATGCACAAGAACGCGAACACCTCGGCGCCGCCGATGACCGTGGCCGAGTTCGATCAGGCGCGCCAGCTCTATTTCGAGCGATGCGCGGGATGCCACGGCGTGTTGCGCAAGGGCGCGACCGGCAAGGCATTGACACCGGAGACCACACTCAACCAGGGCACGGAATATCTCAAGGCCTTCATCGGCTACGGTTCGCCCGGCGGCATGCCGAACTTCCTCACCTCGGGTGACTTCAACGAGAAGGAAGTCGATCTGATGGCGCGTTATCTGCAGCAGGAACCGCCTATCCCGCCGGAGTGGGGCATGAAGGAGATGACCGAGAGCTGGAAGCTGGTGGTCAAGCCGCAGGACCGCCCGAAGAAGCAGATGAACAAGATCAATCTGAAGAACGTGTTCTCGGTGACCCTGCGTGATGCGGGCGAGGTCGCGCTCATCGACGGCGACACCAAGAAGATCTGGGGCATCGTCAAGACCGGTTACGCCGTGCACATCTCGCGCGTCTCCGCCTCGGGTCGTTATGTGTATGTGATCGGCCGTGACGGGAAACTGGACCTGATCGACATGTGGTACAAGCTGCCGACCGTGGTGGCGACGCTCAAGGTCGGCATCGAAGCGCGTTCTGTCGAGACATCCAAGTTCAAAGGGTTCGAGGATATGTATGCCGTCGCCGGCTCCTACTGGCCGCCGCAATACGTGATCACCGAGGGCGATACGCTCAAGCCGCTGAAGATCGTATCCTCGCGCGGTATGACCGTCGACGGCGAATACCACCCGGAGCCGCGCGTCGCGTCCATCGTGGCTTCGCCGCACAAGCCGGAATGGGTGATCAACCTGAAAGAGACGGGCATGATCCAGCTGGTGGATTATTCCGACATCAAGAACCTGAAGACCACCACCATCGAATCTGCCAAGTTCCTGCATGACGGCGGATGGGATTCGACCAAGCGTTACTTCCTGGTAGCGGCCAACGCTTCCAACAAAGTGGCGGTGGTGGATACCAAGCTGGGCAAACTGACCGCACTGGTCGAGACGCAACCCAAGCCGCATCCGGGGCGCGGGGCGAACTTCGTGCATCCCAAGTACGGTCCGGTGTGGGCGACTTCGCATCTGGGGTCCGATGTCATCACGCTGATCGGCACCGATCCGGTGAAGCACAAGAAATATGCCTGGAAAGTTGTGCAGGAGCTGAAGAACCACGGTGCCGGTTCGCTGTTCGTGAAGACGCATCCCAAGTCGAAGAACCTGTGGGCGGATGCACCGTTGAATCCGGACAAGGAATTGTCCGAATCGGTCTCCATCTACGACATCGGCGATCTGAACAAAGCCCCCGAGGTGCTCAATCTGGTCAAGCTTTCCGGTCTGCCAGAGAGCAAGCTGGTGAAGCGGGTGGTGCATGCCGAGTACAACATGGCAGGTGACGAGGTGTGGTTCTCGCTGTGGGCCGGCAAGGATGAGCAGTCGGCCATCGTGGTGATGGACGACAAGACGCGCAAGGTGAAGACAGTCATCACCGACCCGCGCCTGGTTACGCCGACCGGCAAGTTCAATATCTGGAACACGCAGGAAGACGTCTACTGAGCCGCCCCTAAACAACCAGAAGGGCGGGGGATCCCCGCCCTTTTTTATGAGACCGACCGCCATGCACATCCCCCGAATACGAATCGCCTTTTGCAGCTTGTTGCCTGTCGTGTGCTGCACGCCGGCGTTGGCGCAGGAGACGCAGATACTGCCCGAACTGGTAGTGACGGCGACCCGCAGCTCCAGCGCGGCGGAACGCGTGCCGGCGGCAGTAACCGTGGTGGCGGCGGATGACATCGCCGACCGGGATGTGACGCGCCTGGGTGATGCGCTGGAACAGGTGCCTAGCCTGTACCTGCGCGGTGGGGCACTCGGGCAGTCGCAGGGCACACAGGGCACGAGCAGCATGTCGCTGCGCGGCATCGACCAGTCGCGCACGCTGGTGCTGCTGGACGGGCAGCCGCTGCAGGATGCCGGGTCGGGCAAGGTGAACTGGCGCGTGCCTTTCGTCGAGGACATCGAACGCATCGAGGTGGTGCCCGGCGCCTACTCAGCCCTGTATGGCAGCAATGCCATCGGCGGCGTGATCAATATCATCAGCAAGCGTCCGGACCGCGAGGAACATAGCGTGCGTATCCGTCAGGGCTGGGGCGATGCGCAGGGCACGGATGCGAGTCTGTATCTGCGCAACAGGCTGGACGAAAGATGGGGCATCGTCGCCGGTCTGGGCTATCAGGAACGCGCCAGTTATGTGAACGAGTTCGTGGTGAAGTCGCCCTCGTGCCCGCCGTTGCCTGCTCCCTGCACGCCGGGTATCCCGATCAGCGGTGCACAGGCGATCACCACGCGCGACGGCACGCCGGGTTATGTGGTCGGCGACCTCGGCAGGACGCCGTGGCGCACCCTGAACGCCACAGCCAAACTGTTCCACGAACTGGATGCACGCTCGACGCTGTACACCGCCATCAGCCACCAGCAGACCGATCAGCACCAGACGATGTTCAATTCCTACCTGCGCGATGCGGCGGGCGATACGGTAAGCAGCGGCACATTGGATATCGATGGGCAGCGCGTTGCGCTGAGCGCTTATGATTTCACCCTATTCTCTTTCCAGCCGCTGCACGAGGCCAGCACGCAGTATCGGCTCGGCTACGACGGCACGCTGGGGGACGATATGCTGTTGAAAGCCGAACTGGCGAGCATGGTGCGCGCATACAGCTATGCACTGGCCAGCCCGACCGCCACCTGGGATAGCGGCAGCGGTACGCTCGCCGATACGCCCAACCATGCGCTGGATGCCAATGCGCAACTCAGCTTCCCGCTGGGCGAACGCCATTTCATGGTGAGCGGTTTGGCGCTGCATCAGGATGCGGTGGACCAGAATCTGCTCGCGCTGTCCGCATGGCGTGACCCTTCCTCGGTCACCGCCGTGAACGGCGGTTATCACGGCCGGTCCACCACCTGGTCGCTCTTCGCGCAGGACGAGTATGGCGCGACGGACAAGCTCACGCTCTATCTCGGCGGGCGCTGGGATTCATGGCGCACGCGCGGCGGCAATTTCAGTAACGGCACGACGCCGGTGAGTAACGTCTACGCGGAACGCACAGTGGACGCCTTCAGCCCCAAACTGTCGGCCGTCTATCGTCCCGATACGGTGCTGACGCTGCGCACTTCGTATGGCCGTTCTTTCCGCGCGCCCACCCATCAGGATCTGTACACCACCTCCACCAGCCGTGGCCGCACCACCTCCGGCGATCCGGACTTGCAGCCGGAGCAGGGCACGACTTGGGAAGTCGGCGGGGACTGGCGACCACAGGCGGCAAGCAAGCTGAGTGCGACGCTGTATTCGACCGAGTTGCGCGAGCTGATCTATCTGCAACAGTTGTCCACCACGCAGTCGCTGCGCATCAATGCCGGACGGGCGCGCGTGAACGGGGTCGAGCTCGCGTTGGAGACACGGCTGGCGAACTGGCTCACCTTGGGTGCGAACTATGCGCGCATCGACACGCGCATGCTGGAGAACTCTGCCGACCCGGCCAGCGTCGGCAAACGTCTCACCGATGTGCCGGAGCGCATCGCTGGCCTCATGCTGAAGGCGCAGCAGGGCGCATGGGACGGACGGCTGGAGGTGCGGCATGTCAGCCATGTGTACTGGACGGCACAGAATACGGATGTGGTCGAGGGCGTGCCGGGCAGTTATGACGGGCATACTCTGGTCGATGTCGGTGCCGGTTACGCGCTCACGAAACAACTCCGCGCCAGTCTGGCCATCAACAATCTGTTCGACCGAAAGGCCTATGCCTATTTCCTGTTGCCGCGCCGCACCCTGAGCGCCGAACTTCGCTTTACGTACTGAACCACTGGAAGGTAATTATTTTGAAAAGTTTTATCGCTGCACCCCATCGTGTCATGTTCTTCGGCGGAGCCGTGCAGACCCTGCTCTCCATGTCGTGGTGGCTGTTCGAACTGGGCACCCGTTATCTGTTGCCGCAATACAGCGTGAGCTGGCCGCTGTTCCCGACCGCCGCCCATATCTGGCTGCTGCTGTTCGGCATGTTGCCGTTCTTCTTCTTTGGTTTCTTGATGACCACTTTCCCGCGCTGGATGGCGGGGAACGAGATTCCCGTGCAGCGCTACGTGCCGGCCTTCGTCTTCATGTTCGCTGGCGTGCTGCTGTTCTATGCCGGGCTGTTCTTCGCGCCTGTGTTGCTGATACTGGCGAGCGCATCCATGCTGGTCGGCTGGGGCGGCGGACTGTACGCACTGTGGCGCGTACTGCGCGATACACGGCCCGGCGACAAGCGCCATACCAGCGTGCTGTTCGCTGCATTCAGCATCGGCTGGCTGGCGCTGGCGGTCTTCCTGTATTGGCAAGTGACCGGCAGGCACGAAGCGCTGCAACTCGCGCTGCGCGCCGGACTGTGGGGTTTCGTGCTGCCGGTGTTCGCCACCGTGGCGCACCGCATGATCCCGTTCTTCACCTCCAGCGCGCTGCAGCAAAAGGAAGTGCCGCGCCCGTTCTGGCCGTGGTGGGCCATATTGGCGATGAGCTTGGGGCACGGCGTGCTGGATTTTTTTAATTTGTCTTCCTGGTTGTGGCTGGCAGACCTGCCGCTGGCGTTCTCTGCCCTCACGTTGAGCTGGCTGTGGGGCTTCCGTCGCAGTTTCAGCAACCCGCTCTTGGCCGTGCTGCATGTGGGATTTTCCTGGCTGGGCATCGCCATGTTGCTGTACGCAGTGCAAAGCCTGTGGCTGTTCACGCACGACGGCACCGGTTTCATCCTCGGGCTGGCACCGTTGCACGCGCTGACCATAGGCTGCTATGCCACGCTGGTGATCGGCATGGGCACGCGCGTCACGCTGGGTCACTCCGGCTTGCCGTTCGCAATCGACACGCCGGTCCAACTGATGTTCGCCGGCATCCAGCTCACCGCGCTGCTGCGCATCGCGGCCGACCTGCTGCCGTCACAGTCAAGCTGGCTCTATCTCGCCGCCACCTTGTTGTGGCTGGCCTGCTTCGGCCCGTGGGTGTGGCGCTACCTCCCTGCCTACTGGCGACCGCGCGCAGACGGACAACCGGGCTGATCATCGTAAACACCTGAATCAAGCAAGGTTGCGCCATCTGCCATACCAAATTAAGATAGTAGCCAATTACTTATTTGGTGACAGACATGTCCGGGCAAAAGATCAAACTTCTGGTGGTTGGTGGCGCTGTACTGGCGCTGTTCGTGTGGGTCGTCATGACGCAGGGACCGCTGGCGTCGGTCAAGGTCACGATCGAGCAGGTGCAGACCAGCGACCTGACGAACAGCGTGTTCGGCGTGGGCATGGTGCAGGCACGTCATCGTCACGATCTGGCACCGACCATGACCGGCAGGGTGAAAAGCGTGCGCGTCGATCAGGGCGATACGGTCAAGGCAGGGCAGGTGCTGGCCGAGATGGACCCGGTCGATCTGGACGACAAACAGGCGGGTGCGCGGCGCATGGTCGACAAGTCGCTCAATGCGATCCGTGCGGCGGAAGCGCAACTGAGCGAGGCACAGAGTCGGCTCAAGACCGTGGAGGCCACCATGGTGCGTTATCAGGAGTTGCGCAGCGGCGGCTTCGTCAGCAAGGAGATGTTCGATGCCAAGCTGCACGAACAGAACGCGGCACAGGCTGCGGCTGTCGCGGCCGTAGCCAATCTGGCCTCAGCCCGTGATGAAAATGCACGGGCGCAAGCCGAACTGCGTGGCATCGGCAAGGCGCGTGCGCAGATGCAGTTGATCAGCCCGATTGACGGTATCGTCACCTTGCGCCGCATCGAGCCGGGCAGCACCGTGGCCGGTGGGCAACTCGCGTTGCAGGTGGTCGATACCTCCAAATTGTGGGTAGAGACGCGCATCGCACAGCAGCAGGCCGGACAGGTGCATGCCGGACAGACGGCGCAGATCGTGCTGCGCTCCCGCCCGCATGTGCCGGTCGCCGGCAAAGTCGCGCGCGTAGACCGGGTGAGTGACGCGGTGACCGAGGAGCGCATCGTCAACGTCACGCTCGACGTGCCGGATGCCAGCCTCGGCGAATATGCGGAAGTCACCATCGCATTGCCGGTCATGAAACAGGTGCGCAGCATCCCGAGCGCCGCCGTGAAGACGGTGAGCGGACAGACCGGTGTGTGGGTCTTGCAGGACGGCGAAGTGCGCTTCAAGCCGGTGCGGATCGGTCTCGCCACCCTCGATGGCCGCAGCCAGATCCTGGAGGGGCTGGATGACGGCGAGACAGTGATCGTGCACAGTCAGCAATCCCTGCGTGCGGGCCTGCCGGTGAAGGTGGTCGCCGCACTGGTGAAGGGCTGAGCCGTGATCAATCTGGCGAGTCGCGACATCCTGCACGGCTGGGGGAAGTTCGTCTTCACCGGCGTGGGCCTTGGTCTGTTGATCGGCGTGACGCTGACCATGGCCGGCGTCTATCGCGGCATGGTGGACGATGCGCGCGTGCTGATCGAGAACGCGGGTGCCGACCTGTGGGTGGTGCAGCAGGACACGCTGGGGCCTTATGCCGAGCCGTCCAGCGTGCGCGATGATGTGGCGCGCGATCTGCTGGGGCTGCCGGGCATACGCGAGGCTGGCAACGTGACTTACCTGACCATGCAGATGAACCATGCCGGCAAGGATATCCGTGTGATGGTGGTCGGCTTCGAACTTGGCAAGCCGGGTGCGCCGGGCTATCTGGTGGCGGGCCGTCCGGTCACCCGCTCGCATTACGAGGCGGTGGCGGACATCAAGAGCGGTCTGGCGCTGGGCGACCGGGTCAACATCCGCCGCCACGAATACACGGTGGTCGGCCTGACGCAGCGCATGGTCTCGTCCAGCGGTGACCCGATGATCTTCATCCCGCTGAAGGATGCGCAGGAAGCGCAGTTCCTGAAAGACAACGATGCGCTGGTCAACGAGCGTGCGCGCACCGCCGCCAATCCCGCCTTCAATCGTCCCGGCGTGTTGGAGGCGGTGCAGACCAGCCAGACATCCAGCCATCTGGTGAACGCAGTGCTGGTGCGCACCGCACCGGGCGAGGAAGCGGCGGTGGCCGCGCAGATCGAACGCTGGAAACATCTGCAGGCCTATACCAAGCCGCAGATGGACGAGATCCTGGTGGCGCGCCTGATCGCCACCTCGTCCAAACAGATCTTCATGTTCCTGGTGATCCTCGCCGTGGTCAGTGCGGCCATCGTCGCCTTCATCATCTACACCATGACGCTGAACAAGGTGCGCGAGATTGCGGTGCTGAAACTGATCGGCGCGACCAACCTCACCATCAGCGGCATGATCCTGCAGCAGGCGCTGGGCCTTGGGCTGATCGGCTTCATGGTGGGCAAGCTGTCTGCCACGCTGTGGGCGCCGCTGTTCCCAAAGTTCGTGCTGCTGCTGCCGGGCGACGCGGTGACCGGCTTCATCCTGGTCATGCTGATGTGTGCCGTCGCCAGTGTTTTCGCGATTCGCGCCGCTTTGAGCATCGACCCGGCCACGGCGATTGGAGGATAGCCATATGAGCGAACCCGCTATCCATATCGAAAATTTGAAGAAACGCTACGGCGAGGGTGAGACCGCCGTGGACGCGCTCAAGGGTGTGGACATGACCATCTGGCCGGGCGAGGTGGTGGGGCTGGTCGGCCCCAGCGGCTCCGGCAAGAGCACGCTGCTCAAGTGTCTGGGCGCGGTGATCGAGCCCACCGCCGGACGCATGACGCTGGGCGGGCAGACCATCTTCGACGGGAAGTGGCTGATCGACGATCTGCGCGAACTGCGTCGCGACCGCATCGGCTTCGTGTTCCAGGCACCGTACCTGATCCCCTTCCTCGATGTTACCGACAACGTCGCCATCCTGCCCATGCTGGCCGGCATGGCGGATGCGGATGCGCGCAAGCGTGCGCTGGAACTGCTGCAGGCGCTGGACGTGGGCCACCGCGCACGGGCCGCCGTCTCGCATCTGTCGGGCGGCGAGCAGCAGCGCGTCTCCATCGCGCGCGCACTGGCCAACCATCCGCCGGTCATCCTCGCGGATGAGCCGACCGCGCCGCTGGACAGCGAACGCGCGCTCAACGTGGTGCGCATCCTCAACCAGATGGCGGAGCAGTACCAGACCGCGATCATCGTGGTGACGCACGACGAGAAGATCATTCCGACCTTCAAGCGCATCTATCACATCCGCGACGGACGCACCTACGAGGAAGCGGGTGAGGGCAAACAGGTTTAGGGAGGCAGGATATGAATCAGGAAACAGTGAAGCGCAGACTCAGTTCGGAAGAGCGGCAAAGCGAGATCATCCGCGTGTCGATCGAGTTGGCGGCCGAGAAGGGCGTGGACAGCGTCACCACGCAGGACATGGCCGATGCCATGAACCTGACGCAGGGCGCGATCTTCCGTCACTTCGCGACCAAGGACGATATCTGGGTCGCGGTCATCGTGTGGGTGCGCGAACGGCTGATGAAGGTGCTGGACAAGGCGGCGAGCGGGGCGGGTGATCCCCTGCAGGCGATCGAGCTGATGTTCTTCGCGCACATCGCGTTCATCAGCAAGCATCCGGCCATCCCGCGTCTGCTGTTCTCCGAACTGTTGCACAAGAAGAACAGCAAATTGCGGCAACTCATCGAGGGCATCATCTCCGGCTACGAGGCCAAGGTGGCGGGCTTGCTGGAACAGGGCAAGGCGCAGTCGCTGGTGTCCGCCGATCTCGACAGCCAGAGCGCGGCCGTGCTCTACATCGGCATGATCCAGGGGCTGGTCATGCAGTCGTCCATCTTCGGCGGCAAGCGCGCCTTGCAGCGGGAAGCGGAAAAGATATTCCCGATCTACCTGAATGGCGTACGCGCCCGCAGTTGAACCTGATTTATTCGCAACACACCAAGGAGGCAACATGGAAGCAGCAGCACAGCAACGCGGCATCACAGTCTGGCTCATCGCGCTGGTCGCGGTCGGTTTCGGGTTCATGACACTCAAGGGCGGCGGCGCGGTGCTGTTCGGCGACGAGGCGGCGCGCATCGCGGCTGGCAACTATGTGCCGCTGCTGCTGTGGTTCAATTTCCTGTCCGGCTTCGTCTACATCGCCGCCGGGGTCGGGCTGTGGCTGCAGCAGCGCTGGGCGGGGCAGCTGAGCATGGCATTGGCCGCAGCCATCGCGCTCGCGTTCGTGGCATTCGGTCTGTACATCCTCTCCGGCGGTGCCTATGAGCAGCGGACGGTCATCGCCATGAGCGCGCGTCTGGGCGTGTGGGTCGTGATCGCGGCAGTGGCTTTTCGCCTGTTGCGGCGCGGTTGACCGCTGTCAGGACGGCAGATGAAGGCGGCGGGCGCAGGGGGCGTATAATGCCCCCACTTTTTCGACCACGACCCAAGAGACCCTTACATTGAATACAGTCAGTTTTGCCGACCTGAAGCTCGCCCCGCAAATCCTCAAAGCTTTGACCGAAGCCGGATACAGCACACCCACGCCTATTCAGGCGCAGGCCATTCCGGTGGTGCTCAGCGGCGAAGACCTCATGGCGGGCGCGCAGACCGGCACCGGCAAGACCGCCGCGTTCGCCCTGCCGCTGTTGCAGCAGTTGATGCCACACGCCAGCGCCAGCACTTCGCCCGCCAAGCATCCGGTGCGCGCGCTGATATTGGTGCCGACACGCGAACTGGCGGTACAGGTCGAAGAGAGTGTGAAGATGTATGCAAAGTACACCAACCTGCGTTCGCTGGTGGTGTACGGCGGGGTGGACATCAAGACGCAGACGCCGCACCTGAAGACCGGCGTGGAGATACTGGTGGCGACACCAGGCCGTTTGCTGGATCACATCGAACAGAAGACCGTGCTGTTGAACCAAGTGCAGATGCTGGTGCTGGACGAAGCCGACCGTATGCTGGACATGGGCTTCATGCCCGCGCTCAAACGCATCCTCGCGCTGCTGCCGCGCCGCCGCCAGAGCCTGATGTTCTCCGCCACCTTCTCCGACGACATCAAGAAGTTGTCCGAAGATTTCCTCATCTATCCTTCGCTGATCGAAGTGGCGCGCAGCAACGCGACCTCGGAGAACATCAAACAAAAAGTCTATCTGGTACCCAGTGAAGACAAACACGCGCTGCTGGCAAAACTGTTGAAGGGCGACGACGCCAAGCAGGTGATCGTGTTCACCAAGACCAAGCTCACCGCCAGCCGTCTGACGCGCCAGTTGCAGCGAGAAGGCATCGCTGCCGATGCCATCCACGGTGACCGTAGCCAGCTGGAACGCCAGCAGACGCTGGAAGCGTTCAAGCAGAACAAAGTGTCCGTGCTGATCGCCACCGATGTGGCCGCGCGCGGTCTGGACATCGACCATCTGCCGATGGTGATCAACTACGAGATCCCGCATGCGGCGGAAGACTATGTGCACCGCATCGGCCGCACCGGCCGCGCCGGGGCGTCGGGCACGGCGCTGTCGCTGGTGTCGCCGGAAGAAGCAAAGTATCTGGTCGAGATCGAGAAGCTGATCAAGACCACCATCGAGAAAGAGCAGGCCAGCGTGCCGCATGCACCGCGTGGCGAACACCGTGCACAGAGCGAGCCGCGTCCGCAGAGCGAACCGCGCGAGGCGAGCGAACCGCGTAAGGCGTATCACAAGCCGTCGCTGAGCAGGCCGGCACATGATCCCTGGTTCGACCAGCCTTATGTGCCCAAGGTCACCGAGCCGGCACCCTCGACCAGCAAGCCGGATCTGCCTGCAGCCAAGCCGAAGGCGGCGATCCCGGCCTTGTTCAGGCGCTCCAGCTAAAGCGCTCTTCCACGCGGCACTCATCCAGCCATGACCGTCGCGCAGATTATCGTCCCTATCTTTCTGCTGATCCTGCTCGGCGCTGCGATGCGCCGTTGGTTCGGTTTACGCGACGAATTCTGGCCGCAGCTCGACCGCTTGATCTACTACGTGTTTTTTCCCGCGCTGCTCTTCCACACGCTGTCGCACTTCACCATCGATCTGGGGACGGCGGGACCGATGATGGGCGTCGCCGTCCTGTACATCGGCGCGGGCATTCTGCTCGGGCTGCTGGCGAAACCCTTGTTCCATGCACCGCCCAAGGTCTATGCCGCGACCTTCCAATCCACGTTCCGCTTCAATAGCTATGTCGGGCTCTCCATCGCGGGCAGTCTGCACGGCCCGACCGGCCTAGCTGCCATCGGTTTGCTGATGGGTTTCATGGTGCCCATCGCCAATGTCGCCAGCGTGCTGATGCTGGCGCGCCATAGCGAGAGCCACTGGCTGCGCGAGATCATGCTCAACCCCTTGATCATCGCCACGGCAGGCGGCATCGCGTTCAGCCTGAGCGGGCTACACCTGCCCGCCATGTTGAATACGACACTCGGTCTGTTGTCGCAGGCCTCGTTGCCGATGGGTCTGATCGCAGTCGGTTCTGCACTGCGCCTGAAGGGGCTGCATCAGCAACGCGGCACACTGTGGTACGGCGTGCTGGTGAAATTGCTGCTGCTGCCAGCCATCGCCTGGGGATTGGCGACGCTGTTCGGGCTGGAGGGTGTGTATTTCAATATCCCGGTGCTGATGGCCGCGCTGCCTGTTTCCACCATGGCCTATGTGCTGGCGACGCGCATGGGTGGTGACGGCGACACCATCGCGGCGCAGGTGGTGTTGAGCACCTTGCTGGCCGCGCTGACGCTGCCCTTATGGCTTTTCCTGCTGGGCTTCTGAAAGCGGTAATCTGAGTTCGGCCACCGTGCCGCCGCCGTCGCGCGCATGCAGCGCGACCTGCCAACCGTTGGCCGTACACAACTGCTGCACGATGGCCAGTCCCAGTCCGCTACCGCCGGTATCCGCGTTGCGCGAGGATTCGATGCGGTAGAACGGGCGGAACACTTTTTCCATCTCATGCGGCGGGATGCCGGGGCCGCGATCCAGTATCTCGATCACTGCTTCGTTTTCTTTCTGTTGCGCTTCGATCTGCACCGGCTTGCCTTCGCTGTAGCGCAAGGCGTTGCCGAGCAGGTTCTGCAGCACGCGATGCAGCGCGAGCGGACCGGCGCGTACGCTCAGGCCGGGCTGAACATGACAGTCGACTTGTGCGCCTTGTGCGTGCTTCTCTTCCGCCATCTCGCGCAGCATCTCTTCCAGTTCGATCTTCTCCGGTGCTTCCTGTTGCAGGTCACGGCTCAACGTCAGGAACTCGCCGATCAACCCATTCATGTTTTCGATGTCGTGGCGCAGACGTGCGACGGTCTTCTGGTCGCTGTTGTCGGGCAACATCTCTACTGCCAGACGCATGCGCGCCAGCGGTGTGCGCAAATCGTGCGAGATACCGGCCAGCAGTGTGGTGCGGTTGGCCAGAAGTTCGCGCACTTGTAGCGCCATCTGGTTAAAGGTGGCGGCAAGTTCGGTCAATTCTTGTACACGATTCTCCGGCATATCTTCGGGGATGCCGCCGGCGCCGATGCGCCGCGCGGCTTGCGAGAAGTGCGCCAGCGGCCGCGTGATGCGTCGCGCCAGGATGTATGCAGTGAGCAGGCTGAACAACACCGTGGCGAGCAGCGCGAGCAACAGCATCGTGCTCGGATCGGTAAGCAAACGGGACTTTGGAAAGCCTATGCGTATCAGTTTTCCGCCGGCCGGGATGTCCGCCCAGAACCAGGTGGTGTCGAGGTCGGTCATCTTCACCGACACCGCCTCGCCCAGACGGGCCGACAGCGCATCGTCCAGCAGTACGAGATAGGGCAGCGGGATAGAGCGTTCCGCCAGTGGGGAGACATCCTCGAACAACATGAACTGATGCTCGCGGATCAGTTCCAGCTCGAAATCCTTGCGCGTCTGCGGCGGTAGTTCCACCCATGTCTTGGCAGACAGGATCAGCAGTGACGCCAGATCGTCCGCGCTGCGTTTTGCCATAGGCAGCATGACGTAATGCACCGTGGCGGCGATGAGGAATACCTGGAACACCAGCAGCGCGGCGGCCACCGTGCGTACCGTGCCGTAGAACAGGGAATGCGGTTTGTCGCGCGCGGCCATCGCTAGTTCGTGCCGTTGGGCGAGAACAGATAGCCTTCTCCCCACACGGTGCGGATGAACACCGGTGCGTTCGGATCGTCCTCGATCTTGCGCCGCAGGCGCGTCACGCGCACATCGATGCTGCGGTCGAATGGCGAGCGTTCATAACCTTTGAGCATGTCCATCAGGTTGTCGCGCCCGAGTACGCGGTTGGGGTGCTCGGCGAAGATACGCAGCAGATTGAATTCGCCGGCAGTGAGTTGCACGGTCAGATCATTCTTATGCAGTACGCGCGCATCCACGTCCATGCTGAACGGCCCGAAACGGCGCACGTTGCTCTCGTCCTGTTTGAGTTGTCCCTGCTCGTTGCGGCGCAACAGGGCGCGGATGCGCGCCAACAGTTCACGCGGATTGAAAGGTTTTGCCAGATAATCGTCCGCGCCTACTTCCAGTCCCACGATGCGGTCCACATCCTCGCCACGCGCGGACAGCATGATGATGGGCAGGCTGCTGCGCGTGCGCAGGCGGCGCGCCAGCGACAATCCGTCTTCGCCGGGCAGCATCAGATCGAGGATCAGCAGATCGACCGGATGCTGCGCCAGATGTGCATCCATCTGCACACCGTCGGCCACGGTCGCCACCTGCAATCCCTGCGCGGAGAGATATTCCTGCAACAGCTCGCGCAGGCCGGCATCGTCGTCCACCACCAGTATGTGTCTGCTTTCCATGTGTCCACTATAACCGAAGCAGATGGCTCGGGGCAGGGGCAGGATCGGCGCGGTAACACTCTGTTACAAACTGTTGCACATCGGAAATCGCCGGGTAACGGCTGGCGTGCATCATGCAGCCATCAGAGAACGCTCTGATCATCCAACAACCAAGGAGAACATCATGAAAACCACCACAATCTTGCTGAACAGCCTGCTTGCTTTGGCCCTGGCCGGCATCGGCAACGCCTACGCCGCCGAAGAGGCGCAGGTGCAGACACGCGAGGAGATCCGCGCCCAGCACCGTGAAGAGACCAGCGGCATGACGGTGCAGGAACGCGAGCAATATCGTCTGCAGAAGCAGGAAGAGATGACCGACGAGCAGCGTGCGGCTCTGCGCGCCGAGAAGCAGCAACAGAAAGCCGAGCAGAAGAAGAACAAGTCTGCGACCAAGCAAGGCGCCGGTAACGGTACCATGTTGCGCGACGGCTCCGGTGCCGGCTCACAACGCGGCAGTCAGGGCGGCGGTATGGGTATGAGCCGCTGATCACGAAAGCGCGCGAACTGCTGAAAGAGCGGTTCGCGCCATTTTTCCAGGAGTATGAAATGAACATCCGTTATGCATCCCTCTTCGCCGCACTGTTGCTCGCCCTGGCGGCGAGCGCCCCGGTGCAGGCAAGTGAAGATGCACCTTTGCCAACGGCTCCCAGTGAGATGACGCAGGAAGAATATGATGTCTACCGTGCACGCGTCCGCGAACAGATGGAAGCGGCGCAGCAGGCAGAAAACAAGGACGAAGCAGCAGCAACGACGACACGTCGCAACACCGGCAATGGTTACGGCCAAGGCTATCATTCCCGGCAGGAACGTGCCGGAGGCGGTGGTGCGATGGGCCGGACCGGCGGCCGTGGCCGCTGAAACAGGAGAGATACGATGAAGAATTGGATATTACCGGCAGCTATCATGCTGACTATGAGTGGCAGTGCCTGGGCCGAGGACGACAGTTATCTGGCTATGAGTGTCGGGCTGGAACGCAGCTCAGGAAAATACGGCGGCACTAGTACCACGGACACCACCTCGATCCCGGTGTCACTGCGCTATGCGACGGATGATTGGTCGGTGAAACTGAGTGTGCCCTACCTGTTTGTCACAGGTGACGGCAGTGTGCTGGTCAGCGGCAGTCGCGGCGGCAGACGCGGTTCCGTGACGACCACGACAACGACCACCACGACGCGCACCACCAGCAGCGGCTTGGGCGATGTGGCCGCCTTCGCCAGCTACGGCCTGTTGCGCAGCGAGGAAGGCGATGCCGGTCTGGATGTGGCGGCGCGCATCAAGTTCGGCACGGCCAGCCTGAAGTTCGGCAGCGGCGAGAACGACTATGCCGTGCAGGCTTCCACTTGGGCCGCCTTCGGCGACTTCACCCCCAGCCTGATGCTGGGTTATGAAAAACTGGGCAGTACAGCCACGGTGCCGCTGGACAACGCCGCTTATGGCTCGGCTGGTCTCGATTATCTGCTGAGCGATGTAACGAACATCGGCATGGACTACTGGTACGCGCAGCAAGCCTCCGCCACCGGTTATGCGCAGAAGGAATTGTCGCTGTATGCCGCGACGCAGGTCGGCGATGACATCACCTTGCGCGCCTTTGTCAGGAAAGGTCTGTCAGATGGCAGCCCGGACACCGGCTACGGCGTGTCGCTGTCGAGCGGATTCTGATCAGTTTACTTTTTGAGCAACGCCTTCAGGTCGGCAAAGGGGTTATGCGTGGCCGTTGCAGGTCCGCTCTCCTTGCGATCGCGCACCACCTCATCCATCACGCGCGAATGCTCGTTGTCGTGACAGTAAAGGCATAACAACTCCCAGTTGCTGCCGTCCGGCGGATTGTTGTCGTGGTTGTGGTCGCGGTGATGCACCGTCAACTCGCGCAACCGTTGCCCCTCGAACTCCCGTCCGCAGCGCCCGCAGATGTGCGGATAGATCTTGAGCGCGCGTTCGCGGTAACCCGCTTCGCGTTGTTCGCGTTGCTTGCGTGCGTCAGCCACGACGCGGTCGAGGCGGGCATGGTCGGGGGTGGTGTGCTTGGGCATGGCGGTTCACCGGTTAAATGTTGGAAGAACTATAGCAGCCAACGCCGCAGGCGAGGATAATCGCGCATGACCAAAACAAGCCAAACCACCACCCCGACCGCCGCCGGTCCCGCATTCAACACACTGAAGCTGCCGCCCGCCATGCTGGACAACCTGCAGCAGCTCGGCTACCTCACCATGACGCCGATCCAGGCGGAGAGCCTGCCCATCACCCTGGCCGGCCAAGATCTGATCGCACAAGCTAAGACCGGCAGCGGCAAGACCGCCGCCTTCGGTCTGCCCTTGCTGACCAAGCTCAATCCCAAGCACATGGGCGTGCAGGCCATGGTGCTGTGCCCCACGCGCGAATTGGCCGACCAGGTCACGCAGGAACTGCGCCGCCTTGCGCGCTACATGCACAGCATCAAGATCCTCACGCTGGTCGGCGGCAGCACCATGCGCCCGCAGCGCGAGAGTCTGGGCTTCGGTGCGCACATCGTGGTCGGCACGCCGGGCCGCATCATGGACCACATCGAGCGCGGCACGCTGGAACTGAACGCGATCAACACGCTGGTGCTGGACGAAGCCGACCGCATGCTGGACATGGGCTTCTACGACTACATCGCATTCGTGGCGAAGCGCTGCCCCGACCGTCGCCAGACCATGATGTTTTCCGCCACCTATCCAGACGGTGTCACCAAACTGGCGCGCCAGTTCATGCACCAGCCGCAGGAAGTGAAGCTGGTCGAACAGCACGATGAGAACAAGATACGCCAGCGTTTCTATGAGATACGCCACGAGACTCGCCTGCCCGCTGTCGCGGCCTTGCTCAAGCATTACCGTCCGGTCAGCACGCTGGCCTTCTGCAACACCAAACAACAATGCCGCGACCTGCTCGACGTACTGCAGGCCGAAGGCATCCACGCGCTCACGCTGAACGGCGACATGGAACAGCGCGAACGCGACCAGGTGCTGATCCAGTTCGCCAACCGCAGTTGCTCCGTATTGGTCGCCACCGACGTCGCCGCGCGCGGGCTGGACATCGCCCAACTGGAAGCAGTCATCAACGTCGACGTCACCCCCGATCCAGAAGTGCACATCCACCGCATCGGCCGCACCGGCCGCGCCGACGCCGAAGGCTGGGCGCTCAACCTGGTCAGTCCCGCCGAGATGAGCCGCGTCTCCAACATCGCCAAGATGATGGGCATCGAACCCGAATGGGAAGAACTGGACAAACTGCAACGCGAACACAACGCCCCGCTGGTGCCGCCCATGGTCACGCTACAGATACTCGGCGGACGCAAGGAAAAAATGCGCCCCGGCGACGTGCTGGGCGCGCTCACCGGCGAAGCCGGCTTCACCCGCGAACAAGTCGGCAAGATCACCGTCACCGACATGTCCACCTACGTCGCCGTCACCCGCGACATCGCACGCGAAGCCGTGAAGCGGCTGAACGCGGGTAAGGTTAAAGGCAAGTCGGTGAAGGTGAGGGCGTTGGAGGATTGAACTGATAGTCGGCTTGCAGGCTGAAGTGTGACGAGTCCGTGAAAAGACTTCTGTTTTGCTTGGTTCCAGAATAAAAAAAGCCACCATCGGTGACCTCTTTACTTAACGCTGTTGCTACTCAGATATCGTCATCAAACTCTTCGTCGCATACAGGCTCGAACCACTCTTCCCACTCCATCTTCAGCTCCTTTCACTTTAAAAGTGTGCGCAATTTATACAGGTAATGTTTCAGTAAAGTGACAGGAGTTGTAATGACTGAGAGTCGGCCTGAGCTGCCGGTGGCATTTAGGTGGGTCAACGGCAGGTTTGTAACGGTCACCGGTCATAGACGTCAGGAATCAACCTGAACGACAGCTTTTTCAAAACGCGAATGCGTACTCTTAACCCGTTGCTGTCTGTGGCGACCGTCCGTTATGTAGCAGTCTATTTTGCATCGTGTGTCTTGCCGTCGGTCAAAGCTGTTGTGTCACAAGACAGCTGCGCAGCCTCGCGGCTGGCCGCATCCATAGTCTCCCAGAACGGCTTTCTCGAAACGCAGCTGAACTCTCGGCTGACAGGCCACCTTACCGGAAGAATTGCGCAAGCGATTTACATCTGAATTGAATTCGCTGGACAGTGAGCGCATCATGGTAATCATTGATGAGATCGCGATGATCGATGCCGAATTGGCGGTCGCGCTCAGGGCGCTTGCCGAGAACTATGATTACCCGTCCATACTGGCGCTGCTGCGTTCAAACTTGGCAGGGCATGGGAAAGCTACATAGGTATCGTCACTATGAATAAAAATGAAATAATTGATTTCATACTTCAGTTGCCATTGCCTGCAGCGCATTTTGAGGCGTCTGGAAAAGTTGTTTGTCTGAACAGCGCGTTTACAAAGCTGCTTGGATATACGGCAGCAGATATTCCCACTGTAGAAGCTCACTGGCCGCTTTTTTTCCCCGATGTCGCGTATCGTGAAAAGGTTCAGAAGGATTGGGTCACAATGCTGGAGGAGTCTGCAAAAACAGGGATACCAATCCAGCCCATGCTTTTAGACATCGTGGCTAAAAATGGCGAAGTGAAGAAGCTTGAAGTGCACAGTCTTCAGGTGGGAAATCTAGCGATCACCATGCATATTGATTTTACCGAACGACTTAAAAATGAAAATGAACTCAAAAATGCAAAAGTCGCCGCCGAAACCGCCAACCGCGCCAAATCCATCTTCCTAGCCAACATGTCACACGAGCTGCGCACGCCGCTCAACGCCATTCTCGGCTTCTCCGACATCATGCGCAAAGACGAGAATCTCTCCGCGGCACAGCATGAAAGTCTGAACATCATCCACAAGAGCGGCGACCACCTGCTCGGTCTGATTAACGACGTGCTCGACATCGCCAAGATTGAAGCCAGCCATATCGTACTGAACCCCAAGCCGTTCGATCTGGGCGCTATGGTGCTCGACCTCACCGACATGCTGCGCATCCGAGCGCAGGAAAAGGGCCTGCAATTGCTGCTCGACCAGCATTCCGAATTCCCGCGCTTTATCGTCGGCGACGAAGCCAAGCTGCGACAGATCTTCATCAACCTGCTCTCCAACGCGATCAAGGCCACAGAGGAAGGCGGCGTCACCTTGCGCCTGGGCCTGAAACACAACCATGCCGAACACCTGCTGGTCGAGGTCGAGGACACGGGTAGCGGCATCTCGGCAGCCGATCAGGCCAAATTGTTCCAGCCCTTCATGCAGATCGGATCACAGAACAAACAGCAGGGCACCGGCCTGGGGCTGGCGATCACCAAGCAGTTCGTCGAACTGATGGGCGGCACCATCTCGCTGACCAGTACCGTTGGGCAGGGCAGCACCTTCCGCGTGGATGTGCTAGTGCAACTGGCGCAAGCCGAAGAGATTCCGCAGTCTTTCAAGGTGAGCGGAGAAGTGACCGGACTCGCCCCCGGACAGCCGCTCTACCGGGTACTGGTGGTGGACGACCAAGAAGACAACTGGCTGTTACTGGAGCGCCTGCTGGGCAGCGTCGGGTTTGAGGTCGAGATTGCCCAGAACGGTGCCGAAGCGGTGGAGAAATTTCAGCACTGGCACCCGCATTTCATCTGGATGGACCGGCGGATGCCGGTGCTGGACGGCATGGAAGCCACTCGCCGCATCCGTGCGTTGCCCGAGGGCGACAAGGTCAGAATCGCGGCGGTGACCGCATCCACCTTCAGGGAAGAGGATGAGCAACTGACTGCCGCCGGCTTTGACGACATCGTGCATAAACCTTTCCGCGCGAATCAGATCTTCGACTGTATGGAGCAGTTGCTGGGTGTGCGCTTTACCCGCGCCGAGGCAGAAACAGAAATAACACCGGCAACCGAACTCTCGGCAGAAGCAATGACTGCCTTACCGGAAGAATTGCGCAAACGCTTTAAACTTGAATTGAGCCGCCTAGACAGTGAGCGCATCATGGTAATCATTGATGAGATCGCGATGATCGATGCCGAATTGGCGGTCGCGCTCAGGGCGCTTGCCGAAGACTATGATTACCCGTCCATACTGGCGCTGCTGCGTTCAAACTTGGCAGGGCATGGGAAAGCTACATAGGTATCGTCGTTATGAATATAAATGAGGCAAAAGACTTCAATGGCAACAATGGGAAAAATACTCGTCGTTGATGACACTTCGGCCTCGCTGAAGTTGTTAACGGAAATACTCAAATCTGAGGGCTATCAGGTACGTTCTGCGCTCAGCGGAGAGTTGGCGCTGCAAGCGGCCACACTCGATCCGCCTGAGCTTATTTTGTTGGATATTCGTATGCCAGGGATGGATGGCTATGAAGTGTGCCGGCGCCTCAAAGCTAATTCTGCGACAAACAATGTCCCGGTGATCTTTCTCAGCGCAGCCTCCGAGATTGGCGACAAGATACAAGGATTCAAGGTGGGCGCGGTGGATTACGTGACCAAGCCTTTTCAGCGAGAAGAGTTATTGGCCAGAGTGCATACCCATTTAGAGCTTTATCGTTTGCGCCATCATCTAGGGACGCTGGTGGAAGAGCGTACCCATCAAATAGTCGAAAGTCACCGCGAAACGATCGTGACTATGACACGTGCAGCTTCATATAAAGATGAGCAAACCGGATTTCATGTGGCACGCGTGAGCTTTTACAGCACTGAAGTAGCTAAGTGTTTGGGCATGAGTGCCGAGTTCTGCGACACGATCCATTATGCAAGTCCGATGCATGATGTAGGAAAGATAGCGATTCCGGATGCCATCCTGAATAAACCCAGCAAATTCGAGCCTCATGAATGGGAGATCATAAAAACACATACCACACTGGGGGTGCAAATGCTTAGCGGTGCAAATTCACCTTATCTGTTGATGGGCGCTGAAATCGCAGGTAGTCACCATGAGCAGTGGGATGGTGGCGGTTACCCGCAGGGGCTCAAAGGCGAGGCCATTCCTCTATCTGCACGTATCACACAGATTTGTGATGTGTATGATGCACTGCGTTCAAAGCGTCCCTACAAAGATGCATATAGTCATGAGCGCGCCTCAGAAATAATCCTATCTGGCGATGGGCGCACCCTGCCTACGCACTTCGATCCTGCAGTCCTCAATGCTTTTAAAAACTGTGCGGAGAAATTCCGAGAGATTTTTGAGCGCCATAGTGATGAAGGCGGGAGTGCATGAAAACAGCCACTGGTTGCAGGCAGTTATGGATTAAGAACACCCAGTCGAGATTCAAGTAAGCAGCCGTTGGGACGATTCCTCTCCCGATGACTGGTGACCGATCCAATCCAGCCGTTGCCACACCTAGATGTAAACGACAGCAAAGGCCGAGCAGCAGTCCCCTCCGAATTCAATCTGCGCCTTTCAAGCCTGCATCGACTCCGCCCCATAACTTCCCGCCGCCCGTGTCGCGATAACTCAGGTACACGCGCAGGTCGAATTCAAGTTGTCCGTAGTCCGGTTCCATGTGCATGCACAGTTGATAGAACGCCTTGTCGTGCTCGCGCTGCTTCATGTGTGCGAGTTCGTGGACGACGATCATGCGCAGGAATTCGGGCGGAGTGTCTTTGAACAGGGATGCGATGCGTATCTCTTTCTTGGCTTTGAGGTTCAAGCCTTGCACGCGCGAGTGGGTGGTGTGGGTGCCGAGGGCGTTGCGCAAGACCTGCAGCTTGCTGTCGAACATCACTTTGCTCAGTTGGCCGGCATTTCGCAGGTATTCATTTTTGATTTCCAGCACGTAGTCGTACAGCGCCTTGTCGGTGCGGATGTCGTGCGAGTCGGGGTATCTCTTGCGCAGCAGGTCGGAGACCTTGTCCTGTGCGATCAGTTGCCGCACCTGCGCCACCAGCGCGGCGGGGTAGCCGGTGAGGTAGGGCAGGGGCTTGCCGGAGTTCACTTGGTGTCGCGCGGCAGGAACAGTTTGGGGTTCACCATTGCGCCGTTGAGGATCACGCTCCAGTGCAGATGCGGACCGGTGGCCCGGCCTGTCTTGCCGGAGAGGCCGATGGGTTGACCTTTACGCACGGCCTGGTCTGCGGCGACGTCGATACGGTCGAGATGGCAGTACATGGTGAGCAGGCCGTTGCCGTGGTCGAGGAACACAGTCTTGCCGTTGAAGAAATAGTCGTCGATGGCGAGTACCTTGCCCGGCGAGCTGGCGACGACCTCTGTGCCTGTCGGGACGGCCACGTCTATGCCGGCGTGCGGCGAGCGCGGTTGGCCGTTGAAGATGCGGCGCAGGCCGAAATGGCCGGACAGTCTGCCTTGTGCGGGCTGGATGAAGGCGGTGTCGGTGTCGGGACTCGGCTGCCAGTGCAGCTTGAGCTGCTTGATACGGGTGATCTCGCCGATGGCGCGTGCTTCGTTTTCCGGCGAGAGTTCTACCTTGCCTTTGTCCTTCAGCGTGATGCGCTGCTCTGGATATTTTTTTGGGCGGACTTTGAAGGTGAGTTCGCGGGTTGTTTCGTTACGTTTTACCTGTAGTACTTGCGCGCCCGGTCTCATGCCCAGCGGCAGACCGACCACGGCATACCATTTCCCCTTATTGGCGGTCACGAGGACGGGCTGTTCGCCAAGCCAGGCTTGCGGCGGTTGCGAGTTCTCAGCCACTGCGCCCAATGGAACGATCGCGACACCACCGGGGACGTTGGAGGCCTGCGGCAGGGAGGCATGCGCGTACAGGGGCAGGGTGAGGAAGATCAGACAGAGTTTGAGGCAGAGACGAATCATGTTTGTATGTGCAGTGGAAGTTCCGCTCATGCCCTTCGGCCGAGCTCAGGACAGGCTTCGATACGCGCAATAAATGCGCTACTCAGCACGAGCGGAGTTAGGAGTGAGTGAGAAAGAGACTGCCCAGATCGAAGTTTGCTTCGATACTGCCAGTAGATGACGGCAGATGGGCATTGAGTCAACTTCACCATTGATACGTCACGCCCATGGACAACAGTGGCGACCACAGCGAGGCCTCGTTTTCCAGTCTGGTCCTTTCCGGTTCGAGATCGGCAGCGGCGACCGTGCCCGTCGCACCCAGCGTTACTGTTGGCCGGCCCTGATAGATGACGCCGGCATCTAACTTGAAGCCCCATCTTTTGCCATTTTTGACCGGATTGCCCCAGCCCCAGCCCAGATAGGGGGCCAGTCCGTTGTGGCTGACATGACCTTGCAACATGCCGACCTGATTTGCTGAATAGTGCGTGCCGCCCAAAATGTAGCCACCGGTGATCTGCTCCAGTCCGGTGATGTCCTCGCTGTTGCGGTTGTAGCCTAGCCCGGCACTGAAGTGCGATTGGCTACCGGGGTCGGGATACCAGTCCGCGATGAGCGACAGGAGATGTTGTCGGCCCTGATAATCGTAGACGTTGTCCGAGCGGGTGATGCCGAACAGGTCGGTCCAGAAACTGTCGAACTGGTCCAGCAGGGCGAGTGGGTCTGCGCCTAGCGAACGGTACTGGTGGTAGGCGAGACGCGCGTTGAACGAGGGGGCGATGGGCCGGGTCAACTCGATGCCGCCGCCCAGCGCGCTGGCATGCAGGGTCACGGCGAGACCTTCCGCTTGCGAGAGCGGTGCCAGTGCGAGCAGGCAAGCGCCGGTGACGAGCCGGCGGAACATCAGGCGAGCTGACGCTGGCTGGCTCAACCGCACGCCCCAATCGCGCCGCAACTGGTGCAGAACTCGCAGCCGTCCTTCTTGATCAGCGTGGCGTTGCCGCATTCCTTGCAGAGCTTGCCGGTGATCGTGCGGATGGCGGTGGGCTTGAGCTGGCCTTCGGGGATCTCCAGCACGCCCATCTGCTGTACCGGATAGCCGTGTTCGTCCAGCACACCGAGCATGGCGTAGCGGTGGATGATGAGTTTGGCGACATACGAGACGGTCGACGGATAGCTTTCCATCTTGTTGCCGCCCGGCACGCGCGCCATGAAATCGCCCAGCGGCTCGCCGAAGTTGAGCAGCTTGCGCAGCTTCATACCGATCCAGGCCGGGTCGATCACGCGCATGTCCAGGCTGAGCACCTTGCACAGTCCGTCCAGTGCGCGCGGATACACGCCGGACAGCCACATGGAGTAGGGGCGGCGCTGGCCGTCTGGCAGCACCAGTTCTTTTAGGCCCAGCACGAAGTCGTCGCCGCTGCCCGCGTTGGAGATGTCCACCGTCCAGCTCATGGTGCCGTCGACACCGGTCTTCGGTTCCTTCTTGGCGAACAGTGCATCCATCATCGGCGTGGTCGCGCCGTCGCACACTTCCAGCGCACCCAGTTGTTCGATGCGGTATTTCAGCAGGTGCGCGAAGGCTGCCACCAGGCTGGGCATGCGTTTCACTTCTCCATCCGGCGGCATCGCCATGTCGAAGCCATCGTCGCCTGCCGACTTCATCAGCATCTCCAGCTTCATGCGTATCCACACCGGGTCGCGTGTGCGCATGTCCATCGACAAGGATTTTGCCAATGCGCCCAGACCGCGCGGCTGCTCGGAACCGTTCACCCACACTTCGAAGGGGTGATTGCAACCATTCGTAGTGTGCGACACGAAGGCGACGAAACTGCCGAGCGGATGCTTGACGACTTGCGACACCCAGCCTTCGCTACCGGCGGGCAGTTCGGGGCGGCCCGGCCAGCGCAGCGAGGCCAGCGCGGGCTCGGGTGCGGTTTCCAGCACGATGCGGCGGTCCTGGTCGAACACGAAATCCTGCGGCTGTTCTTCTGTCTTCTTCTCCGGGGTGACCGACAGCACCGAACCGAGCACGCTGTTCGGGCGATAGGTCGCCAGACCTTTCAGTCCGGCCTTCCAGGCTTCGGTGTACAGGTCCTTGAAATCCTCGTAGGGATAGTCGGCCGGCACGTTCACCGTCTTGCTGATCGATGTGTCGATGTAGGGCGCGACGGCGGCCACCATCTTCATGTGGTCGATGGCGCTGATCTCCAGCGCGGTGACGAACGCGGCCGGCAGCTTGTCGGTGTCGCCGCCCAGTTTTTTGTACAGACGCCAAGCGTGGTCTTCCACCTGATAGTCCTTGGTGGAGCCGTCCGGCATGCGCTTCTTGCGCGTGTAGAACCAGGAGAACGGCGGTTCGATGCCGTTGGAGGCGTTGTCGGCGAAGGCCAGCGAGATGGTGCCGGTGGGCGCGATGGAAAGAAGATGGCTGTTGCGCAGACCGTGCTTGCGTATCTTGTTCTTCAGTTCATCCGGCAGGCGCGAAGCGAAGCGCGGTGCGTCCAGATATTTGTCCGCATCCAGCAGCGGGAACGCGCCGCGTTCGATGGCCAGATCGACCGAGGCGGCATAGGCCTCGTCGCGCATGATGCGCGTGATGTCGGCGGCGAAGGCGCGCGCCTCGTCGGTGTCGTAACGCAGCCCCAGCATCGCCAGCGCATCGCCCAGCCCGGTGAAACCCAGACCGACACGGCGCTTGCTGCGCGCTTCTTCCTGTTGTTCCGGCAACGGCCACGCGGTCACATCCAGCACGTTGTCCAGCATGCGGATCGAGGTACGCACCAGATGTTTGAATGGTTCGTGATCGAAGCCCGCATGATTCGTGAACGGGTTCTTTACCATGCGTGTCAGGTCGATGGAGCCGAGGCAGCAGCAGCCGTAAGGGGGGAGGGGCTGTTCAGCACATGGATTCGTAGCCTCGATCACTTCGCAATACGACAGGTTGTTGTCGCGGTTCATCAGGTCGATGAACAGCACGCCGGGCTCGGCGTGGTCGTAAGTGCTGGCGATGATCTGTTTCCACAGGTCGGTGGCGCGCACTTTGCGGTACACCCACTTGCCGTCGGCGCGTTGTGTCGCGCCGGCTTCCTTGATGGCGGCGGAAGGTTCGGCGGCGTGCACCAATTCGAATTCCTCATCCTTCTCTACCGCATGCATCAACGCGTCGGTGACGCCGACCGAGATGTTGAAGTTGCGCAGGTCGCCCTTGTCTTTGGCGCTGATGAATTTCTCGATGTCGGGATGGTCGCAACGCAGCACGCCCATCTGTGCGCCGCGCCGTGCACCGGCGGACTCGACGGTCTCGCAGGAACGGTCGAACACGCGCATGTAAGAGATGGGGCCGGAAGCGCGCGAGTTGGTGCCTTTCACATGCGCACCTTCGGGGCGGATGGTGGAGAAGTCGTAGCCCACACCGCCGCCGCGCCGCATGGTCTCGGCCGCTTGTTGCAGCGCGTCATAGATGCCGGGGCGGCCGTCGCTGAAACCGGAGATGGCGTCGCCCACCGGTTGCACGAAGCAGTTGATCAGCGTGGCCTGTATTTTGAGTCCGGCGGCGGAATTGATGCGACCCGCAGGGACGAAGCCGTTCTCCTGAGCCTGGAAGAAAGCCTCTTCCCATTGCGCGCGTTGCTCCGGTTTCTCGGCCTGCGCCAGCCCGCGTGCCACGCGGCGGCGCACGTCCTGCACCGTGTTTTCGTCTGCTTCCGCGTATTTTTCAAGGAGGACTTCGGTGCTGATCTCTTGCGTCATGTGGGGATGCCTTTTGGTGCGTGATTCCGGTATGCAAAGATAGCCCAATCGGGGCATGGCGGCGAAGCTTTTTTCGGGTTCTAATCCCCGATGAGAAACGGGGGTGTTTATTTGCGTGGCGAGCAGGTAGAGTCTCGGATGAACAGCCGACTGTTGCACATCGGATATTGGAGGGTTCTATGAAAGAAGGCATCCCGATGCGTCATTTCTTCCTGTTGCTGGGACTCATTGCCCTTGCGGAGCTGTTGCTGATGGTCACCGTCGATCCGGTGATGGAGGCGTACGGTTATCCGGTCTGGATGCGCGCCATGACCGATGCCGGCCTGCTCGCTGTCATCTGCGTGCCGTTCATGATGAGTTTTCAGTTGCGACCGATGCAGATGGCCTACCACGACCCGATGACGGGCTTGCCGAACCGCCAGTTGTTCAACGACCGCCTTGCGCATGCGCTGGTCGTGGCCAAGCGCGAGCAGCGCAGCTTTGCGGTGATCTTCCTCGATCTGGATAACTTCAAGCCGATCAATGACCAGTTCGGCCACCGTGTCGGTGACGTGGTGCTGAAGCTGGCGGCGGTGCGCATCGAGAGCGGTGTGCGTGAGAGTGATACGGTGGCCCGCCTCGGCGGCGATGAATTCGCCATCCTGCTCACTGATGCTGAAAGCACGGCGGACGCGGATCGTGTGATCCGCAAGATTACCGTGGCCCTGTCCCGACCGTTCGAAGTGCGCGGACATACACTGGAACTGGGCGTCAGTGCCGGGGTGGCTTTCTATCCTGCGGACGGGGTGAGCGGGATGGAATTGGTCGATGCTGCCGATGATGCGATGTATCGCAACAAGGGGCTGAAAAAAACTCTGGATGCGGTGGGGATACAGGAAAACAGCCTCCAGCCGAGTGGAGCCGATTCAATACAACTTTAGGGAAGGTCTGATTAAGTCCGTTCGTGGTGAGTATTTCCCGTTCGCTCCCTCGATACACCGCGCAAGCGCGGCACTCGGGACGAACGGAAAATGTATCGAACCATGGCTTTCGGACTTAATCAGACCTTCCCTAGTTTGAGTTGCCGCCTTGCGCCGAACGTCGGTCTGTTCGTTTAACACGTTCATCAGGCTGGAATCATGCCTGCTCGAACAAGGTGGATAAACCATCCAGTCCGACAAAGTTCAGTGCGTGGCTGGCCTGCGCGCGCACCACCGGCTTGGCGTGGTAGGCCATGCTCACACCCGCCTGCGCCATCATCTTCAGATCGTTCGCGCCGTCGCCCATGGCGATCACCTGCTCGCGGCTCAAACCCAGTTCTTCGCGTACACGGTTGAGCCAGTCGGCTTTCCCCTGCGCATCCACGATGTCGCCCAGCACCTTGCCGGTCAATTTTCCGTTCACAATCTCCAGCGTGTTGGCGTGCGCATAGTCGAGGCCGAGGCGCGCTTTCAGGCGTTCGGTGAAGAACACGAAACCGCCGGAAACCAGCATCGTCTTGATACCGTGTTGCTTCATCGCGGCCAGCATCTTCTCTGCGCCGGGATTGAGTTGCAGGCGTTCTTCGTACACGCGCTGTAAAGCGGATTCATCCAACCCTTGCAGCAACGCCACCCGGCGGCGCAGGCTTTCGGAGAAGTCGATCTCGCCGCGCATCGCCGCTTCGGTGATCTCGGCAACCTGCGGTTTGATGCCTTGCATGTCGGCGATCTCGTCGATGCATTCGATGCTGATCAGCGTGGAATCCATATCCATCACCAGCAGGCCGAAATCGCCGAGATGCTTGCCTTCTGGAACGTAGCCGCAGTCGATCTGGTGTTCGTAACAATAGGCTCCGATGATCTCGTGTGGTTCGGCACCGCGCAGGCGAAAGGCGTGCGGCGTGATCTGTTCGATGCGTTGCGCCGATGCAAGAGTGGCGATGTGTTCGACTTGAACGGCTGGGATGGCGTGCAGGGCTTGGAGGATGAGGTTCATGTTCAGGTGATACAGCCCGCAAGGGCGGGCAGCCGGTTGAAAACAGTGGCGCGCATTTTACTTCAGGGCGGGTACGCTTGTTGTGACTTCATGCCTGGGTTGCTCGTCTCTACCGGGATGGCAGGGGAAAAGTCGTGTCTTGATGCCATGATTGTTTAGAATGTCACGTCTGTTCAACGCATCGGTTAGCCATTCCTGTCATGCCCCCAGTCGCAACGAAAACCAATCTGCATCCGCGCAATCTGCATCGGGATCGCTACGACTTCGCGCAACTCATCAGCGTCAGTCCCGAGCTGGCCGCGTATGTGTCCGTGAATGCACATGGTAATGAGTCGATCGACTTCGCCGATCCGGCTGCGGTTAAAGCGCTGAATCGCGCGCTGCTGAAGCAGCATTACAACATCGTCACATGGGACATCCCCGACCTATATCTGTGCCCGCCCATTCCCGGTCGCGCCGACTACATCCACTACCTCGCCGACCTGCTGGCCGAGAGCAACGGCGGCGAGGTGCCGCGCGGCGAAGCGGTGAGGGTGCTCGACATCGGCGTGGGCGCGAACTGTATCTATCCGCTCATCGCCAACGCCAGCTACGGCTGGCATTTCGTGGGTACGGATATCGATGAGGTCGCGCTGGACAACGCTCGGCACATCATCGACGAAAACAAACTGAGCGACGCCGTCGAGCTGCGCCTGCAATCCTCGACCGCAGATATCTTCTCCGGCGTCACCTATGCCGACGAATATTTCGCGCTCACCCTGAGCAACCCGCCGTTCCATGCCTCGCTCGCCGAAGCCAGAAAAGGCGCGCAACGCAAATGGCAGAACCTCGGCAAGGAACACAACAAACACAAGAAGCCGGTGCTGAACTTCGGCGGACAAAGTATGGAGTTGTGTTGCGAGGGCGGCGAGGAAGCCTTCGTCACCCGTATGATTGAAGAGAGCGCAAGCGGCGGCGAACACTGCCTGTGGTTCACCACCCTGATCTCAAAATCCACCAGTCTGCCTCAGGCCTATAGCGCGTTGAAACATGCAGGTGCGGTAGACAGCCGCACCATCGAGATGGCGCAAGGTCAGAAGAAGAGCAGGTTGCTGGCATGGACGTTCATGGACAAGCAGCAGCGGTGGGAGTGGTGGGGGAAGCACGGGAAGAAGTAACGTACTGATACGGCCCGTTCGCCCTGCGCGGGCCGGGAAATGAAGATCCTCTAGCCGAAGCGTATCTTCATCGCCAGCACGGCCCCCGCCAGCAGCAGTGTGATGCTGTTGGCGACGATGATGGGCCATGCTTGCAGTAGGATGCCGTATGCCAGCCACAACGCCACGCCCAGTGTGAACATGGCATACATACCCAGCGAGATGTCGGCGGTGTGCCGTGTGCGCCATACCTTCAGCGCCTGCGGTATGAATGCGGTGGTGGTCAGTGTCGCAGCGGCGCTGCCTATCCAGTCGACTGAGTTCATGAGCGATATTCCGGATTGTGAACGCAGTTTGAAATGCTGACTTTCAAGACAGCTCCCCAAAGAAGTTTCTGATCGCCAGCACCCTTTGCTTCAACTCCCCATACTTCAGCTCGATGCGCAGCTTGTCCTGCCCGGACATCTTGATGTGCCGTTTGCTCTGGATCATGGTGATGATCTTCATCGGGTCGATGGGCGGTTCGGGAACGAACTGGATCTGGATCGCTTCGCTGGAGGCGTCCACTTTGCTGATGCCCAGCGGCTTGGCGAGGATGCGCAGGCGGTGGCAGTCGAACAGGGTCTGCGCCGGTTCGGGTAGCAGGCCGAAGCGGTCGATGAGTTCCTGTTGCATGTCGTCCAGGTCTTGTTGCGATTCGCAGTTGGCGAGGCGTTTGTAGATGACCAGACGCTGGTGGATGTCGCCGCAGTATTCGTCCGGCAGCAGGGCGGGGGTATGCAGGTTGATCTCCGTCGTCACGCCCAGCGGGTGCGCCATGTCCGGCTCCTTGCCGGATTTAAGCGATTTGATAGCGGCGTTCAGCATGTCGTTGTAAAGACTGAAACCGATCTCCTGCATCTCGCCGCTCTGCGATTCGCCCAGCACTTCACCCGCACCGCGGATCTCCAGATCGTGCATGGCGAGATAGAAACCGCTGCCCAGTTGTTCCATGGCCTGGATGGCTTCCAGACGTTTCTTGGCTTGCGCGGTGAGGCCGTCCTTGCTGTCCACCAGCAGGTAGGCGTAGGCCTGGTGGTGCGAACGACCGACGCGGCCGCGCAGCTGATGCAACTGTGCCAGACCGAAGCGGTCGGCGCGGTTCATGATGATGGTGTTGGCGGTGGGCACGTCGATGCCGGTCTCGATGATGGTGGAGCACAGCAGCACGTTGAAACGCTGGTGGGTGAAGTCGCGCATCACCGCTTCCAGTTCGCGTTCGCCCATCTGGCCATGCGCCATGCGGATGCGTGCTTCGGGTAGTAGCTCGGTCAGTTTCTCCAGCATGTTGGGCATGGTGTCCACTTCGTTGTGCAGGAAGTACACCTGTCCGCCGCGCTTCAGTTCACGCAGCACGGCTTCGCGGATCACGCCCGCGCTGTAGTTGCTGACGAAGGTCTTGATGGACAGGCGGCGCTGCGGCGCGGTGGCGATCACCGAGAAGTCGCGCAGACCTTCCAGCGACATCGCCAAGGTTCTCGGGATGGGCGTGGCGGTGAGCGTGAGGACGTCCACTTCTGCACGCAATGCCTTCAGACGTTCTTTCTGTTGCACACCGAAACGGTGTTCTTCGTCGAGGATGACCAAGCCCAGATTGTGGAACTTCACATCTTTCTGGATCAGCTTGTGCGTGCCGATGACGATGTCCACCTTGCCATCCGCCAAGTCTTTCAGCGCCTGCGTGGTCTCCTTGGTGGAGCGGAAACGCGACAACTCGGCGAGCTTGATGGGGAAGTCGGCGAAGCGGTCGGAGAAGTTCTGGAAGTGTTGTTCGACCAGCAGCGTGGTCGGTGCCAGCACGGCGACCTGCTTGCCTTCCATGGCAGCGATGAAGGCGGCGCGCAGCGCGACCTCTGTCTTGCCGAAGCCGACATCGCCGCAGATCAGGCGGTCCATCGGCTTGCCGGATTGCAGGTCGAGGATGACCGCTTCGATGGCGGCCGCCTGGTCGGTGGTCTCTTCGAAACCGAATCCGGCGGCGAAGGCTTCATAGTCGTGATAGTTGAACTTGAACGCATGACCTTTGCGCAGCGCGCGCTGGGCGTAGATGTTCAGCAGTTCGGCAGCGGTGTCGCGCACCTGCTGCATGGCGCGGCGCTTGGCCTTGTCCCACGCGCCGCTGCCCAGCTTGTGCAACGGTGCGGTCTCGGGTGCGCCGCCACTGTAGCGGCTGATGACATGCAGTTGCGACACCGGCACGTACAGCTTGGCCTCGTCCGCATATTCCAGCAGCAGGAACTCGTTCTCGCCTTCGCCCATGTCCAGATTGACCAGGCCGTGATAGCGCGCGATGCCGTGCTGCTCATGCACCACCGGGTCGCCCGGCTTGAGCTCGGACAGGTCGCGCAGCATGCCTTCCACGTTGCTCTTCTTGGCGGTGCGGGTGATGCGCGCGCGGGAAGGTGTGGCGTAGAGTTCGCTCTCGGTGACGATAGCGAATTTATCTTTTTCTAGGATGAAACCGCCGCCGACGGTTGCCACGCCGAGCATGAACTTCTCGCCGCTTGTGAGGAAGGACGCATAGTCCTCGCATACCACCGGTTGCAGTCCGTACTCCTCAAGGTAGCCGGACATGATCTCGCGACGCCCCAGACTGTCGGCCAGCAACAGCACGCGCCCGTCGTAGTCGCGCAGGAAGTCGGCGAACTTTAGCGTGGGGATGTCGGCGCGGCGGTCGACCGCGATGGGCGGGATGGCGGCAGTGGGGCAGGGTGTGGCGTTCGCGCCGCTGTCATTGGCGGCGATGTCCATACGTGCAAAGTCTTTTGCCTTTACGAAGAACTGCTCCGCACTCAGGAACAGTTCTTTCGTTTCCAGCAGGGGATGTTGCGGGTCGCCACGCAACAAGTTGTAGCGCGAGGCTGCATCTACGGTGAATTGCTGGATGGCGGCATCGACATCGTGGTGCAGACACAGCGTGGCATCAGTCGGCAGGTAGTCAAACAGGGTAGCGGTCTGCTCGAAGAACAGCGGCAGGTAATACTCGATACCGGCCGGGGCGATGCCTTTGCTCACATCCTTATAGATTCGGGATTTTGACGGGTCGCCTTCGAAGCGTTCGCGGAAGCGCTGGCGGAAGGTGGCCTGACCTTTGTCGTCCATGGGGAATTCGCGCGCGGGCAGCAGGCGTATCTCCGGTACGGGATACAAGGTGCGTTGGGTATCCACATCGAAGGTGGCGATGGTCTCGATCTCGTCGTCGAACAGGTCGATACGGAACGGCAGCGTGCTGCCCATGGGGAACAGGTCGATCAGCCCGCCGCGCACGCAGTATTCGCCCGGTGTCAGCACCTGTTGTACATGGGTGTAACCGGCCAGCGTCATCTGCTGGCGGAAACCGTCCAGATCCAGCGCTTCACCCTTCTTCAGGAAGAAGGTGTAAGCCGCCATATAGCTCACCGGCGGCAGCGGATAGAGCGCGGTGGTGATCGGCACGATCACGACATCGAAAGCCTGTGTGCGAATGTGGTGCAGGGTCGCCAGCCGTTCCGAGACCAGGTCCTGGTGCGGCGAGAAGTGGTCGTAGGGCAGGGTCTCCCAGTCCGGCAACAGGTGCACTTTTAGCTTTGGTTCGAAGAACGGGATCTCTTCTACCAGGCGTTGCGCTTCCAGCGCGTTGGCGGCGATCACCACCAGCGGCGACTTGTGCGGGGCGAGTTGCGCAAGCGCAAGCGCATCGGACGAACCGGTCAGGCCGGTGTAGCGGGGACGGGAGGTAGGGGAATCGAAAAGCACGGTGCACTGCCTGAAACAAAGGCGCGCATTATAAGCCACCTTGCCCAGCCTCCTGTTTTACAATTCACGCCATGTCAGAATTCCACGCCCTAGTTCCCGCTGCAGGTTTCGGTGCCCGTATGGGGCACGAGTTGCCCAAGCAGTATCTCGACCTTGCCGGCCGACCCATGATCTGGCACGCGCTCACCACGCTCTGTGCCTGTCCGCAGATCAAGACGGTGTTCGTGGTGCTGGCCCCCGACGATGAATATTTCGCGCGTTACGACTGGTCGCATTGCGGAGAGAAGCTGGAGCCGCTGTATTGCGGTGGCGCGACGCGCGCCGAGAGTGTCGCCAACGGCTTGCTGGCGTCCGAACTGGAACTGGACGACTGGGTGCTGGTGCATGATGCGGCGCGTCCCTGCCTGACGCAGCATCTGCTGACGCGCATGATCGCCGAGCTGCGCGACGACCCAGTGGGCGGCATCCTCGCGGTGCCGGTGGCGGACACGCTCAAGCGTGCCGACAAGCAGCAGCGTATCGCCCACACCGAGCCGCGCGAAGCCCTGTGGCAGGCGCAGACACCGCAGATGTTCCGCGCCGGACTGCTGGCCGAAGCGCTGGCACGCTGCGTGAACGTCACGGACGAAGCATCGGCCATCGAGGCGATGGGGCTGCAGCCGAAATTGGTCGCCAGCGACAGCAGCAACTTCAAGGTGACCTATCCGCAAGACATCGAACTGGCGGAGTTGCTGTTAAACAAAAAATGAGCCGTCATTCCGGTGCAGGCCGGAATCCAGCGTTTTTATTAATAATGGTTTTGGGGTTTTGTCCCGCGTTGCGGGCGATTGTTTTGATGACTGGATTCCGGCCTGCGCCGGAATGACGGGAGATAGGTTATATGCGTATCGGACAAGGTTTCGACGTTCACCAACTGGTCGAGGGGCGCAAGCTCATCATCGGCGGCGTGGACATCCCTTATGAAAAAGGACTGCTCGGCCACTCCGACGCCGATGTGTTGTTGCATGCCATCTGTGATGCCCTGCTGGGCGCTGCGGCGCTGGGGGATATCGGCAGGCACTTCGCCGACACCGATGCCAAGTTCAAGAACATCGACAGCCGCATCCTGTTGCGCGAGACCCTGCATCTGGTGCGCGAGGCGGGCTACCGTGTCGCCAATGTCGACGCCACCATCATCGCGCAGGCGCCCAAGATGGCGCCGCATATCCATCAGATGGTCGAGCATATCGCTGCCGACCTGCGGCTGGAGAAGAGCGCCGTCAATGTGAAAGCCACCACCACTGAGAAACTTGGCTACACCGGGCGCGGTGAAGGCATCGCGGCGCAAGCCGTCGTTTTGTTGCTCGCCGAATGAAGCTGCTCGCCATTGAGACCTCCACCGAATATTGCTCCGTCGCCCTGTGGCGGGATGGTGTGGTCAGCGCACACAATGAAAAAGTGGGGCAGAAGCATTCAGAAGTGCTGATGGCGATGGTGGATGCCGTGCTTAAGGAGGCGGGATGCAAGATCAAGGAGATGGCTGGCATCGCCTTCGGTAAAGGGCCGGGTTCGTTCACCGGTGTGCGCATCGCCTGTGGTGTCGCTCAAGGTCTGGCGTTCGGTGTCGATGTGAATGTCGTGGGCGTGTGCACCCTGCAGGCGCTGGCCGAAGCGGCAGGCAAGGACAAGGTCATCGCCGCGCTGGATGCGCGCATGGGTGAACTATATCTGGCGGCGTATCAGAAGGAAGGCGAAGTGTGGCGCACGGTGATAGAACCTTGCCTGTGCAAGGCCGAGGATGCGCCGGACATCACCGGAACAGGCTGGTTCGGTTGCGGCAGCGGCTTCGCGGTGAGCGAGTTGTTGCAGCAACGCTATGCCGCACAGCTGGATGGCACGGATGCAGACGCGGTGCCGCTGGCCGATGCCGTGGTGCGACTGGCGGCGGTCGAATTCGTACAGGGCAATGCGGTGGACGCCGCGCTGGCATTGCCGCTCTATCTGCGCGACAAGGTGGCACTGACCACACGCGAACGCGCGGCATGATCCTGCGCGACATGACAGAAGCCGATCTGGATGCCGTGCTCGCCATCGAGCGTGCGGTGCATGCCCATCCATGGACACAGGGAAACTTCATTGACGCGTTGCGCAGCGGCTACCAGTGCAAAGCATATGTGTCGGAGGCGGGCGAGATGATCGGCTATGCAGTGATGATGCTGGCCGTGGATGAAGCGGAGTTGCTGGATATCGCCATCGCCTCATCGCAGCAGCGCAAAGGGCAGGGCAGGAAACTGCTGAACGAGATGCTGGCGCTGGCCAGACATCATGAGATGCGGCGCATGGTGCTGGAAGTGCGCACGTCGAATGCTTCCGCCATCGCCCTGTATCGAAGTGCGGGCTTTGGTGACATCGGGTTGCGACGGGATTACTATCCGGCGCATAGCGGGCGCGAAGATGCCATATTGATGGGGAGAGGGTTGTGAACGTTCGGGATGAACACGTGCTGCGTGAGCTGAACCTGTATCCGCTCTGGGTACGGCGCGGCATGCCCGTGCAGGAAGAACCCGTCCCCGCACCGCTTGCGATCGAAGTGCCCGAAGCGATACCCGAAGCGAAGGTTGAAGCAGCTGTGGCAAAAGCACCGCCCGTCGCCGAGATCCCCGATATCACCTCTTTGCCAGAAGTCGCATCGCTGGACTGGGCTGCGCTAAAGGAGAAAGTGCGCGCTTGCGATGCCTGCCAACTGCGTGCAACGTGTACGCAGACCGTGTTCGGTGTCGGCGACGAGCAGGCCGACTGGTTGTTCGTCGGCGAAGGGCCGGGCGCGGACGAGGATGCACAGGGCGAACCGTTCGTGGGGCAGGCGGGCAAACTGCTCGACAACATGCTGTTCGCCATCGGACTGAAGCGCGGCGACAATGTCTACATCGCCAATATCGTCAAATGCCGTCCGCCCAACAACCGTAATCCCGAGCATGATGAGATCGCAGCCTGCATGCCGTATCTGCAGCAGCAGATCGCGCTGATCAAACCCAGACTCATCGTCGCGCTGGGCAAGGTGGCGGCCACGTCATTGCTGGGACGCGATGCCACGCTGGGCTCCCTGCGCGAGACCGTGCATGACTATCACGGTACGCCACTGATCATCACCTACCATCCTGCTTACCTCCTGCGAAGTCCTGCCGAGAAGGCCAAGGCCTGGCGGGACCTGAAGTCCGCTGTGGAAATCATGAGATAGCGTGCCATGAAGCTCTCCGACATCAGTCTCTCCACTCGCATCACCCTGCTGGGAGTGCTGCTGGTGGTGGCAGGCGGGGCGATGTGGGGAGTATACGAGCACAGGCGCATCCGTGCAGAGGCATTGACAAATCGCCTGTCAGTGCTCGATTCAGCGCTGCATGTCGAGCGTAAACGCCTGCAGTTGCAGATCGACACACTGCGCCGTGATGCGCTGTTCCTGTCCAACACCCCGCCGATCAGCGGCATCGCCCGTGCCATCCACAATGGAGGTATGGATCCCCGGGAGCAGAACTCCGAGCGGGTCTGGAAACGCAGGCTGCAGGAGATATTCAAGGCGTATCTGGATGCGCACCCGGAATATTACAAGGCGCGTTACATCGGTATCGCCGACGGCGGACGCGAACTGGTCCGTGTCGAGCGCCTGCAAGGCAAATCCTACGTGACTGCTCAGAACGCACTGCAGCGCAAGGGCGACAGGCCGTACTTCAAGGTGACTCAGACCCTCCCGGCAGGCAGCGTCTATCTGTCCGACTTCTCTTTCAATCGTGAGCACGGTAGGTTTGAACTGCCCTACAGGCTGGCACTGAGGGCAGCGGTCCCTGTGTTCGATGAGCGGGGGCAAAGGTTCGGCGTGATCGTGCTGAGTCTGGATGCTACGCAACTATTAAAACCGATCTCCCAGGGCACTCCCAGCGGTGGGAGCAGCTATGTCACCAACGAACAGGGGCGCTATCTGCTGCATCCCGATCCAGCACAGACCTATCCGGATGGAGAGTCGCTTCCGCGCACGGATATCCGCAAGGATTTCCCTGCGCTCGGGAACAGATTCCAAGCCCTGGACGATACTGTCCCACACTGGGGCCGTATCAAGGATGGAGAGGGGGGCTATCTGGCCGCAGATCGGGTGCATTTCGACGAGGATCGTCCGGAACGATTCCTGTTGCTGGCTTATCACTTGCCGTCACACGCAGCGGCGGAAGGTGCGGCAGGCTTGACCCAGAACAGCCTGCTCAATGCAGGCATGCTGACCCTGCTCGCTGCAGCGGTGTTCATGCTGGCCCTGCGTGTCATCCTGAAGCCGCTCAAACGCATCACCAATGCAGCAACTGAGATCGCGGAACGTAAGCGTATCCCGCATCTGCGCGGAAGTTATGGAGGTGAGGTCGAGCAATTGGTGGTCGCGTTGAACAGCATGATGGATACCTTGTCAGGCCATGATGTGATCGAACACGAGAACGCTTTCCGCAAGGAGCTGATCGAGTCCCTGCCGGGCGTGTTCTACATGATCGGAACGGACGGGCGGTTCATGATGGTGAACCAAAACTTTGAGAAGGTGCTGGGTTTTGCAGAAGGGGCATTGGTGGGTATGGACCCACTCGATCTGTTCGAGGGTGATGACAAGGCATTGATAGCTAAAAGCATAGGCGCAGTCTTTGAACAGGGAGATGTGACCGTTGATGCTTCTTTGTGCACGGTAGATGGCAAGCGCATTCCCTATCAATTCACCGGTCGGCGCGTGATGCGCGACGGTGAGCCGGTGTTGATAGGACTGGGGCTCGATGTCAGCAGCCAGCGTGAACAACTGAGCCTGATTGAAAACCAATTACACCGCAATGAAGCACTAAAACAGAACTCGATGGAAGGCATCCATGTGATGGATGCCAAAGGTAATGTATTGGAAGTGAACGATGCTTTCTGTCACATGCTTGGTTACACGTATGAAGAGGTGATGCGGCTCAATGTGCGCGATTGGGACGACAAGATGACCTCGGAAGAGTTAGCGCAGATATTCAAGGAGCTCGTTGGAAAAAGTGCCACCTTTGAAACTGTGCATCGCCATAAAGATGGTCACTTGATTCAAGTTGAAGTGTGCTCAACCGGTGTCGAGATAGATGGCAAAGTCTATCTGTATGCCGCCAGCCGCGACATTACCGAACGTAAGCGGGCCGAGGCTATCATGCAGCGCCATCATGTGGTGATAGAGACCGTCATGGACGGTTTCTGGTTGACCGATCTGCAGGGAAATCTGGAAGAAGTCAACGAGGCGTACGCGAAACTTTCCGGCTATACGGAGCAAGAGCTGGTTGGCATGCACATCAGCCAGTTGGAGGCAGTCCAGAACCCAGCAGATACACGGGCACACATCGAAAAGATCATGCGCGAGGGTTATGACCGTTTTGAGACAAAACACCGTCGCAAGGATGGCGTGGTGCTGGATATCGAAGTGGCTGTCACACTGATGCCGCAGGAGAAGAAATTGTTCGTGTTCAGTCGCGACGTCACCGAGCGTAAACAGAACGCCCTGCGACTGCTGAAACAGCAAGAAATGCTTAATGAGTCGCAGAAGCTGGGAAATCTAGGTAGTTGGGAATACGATGTGGCGAGCGAAGGGCTGATCTGGTCGGACGAGACATACCAAATCTTTGAGATCGACCCATCTGCCCAGGAATTGACATTCGACATGTTTCTGAATGTCATCCATCCGGATGATCGAGACATGAATCAACAGACATACCAGCAATCGGTGCGAGATCACGTTCCTTACGATATCGAACATCGATTGTTGTTTCCGGATGGGCGTATCAAATGGGTGCGAGATCATTGCACCACGACCTATGACGAGGCCGGCGTTCCGATCCGGTCTGTCGGCATGGTGCAAGACATCACCAAACGCAAGCGCGACGAAGAGCAATTGCGCGTGGCTGCGGCCACTTTCGAGACACACGACGCGATCCTGATCACCGATGCGCAGTCCAACATCATTCGTGTGAACAATGCTTTTACAGAGATCACCGGCTACCGCTCATGGGAAGTGCTGGGGCTAAACCCTCGCATCATGAGCTCAGGCCGTCACGACCAAGCCTTCTACCGGGAGATGTGGCAGCAGTTGCTGGAACATGGCACTTGGGCGGGCGAGATATGGGACCGGCGCAAGAACGGCGAGATCTATCCAAAGTGGATGACCATCACGGCGGTGAAGGGCGAGGCCGGTGAAACGGTCAACTATGTCGCCATCTTCAGTGATATCACCGAGCGCAAGCACAACGAGGAGGAGATCCTCGGCTTGGCGTTCTACGATGCGCTGACGCAATTGCCAAATCGACGGCTATTCATGGATCGTATACAGAATGCCATGGTCGCCTCAGTGCGGAATGGTGATTTTGGTGCATTGCTGTTCATCGATCTGGATCGTTTCAAAGTGTTGAACGATACGCTTGGCCATGACTATGGCGATCTGCTGCTGGTCGAGGTGGCGGAACGCATCAAACGCTGTGTGCGCGAGGTCGATACAGTCGCGCGACTGGGTGGTGACGAGTTCGTGGTGGTGGTGGAAGGGATTGGCAGCCATCGGGAAGAGGCATCGCACAAGGCTGGGTTGGTAGCTGAGAAGATACGGGAATCTCTGGCGCAACCCTATCAGCTCAAAGAACATGAACATTACACCTCACCCAGTATCGGAGTGGAGTTGTTCCACGACGGAGATGAGTCATTGGATGAGCTGATTAAGCATGCGGATGTAGCGATGTATCAGGCGAAGAATGCCGGTCGAAACACTATTCGCTTCTACGACCCGAGCTTGCAAAAAGATCTGGATACGCGCGCCATGCTGGAGAACGATCTTAGGCGTGCCATCGAGAACAACGAGCTGTCATTGCATTATCAAGTGCAAGTGGATAACCAGCGCAAGTTGGTGGGTGTGGAGACACTGTTGCGCTGGCAACATCCGGTGCGCGGAGCGATCCCGCCAGCAAAGTTCATCCCGGTGGCCGAAGAGAGCATGCTGATCGTGGAGTTGGGGGACTGGGTGTTGCATCATGCCTGCGCCCAACTGGCGCTGTGGTCGGGCGATCCGCTCAAGTCAGGTTTGACGATGGCGGTCAATGTCAGTGCTAATCAGTTCGCCATGCATGATTTCGTGGAGCATCTTGCATCCATCCTGCAGCGCCATGGCGTCGAGCCGAAGCGACTGAAACTCGAATTGACCGAGGGCGTGGTGCTGAACGACATCACCGATGTGGTGGAGAAGATGCGCAAGCTGAAGGAGCTCGGCGTGCAGCTTTCTCTGGACGATTTCGGCACCGGCTATTCCTCGCTCTCCTATCTGAAGAAACTGCCGCTGGACCAGCTCAAGATCGACCAGAGTTTCGTGCGGGACATCACGGTCGATCCCGGCGATGCGGGGATGGTGCAGAGCATCATCGATATGGCAAAGAACTTCAGACATGATGTGATCGCCGAAGGGGTTGAGACCGAAGCCCAGTTGAGCTTCCTCAAGCACCATGCCTGTATGGCCTATCAGGGCTATTTCTTCAGCAAGCCCGTGCCTTTGGATGAACTGGAACGACTGATCGCGGATTGGAAATCGGATTAAAGGAATAGCCCGTATAATCTTCGCTGACTTGTTGCAGGACGATCTTAATGGGCACGAGACCGTCAGAGTCTCGGTCTACCCTCAGGAGGAATACAGGTTGAAGTCACTTCCCAGGCAATTGAAATGTTCGTGGCTGTGGCCGCTGGCCTTGCTCTTGCTGCCGCTATTGAGCGCGTGCGATAGCAGGCACGAGCCGCCATTGCGCATTGCCAGCAGTCCCTGGCCGGGCTATGAACCGCTCTATCTGGCGAAGGAGGTCGGTTATCTGCCGCCGGAAAAAGCCAAACTGTTCGAGTTGCCATCGTCCGATATCACGCTGGAAGCGTTTCGCAATCAATCAGCCGACATGGCGACGCTGACGCTGGATGAGGCGCTCGACCTGATGGATAGCGGCGTCAAGCTGCGCATCCTGATGGCACTGGATATCTCCAACGGTGCCGATGCCGTGATGGCAAAGCCCCATATCAAGAAGCTGTCCGACCTCAAGGGCAAGCGCATCGCCATCCTCAACATACCGCTGGGCGTCTACATGCTGAGTCGTACGCTGGATGCAGCGGGACTGAGCAGGGAAGATGTCACGGTCATTCCCAGTGCCGAGAGCAAGCATGAAGAGATGTACCGGCTGGGCAAGGCGGATGCTTTCATCACCTTCGATCCGTTCAAGACTGCGCTGGCGAAACGGGGGGCGCATGTGCTGTTCGACAGCAGCATGATCCCGAACGAGATATTCGACCTGATGCTGGTGCGTGAGGAGGTCTTTCAGGCGCGCCGTGAGGATGTGTGTGACGTTGCCCGCCAGTGGATGCGCACCCTGGGATACATGCGCGGATCACCGGATGCTGCGGCAGCGTCTATGGCCAAGCGATTGGGCGTGACGCCGCAGGAGTATCACGCCATGGTGCAGGGGATCAAGGCGCCGACCTTGCAAGAGAACCTTTCACTTCTCGGCGGGAATGCGCCCGGGATAGTGGATGCATCCAAGCGCCTGAATGCCTTGATGAGGAGTGAAGGCCAACTCAATCACGATATCGATATCACTACGGCATTGGTCCCTGATCTGCACACCTGTGTGACTGAATAGTCCGCAAACCGATGAAAAGACGCCTCTCTTTCCTTATCCCCTTGATGCTGATGATGATCTCTGTCATCAGCTCTTTGCTCATCTATTTGCAGGAGGACAGGGAGAACCGGAGAACGATCGAAGCGCACATGATGCGCGAGATCACCCTGCAGATGGGGCAGTTGCAGAACGTCTTGTACAACCGTCTGACGGAAGGTGACGAGGCAGAGGCCCTGTTGAGCATCTCGCTGGTGGCCATGCGGCCGGGCATCAATACGCTGGTGCTGGCAGACAGTCAGCACCGTGTGATGCTCTCGAACGTATTCAGGTGGAAGGGGGAGCCGGCGGCACAGCATACGCTCTACTCAGAGATCGATGCGAAGCTGGTCGGCCAGGGCGACAAGAGCAGGCTGTCCTTCAATGCGCAGCATCCTTCATTGCTGCAGGGGTACTACCCACTGGTCGTGGCCTACGGGCACGGCGGGCTGGACAAGACGATGGGGATACTCTATGTCGAGGCGGACATCAGCGAGCAAGTGCATGCGGCGCGCAGGGCGGCGCTTGAGCAGTCGCTGGTGTTCGGGCTGATCACACTGCTGGCCGCGATATTCATCGCCTATGTGCTGCATCGACTGGTCAGCAGGCGGGTGGGCATTCTGACCGCAGCCGCAAGCCGTTTCGCCGCCGGGGACTTCACAGCCCAGACAGGTATGAATGGGAATGATGAGCTTGCTGAGCTGGGCAAGAGTTTCGATCACATGGCACATCGTGTGGGTGAGACCATCAGACAGCGTGAGCTATCCATGCAGGAACAGAAGCGCATCCTGGAGACGACGGCCGACGGTTATTGGAAGACTGATGGCAGAGCGCATCTGCTTGAAGTGAATGATGCGTATTGTCAGATGTCTGGCTACAGCCGGGAAGAGCTGCTGACCATGTCCATTCCTCAACTTGAGGCGAAAGAGCTCTCACCCGAAGAGGTGGGCAAGCACATTGCTTACATCAAGTCACATGGGATGGACCGCTTCGATACGGAGCACCGTCACAAGGACGGCACGTTGTTCGATGTGGAGATATTGACCACCTATTGGTCTGATGAAGATAGGTTCATCGCATTCGTTCGCGATATTTCTGATCGTGTTCACGACAGAAAAGAACTGCAGTCCCGCAAGGAAGAGTATGACCGGTTGACGACGAACATCCCCATTGGCGTCTATCTGTTGCATACCAGCCCCGGAGGCCTGTTCGAATTCAAGTACGTGAGTCAGCGCTTCTGTGAGATGTTGGGGCAGAGCGCTGCAGATATCTATGCGGATTCAAGTGCTGCATTCCGGAGCATCCATCCCGATGATAAGGACCGCTTCGTGAAGGAGAATCAGGCTGCTGTCCGGTCTCCTGCGGCCTTCAATACCGAGGTGCGCTTGCTGCAGGATGGCGAGGAAAAATGGGTGCGTATCGAATCCAAGCCTGAAGCGGGTGAGAACGGAGAGTGCACCTGGGATGGCATCATGGCCGACATCACCGAACGCAAGAGAGCCCAAGCTGAGCTTGAGCGGGAACGGGAGCGTCTTGCCGAAGCTCAGAAGGCTGGACATTTCGGCAGTTGGGAGCTGGATCTGCTCTCCGGCAGGCTGGTCTGGTCGGAACAGATATTTCAGATCTTCGAGATCGATCCGACCCGGTTCGTCCCCTCGTATGAAGCTTTCCTGGTCGCCATCCACCCGGATGACCGGGACAAGGTGAGTCAGGCCTATACGGATTCACTGGTGGACCGCAAGCCCTATCAGATCATTCACCGTTTGCTGTTTGCGGATGGCCGCATCAAGTGGGTGGAAGAGCGCTGCTCTTCCACTTTCGATGCGTCAGGCGATCCTGTGCGTTCGATAGGGACGGTGCAAGACGTGACCGAGCGCGAGATGCTGGCCGAGCAGAACCGCATCGCCTCGGTGGCGTTCGAGACGCAGGAAGCCATCATCGTGACCGACCGGAACGCGAACATCATCAAGGTGAACCATTCCTTCGAGGTGACCACCGGCTACTCGGAAGAAGAAGTGCTGGGCAAGAATCCGCGCATCCTGGCTTCCGGTCGGCATGATCGAGAGTTCTATCAGCAGATGTGGCAGGCCGTGCTGACCGAGGGACGCTGGTCGGGCGAAGTGTGGGACAGGCGCAAGAGCGGCGAGATCTACCCCAAGTGGCTGACCATCACCGCAGTGAAGCACATGGACGAGGTGACGCACTATGTCGCGGTGTTCGTGGATATCACCGAGCAGAAGAAAGCGGAGGAGGAGATCAGGAATCTGGCGTTCTACGATCCGCTCACCTCCCTGCCCAACAGGCGCTTGCTGCAGGACCATCTGCAACGCGCATTGAGCCAGAGCGCGCGCAACGATCAATACGGCGCGCTGATGTTCCTCGATCTGGATCATTTCAAGGTGTTGAACGACACCAAAGGCCATGAATACGGCGACAGGTTGCTGGTGGAGGTCGCGCGCCGCCTCAGTGCCTGTGTGCGGGATACCGACACCATCTCGCGATTCGGCGGCGACGAGTTCGTGGTGTTGCTGGAAGGCATGAACGTATTCAAGGAAGAGGCCGTCGCGCAAGCCGGACGTCTTGCCGAGAAGATACGCGAGGCGCTGTCGCAGCCCTATCAGCTGGAAGGCGTATTGCATCGCAGCACGCCGAGCATCGGTATCGTATTGTTCCGTGGCAACGAAGTGAATAGTGAGGAATTGCTCAAGCGGGCCGACCTGGCCATGTACCAGTCCAAGGAAGGCGGACGCAACAAGGTGACTTTCTTCGAGTCCTCCATGCAGGCTGTGCTGGAATCGCGCACTTTGCTGGAGGGCGCGCTGCGGCAGGCGCTGGCCAAAGGCGAACTGGAGATGTACTACCAGCTGCAGACGGATGACACGAAGGCGCTGCTCGGTGCCGAGGTGCTGTTGCGCTGGCGCAGTGCGGAGTTGGGTATGGTGTCACCGGCCCAGTTCATCCCCATGGCAGAGCAGACCAAACTGATCCTGCCCATCGGACACTGGGTGCTGGAGAATGCCTGCCGCCAGCTTAAGCGCTGGGAATCGCACCCCGTGTTGGGGCGCATGCATCTGGCGGTGAACATCAGTCCGGTGCAGTTCCACCAGCCGGACTTCGTGCGACAGGTCAAAGAGATACTGCTGGAGAGCGGCGCAGATCCGCGCAGGCTGGAACTGGAACTGACCGAGAATCTGGTGCTGGAAGACATCGATGAGGCGACACGCAAGATGGCGGCATTGAAAGAGATCGGGGTGCGTTTCTCGATGGACGATTTCGGCACCGGCTATTCCTCGCTGCAGTACATCAAACGCCTGCCTATCGACCTGCTCAAGATCGACCAGTCCTTCGTGCGCGACATCCTCACCGATTCCGGCGATGCCATGATGGTGCAGACCATCTCCGGCATGGCCAAGAACTTCGGCTTCGGCGTCATCGCGGAAGGGGTAGAGGAGCACGCGCAGATTTCGCCGCTGGTCGAACGCGGCTGTTCGAAATTCCAGGGCTACCTGTTCAGCCGTCCGGTGCCGCTGGCTGAATTCGAGAAGCTGGTCGAGCAATGGGGGACGGAGTGACTGCCCGTACTGTTATGATCCGCACATCGACAAGAATGGCCGCACATGAATAAACAAGTGGAAGCACTGAAGATTCTGGTAGTGGAAGACAGCAAAGTCACGGTCAGGGTGTTGAGCAACTACCTGGCCGCCATGCAGGTAAATGCACCGCTGATAGCTGAGAACGGCGCACAAGCGTTGGAGATGTACGAGCGTGAACGTCCCGATGTGGTGTTGCTGGATATCAAACTTCCCGATATCGATGGTTTCGAAGTGGCGCGCCGGATACGCAAGATGGAAGGTGAGCATGAGTGGGCTGCCATCATCTTCCTGACCGCGATGAATTCCGACGAAGACCTGGCGCGCGGTATCGCCGCGGGCGGTGACGACTATCTGGTCAAACCCGTCAGCGAGGTCGTGTTCCATGCCAAGGTGCGCGCCATGCAGCGTTTGATCGAGATGCAACGCAGGCTGGTCGATGTCACGCAGCAACTGGACGGTGCCAATGCCGAGTTGCTGCGCCTGTCCACCACCGATGCGCTGACCGGCATCGCCAATCGTCGATCATTGGACAGCTTTCTGGAACGCGAATGGCGGCGCTGCCTGCGCATGAAGAAGCCGCTGGCTTTAGTGATGATGGATATCGACTATTTCAAGCTGTTCAATGACAAGTACGGCCATCAGGCCGGTGACGACTGCCTGAAGAAGGTAGCCGACCAGATCGCCCGTGCCGCCCCGCGTGCTACCGATCTGGCCGCGCGTTTTGGTGGAGAAGAGTTCACGCTGGTGTTGGGTGAGACCGATCAGGATGGCGCGATGTGGATCGCCGAACGCGTGCGGCAAATGGTGGCCGAACTCAAAGTGCCGCACTACGCGACCAGCAGCAAGTTCGTGACCATCAGTTGCGGGGTGGTATCCGTGCTGCCGGAAGAGAAAGTATCGCTGGAGATACTGGTGAAGTCGGCGGATGCAGCCTTGTATCAAGCCAAACGCAGCGGCAGGGACAGGGTAGTGGCGGGCGCGTACGGAAAATTTTAACGCAGCGGATCAGCGCGTGTGATCCGCCCAGTTGTTGGGTGTCTCGTACAGGCGCACGCGCTCCAGGCGCAGATGGTTGCCGTAAGTGTCCTGATACGCGCCGTCGAGCAATTCGAATGCCACGCGCGCCAAGTTCTCCGCCGTTGGCACCACATCCAGCACCACTGTCTTGTGTTCCGGCAAGGTCGTCAGGAAATCCAGCACCGTCTTGTCATTGCGATACACGATGAATGCGTGGTCCCACGCATCCACCACCTGCTCCTTGGCGATGCGCTTCACATCCGAGAAATCCATCACCATGCCTTGTTCCGACACGCCCTCGGTCGTCACCACCTCGCCCGACAGGGTGATCTCGATGGCATAGCGGTGGCCGTGCAGATGCCTGCACTGGCTGTTGTGGTTGGGGATGCGGTGACCGGCGTCGAATTCCAGTCTGCGGGTGATCTGCATGATGCGTGCCTTTTTGAAAGTGGCGCGGATTATAGCTTGAAGGCGCGCACTGCATCCTTGAATGCTGCCAATCCTTCGCTTTCGGCTTCACCGCCGTAGCGCAGCGAGGCATACCGGGCGGCGATGTCGTAGAAGTCCTCCGCCAGGTCGGGATGGATGGCGGCGATACGGTTTGCATAATCCATCGGCCCTTCATGCGGTGTGCGCGGCAGTCCGGCCTTGGCCAGTTTGCGGCACAGCTTGAGCCAGACAGCCTGCACCGGATCGGTCTGACGCACGACGAGGCGGCGCAATAGCAGCAGTGTGAATACGCCGACCAGAATGAAGACGCCAGCCAGCATGTTGAGTGCCATCTTTTGCCAACTGACGTCTTCCATTCCGAGGCGTGTCAGGAAGGCGAACTGGGTCTCGGTGTCGTAACCCAGCACCCACTGGTTCCACTGGTTGGCCAGCGCGTCAAAGTTGAATCGCAGGTTGCGCAACCAGGGGGGCGGATTGCGTGCCATGAAGGGCAGGGCGGCCGGGTTGCTGACGGCCGCGGAAAGGCCGCTCTCGATACGCGCCGGGGCGATGGCGGCAGTAGGGTCGTAACGTATCCAGCCGCGCTCGCCCAGCCACACTTCCGCCCAGGCATGTGCATCCGACTGGCGCAGGATGTAGTAATCGCCCAGCGCGTTGTATTCGCCGCCCTGATAACCGGTGACCACGCGTGCGGGGACACCGGCTGCGCGCAACAGATAGACGAAGCTCCCGGCATAGTGTTCGCAGAAACCCTGTTTGGTCTGGAACAGGAACTCGTCGATGCCGTTCATGCCGAGCAGGGGCGGTTCCAGCGTGTATTCGAATCCGCCCTGATTGAAATGGCGCAACACCTCGCGCACGATGGCGGCGTCATCACGCGGATGCTGTTGGCGCCAGTCTTCGGCCAGTAGCTGTGCCTGTGGATTCAGCCCGCGAGGCAGTGCCAGTGCGCGCTGCAACTGTTGCGGCGGTTCGTCCGGATTGGCGCGGTAGCTGAGGAAGGAGTCGGCCCGATAGCGCAGGCGCGCATTCACCGGCTTGTCACTGAGCAACTGGAAGTCGGGCGTGAACCGGTATTTGATGGAGAGCTTGTCCGGCATGTCCAGCGCGAACAGCCAGCGTTTGTTGTGCGGTTCCAGAGTGACGGTGTAACTGAGTGGCATGCTTGAGTCTTCCAGTACGCCATTGCGT
>JBDRPJ010000008.1:0-64570 GCA_043827165.1 Pseudomonadota bacterium
CAAGCGGATCAGCCGCCTGCACCGCGGCTTTTTTATGTCCGTAAACACGCCCCCTATTGGGTGGCAGTGTGGGAGAGCGAAAGCTCTGCCGGTTCCTTGGTTCCGGTCTGTCAACCCGTATTGCCACCCTCCTCATTCCAACCAGTGACGGTGAAAACCAACCAGCCCAGGATAGCCATCATGGCGAACACTCCCATTCAGCCACAGCTCACCAATAGCCAGATTGCGCGCATCAACAGACGCGCCAAGAGATTGGCTCAGGCGGCATATGAGGATTTCCGCACGCGCATGATGGAAGATCCTTTGGTGGTATCCGGCCATACACCGCCCGAAGATTGGCAGCCTTTCGACACATCAAATGACGTGCTTGAACTCATCCGGGCAACCGCCACCAGCTTGGCCGCCACGTCCAGAAGTCTGGACCGACAAGCCGATCGACTCGCTAGAAATTCTGGAAAATCTACTTAATTTCGCTCTTCGGGTTTAGACTTCTTGACCTTAATGGGTTTAGTGCTCTACACTTTCGGGCATCGAATTTATTCTGGTGGCGCAGATGACAACTACGCTTAACATCGACCAAGCAGCATCATTACTGCATTGCCATCCCGACACGCTGCGGGGATTGGCGGCATCAGGCGAAGTCCCTGCAGCAAAGATTGGGCGCGCTTGGGTCTTTATTGAAATTGACTTGCTGGATTATCTGCGAGGACAATATGGAAAAACTAACGAGGATCGACCATTATGTCGCTCTACAAAGTCGGCGACACGTACTATCTCTACATCCGTCACCAAGGCGAACGCATTCGCAGATCTTGTGGCACAAGTAATCGGGCACACGCCCAAAAGATCCACGACCAAGTTAAAGCTGATCTCTGGCAGCAAAAGCGCGAGGGCAAATCATGGCTAGATGCCTGTGCAGCATGGCTTCAGGCTGCCCCAAGAAGCAAGTCAGATGTCTATTCACTGCATGCGCTTAACTACGACGATAGGCCGCTGGAATCCTGCACCGTAGAGTCATTTTCGGAAGCGTTAAAAGGCAAGTCGCCTGGCACCTACAACCGGTACCGCAGCATCATCAATGCCATTCTGAATCTTGCCAAATCATCAGGATGGATCGATAAACCAGCCATCCTGCCTGCAAGGAAACAGAAGGCGCAGGGATTTCGCTTCCTTACTGAAGCAGAGTGGAAACGTCTCTATGCGGCACTTCCTCCTCACCTAAAAGCGCCTGCGCGATTCTCTATCGCAACCGGGTTGCGTCAGAAGAATGTGTTCTTCCTTTCATGGTCGCGCATAGATATCCAGCGACGAATCGCATGGGTGCAACCAGAAGATAGCAAATCCAACAAACCAATCGGCATCCCTCTCTCAGACGAGGCCTTGGACGTGTTGCGCGGGCAGATTGGCCAGCACGAGGAATGGGTGTTCCCATACAAGGGCAAGGGACGTGCTGCCGGGCGTCCAATCGGCAAGATCAAGACAGCCTGGAACAAGGCTCGCGAACGAGCTGGGCTTGGCGAATGGGTGGGGGAAGGTGATGAAAGGAAGTTTGAATCGAACTTCAGGTGGCACGACTTCCGACACACCTTTGCGAGCTGGCATGCCATGTCCGGGACTCCGTTGGAGGTTCTGCAGAAACTTGGGGGGTGGAGCGATATGCGGATGGTGATGAAGTACGCCCATCTATCGCCCAGTTACATTGCCCAATTCGCCAACAACGCCAAGCCGTTCAAAACTGCCGAATCAGCTATGGCCTAAACTATGGCCTGATATGGCCGTTTGTTGCCATATATGGCCTTATGTGGCCGGACTTCCGAAATCTTGCACTCGTAAGTCTTTGAATTGGTAGGCGCGATTGGACTCGAACCAACGACCCCCACCATGTCAAGGTGGTGCTCTAACCAGCTGAGCTACGCGCCTGTAAAAGGACGCGCATTGTAACCGAACCGCGCAAACGCGCAAATGAATTATGCATAGAATCGCGAATTTTTTCGTTCGCAGCGACACTACCTTGCACTTGGCCACCCGCTACCGATTCGTGCGACAGATCAATACTGGGCAGGCGCGTAGTTCTCGAATCGGGTGAATTCACCACGGAAAGTCAGGTTGACCGAACCGATCGGGCCGTTACGTTGCTTGCCGATGATGATCTCGGCTTTGCCTTTGTCCGGCGTGTCCGGGTTATAGACCTCGTCACGATAGATGAACAGGATCAGATCGGCATCCTGCTCGATAGCACCAGACTCGCGCAGGTCAGACATGACCGGGCGCTTGTTCGGACGCTGCTCCAGACTACGATTGAGCTGGGACAGCGCAATCACAGGCACATGCAATTCCTTGGCCAGCGATTTCAGCGAGCGCGATATCTCGGAGATCTCCGTGGCGCGGTTCTCGCTCCCCTTGCCTGCAGGAGACGACATCAACTGAATATAGTCGATCACCACCAGACCCAAACCATCATTCTGCCTATGCAAGCGACGTGCGCGGGAACGCAATTCCAACGCATTCAAACCAGGTGTCTCGTCGATGAAAATGGGGGCGTCGTTGAGCAGACCCAACGCATGCGTCATGCGCGACCAGTCTTCATCTTCCAGACGGCCCGTGCGCAAAGTATGCTGATTGAGCCGCCCCACTGAACCGATCATACGCATCGCCAACTGGGCACCGCCCATTTCCATACTGAAGATGGCGACCGGCTTGCCTTCCAGAGCCACTGTCTCGGCGATATTGATGGAGAACGCGGTCTTACCCATACTCGGGCGTCCCGCCACGATGATGAGGTCGCCGGGTTGCAGGCCGGAAGTCTTGCTATCCAGATCCGTAAAGCCGGTTGAAACACCCGTCACCTCGCTGGCGTCGTCGCGTCCATACAAAGTCTCGATACGCTCGACCACTTGGGTCAGCAGGGGCGGGATCGCAATGAATCCTTGTTTGCCTCGCTCGCCCTGCTCCGCTATCTGCATGACTTTGCTCTCGGCCTCGTCCAGCAATTGGCCGGCATCGCGCCCGCTCGGATTATAGGCACTGGTTGCGATCTCACTGCCGACTTCCACCAGCTTGCGCATGATGGCGCGCTCGCGGACGATCTCGGCATAGCGGCGGATGTTGGCAGCTGAAGGCACGTTCTGCGCCAGTGATCCCAGATAACTCAGGCCGCCCGCTTTCTCCAGTTCGCCGTTACTCTCCAGCGACTCGGCCAGCGTGATCACATCGACCGGGCGCGCCTGCTCGTTCAGACGACCGATATGACGCCAGATCGAACGATGTTCAGATCGGTAGAAATCCGTTTCATTCAACAGGTCGGTGACTTTATCCCAGGCACTGGTATCGAGCAGGATGCCGCCCAACACCGACTGCTCCGCTTCAACAGAGTGAGGCGGGAGCTTCAGCGCTTCTAGCTGGGCATCGGCGACGGGAGCTGAAAAATTCTGCATGGCTGGGTGACAAATAACGGGAGGGAGATTCTACACTTTTCAGACAACAAAAAAGGACTGTCGCCAGTCCTTTCTTGTAACTACCTGATCGAACGGTATTACTGTTCGCCAAGCACCGAAACGGTCACGTCAACCACCACATCGGGATGCAGCGCGATGCTCACCACATGGTCGCCGATCTGTTTCAGGTGACCTACGGGCATACGCACTTGGCTCTTCTCGACCTTGTGGCCTTCGGCAACCAGTGCTGCAGCGATGTCAGCGTTGGTCACGGAACCGAACAGCTTGCCGTCAACGCCAGCCTTCTGCACCATTTGAATGGTCAGACCGACCAGCTTCTCGCCGCGTGCTTGCGCATCGGCCAGTTTGGCAGCTTCACCAGCCTCCAGCTCGGCACGTCGTGCAGCGAAATCCGCCACGTTGCTTTCCGTCGCACGCTTGGCCTTGCCTTGCGGGATCAGGAAGTTGCGCGCGAAACCGTTCTTCACTTTGACCACATCGCCCAGTTGGCCGAGGTTGACCACTTTTTCCATCAGAATAACTTGCATGGTCTACTCCTTAGTGCAAATCGGTGTAAGGCAACAGCGCCAGGAAGCGTGCACGCTTCACTGCTGTGCTCAACTGACGCTGATAACGCGCCTTGGTGCCGGTGATACGTGCCGGGATCAGCTTGCCATTCTCGGAAACGAATTCCTTGAGGATGTTGATGTCCTTGTAATCCACTTCCGCGATCTTCTCGGCAGTGAAACGGCAGAACTTACGACGCTTGAACAGCTGACGCGAAGAACTGTTCTTCTTGTCGTCTTTTTTCTTAAATACACGAGCCATGATGTGCCCCTATTTCAATGTAACGTTATCAATATGCAGAACCAGTTGCGTACTCTTCAGACTGCGCTGCGCCAGAAAACCTTCAGCCTTTAATCGCTGACCAAGCTGCAAACTGCTCAGTTTCTGAGCCATTTCACCCAGTGCCAGTGCCGGAACTTCACACTGTACTTGGCGCTGCATCCCTGCTTCCTGCTGCATCGAGGTATGGCGCATTCTGAACGCCAATCTCGCCAATCCTGCCGGGGTGTGTCGCAAGCCTTCCGACTCGATCACTTCCCCGTCGATCACACAACGGTTACTGCTCAATCCAAATTACGCTGCGGCGGCTGGCGCTTCGGCTGCTGGCGCCGGCGCTGCTGTAGCAGTGTCAGTCAACGAACGAGACTTCTCTTCCTTCATCATCACGGAAGGCTCAGTCACAGCAACCTTGGTCTTGATGGTCAGGTGGCGCAGTACAGCGTCGTTGAACTTGAATGCGTGCTCGAGCTCGTCCAGGGTCTCCTGGTCGCACTCGATGTTCATCATCACGTAGTGTGCTTTGTGGATCTTCTGGATCGGGTATGCCAGTTGACGGCGGCCCCAGTCTTCCAGACGGTGGATGTGACCGCTCTTGCCGGTCACCAACGTGCGATATCGCTCGATCATCGCGGGCACTTGCTCGCTCTGGTCGGGATGCACGATAAATACGATTTCGTAGTGTCGCATTACATCTCCTTGTGGATTAAAGCCCCCCGGCACGCTATGGACGGTGGAGCAAGGTTAAAAACTCCCTTTTTCAGGGAGGCGGGCATTATAGGGAGTTTGAGCGCCCCGTCAAGCGCCAAGTCATTAATCTGCCGCGAGAATCCTGAGTGGGGGCTGTTGTGTCAGTTTGCGCGTCGCCAACCAGCCGGACAGCGTCACGATCAAGATGCCCCCGCCGATACCGACCAGCCAGATGAACGGATCGAAGCTGGCAGTGATCTCCAAAACGAAGCGCGCCAGCACCCAGCCCAGCAACACCGCCCCGCCTGCTGCGAACAAACCGCTCAAGCCGCCCAGCACCGCAAACTCGGAAAGATGCAAACGACGCAGATAGCGACTGTCCGCCCCCAGCGTACGCAGGATCGCCGCTTCGTGGCTGCGCTCGTCCTGCGTGGACAGCAAGGCCGCATACAACACCGCCAATCCGGTCAGCAGCGTGAACAGGAACACCGCACTTACCGTCTGCGCGATCTGGTCCATGATGCCGCGCACCTGCGCGATCACCGCACCGGTATCGATCAACAATAGATTGGGAAACTCGCGCGACAGCTCGTCCCCTACACGCACCCTGTCAGACGGCAGATAGAAGCTGGACAAATAACTGGATGGGTAATCCTCCAGCAATTCCGGCGTCGTGATGACGAAGAAGTTCACCTTCATCGAATCCCATTCGACCTTGCGCAAGCTGGTGACTTTGGCGGTAAAACGACTGCCCGCCACATCGTAGGTGAGCACATCGCCGAGCTTGATGCCCAAAGTCTTGGCGATACCCTCCTCCACCGAAAGCTCTTCCTTGCCATCCTCGGCCCACCACTTCCCGCTCACCAACGCATTCCAGGCCGGCATCTGCGCCATATAGGAAAGGTTGAACTCGCGCTCCACCAGACCGCGCGCGCGCGGGTCAGGATAATCGTCACCGCTGATGGCGCGTCCACCGATCTCGACCAGCCTGCCGCGCACCATCGGCTGCATCTCGGGTGCAGGCAATGATTGCTGCTTGAAGAAATCGCGGATCGCTTCGACTTGGTCGGGTTGGATGTTCACCACAAAACGGTTCGGCGTCTCGGGCGGCAACTTGCTCTGCCAGCCCTGCAACAGATCGCCGCGCACCATTGTCAGCACCAGTAGTGCCATGCCACCCAGGCTCAGCGCCACCACCTGTACCGCCGCACTGCGCCCGTGACGGGACAGGTTGTTGAAAGCATGGCGCCACTGCGAACGCATGAAGAATACGTTGCGTGCCAGACCGTGCAACATCAGCCAAGCCAGCCAGCCGAACAGCATCAATCCCGCCAGCAGCCCGCCAAGCACTGCCAGCCCCAGCTTCAAGGAACCGGCATGCCACAGGAACAGACTAGCCAACACCAGCGTCGCCATACCATAGACCAGCCAGCCGCTCGCTTCCGGCGCACCCAGCTCACGGCGCAGCACCCGCAACGGCGAAACCTTGCGCAACTGCAACAAAGGCAGAAAAGCAAAACCCAGCAGTAAGGCGAAACCGCTCACCGACGCCTGCAACAGCGGCAGCACGCTTGGTTGCGGCAAGTTCGCATCGCGCATGCTGGCGATACTCTCCACCAGTAACGCTTGCGTGCCGTAACCGAGCAAGCTGCCAAGCAGCACAGCGATCAATCCAAGCAGGATGAATTGGTTCAGGAACAGCCACAGCACCTGTCCCTGCTGCGCCCCCAGACAACGCATCACCGCACAACCATCCAGATGACGCAACACGAAACGCCGCGCCGCCAACGCCATCGCAGCACCGGCCAGGATCGCGGCTGTGAGCGCCGCCAAGCCTAGGAAGCTCTCGGCGCGCTCCAACGCCGTGCGAATCTCCGGTCGCGCATCGCGCACATCCTCCAGCTTCTCGTTGCCGGACAATCTCGCTTGCAGCGCGATCTTCAATGCAGCCACTTGCTTCGCATCGCCCGCAATCATCAAACGATAGGAGAGTCGACTTCCTTCCTGCAACAGACCGGTCTCGGGAAGATCTTGCTCGTTCATCAGCACGCGCGGCGCGAAACTCGCGAAGCCGATGGACTGGTCGATGTCCTTCACTATGCGTGCCGCCACCACGAAACGGCGCGCACCGATACCTACTTCGCCACCGACTTCCAGCCCGAGACGCCGCAACAGGCGTTCGTCCACCCACACAGTGCCGGAAGCCGGGATCGCTTCCGCCACATGCAACTCACCATCGTCGATCTCGATCTTGCCGCGCAAGGGATAGCCACGTTCCACCGCCTGCAACTCACTCAGCAACACCCGCTCGCCATGCGACACCATACTGGGGAATGTCCGGCTCTGAACCACCTGCATACCGCGCGCCAAAGCCTGCTGGCGATAGTCGGAAGAGAACGGGCGTGTGGAGGTGATGCGCAGATCGGCTCCGATCAAACTCTGCGCCTGCTCCTGCAACGCCTGCCGCACACGGTCGGCGAACAGCCCGACTGTGGCCAAACTGCCGACCGCCAGCACCAGTGCCAATAGCAACACACGCCATTCCCCAGCACGCCAGTCGCGCCGCAACAGATTAAGGGAGAGGCGTAGCAGATTCATTGCACTACCTCCCCTGCCGCCAGGCGCAATTGCCGCTTGCAGCGCGCAGCCAATTTTTCGTCGTGCGTCACCAATATCAAGGTCGTGCCCTGCGCGCGATTCAGTTCCAGCATCAGGTCGATGACCTGCGCGCCGGTGGCGGCATCGAGGTTGCCGGTGGGTTCATCGGCGAACAGTATCTTGGGTTGTGAAACGAAGGCTCGGGCGAGTGCCACCCGTTGCTGCTCGCCACCGGAAAGATGCTTGGGCAGATGGTGCGCGCGGGCGGTGAGGCCAACTTGTTGCAATGAGGCTTCTGCGCGCTGGCGCGCATCGCTCACTCCGGCCAGTTCCAGCGGCAGCATCACGTTCTCCAGCGCATTCAGCGCGGGCAGCAACTGAAAGGACTGGAATACGAAACCGGCCAGTTCGCCGCGCAAACGTGCGCGACCATCCTCGTCCAGCGCGAAAATGTCCGCGCCGTTCAGGGACACACTGCCGCTGGTCGGTACATCCAGCCCAGCCAGCAGACCGAGCAAGGTGGATTTTCCAGAACCGGAAGCCCCGACGATGGCAAGGCTATCGCCTGCTTCCACCGCAAAACTGACGTCATGCAGGATAGTGAGCGGACTATCGCCGCTTAACACTTGCTTGGTGAGCCCTGCTGCTTGCACAATCGTTGCCATGAACTTCATCCTCAATCTCGTTTGGCTATTCGCCGCCTTGTCGCTGTCCAGCTCCGCACAGGGCGCCAATAACATTCTCGTGTTGGGTGACAGTCTATCAGCCGGCTACGGCATTGCGCGCGAAGCGGGTTGGACACATCTGTTGCAAGAGGAATTGAAGGACACGCCCTATACGGTGGTCAATGCCAGCATCAGCGGCGAAACGACTGCTGGCGGACTGCGCCGCATCGACAGGGTGCTCGCCCTGCACACGCCTGCCGTGGTGATCGTTGAACTGGGCGCGAACGACGGCCTGCGCGGCACACCACTGGCAGAGACCGAAAAGAACCTCGACCACATCATCAGGCGTGCCAAGGCTGCACGCGCCAAGGTTTTGTTACTGGGCATGCAATTGCCGCCCAACTATGGCCCGGCCTATACCGGGCAGTTCCGCGACCTTTTTCCCAGACTCGCGAAGCAACATCGCATCGCCCTGCTGCCCTTCATGCTGGACGGCATCCCGCCCGAACAGTTCCTGCCGGACAACCTGCATCCGGATGCCGCCGCCCAGCCGCTCATCCTGAAGAACGTGATGCACCCGCTCAGGCCGTTGCTGGACAGACCACGCGCAGACTAGCGCAGCGTCATACCCTCGCCCTGTGCACCGAAGCCGGGGAACATGCTCGCCACCCCGGCACCCAGCTTCTTCGCCAGACGGTCTGCGATGTTCTCGCGTGCGGTGAAGTCGACCACCGTCTCGGCCTTGATGATGTCGCGTGCCACGGAATCCACGCTGCCGAGGCCGTCAGCTAATCCCATCGCAATCGCCTTGTCGCCGGTCCAGAACAGGCCGCTGAACATCTCCGGCGTCTCCTTCAGACGCTTGCCGCGACCGTCGCGCACCACGGCGATGAACTGTTGGTGGATGTCGTTCAGCAAACCCTTGGTGAACGCTTCGTGTTTCGGATCGCGCGGAGAGAAAGGATCCATGAAGCCCTTGTTCTCGCCCGCCGTCATCAGGCGGCGCTCCACGCCCAGCTTCTGCATGGTGCCGGTGAAACCGAAGCCGTCCATCAGCACGCCGATGGAGCCGACGATGCTCGCCTTGTTGACGTAGATGTTGTCCGCTGCCGCCGCGATGAAATAACCGCCCGAAGCGCACATGTCTTCCACCACCACATGCAGCGGAATGTCGGGATGCAGCGCACGCAGGCGCTTGATCTCGTCGTTCACCAGACCGGCTTGCACCGGGCTGCCGCCGGGGCTGTTCACACGCAGGATGATGCCTGCCGTTTGTTTGTCCTGATAGGCATCCTGCAAGCTGCCAATGAGGTTGTCCGCATTGGCCATGCTGTCGGCAGCGATGACGCCCCTGACCTCGATCAAAGCCGTGTGCTTGTCACCGGCCAAACCGTCGCCGCTGTCGCCGACAAGATCCATCACCATCGCGAACAGGAAGAACAGATAGGCGAAGGTCAACAGCTTGAAGAATATCCCCCAGCGGCGTGTGCGTCGTTGCTCCTGGATGGCGGACATCGCCAGTTTCTCCAGTACGTTGCGTTCCCAGTTATCACCCAGTTCAGACATATTGCACTCCTTGAATAACGTTTCAGGCGTTGGCCTTCAGCCAAGCGCGCAATTCATGAAAATCGCCCAGTAGCGCCAGCGGATTCAGCGCACGCAACTGCGCTTCCGGATGGGCACCATAGCTCACGCCCACGACATCCACGCCGGCATTGATCGCCATCTGCAGATCATGCGTGGTATCGCCGATCATCAGCACCTGCTCCGGCTGCATGCCCAGCTCATCCATCAGTTCCAGCAGCATGGCCGGATGTGGTTTGGAAAAGGTCTCGTCCGCAGTGCGAGAGGCATGGAAATATGCGCGCAAACCGCTGCTATCCATCACCCGATCCAGCCCCTTGCGGCTCTTGCCGGTCGCCACCGCCAGCGCATGGCCGGCTTCGTGCAACTCCGCGATGGTCTCGCGTGCGCCGGAGAACAGCGGGATGGTTTGATCCTGCGCGAGAAAGTAATGGCGATAGCGATCCGCCAGCGGCTCGTACATGGCTTCCGGCGCAGTCGGCACAGCATGCCGCAAAGCCTCGACCAATCCCATACCGATCACATGACGGGCATCCTCGTCGCTCGGCACCGGCAGATCCAGATCACGGCAAGCCGACTGGATAGACGTGGCGATCACCGCCGTGGAGTCCATCACCGTGCCGTCCCAATCGAAAACGATCAATTCATAACGCTTTGCCATCATGCACCACCAAAAAATGAGGCGCGGATTCTATCACTTAGCCATGCCGCACCTCGTATAATGCGCCCCCGCCTGCCCTTTAACATCATGAGTCTGATACACACCCTCGATCTGTGCGCTGTCGCCGTCTGCGCCATCACCGCCACCCTGGAAGCGCACCGCCGCGACCTCGACCTGTTCGGCGTGGCGGTGATCGCCGTCATCGCGGGCATTGGCGGCGGCACCGTGCGTGATGTCCTGCTCGGCCGCCTGCCGGTGTACTGGGTGCATGACCCGATCTACGTGATGGTCGGCATCGCTGCTGCAGTGGTAACCTTCTTCCTCGGCCGCAAGCTGTCCATTCCGAAGAACTTCTTCCTGCTGCCGGACGCACTCGGCCTTGCGCTGTTCACCGTCATCGGCACCACAGTCGCCCTGAACCTGCATGTGCACTGGTTCATCGCGGCCCTGATGGGTGTCATCACCGGTGTCTTCGGCGGCGTCATCCGCGACATCCTGTGCAACGAAGTACCGCTGATCTTCCGCACCGACATCTACGCCACCGCCTCGCTGGTCGGCGCGCTGCTGTTGATCCTGCTTGATACGCTGGGACTGGAACGCCTGCCGTCCATCCTTTTCGCCATGCTGGTGACGGTATCGCTGCGACTCGCGGCGATCCGCTGGCACATCCACTTACCGCGCTTGCGCTCCCACACATGATCGATCCCACCTTACCCGCCTGGCTGGTGTATTGCCGCCCCGGTTTCGAACGCGACTGCATCGAAGAGACGCAAGCCAAACCCGTTGAAGCGGACGAGAACAGCGGCTATCTCGTTTTGCAAGGCAAAGCGCGCTTGGCCTACAAGCAATTGGCCTTCGCCCGCCAGTTACTGCGCCTGCATTGCGAAGTGCGGGATCTGCCGGAGCGCGACCGCCTCAGCCCCTTGCTCGAAGCCCTCCCGCAAACACCAGAACGATTCGGCGCGCTATATCTGGAAGTGCCCGATACCAACGATGGCAAGACCCTGTCCGGCTTCACCAAACGCTTCCAGCCTTTGATCGAGCAGGCACTGCGCGACAACGAACGTCTGGTGGATGACCCCCTCCTGCCGCGCCTGCACATCTTCTTCCCCTCGGAAGACCGTGCCCTGATCGCCAGCAGCGACCCGCGCAACAGCAACGATGCGCTCAACGGCATCCACCGTGTCAGCATGTCTGCCGACGCGCCCAGCCGCTCCTATCTGAAGTTGGCCGAGGCATTCGAAGTGTTTCTGGACAAACAGGAACAGGCACAGTGGCTGAAACCGAAGATGACGGCAGTCGATCTGGGTGCCGCCCCGGGCGGCTGGACATGGCAGCTGGTGCAACGCGGTTTGAAAGTCACCGCCGTAGACAACGGCCCGCTCAAAGGTGCAGCGGCCGCCCATCCCGACATCAAACACCTGCGACAGGACGGATTCAAGTTCCGTCCGCAACGCCCGGTGGACTGGCTGGTATGCGACATGGTGGAACAACCACAGCGTGTCGCCGCGCTGATGACGGAATGGATAGTCGGCGGCTTCAGCATGAATGCGATATTCAATCTGAAGCTGCCGATGAAGAAACGCTTGGAAGCACTACGCATCGCGCTCGATTCCATCCGTAGCGCACTCAACAAGAAAGGTTTGCGCTACCGGCTGGAAGCCAAGCAGCTCTATCACGACCGCGAGGAAGTCACGGTGTTCCTGCACCGGGAACGGCGCTAAGCTCTCACCCCGACCAGCATGGCCGGCTGCGCCGGCGTGCGATCAGATCCTCAGGCTTCTTCGTCGATGTGGTCCGCCGTCCCGCCTTCCATCAAGTTATGGCGGCGGCGATCCAGTCCCGAACGCAATTCGATCAACACCTTCTGGTTATGGATGCGGCGGCAGGCTATGCGCCGATCCACGAGCGGTATGTTCGGATGCTCGTTCTGTACTTCAGGATGGGTTTCGACAGACAAAGACTCGGGATCGCGCGCATGCACCGGCTTCACCGCATGGATATCGGTCAAACCTTTCACTGCACGCGTCGTCGGCGTCGCCGTCGTGGGGAGGATGGTGGGTGTGAAGCGCATCGCTGCTCCTTTCACAACTTGATTACCCAAGTTATCGGCAATCTACAGCAAAAGATTACAGCTTATTTGGGGACCACGTCCGGAAGATTGGGATGTGCATCGTGCATGACGATGCGCGAGACGTACCACATGGCCAGCAGATTGGCAGCGAGGGCGATGTAGCCGACGTTCTCATAACCGACGATACGCCCGCTCGCGTCCTGCGTGATGATGAAGCCGCTAAGTGTGGCAGCGAGACCCATCGCCAGTGATTGCACGGTGGCGTTGAGCGACATGAAGGTGCCGCGCAGCCTAGGTTGTGCTGCCGAAGTGATGATAGCCATGGCCGGGATGAAGCGACCGGAAACCAGCACGAAGAACAATGTAGTGAATACCAGGAACAGGCCAAGCGAGACCTGATCCACCTGCGTCACCAGCAAGATTGGCAGCATCGCGCAGAACGCGACGATACGATAGACCTGCACCTTGCCTGCCGCATCCGCCCAGTGGCCGATCGCACGCGCAGTGAACAAGGTGGCCGCCCCGCCCGCCAGATAGATGTAGGCGATATCGTGCTGGCTGATGCCGATGTTGTTCACCGCATACACCGTGATATAGGGGATGACCGTAAACCCGGAGAAGATGATCATGGCCGACAAGGTCATAGCACGCCAATGGTTACCGTCGCGCATCACGGCGAACAGATCGATGAAGGGATGGGCACGTTTCTCTTGGCTCAGGTGATGGCGCAGTTCGGGCAATACGCGCTGAGCGATGAACAGGAAGATCACCACCAGCAGCACGATGAACACGAACGGCGCGCGCCAGTGGAACATACTGGCCAGCCACAGGGAAAGCGGCACCCCCGCCACGGTCGAGAACGAGAACGCCGCCGCCACCGTGCCGCTGGCTTTGGCGCGCCGCGCGAACGGGATGGTGTCGCCGACAATGGTCTGCACCAGCGCACCCAGCACGCCGCCGAACGCCCCAGCCAAGCCGCGCGCGATGAGCAAGGTGGCATAACCGGGCGCGATCGCGCAGGCCAATGTCGCCAGACCGAACAGCACGAATATGACCAGCATGAAACGTTTGCGCTCGAAGCGGTCGACGAAGGTGGCGGCGAACAAGCCCGAGAACGCCGCGCTGAAACTGTAGGATGCGACCAGCAGGCCGAACTCGTGCGTGGTGATGCCGAGCTCGACCATCAGCATCGGTCCCAGCGGCATCATGATCATAAAATCAAGGATGTGGCTGAACTGGATGGCCGCCAGCGTCAGCAGCAAGGCGCGTTCCGACCGGACAGGCTGGGTCATAGTGCCCTATCCAGGCGATCGAGGAACTTCTGCAGTTCGGGGGCCAAAGGCGCCTGGATGGTCAGCGACTCTTCGGTCAGCGGGTGTTTGAAACTGATGCTGTGCGCGTGCAGGAACATGCGCTTAAGCCCCTGCTTCATCAATTCCTTGTTGCGTGCGAAGTCGCCGTATTTGTCATCGCCCGCGATGGGGAAGCCCAAATGGGACAGGTGCACACGGATCTGGTGGGTGCGCCCGGTCTTCAGCTCGGCTTCCAACAGCGCGTAGCCCGGCCAGTTCTTTTTCAGGTTGAAGATGGTATGGGACTGCTGACCGTCTTCGCGCACCATCACCCGCTTCTCGCCCTGCGGGGTGTCGAACTTGTGCAGCGGCAGCTTCACATGCTGGCGCGCGTTATGCCAGTCGCCCAGCACCAGCGCGTAATAGCGCTTGTCGCTGTTGCCCTCGCGCATGATCTCGTGCATGCCGACCAGCGCCGAACGTTTCTTGGCGATCAGCAATATGCCGGAGGTCTCGCGGTCCAGCCGGTGCACCAACTCCAGGAATTTGGCCTGAGGACGGGCACTGCGCATCTGCTCGATGACGCCGAAACTCACCCCGCTGCCGCCGTGCACCGCCGTCCCGGCCGGTTTGTTGATGGCGATCAGTGCTTCATCCTCATAAAGGATAGGGAATTCGGTGGCCGGGACGTACTCGGCCTCGGGCTTTTCCGCGACGCGGATGGGCGGGATGCGCAATACATCGCCCATTTGCAGGCGATAAGTCTGGTCGATACGCTTCTTGTTGACCCTGACTTCACCGCGCAGGATGCGGTAGATATGGCTCTTGGGGACGCCTTTCAGGTGCTTGAACAGGAAATTGTCGATGCGCTGACCTTCGCCACCCTCATCTATTTCGACCCAAGTTACGGATTCTTTGCCTAAACCGCTCATTATTGAATATACTCCGCGCCTCGCGTGTGCGCCTTCGTCGAAACGGGATGTTTATTTATTCCCCGTCCAACCCAAGGCAGGCAATCAAGCCGCCTACGAAGCAGCCCCGCCCGGTTAATCTCACTCACCGGAGACAAGCAGTGATGGTAATTGATTTGCGCGCTCTAAGCACGAAGCAGAATAGATTTTAGTGTGTTGCCCACCTGTTTGGCGACATACAAACAAAGACAAACTAACAACGAGAACAAGCACTTGGACCATCGTCAGCAACACGATTCGAACATCCACCTTCTCGCGCGCCTATAAGCGCGTAGCTTTGTCCTGCCCGTGTCAGAGCGCGGGAGAAAAATAATGAAACGCATGCTATTCAATGCGACGCAGCCGGAAGAACTCCGCGTCGCCATCGTAGACGGTCAGAAACTGGTCGACCTCGATATCGAAACAGCCGGTAAAGAATCACGCAAGAGCAACATCTACAAAGCCGTCATCACCCGCCTCGAGCCCAGCCTCGAAGCCTGCTTCGTCGAATACGGTGGCACCCGCCACGGCTTCCTCCCCTTCAAAGAAGTTGCCCCGCAGTATTACCAAGCGGGCGCCGGTAGCCGTCCCAGCATCAAGGAAGCGCTGAGAGAAGGCCAGGAACTGCTGGTGCAAGTCGAGAAGGACGAGCGCGGCAACAAGGGCGCAGCCCTCACCACTTACATCAGTCTGGCCGGTCGTTATGTGGTGTTGATGCCGAACAACCCGAACGGCGGCGGCGTATCGCGCCGCATCGAAGGCGAAGACCGCAACGAACTGCGCGACACACTGGCGCAGATCGACGTCCCCAAGGGCATGAGCATCATCGCCCGCACGGCAGGTATCGGCCGCAACGCCGAGGAACTGCAATGGGACCTGAACTACCTCAAGCAACTGTGGGACGCCATCGAAGGCGCTTCGCACTCAGAGAAGGCCCCTTCCCTGATCTATCTGGAAAGCAGCCTGGTGGTGCGCGCCATCCGCGACTACTTCAACCCGGACATCGGCGAGATCCTGGTCGACACCGACGACATCTTCGAACAGGCACAGGCTTTCATGGGTACGGTGATGCCGGACCACGTGAACCGCATCAAGCGTTATCACGATGACGTGCCGCTGTTCTCGCGCTTCCAGATCGAACACCAGATCGAATCGGCGCATGCACGCCAGGTGAACCTGCCTTCCGGCGGCGCCATCGTGATCGACCACACCGAAGCGCTGACCGCCATCGACATCAACTCCGCACGCTCCACGCGCGGCAGCGATATCGAGACCACCGCGCTCAACACCAATCTGGAAGCCGCCGACGAGATCGCCCGCCAATTGCGCCTGCGCGACTTGGGCGGCCTGATCGTGATCGACTTCATCGATATGGAATCGACCAAGAACCAGCGCGCGGTGGAAGATCGTCTGCGCGATGCCCTGCACTTCGACCGTGCCCGCATCCAGAGCGCGAAGATCTCGCGCTTCGGCCTGCTGGAACTGTCGCGCCAGCGTCTGGCCCCCAGCCTGGAAGAAGGCAATCACTCCACTTGCCCGCGCTGTAACGGTATCGGCCACATCCGCGGTACGGAATCTTCCGCTTTGAACATCCTGCGCATCATCCAGGAAGAAGCGATGAAAGACAGCAGCGCCGCCATCTACGCGCAAGTGCCGGTGGATGTTGCCACCTTCCTGCTGAACGAGAAACGTTCGGACATCAACCGCATCGAACAGCGTTTCAAAGTGCGCATCACACTGATCCCCAACCCGCACATGGAGACACCGCACTACTCGGTGGACCGTCTGCGCATGGACGACATCACGCCTGAGCACATGCAGCCCAGCTACAAACAGGTCGTGGCGCCGGAAGAAACCAAGCCGGTCACTTCCACCCCCGAAAGCAAGATCGCACAGCGCCCGCAAGCCGCCGTGCGCAGCATCACCCCGACACAGCCTGCACCGAAGCACACCGAAAAAGTCGAGGAGAAGAAAACCTCGCTGCTCGGCAGCCTGTTCGGCTGGATCAAATCACTGGGCGGTGAAAGCGAGCCCGAGAAACCGGCGGCCGAGACACGCAGGAGCGGCAGCCGCAACAATGGACGTCGCGAACGCGGCGACAAGCGCCGTGACCGCGGTGGCGAGCGTGGTGAAAAGGGTGATCGCACTGAAAAAGGCGAACGCAACGAAGCCGGCAAGAAGCCTCGCCGCGAACGTGACGAAGCGCCGCGCCAAGCCAACAACGACAAAGAACAACAGCCGAATCGCAAAGAACGCCAGCCGCGCCCACCGCGTCAGGAAAATGACGCAAGCAAGCCTGTGCTGGAATCCCTACCAGTTGCAGCCCCCGAGCAGCAAGGTCAGGATGGCCAGCCACGTGAAGGCGGTCGCAAGCGCGGTCGTCGCGGTGGTCGCCGTGAACGCGAGCGTCGTGAGCAACTGGATACACCGGAGCTGAATGATGCCGCGACTTCCTCGCAGGCGGCACAAGCACCGGTCGCACAGCAAGCTGCTACCCCGGCACGCGTCAAGCCTTCTGAGTATGTGGCGTATCCGGCTGGCATGACACGTCCGGTCAAACCTACAGAGATCGTGTGCCATCCGACCAACAAGCCTGCAACAGCGGCTGTTGCGCCTGTCGCACCAGCGCCTGCACCTGTCGTTGCCCGCAAGGAAGCGATCGTGGCGGACCTGAGCAGCATTGGCCTGACGCTGATAGAGACCGACCCGAACAAGGCCGCCTCCGTCTCCGTACCGGCACCGGAAATGACGGCCCATGCACCGCGTCGTCGCCAGCGTCCGCGTGAGATCTACACCATGGAAAACAGCGAACCGCTGCAACAGGTGGAGACACGTTCAGGCAACTAATCGAAACTGGCCTCAAATAAAAACGCCCGGCACATGCCGGGCGTTTTTATTTGTTCAGAACGTTCGCTAACGCCCCAACAAGGTAGCGATCTGCTGCCGGTATGCCTCGCAGTCGACGTCCGATGCCGGTGCGCTGCGGTAACTTTCTCCCGACACCAGTATTAAGTTCAAATAACACTGCCGCGTCTCCCCCTTGCCCGGACGGTCAGCCTTGATGGCAGCGACCTGCCCCGCTTCGAAGGTCTGCGGCTCGAAATAGTGTCCGGCAAATTGCAGCGTGATGTGCTGACTGTCGACCTCGGCTGCCGTGAAACTGCCGTATTGTTCCCGGTAGGTCAGGATGCCGAACAAGAGATAGAACAGGCAACCCAGCATGACTGCCGTTGAATTGCGTATCTCGGATTTCGTGCCTTGCAGCGATGCCGTCATCAGCACGGTCGTGACCACCACCACCAGCGCGCCCCAGAACATGGACATCTGCAAGGCCTGCAACAGTTGCGCTTCATTTGCGAAATGCAGCAGCATGTCAGCGTCCCAGTTGTGTGCGGATATGTTTCAACAAACCGTGCGAGGCATCCTCGACCAGATCGAGCACATGCTCGAAGCCGTCTGCGCCGCCGAAATACGGATCGGGGACTTCGCGTTCTTTGTGCTGTTCAGCGAACTCAAGAAAAAGACCCAGATGGATTTGCGTATCGCGCGGCCGCAGGCTTTGCAGAATAGCCAGATTCGCCTCATCCATCGCCAGCACATAATCGAACCGCGCGAAGTCGCCGGTCTCGGCCTGCCGTCCATGCAAGCCACTCATATCATAACCGCGCTGCTGCGCCACCCGCTGCGTGCGCGAATCCGGCGGCTCGCCGATGTGGTAATCATGCGTACCTGCCGAATCGATGTGTATGACATCTGCCAGCCCTTCCGCTTCGACATAACGACGGAACACCGCCTCGGCAGTCGGGGAGCGACAGATGTTGCCCATGCAGATAAAAATAACGCCAACTTTTTCCTTATTATTCATCACATTAAACTCAAGACAGCCCTAAAAATAGGCGCATTTTACTGCACTTGTGGTCGTTAAAATTCAGATAGTTGCAGATGGTTTTACAAGTCCACGACTGAACAGACGACACTAGTTTTCGTGCGCACGGCACCAGACGTTTGCAACTTAACTCACCTGCTTCATCCATCATGATATCGAGAGTATCAAATTCCCCCCCCACTCTACCCACCATCTCACTCCTCGGACAAGGATTAATGAAGTCACTTATCAGTAATTGCCTGAGGATGCGACAGGCTGTAATTCGGCCATAAGAGACGTTGAGGAATTTCTGGAAAGGCTGATTTAATGTTCTGGCGACTTGTCCGCTTCACATCTGACAGCGGACGCTCAAAACTAAGAGCTTGATGGTGATCGACCGTCGCTTGCAACCCATTTGAGACACTCGCGCTTCCCAATAGCAGACGGTCAACATGAAGCTGATGGGCGGTCTTATGGCTCCACTGTAGCTCAGGATTACGCTGACACATAAAACCCTCATACATTTGCCGATAACGCACCAGCCGCAAATAGTATGAATCGCCCAGCATATCCAGCGAGTCGGCCACCAGCAAAGTGGAGTGTCCAATCAGTCCCTCCGTAAGTTCGATGACGGACAAAACGGCATTGATAGCCAGCACGATCATTAATCTTGAACTTTGATGTTTATGTAGTGCGTCTATATCGCATGCCTTGTCGTTACAGCAATCAGCCATTGCGTATCTCAGCAAAGGTCATATCTTCACCCGATTCAACCTGAGTGCATTAAGTATCACCGACACCGAACTGAAGCTCATAGCCGCTGCAGCGATAATGGGTGACAGCAGCAAACCAAAGAACGGGTACAGCACACCAGCCGCGACCGGGATGCCGAGTACGTTGTAGATAAAAGCGAAGAACAAGTTTTGGCGGATGTTCTTCATTGTCGCGCGCGAGAGGCGCAGCGCGCGCACGATGCCGCGTAGATCGCCTTTAATCAGGGTAATGCCAGCACTTTCCATCGCCACGTCAGTGCCAGTGCCCATGGCAATGCCAACCTGTGCCTGCGCAAGAGCCGGTGCATCATTGATGCCATCGCCCGCCATAGCCACGATGCGCCCCTCGGCCTGCAGCTGCTTGACGATGTCTGCCTTCTGTTCCGGCAGCACTTCCGCCTCGATGCGGTCAATGCCCAGTTTTTTCGCTACTGCTTCCGCCGTGACGCGGTTATCGCCGGTGAGCATGATGACCTGCACGCCTTCTTCATGCAGGGCGCGAATAGCTTCCGCTGTAGACTCCTTGACCGGGTCGGCCACGCCGATTAATCCTGCGGCCTTGCCGTCGATTGCCAACAGCATCACGGTCTGGCCGTCGCTGCGCAATGCCTCGGCACGGGCGACTAATTCGCCTGCATCAATGTGCAATTCCGCGAACAATTTAAGGTTGCCCAGAGCGACCGCGCTGCCTTCAACCGTCCCCGTCACGCCCATGCCGGTGAACGAACGGAATTCATTCACTGCTGTGAGCATGATGCCCCTTTCCTGCGCGCCATTGACGATGGCCGCCGCCAGCGGGTGTTCGCTCGCGCGTTCCAGGCTAGCACCCAGCCACAGCACGACGCCTTCCTCGAACCCATTCAGCGGAATGATAGACACCAGTTTCGGCTTGCCCTCGGTCAATGTGCCGGTTTTGTCCACCACCAGCGTGTTCACCTTCTCCATGGTTTCCAGCGCCTCGGCGTTCTTGATCAGCACGCCGAGTGTCGCGCCACGCCCGGTGCCGACCATGATGGACATCGGCGTGGCCAGCCCCAGCGCGCAGGGGCAGGCAATGATGAGAACCGCCACCGCATTGACGACGGCATGCGTCAGGCGCGGCTCCGGCCCGAACAGCCCCCACACCGCCAGCGTGGCGAGCGCGATCAGCACCACCGCCGGCACGAAATAGCCGGCCGTCACGTCGGCCAGACGTTGGATCGGCGCGCGTGAACGCTGCGCCTCGCTCACCATATGCACGATCTGCGCGAGCAAGGTGTCGGCACCGACGCGTTCGGCGCGCATCAATAAACTTCCCGTTCCGTTCACTGTGGCGCCGATCAGTAGCGCGCCTGAAGTTTTCTCGACCGGTATGGATTCGCCGGTGACCATGGATTCGTCCAGCGCACTTGCGCCTTCCAGCACCACGCCGTCCACCGGCACCTTCTCACCGGGGCGCACGCGCAGTACATCGTTAGGCTGCACCTGTTCCAGCGGGATGTCCTCCTCGTCGCCGTTGTCGCGAACGATTCGTGCAGTCTTCGGGGCCAGCCCCAGCAGCAGTTTGATCGCGGCGCTGGTCTGGCTGCGCGCACGCAATTCCATCACCTGTCCCAGCAGCACCAGCGCCATGATCACGGCCGCCGCCTCGAAATACACCGGCACCGTATCCATCATGCTGCGCATGGCTGGCGGGAAGATGCCGGGCAGCAACATGGCAACGACGCTGTAGCCCCATGCTACGCCGACGCCGAGCGCAATCAGGGTGAACATGTTGAGACTGCGGTTGACCACTGATTCGTATCCGCGCTTGAATACTGGCCAGCCGCCCCACAGCACCACCGGTGTCGCCAGAGCAAATTCGAACCATTGCAAGGTGTTTACCGAAACGGATGCCGGCACGAGTTGCGGGGCCAAATCGGAGACCATCGCCACGAAAAATACCGGTAAGGCCAGTACCGCGCTCAGCTTGAAGCGCCGTGTCATGTCGTTGAGTTCGGTATTGTCTTCAGAGACTGCATTGCGTGGTTCCAAAGCCATGCCGCAGATCGGGCAACTGCCCGGTGCATTGCGCACCACTTCGGGATGCATGGGGCACGTATATTCGGTGGCGCCTGCGGGAGCAGCAGTCGGCGTAACGGGTTCCAGCGTCATGCCGCACTTAGGGCAATTGCCTGGTGCGTTTTGCCGAACCTCGGGATGCATCGGGCAGGTGTAGACCGCTCCGGCAGCGTCGGGGGACGATACCGGGCGTGCGTCAATATATTTGGACGGAGATGCCTTAAACTTATCCAGACAGTGCTGCGAGCAAAAACGATAGTGCCGCCCCAGATGCTCCAGGCGATGCGGTGCAGAATCGGTCACTTTCATGCCGCAAACCGGGTCGGTGTTAACGTTCATGGTTTATCCCTTTCATGTGAGTCAATCACGTGCTTTGTTCCTTCAAAAATATCGGAATCGTTCGCCTGCCTGCATTTTGTTGCCACCATTTCGCGCAGTGTTGTCTCTTCATCCAAAAACGCTCGGACTGCCGCGGGATCGAATTGCGCGCCGCTCATGCTGACGATTTCTGCGCGGGCATCGTCGAACGGTAATGCCTTGCGATAAGGTCGATCCGAAGTCATCGCGTCCAGCGTGTCGATTACGGCAAACAACCTCGCTCCCAGGGCAATCTGCTCACCCTTGAGGGCGCGCGGATATCCACTGCCGTCGTAGCGCTCTTCGTGGCTTAAAACGATTCCGGCAGCTTCTTCCATGCCCGGGATTTGCGCCACGATGCGGTATCCTTTTTCCGGATGCGTTCGCATTTCCTGCCATTCGTTTTCATCAAGCGTACCCTGCTTCAACAAGATTGCATCCGCTATCCCGATCTTGCCGACGTCGTGTAGTAACGCCCCCCAGTAAATCTGCCGCAATCTGTCGGCATCTGAGGTAAAACGGCGTGCCAGCACTAGGGTATGACATGCCACCCGCCTTGAGTGGTCGCCGGTCTCATGCTCGCGAATATCCAGAGCTTCGGCCAGCGCTTCGGCGAAGGCCGCATTCGCCCGTTCCATAATATCTACTTCTGTATTCATTCCGCCTTCTCCGATTTAAGACCGTATCCGGTAATGCCAATACGTTTCAGGGACTTCGACACATGGAGTGCAGCAACTGCGCCTAGCATGAGCAGACCGGCGATCACCCAGAACGGCATTTCGATAGACACAGCGAACAGCCAGCCGACGGCGGCCGACCCCACGGCTTGGCCTAGGTTCGCGGCGGCAGTCTGTTTGCCAATGGCAGCACCCGGCGCGGAGCCTGCGGCCAGCGATACCAGATAGACGAGCGCCGGGATCAGCATACCGGCGGCTGCCGCGACCAATCCAACGCCAAGGAGCATGGCAGGGTAATTCGTGGCAAACGGCAATAATGCAACACCAATTGCCATTACAAGAAAAGCCGGGGCCAGCAGGGAACTGCCAACGTGTTGAAGAAGCGGTGCGAGCACGAAGACCTGCACCAGGATCATGACCAGGCTGCATTCGGCGAACATCCAGCCCATCTCACGCGGCTGCAAATTCAGCACCTGCTGACCTTGCAACGCTAGGCTCACCTCGTAGCCCCCTAGCCCTAGCATCACCAGCATCGATAATGCCAGCAGCCATATCAGGGACGGTGCCCCGGCTTCTGATTCATTTTCGGTATGCCGCGATGCGCGCTCCGGGAGGAAGCGGTAGGCCACAAGCCACACCGCGCCACTCAGGAGTGCAGCCGCGTAGAACGGCAACGCCGTGGAGATATCCTGATCGCCGAACTCGGCAGATGCAAGCCAGCCGCTTAACGCCGGGCCAAACAGGAAACCGAGTGCACTTGCCGCACTCAGCCACGCGAACGCCTGCGCACGCTTGCGCGGTGTTTCTACATCGCTCACCCAGGCGAATACCACCGGAACCACCGCCGCCGCGAATACACCGGCGAGCACACGGGCACCGTAGACAAACACCAGATCGTGCGCTACCGCGAACCACAACAACGCTGCGCTGAAACCGGCGAGTCCGAGCAGGATCACCGTGCGCCGGCCAGCGCGATCCGAGATTCGCCCCCATAACGGTGCGAACAGAAACAGCGCCAGCATGTACACGCCCATCAGCAGGCCGGTATGCCAGGAAATTGCTGCGCGTGCCGCATCGCCGAGCGCGCGCTCCAGCATGAACGGCAACACCGGCAATACTACCCCGTAGCCCAAAGAAACCACGAACACAGCCGCGAGCGGCAGGGCCAGACTCGTGATGGATTCGTGGCGGGTGATCATCTCGTGGACATTCATGAACTGACTGTCTTACCTTCGGCAGCACACACTGCTGCGTGTTCATCCACTACCTTTTCGCATACTAGAACGCTTGCCATTTCTTATCTCCTTATCTCTATAGTGTGGTTTCCTCGCCTTTTATGCTGCCGACTCAGGGGGGGCGATCCGGAGCCGCTATAACTTCTTTCACAGTATGGCTTCGCATTACCGGCGGCCCGGCGCGTCTCGCGGACAGAATCCGGAAAGACAGAAGAAATTAATGAATGGCTTTTCATGATGCATACCCTTCAAGGACAGTGGATGTGGCGAACTAGTGACAGCGCTTGCCGCTGTCCACTTCGAGGTTGCCGATCTCGCATTCTTCCTGGTAGTTAATGAATGCCAGCTTGAGCCTTTCCATCCAGCCGTTGCCAAGTTTGCTCCCGACCGAGGCTAGTCTGTCGGCAATCTGCCCGGCCGTGACTTGCATCAAGTCGTAGCGGATATCTATTGCCTTGCCTTCGATACAGATATCGATTATTCCCATCATTTCACGCAACGCGCGCTTAACTATATCCGTCTGCCCGTTATCCAGCGGTGCCGACAACACCATGCGGCGTTGCTTGATGATTTGTTTGCCCTGCTGAGCTGCCGCCTTGCGGCCCGGCGAACCAACGTACAAATGGGGATTTTCCAAAAACCGCTCTTTGCACTGTGCCGAACAGAACGCGTAGCGGATGCCTGCGTATTCGGTGGCAAAGGATGTTTCGGAAACCGACATGTGGCAAACCGGGTCTTCGACAGTTTTATTCATGATGCCCTCCTGTAAAGTAAACAATTCGTCGTATGAAATCCAATTCGCAGTTCAAGAACTGCGATGCCATGCAAGATGCTCATACACTCCAGGCCAATATGCCCAAACGCCCAGCATCCTGCTCTGCAGCATGATGCGCCGCTGTTCGGGAAAGGCCGCATACAATGCGCCCCGGGAAATGAGGAAGGGGAGCGCCCAGATCACCCAGTCGCATTTGTGGCCGTCCGGGGTCATTTCGCTTTACCGTTTTTCAGGATTGAACGTCGTGGAACGAATCTGGGCGTGCGGGCCGCGTACTCCCGCCACTGCTCTCCAAAGCGGGTTGCCGCTTCCCGCTCCTCAGCATAGGCTAGGCGTACATAAACCCAGACCAGAATAGGGAACATCAGCAGCGTAATGATCGTCGCCCATTGCAGCAGGAAACCGAACATCACCAGCACGAAGGCCGCATATTGAGGATGGCGAATGCGCGCATAGGGCCCGGAGGTTGCCAGTTCGTTGCGCTGCACCGCTTGGTAAAGCACGGGCCAGGCGGAGGCCAGCAGCCAGAATCCCCCGACGATGAAGATCATGCTAAGAATATGGAACGGCCCGAAATGAGGATTGGCGCGCCAGCCGAATATCATCTCCAGTAAATGTCCGGCATCATGCGACAGCCAATTCACATCGGGAAACTTCTCTGTTAACCAGCCAGAGAAGAAGTAGATCGTCAGCGGGTAGCCATACATTTCGGTGAACAGCGCCACGATGAAGGCTGAGTACATGCCGAATGTGCGCCAGTCGCGCCTGCTTTGCGGTTTGGCGAAACTGAAAGCGATAATGATGAACACCAGCGAGTTGATGATGACCAGTGTCCACAGACCATAAGCGTTTTCTGCGGTGTTCATTTTTCGCTCCTTTCGCCATGTTCGCCATGACTGCCGTGACTGCCATGCCCATGGTGGAACAGATGCATCAGCGGGCAGGCGAGCAGAAGCAGGTACGGCAGTGCGCCAAGCAGGTGGGCGCGGTGTTCGGCAAATAGGAAAAACGCGGCAATCGCCAGAAAGGCAATGAGAACCCAATTGTATCCACGTGGGGCGGGATGTGAATCGTGACCAGCATGTTCGTTGTGTTCCATCATGCTCTCCTTCAGTTGCGGCCGTGTTGGAACTCGAATTCGGCCTCGATGTCGCGCCCGCCAGGCTGGCGCACCTGCACCCGAATGCGGTAGATGCCGGAGCCGGGCATCCTGAAGTAGTTTCCGTAGGTGATAGAGTCAGCGATGTGCATGGGTTCAAGATTTTTCTCGGCGCCGGACAGAGCGAGCTCGGATACCCTGGCCTTAACCTGTGCGTTGGCGATGCGTTGGCCGCTTGCAGTATCGAAGAGTGCGACCAGCACGTGATACTGACGTTTACCGGCCGGTACGCCGCCATGCATGCCTGCTTCAGCTTGAGAGTGGGAATGCCCCAAAACCATCTCGGACGGCAGCACTCCAAGATAGATCGCAACGCCGTCCACGACTTTATGCGTGGGAACATCGGCCGCAAACGCGCCGGTAAGGAACAGCGCTGCAATGGCGCTCATAATTGCGTGCAGCGATATTTTGAAATAGTGTGTATTCATGATTCGTCCTCCTCAAGTTTGGTTGAACTTCGGAAGGGCAAGGCAGCAGTGGGTTGGATATGTCGCGCAACCTCGACTCCTCACTTCGATTGCCATGCGAAGCTCCTCGGTGAGGAATCACCTGCCAGACGTATTTGCAACTCCACCGCTCTTGGCTTCGGAACTATGGCCTTGAAACGCAGCAAGCCCTTGCGGTGATGGCCCCCTGGCACCGCGCCTTCCCAGCCCAGCGGCAGGTATTGCCTCCCATCCGCAATGAGCACGGTAGCCTTGGACAGGTCGTCGTTCAATGACTGGGTATGGGATTCCAGGGTTACCTCAAAATCCCATGTTGCAGACACGATGGCCTGCGGCGCGACGGTCACCTTGATGCCGCGCTCATTGTTTGATTGCGGAGAAAACCATGCTTCGGCTGCGTAGCAGGAATACGCAAAGGGGAAAACAATCGTTGCCGCAAGGACCAGCCTGCATAATTGATTATTCAGCATTTCTCACTCTCCTTTGACGCGTTGACAACCTTGGACAGGATGTACGTAATGCCGGCAGCATTGAATGCCAGACCGACCCAGAACAGCTCGACCTGATACTCTGCAACTACAACGAGAAAGCCGGTGACGCCCAGAACGGGCAGAACGTTTACCAGGTAATGGGCGCAACAGGAAACCATCGCAGCCGTTGAGGTCGTGCCTGATACGGCGACCACCTTGCCTGAAGCACCGTGCCGCCCGACGAGGCGCTTAAGGTGCGTGAAAAGGCCGACTTGGATACCGAAGCCCAGCGCAAGCAGCACGATGAAATACCAGTATTTCTCGAATTGTTCGAGTGCAAAGGCCATCCCGGAGATCAGGCCGACGACCCCGAAATAGATAGCGAGCATTACCGCACCTGCTCCCGTTCCGTATTGAAGCGGTCCGGCGATCCCAGTTGCCACAGCGCCCGCCAATGCTTCCTCAAGCGCCATGCCGCACTTGGGACATGAGCCTAGCGACGATTGCCGTATTTCGGGATGCATCGGACAGGTGTAGATTACGCCGCTGTGCGCTATGGACGGTGGTGCATTCAGTTTGCCAACATAGGTGGCCGGTGACGCCTGAAACTTGGCCAAGCAACTTTCGCTGCAAAACAGATAGGTTCGTCCGTCGTGGACATGGCGGTAGCGGCTGTCGGTGGTCACTGCCATGCCGCACACCGGGTCTTTGTTTTCGACAGCTTTCGAGCGGGTTACTCCAGTTGGGTGGGGTGTCATGGACATATCTCCTTTCAGTCGAACTTACGTTGCGAAACTAAAGGTTTGTCGCTGCAAGCCGGACAATGGCCAACCATGTTGTAACACCAAGCAAACACTACACTGCTCAGGAATCCCGTCAAGGTCGCCCCGAATTGTTCATAGGTAAGTTCCGCAAACGTCCATGGCTTGCTGCTTCTGATCAGGGGCAGATCCAGTCCGTGAGTCCATGCATTCACAAAACCTCTCATTCCATCCGGGAATAGGTAAACATCCAGCGTGCTTCCAGTGCGTATGAGACTCAGCTTATCCATGATTTGACCTCCTGAACTTATGTGAAGGGGATCCGGCTATGCAGCGCGCGTTCAGTGCGCGTGCGGCTCTTCTTCATGCCCGTGTTCATGCCCACCGCTTTCGACCTGCGCAGGAACGGCAATCACCCCCAGCCCGTGCCGATAAACCAGTTCAGCTCCGTGCCATGCAGTGCTGGCAACCAGCACCCATGCCAGAATCACGGCGCCTGCAACCGGCCAAGTGGGCAAGGCATTCACTTTGTGCCGCCAGGCATCCCAGCCGGCCAGCAGGGACAGGGTCAGTACCGTCACGCCAGCCCATGTGCGGTGCAGCAGCATCGCGGCATGCCCCGCCTCGTCATGGTCAACCGAGTTGGATGCCAACCAGCCCATCAGTGCGGTCGGCAAGGCCGCAAACGCAGCCAGCCACAGCGTGGCATGCGCGAGCACGGCACAGTGGGACGCAAAGCGCAGCTGGTTGCGCAGCAGAATGGCGACCACATGGAACGCGGCCGAAAGCGTGACCAGCGCGATCGGGAAGTGCACAAACAGCGGATGCCAGTTCGGAATCACTTCGATCATGATCGATTCCCCTCGTCTATAACGTTCAACGTTTGGGCTGAGCCAACTCACCGAAAGTTGGTTCTGGTGTGGAAACTGTTTGAGGAGGCGGTACAGTTTCCGATAGATCTGCATGGCCGTGACCATGCCCCATCATGCCCATGCGACCGTTCGACAACCACATCACTACCAGAACGATGACCATCACTGCGACCATCGCTTCACCTGTCTGTTTCTGCTTCATTTGTGTTCTCCATTCTTCAAGTTATGTTTGAAATCATCGTTCATGCAAGCGGGTTACTATTCAACCGAGTAGACGTACGGTTCCCGGTCTCCCTTGGGTATCGCATAGATGGTCAGCGTGCCTTTATGCATCTCGCCCATGCCCGGCGAATTCATCGGCATGCCGGGCGCGCTGATGCCGATGATGGCCGGCCTTTCCTGCAGCAGTTTGCGGATGGCGGCGACCGGCACGTGCCCCTCGACTACATACCCGTCGATCAGCCCGGTGTGGCAACTCGCGGCATGCGCCACGCCATGCCGTTTCTTGACGGCGCTCATGTCCTGCTCGTCACGCGCCTCGACCTTGAAGCCGTTGTCGCGCAGGTAGTCCACGTACTTCTCACAGCAGCCGCAGGTCGGGCTCTTGTGCACGGTGATGGCCGTTGCGGCGAACGCTGGGGTTGCGCTGAGATACAAGATCATCATGCCGATATGCAGCCAGCTGATCCGGGAAACTTTCTTGCGGTGCATGATTACGCTCCTTGGTTAATCTGGCTGCGATGCCAGGTGAAATGTTCATAGATGCCCGCCCAGTACAGGCCGAAGGAAAAACCGAAGGCGAGTTCTTCCAGCGGAATGCCGGCGATCAATACGCCAGAAATAGCGGGCAGGTTCCATACCTGTTCGATATAACCCGGCGAGAAAACGACCAGCAGCAGCATTAAGATCGTATAAATCGCCAAGAACAACACGCCGCCGATCAGGGTGTTGCGCAGCAAATCCGGCCGGCACAGTACGTTGGCGATGCCGCCCAGCACCAACGCGGCAATACCTGGATAAATCGGGTTCCACGGCAGGAAATACAGCGGGGGAAACGCCATGAACGGGGCAGCAATGGCGAGACGATGCCATCGGTGGCGGCCCTCGTGACGCTCCGCGTGCGGCACCTCTGCCATCCTGCCGCCGGTAAGCGCGTTGTAGGTGACCGCGCCGATGCCGCCGATGGCGAAACAGAAGATCAGGCTTTCGATGTCGAATCCGGTGCGCTGCGCGAGATCAAACAAGGTAGGCGGATTCCAGTAGGCCGGCACGAAAATCGGTTCGGTGATGCCGAGCAGGCTGGTCCACAGGCTGACGCGCAGCATCTTCTGCCGGAATCCGGGCTTGATGAAATACAGCACCACCCAAGGAACCAGAAACGCACCGGACCAGATCAACCAGACGTATTTCATGCCATTCCTTTCCCGGTTACTCCGCTTCGTGCCTGCTACCGCATTTTCCGCAACCGCGCCGGTCCGGGCCGCACAGGAAGACGTTGTACAGCGGCACCCAAATCAGTGCGATGTACCAACCGTAGCCGTAGCTCTCGATCAACCCAAGGCCGAAGCTGGACCAGCTGATCCACTCGAATCCCGGCAGCAATTTGCGCCATGCCTCGTACATCGCATGCTCGGGGAAAGCCAGGTCGAACGCCACGCACAGCGCGAATGTGATCGCCAGAAACAGGCTGGTCGCGTGGCCCACTGCAGTCAAAGAAATCCCCTGTCTCATGATGGCTCTCCTTCCTTGTTGGATTCTGGTTCCAGCTTCATGCCGCATTTCGGACAGGTGCCGGGCGATGGCTGGCGCACGTCCGGGTGCATCGGGCAGGTATAAGTGACACCGCCGTCCGCCGCATCGTGTCCGCCGTGCTGGTGATCATGCCCGCCGTGGGCCATGTGAGAACCGCAGCCGAAACGCATCATCAGAAAAAACAACCCCGCGAACAGCAGTAATGAAAACAATCCTTCCATGATGACCTCCTCAAGTTAACGCTATACCCAACCGGCCCCTACAGCTCGTCCGGTTCCACCTCAGTACGCCGGCGTATCCAGTAAACCTTGCATACCGGCAGCACTGCCGCGATCCCGTCTCCGGCCAGGCCGGAATGCGCTGCATCCATGATGGTCTGCGCGATCGCATCGCCCTGCCGGGCCGTGGTGAATATCTCGATCCGCAGGTGGTGAGTCAGCAAATCAGGGCTGTAGAAATCGGCAAATTCGCCGTAGCCGTTTACCCGCAACACGCTGAAGCTGTTAACACCGATCTCCTGCAGGCGCTGCTGCACTTGTTCCAGTGCATCGTTGCGGAAGATCGCTGTCACATTACAGAATCCGGATTTCTTTTCCATTTCGCGCATCTCCTTTACATGGGCTTCAATCCTGTCAGTTCGACTGATGCTTGGGTACGCCGCTTCTGCAACAGCAACACACAGCCGTAAATCACTGGCGCCACCAGCACCGACAGCACGGTGGCGCTGACCATGCCGCCTCTCCTCGGCGCGGCGGCGCGCGACGGCCTGGTCAATGAAAGTCAGCATCTGCGTGCTAAAGCTCATCCGGCCCCACCGCCTTGCGCTGGCGGATCCGGTAGACCTTGCCGACAGGATGCACAGCCACAATGCCATCGCCCGGTACACCGGAAGATGCAACTTCCATGATGGCTTGTGCGATGTCATCGCAACATTTCGCGGCAGTGTAGATATCCAGCCGCACATGCGAGGTCAGCCCCTCCGGGTTGTAGAAGTTGGTGTACTCGCCATAGCCTTTGACCTGCATCATGCTGATGCCGTTTACTCCGATCTCCTGCAGGCGGCGTTCCACTTTCTCCAGTGCATCACCGCGGATGATCGCCGTCACATTGCAAAATCCAGATTCGTTTTTCATGCCTGTTTTCTCCTTTGAATACAGTTCAATCTTGCAACTTCAGCGACGTGTACGCTGTTCCTGCAGCAGCAGTACCCAGCCATAAATGACTGGTAGCACCAGCAGGGAAAGGATCGTGGCGGTGAACATGCCGCCTATCATCGGTGCAGCGATGCGTTGCATCACATCCGAACCCGTGCCGCTGCCCCACATGATGGGGATGAGGCCGGCGATCACGGCGGTAGCGGTCATGGCGATGGGTCGCACGCGTTGGGTGGTGCCATCCAGCACCGCTGCCGTGATGTCGGACGCGTCCAGCGCGCCCGCTTTCTCGGAGCGACGCCGTGCGATGGCTTGATCGATAAAGGTCAGCACCAGCACGCCGATCTCGGCCGAGACCCCGGCCAGCGCGATGAAGCCGACCGCGACTGTGATCGACATGTTGTAGTCGAGTAGCCAGATCAGCCAATAGCCGCCAATCAACGCGAACGGGATAGACAGCATGACCACTGCGGGCGCGACCAAATTGCGGAAGTTGAAATACAGCAGCAGGAAGATGGTCAGCAGGGTCAGCGGCACCACGACCTTCAGGCGAGCGGCGGCCCGTTCCATGTATTCGAACTGACCCGACCACACCAGAGAATAGCCGGGCGGAATCTTGACCGTATCTGCCACTTTTTGCTTGGCCGCTGTCACGTAACCGCCGATGTCGCTGGTCTTGATGTCCACATAGATCCAGGCGTTGGGCGTGGCGTTCTCCGTTTTTACCGCAGGCGGGCCGCGCCGCAGCTTCAGTTCGGCCACCAGCGACAGCGGGATCTGCGTCCCCGTCGGGGTCGGGATCAGTACGCGTTGTAACGCTTCCATGTTGTCGCGCAACTCGCGCGGGTAGCGCAGGTTGACCGGATAACGCTCCAGACCTTCCACCGTCTCGGTCACGTTCATGCCACCGATTGCCGATTGCACAACGTCCTGTACGTCACCCACGGTCAGACCGTAACGTGCTGCCTCCTCGCGCTTGATGTCGAAATCAAGGTAATAACCGCCGGCCGCTTTGTCGGCAAAGGCAGATAAGGTCTCAGGCAGATTCTTCAGAGTCTTCTCGATGTCGCCCGCGACTTTTTCCAGCACATTCAGGTCGGGGCCGGAGACCTTGATCCCAATCGGCGTCTTGATGCCGGTGGAGAGCATGTCGATGCGGGTCTTGATCGGATATGTCCACGCGTTGGCGAGGCCGGGGAACTCGATCGCAGTATCCATCTCGCCCATCAATTCCTTGGTGGTCTTGTCCGGATCAGGCCATTCCTCGCGCGGTTTCAGGCGGATGGTGGTCTCGATCATGGCCAGCGGTGCCGGATCGGTGGCGGAGTTTGAGCGGCCGACTTTGCCGAATACGCTGTCGACCTCGGGAAAGGTCTTCAGAATCTTGTCGGTCTGTTGCAGCAGCTCTTTTGCCTTGGTGATGGAGATGCCGGGATAGGTGGTCGGCATGTACAACACATCGCCTTCATCCAGTGGCGGCATAAATTCGGAGCCGATCTTCAGCACCGGGTATGCCGTCGCCAGTAGCAGCAAAAAGGCGATCAGCAGGGTCAACTTGCGCCGCGCCAGTGCGAGTTGCAACAGCGGCCCGTGCAATTTTTTCAGCCAGACATTGATCCGGTTGTGCTCCTCGCTCGGTATCTTGCCGCGTATCAGCAAGCCCATCAGCACCGGCACCAGCGTGACCGCCAGCAACGCGGCCGCAGCCATGGAGTATGTCTTGGTGAAGGCCAGTGGCGAGAACAGGCGACCTTCCTGCGCTTGCAGGGTGAACACCGGCAGGAAAGAGACAGTAATGATCAACAGCGAAAAGAACAGCGCCGGGCCGACCTCTTTCGAGGCCGTGGCGATGGCCTCCCATCTTGCGTGCAGGCTGGATTTTTCAGCGAGATGTTCCAGATGCTTGTGCGCGTTCTCAATCATCACGATGGCGCCGTCTATCATCGCGCCGATGGCGATGGCGATGCCGCCCAGCGACATGATGTTGGCGGACAGGCCCTGCCATCGCATGATCATGAACGCGATGAGGATGCCGACCGGCAGGCTGATGATGGCGACCAGCGCGCTGCGCGCGTGCATCAGGAACAGCAGGCAGATCAGCGCGACCACGATGGATTCCTCGATCAGCTTGTGCTGCAGGTTTTCCACAGCGCGTTCAATCAGATCGCCCCGGTCGTAGACGGGCACGATCTCCACGCCGGCAGGCAGTCCGGCTTTCAGGCTGTCTAACTTCTCGCGCACCCGCTCAATGGTGGCCAGCGCATTCTCACCGTATCGCATCACCACCACGCCACCCGCCACTTCACCCTCACCGTTCAGCTCGGCCAGCCCGCGCCGCAACTCGGGGCCGAGCTGAATGTTTGCCAGTTGCTTGAGGTAGATCGGCGTGCCGTTCGTATCCACACCGACCGGAATGACTTCTAAATCGTGCAGGCTTTTAAGATAGCCGGTCGCGCGCACCATGTACTCGGTCTCGCCCATTTCCACCAAGCGACCGCCGACATCGTTGTTGCTGCGCTGGATCGCCTGCCGCACTTTTGCCAATGGGATGTTGTAGGCGAGCAGGGCTTCCGGTTTGACTTCGACCTGATACTGCTTGACGTAGCCGCCGATGGAGGCAACCTCAGCCACGCCGGCCACGGTTTGCAGCGGATAGCGCAGATACCAGTCCTGCAATGAACGCAGTTGAGCCAGATCGTGCTGTCCTGTTTTGTCTACCAGTGCATATTCATAAACCCAGCCCACGCCGGTGGCGTCCGGCCCCAGCTTGGGCGAGACGCTGGCTGGCAGTCGGTCGGCGGCATAGTTGAGGTATTCCAGCACGCGGGTGCGCGCCCAGTACATGTCGGTATTGTCCTCGAAGATCACATACACCATGGAGAAGCCGAAGAAGGAGTAGCCGCGCACCACCTTGGTCTTGGGCACCGACAACATCGCCGTGGTGAGTGGATACGTCACCTGGTCTTCCACCACCTGCGGCGCCTGTCCCGGAAAACCGGTGAAGATGATGACTTGCACGTCGGACAGATCGGGCAGCGCATCCAGCGGCGTGGCCTTCATCGCCTGCCAGCCGGCGAAGGAAAGCAGCAGCGTGGCGATCAATACCATGAAGCGGTTCTTGATCGAGATGTCGATCAGAGTGCGGATCATTGCGGTGCTCCCGTGTCAGGTTGCGACATATCGTGTTCAGGCGATGCTGCCGGTTGCTGCAACAGCTCTAGCATTTTGGCCGTCGCTTCCTTCAGTTTTGATTCGGAATCGATCATGAATTGCGCCGAAGTCACTACCAGCTCGCCCTCGTCCAGCCCGCTCACGATCTGGGTCTGGCCGTTGGCAGCCACGCCGAGCGTGACCATTCTCGGTTCAAACTGACCCGGCGCGCGCTGCACGAACACCTGTTCCTGCGCGCCAGTGCGCACGATGGCCTCGCTCGGCACGGAGATTGCATCGACGCGGCGATCAGTCTGTACGCTGACCTGGCCGAACATGTCCGGTTTCAGAAACAGCCCTGGATTGTTGAACTCAAGACGCGCCTTGACCGTGCGTGTCTTGGCGTCGAGGTAGGGATAGATACGGGTCAGCTTGCCGCTGAAGGTACGCCCGGGAAGCCCCGCGACTTGCAGGCTGGCCCGGTCACCCTCGCGTGCCCAAGGCATGTCATCCTCGTACAGATCTACCATCACCCACACACGCGACAGGTCGGCGATCATGTACAGCTCGTTCGACGGCATGATGCGTTCGCCCTCGCGCGCTCCGATGTTCATCACGATGCCGCCCTGCGGTGCATGGATGTGCACCGCTTTGAATATCTCGCGCTTTTCCTTCAGTTGCGCGATCTGGTGTTCAGGAAGGTCGAGTAGGCGCAGACGCTGTTCCGACGCAGTGAGCATGCGTTGCGCTCCTTCGCGCACATCGGCGAACGTGCTGTCTTTGAGCATTTCCGCATTGTTAAGCGCGAGCAAATACTCCTCCTCGCTGGCCACCAGTTGCGGCGAGTAGATGGCGAGCAGCATGTCCCCCATGCGTACGGCATCGCCGGTGTTGCTCACGAACAGTTTTTCCACCCAGCCTTCGTATTTCGGATGCAGGCGCAACAGGCGCCCCTCATCTACCGTGACACGACCGCTGGTGCGGATATCGCGTGCCAGTGTGCTGCGTTTTGCGGCAATTGTGCGCACTCCGATGTCCTGCACGATGACGGGATCTATCTTGACTGTGCCGGGCAGTGCTGCGGTTTCCGCGTCGGCATACACCGGGATGTAGTCCATACCCATCTCATCCTGAGCCGGCACCGGCGAGGTGATCTCAGGATTCATCGGATTACGATAGAAAAGTGCTTTGCGTTCCTTGGGCTCCTGACCTTCGGCATACACTGGGATGTAGTCCATGCCCATCTCATCTTGCGCCGGCACCGGTGAAGTGATCGCCGGATTCATTGGGTTGCGGTAGAACAGGGGTTTGCTGTCGGTCACAGTAGCTGCTGTTTCGCTGCTCTGCGGCGGCGAACCAGCCAGCAAGTAACCGCTGCCTGCGCCAATCAGTAGTGCGCTGCCGATGGCAATGGCGAGTATCGTCTTATTGTTCATGCGTGTTCTCCTTGGGTGCAGGTAGCGGCGCACCTACCGCCGCCTGCAGGTTTGCCAGCGCCTGCCAGCCATTGCTAATGGTCTTCCAGTATTGGGTTTCGTAGTTGTAGAGCGTGATTTGTGCGCGTACCAGATTGAGAAAGTCCACCTTGTTCACCTGATACGCGGCGCGCATGGCGGACACTGTCTGTTGTGACTGTGGGATGAGGCCGCCCTTGAATAGCGCGGCCTGTTCGCGGGCGGACTGGTATGCCGCCAGCGCCTGTTCTATCTGTGCTGTGACCTGCAATATGCTGTCCTGCAATTCGTAATCCTGCTGTTGCCACTCGGCCTGACGTTGGGCAACTGCCTGTCCCTGTCGGCTACCGGCGAACAGCGGCAGGCTGATGCCGAGCGTGACGCTTGCCAGATCGGCGCGGGCGCTGCCGTTCGGGTTGTTGCCGCTACGGAATCCGTAAGCCAAGCCCAATTTAAAATCGGGGTAATAGTCCTTCTCTGCCAGGTGGGTGCGTGCTTGTGCCGCTTCTAGCAACTTGCGCCGGGTGGCGAGCAGCGGGCGCGTTGACTGTGCCAGTTCGATCAACTGGCTGTCGTCGGCGACCGGTGGCAGGTCTTCGGATGCTTGCGCCGGTAGTGTGATCTCGGTGACACCTTTGCGTCCCAGCAGGGCATTCATGCGCGCCGCCATGTTGCGTCGCGATTCGCGCAGGCTGAGTTCCATCTCCAGCAATTTTGATAGTTCCACTTGTGCCAGCAGCACATCGGACTGCATGCCGAGTCCGGTGCTGTAGCGGGTCTCCGCGATGCTATTCAGCTGGCGCAGCCATGCTTGATTGTGCAGCACGATGTCCAGTGCGCGATCGATATAGAACAGGTTCCACCAAGCGCTGCGCACGTTGCGCTCCAGCAGTTGGCTTTGTTCGAGCACATCCTGTCCGGCTGCCTGTGCTTCGCTGTCGGCTACCTGTTCGCGCAGTCCCAGCTTGCCGGGGAAGGGCAGTGTCAGGCCGATGCCGATCTGCTTCTGAGTCATCGCCTCTTGCGATACGGAGAATGTGTCGGTCGGGAAGCTGAGCGCGTTCAGCGACAGCGTTGGGTCGGGCAGCGTGGACACTTGTTCGGGTACGGCTGCCAGCGCTTCGGCGCGCGACTGCCTTGCCGCCAGCCCGGGATTGCTAGCCAGCGCGTGCGCCACCGCCTGTTCCAGTTGCAGCGGTGCATCCGTTTCCGCCTGCGCCGTCTGCGTCAGCAACGACGCCAACAGCAAAGCGAAAACAAAATTCTTGATCGGATTCTTCATTCAGTTGTCTCCAGTCGGTGCGGCAGTCACCGGGTTCGGTGACTGCCGCACAGCCGAGCCGCGATTATTTCTGCGGCGTAATGTGCGTGACGAAATACATGCGAGGTCCTTCATTGACCACTTCGAACATCACTTTCTGGCCGGGCTTGATGCCCTTCAGGATCGCGGCATCCTTGACCTTGAAGTCCATGGTCATGCCGGGCCAGCCGAGCGACTGGATCGGGCTGTGCGTCATGTTGACCTTGTTGTGCTGCATGTCGATCTTGTTCACCACGCCCTGTCCCACATGTTTCTGAACGGCATGCGCATCGGCCAGATGCATGTCGGCCTGGGGCATGTGCTGCATATGATCGGCTGCCAGTGCGGCAGTGGAAGTGGCGAGCAAGAATGCAGAAAAGCTGAAGGTTGCGAATTTCATGTTTGATCTCCTGATAAAAATTGAATGGTGCGAACTTGATGCCGGTGCTTGCGCCAGGGCTGCAAATGCAACGCGCAGACGCAAGCCGACAGAATCGGTAAGCTCTGGGCACAGTTAAGTTGGACAACGCCTTGACGATCACCTGTTCCCAGTCCATCCGATCAGGTTCGAAACCGTATCTGAATGGGACTCGTCAGCCGCGATAGTCCTTGTTCAAATAGTCGTCGAGGCGCATCACTTCATCGCCATGCATCATGATTTTCTGCCCGTCCTTCGTTTCCATGACCTGATTCTCCTTCATGCGAGTAGCACGGCCATACTTGTCCTCCATGCTCATTTTCCCATCCTTAAAAATGTATAGCGTAGTTCCGTCCTTGAGTGGAATCGACTTGTCCACCTGCGCAGCATCGACAGCGAACACAGATGTGGACATGGCAGCGAAAATTGAGGCAATCAGCAGTTTTTTCATGGTAGTTGCTCCTTTTATGTTGCGTTCTAATGGATTCATTGCGAATGAATTGGCTGGGACGAATGGCTTCCCAGTTGTTGCCATGTTAGTCACTTTACTCCTACAGCGAGGTGACCCGCTCATTACCCTTTTGTCATGGTTTTGTCACCCTGCGAGCCTAATTGAATGGTGGCTAACATGCCGCCCTCCCGATTACATTTCCGTAAGGAAGAGGATTCTGGTGTAATGTGAGAGCATAATTTCGGCGTAATTCATTCAGATATTGGAGATAGTTCAATGAAGATTCTTGTCGTCGAAGACGAGCTCAAGACTGGGGATTACCTCCGTCAGGGGCTATGCGAGGCTGGTTTTGTTGTCAATCTGGCGCGGGATGGGCTGGATGGTCTGCATCTGGCCCTAACCGAAGCTTATGACCTAGCAATCCTGGACGTAATGCTGCCCGGCATCGACGGTTGGCAGGTGCTTCAGGGTGTGCGTCGGTCAGGCAAGGAGATGCCCGTACTTTTCTTGACTGCCAAGGACGCCATAGACGACCGTGTCAAGGGGCTGGAACTCGGCGCCGATGACTATCTTGTCAAACCGTTCTCTTTTTCCGAACTGTTAGCGCGCGTTCGTACCTTGCTTCGCCGGGGGAATAAGCTTAGGGAGCCCGATGTCCTGCGGGCGGCTGATCTCGAACTAGATCTGCTGCGCAGGCGTGTGACCCGCTGCGGGAAGAAGATCAATCTGACCGCGAAGGAATTTTCCCTGCTCGAACTTCTGCTTCGCAGACAAGGCGAGGTGCTCCCACGGTCCATGATCGCCTCCCAAGTTTGGGACATGAACTTCGATAGCGACACCAACGTCATCGAAGTGGCAATCCGCCGGTTGCGCGCTAAGATAGATGACGGCTACGTGCCGAAGCTGATCCATACGGCACGAGGCATGGGGTATGTCCTAGAGGTCAGCGAGTGAGACTCCCGCATGGAAAATCGGTTACGTTACGCCTGACCCTGCTGTTCGCTGCCGTTTCTTCGTTCGTACTTCTATTGCTTGGGCTGGTCGTCGGCCATCTGGTCGACCGGCATTTCGAGGAACTCGATGGCGAGTTGTTGGTCGGCAAGCTCGAGCTCGTCCGTGGTGCGCTGGCAGAAGTGAAGTCAGACGATGATCTGAAATTTCTGGCTACGCGCCTGGAAGGAGCTCTCGTCGGTCACCACGGACTGTTTGTACGGATTCTGGCGGCGGACGGTCAGATTGTCTATGTCACTGCAAATTCCGATATTCTGCCTCCGCCAGCCAATTCTTCGGTTGTCACACAACCGATACGCATGACCGGGCGCGATGGTACTTCGCTCAGAGTCTTGTCCGGCGTCGCTCCCATGGATATACCCGGGTTTTCACCGGCGATCATAGAATTGGCGACTGACCTGGCTCATCACGAAACCTTCATGGCGTCATTCTGGAATGCGTTGTGGACCATCGTTGCGCTGGCGACCGTTGCGAGCGGCATGTTGGGTTGGTTTGCCGCAATGAGAGGCTTGGCTCCGTTGAGAGTCATCAGTCGGGACGCGGCACAGATTACCGCCCACCGATTGAACCAGCGGCTGCCTGTTGAGTCCATTCCCGTCGAATTGGCGGAAGTGGTACGCACGCTCAACGAAATGTTTGCCCGCCTCGAGGAATCTTTTCACCGATTGTCGGATTTTTCTTCCGATCTCGCCCACGAACTACGGACCCCAGTCAGCAATCTGATGACGCAGACACAGGTGGCTGTATCCAGGGAAAGGTCGGTTGATGAATATCGCGAAGTGCTGTATTCGAACCTAGAGGAATTCGAACGGCTGGCGCGCATGATTGCCGACATGCTTTTTCTGGCGAAAGCCGACAACGGGTTGATCATACCGAACAGAGAAGCGGTAAATTTGGCCGCTGAGGTGCGAGAAGTATTCGGCTTCTATGAGGCTATTGCTGAAGAGCAAAACGTCAGCTTGATTCTTGCCGGAGAAGGTTATGTGCAAGGGGATAAACTGATGCTCCGCAGGGCATTCAGCAATTTACTCTCAAATGCCATCAGGCACACGCTCCACCACGCCATGGTCAAAGTAATCATCGCGCAGGAGGCGGAATCCGGCAAAGTCCGGCTTACCTTCGAGAATCCGGGTGAGAATATCCCGGCTGAACATCTACCCAAGCTGTTCGACCGATTTTACCGAGTGGATTCTTCACGCCAAAAAGCCAGCGATGGCGCGGGTCTCGGGCTTGCAATCACAAAATCCATCATTGAAGCGCACAAGGGAACAATCCGGGTATTCTCAGCTGATGGATTGACGCGATTTGAGATTGTTTTTCCTGCTGTAGTTCCGAGTTAACTGATAACTACCTTTCCTCTTCCTGTAGGCTACAGAGGCTAGCATCAAAACTTGATTGTCGAAAAAAGTTTTGATTCGTCGAACTGATATTTTGCGTATAGTTTTCTCACGTTCATCCATCGTCAGGAGCAAGCCTTCCATGGCATTGTGGGTACTGAAGTCATTCGGGGGGATATGCATGGCTTCCAGTAATTCGGAGCAGCCGCATTCCATTAAATACCACGATCAGGCTGGCACCCATATCGGCGAACACCGCCATCCAGAGTGTGGCTTGCCCGGCAAGAGCCAAGATGAAAAACACCGCCTTAATGCCGATGGCCAGCGCAATGTTCTGCCGCAGCACGCGGGAAGTATCGCGGCTTAGCTGAATGAAATGCGGCACTTTGCGCAAGTCATCATCCATCAAGGCGACGTCGGCTGTCTCGATGGCGGTATCCGTGCCCGCGCTGCCCATCGCGAAGCCGATAGATGCCTTGGCCAGCGCGGGTGCATCGTTGATGCCGTCGCCCACCATGCCTACTTTGCCGTAACGGCTGATCAACTCATCGATTGCCGCCAGCTTTTCTTCCGGCAGCAGATTGCCGCGTGCATCATCTATACCCACTTCGGCGGCAATCGCGCTGGCCGTGGTTTGGTTGTCGCCGGTCAGCATTGCAGATTTCACGCCCAGCTCATGAAGCTGGCGGATGGCCTCGGCGCTGTGTCCCCGCACCGTATCTGCCACGCCGATGATGCACAGCGGCTCGGTTGCTGTGGATAGCACCACGGCCGTCTTTCCTTCCTTTTCCAGACGATGTAGCACCTCTTCGACATGCACTCCACAAATACCCAGTTCTTCGACCTGCCGATGGTTGCCTACATAGTAGAGTTGCCCATCCACTACCGCTTTGGCACCGCGCCCTGTGATGGATTCAAACGACGAGCTTGGCAACAGCGTCCGTTCTGTCTTTCCGCCATTTTGCCAAGCAGACACGATGGCCGCCGCAATGGGATGCTCGGAATGCATATCCACGCTGGCGGCAAGTTGCAGCAAGCTGTCTGCGGGCAGATCAACCAGAGGAATCACATCGGTCACGACAGGTCTTCCGTGCGTGAGAGTGCCGGTCTTGTCCAAAGCCACCGCCTTGATCAGGCGGCCATTCTCCAGATGCGCGCCGCCCTTGATTAGAATGCCCTGCCTTGCCGCAGCGGCAAGCCCGCTCACCACGGTAACGGGCGTGGAGATCACCAGCGCACAGGGACAAGCAATCACCAGCATGACCAGCGCCTTGTAGAACCAGTCGTCAAAGGCGGCACCGAATAGCAGTGGCGGCAAGATTGCCACTAGCACTGCAAAAACCACCACCGCCGGGGTGTAGTAGCGTGCGAATTGATCGACGAAACGTTGTGTCGGCGCACGCTGGCCTTGCGCTTCCTGCACCGTGTGGATGATGCGATCCAGCGTGGTGTTGCCTTTGTTCGCGGTGACACGAAATTCCAGCATGCCGCGTTCGTTCAGGGTTCCCGCGAATACCGGGTCGCCCGCTGCCTTCACCACGGGAATACTTTCCCCGGTGATAGGCGCCTGATTCACCGAACTGCCCCCCGCTGTGACCACGCCATCCAGCGGGATACGCTCGCCGGGTCTGACACGCACGGTTTGTCCGACCCGGATGTCTGCGGCGGCCATTTCGCGCCATTCGCCGCCATTGAGCTGCACCGTGGCGACTGCGGGGGTCATGCCCATCAGCCCCTTGATCGCATTCTTGGCCCGTTCCAGCGAGAGCGATTCGATCAACTCAGCCAGCGCAAACAGGAAGATCACCACCGCCGCCTCAGGCCACTCGCCGATGATGATCGCGCCGAACACAGCGACACTCATCAGGAAGTTCATGTTAAGCGTAAAGGTCTTGAGTGCGATCCAGCCCTTTTTGAGCGTACTGAGGCCACCGGTGGCAATGGACAGCAAAGCCAAAGCGATAACCGCAACCGACTGCTCGCTCGCGCCACTCCATGCGACGACTTCCGCAGCGATGGCGGCGGTGCCAGACAACGCCATCAGCAGCCAGGTCCGGCGCGACACCACAGGAGATTCCACCTCGCAATTGGAGCAGGAACCAGAACCAGACTGGCATTGCTGCCCGGCACCTGTCTTCATGCCGATTTCGCTCAAGGCATCGAGTATGGCTTGATCGTCGTCCAGCGTATGCATCACCGTAAGGCGGCGAGCCATCAGGTTGAACGACAGTTCACCAATGCCGGACACTGATCCGAGACGCTTGCGGATCAGTGCCTCCTCGGTCGGGCAGTCCATGTTGCTGATGACGAATATGGATTGCTTCATTCCATAACTCCTAAAATTTACGAATCATCACCTCGGCCTCGGCTGCCACAACTATTGCTGGTGCTGCATCATCTGGACCCATCATCATCTGCTGTGTGCACATTTATTGATCCATCATGATGCTTCACCTGCCGCCCGTAATTTGGAACATAAATTCCCGGTTTATTGCAATCGCATAAGGTGAAATCACTCAAAACGTACTAGGAGCGAAGCACCCGCCTGATCCGTGCAAATACCCGCCGGTTTTGCACCCGCACCCCATATCAGACTGCATGAAACTGCTTGGCCGTCTGCGGATTTGGCAACTGTCTCTACGGTATAGGTCAGATGATCGGTATCTTGCCCGGAAAAAATTCGCCTCCAATGATTCGAATTGACACCGTAATAGCGTTTGCGCAAAGCAGCTATATTGGTATGGCGTTCGACGACAAAGCCACGAGCCTCATAACGGCGATCCGATGCTTCCAGCACAAGAAGATTGCCGTCCCCGCGATCATGCACCAATTCGCCACCCACAAACGGTGCACTGCCTTGTTTATCCAGCAAGTGAATTGGGCTGGCGCAACCGATTAGCATCGAAATTGCCAATATGCTCAAGAAAGATTTTTTCATAGCATTCCTTTCATCAATAAGTTGTGCCAGCCTGATCCGCATCATGCGTTCGAAAAGCAACACGACCAGCGATTTATTCATGGAGCAAGCGTTCATCTGCGTCATAACGCACCTTGTAATTCCACCGCCGTTACCTGAAAGATACCGCGCCCCGCCAGACCACAGTCGGCATCGCGCAACGCCTGCAATACAGCTTCCACATCCTCGTCCTTGAGCAGGATGTCCACACGCACATGCGGCGTGTAGCCGATCACCAGGTCGCGCGCGGAAAGAGCTGAGTCATACTCGGCCTGTGGGCCATGACCTTCGACCTGTGTGAAGGTGAATCCGGTTACCTGTTCGAGGCTGTGCAGAACATCGGCCAAGGAACGCTGAATATCGGCGTGGACGATCAATGTAAGATTTTTCATGATGTTCTCCCATTGGAATTCTTGATGCGCAGTTCGGCGCGAGTCTCGATCCATGCGTAAAGTGTGGGTAGCAGCACCAGCGTGAGCAGCGTAGAGGTGAACAGCCCGCCAATCACCACCACGGCCAGTGGCCGCTGCAATTCTGAACCGGGGCCGGTCGCGAGCAGCATCGGCATGAGACCGAGGCTGGCGATGAGCGCCGTCATCAGCACCGGTCGCAAGCGGCGCTCCGCCCCTTCCTGCACGGCTTGCAGTACCGTGCGCCCCGTCTCTCGCAGCTGGTTGATATAGGCCACCATCACCACACCGTTGAGCACGGCCACACCGAACAGCGTGATGAAGCCGACCGATGCGGGCACCGACAGATAAAGCCCGGAGAGATAGAGGCTCACGACACCGCCAATCAGCGCGAAGGGGATGTTCAGGATGATCAGGCTCGCCTGACGCACCGAGCGGAAGGTCGAGAACAGCATGAAGAAGATCAGTGCGATCGACACCGGCACGACCACACCCAGCCGTTGCGCCGCGCGCTGCTGGTTCTCGAATTGCCCGCCGTAGTCAATGTGGTAGCCCTCGGGCAGTTTCACCTCGCGCTCGATGGCCGCACGCAATTCCTCGACGAAGCCCACGACATCGCGCCCCTCGACGTTGGTGCGCACGGCAACCAGCCGTCGCGCCGCTTCGCGCTGGATTAACACCGGCCCATCCGCTTCCCTGACTTCGGCGACCTCACCGAGGGGAACCAGCGCACCTCCCGCAGTCCGGATCAGCAGCGCCTTGATCGCCGCAGGCGAGCCGCGCGCGGCTTCCGGATAGCGCACCAGCACACCGAAGCGGCGGCTGCCTTCGATGAGCTCCGTCACCACCTTGCCCCCGACTGCAGATTCCACCACGGCATTCACATCTTCGTTGTTGATGCCGTAACGAGCGAGCTTTTCCGAGTTGATGGTAACGGTGAGGTAGCCCTGCCCGGAAAGGCGTGCCCGGAACACATCGCTTGCGCCCTGGGTGCGGTTGACGATCTCTTCGATCTTGCCGGACAACGATTCCAGTGTGGCGAAGTCGTCTCCGAACAGTTTGATGGCGACATCGGCGCGCACGCCCGACAGCATCTCCGACACGCGCATATCGATCGGCTGGCTGAAACCGGCTTCGACTCCTAGCTCCTCGAAAGGCTCCAGTTTTTCGCGCAGCTTGCCTTCGAAAGTTTCAAGATCGTAGCCCCATTCTGCACGCGGCTTGGTCTGCAAAAAGCAATCGGTTTGATAGAAACCCATCGGGTCGAGCCGCAATTCGTCTGCTCCGCTGCGGCAGATCATGCCGGTGACCTCGGGGATTTTCAGAATCGCCTTCTGGATCGGCGCGTCCAACGCCAGTGAGGCTTCCAGCGAGATGTCGGAGGATTTTTCCAGATTCACCACCGTTTGTCCCTCGTCCATCGTCGGCATGAACTCCTTGCCGATTAACGGAAACAACGCTGCGGCAGCGAAAAGCAGCACAATCGCCCCGAACACGGCGGACTTGCGATACTCAATCGCCCAGCGCATCGCCGGCAGGTACACGCGCTTGATCGCCGCCAGCAGACGGTCTTCGCTGTGTGCGCCGGAGCGCATGAGGAAACTTGCCAGCACAGGGATCACGCTGAGCGACAGCAGCAGCGAGCCCAGCAGCGCGAACACGATGGTCAGTGCCAGCGGCCCGAACATGCGGCCTTCGAGTCCAGTGAGCGAGAACAGCGGCAGGAACACGATGACGATGATGAGAATGCCGGACAGTACCGGAGCGGACACCTCGACCACGGCGCGATAGACCAGATGCAAGCGGCTCACCCCCTTGGGCGCATGCGCGAGTTGGGTGTGCACGTTCTCCACCACCACCACGGCAGCATCCACCAGGATGCCAATGGCGATGGCAAGCCCGCCGAGCGACATCAGGTTGGCGCTGACACCGAACAGGTTCATCAGGATGAAGGTGGACAGCACCGTCAACGGTAGTACCAGCGCCACGGTGAGCGCCGCGCGCAAATTGCCGAGCAGCACGATCAGCACCAGGATCACCAGTACCACCGCTTCGGCGAGCGCCTTCTCCACCGTGAGTACCGCCTGGTTGATGAGATCGGTGCGGTCATAGTAGGGTGCTATGGTGACTCCCTTGGGTAGCGAGGGTGCAAGACGCGCGAGTTCCTGCTTGACGGCTTCGACCACCGTGCGGCTGTTGGCACCGACGCGCAGCAACACCAGACCGGTCACGATCTCGCCTTCGCCGTCCGCCGTCACGCCACCGAAACGCACCAGAGATCCTTCAACGACCTGTGCGACATCGCTGATGCGAACCGGCGTGCCGCTACGGGTCGCTACGGAAATGCGCTTGATGTCGTCCACATCCCCGAGTTGACCGACCGTGCGCACCAGCAGCATCTTGTCGCCCCGGTTGACGCGGTCGCCGCCTGCATTACGGTTATTGCGTGCGATGACACGCTCCAGATCTTCGATCGTCAAGCCTTGCGCGGCGAGCTTTTGAGGATCAGGACGAACCTCGAAGGCGCGCACGAAGCCGCCCATGGCATTGACATCCGCCACGCCGTCTACGGCCCGCAACTGCGGTCGTATCACCCAATCCTGCAGGGTGCGCAGTTCGCTGTTGGTATAGCCCTCTCCCTTGACCCGGTACATGTAGATGTCGCTCAAGGGTGTGGCTATCGGTGCCAGTACGACTTCGGCATCCATGGGCAGCGCCCCGCGCACCTGATTGAGCCGCTCCGAAACCTGCTGCCGCGCCCAATAGATGTCGGTGCCGTCCTCGAAGTCGATGACGATGTTGGATATGGCGTACTTGGTGGTCGAACGCAGGAGCTTCAGGCGCGGGATGCCCTGCATCTCCATCTCGATGGGGAACGCGATACGCGATTCAACCTCGGTCGGCGCAAGACCCGGTGCCTTGACCAGCACCTGCACCTGCGGCGGCGAAATGTCTGGGAAGGCATCGATGGGTAACGTGCGGAATGCCCACAGCCCGCCGATGATCACCGCAACAGCGACGATCAACATCATCAAGCGCTGGATCAGCGCAAAACGGATAAGTGCAGCGATCATGGCTGATACTCCTTCAGGTCAACAACGGATAATCCGGCGGCAAATCTCACTTCCGCCGAGGCCAGCGCGCATTCGTGCAGCAGTTCCAGATATCGTGTGCGGGCATAGAAATAGGCGTAACTGGCATCGACGAGGACCAGCACATTGGATTCGCCTGCGGCGAAACTGCGGCGGGTCAGCTCGAACATCTTGCGTGCAGGTTCGATGAGATGTTCTTCAATCAACCGGGTTTGATCTTGCAGACGAACCAGTTGGACGTATGCCTGTTCCAGTCGCGTCTTGGCATCCCGACGCAATGTGTCGTAGTGTGCCCGGCTCGCATCCGCATCGGCCTGGGCTTGGCCTTCCATGGCGCGATTCCGGCTCCAAACAGGAATCTCTATCCCTACGCCAATCCCCGTGATATTCATGGTTGCACCGTTGTTGTAATCGCGGTCATGGAACAACTTCAACACAGGATCGGCATAGCGTCTTGACTCTGCTACCTTGATCCCCATTTCCGCAGCCTCCATTTCACGGCGGGCCGCCTCTACGGTGGGATGCATATCGAGTTTGTCGGCCAACACTGCGAATGCTGCCGGTTGTTCGGGAAGTTTCAGCGGCATCGTCTCCGGGGAGCCCTTGCGATTGAGGACGAGCAGACTCCGGAATCCGATCTGTGCATTTTCAAGATCACGCTCGGCGAGGATGTCTGCCTGATGTGCTTCTTCCTGCAAAAGCGCGAGCCGCCCCGTTTCAAGCGGCGTCAAATAGCGCTTTATCCGATCATCATTTGCCGCAATTTTTCCCGCAGCAAAACTGTTGCTGAGTTGCAGCCGTTCGTGGGACAACCGATGTTTTGCGACAGCAAACTGCACTCCGTGGAAAACAAGGGCTGTCTCGCGCTCCAGCAATAAGAACTGTTCGAGGCGGCTGGCTTGCGCCGCCAACAGACCGGATTCGGCAGCGGCACGCTGATGCGCAAGACGGCGAATCGGTAGCGGTTGGGAGAGGGCGATTTGTGAGAGGCTGATGCCACCCTGACCGTTAAGCTGACCGATCCTGTTGTCGGTGCGCAAATCGACACTTGGATTAGGCCAACTACCCGCCTGCGTCAATTCCATCTGACGCATTTCTATGGCCGCATCCGACTGGCGGCGTTCTGGTGCCACCTCCAGCACCCGTCGAATCGAGGACTCAAGTGTCCAGACCTTGCCGTTGGCAGCAGGGGTCGTTACCGCAGAAGCGGTTATGGCAGGGATGGTTTCTGCAAGAACAGGGATGGAATACAACGCCGCCATCCCCAGCGGCAATAACAATCTAAGCATCGAATTCTCCAGATGAAGCTACGTTGGAATTCGGCGAGGCTTAGTGTTGTTGATTGCGAATGAACGAAACTAAAGAAACCCCGCCGGATCAGGCGAGGCTTGCCCTGGGGGGACGGAAAAGCTGGTCGGGAGAAGAAGACCGAACGGTGACGGGTAACTGGACAGTGTATTCACCGAAATAGTCGGGAATCACAAAAGCCAACTGGCTTGTCAATCCCATGAAATGGCCTATGGCATGACACCAGTGATTGCACTGGCCTTGGTGTGCAACAGCCTTATCATCAGCATGTTCATCTGAATCCAGTTCGGCAACCACTGAAGAGTTGACCTGCGCCTCGAACCACACATCGGCGACAGCTTCGCTATTGAACGTCCAGCCGACTGCATTGCTCACAAGGGTGAGCATCAGAACGTATATGGACTGGCGAAGATACTTTTTCATGGCTGCATGATAGTCGGTATTCAGGTTCATATGCAATGCCGATTCCCGAAAGTGAATCTAGGTAGGTATTTCCCTAGGATCAGCTTGGAAATACTGATGAAAACGAAAATGGTTTATGGTTGGTAACGAAGCAATACCAGCCATTGGATAATCTGAATGCCAGTGGCTGCAATGGCCAATGACCTGCCAGGACGGCAGCTCGGCCTTAGTTGCCATATAGTCGGCAGGCCATTTCAGTCCGCATAAGACCTAAACAGCCCTTCGCTAGAGAACACCTTACCTTATTGGACATTCAATCTTGATGCTTATGCCGGTGATGCGCATCTGGGTAATGCGGGTGGCTGTGCATCAGGGGTTCATGCCGGTGCGGATGGCTGTGCGATGTGCCGGGGGAAACCGGGAAGTCGTGCGCATGCTGGTGATGTTCGTCATGGACATGCGTATGTTCGTGCACCAGTGCTTCATGGGTGTGCGGATGCGCGTGCCGTTCGCTCAGATGCAGCCAGACACCCAGCGCCATCAGCCCCCCGGCCAGCAGCAGCGGTAGTGTGACTGCGTCGCCCAGCAACACCGCCAGCACCGCACCGAAGAACGGCGCGACCGAGAAATACGCGCCCGTCCGTGCCGTGCCGAGATGACGCAGGCCGATGATAAACAAAACCAGACTGATGCCATAGGAAAAGAACCCCAGCAGCAAAGCACCGCCAACACTCGCAAGCGCAGGCATTCCACTTCCCAGCACAAAAGCGAGACAGACATTAACGGTGCCCGACACCAAGCCTTTGACTGAAGCGATCCAACTGGCATCTGTCAGTGATACCTTACGGGTCAGGTTGTTGTCGATGCCCCATGCCAGACATGCGCCCAGAACCGCCAAGGATGGCCATGCAGCAGCCAGCCGCACTTCCGCCGGCCACGACAATACGAGGGCGCCGGCGACGATGGCCGCCATGCCCAGGGCGATGCGCCGATCAAAGTTTTCCTTGAAGACGAACCAGGCGAGCAAGGTTGTAAACACCCCCTCCGCATTCAGCATCAGTGAGACATCGGCTGCTGACATGCCGCTCAGTCCAGCCATCAGCAGCACAGGAGCGACGATTCCCCCGGACAGGACCGCCCCGGCAAACCAGAACCGCTCTTCAGGAGGCAGTAACACAGATGGGGCTTTGATCACTTTTCGATAAATGAACAGCCCCAATCCGGAACCCAGATAGAGCAGACCGGCCAACATCCACGGGTTTGTGGTTTCCAGCATGAATTTGGCAAGCGGGGTCGCGATGCCGAACAGCAAGGCGGCAGAGAGCGCGGAGATGATGCCCGAGCGAAAAATGTGCTTCATGGTATGGCGGTATGTTGATTCAATAGCGAACGGTGAGCGCTACGTAGCGCTCACCATCCAGTTTCAATTACCGGTGAAATTGGCGGCGATGTACATGCCGTCCAGGGTATAGAACAAATACAGCGTTTTCTTGGATGTATCACTGATCTTTTCGTTCTTGAATGTCACTACCCACTCAGTCTCATGTCCAAAGGTCTTCTGCATTGCCCCAGTCGCTTTGACATCCGCCCAGCTCTTGTCGACCTTGCCGCTTTGGGCAATGGCTCTGACCTTGTCGGTTGCCTTCTTGATCGCAACTTCGCTGGAAACCGGGCCGTGAGAGTGTGAATGTCCGCCGCTGCCATGGTCATGGTCGGCACCCGCCATCACCGGCGAAACGAAGAACAGGGAAGAAACAAGCAAAGCTGTCGAAAATTTACGCATGGTTAACTCCTAAAAAAATCAGTCGATGGACTTGTGGTGGTGTGAAGGTGATTGGTCGTCGTGGGAATGCCCGTGCCCGGCATCGCAACCGGAAACAGTTGCCATGATGGTCAGGAATATCGAGATTACAAAAAAGTTTCGCATGGTTATCCTCTGCTCAGTCGATGGAATGGTGACTATTTTGCTTGATGAGTTCCGCCGCCCGCTCCTCACTCATCCTGATATGCTCATGAATATGGTTATCGGCACTGAACCCGAATTCGTCCGGATTGCTGACGTGCGAATAGCCGTGCATCTGCATCAGGAACAAGAAGCCGCCGGCGGCGATCAGCAGGTAGTTTGAAGCCAGGCTAAAAGGTTTGAACGACGGCATCTTGCGCCAGTTCGACAGAAACAAAAGCATGGCCGCCAGTGCCAACACTTGCCCGACTTCGATGCCGATGTTGAACGAAATGATGTTCAACAGAAGTTCGTCCTGGTTGAGCGGCAACTGTTGCAGTCGAGTCGACAAGCCAAGACCGTGAATCAGACCCAGCGTCGTGATCATGAACAAAAGGCTGGGGGCCTTTATGTTCAACAGGCGTTTGAAACCATCGAGGTTGGCAAACGCGATATAGCAAACGCTCAAGCCGATCACGGCATCGATCAGGAAGTAATTGATCTGGATGCCGTTGAACGTCGCATAGATCAGGGTCACGCTGTGCCCGATGGTGAATGCCGTGATGTATTTGACGATTTCCTTGAAGCCGGTCAGAAAGAAAACGATGCCAAATACGAACAGCAGATGGTCGTAGCCCGAAAGCATGTGCGTGGCACCCAGCCACATGAAACGCAGATTGCCTCCGTCGATGATCGACAGCTTCTCCGCTTCCGACATGCCGTGCGCGAATGCCTGACTGACGAAAAGCGCGGCAACAAGCGCGATCAGCCATCGCGATGATCTCATTACAGAAAACATAAATACCTCCAGCGAATATGATTGCTCCGCAAGCCAATGGCTGCGGAAATATTTTTTGCAGATAAAGCTCAGGAACGCTGAAGGGGGGGCGCGCGGGGTTGACCGGGGTGAGAATAAAACAAGCGAGGGGGCGAACCCCGCACCTGTGGCAGGTCGATGCCGCTTATCTGGACAAGGGGGAGTGAATATTCAAAAGCGGCCAGTGTCTCGGAATCATGGTATTGCTTGTCATCCTGCAGATATTGATCGTGATCGAGATCAACAATCTCAGCCTCACCCGCCTCCCGATGGTCGGCATCCGCCACATCCACATGAAAAACGACTGGCTGATGAGCATGGAATTCAACACTATGCTGGTGCTGCTCACCGCCATGATCGTGCTGCGCGTTCAGATGCGCATGCGACGGCATCCACTTAAGCGCCATAAAGGCGGCAAGCAGAATGAAAATAAAAACTGCGTTAGAACGTCGCTTAATCATGAAAGCTGGAGTTGGGAAATTACCGGTTCAATATCATTGAACCACAATGCCGGTGATTATACACAGCCGATGAAATCGAGGTTCATAGGCCGGCAAGACAGCCAGAGCGCCATTGCCGGATGCAGTGAAGTGCTGATTTCAATAGCAGTTATTCGGCCTAAACGATCGTCGGTGGTATCTAACGATTTAGTCCGTTCCCGACCCGAAGCGGTCAATTCCCACCTTGTCTTAAAAACCGACTTGAGCCTTCCATTCAGCAAAACCACCCTGAATGATGCGTACATTTTCATAACCGGCGACCCGTAGTGCAAAGCCGGCTTGAGCGGAAAGCGAACCTGTGTTGCAGTAGATCAGTACGGGTTTGTCTTTCGGGATTGACGCACGATTTTCCAGCACCTGCCGCCATTCAATATTCACTGCGCCCGGGATGTGTTCCTTGCTGAACTGCACTTGGTCGCGTGCATCGATTATGTGGAAGCGCTTCCAGTCATCCTTCTGAATTTGTTCCGGACGAATGGTGCCGCCGCCGTAATCAACGAACGCGAGATATTCCTCCATGGCCTTTACGGCCTCGCTTGGCTCGTCGGCGTTTGCGTGCATGGCAGAAAGCCCCAAGGTGGCGACAGCAGCGAGGTGGACTATAAATCGTGTGTAATCCATATTCATGTTGGCTCACTTTCGTTGAGTAATACGGTTGATGCGGACGTCACACCCGCCGGATTGATACGAGGATGCGTTTCTTCACTGAACAGCCAGAGCAAGCCACCCGACAGGAACATCGAGAGCGCCACGAACCAGAACGCCGCCTCCACCGAGCCGCTGAAATGCGCGGCGAGGCCGAGACCGAGCGCGCCGATGCCGTAGCCGAGGTCGCGCCAGAAACGGTAGATGCCGATGGCAGAGCCGCGCCAGTCGGGATGGGAGATGTCCGCGATGGCGGCCGACAGGTTGGGATACAGCAGCGCCATGCCGATACCGGAAACGGCGGCGGAGAACGACCACCACACCATGCCTTCGCCGAACAGCATCATCGCCACGCCCGCACCGCAGATCCACATGCCGAGGACATTGGGAATATGACGGCCGATGTGGTCGGACAGTTTGCCGGTGAAGAATTGCGAACCGCCCCAGACGAAACCGTACACGCCGACGATCCAGCCGATGTCGGGCAGGCTGATGCCGCGCTGGTAGAGGAACACCGGATAGAACACCCACACCAGCGCATCGACGAACTTCTCCACCAGCCCGGCCTGGCTGATGGCAGCGAGGCGCTTGTCGCGCCACGACACCAGCGTGAACACTTCCCACGTGGTCGGCTGTGCGCTGATATTGGTCGGGTAACGTGCCAGCGGGCCGCTACTCAAACCGGCCTTATCCTTGGCCGCCTCATGCCTCGCCCAAGGCAGCGTGTCCTTGACCCACAACAGGGTGAGCAGGATGGCGAGCAGGATGGTGGTCATGCCGAATATCAACAGACCGCTGCGCGGACCCAGCATGGTCGCCAGATAGGCGGTGATGATGCCCGCCAGCGCAAGGCCGACATAGCCGGAGAACTCATTCAGACCAATGGTCAGGCCGCGCTGGTCGGCGCGGGTGATGTCGAGTTTGGAAGTCTGCGTCATCGACCACGTCAAACCCTGGTTGATGCCGAGCAACACGGTGGCGGCGACGATCCAGCTCCACGATGGCGCGAAATACACCATCAAGGGAATCGGCAGTGCTGCGGCCCAGCCCAGCAGCAACACCTTCTTGCGCCCGATGCGTTCGGACAGGCGACCTGCCACGAAATTGAGCGTGCCCTTGACCAGCCCGAACGCCACCACGAACGCGGTGAGCAGCATGAAGGAATCCTTCGGCACGCCGAATTCGGATTCGGACAGCGCGGGCACCACTGTGCGCATCATGCCGATGGTGAAACCCACCAGCATGACTTGCAGCAGTTGGTGCAGGAACTGGCCCAGGTTGTCGCGGATGCCGTGGGTCAGTGTGACGTGCGTCATCATCAGCCCGCGATGTTGGCGGCGACCATCTTGTCCATCTCGGCGGGGCGCGGCGGGATCTCCTGCAACAGCGATTCGACGAACGCTTCCTTGCTGCCCGCCAGGGCTGAGTTCCAGCGTTTCTCGAAACCGATGGTCGAACTCGGCTTGCCGGACAAACCGGCACCGCAGACGCTGCCTGCCTGATGGCCGGGATATATCTCGACCTCGTTAGGCAGGGTCAATAATTTGGCATGGATGCTGTCGTAAAGCTGGGAGGCCATCTCCTTCTCGCGGCCGAGCAAGTCGGGGCGGCCGATGGCACCGACGAACAGCGTGTCGCCGGTGATGACGAACCAGGGCAATTCGCCGCGACGCATGTCGGTCACCAGCAGGCAGATGCTGTCGGGCGTGTGGCCCGGCGTATGCAGCACTTCGACGTTGACGTTACCGAGGTTGAGCGATTGACCGTCGGTCAGGGATTCGAACTCGAACTTCACGCGCCCCTGATCGGATTCGTGCAGGCAATAGGGCGCGCCCACCATCTGCGCCAGCTTGCGGCCGCCGGAGTAATGGTCGGCGTGCACATGCGTGTCGATCACAAAATTGATGGTGACGCCCGCCTTCTTCGCCTCTTCGATGTACCACGCCTCGTCGCCTGCCACCACGTCCACCGCCATGGATTTACCCTTGGTGCCGCAGCCGAAGAAATATGACAGTGAAGATTCCTTTGTTGCCAGTTGTTTAAAGAACATCGCTCTCTCCCTGAAGTTAAAACACCAGAACCTTGTCGGCCCAGATGGTCCATTCGGCCAGTTCGGCCAATGTGCTACGACGGGTGCCGTCGGCGATCCCGTTTTCGTTTATGCCGCGCGCATCCATGCAGGTGCCGCAGACGCCGATCTCGCCGCCGTGGCGTACCACATTGCCGATCATCACTTCGGCGTTGTAGAAACCCTGCGGGACCTTTTGCCCCTTGTTCGCGGCTGCGGCGGCATCGCCGATCAGGAACACGCGCACCGTGTTACCTTCCACTTTAGAGACCGCGCCCGCCAGGCGCAGTGCGTTATAGGTTCGTTCGCTGCCGTATGGGGCGTCGTTGAGGATGTACAGGTGATTCATGGTGACCTCCTGATGTTGAACAATCTAGGGACCACTGGAATGATTAGAGCACCGCTTGTTTACGCATGTCAATCTGTATTACAGTGGCAGATATACATTCTATAAATCAATGGATTGATAATATGAAAGACGCCCGCAAGATCAAGGATCTGCTGTACGAACAGGTCGCCCGCATCGGCAAGGTGTTCTCCAGCCCCAAGCGGCTAGAGCTGATCGAATTGCTCTGCCAGGGTGAGAAGACGGTGGAGAACCTCGCGCGCGAGGCCTCGATCAGCGTGAAGCTGACCAGTTCGCATCTGCGCGAATTGCGTATGGCGCAATTGGTCGAGACCGAGCGGCAAGGCAAGAACATCCTCTACCGTCTGGCCAACAAATCGGTGGCCGACCTGTGGGTGCAGGTGCACACGCTGGCCGAAGACCGACTGGTCGATCTGCAACTGGCATTGCAGAAGATCGCCACACAGCCGCACGACCTCATCGCCAGCGACCGCGATAGTCTGTTGAAGGCTGCACGCAAGGGCGAAGTGGTGGTGCTGGATGTGCGTCCGTCCGAGGAATACCTGAACGCGCACCTGCCGTTCGCCAGATCGATCCCTCTGGAAGAGTTGCGCCAGCGCCTGAGCGAATTACCTAAGGATCGCTCTATCGTTGCCTACTGCCGGGGACCGTATTGCCTGATGGCAAAAGATGCCGTTGATCTGCTCAAGAAGGAAGGATATTCAGCGATTCATCTGCGGGAAGGTGTCGCCGAGTGGGCGACAACCAAGTAACTCGAATACTAAATACTCCGCAACTCACAAGTGAACATCTGCTTCCAGAGAAGCGCTTACTATAAATATGCACATAGTGAATGACCATTATGAGGCAGCGTATTTTGGATACTGAAGGGCCGTTGTGGGTTAGCAAGAGCCGGTAGATCACCATCAAGAACTTAGTTTTGAACGTCCGCTGTCAGGAGTGAAGCGGACCACCCTTTAGAACTCTCAAGCAACCATCAGAGCAATTCCCCAACGTCTCTTATGGCCTAAACCCGAGCCTGACGCCTTCGGCCTACGCAGCGCAACTGGCAGGAAAATCGGTTACATTAACTGCGGACTCTAAAGCCTTGTGCTACTGAAAACTGGGGGAGACGTCGATCCTGACGTGCGGAAACCGAGACATTTCTGTCGCACGCCTTTCTTAAGGTGTTCAAGGTTTCTGGTCTTTTGTTGAATGCAACTCACAAACTGAAGAGTTGTTGGGGCATTGTTTTTAAGTGCGGAACACATACAACCACATCCTGCCTTCTACTATGTCTAAACGTGTGGATGCAATTTTCACAAGTTGGGTGTGATAAAAATTCGCCGTGGTGATGTAATTTCCTTTTCAAGCTCTCCACTCCTTTGCTTGAACATGCAATATTTACTTTTAGTGCCCCTTATTTCAGCAGGCATGCGGTTGAGTTACATTTTCAGCGACCCTATGGGAAAGGAGAACGTGCATGGGGAAGGCACCCCATGTCGCAGTCCCGCTGCCATAGTTTCCCTTAGACCGGAAACTTTTCGCCCATACTTTTCAGTATGTTTGCCAAGTAACGTTGACGATACTCCCTTAAGAAAATAGGCTCAAACATAGATGTAACCTCAACCGAACTTCCGGAATTAGCGGCGAACGGCCTATGGTCGCAGTGCGCGAAGGGGGATCCGCACGCTGAATTGGCTTTCTCCTAAAATGGAGCTTTCAAACCCAAGGTCGCCGACCTTCTTTGGCTGCCCGGCTGAGAAATCAAATCCCATATCAAATCTAACTCGTTTGAACCGATAGGGAACTTGATGCCATAAAATTCTTCCTGTGTGTTGAACACCAAACTATTTGGAATGAAATTTTGATTCAACACATAACTGCCTGACCCATACCCGGCGTAAATCTTCATTTCTTTTATGTACAGGTCCAATTCGCCTGAAAAGAAATTCATTCTAAAACTTCCCCCCGTCGTTCTCTGATACTTCACGACCGTACCTAACCAGGAAAGAGGCACATAGTTTACGGTTGACTTCAATAAGTTGGTTTCGCTCTGGGCCACATGAATATATTCATCCTCCAGGTCGAGTGACAGCCTTGCGAGTACAGGGAAGGTGAGGCCGCCTTTAATTATCTGGTAGGGGACCAGAAAAGTGGCCTCCTTCATCTCTTCCCGCGTCATGGCACGGTGGTGAAGTATCCGCAGGCTGCCATCCTCTGTCACGCGAGCGGTGCCGGGAATTTCCTTCAGACCTTCCCCGTTCCCCAGTCGTTTGCCTAACTCGAGCAATGGCCCCTCACCTTCGCCCAGAACAACGAGATCAAAAGGCCCCAATTGAAAAACTTCCTTAGGGTTAAAAGTCGCCTCCACCCCGCCTGTAACCAATACGGCTTGCGGCAACAATTTCCTCGCCCGGTAAGCCAAGGCGAGGTCGTAAGGAAGCGTCATCCCCGTAATAGAAAAACCGACAACATCCCACTCCGCCCCTTGTAGCGCCGTATCGAAAGCTTCTTCGGTTACGCCCTCACAACAGTTGGGATCAAATACGCTGACGCGAAATCCCGCCGCCTCCAGAACACCCGCCAAGCGCCATACCCCCAATGGAGGCGCAATAAATGTGAATTCCCCGCCTTTGGGATCATAGGGGCCAACAAGCAAAAAGCTTGGGGTTTTATTTGGCTTGTCTGAAAAAGACTCTATGGGGTTCAGCATACGTCACCAACGCATACTCATTAATGGATCAAATACTTCACGAGGCACGAGCCTACCGAACAGATATTCCTGATAGAACATACAACCATTCGCTCCAAGGAAATCACTATGGCTTCCACCATGTCCACGCGCCATTGCCTGCAGTGACAACGCAAGGAATGCACCAAGGACAAGATGAGCGATAAAGCGCAGCATAGGTACACAAACTACGCCTATACCACCCCACAATCAATAAGCCAGTATCCTGGCAATTTCGTTGAGCCTATCCCGTTACTCCCTCACCAGCCCGGACAACTTGCGAAGGGCTGCTATGGTGTCAGGATCATTTAGACAGTGGATATGATAAGTTTGGTTTTCTTGCTGTTGCTATCCTGTTGCGCGATTCGGCGCCCAATCGTACCGCGAGATGTTTCATCACATGACGAACATCCGGTGCAACCTGATGCTCGGCGTAATAATCGCGCATGAAACGGATCGCATCCCAATGGTCTTCCGTGAGCTGGATGTTTTCCTGGCTGGCGAATTCCTGCGCCAGCGCTTCACTCCAGATAGAGGGATCGATCAGGTATCCCTCGTCGTCTACGTCCGGCATCTGCATACGCCCTCCTTCCGTTTACTTGAGTAATCAATGCATGGCATGCGAGGAGCTTACCTCGCCGTCTCGGCCGTGGGAGGCAACTGCGTCATGCCAGCCCGGATGTTCGAAATAGATCCCGTAGTCTTTCAGCGCATTCGATATCTTCTCTGCACCATGGTGCATGGAATGCTCGTCACCGGAGGCGTAAATCGCATCCGCACCCGCAACGAGGTCGGCGAGGACGAGGTGCAGCATGGCATCTGTTTGCTTGTCCAGCCTGCAGTTTTGCGCGATGAATGAAATCTGCTCATTCACGTTTTGCGCGAGCGCAAGATATTGCCTTGCCGACATCTTGCCGCCTGCCGCCAGCGCATCGCGGATGCGCTCCATACCTAGGTGCAGATTGGCGTCGGTTTCCCACTTCTTGCCGTGATTCAACTTGAGTTGTTGCGCGTCGGCGACATGATGGGCGGAGTGATCGTGGTCGCTTTCCTGCGCCCATGCCGTGTGCGCTCCGGCCCCCAGACAACAGGCAAGGGCGGTCAATACCGCCAATGTTTTACTGGTTTTCATCATGTATCTCCTTCGATCTGATTGGTGGACATAAAAAAGGCAAGCAGCCAGACCACGCTCCCGGCTATCGCCAAGGCCAGCAGCCCGCTTCCCGCGCGCAATTGGTCGTCGGTCAGGTAGGCATTGCAGATGCGAACCGGCGCCTCGACGTACAGCCAACCGACGACCATCATCATCGGCAGCACATTGCCCAGAAAGAAACCCCGAACGATCAACCCCGCAGACTGCCAGGACAATTTGAGTGCGGCGCCCGCCATAAGCAGCGTAAGGAATTTCAATAATTCCACGGTGCTGTCGCTTAGCGCCATATCCAATGCGCGCGGAATCATCCAGAACATCAGCACCAGAGAGGCCATCAGCAGACCGGCGATTCCTGCGCGGTTCCATTGCTGCAACCTTGCTCGTGCCGGAAGTCCTTTTGCCAGCAGCCATCCGGCAAGCAGGAGCAGAGGGAACTGGAGCAGCATGTGCAGCGCCATGTCGCCCTCCATCATGCTGCGCACGGCGGGGATTGCCAGGACTAGCAACATGATCAGTCCGGCGCGAGCCTCCGACTTTCTTGTTCCGTTCAATTTGATCCCGCCAATTCGTCCAGCAAGCTGTCGCTCGAATCGAAGTCCGTCACTCGCACCAGCTTTCCCGATGGCGCGACCCAGACCAGCGCGGCATTGTGCTGGAAACCGCCCATTCGATCGGGGATGACGGTGACGCCGAAAGTTTGCAGCAAGGCATCGAGCTCCCGCACATCTCCGAGGGTCGCAAAGGTCCATACATCGGGCATGGCCTGCATGTGCCCGGCGTATTGCTGCAACACCGCAGGATTGTCGTGCGCCGGATCGAAGCTCACCGACAGCAGGTGAACACGGCTGTGCAAGCCGCGCTCGACGATACGTTGCTGCAGTTGCTGGAATTCCGATCCCAGCGCACGGCAAAGCGATTGGCAGTTCGTGTAGATGAAATCGACGATAAGGAGTTTATTCTCCTCCCGCACCCATGCGCCGAAATGGAACGCCTGACCGGATTGATCGATCAGGCGTATTTCCGGCACAGCGGGCTGCTTGCGCGAGGTGTCGAGACGGCGCGCCTGCTCGGTAGTGAGCAGCTCGAATCCCCCGGTGATCGCCCAGGTCGCCCAGATTCCCAGCACAAGAAAGATCGCCGAGGCTGCCGCCGTCCTCACTGGTGCAGCCTCGCAATCAGGCCTGACGCGCCGGCCTGATGATGCCGCCCATCGCCCTGACGATGATGGCCATCGCACTGATCACGACTCCCGCCGCAAACAACGAGGCGACCTGGCTATACGCCAGCCATTCCGGCAGATGCACTGCCCAGCGTCGCGGCACGCTGGCCTGGCCGGACAGCAGGAACATCAGCGCATAGGCGAACGCGCTGATGGCGAAGACCCACAGCATGGCCTTCTCCAGCCCGCTGAAGCCAGCTGCCTGTTCCTTGTTCGCGATCCAGTTGGTGAAAGCCAGGATCATCGTCACGCAGCCCAGCAACAGATACAGGTGAAAATGCCCCGGCACCCACAAGGTGTTGTGCATCACCTGGTTCACGGCGATGGTGCCGTCGATCACCGCAGGGATGACGCCCGCACTCCAGCCGAAGATCGACAGCACCAACAGCGCGGAAGTCAGGTCCCACTTGATGTTGCTGCGGTAGATGGAACCCAGTGTCGCCGTCAGCGTGAGTGCCAGCACCGGCAGGCTACTGGTGTAGGAGACGATCTGCCCCATGATGTGCATCCACAGCGGCTGGGCGTAGTCCATCAGCAAGTGGTGCGGGTAGACGGTCAGCACCATCAAACAGGTCGCCGACCACGCCCAGACAAACGGCTTGTACACATTCCACGGCCGGCCGGTGTATTTCGGCAGGATTTCATAAACCGCAATGACCGCCATGTAAATGGTGGAATTGATGAACACGTGGCCGAACAGGAAAATCAGGTTCTTCGCCAGCAGCGGATGGATGGCGATTTCCGGCACATACAGGTTGATCAGCATCATCGTCAGGATGACCGCGCCAATCAGGATCGCGATGATATTGATAATGGTGACCACCGTGCTGGCGATGACGGTCGCGGGCGGCGCATCCTGCCCGCTCTTCAAGAAATGCCAGCCCAGCGCCTTGGCGAAGCTGCCGTATTTCCGGATGATGGCGCGCGCCGATTCCAGATAGAACAGCAGCATGCCGACGCCGACCAGCAGCACGCCGCCCATGTAGGCGGCTGCGGCATGCTTGCCCCACATGCCCATGCCATTGGCCGGCAGCGGGTAGAGGAAGGTCCAGGCGGCGGCGAAGCCGCCCAGGAAGATGCCGCCAAGAACCAGCACGACTCCCGTCAGAAAGAAGGCCAGGTTGGCCCACGCGAATCCGGCCCTGAGATTGACGTACTTGCCCAGGAAGTGCCACATCACCGCCGAGCCGCCCAACCCGGCGATGGCGACCATGCCGATGCCGTGCGCGGTCATCAACTGGTAAAACACGTTCGGCTCAATCGGCAGAATCTGGCCTTGTGTCATGCGCATGACCAGACCGAACAACATCATCAGCAGGATCACAACTCCCGAGATTGCTGCGTAAACCTTGACCGCTCCGACAGCCGGCATTTCATTTTGCATGTTCATCATTTTTCTCCGTGCGGATGTTTATTGGGCGACCACATGAAGCTCGGTCATCATCGAATGGTGCGCGACCCCGCAATATTCCAGGCACAATATCTTGTAGGTGCCGGGTTGCTCGAACGTATGGCGCAACACATTGACCACACCCGGCATGGCCTGAGTCTGGGTGACGATCTTCATGTCCGGGCCATAGATGGCGAAGCCATGATTCACATCGGCGGAAGTCACCTGAAACTCGATAGGCTTGCCCACCGGCAACTTGGTTTGCGATATTTCCCAATACCACTGATAGCCCTTGGCCTGAACCTCGACGGTCCCGAGGTTCGCGATTGCGCTGCGCGCATATGGCAACTCGGTCAAGGTGTATGCAACAACGGGAATGCTCAGCAATGTCACGCCCCACAGCAGGCGCCCCCTCCAGCGACCCGTCGCCGCAGCGACGGCCGCGCCATTCCCCTCGCGACCGCTGTGCTTCACCACATAAAAGAATGCGATCGCCAGCAACGCAATCAACACAATAGAAACTATCCAGGCAACTTGCTGATACATTTATTCCCCCCTTAAAAGATTCCGAGCTGCGGAATATATATCAATTCAATAAATGATTCAATGCTTCGGAATCTTTCATTCGAAGGACGTGGTTTATAGAAGCGCGGGCATATAATGCTTGCCAATTATTTGGAGTTGAACGCATGCAACTTACCGTCTCATCAGACATCGCCTTGCGCACGCTGATCTATCTGGGCCAGAGGGATGCGCCCGTCACCATCTCGGAAGTGGCTGAGGAATGCGGCATCTCCAAGAGTTCCCTGATGAAGGTGGTCATGACGCTGGTCGGCGCAAATCTGGTTCTGAGCGAACGCGGCAGAAGCGGCGGAATCTGTCTGGCTCAGGAGGCCGGGACCATATCCATCGGCTCGGTCATCCGTTTGATGGAAAACACCCTGGCATTGGTGGAATGCATGAAAGACAGACCTTCAGGCTGCCCTCTATTACCCAGCTGTCGGCTGAAGCCCATCCTCAATTCCGCTCAAGAAGCTTTTTTTGCCACTTTGGATAAAAGCACATTGGCTGATCTACTGGATTGAACATGGCGAGGTCACGAACCGCATGTGCGTTCTGGCGGTGGATTCGGATGGCCCAGATGTCTTTCGGCTTGTGGGGCGGTTTCTGACCTACGAGTTTTCCCTTGTTCCAAGCTTCGCGTTGGCAGAAACTCAAGGGCGGTTTTGGCCGATGACATGCCAGGACGGCAACTCGGCCATAAGAGACGCTGGGGAATTGCTGAGATAGCTGCTTGAGAATTCTAAAGGGTGGTCCGCTTCACTCCCAGTAAGTGACCTTCACAGACTTATTCCATAGTGGATACTTAAGTCTTGGAGGTTGAACGGGATTTGTGGAATGCAAGCACATATTGTGATGTTGCTTTAATTGTGGTTTCGCTCATCCCAATATCTTTTTCAGTTCGCTCTAGGTTTTCGTATTGCCTTCGCTATTTGGCAACTTTTCAACAGTGAAGCTTTCCGACACCGCCTGTCATTGCGGCTTGACTCGATGCATGCCCGCCGCGTGGCATTCTCCCCCTCTCTGTCGCACAGATGAATTTAACAACCATTGGGAGTATGCTTTCGCCACAAAAACAAATAATGATCAGGTTGGGGGAGTCGTGATGAACAAGTTTGTGATTGGCGCAGGCATTATCTGCATATCGATACTTTTGGTGGCGGGACTATTCGCCCACAAGAAATTCACTGGCGAGGCACATTTCGTCACCTCCGAGCGTTGCGCCGAATGCCACCAATTGCAACACGCTTCGTGGCTACAGACCTTACATCCCAAGATATTCCGTCCTGTCACGTCAGACAGCGACATCCTAGGTGACTTTTCCAAACCCGACCCCGCAGTGACGTTCAAGAAAGAGGACATCAAGTACGTCGTCGGCAGCAAGTGGGACGATTGGAAAAGCTCGTTTCAAAATTGGCTGGTGAAGCGCCCTCCTCCGAGCCTGCGAGCAAACCGCGTTTTACAGCGAAGGGATTCAAATCCCATCGAAATCGATTGGGTTTGAGCGCAGAAGCAGTTGGCTCCCTTCTTGGAGTGTCCGCACAGACCGTTTACAGCTGGGAGGCCGGCAAGTCGAGTCCGCGAGCTTCGCAAATGGAAAGGGTCGTAGCTTTAAGGGCGCTGGGGAAGCGAGCGGCCGCTGAACTGCTCAACCGTTGAAGGGGCTCTATGGTGGTATAGCCCCCATAGGGATCTAGCCAACAACGCCCTTCCGAAAAATCGATACAACGTTCGTTCCGGCGAATTCCTTGTGCTCTTCAGTCATCTCGACAGAGCGCTTGATCAGATCTCCGAAAGAGCCAAGAATCTGCTCCCCCTCCACAAGGCCGGCAATCTCGTCCTGGATGTACTTGGGCGTTCGCCCGATGGTGTGAGCCATTCTTTCTGGCCGCACCAGTCCGTCGATCATCTCTTCCGTTTTTTGTTGTTGCTGATCCATGGTGTCGCACTCTGTTGTGTGGTGCGTCGATTGTATTTCAGAACACGGCATTGCAGATGCTTGTATTTGCAGGTGTATTGTGCCGTTTTGAACGGCGGCTTGTATTACCTGCCACTTTATCCGCGAAAAGTGCAATTCCTGATAATAAGAGTTATCAGGAATGCAGCTTGACCGCGTACCGTTTCAAGATGAGATTCGGTAGTATTGGTCCGGAGGTCCAAACCGGCCAGTCATCTCTTGATTGTGAACGACAGCTTTACGGCAGGCAGATACAAATGCTGTCAGGCGGCTGCGTGCCAATTGCAGTCGCTCGACGGTGTGCCGGGGAAAGCTCACTGCTCGGCCATTGCAGCCATCGAGGACTTGTTCTCTCAATGTCCGTTGAGTAGCGAAAAACAGGCTCTGAAAATTGATTGAAAGTATCTAGTGAGTCAGGGGCGATTCAATTATCCCGGCGAGTAGTTGCCTTCATAGCACGCCCTCTACGACGATGCCGTTCATGTGCATCATGTTCTTCAGGTCCATCAAGCGGTTGATGGTCAATTCGGAAAGTGCGTGCCCTTGTGACAGGATCAACGTCCCGTCCTTGAGGCGGACGCTCTCCTTTAGCACCATCCCGGGGCGCAAGCGGTTCAGCGAGATCGGTCGTCCTCCAGTCGGCTCCTTGGCATTGCGCACCTGACGAACTCCGGATGCATTCACAGTAGCCGAGCGATGGACGGAAGTGTTGGCCTCCTCGGATGACGGTAGTCTCTTCAATTCGGTTCTGACCGCTTCGTAGGCCACGGGGGAATGAAGGTGCAGGGGTTCCGACAAAGCCTGCGCAAGCTTCTCCTCCAC
>JBDRPJ010000009.1:0-187777 GCA_043827165.1 Pseudomonadota bacterium
GCTACGCGCTCAGACAGTCCTCGCCGACTACCCCTGACCAGCCTGCGCTACTCGGCGGCGCACAGGGGATAGAAAGTCAAAACCTAAAAACAGGGCGTGGGCACTTTGTGCCCACGCGACAACTCTTCTTAGCTACTTTCCATTCCCCCACGCCGCATACAAAAAAATGGTATGCAGCAATACACCAATAAATATTAGTTCTGGTATCGAATTCCTAACTTGGATATCCGTCAAACAACGAATATCGGTAATGTCCAAGTTCTGGAGCAAATCCAATTTAGCCAGTTCCTTCATATATTCCGCATATAACTCGGGCGACTCTCTTAGGGAAAACTCCTCCAGAGTATTTTGAAATAACCCGTCTTCTAATTTAGTGTGAGCCGTGGAGACATCTACTATTACAGCCTCATACTTTTCCAAAAATGGCTCAATTTTCTGCATCGCCTCATGGAAGAGTTTCGGATGATCACTAGTCTCAATTCTTTTCAAAATCTGCTGAACAGAATATCGAAATTCATTAGATCCAATAACGGTATTTTCAAATTCATCTGAACTATCAATATGAATATGTTTAGGGCTAAACAAACTTTCCAAATCATAAGTTTCCCGCAACCCAGCGATTTCACCCTCGATTAGCTTTTCGCAAGAAATATCCCTAAGGCGGTTATAACGCATGCGAATATTCATACTATTCCGAACGAGAAAATGCGGACTAATAGCTTGATATATGCTTTCACACATTCTGAAAAAAATATGCCTAGTATGTCTAGGATGCTCCTCGCTTGAATCAGGCAACGCACCATACCTATCAAGCAACCTAAGCAAATCCTGAAGCGAACTGTAGGCAGATTCAGACAAATCTCTTATTGATTCCTTAGTATTACTTTTCACTGAAAAAAGCAGTTCGCTGTATTTCGCATGATGAGTTGCCATCAAATTTCTTGCTTCCAAAATTTGAGTTCTATGAGCAATATTTTTCTGCTCATTTGCTGTCTTTCGACTAACAATAATTGCCCATAACGCAATCCCTGCACTGAGCACAGAAACCAATACACTCAAGATTTCATATTTATTCATATTGATTCCCCAATAGCCATTACGCATACATTAGCTTCAATAATCAAAACATCCATTTAGTTCAAAATGGAGGGCAACTTTTTGCCCTCCATGTGCTTTTGACTTTTGCTTTTCCTTCCCTTGAGCGCCGCCGAGTAGCGCAGGCGAGTCGGGGTAGTCGGCGAGGACTGTCTGAGCGCGTAGCGCGAGTTCCGCAGCCGCCTGACTTGCCGAGCAACACAGGGTACCCCGAAGGGGCGGCAAACCAGGGTCGCCTTTTCTTTGGTTACTTTCTTTTGGCGACGCAAAAGAAAGTAACTTGCTGTCGGGCAACCCCCGACGGTTTTGACTTATCTCGAACTACGATTACTCAACAGATTGGGGGGGCTATCAAAGCCCGTTTCTAACCCGTAGCGGTCATTGATATCAGTTTAAATCTATGAGAAGTGCACGCATTAGTTAGGAATGACGTAATGCAAGACCCGACCCCGAGGCTTGGCGGTTTGGCCTATATATCTTTGGCTAGCCAAATAAATAATTGGATTTTGAATCACCCCGCGACAAAGGTGGTGTGACGACCGGATGATTCAGACCAGATGCACTTCCACGCGCTTGCCTAATGCGGCTGCGTACTTGCGCAAGGTGTTCAAGCTGGGCGAGTGCTTGCCAGTAGCCAAGGCGCTTTCCAGCCGGGCAATGGCCGGTGCCTTGGTGCCCATGCGCTCGGCCACTTGTGCTTGCGACAGACCGGCTGCGCGTCGCGCAGCAAGTATCTCGTCCAGAATGGCGAATTCCTCCCGGTTGAGTCGGTCGTGTTCTGCCCGCACGGCTGGATCCTTCAGCATCTTGGCGACCATCTGTTCGTGCGTCATGACTTTGGTTTTCATTTCTTTATCTCCTTCATCCGCGCTTCGGCGATCCTGCGTTCGCTTACCGGTGTCTTTTGCGACTTCTTCACAAAGCAGTGCAGCATGACGATCTGTTTACCCACAAGCGTGCAATAAAACACGCGGGCGATGCCCTCTGCCCCCTTCAGCCGTAGTTCAAACAATCCACCACCAAAAGCTTCGGTATGAGGACTACCCAGATTGGCACCGAAGACCATCATCCTTGCCGTTAATCCGATGTAGCGTGCTTGCAGAGTCGTTGGCAAAGCCATGATCTCTACTTGCAAGGCGTCGTTGTAGTAGCTGATGGTGTAGGTCACAGGCGAATAGTAACAAATATGTTATTGATGTTCAATGCTTCACCGGCCAATATTGCACATGGTCATTGGTGAACGTCGGCTTTCGGGAGGAATATCGACTGGCCGCTTTTGGCCGATAACAGCCTCACTCACTCCCCCGCCGGCAACCGAATCATGTACTGCCCCGACTTCTCATCCCGCACTAGTACGACCAACTTATTCTTTTGCGCATCTTCTATCAGTTCCTTGAATGAGCGGTAGCCGTAATAGGATTCTGTGAAGCCGGGCTTGCGGCGTTGCATGGTGGGTTTGACCATGGAGCTCCAGATCTTCTCGTCGGAACCGCGTTCGGAGATGAGGCCTTCGACGGTCTCGACCAGGAAGTCCATGGCTTCCTGCTTCTTGTCTTCTTCGCTCTTGGCGGCGGGCTTCGAGGTTTCGACTTTCGCTTTCGCGGGTGCTTTCTTGGCGGCCTGCTTCTTCTTGGCTTCCTGTACGCGCACGAGATCGTCGTAGAAGATGAACTCGTCGCAGTTGGCGCTGAGCAGGTCGGAGGTGGAATCCTTCACGCCGATGCCGATGACGTATTTGTTGTTCTCGCGCAGCTTGGAGACCAGCGGCGAGAAGTCGGAGTCGCCGCTGATGATGACGAAGGTGTCGACGTGGGACTTGGTGTAGCAGAGGTCGAGCGCATCGACGACCAAGCGGATGTCGGCGGAGTTCTTGCCGCTTTGTCGCACATGGGGGATCTCGATCAGTTCGAACGAGGCTTCATGCATGGGCGCTTTGAATTCCTTGTAGCGCTCCCAGTCGCAATAGGCTTTCTTGACCACGATGCTGCCTTTGAGCAGCAGGCGTTCCAGCACTTTCTTGATGTCGAATTGCGCGTACTTCGCGTCGCGCACGCCCAGCGCCACGTTCTCAAAATCGCAGAACAGGGCCATGTTGGTGATCTCGGGTTGGTTCGCCATCACTGCCTCCGTAATCGGTTCGATAGCTAGAGCTTACACCACCTTGCCGGGATTCATCAGACCGTGCGGGTCTAGCGTGTGTTTGATCTGGCGCATCAGTTCCAGTTCCAGTGCGCTCTTGTAGTGGGTGACTTCTTCGCGCTTGAGTTGGCCCAAGCCGTGCTCGGCACTGATACTGCCGTCCAGTCCTGCAACGACTTGGTACACGATGCGATTGACCTCGCGTTCGTGTTGCTGGATGAAGGCGTCGTTCTGCGCGGCATCCAGCATGGAGATGTTGTAGTGGATGTTGCCGTCACCCATGTGGCCGAATGCGACGATGCGGATGCCGTCATACGCGGCACGCAATGCTGCACTGGCATCGCCGATGAATTCGGCCACACGGCTGACCGGCACGGACACATCATGTTTGATGCTGATGCCTTCGGCTTTTTGTGCCTCGGCGATGTTCTTGCGCAACCTCCACCAGCGTTCGGCATGCGCTTCGTCGTTGGTGATGTCGAAAGCGATGACGCCATCGAATGCTTGCAAGGCATTGCGCAAGGCTTCGTCTAACGCGACCGGCAACACATTGCTCAGCTTGGTGATGATCATCCATTCGTGCTTGGCTGCGAAGGGTTCATCAGTGTCGTCGATATGTTTGAACACCAGCTCGAGACAGGAACGCGAAATGAGCTCGAAGCCGCTGATGGTATCGCCGCAGCTGGCACGCAGATGGGCGAGCAGGGCGACGCCTGCTGCCGGATCGCGCACGGCGATGCAGGCCGTGGCGGTGGAACGGGGACGCGGATAGAGCTTGAGCACGGCGGCGGTGATGATGCCCAGCGTGCCTTCCGCACCGATGAACAGATGCTTGAGGTCATAACCGGTGTTGTCTTTGCGCAGGCGGCGCAGACCGTGCCAGATGTTGCCGTCCGGCAATACCACTTCCAGCCCCAGCACCAGATCGCGCGCGTTGCCATAACGCAGCACGCCGATACCGCCGGCGTTGGTGGAGAGGTTGCCGCCTATCTCGCAATGCGGGGCGATGGCGGTGAGGCCTAGCGGGAACAGGCGCTCGACCTGATCGGCCGCTTCGTATAACGACGCCAGCTTGCAGCCCGCTTCCACCGTCATGGTGTAGTTGGTGGCATCCACTTCGCGGATGCTGTTCATGCGAGACAGGTTGATGATGATCTGCGGCGTGCCGTCCGCCAGCGGCACCGATGCACCGCACAAGCTGGTGTTGCCGCCCTGCGGCACGATGGACATGCGCTGGGCCGCGCACAGTTTCACCACTTCGGAAACTTGCTGCGTGTCGGCGGGAAAGACGACTGCGATCGCTTCGCCCTGATAACGGCCACGCCAGTCTTTGCAGTTGGCGCTCGCTGCGTCACCCGTCAAAACAGCATCGCCGCCTGTGACGGCGGCGATGCGCGCAAGCAGTGTCTGTTCAGAACTCACGTCGCGTCAGAGGGCGGGTAGACCGGGTGATTCTTGCGCAGCGGCAATATCCACATCTGGTACAGCGAAGTGAAGATCATGATGGCTGCGGCCATGCTGTAACCGAAACCGCCGATGATGACGAACCAGGCGAAGCCGGGGTGCAACTTGGTCAGCCACCAGGCCAACACGTCCACGATCAGAAAGCCGAACGGCACCGAGATCAGGATGGCCTTGTTCATCGGTGAAATGCCGGTGGAGTAGGTGAAGATCCAGCCCACAAAGAAGAAGATGAACGAGATGCCGAACAGATGGATATGCGACACGCGCGTCAACGTGGCCATCGGCTGACCCTCGTCAACGGCCAGCAGCTTCTTCATCGTATCCTTGCTGCTGAGGTCAGGCAGGCCGGAGATGTTGGCATGGCAGGGCTGGCAATACTGGTCGACATCCATGGAGATGCGGTTGTCCCATTCATCCGGCGAGGCACCGGTCTCCGCCCATTTGATCATCGCCATGCGAACATCAGGCGGCGCATTGTCCTTCATCGAGCCGTTCAGCTTGGACACCAGCTTGGAACCCTCTTCTCGATTGCCGTAATAACTGTAGACGATGTCATCAACCGACAGGCCGACCTTGCCGTCCGCCATGCCGTGGGTCAGCATGATCTGCCCGCCGGCGAACAACAGGCCCAGACCGACCACCAACAGGTAGCCGCTGAACAATGTCTTTAAGGGAAGTGCTGCGTTGGAGAGGGTAAAGCGCTGGATTTCCATTTTCTGCTCCATGTCGATTGATCTCGCGCATTATAGCGCCTATTTTAGTAGGGACTTATATAGCCCTGTCGGGTCATACTTCAATATTCCATCGGATCGACATCCAAAGACCAGCGTATCTTTTGCGATGCCATAGCATCCAGCTCGGGTTTCCATAATCTCAAGAACGATTGCAAGGTCTTGCGCGCATCGCTTTGCACCAGTAGTTGCGCGCGGTGATGGTTGGCACGTTTGGGCATGGCGGCCGGCACGACGCCGTATATCTCGACCTCGGAGCGGATCTGCTCGGCACGCTCCCGCGCTTGATGCAGGAACTTCATGACCAACTGTTCTTGTAGGCTTTCCGCACTCAGCAGGGCCTGGAATGCGAACGGCGGCAGCCCCGCCAGACTGCGCTCCGCCAGCAGTGTCTTTGCCCAGCTTTCATAGTCATGCGCGCGCAGTGCCTGGAAAAGCGGATGATTGGGGAAGGCGGATTGCACGATGACTTCGCCCGCTTTGTCTGCACGCCCGGCGCGGCCGCCGACTTGTGTAAGTTGCGCGAACAGTTTTTCCGAAGCGCGAAAATCCGAGCTGTACAGCGCGCCATCCGGACTGATCACGCCGACCAGCGTGAGGTTGGGAAAGTCATGGCCTTTCGCCAGCATCTGGGTGCCGATCAGTATGTCGGCCTCGCCGTCGTGTATCTGCTTGCGCATGGCTGCCCACGTGCCTTTGTTACGCGTGCTGTCCCGGTCCACGCGCAGGATGCGCGCCTGCGGGAAAAGATTTTGCAAGGTCTCTTCGAGGCGTTGTGTACCGATCCCGACCGGCTTGAGATCGACATCGCCGCAGGTGGGACAGGCGTGCGGCACACGCTGTTGAAATCCGCAGTGATGGCAGCGCAGGCTGCGGTCTTTCATGTGCAGCACCAGTTTGCCAACACACTTCTTGCACTCGGATAACCAACCGCAGGCGCTGCACATCAGCACCGGCGAGTAGCCGCGTCGGTTGATGAAGATCAGGCTTTGTTCCTTGCGCTGCAGCCTTGTTTCAATCGCTGTCAGCAAAGGCTCGCTCAAGCCTTCATGCAACGGCAGCTTGGTGACATCCATGCAACGCACGACGGGCAAAGTGGCCGGTTGCACGGCGCGCTGCATGAGTTTGAGCAAGCGATAGCGTCCGCTCTGGGCGTTGTGCCAGCTTTCCAGTGACGGCGTGGCGGAACCCAGCACGATAGGCACGCCGCGCTGGTTGGCGCGGAAGATGGCGACATCACGCGCCGAGTAGCGCAAACCGTCCTGCTGCTTGAATGATGGGTCGTGCTCCTCGTCCACCAGGATCAGGCTCAACTTTGGCAGCGGCGTGAACACCGCCAGACGCGTGCCGAGCACGATGCGCGCTGCGCCGGATTGCGCCTTGAGCCAATTCTGCGCACGCTCGCCGTCGGCCAGGCCGCTGTGCAGGCTGACCAGATCGACATCTGGGAAGCGGCTGCGGAAGTAATTCTCAAGTTGCGGGGTGAGATTGATCTCTGGCACCAGCAGCAGCACTTGCCCGCCGCGCTGCAACATCTCGTGCATGAGATGCACATAGACCTCGGTCTTGCCGCTGCCGGTGATGCCGTGCAGCAGGTAGCAGCCAAATGCTTGTTGCTGCGTGACAGCCACTACTGCTAGTTGCTGCTCGTTGGTCAGCGCATGCGCGTCGTTGAAGGTGTGCATGCTGCGGGGCACGGGCGCACATACCTCTACCCAGCCTGCTTCCAGCAACACTTTCAACGCGGCGGGAGCGCTGGCCGACAGGTTGCGCAGTTGCGCGCCGCTGAGCGGTGCTGCACGCAAGGCCTGCATGATGCGTTGCTGCACCACGCGTCGCTTAGGCAGCGTCGTCACATCAAGCGCCCTGCCCGCCGCGCTCAGCGTGTAGTCCATAGCTTGCTTGAGCTTGATCGGCTCCAGCGCGCGCAGCCGCGTGGGCAGGGCAGACAAAACGGTCATTCCCAGAGGGAAGTGGTAGTAGTCGCTGCAGAAGCGTAACAGGGTCAGTAAATCCTGCGGCAGAGGAGGCACGTCATCCAGCACCTGCGTCACAGGTTTGATGCGCTTGGCATCGAATTCCGAGCTCTCTGCCCATTCCATCGCGATGCCCAACACCTGTTTGCGACCGAAAGGCACGAGTACGCGCTGGCCGATCTCGATCTGCTTTTCTTCGCTTACAAAGTAGTCGAAAAGCGTTGACAAGGGCACGTCGAGCGCGACGCGGATGATGGACATTTTATGCAGAATCTTTCCGGTATTTTGTTTGAAGTTTAGCGAATCCTATTGAGCGATATAGGCTTTTTTTATTGTCCACATTTCCTGTGGATAACAATGTGGACAACCCCCCTTGAAGTGCGCTAACTGCAAACAGTGTATACAGTTTTTTTCTGTAGCACATTTTCCATGCAGTTTATTACTGCATTAATTTTCAAAGACTTACATCATCAATGCAAAAGGCCATGGAAGCTGCGCCCATGGCCTTATTTATATTGGACGCCTGTTCATAAAACAGCGTCTGTCAAGCGTTTTCTAGTGATATTTCTTGCTGAGTTCGTGCACAGCCTGCACCAGCGCGGCGGCGTTCTCGGGGTCGGTATGTTGCGAGATACCATGCCCCAGATTGAACACGTGCCCGCTGCCGAAACCGAAACTGGACAAAACCTTCTCCACCTCGTTGCGGATCACTTCCGGCGTGGCGAACAGCACGGTCGGGTCGAGGTTGCCTTGCAGTGCGACCTTGTGGCCGACCTTCTGGCGCGCCACGCCGATGTCCATAGTCCAATCCAGACCGACCGCATCGCAACCGATGTCGGCGATGCTTTCGATCCACAGGCCACCACCCTTGGTGAACACGATGGACGGGATGCGCACGCCGTCTTTTTCCTTGATCAGACCCTGCACGATGCGCTGGGTGTAGGCCAGCGAGAATTCGTGGAAGGCGGAGTGCGACAACGCGCCGCCCCAGGAGTCGAAGATCATCACGGCTTGCGCGCCCGCTTCGATCTGCGCATTGAGGTAAGCGGTCACTGCCTGTGCGGTCACATTGAGGATGTGATGCATCAGTTTGGGTTCTTTGTACATCAAGGTCTTCACCTTGGCGTAATCACTGCTGCTGCCGCCTTCCACCATGTAACAACCGAGTGTCCACGGACTGCCGGAGAAACCGATCAGCGGCACGCGACCGTCCAGCGATTTGCGGATCTGCGACACGGCATCCGTCACGTATTTCAGTTCGGTGCCGATATCCGGCACTTGCAGCGCCATGATGTCGGCCTCGGTTTCCAGCGGACGCTCGAACTTGGGGCCTTCGCCTTCCGAGAAGTACAGGCCCAGACCCATCGCGTCGGGTACGGTCAGGATGTCGGAGAACAGGATGGCAGCATCCAGCGGGAAGCGGTCCAGCGGCTGCAAGGTCACTTCAGTCGCAAAGTCCGGACTTTTGCACAGGCCCATGAAGCTGCCAGCCTGGCGGCGGGTCGCGCGGTACTCCGGCAGATATCGGCCGGCCTGGCGCATCATCCACAGCGGGGTATATTCGGTCGGCTGGCGCAACAGCGCGCGCAGGAATGTGTCGTTCTTTACTTTGAAATTCATTTTGCTCTTTTCTTATCGCGGCAACAGACTGCTGCCCATCAGGAACTCATCGACCGCGCGTGCCGCCTGACGGCCTTCGCGGATCGCCCACACCACCAGCGATTGACCGCGACGCATGTCGCCCGCAGCAAATACTTTCTTCACGCTGGTTTGATAGCACTTGTCGCCTTCGGTCGTCGCCAACACATTACCGCGACCGTCCTTCTGCACGCCGAATGCGTCCAGCACCTGCGCCAGCGGATTGGTGAAGCCCATGGCGAGGAACACGTAGTCGGCCTTCAGCTCGAATTCGCTGCCGGCCACTTCGACCATCTTGCCGTCCTTGAACTCGACGCGCACGCATTTGAGTGCTTTGAGCACGCCGTTCTCGCCGACGAACTCTTTGGTGGCGATGGCCCAGTCACGCTCACAACCTTCCTCGTGCGAGCTGGAGGTGCGCAACTTGAGCGGCCAATACGGCCAAGTCAGCGACTTGTTCTCCTGCTCCGGCGCGCGCGGCATCACTTCGATCTGGGTGATCGATGCGGCACCGTGACGATTCGAGGTGCCGACGCAGTCGGAACCGGTATCGCCGCCGCCGATGACGACGACATGCTTGCCGGCGACATTGATCGGGTTCTTCGCATCACCCGCCACTTCCTTGTTCTGCGGGATGAGGAATTCGAGCGCGTAGTGCACACCGGCCAGTTCGCGTCCCGGTACCGGCAGGTCGCGCGGCTGCTCGGAACCGCCCGCCAGGATCACCGCATCGAAATCCTTCTTCAGTGCAGCCGGGCTGATGACTTTCTTGGCGTCATTCACGATGCCTTTGCCCGGCAGTTCCTTACCGATGAAGGTACTGGTCTGAAACTTCACGCCTTCGGCAGTGAGTTGCGCCATACGCCAGTCGATCAGTCGCTTGTCCAGCTTGAAGTCGGGGATGCCGTAGCGCATCAGGCCGCCGATGCGGCTGTTCTTTTCGAACACGGTCACGGCATGGCCGGCGCGCGCCAGTTGCTGCGCGGCAGCCATACCGGCGGGGCCGGAACCGACCACGGCGATCTTCTTGCCGGTCTTTTTCGCTGCCTTCTGCGGCACGACCCAGCCGTTCTCGCCCGCCTTGTCAATGATGGCGTGCTCGATGGATTTGATGCCGACCGCGTCGTTGTTGATGTTCAGCGTGCACGCCGCCTCGCACGGCGCGGGGCAGATACGTCCGGTTACTTCCGGGAAATTGTTGGTGGAATGCAATACCTCGATGGCCTGCTTCCAGTTGCCGCGATACACCAGATCATTCCAGTCCGGAATGATGTTGTTGACCGGGCAGCCGTTGTTGCAGAACGGGATGCCGCAGTCCATGCAACGTGCGCCCTGCTGGGTCGCTTCCGCGTCGGACAGATGCGCAACGAACTCCTGATAGTGTTTCAGGCGCTGCGCTACCGGCGCGTAACCTTCGCTAACGCGCTCGAATTCCTTGAATCCGGTTGGCTTGCCCATTATGCGGTCTCCTTCTGCTGCTGTGCCGCGATCTCTAGCAAAGCGCGACGATATTCGGTCGGCATGACCTTCACGAACTTGGGCAGATACTGTGCCCAGTTATCCAAAATCAACTTGGCGCGCGCACTGCCGGTGTAGCGCAGATGCTTTTCAATCTTGCCGCGCAGTGCTGCTGCATCAGCCTTGTTCAGATGGTTGAAGTGCACGCGACCGTGCGCTTCCACTTCGCCGGTCTCGCTCAGAGCTGCTTCTTCCGGCACTGCTTCGAGTTGCACCATGGACATGTTGCAGCGCTGCGGGAAGTTGCCATCCTCGTCCAGCACGTAAGCCACACCACCTGACATACCGGCCGCAAAGTTGCGTCCTGTGCTGCCCAGCACGACGACCATACCGCCGGTCATGTATTCGCAGCAGTGGTCGCCCACACCCTCGACCACTGCAATCGCGCCCGAGTTACGCACCGCAAAACGCTCGCCGGCCACGCCACGGAAGAACACTTCGCCCGCTGTCGCGCCGTACAGCACGGTGTTGCCGACGATGATGTTGTCTTCAGCGACAAGCTTGCTGTCGTCGGACGGCTTGACGATGATGCGCCCGCCGCACAGACCCTTGCCCACGTAGTCGTTCCCCTCGCCTTCCAGCTGCAAAGTCACACCGTGTGCAAGGAATGCGCCGAAACTTTGTCCTGCCGTGCCCAGCAGCTTCACGCGAATGGTGTCATCCGGCAGACCGGTATTGCCGTGGCGCTTGGCCACTTCATGCGAAAGCATTGTGCCTACGCTGCGATTGACGTTGCAGATCTTCGTTTCGATGGTGACCACGCGCTTTGCGTCCAGGGCTTCTTTGGCTTGGGCGATAAGATCGTTGTCGAGTGCCTTTTCCAGTTCGTGGTCCTGCACTTCGGCATGACGGCGCGCCACTTCTGCACCGATCTTGGGTTGGTGGAACACCTTGCTGAAATCCAGACCCTTGGCTTTCCAGTGCGTGATGCCTTTTCGCATGTCGAGCAGGTCACTGCGACCGATCAGATCTTCGAACTTGCGCACGCCCATCTGCGCCATCAGTTCGCGCACTTCTTCGGCGACGAAAAAGAAGTAGTTCACCACGTGTTCCGGCTGACCGGTGAATTTCTTGCGCAGCTCGGGATCCTGTGTGGCGACGCCGACCGGGCAGGTGTTGAGGTGACACTTGCGCATCATGATGCAGCCCTCGACCACCAGCGGTGCGGTAGCGAAACCGAACTCGTCTGCACCCAGCAAGGCGCCGATCAGCACGTCGCGGCCAGTCTTGATTTGTCCGTCCACTTGCAGACCGATACGACCGCGCAGCTTGTTCAGCACCAGCGTCTGTTGCGCCTCGGCCAAACCCAATTCCCACGGTGTGCCCGCGTGCTTCACGGAAGACAGCGGCGATGCACCGGTGCCGCCGTCGAAGCCGGAGATCACGATATGGTCGGCTTTGGCCTTGGAGACACCCGCTGCCACGGTACCCACACCGACTTCGGACACCAGCTTCACCGACACGGAAGCGCTCGGGTTCGAGTTCTTCAGGTCATGGATGAGCTGTGCCAGGTCTTCGATGGAATAGATGTCGTGGTGCGGCGGCGGCGAGATCAGGCCGACGCCGGGCACCGAGTGACGCAGTTTGCCAATGTATTCCGAAACCTTGCCGCCGGGAAGCTGGCCGCCTTCGCCGGGCTTCGCGCCCTGCGCCATCTTGATCTGGATCTGGTCGGCACTGGACAGATACTCCGCTGTCACGCCGAAACGTCCGGAAGCAACCTGCTTGATGCGCGAACGCAGCGAGTCACCCGCTTTCATGGTCTGATCGGCTTCGATGCGGCCCTTGCCGATGATCTCGGACAGTTTTTCGCCGCCGTGCAATGTCTTGAAACGGTTGGCATCTTCGCCGCCTTCGCCGGTATTGGACTTGCCGCCGATGCGGTTCATCGCGATTGCCAATGTGGTGTGCGCCTCGGTCGAGATGGAACCGAGCGACATCGCGCCGGTGGCGAAACGTTTGACGATCTCCTTGGCAGACTCGACTTCGTCCAACGCGACCGGTTTACCCACGGGCTTGATCTCAAACAGACCGCGCAACGTCATCTGGCGCTGGGTCTGGTCATTGATCAGCTTGGCGTATTCCTTGTAGGTCGCGTAGTTGTTGGAGCGCGTCGAATGCTGCAGCTTGGCGATGGAATCCGGTGTCCAAGTGTGCTCTTCGCCGCGTGCGCGGTAGGCATATTCGCCGCCCGCATCCAGCATGTCGGCCAGGACAGGATCGTTGCCGAAGGCCGCGCCATGTGTGCGCACCGCTTCTTCCGCCACTTCCTGGAGACCGATACCTTCGATCTGGGTCGCGGTGCCGGGGAAATATTTCTCGATGAAGTCGCTGTTGAGGCCGATGGCTTCGAAGATCTGCGAACCACAATAGGACTGATAGGTCGAGATGCCCATCTTTGACATCACTTTGAGCAGACCTTTGTTGATCGCCTTGATGAAGCGCTTGTGCCCGTCCTTGGCTGTCAGACCTGCAGGCAGATCGAACGATGAGATGGAGTCGAATGCCAGCCACGGATAGACCGCCTCGGCACCGTAACCCGCCAGCAACGCAAAGTGATGTACTTCGCGCGCCGAACCTGTCTCGACGACCAGACCGGTGCTGGTTCGCAAACCTTCATGCACGAGATGATGGTGTACCGCAGCCGTGGCCAGTAAGGCGGGGATCGCCACACGCTTGTCGGACATGGCGCGATCCGACAGGATCAGCACGTTGTAACCTGCAGCCACTGCCTTGTCGGCATCCTTATAGAGTGCCTTGATCGCTGCTTCGCAACCGGCTGCGCCGTTCTTCACAGGATAGGTGATGTCCAGCGTCTTCGACTTGTATTTACCCTTGGTGAGCTTGTCGATGTTGTGCAGCTTGGCTGCATCCTCATTCGACAGCACCGGTTGATGAACTTCCAGTCGCGTGGCGGGTTTGGTCTCGTCCACACCCAGCAGATTCGGCTTGGAACCGATGAACGAAGTGAGCGACATTACGATCTCTTCGCGGATCGGATCGATCGGCGGATTGGTCACTTGCGCGAACAGCTGCTGGAAGTAGTTGTACAACACCTTGCTGCGGGCGGACAGTACCGGCAATGCGGCATCGCTGCCCATGGAACCGGTAGGCTCTTCGCCGGCAGTCGACATCGGCTGCATGATGAACTTGAGGTCTTCCTGCGTATAACCGAATGCCTGTTGCGCATCCAGCAGGCTGACGCTGCCCGTTTGTTTGCTTTCTACCGCAGGCAGATCATCAAGGAAGTAGCGCGATTGCTCGATCCACTTGCGATAAGGCTTGGCGGTAGCGATCTGCTTCTTCAACTCGCTGTCGTCAACGATGCGGCCCGCTTCCATGTCGATGAGGAACATCTTGCCGGGCTGCAGACGCCATTTCTTGACGACCTTCTTTTCGGAGATCGGCAGCACCCCCATCTCAGATGCCATCAATACGACGTCGTCTTCGGTGATCAGATAGCGGGCCGGGCGCAGACCGTTACGATCCAGCGTGGCGCCGATCATACGCCCATCGGTGAAGGCAACCGCTGCGGGGCCGTCCCACGGCTCCATCAAGGCGGCGTGATATTCGTAGAACGCGCGGCGCTCTTCGTCCATCAAAGGATTGCCTGCCCATGCCTCGGGGATCAGCAGCATCATCGCGTGCGGCAGGGAATAGCCACCCGCCACCAGCAATTCCAGCGCATTGTCGAAACAAGCGGAGTCAGATTGCCCTTCAACGATCAGCGGCCACAATTTCTCCAGATCGCTGCCGAGGAAACTGGATGACATCGCTGCATGGCGCGCAGCCATCCAGTTTACGTTGCCGCGCATGGTGTTGATCTCGCCGTTGTGGGCGATCATACGGAACGGGTGGGCCAGATCCCAGGTAGGGAAAGTATTGGTGGAAAAGCGCTGGTGCACCAGCGCGAATGCGCTCACGCAGCTTTCATCCTGCAGGTCGAGGAAGTACTCGCCTACCTGTGTCGCCAGCAACATGCCCTTGTAGACGATGGTGCGCGACGACATGGACGGGATATAGAAGCCTGCGCCTTGGCCCTTGGGCAGTTTGCGCACGGCGTGCTCGACCGTCTTGCGGATGACGAACAGTTTGCGTTCGAACGCATCCTGATCAGCCATCTTCTTGCCGCGGCCGATGAATACCTGACGAACCAAGGGCTCGACCGCCTTCACGCTTTCGCCCAAGCCGGAACTATCAACCGGCACATCACGCCAACCCAGCAGGATCTGACCTTCGGCCTTGATCCTGGTTTCGATGACTTGTTCGCAAGCCGCGCGAGCGGCCTTGTTGCGTGGCAAGAACAACATGCCGACACCGTACTCACCCGCAACCGGCAGTTGGATCTTGTTCTTGGAAGTAGCCTTGCTCAGGAAAGCGTGCGGAATCTGAATCATGATGCCGGCACCGTCGCCAGCCAGCGGATCCGCCCCGACAGCACCGCGGTGCGTCAGATTCTTCAGGATGTTCAGGCCTTCACTTACTCGGTCATGACTGGCCAAGCCTTTGATATGTGCGACAAAACCGACACCACATGCATCATGTTCATTGCGCGGGTCATACAGACCTTGCCGCGCGGGCAACGAAGAATTATTCACCTTGTTCCTCACCTCAATCATCCGACAACAGGGCGGCTAGCGCCGCTTTTTCGGGAAATTTATCCAAAAGGGCGGGAATGCTACCTTAAACCGTAGGCTGTGGGCAACCGAGAACCGGTTAAATCTCTTCTATAGCGAAAATTCGTCTGTGTTCGCGGATAGCATATCGGTCGGTCATGCCTGCGATGTAGTCTGCCACGGTACGCGGCAGATCCTCTGCTTCCCGGCTTCCTGATTGTGGTGGAAGTAAGCGCGGGTCGCCCATGAACGCATGGAACAGTTCGCGAATCACACGACGCGCCTTTGCGCTCATGCGCATGACACGATAATGGCGATATAGCTCGGTACGCAGGAAAGACTTGAGTTCATTATTCAGTTCGCGCATCTGCGGACTGAATGCTGCCAGCGCAGGGGTGCAGCGCACCTCCTCGAGCGATTGCGGTGCACTTCTTTCGATATTGGCGAGCGTCTGGGAGATCATATCGGTGACCAGTGTATTGATCATTCGACGCACTGTTTCGTGTACGACGCGGCGCTCCGCCAATTGCGGCCATGTATGCCGCACCTCCTCAAGGTGGCTTGCAAATAGCCTCACTTCCGCCAGCTGCTCCAATGACAGCAGCCCTGATCTCAAACCATCATCGACATCGTGATTGTTGTAGGCGATCTCGTCCGCCAGATTGGCCACCTGCGCTTCAAGGCTGGGTCGGCGACCGGTCAGGAATCGTTGCCCCACATCCCCCATTCGCTCTGCATTCTCGCGGGAACAGTGTTTAAGTATGCCCTCGCGCGTCTCAAAGCAAAGGTTCAGTCCGTCAAATGCTGCATATCGCTCTTCCAATACATCCACAACGCGGAGTGATTGCAGGTTGTGCTCAAATCCGCCGTATTCGGCCATGCATTCGTTGAGCTCGTCCTGCCCGGCATGTCCGAATGGCGTATGTCCGAGATCATGGGCAAGGGAGATCGCCTCAACCAGATCTTCGTTCAAACCTAGGCGCCGCGCTATCGATCTGCCTATCTGTGCCACTTCGATGCTGTGCGTAAGGCGCGTTCTGAACAGGTCCCCCTCGTGATTGACGAAAACCTGCGTCTTGTATTCCAGTCTTCGGAACGCACTGGAATGGATGATGCGATCTCGATCACGCTGGAACTCGCTTCTTCCTGGCGGGCTCGTCTCATGGATTCGACGGCCACCCAGGCTCTCGTTCACCGCATAGGGGGCTAACTGCTGTTCAGTCACAACACGCCTCTAGCGTTTCCTTCAAAAGGGCCTCAGGAACGTCGCCTGTCATAACTGCCTCACCCAATGTTTTTAGCAGTACGAATCTGATCTTCCCTGCTGCAACCTTCTTATCCAGCCCCATGAGCTCTTGGTATTTTTCAGCAGCCATTCGTGGCCCGTTCACTGGCAACTTCGCCCGCAGGAACAAGCCTCTGATTCGCTCAACTTCGGCCGCTGTCAACCACCCCAATCGGCGGGAAAGGTCAGCCGCCATCATGGTGCCTGCGGCGACAGCTTCGCCGTGCAGCCAGACACCGTATCCCATGCCGTTCTCAATCGCATGCCCGAACGTATGCCCCAGATTCAGAAGCGCTCGCTCACCACTTTCGCGCTCATCGTTTCCTACCACTTCCGCCTTGTTCTGACAGCTGCGTGCTATTGCGTATTGCAGCGCTTCGGCATCTCTGGCCAGCAACCTTTCCATGTTCTGTTCGAGCCATTCCAGAAATGGCAGATCGCGTATCAATCCATACTTGATCACTTCCGATATGCCCGCACTTAATTCGCGGTCCGGCAGCGTATCCAGCGTTCTGATATCCGCCAGCACCATTTGCGGTTGATAGAAGGCCCCGATCATGTTTTTTCCCAAGGGGTGATTGATCCCTGTCTTTCCGCCTACAGAAGAATCCACCTGCGCGAGTAGCGTAGTGGGGATCTGAACAAATGGAACGCCTCGTAAATAAGTCGCTGCCGCGAAGCCAACCATGTCACCGATCACTCCTCCACCCAATGCAATGAGTGTTGTGGTTCGCTCGCAGTGCGACCTTAGCAAGGCATCATAGATGGTATCCATTGAGGCCGTATTCTTGAATTTTTCCCCGTCCGGCAGAATGACGCTGTCGTAGCGCACGCCGCAGTTCTCAAGGCTTGCGCGTAACTGCTCCAGATACAATGGCGCAACTGTCGTGTTGCTGACGATCATCGCCCGCTTGGCGGTCAGATGAGGCAACAGCAATTCGCTGTCTGACAGCAATCCGCTGCCAATAAATATCGGGTAGCTTCGCTCGGCAAGGCCTACGTTCAGGGTTTGCATTACTGGATACTCTCTGGTGCTGGTTTATCTGTGGCGCGATACTCGGCGATCTTCTCCTGCAACTTAAGCAAGAGGATCTGCACGTTCTGTTTGCCGGTGTGAATTACGATGTCAGCTATGCTGTTGTACAGCGGATCGCGTTTTTCAAACAGATCCTGCAGCGTCGCGCGCGGATCGGCGGTCTGCAGTAGTGGCCGATTATGGTCATGCCGTGTGCGATGCCACAGATCGTGCACACTACTCTTCAAATACACGACGATCCCGCTTCGACTCAGCATGTCCCGGTTTAACTGACTTATGGGAGCTCCGCCTCCTGTTGCAAGTACGATGTCGCTTCTTTGAACCAGCTCCTCCAAGGCTGCAGTTTCACGCTGCCTGAAACCTTCTTCTCCCTCCACATCAAAGATGTGGGGAATGGTTACCCCGGTGCGCCGTTGAATTTCTTCGTCGCAATCAACAAAAGTTTTGTGTAGCTGCTTGGCCAGCAGCTTCCCTACTGTCGTCTTGCCTGAGCCCATCAGGCCAATCAAGATGATATTGCCGGTGCTCAGCTTGTGGGCTTCGTTCGTTTCCATGTTCTGAATTGTAGCGGAATTCATGTTCATATCCTTTTAAAACAAAAGCCCGGCAATGCCGGGCTTTTGTTTTAAAAGGAAGTTGCCTTGTTAATTCGTGCCAAGCGTATCTTTCAGGATTTTCGGCGTGATGAATACCAGTAGTTCTTTCTTGCTCTTCACGACAGTATTGGTTTTGAACAGCCAGCCAAGCACCGGAATATCCGCCAAGCCGGGCACTGCAGAGGTGGAATCCGAATCGTCTTGCGTGTACACCCCGCCGATTACCACTGTGCCGCCATTGTCAACCAGCACTTGCGTATCGACTTTCTTTGTATTGATACTTGGCACGCCAGAGTAGATGTTACCCACGGAATCCTGGCTTACGCTGATCTTCATGGTCACACTATCGTCCGGTGTGATTTGGGGTGTTACAGTCAAACCCAACACCGCCTTTTTAAAGGCCACATTTGTTGCGCCACTGCTACTTGCTTGCAGGTAGGGGACTTCGACACCAGATTCGATCGTTGCGGCTGTCTTGTCTCCCGTAACCACACGTGGGCTGGCGATATTCTTGGTCGTGCCGTCAATGGCGGAAGCGTTCAATTCGAGCGTAAGCGTCTTTGTCGCGGCCGCATTGAACAGTGTCATGGTCAATCCGCCCAATCCGGATGCCGCACCCGGCAGATTCAAACTACCCCCAGAGATCGCTCCCCGTCCGGCATTGCCAACCGCAAAGCCCCCTCCTTGCGCCTGCGTTGGACCGGTGTAACCCAAACGACCGCCCAGCGTATGGTTGAAGGATTCACCCGCCTCCACAAAGCGCGCTTCGATCAACACTTGGCGTACAGGCACGTCAACCAACTTGATCAGCTTGCGGACTTCTTCCAGACTGGAAGGGACATCCTTGACGAACAGCAGGTTCGTGCGCAAATCAAAGTTCGCACTGCCACGACTCGACAGGATCTTTTGCTTGTCGTTTGAAATCAGTTGAACTACGTCAGCCGCTTTTGCGTAAGCAAGTTCGAAGTTTTCCGTGCGCAGCGGCTCAAGCTCAGTGATTTCCTGACGTGATGAGAATTCGATCTTCTCTTTGGCTGCGATCTCCTCACGCGGCGCAACCTGGATGACATTGCCATTCTTGCGCATATCCAAACCGCGACTTTGCAGGATGATCTCAAAGGCCTGATCCCATGGCACGTCTTTCAAACGCAGCGTCAGGCTGCCCGAGACCGTGTCACTGATCACCATATTCAGACCCGTAAAGTCGGCAATTACACTCAGCGCCTCGCGAGTCGAAATATTCTGGAAATTCAGCGTGAGCTTTTCACCGGAATAGCCTGGTGCATTGCCCTTTACCAGTTTGTTCGGGTCCTCGGCAACTTCCTTCACCTCCACGATGAACTTGTTGTCCGTTTGATATGCGGAATATTCCCAAAGACCTTTCGGTTCGATTGACAGACGCGCATTGCCGCCCTGAACAAACGCATCGATCATTTGTACCGGGGTCGCGAAATCAGACACGTCCAGCTTTCGCTGCAGATTTCGTGGCAGTACAGCGCGCTGGAAGTCCACTATCAATGCACGCCCCTGCTGCTTGATATCAATGCCGATATCCGCATCAGACAGGTCGATCTGAATTCGACTTTCGCCATTCTTTCCCCTGCGGAAGTCGATGTCACGCAAGCTATGCAGCTGCGCACTTGATGATGCATCCGCAAAATGTGCTGCAGGAACCGGCTCAGCACCGCCTCCGACACCCTTCGGTTGCAGCGTGATCAATACGTCGTTGCCCTCTACTCTAGTGTCGTAGCCGACCATTTGCGCAAGATTGATCACTAACCGTGTTCGGTTTCCTGCTTGAACGATGTTGGCACTGCGTAAATCTCCCTCACTGAAAGTCTGCATGGAGGTTCCCAGTCCATTTTCAGTATTGGGAAAATCGAAGGCGATGCGAGGCGGCGTATTGATCGTAAAGGCTGCAGGCTGACCTTGCGGCGGTGACTTCAAGGCCACCTTCACGACGAGTTTTCCAGTCTCACTGCTTGCGCTGATCGACTCTATGCTATTTATTGAATCGGAGCTATCCAGAGCCATGGCGCTGAAGGTGCACAGAGCAACTGCCATCGCAATCACTCGGGATATTTTGTTTGCCGTCATATCAAGCAGTTTCATTTTTCACTCCTAATCATTCAATCAATTGCAAGCTACTTTCTCGCTCCGTCCAGTCGCCAGCACTATCCTGAACCATTTCTTTGACCTGAAGTTCGGTCTCCGAGATCGACGTGATCTGACCGAAATTCAGACCTATGTAATTTCCAACCTTAACCTGATGGATCTTTCCTTCCGACGAGCGCAGAACCGCATGCCCAACCCCTTTTTGGGAAAGGAATCCGACCATCTTCAAGCTCTCCAGTGGGTAATCTTCCAATTCTTCCTTAGGACGATCGAAATCCGGCTGGTTGAGACCTCCTCGCCCTGACCCGCCTGATTTCGTCTTCCGCGGCTTGAATGGATCCGGCAGGGATGTCGCGTTGTCGTAAGCGAACGGTTCATAGGGCTTTATGTCTGGAGGCGGGTCGACCTTACCGCGCATATCCGCACCGGCATTACTCACGAAATCCCTCAAATCCTGGAATTCCTCACCACCACAACCGGCCAGCAGCATCGCTAGCAGAACAGACAATAATCGCGCGCTCATCTCGTCTTCCTCTTGGCTGCCAGCGCTGCTCGTTTCTGAGCTTCCAATTCTGTCTCATCCAGATAGCGATAGGTTTTCGCAGTGGACTCCATACTCAACATAGCACCGCCCGCAATGGGCGTAACCCGAATGTCGTTTAATGTCACGATACGCGGCAGCTGCGAAATGTCGCTCGCGAAATTCCCGAGGTCATCGTAGCTACCCGTAACCTTCAGTGCGATCGGCTGTTCGGTAAACACACCCGTCGCGACTTCCCCCCCCGGGCGGAACAGTTCGAACTGCAAACCGCGCCCCAGGCCCGCTTGGTTGATATCGGTAAGTAAGGCGTCCATCTCGGATTTGCTCGGCAATTGCTTTAGCAATGCGCCAAAGGATTGCTGCGTATCGATCAATTGCTTCTTGATGATATCCAGATTGATAGCCTCGCGCTTTTTCGCGAGAAACGTTTCCTTCAGGCTGGCCTCTTCGCTCTGGATGCGCTTCAAGTTCTCATACTGGTCTTGCCAGTCAAAGAAACCGCCCGCCACCACCACCACGAGGAACATGGATACGAACGCTGCCAGCTTGACCAGCCAAGGCCAATTCCCCGGCTTCTGAGGGTCAATGTTTTTTAGTTCTTCAATAAAATTCATGGCCATCTCTTATCTCCCTTTGGCCGAACTTGCAGTGCCCGTAGAGTCCGCCTGCTTAGTCAGATTAAAGTTCAAGGAGAATTCGTTCAGACGCGAGCCGCCGACATCGGCCGCATGAATCTCTACCAATGCAGGTGAGTCAAGCCACGGAGAGTCATCTATGGCTCGCATCAGGGTAGAGACGCGCGCATTGGATTGTGCGTAACCAACAAGACTGATCCTCTGCCCAGACTGTTTGAGAGACTTCAGATGAACACCTTCCGGCAGGATCCTCAGCATCTGATCCAACAGATGCACCACATCCGAACGTGTGGACTGCAGGTTCTCGACGACATTCTTTCTGGCCAGCAATGATTGTGTCTGCTGGCGCAATTTCTTAATCTCGGCGATCTGCCTGTCCAATACAGCCGTCTCCTGCTTCAGATATTCGTTCCTCCTCTCCTGATAGGAGATCTGCGTGCCTATAGCCACATGCACCAGTCCGACTAGGAACGCACCCAGCACGACGGATATGACACTAAGAACGATGAACTGCAGTTGTTTGGCGCGCCGCTTCTCTGCGCGGTGCGGCAATAGATTGATTCTTATCATGATGGATCGAACCTCCGCATCGCCAAGCCGCATGCGATCATCAATGCCGGCGCGTCTGTCTGCAATTGTCGCGGCTTGATTCGTGATGAAAGCGTCATCAGTTCGAAGGGATTTGCCACAAGAGTGCTCACCTGGGTGCGGGTAGCTACTGCCTCATCCAAGCCCAACAAGGCGGCGCAACCGCCCGACAGCACGACGTAGCTCACCTCGTTGTATTGCGTCGAAGTAAAGAAGAACTGTAATGCACGCGCCACTTCCATCGCCACATTCTCTCTGAACGGCGCCAAAACATCGCTTTCGTAGTTTTCCGGCAATCCGCCGTTTCGTTTTGCCGCTTCAGCCTCCTCCGCCGTCAGACCGAAAGCCGCCTGGATTTGCTGCGTAAGCTGATTGCCGCCCACCTGCTGGTCGCGCGTATAGACAGATTGCCCGTTCCGCAATACGTTCACGTTCATCACGCTGGCGCCTATATCGACAACCGCGATGCATTGATCTTCCGCTCCGGCAGGTAGCTGAGATCTGATCTGATCGAAGGCAGCTTCTGCGGCATACGGCTCAACGTCCATAACCACCGCCTTCAGTCCTGCAGTCTGGGCTGCTGCGACCCTGTCTTCGACGTTCGCCTTGCGCGAAGCCGCCAACAATACTTCGATTTCTTCGGGATTGTTTGATGAAGGACCAAGAACCTGGAAATCCAGATTTACCTCGTCCAGCGCAAACGGGATATATTGGTTTGCCTCTGATTCAACCTGATACTCCAAGTCGTCCTCGCGCAATCCAGCCGGCAACATGATCTTCTTACTGATGACCGCCGCAGCCGGTAACGCAAGGCTCACATTTCTGATGCGCGTCCCCATACGTTTCCATGCACGTTGTAGAGCTTCGGATACCGCTTCCAGATTATTGATGTTGCCATCACTCACGGCATCTGAGGGCAAAGGTTCTATCGCATACCTTTCCACTACAAATCCGTTCTTTTTCGGGGCCTCACTCAGTTCCAGCATCTTGACTGAAGACGAACTGATATCCACGCCTATCATCGGAGGCGTGGAGGTTTGCAGAAAATCTAACGGGATGTCGAAATTTCCTTTAATCATAGGACAGTTAGCGCACTTCCGTATAAACTGGTTTAAATCCTAGCAATAACTCCCGCGTGTGTAAAGTTTTTTCTATGTGCGTCCTTTGTGCTCCTTGGACGATATAATCGAGACTTAACTTAAATATTGAATTGATAGTCATGACTTCACGCTGGTGGTTCTATCCTGCGGTCGGCATTTTGATGCTCCCGCTTTTGCCATTCCTGTTGCTTCTGTTTGCAGCGATCCTTACCTATCCCACGCTTCCTTCGCTTGAGGCGCTGACCGATTACCGCCCCAAGATGCCTTTGCGCATCTACAGTGCCGAAGGGGTGCTGATCGGCGAGTTCGGCGAGGAGCGACGTGAGCTTGTGAAGATCGACGAAGTCCCTGAGCGCATGAAACTTGCCATTCTTGCCGCTGAAGATGATCGATTCTATGAGCATGGCGGTGTCGACTACGTTGGCGTCCTGCGCGCCGCATATTCCAACTTTTCTTCCGGCGGTGTCAAACAAGGCGCAAGTACCATCACCATGCAGGTGGCTCGGAACTTCTTCTTGTCCAAGGAGAAAACGCTCAGCCGCAAATTCAACGAGATGCTGCTTGCTTTCAAGATCGAGCACAACCTTAGCAAGGACGAAATCCTTGAGCTCTATATCAACCACATCTATCTGGGGCAACGCGCCTATGGTTTTGGCGCCGCAGCACAGGCTTACTATTCAAAGCCCATCGTTGAATTGAACACCGCAGAGATGGCCATGCTGGCCGGCTTGCCGAAAGCGCCCGGCGCTTACAACCCAGTCGTCAATCCCTCGCGTGCCAAACTCCGCCAAGAATACATCCTGAGACGCATGCGCGACCTTGGCTATATCGAAGAGGAGGAATATAACCTCGCCCTGGCCGAGCCGATCCAAACCAAACAATCTGCTTATCATCAGGAATTTTCGGTGAATGCCAGTTTCGCATCAGAACTGGTGCGTCAAGAGATGTATGAACGCTTCCAAGAAGACATCTACACCCAAGGTTACAGCGTTCACACTACCATTCGCGTCAGGGATCAAGCCGCAGCTTATGCGTCTTTACGAAAAGGTGTTCTGGACTACGATCACAGGCACGACTATCGCGGTCCCGAAGGCTTTGTCGACCTTAAGAAGAATGACACTGAAGCGCTGCTCGACAAAGCGCTGCAAGACGTCTCCAGTAGTGACGAACTCATTCCGGCCGTTGTATTGGCTGTCAGCCGCAAAGGGATCTCCGCGCGCGTAAAAGGGGGGCTGACGATAGAGATTCAGGGGGATGGTCTTCGTTTCGCCCAGCATCTGGTTGACGGGCGCTGGGTTTTGCATCGCCGCATCAAAAAGGGTGCGCTGATACGTGTAAGCAAGACGAACGCCGACACTTGGGAGATCACTCAGGTGCCCGAAGCTGAGGCTGCGTTTGTTTCTGCGGATCCCCGCACTGGTGCAGTCTATGCGCTGGTTGGCGGATTTGACTTCAACCGCAAGCAATTCAACCATGTCACCCAAGCGTGGCGTCAGCCCGGCTCCAGTTTCAAGCCTTTCATTTATTCAGCCGCACTTGAGAAGGGATTCACTCCCGCCTCTGTCATCAATGACGCCCCTCTCGTGGTCAATTTGACCGATACCGGAGGAGAGCTCTGGGAGCCGAAGAATTATGAAGGCCGCTTCGAAGGACCGATGCGCTTGCGACAGGGTCTCATCAAATCCAAGAACCTGGTCTCGATTCGCATCCTGCAATCCATTGGCCTCGAATATGCGCAGGACTATGTCACCAAATTCGGCTTCGATCGCGAGAAGGTCGGTCCGTATCTGACCATGGCACTGGGTGCAGTTTCAGCGACTCCCTGGCAGATGCTGGGTGGGTATTCGGTCTTTGCAAATGGCGGGTATCGCGTCACGCCCCATCTGATCCAGCGCATAGAGGACGGGCAAGGCAACCTCATCAGCCAGACAATTCCGGTCGAGGCAGGCAAGGATGCCGAGCAGATCCTCGATATCCGCAACACCTTCACCATGGTCAACATGATGCAGGATGTCGTCAAACATGGCACTGCGATACGCGCCATGCAGCTTGGCCGGCAAGATCTCGCCGGCAAGACCGGCACCACCAGCGAATCGATGGACGCCTGGTTCTGCGGATTCCATCCGACATTGGTTGCCGTCACTTGGCTGGGCTATGACAACCCTCACAGTTTGGGTGAAAAGGAAACCGGTGGTGGCGCCGCCCTGCCGATCTGGATGGACTACATGGGGGAGATGCTGAAAGACACCCCACAGATCGAGTACACCGTACCACCCAACATGGTGGCCGCCCGTATCAACGATCAAGGCTTGCGTGATCCGGATGGTACGCACATCGAGTATTTCTATGAGGAAAACGTTCCTGCCGAGCAGAGTTCACGTCTGCTGGAAATATTCAAACCGACCGAATCAGGGTCTGATCAACTGTTCTGATGCGCAAGCCATTGTCACAGCATCGGGAACTGATGCGCGAGCGACTCGCGCATCAAGCGGCTAAACTGATGGCGGATGGCAGCATCACCGACCACGCTTTTGCCAAACGCAAAGCCGCACGTCAGCTTGGTGCCGACGACACGCACCATCTGCCCAGTAATGAAGAGATCGATCTGGCGTTGCAGCAGTATCGCGCGTTGTACCAGCCTGCTGAACATCCCGCCATCCTGCGCAGTCTGCGTCAGGAAGCCCTGAACAATATGCTGCAACTGTCTCAGTTCCAGCCCTACCTGACCGGATCGGTACTGAGCGGTTCTGCTGGCATCAATTCAGATATCAATCTGATGCTCTTTTCTGACGATGCCAAAGCCGTGCTGCTGTTTTTACTCAAAAACAAAATCGAATTCGAGAGTGGCGAATGGCGACTGCGGATCAGTGGCCACGAAGAGACCGTCCCCAGCTACACATTGACCGCTGAGTCCGGTATCCAGACACACATCGTAGTACTACCGGAGAGCGCACGTTTCAGTGGCAGTCGCCACCCCAAAACGCATGCCGACGTCGCGGCAGTCGAAGCGCTACTAGCCGTCTGACTTCAGCCAGCGCGCCGCATCCAGCGCAAAATACGTCAGGATGCCGTCCGCCCCCGCACGCTTGAACGCCAGCAATGCTTCCAGCACACAAGCCTCCTCATTGAGCCAGCCGTTCTGCGCCGCTGCTTTCAGCATCGCGTACTCGCCGCTCACCTGATAGACGAAGGTCGGTGCTTTGAATTCGTCTTTGACGCGGCGCACGATGTCGAGGTAGGGCATACCGGGTTTGACCATCACCATGTCCGCACCTTCCTGCAAATCGAGGCCGACTTCCCACAGCGCCTCGTCAGAATTGGCCGGATCCATCTGGTAAGTGTATTTGTTGCTCTTGCCCAGATTGCCGCTGGAACCCACTGCATCGCGGAAGGGGCCATAGAAGCTGGAAGCATATTTGGCGGAGTAAGCCATGATGCGAGTGTGGATGTGCTTGTGCTCATCCAACGCAGCGCGTATCGCACCGATGCGGCCGTCCATCATGTCGGAAGGCGCGACGATGTCGGCCCCTGCCGCCGCATGGGTCTGCGCCTGCCGCGTCAGCACCGCAATGGTCTCGTCGTTGAGCACATAACCGCTGTCGTCGATCAGGCCATCCTGACCATGACTGGTATAGGGATCCAGTGCGACGTCGGTCATCACACCCAGATCCGGGAAGTTCTTCTTCAGCTCGGCCACCACGCGCGGCACGAGTCCGTCGGGGTTATAGGCCTCTTCTGCGCCCAGGCTCTTTTTCGCGGCATCGATCACCGGGAAGATCGCCATCACCGGCACGCCCAACTTAATGCATTGCTCGGCATCCTTGAGGAGCAGATCCAGCGTCTTGCGTTGCACGCCCGGCATGGACTTCACATCCTCGGTCTTGTTGCTGCCTTCCAGCACAAACACCGGATAGATGAAATCCGCCGGTGTGAGCGCATGCTCTCGCATCAAGTCCCGCGAAAATTGGTCCCGACGCATGCGGCGCATTCTGGATTGAGGGTACTTCCCAAGTATTTGCATGGCTAATCCCGATAATTTTAGTGGCGTAATGGAACTATTTTCGCATAGCTCCGTCAGAGCAGGCGAGTAGCGAGAGCTGCTTCCCGTTTCTCCTCCCTGAGCGGGCGTCTTTACCCTGTAAAGACCTTCTGCCCCTGAATCTTTCCCCTTTGGTTCAGGGGCATTTTTTTGCCTGTCAGTCTTGCAGCCAACCCGCAATCACGGCTTCCGCTTCCTCGGTGCCCGTCTTTTTCAGGCTGGAAAACAGCTGTGCCGTACATTGCGGAAAGTGTTCGGCCAGAAATTCCTTCACCTCGCGCAGTGTCTTGGTCGCCTCTTGACGACTCAATTTATCGGACTTGGTCAGCAGGATGTGGACAGGCTTCCCCGTTGGAGCGAACCAGTCCAGCATCCCTTGATCTCGCTCTGTCAGCGGATGCCGGGAATCCATGATCACTACCAGTCCGGCCAGTTCCGAGCGCGTTTGCAAGTACTGACCCAGCAGATGTTCCCAATGCGCCTGGATGTCAGGTGGAACTTTGGCATAGCCGTATCCGGGCAGGTCGACCAGGAACCGGTTGTCACCAAGGTCGAAATAATTGAGATGCTGGGTACGGCCCGGTGTCTTGCTGGTATAGGCCAGACGCACATGGTTTGCCAGCGTGTTGATCGCACTGGACTTGCCCGCATTGGAACGTCCGACGAACGCGACTTCCTTGCCGCCATGCAGCGGCAGGTCTTTCATATGGTTGACGGTGGTGAAGAACGCCGCCCGGGAGAAAAGTCCCATTATTTCCAGGCCGCGAAGACTTTATCAGCGGCCGCGATGGTCGCCGCGATGTCGGCATCGCTATGCGCTGCCGACACAAAACCCGCCTCGAACGCCGACGGTGCGAGGTACACGCCCTCTGCCAGCATTGCGTGGAAGAAACGGTTGAATGCCGCCTTGTCGCTGGCCATCACCTCGGCATAAGAAGTCGGTGCCTTTTCGCTGAAATACAGACCGAACATGCTACCGATGGACTGCGCGCTGAACGGGATGCCGTGCTTCTTGGCGCTGGCTGTGATGCCTTCGGTCATATCCTTGGCGATCTTGCTCAGGCGCTCATAGAAGCCGGGCGCTTGCACCAGCTTCAGCGTGGCCAGACCCGCTGCCACCGCAACCGGATTGCCGGACAGCGTACCCGCCTGATACACCGCACCCAGCGGAGCCAGACATTGCATGATGTCGCGGCGACCGCCAAACGCGGCGGCGGGCAGGCCGCCACCCATCACCTTGCCCAGCGTGATCAGGTCCGGTTTGATACCGAAGTGCCCGTGTGCGCCCTGCAGACCGACGCGGAAGCCGGACATCACTTCGTCGAGGATCAGCACCGCGCCGTGTTTGGTGCACAAGCTGCGCATCGCATCGAGGAACTCACGCTTGGGCAGGATCAGGTTCATGTTTCCCGCAACTGGTTCCACGATCACTGCTGCGATTTCGTTGCCGTATTCAGCGAATGCCTTTTTCAAACCAGCTGCATCGTTGTAATCCAGCACCGTTGTCAGCGCGGCGATCTCGGCCGGCACGCCGGAAGAGCTCGGCTGGCCGAAAGTCAGCGCACCGGAACCGGCTTTGACCAGCAAACTGTCGGAATGGCCGTGGTAGCAGCCTTCGAATTTGATGATGCGGGAACGGCCGGTGAAACCGCGTGCCAGACGGATCGCGGTCATGGTCGCTTCGGTACCGGAACTGACCAGACGCACCATCTCCAGCGACGGCAATATCTTGCACAGCAGCTCGGCGATCTCCAGCTCGCTGGCAGTCGGCGCGCCGAAACCCAAGCCTTCGGCGGCCGCATCCTGCACCGCCTTGACCACTTCCGGATGGCAATGACCGACAATCATCGGGCCCCAGGAATTCACGTAATCGATGTACTGCTTGTCGTCCGCATCCCATACATATGCGCCCTTGCCGCGCTTGAAGAACAGCGGCGTGCCGCCGACAGATTTGAATGCGCGCACCGGCGAGTTCACGCCGCCGGGGATGATCTTCTGGGATTCGTCGAACAGTTGTTGATTATGCGAAGTCATGCTGGATTACCTTGCTCAAATAATTGGGAAAATTCTTTTGCTGCTTGTTCGATATCCGGCGCTTGCCATAAGGCCGAGATCACCGCCAACGCATCTGCGCCTGCCTTGACCAACTGCCCGCCGTTCTCGATCGTGATGCCACCGATTGCAACGACAGTCACCTTCAGCTCGTGACGCACGCTTTGCAACATGTCAACTTCCGCCGCCACCGCACCAGGTTTTACGCTCGACGGGAAGAACGCACCGAACGCCACATAGTCTGCGCCTTGACGCTCTGCTTCGACCGCCAGCGGCGCGCGATTATAGCAAGAGGCGCCGATCAACTTGTCGCGCCCCAATACTGCCCGCGCGGCAGCGATACCGCCATCTTCCGCCCCCAGATGCACCCCATCGGCGGACACTTGAGAAGCCAACTGTACATCGTCATTGACGATGAAGATTGCTCCGAATTCTCGAGTCATTTCGCGCAGGGCCATAGCCTGTTCCAGCTGCAAGGACGCATCGGCAAGCTTGTTTCGATATTGCAGGATGCCCGCACCACCACGCAAAGCCTGTGCCACTTGTTGTAACAGTTTCGGCGTATCCAGCTCGTCCGGGGTGATGGCATACAAGCCTTTAATGACGCGTCTCCTCGCCTGCATCATCTTCGTCGCGCGCCCAGAACAAACGATCCGGGATGTGCTGCCCCATGCCGGGACGGAAGCCGTACTTCAATGCTTCCCAAGTGTATTCCTGCGCCTCGCGCACGGCATCTTCCATGCTCAAGCCGTTGGCGAGCAAAGCGGCGATGGCCGAGGCCAGCGTGCAGCCGGAACCATGATAGATGCCCGGCAGGCGCGGCCAATCGTCACTACGCAACTGTCCGCGCTCACCGTACAGGGTATTCACCACCTTGGGCGTGTGTTCATGCGTACCGGTGATCAGCACATATTCGCAACCCATCCCCAGGATGCGCTTGGCGCATTCGGACAGGCTCGGATCATCGGATTCATTGTCATCGTCGATCACCAAACGGCGCGCTTCCATGCTGTTCGGAGTGAGGATCGTTGTTTGCGGCAACAGCAATTCGCGCAGCGCATCCAGCATGTCCTCATTGGCCAGCTCATCGCCGCGACCAGAGGCCAGCACCGGATCGAACACCAGCGGGATATCGGGATAATCGGAGATGACTTCGGCAATGGCTGCGATGTTGTCGACACTGCCCAGCAATCCGATCTTGAAAGCCGCGACCGGCATGTCTTCCAGCAGCGTGCGCGCCTGATCGATCACCAGATCGGCGTCCACCGGCTGGATCTCCTCCACCCCGCTAGTGTCCTGCACCGTGATGCCGGTGATCACCGACAATGGATGGCAGCCCATGCTGGCGATGGTCAGTATGTCGGCCTGCATCCCCGCGCCGCCGCTGGGATCGCTGGCAGCAAAGGTCAATACGATAGGTGGAATGTCGGACATGAAGAAGCGCCGTCTGGTGGTGATGAATGAGGTGCGATTCTACCCGAAAGCCAGCTGTTCAGCGGCTCAAGGGGAAGGACCGGCGCGCGCGCAGAGGAAATTGGCGATGCACGTATATTCCGCCACGCTCAGGTTCTCGGCCCGCAGCTGGGGGTTGATGTCCAGTTGGGCGAAGTCGCTTTCCGCAAGAAAGTCCCTGAGCGTATTACGCAGCGTCTTGCGGCGCTGGCCGAAAGCAGAGGCCACGACCTTGGCGTACAAGGCTTCGTCCTTGACTGCGATCTGCTGCGCGGGCATCGGGATCATGCGCACGATGGCCGAATCCACCTTGGGCGCTGGGCGGAACGACTGCGGCGGCACATCCAGCAATTTCTCCATATGGAAGCGGTACTGCAGCATCACCGACAAACGCCCATAGGCCGCAGTGGAAGGCGCTGCCACCATGCGCTCGACCACCTCGTTCTGCAGCATGAAGTGCATGTCGGTGATGCCTTCCGCATAGTTGGCGAAATGGAAGAGCAGCGGCGAAGAGATGTTGTACGGCAGGTTGCCGACGATGCGCAGCGGCGCGCCCAGCGTGGCGAAGTCGAACTTCAGCGCATCGCCCTCGTGGATGACGATCTTGTCCTGCGGATAGTCGGTCTTCAGTCGCGCGATGATGTCGCGGTCGATCTCGACCACATGCAGGGTGTTAAGCGTCTTCAGCAGCGGCCGCGTCAGCGCGCCCAAACCGGGGCCGATCTCTACCATGTTGTCTTCCGGCATCGGGCGGATGCAGCGCACGATGTCTGCGATGATATTTTGATCAACAAGGAAATTCTGCCCAAACTGTTTTTTTGCCTTATGCATGACATCCCTGAATCAAAAAAACAGTTCGGTGAAGGCTAATACGTGCAGCGTATGATGTCGGAACCAAAAGTTCCTCAATGTTATGTCCGTTCATGTTGTGCCATTTCCCTTGCAGCCTTGATAGCTTCCAGCAAGCTGCCAACATTGGCCCTGCCTGTTCCCGCCAGCTCCAGCGCCGTGCCATGATCGACCGAAGTGCGGATGATGGGCATGCCCAATGTGATATTCACGCCCTCGCCGAAGCTGGCATGCTTGAGCACCGGCAGACCCTGATCGTGATACATCGCCAGAACGGCGTCGCATTCGCGCAGGCGGTGCGCGGCGAATAGTGTGTCAGCCGGCAAAGGCTCGCTCACGCCCATTCCTTCCGCACGCAGCTTGTCCAATACCGGGATCATCACCTCGATCTCTTCGCGACCCAGATGGCCGCCTTCCCCTGCATGCGGATTCAAGCCTGCCACCAGAATGCGCGGTTGCGCGATGCCGAACCTGTTTTGCAGATCGCGGTGCAGGATGCGCAGGATATCTTCCAGCAGACCGGGCGTGATCGCGTCCGCCACTTCGCGCAAAGGCAGATGGGTCGTCGCCAGCGCCACGCGCATGCCGCCACCGGCGAGCATCATCACCACCAAAGGCGTGTGCGTCTGCTCGGCAAGGAATTCCGTGTGACCCGTGAAGGGAATACCGGCATCGTTGATGATGCCCTTGTGCACCGGGGCGGTAACCATGCCGGAGAACTCACCGGACATGCATCCCTGTGCAGCACGGATCAGCATCTCAAGTACATATGGAGCGTTCGCGCTATCCAGATGACCGGCTTGGGCGGTGCGCGCAATTGGCACATGCAGCACACTCAGCCTGCCGCTGACTACCGGTTCAGCTGGCGAATATTCATGAAATTCCATTTCCATGCCGAGCTGCACAGCTCGCTGCTTAAGCAACGCTTTATCTGCGACCACCACCAGCGGCCGAGTTTGCCGTACGAGTTGCAGACACAGGTCCGGGCCTATCCCTGCCGGTTCGCCGCTGGTGATAACGAGGGGTGCTCCCACCTTATTCGCGATATTCGATGAATGCACGGTCACGCAGCTGGCGCAGCCAATCCTGATAGGCGTCGTCCGATTTGTAGGCGCGGATGGCCTGACGCGCTTGCTGTTTCTTCTGCTCGGCGCTGATGTCGGTGTTCCTGCGCTCCAGAACCTGGATCAGGTGCCAGCCGAAACCGGATTGCACCAGCCCGCTGACTTGTCCGACCTTGAGCGCATCCATCGCTTGCTCGAACTGTGGCACGGTCTCGCCGGGCGATATCCAGTTCAGATCGCCGCCCTGCGCGGCACTGCCGTCTTCGGAATGCAGCCGCGCCTGTTCAGCAAAATCCGCGCCCTTGTCGATGCGACGCTTGATCTCCTGCAAGCGCGCTTTCGCTTCGTTCTCCGGCACCAGTTCGCTGGTCTTGATCAGGATATGGCGCGCATGCGTCTGGGTGATGAACACCGGCGTATCCGAGCTGCGACGTTCTAGCAGCTTGATGATGTGAAAACCGGCAGGACTACGCAACAACGAGCTGAGCTCGCCCGGCTTCATGCTAGCCAGCGGTTCGCTGAACAATGCCGGTAACTGGTTGGTTGGACGCCAGCCCAATTCTCCGCCTTGCAGCGCATCCCGCGCATCAGAATAACCCGCAGCCACTTGCGAAAAGGGCGCACCGCCTTGCAGTTTGGCGAGCGCCTCCTCGGCCTTGCGCTGGTAATTGCGGATGCTGGCTGCGGTCGCCTGTTCCGGCACCACGACCAGAATGTGCGCCAGCTTCAGTTCTTCGCCTTTGTTGCCTTGCGTCTCTTGCGTGGCCAGGAACGCTTCGATATCGGCTTCGCTGATGACCAGCTTGCTATCCACTTCGCGCTCGCGCAAACGACCGGTGAGCATCTCGCCGCGGATCTCTTCTCGGAACTTGGCAAAGTCCACCCCTTCTTTTTCCAGCTTGGCGCGGAAAGCGGACAACGACGGAAATTTGTTCTGCATGGCGATACGCTGCAACGCGCCTTCCAGCTGTACATCGTCCACCTGTACGCCCGTCTCCTTGGCGAACTGCTTCTGCAGTTTCTCCATGATCATGCGCTCCAGCACCTGTTTCTCGAGGATCTCCCTGTCCGGCAGTCGGGTGCCCTGCCGCTGCAGTTGGCTGATGACCGTTTGCATACGCTGGTCGAGCTCCAGACGCGTGATCACGTCTTCGTTCACGACGACTCGTATGTCATCGATAAGCTTTGCGCTTTGGGGGACTTCAGCCGCTGCAATGGAACTGGCAAACAGCAGCAAGGCGAGCGCGATTCGGATCTTCAGCATGTGTCTCTTTCGTCAAAGGGGATCAATGCAAGCCTTGTTCCGGCTTGTCGGATGGTAATTCGTTCAGCTTGATATAACCGGGGACGCTGATACGCAGCGCCTCCAACGGATCGGAACCGACGCGGATCAGGTCGCTCAATTCGAGCTGGGCGAAGATACCGGTGGTCCGCTCCGCCGTGGCGGTGGCAAAGCTTTGCAGCACCAGCCTCACCGACCAGCACGCGGCATTATACTCAAGCCCACCCAGCGCCTCCAGAACACGGTCGTCGAGCAATGAATAGTTCAAGCGCCCCACACCAACCCAGCGTCCGAACAAAGGCCACTGACCCGAGACATCAACCTGTCGCAGGCTATCACGGGTGTAGCGATAGCCAAGGTTAAGCAGCTTGCCCGGCTCGGGAATATAGCGAGCCGCCGCACTATAGGTCTGCGTATGGCTCAGGTTCGGGTTGTACTGCAACTGGCTGTCCAGAGTCCAAGTTCGCGTCATCCTGCCGCCCAGCATCAATAGTATGTCCGAACGGCTGTTGCTATCCGCCGGGCTGCCCAAGTTCACTTGCGGTGTTTCGAATGTGAAACGCTCCGCCACCGCCACCCGCAAGCGCTCGGTGCCGTCATCCCCGTCGATCACACGCGAAGTCAGCGCCAGGGTCATCATGTCCGCATCGCCGACGCGGTCACTGCCGAGGAAGCGATTCTCCGTGAAGATCTGGCTGAAACTGAACGGTGCCAATGCCGAGTCGAAATTGGGCAATTGCGACTGGTTTCGATACGGGATGCGCACATAGAACGCGCGCGGCTCCAGCGTCTGCATATAAGCATTGCCCAGGAACGAGTCATTGCGCTCGAAGATCAACCCGCTATCCACACTAAAGATCGGTAAAGTGCGTTGCGTGTTCGGCACGTTGCTCGTGTTATTGGCATCCAGCACGTAGCTGCTGTAGTGCAAGCCCAACTTCGGCGTCAAATAATAGCCAGGCTCGTTCAACAATGGATAGCTGATCGAGGGGTTGAGCACCAAGCGCTGACCATTCACCCAGTTCGGATGGCGGAAGTCGACATATTCACTCATAAAATTTATCGTGCTGTCCGCAAACTGCCGGTTCGTATTCAGCGTCAGTTGCGGCTGGCGTCGATAAGGTATCGCCACCGGTGCCAGCGGATCCTGCAAGGTCTGATAGCGCTGCACTCTGGCCGATGCGTTCCAGCCATATCCCGCATAAGACACGACGCCTTCGCGCAGCAGGTTGGCTTGCGACGTGCCGCTGATCGCGCCCGCCAGATCGCGGTAATAGGCATCGTCGGACACCACATTCGCATCCACCGACGCTGCGAAGCCGCTGCCCAGATCGTGCTGATGTGTGACCCCGTAATGGGAGCGATCAAGATTGCTTACCCTGTCACCGGGGAGCACATCGGCACGGATCTCGCCGCGGTAACGCGGCTGCAGATAGCGGAACTCGTTATTGAAATGCGTGCCGCGCTTGCTGATATAGCGCGGCGAGAAAGTCGCATCGAAATTGGGTGCGATATTCCAGAAATAGGGCAGCGTGATCTCGCTGCCACCAGAACTGGTACTGCCGAAAACAGGCCCCAGAAATCCTGAACGCTTGTCATCGTTCAGCGCGAAATCCATCCACGGGGTGTAAAGAAAGGGCACGCTCTTGAATTCGACCCTGGCGTTGTATGCGACGCCGACCTGTCTGTCGCGGTCGAGTTCCAGCGTGCTCATGCGGATCAGCCAATCGTCATTCCCGGCAGGGCAGGTGGTATAGACGACCGAGCGAAAGGTCTGGTGATTGCGGCCTTCCATGTTCAACATCGCTGCGGTGCCGCGTGCATGGTTTTCGCCGATGAAGAACTCCGGCTGCGCCATCTCGCCGACATCGAGGTCAAGATTCATCTTTAGCTTGGGGCCACTCATCACCGTCTCGCCCTGCACGATGCTCACATTCCCGTCGGCGTACACATCCTGCTTTTCCTGTTCATAGAGCAAGTGATCGGCTTTCACCACCCGGCCTTCCTGACGCAATTCCACATTGCCGCTTGCCTCCATCTGATCACCCTGCCGCGCTTCCAGACGATCCGCGCTGATGAACGCCACGCCAGGCTCCGACTGCGGTGGCAGGCGTTTGAAAGTACGGTCCAGTTTGAGCGGCAAGGTCTCGGCGACTGCCAGGCAGGGCAGGGTGAACAACAGGAAAAGTGCGAACTGGCGCGAACGGAAAAGCATGGGCGGGTCGGTCAAATTAAGGTGCTAAAATCGCACAAAACCCTTACAAAGGCAATCTAATGCAGCGCCAACAACAGCTTACCGACTGGCTTTCAAGTCTTTTCCCCGACCAAACATTCACCCTGGCCCCCGCTTCCGCCGATGCCAGCTTCCGTCGCTATTTCCGCGCCACCTTCGCCGATGGCTCGACCCGGGTGGTGATGGACGCCCCGCCGCAGCATGAGAACTGCGAACCATTCCTGCACATCGGCAAGCTATTCGAAGCCGCCGGCACTCATGTGCCGCATGTGTACGCCCAGGATCTGGCGCAAGGATTTCTGCTGTTGTCCGACCTCGGCAACACCACTTATCTGCAAGCGCTGAACCAGGGCAACGCCAAGCAACTGTATGGCGCAGCGACCGACACCCTGATCAAAATTCAACTGGCCTCCAAGCCAGCCGAGCTGCCGCCCTATGACGAAGCCTTGTTGCGCCGCGAACTCGACCTGTTCCCAGAGTGGTACATCGGCAAACATCTGGGCGTGACGCTTAGCGACAAGCAAAAGGCCAAGCTGGAAGAGGTGTTCCAGCGCATCCTCGCCAACAACCTCGCACAGCCCTTCGCGTATGTGCACCGTGACTACCATTCGCGCAACCTGATGTTCGTGAATGATAACAACCCCGGCATCCTGGATTTCCAGGATGCCGTGTACGGCCCCATCACCTACGACCTCGCCTCGCTGTTCAAGGATGCCTATGTCAAATGGGAGGAGGCGGACATCATCGACTGGCTGATCCAGTATTGGGAAAAGGCGCGCAAGGCAGGATTGCCGGTGCGCGAGGACTTCGGTGACTTCTACCGCGACTACGAGATGATGGGCGTGCAACGTCACATCAAGGTGCTGGGTATCTTCGCCCGCCTTTATCACCGTGACGGCAAAGACGGCTACCTGAAGGACATGCCGCTGGTGATGGAATACCTGCACAAAGCCTGCGAGCGCTACATCGACCTCAAACCGCTGCTGAACATCCTGCTCGAACTCAATATGCAGGCCGAGAAAGCCTGATCCATGCGTGCCATGATCCTGGCTGCCGGTCGCGGCGAACGCATGCGCCCGCTCACCGACCACACCCCCAAGCCGCTGCTGCAGGCGGGCGGCAAACCGCTCATCGTGTGGCACATCGAGCGGTTGGTAAGCGCGGGCATCACCGATCTGGTCATCAACCACGCCCATCTCGGCAAACAGATCGAGCAGGCGCTGGGCGACGGTTCGCAATTCGGCGCACACATCGCATATTCGGACGAAGGTAGCGCGCTGGAAACGGCGGGCGGCATCGCGTTCGCCCTGCCTCTGCTAGGCGACGGCCCGTTCGCCGTGGTCAACGGCGACATCTGGTGCGATTACGACTTCGGCGCGCTGCCCGCCCGTGCCGCCGCACTTTCCGCCAGCGGCGACATGGCGCATCTGGTGCTGGTGGATAACCCTGGGCACAACCCCAAGGGTGACTTCTTTCTCCATGAAGGCCGCCTGACAGGATCGGCAATAGGCACTCAGCACTCTGCCCTGACCTTCTCCGGCATCGGCCTGTACAAGCCATCCCTGTTCGCCAACATCACGCGCGGCAGCAAAGCCCCGCTGGCACCCTTGCTGCGCGAACAGATCGAGCTGAACAGGATAAGCGGCGAACATCATCACGGTCTGTGGATGGATATCGGCACCCCGCAACGGCTGGATGAACTCGACAAGCAATTGCATGCGTCGCAGAATGCGGGCCATGTCTGATCTCGCCCATTTCCAGCAGCGTCGTCGCCGCCTTTTCGAAAAGATGGTGCAGGGCATCGCCGTCATCCCGACCGCGCCCGAAGTGGCACGCAATGCAGACGCGCACTATGACTACCGTCACGACAGCCACTTCTATTACCTGAGCGGCTTCGCCGAGCCGGAAGCCGTACTGGTGCTGGTCGCGGGCAGCACGAAGCAGTCCATCCTGTTCTGCCGCGAAAAGAACCCCGAACGAGAGATCTGGGACGGTTTCCGCTACGGCCCAGATGCCGCCGCGCAGCACTTCGGCTTCGATGCCGCCTATCCCATCGCGCAACTGGATGAGAAGCTGGCCGAGCTGATGGCCGATCAACCTACTTTGTATTACCCGATGGGCGCGAGCAGCGATTGGGACGCGCGCCTGCTCAAGGTGCGCGAAGCAGTGAAAGCCAAAGCGCGCAGCGGTATCCAGGCACCGTCCCATCTGCGCGATGTGCAAGAGTTGCTGAACGAGATGCGCCTGATCAAGGATTTCCTCGAACAGGACATCATGCGTCGCGCCGCCGCCATCTCCTGCGAGGCGCATCGCCGCGCCATGCGCTTCACGCGTCCCGGCCAGTATGAATACGAAGTGGAAGCCGAACTGCTGCACGAATTCTGCAGTCATGGCGCCCGTCATCCGGCTTACACCAGCATCGTCGCCGGCGGTGCCAATGCCTGCACGCTGCACTACGTGGGCAACGATGCGCGTTTGAACGATGGCGAACTGCTGCTGATCGACGCGGGTTGCGAACTGGGCGGTTACGCATCCGACATCACGCGTACTTTCCCCGTCAACGGCAAGTTCTCACCCGCGCAAAAGGATGTGTACCAGATCGTGCTCGCCTCGCAAGAAGCCGCCATAGCCGCCGCGCTTCCGGGCAATCTGTGGGACGCGCCGCATCAGGCCGCGCTACGCGTGTTGGCACAAGGCTTCATCGACCTCAAGCTCTGTCAGGGTTCGCTGGAATCAGTGATCGAGACCGAAAGCTACAAACAATACTATATGCACCGCACCGGCCACTGGCTGGGCATGGATGTGCATGATGTCGGCGAATACAAGGTGGACGGACACTGGCGCCCGCTGCAAAGCGGCATGATGCTGACCGTCGAACCCGGCTGCTACATCCGCCCCGCCGACAATGTGCCGCAGGAACTGTGGAACATCGGCATACGCATAGAGGACGATGTATTGATTACGCCGGACGGCAACGAGGTACTGACCCAGCAAGCACCCAAGGCCGTAGAACAGATCGAGGAGGAGATGCGCCATGAATGAGCACTACGATGTCGCCATCATCGGCGGCGGCCCGGTCGGTATCGCACTGGCACTAGCCTTGCGCGACAACGACCTCAAAGTGGCATTGCTTGAAGAACGCGAATCGGAGATCAACACCACCGACCCGCGCGCACTCGCACTGTCCTATGGCTCTCGCCTGTTGCTGCAAAGATTGGACGCATGGCAGTCACTGCTGAATGTCAGCGGCATCAAGGTGATCGAGGTCACGCAGAAAGACAGCAGCGGCCATACAACTTTGCGTGCCGATGATCTGAAAGTGCCTGACATGGGTTATGTGCTGCCCTACACTGCGCTGCATGCAGCTTTACAGCATGCATTACATCAGTCCGATGTCGACTGCCTGTATGGCGCTGCCGTCAGCGACTTGTCCGCTAGCCGCGAACAGTCGACCATCGTCTACCAACACAAAGGCGCTCAACATACACTCACTGCAGAACTCGCTGTGGTCGCCGACGGCGGCAAACTGCTGGAAGCCAAGCGCCCGCCAAAGATCACCGACTACGGCCAGAGCGGCATCATCGCGCACCTCACCACCGACTGCCCTGACAACGGTGTCGCCTTCGAGCGTTTCACCGCGCAGGGCCCGATGGCACTGCTGCCCTACATGGACGGTTACGAACTGGTACTGACTGCCGCGCACGAACAAGTACAGACCATGCTGGGCTGGGACGACGCGACCTTCCTGCGCTTTTTGCAAGGCCACTTCGGCGACCGTGTCGGCCACTTCACTGCCATCGGCAAGCGCAGCAGCTACCCCCTGCGACTGAAGCGCGCACCCGACATCACCTTCCCGCACACCGTACTGATCGGCAACGCCGCGCAGACTTTGCATCCCGTAGCGGGTCAGGGCTTCAACATGGGCATACGCGATGCCTGGGAACTGGCACAGGCCATCCTCGACCATGCGCCGGACGGCATCGGCTCCGCCGCGATGTGCAAAGCCTATCGCGATTCGCGCCGCATCGACCGCAACGCGGGCATCCGCTTCACCGACGGGCTGGTGCGTCTGTTCTCCAACGACCTGCCGCTGCTGGGTCCCCTGCGCTCCGCCGCGCTCAACCTGCTCGACCACCTGCCGCCCGCCAAGAAGTTCGTAGCACGGCGCATGATGTTCGGCACCAACGGCTGATGAGCAGCCAGCAGCTGCCGCTCGCCATCCTGTTCGCCGATATCAGCGGCAGTACCGCGCTGTACGACAAACTGGGCAACGAGGTCGCGCTGCACATGGTCACCCGTACGCTGACCATCCTCACCCGCGTTGCGCTCGAACATCACGGCAAACTCATCAAGACCATAGGCGACGAGGTCATGTGTTCCTTCCCGGATGCCGTGAGCGCTATAAACGCCGCCCGCACCATGCAACTGGAGATCGAACACCAGCGCCCCGGCGGCGACCAGCCGATCTATGTACGCATCGGCCTGCACTACGGCGATGTGCTGCTGGACCGCAACGACGCCTTCGGCGACACCGTCAATCTGGCGGCACGCATCACCGCCATCACGCGCGCGCGCCAGATCCTCACTTCACAATCGGTGATCAGCGAGCTGCCGGACAAGCTGCTCAAATACACGCGCCCCCTGCAGCGCACGGCGTTCCGCGGCAAGCAGGAATCGTTCGATGTGTTCCAGGTTTTCTGGGAACAGGAAGACACGACCAGCACGCGCATCGGCACGCAGTCGTACCGCAAGCCCGCACTGTCCCGCAACGAATTGATGCTGCGCTACGAGACCAATGTGTGCACTCTTGGCGAGCAGCGCCGCAGCGCCATACTGGGCCGCTCGGAGGATTCGGATCTGGTGATACTCGACAACCTCGCCTCGCGCCAGCACGCCCGTATAGAATTCAATTTCGGCAAGTTCCTGCTCACCGACCACAGCGCGAACGGCACTTTCGTGCGCTTCAGCGACGGTCAGGTGATCGAGCTGAACCACCAGCAGATCGTGCTGCACGGTGCCGGCGCCATCAGTCTGGGACGGAATTTCGAGGAAGCGGGTGGAGATGTGATCGAGTATCTGGTGCAGTAGGCGGTCAGCCCTGCAGTCGCTTCAACAGCTTCTCGTGTATCGCGCCGAACCCGCCGTTGCTCATCACCAGTATCTGGTCGCCTGACTTCGCCACGCTGGCGATGGCATCGATGAGTTCGTTGAGGTCGTCCTTCACCAGCGCCTTGTCGCCCAGCGGTGCCAGTGCACCGCGCGCATCCCAACCCAGATTTCCCGCATAGCAGAAGGTCAGGTCGGCATCTTTCAGACTGCCTGGCAGCGCATCTTTCATCACACCCAGCTTCATGGTGTTGGAACGCGGTTCCAGCACGGCGAGGATGCGTGCCGATCCCACCTTGCGGCGCAGCCCTGCGACCGTCGTGTCGATGGCGGTTGGGTGGTGCGCAAAGTCGTCATAGACCGTGATGCCTTTGACCGTGCCGCGCACTTCCATGCGGCGCTTCACGTTCTTGAATTCAGACAATGCGGCCAGGCCCTGCGCCACCGGCACACCCGCGTGGCGCGCAGCGGACAGCGCGGCCAGCGCGTTCATGCGGTTGTGCTCACCCATCAGCTCCCATTGCAGCTTGCCTTGCAGTTTGCCGTTGAACGACACCTGTTCTTGCTCGTCGATGTTCCAGCCAACGTCGCTGCCGAACTTCTCCACCGGTGTCCAGCAGCCGCGCTGGATCACTCGCAGCAGCGATTCCTCTCGGCCATTGCTCACCACCAGCCCGTTGCCCGGCACAGTGCGTACCAGATGATGGAACTGCGTTTCGATGGCACTCAGGTCGGCAAAGATGTCGGCGTGGTCGAACTCCAGATTGTTCAATACTGCGGTGCGTGGACGGTAATGCACGAACTTGGAACGCTTGTCGAAGAAGGCGGTGTCGTATTCGTCCGCCTCGATCACGAAGAACGGCGACTCGGTGATGCGCGCCGAGATGCCGAAGTTCTGCGGCACGCCTCCGATGAGGAAGCCGGGATTCAGTCCCGCATGCTCCAGTATCCAGGCCAGCATGGAGGTGGTGGTGGTTTTGCCGTGCGTGCCCGCCACACCCAGCACCCACTTGTCGCGCAGCAAAGTATCCGCCAGCCACTGCGGGCCGGAAACGTAAGGCAGTCCGCGATTCAAGATCTCTTCCATCAGCGCATTGCCGCGCGACACCACGTTGCCGATGACGAACACGTCCGGCTTCAGCTCAAGCTGCCCGATGCCGAAACCCTCGATCAGCTCGATGCCTTGTGCCTCCAGTTGAGTGCTCATCGGCGGATAGACGTTCGCATCGCAGCCGGTGACGCGATAGCCAGATTGCTTGGCGATGGCAGCGATGCCGCCCATGAAGGTGCCGCAGATGCCGAGGATGTGGATGTGTTTGCTCATGGATTACGTTCTGAAAATAAAATACACCGCGCCCACCAGGCACAGTCCCGCCCACAGATAGTCCAGCTTCAACGGCTGGTTCATATACATCACCGCGAACGGCACGAAGATGGCCAGCGTGATGACTTCCTGCAATATCTTCAACTGACCGAGACTGAGCTGAGTGTAGCCGATACGGTTGGCCGGCACCTGCAGCAGATACTCGAAAAGTGCGATGCCCCAACTCACCAGCGCCGCCACATACCAGGGCGAGGTCGCGAGGTTCTTCAGGTGACCGTACCAGGCGAAGGTCATGAACAGGTTGGACACGGCGAGCATCATCGCCGTGATCAGCAACGGGTTGGAAAGATGGTTCATAGCGGAGTCAGGTCAGATGTCTTCCGGCACCATCTTGATCGAGCCGCACGGACACTCGGCCTCGCAGATGCCGCAGCCCTTGCAGTAGTCGTAGTTGAACTCGAAGCCCTTGCCGGGGCCGAGCTTGATCACCGCGTTGTCGGGACATACGCCATAGCAGTTGTCACACTCGAAACAATTGCCGCAGGAAAGGCAGCGGCGCGCCTCGAACAGCGCGTTGGTCTCGTCCAGCCCGCCCTGCACCTCGTCGAAACTGGTCTGGCGGCGGATGATGTCCAGCATCGGGCGCACCGTCTTGTCGGCGTCGGAGTAGTACCACGGGTTGAGTTTGTCGAAAGTGGCGATCTCGTGCTTCGGCTCCGGCGTGTAGCTGATGTCGCGCAGCCAGGCGTCGATGTTGCGTGCCGCTTTCTTGCCGTGGCCCACGCCCACCGTGACGGTACGCTCCGACGGCACCATGTCGCCGCCGGCGAAGATGCCGGGGAAGCCGGTCATCATGTTGGGCGTGACCTGCACCACGCCATCTTTCACATCCAGCCCCGGCACGCCTTGCAGCAGGGAAAGGTCGACATCCTGCCCCAGCGCCAGCACCACAGAATCCGCTTCCAGCTTCTCGAACTCGCCGGTCGGCTGCGGGAAACCCTTGTCGTCCAGCACCATGCGTTCCACTGTGATCTCGCCCGCTTCCGCCTGCTTGATGGTCGACAGCCACTTGATCATCACGCCTTCCTGCAGCGCTTCCTCGATCTCGAAATCATGTGCAGGTGCTTTGTCGCGCGTGCGGCGGTAGACGATGAGCGGCTCGCCGCCCATGCGTTTCACCGTGCGCGCCACGTCGATAGCAGTGTTACCGCCGCCGTACACCACCACCTTGCGGCCCAGCATCGGCTTGTCTTCGCCCTCCATCGAACGCAGCACCGACACCGCATCCACGATGTGCGAAGCGTCACCCGCCGGAATCATGGCGCGTTTACCGATGTGCGCGCCGACAGCGAGGAAGGCCGCATCGAAAGCACCGAGCTGCATGCTCTGTTCAATGTTCTCGACCTTGGTATTCAGCTTGAGCGTCACGCCGAGGTCGAGGATGCGCTGCACCTCTGCATCCAGCACGTCGCGCGGCAGCCGGTATTTCGGGATGCCGAAACGCATCATGCCGCCGGCCAGCGGGCCGGCTTCCTGGATCTCGACCTGATGGCCCATGCGCGCCAGATGATAGGCGGCAGACAGGCCCGACGGACCAGCGCCCACCACCAGCACCTTCTTGCCGGTTGCGGCCGCAGGCGCGTCGAATTTCCAGCCGCGCTTGATCGCCTCGTCACCGAGGAAACGTTCCACCGAATTGATACCGACCGCTTCATCAAGCTGGCCGCGATTGCATGAGGTTTCGCAGGGGTGGTAGCACACACGCCCCATCACCGACGGCAACGGATTGTCCCGCACCAGCACGCGCCAGGCCTGCTCGTAATCGCCGCTCTCGGCGTGGAACAACCAGCCCTGGATGTTCTCCCCCGCCGGACAAGCGTTGTTGCACGGCGGCAAACGGTTGAGATACACCGGCCGCGACGAGCGCCAGGAGCCGGTCAGGTTGGCCAGCGAAGTGCCCGGTTTCAGCGTGATGGCAAAAGGTTTATTAGCCATGAGCCTTCTCCTCGTCGAGCAGACCGTACTTGCGGATATTGCGGTCGGCGATGGCTTGCAGGTGCGCCACCATCTCGGGATGCGCATGTTTGCCGAACAGATGCGCGAAGCGCTTCTGCGGTTTGAGGTATTCCTCGATCGGCTGCTTGTTGCGGATCTTCAGCACGCCGGTCACTTCGCCGTGCTCGGCTTCGAACACCGGGAACATGCCCGTCTCTTTCGCCAGTCGTGCCAGCTTGATCGTGTCATGCGAGGCTGAGCCCCAACCCAGTGGGCAGGGCACGAAGATATGGATGTAACGTGCACCGTGCATCTTCATCGCCTTGCGCACCTTGTATTCCAGATCGCGCAGATCAGCCACGGTCGCCGTCGCCACATAGGGGATGCCGTGCGCCATGGCGATCTCGGGCACGTTCTTGCCTTGGCCGAACACATTGCCCGGCTCTTTACCCACCGGCATGGTGGTCGCAGTGCGAGCCGTCGGCGGCGTGGCAGAAGAACGCTGCACGCCGGTGTTCATATAGGCTTCGTTGTCGTAGCAGATGTAGAGCACATCGTCGTTGCGCTCGAACATGCCGGACAGACAGCCGAAGCCGATGTCGGTGGTACCGCCGTCACCGCCCTGCGCGACGACGCGCACATCCGTCTTGCCCTTCACCTTCAGCGCGGCGGCGACACCGGTCGCGACTGCGGCTGCGTTGCCGAACAGCGAGTGTATCCACGGCAGTTGCCAAGACGATTCGGGATAGGGCGTGGAGAACACTTCCAGGCAACCGGTCGCGTTCACCGCGATCAACTGGTTGTTGCTCTCCGCCATCGCGGCGTCGATGGCATAACGCGCACCGAGCGCCTCGCCGCAGCCCTGACAGGCGCGGTGGCCGGAATTGATGGAGTTGCTGCGCAACTCACCAGCCTGCACGCTGCGCGCGTCCGGCGCCAGCAGGCGATTGCCCACGGTGTAGGTGCCGGTCTGGTAGAACTTCACAGGTAGAAAGCTCATCGTGTTCTCCTCAACCGAACTTGGCAGACGAAGACATCCCCTTGTCATACAGGATGTTCTCCGCGATCGGACCGGAGTGGCGGTTCTGTTTCTCGCGCTCCAGTTGTTTGTTGACGACGTCCCAATCCAGGTCGACGAAGGTCACCGGCGGCAGCTGCTCCTGCTCCGCCTCGAGGAACAGCTTGTGCAGAGACGCCTTGGTGATGTTGCGTCCGCCCAGTCCCGCGATGGCGGTAAAGCCCTTGAGGCCGGTGCCGCTCACCGCCATGCGCACGTCGGTGGCGACGATGCCGCCCATGCCGACCGCGAGGCTCTTCTCCAGCACCACGAATCGCTTGCAGTTCACCAGCGCGGCGCGCACTTCTTGCAAGGGGAAGGGGCGATAGCTGATGATGCCCAGCACGCCGATCTTGTGGCCCTGTTCGCGCATCTCGTCCACCGTGTCTTTCACCGTGCCCAGCACCGAGCCCATGGCCACGATCATCGTCTCGGCATCCTCGGCGCGATAGGTGCGCACCAGTCCGCCGCTCTCGCGCCCGAACTGTTGCTTGAACTCGGCCGCCAGTTGCGGGATCAGTTCCAGCGCCTGCATCTGCTTGGCGTGCGCCAGATACTTCACTTCCATGAACGCCTCGGGGCCGACCATAGCGCCGATGGAGATCGGCTCTTTCGGGTCGAGCGACTGGCGCGGATCGAACGGCGGCAGATAGCCATCCACCTGTTCCTGGGTCGGGATGTCCACGCGCTCGAAAGCGTGGGTGAGGATGAAACCATCCATGCACACCATGATCGGCATGGAGAGTTCTTCGGCCAGCTTGAACGCCTGGATGTGCAGATCGACCGCTTCCTGATTGGTTTCGGCGAACAGTTGCATCCAGCCGGAATCGCGTTGCGAGAGCGAATCGGAGTGGTCGTTCCAGATATTGATGGGCGCGCCGATGGCGCGGTTGGCCACGGTCATCACGATGGGCAGGCCGAGTCCGGCGGCGTTGTAGACCGCTTCCACCATGAACAGCAATCCCTGCGAGGCGGTCGCCGTGTAGGAACGCGCACCGGCTGCGGAAGAACCGATGGCCACCGACATCGCGGCGAACTCGCTCTCCACGTTGATGAATTCGCACGGCGTCAGTTCACCCGACTTCACCATCTCGCCCAGTGCCTCGACGATATGCGTCTGCGGCGAGATCGGGTAGGCGCAGATCACTTCGGGGCGGCACAAAGCGATGGCTTCGGCGACGGCTTTGCTGCCTTCAATCTGTTTAAGCATGGGCGCGCTCCTCCATCTGCTTTTTCACCAACTCATAGGCTTCCGTCGCCGCCGCGATATTGCCTTCCGCGACCTTGCCCGAGAACTTCTCGTTGATCGCCTTGATCACGGATTCGAGTTTGAACATGCCAGACAGCGCGGCGAAACCGGCGATCAACGGCACATTTGGGATAGGACGGCCGACATGCTTCAGGCCCAACTCGGTCGCGGGCAAAGTGGACAATTTGGCATGGCCACGCTGCTTCACCAGCTCACCCAGCCCGATCTGCTCGAAGCTATGCGCGGAATTGAGCAGCACATAACCGTCCGGCTTCAACCCGGCGAACACATCGATCTGATGCAGCAGGGTAGGGTCCTGGATGATCAGCGCGTCCGGCTCCATGATGGGTTCGCGCAGACGGATCTCTTTATCGTCGAGGCGGCAGAACGCCACCACCGGCGCGCCGGTTCGCTCTGAACCGAAACTGGGGAAAGCCTGGGCATGGCGGCCTTCCTCGAACGCCGCGACAGACAACATCTCCGTCGCGGTCACCACGCCTTGACCACCCCGTCCGTGTACTCGAATCTGGAACATCTGCCGCTCCTTTTGCTTGCGTATCGTCACACCAGAATGTTACGCCAGTTTGTCCGGCATTATTATTTGATTGCCAGCAACTCCACATCGAACACCAACGTCGCATTCGGCGGGATCACGCCGCCCGCTCCTCGCGCGCCATAGCCCATCTCCGGCGGGATGACCAAAGTGCGTTGGCCGCCGACCTTCATGCCCTGTACGCCTACATCCCAGCCATTGATGACTTGACCGGCACCGAGCACAAATTCGAACGAACGGTTGCGATCACGCGAACTATCGAACTTGCTGCCTTTGTAGTCTGGCGCGGCTTCGTCATACAGCCAACCGGTGTAATGCACCGAAACCTTCTGGCCGGCACTGGCGACCGTACCCGCGCCAGCTTTGACCTCGATCTGCATCAGCTCGGTCACCTTGCTGGGTTTGGCCGCAGGCAATTCAGCTTGAGAGCAGGCACTGAACAACAGACTGCTCGCGCCGAGCAGCGCGGCGAGCGGAACGAAAGTGAAGCGCTTCACTTAATTCACTCCCAGCAATTCAACTTCGAACACCAGCGTCGCATTGCCGGGGATCACACCGCCCGCACCGCGCGGGCCGTAGCCCATCTCCGGCGGGATGGTCAGCGTGCGCTGACCGCCCACCTTCATTCCCTGCACGCCCATGTCCCAACCCTGGATCACATGGCCCATGCCCAACGGGAATTCGAACGGCTCGTCGCGGTCGCGCGAGCTGTCGAACTTGGTGCCTTTGTTGCCTTCCGCGTTCTTGTCGAACAGCCAGCCGGTGTAATGCACGGTCACATGCTGTCCGGCCTGCGCCTCGTCGCCCTCGCCGATCTTGGTATCCACCATCTCGGTGCGGATCACCTTGAGCAGCTTCACATCGAACACCAGCGTCGCATTCGGCGGGATCACCCCCCCCGCACCGCGCGGGCCATAACCCATCTCCGGCGGTATCACCAAAGTGCGCTGACCGCCTTCCTTCATCCCCGCCACGCCCTCGTCCCAACCCTTGATGACGCGACCGCCACCGAGCGGGAAAGCGAACGGATCATTGCGATCGAGCGAGCTATCGAACTTCTGGCCCTTGTTGCCTTCCGCGTTCTCGTCGAACAGCCAGCCGGTGTAATGCACGATGACGGTCTGCCCGGGTTGCGCTTCTGCGCCTTCGCCCAGGTTGGTGTCGGTTTTGATTAGTTCAGTCATGTCTTCTCCAATGTTCACTTAATAACTTAGTACAGGTGCCAACCAGCGCTCAGCCTCTTCCACCGTCCAGCCCTTGCGCTGCGCATAGTCCGCGACCTGATCCTTATCCACCTTACCGGTCGCGAAATACTTCGCTTCAGGATGTGAGAAGTAGAAGCCGCTGACGGCCGCAGTGGGCAGCATGGCGTAGCTCTCGGTTAGGGTGATGCCTGCGTTCTGCGGTGCTTGCAGCAGCTCGAACAGCTGACCTTTTTCGCTGTGCTCGGGGCAGGCGGGGTAGCCGGGGGCGGGGCGGACGCCGCGATATTTTTCGGCAATGATGTCTTCGTTGCTCAACGCTTCATCTGCTGCGTAGCCCCAGAATTCGCGACGCACGCGCAGGTGTAGGTGTTCGGCGAAGGCTTCGGCGAGACGGTCGGCCAGTGCTTGCAGCATGATGGCGCTGTAGTCGTCGTTGGCTTTTTCGAATTCCTGCATCTTCTTCTCGATGCCGATGCCCGCGGTGACCGCGAAGCCGCCGATGTAGTCCTTCACCTTGCTGTCTTTGGGCGCGATGTAGTCGGCCAGACAGTAGTTGGGGATGTCGGCGGGCTTCTTGGTTTGCTGGCGCAGGTTGTGCCAAGTCATCTGCACTTGCTTACGCTTGTCATCGCTGTATATCTCGATGTCGTCGCTGCCCACTGTATTGGCCGGGAACAGGCCGAACACGGCGTTGGCGGTGAGCCATTTCTCTTTGACGAGCTTCTTCAGCATGGCTTGGGCATCGGCGAACAACTTAGTGGCTTCCACGCCGACCACTTCGTCCTGCAATATCTTCGGATATCGGCCGGCCAGCTCCCATGCCTGGAAGAACGGCGTCCAGTCGATGAAGTCCACCAGTACATCCAGCGGGTAGCTCTCCAGCTTCTGCACGCCGAGCAGTTTGGGCTTGGGTGGTGTGTATTTCTTCCAGTCGGTCTTCAGGCCGTGTGCGCGTGCCTCCTGCAGTGACACATAAGTCGCCTTGCTCTTCTTGCCTTCGTGCTGGTCGCGTGCGGCTTGATAGTCGGCCTTGATTTCGGCCACGTAGTCGTTTCGCAAAGTCGAAGAGAGCAGGTTGCTGCACACGCCCACGGCGCGTGAGGCATCCGTCACGTACACCACGGTGCCGCTCGGGTAGTTGGGTTCGATCTTCACGGCGGTGTGCACGCGCGAGGTGGTCGCGCCACCGATCAGCAGCGGGATCTTGAAGCCCTGACGCTCCATCTCTTTTGCCACGTGCGCCATCTCTTCCAGCGACGGAGTGATCAGGCCGGACAGGCCGATGATGTCCACGTTGTGTTCACGCGCAGTGTCGAGGATCTGCTGGCAGGGCACCATCACACCCATGTTGATGACCTCGAAGTTGTTGCACTGCAACACCACGGTGACGATGTTCTTGCCGATGTCGTGCACGTCGCCCTTCACGGTCGCCATCAGTATCTTGCCCTTCGGCTTGGTGTCGCCGGAGCGCAGTTTCTCCGCCTCGATGTAAGGGATCAGATGCGCTACGGCCTGCTTCATCACGCGCGCCGATTTCACCACCTGCGGCAAGAACATCTTGCCCGCGCCGAACAGGTCGCCGACCACGTTCATGCCAGTCATCAGCGGGCCTTCGATCACTTCGACCGGGAACTTGGCTTCGAGTCGTGCTTCTTCGGTGTCTTCCACGATGTAAGTGGTGATGCCGCGCACCAGCGCGTGGGTCAGTCTTTCCTGCACCGTGCCTTTGCGCCATTCGAGGTCTTCGACCTGCGCCTTGCCGCCGCCTTTGAAGTTCTCCGCCAGCGTGACCAGCTTCTCGCCCGCATCGGGATGGCGGTTCAGCACCACGTCCTCGACCGCTTCGCGCAAGTCCTTCGGCAGTTCTTCATACACGCCCAGCTGACCGGCGTTGACGATGCCCATGTTCATGCCCGCCTTGACGGCGTGGTACAGGAACACGGTGTGGATGGCCTCGCGCACCGGCTCGTTGCCACGGAAGCTAAACGACACATTAGACACACCGCCGCTGATCTTGGCGTAAGGCAGGTTCTTGCGGATCCACGCGGTGGCTTCGATAAAGTCCACGGCGTAGTTGTCGTGCTCCTCGATACCGGTCGCAATCGCGAAGATGTTCGGATCGAAGATGATGTCTTCGGGCGGGAAACCGACCTTGTTCACCAGGATGTCGTAGCTGCGTTTGCAGATCTCGGTCTTGCGCGCATAAGTGTCGGCCTGACCGGCTTCGTCGAACGCCATCACCACCGCCGCCGCGCCGTATCGCTTCACCAGCGTGGCATATTTGACGAAGTTCTCTTCGCCTTCCTTGAGCGAGATGGAGTTGACGATGGACTTGCCCTGCACGCACTTCAGTCCGGCCTCGATGATCTCCCACTTGGAGGAGTCGATCATCACCGGCACTTTGGAGATGTCCGGCTCGGAAGCGATCAGCTTGAGGAACTTCACCATGGCGGCCTGACCGTCCAGCATGGCGTCATCCATGTTGATGTCGATGACCTGCGCGCCCGCCTCGACCTGCTGTTTGCAGATCTCCAGCGCTTCCTCGTACTGGCCTTCCATGATCAGACGCTTGAACTTGGCTGAACCCGCCACGTTGCAGCGCTCGCCCACGTTGACGAACAGTGACTGGTCGCCGATGTTGAACGGCTCCAGTCCGGACAGGCGGCACTCGACCGGGCTGCTCGGGATCTTGCGCGGTGCGATGTCCTTCACCGTCTCGGCGATGGCCTTGATGAAATCGGGCGAGGTGCCGCAGCAACCACCGATGATGTTGAGGAAGCCGCTGCTTGCCCATTCTTTGATGTGGCCCGCCATGTTCTCGGGCGTGTCGTCATAGCCTGTCTCGGCCAACGGATTAGGCAGACCGGCGTTGGGGTGGGCGCTCACATAGCAGTTGGCGACGCGCGACAGCTCTTCCACGTACTGGCGCAATTCCTCAGCACCCAAGGCGCAGTTGAGGCCAATGGAGATCGGCTTGGCATGCGCCAGCGAGTTGTAGAAGGCTTCGGTGACTTGGCCGGTCAAGGTGCGGCCGGAGGCGTCGGTGATGGTGCCAGAGATCATGATCGGCAGCGATGTACCGCGCTCCTCGAACACCGACTGCACCGCGAAGATGGCAGCCTTGGCATTGAGCGTGTCGAAGATGGTCTCGATCAGGATCAGGTCCGAGCCGCCGTCCATCAGGCCGCGCGTGGCGTCGGAGTAGTCGCTCACCAGCTGGTCAAAGCTGATGTTGCGGGCCGACGGGTCGTTCACGTCGGGCGAGATGGTGGCGGTCTTGTCGGTGGGGCCGAGCACGCCCGCGACGAAGCGCGGCTTGTCGGCTGTCTCGAACTCATCACAAGCTTCGCGCGCCAGCTTGGCACCAGCCACGTTCAGCTCGTAGTTGAGCGCTTCCATGCCGTAGGCTTTGAGCGTGGTGGCGTTGGCGCCAAAGGTATCAGTCTCGATGATGTCCGCGCCCGCTGCCAGATATTCGCAATGGATGCCTTTGATCACCTCAGGCTTGGTCAGCACCAGCAGGTCGTTGTTGCCCTTGAGGTCGCGTGGCCAATCCGCAAAACGCTCGCCGCGATAGTCCGCCTCGGTCAGTTTGTGGCGCTGCACCATGGTGCCCATGGCTCCGTCGAGGATGAGGATGCGCTTTTGCAGCAGGTCTTGAATGTTGTGTTTCATGGGAATCGGCTCTTGAATCGAGGGCGGATTCTACCATGCAGCCTTACTTGCTTCGTTTGGCGGGCACACTGCCGCTCATCGTTTTAGTCATGCCGTATGTCGTTCTGTGACGACCGATGGCTTGCTGCCCTCCGCTAATACCACTACTATTCATGTGACTATAATACAGTGCCTGTCGCACATTGGAGCATCATGGCTAAGTTCGTATGGACCGATCAGCTCAACGTCGGTATCGATGTCATAGACCAGCAACATCGCCGTATCGTCGAGTACATCAACCAACTGGATGACGCCCGCTCGAACGGCATGTCGAATGACGAGATATCCTGGTTACTCAACGACTTGGTCGATTACACCATCTCACATTTCGGTTTCGAGGAAAGTCTGCAGGAAGAGGCTAAATATCCTTTTCTGACCTCGCACAAGAAAGTCCACGAACTGTTCACCAAGCGCATCGCCGATTTTCAGAAGCGCGCCGAACAGGGCGAGGATGTCGTCAAGGGCCTGAACAGCCTGCTGGTGACCTGGCTGTTCAACCACATCAAACGTGATGACAACGATTATGTTGAATCCGTTAAGGCTTATCTGGCGCAGAAACAGGACTTCGTCGAACGCAAACGCGGTCTTTTCGCCAGGCTGTTCGGGTAGGAATGGTCACTGGCCCTGATCGGCCAACACTAGGAGTCGCAACATGAAGAATCTGATCTGGACGGACAATCTGAACACCGGCATCGACGTGATCGACAAGCAGCACAAGCGCATCGTCGAATATATCAACAATCTCTACGGCGCCCTCAGCAACAAGGCCGATAAAACTGCGGTAAGGGATGTCATCGATGAGCTGGTCGACTACACCATGACGCATTTCGCCTTCGAAGAAGGCATGCTGGATGAATACGACTATGCCCAACTCGATGCGCACAAAGCGCTGCACGAACAGTTCGCCGCACAAGTGCGCGAACTACGGGATCGCTTCGATTCCAGCGAGGATGCGTCGGTCGAGCTGAACAACCTGATGGTGACCTGGCTGTTCAACCACATCCTGCACGAAGATGCCAAGTACGTGCCATTCATACCCAAGTCCCGGCACTGATCCCCGCCCGAGTCCGCCTGCAAGGGCGGCGCTCAGTTCGCCTTATCCATCCTGCGGTACTGCACCGCCTCGGCGATGTGCGCGGTCTGAATATCTTTACTCGCCGCCAGATCGGCGATGCTGCGCGCCACTTTGAGGATGCGATGGTAGGCGCGCGCGGACAGGTTCAGCTTGGTGATGGCCTGCCGTAGCAGCGCTTCTCCTTGCGCATCCGGTGTGCAATGCGCGTCGATCTCGGTCACGGAAAGTTGCGCGTTCGGCTTACCCTGCCGCGCGATCTGCCGCTGCCGAGCCGCTTCGACACGCTGCTGAATGGCTGCGCTGTCTTCGCTATCCGACTGCCTCATCAGGTCTTCCTGCGGCACGGCTGGTACTTCGATCTGTATGTCGATACGGTCCAGCAAGGGGCCGGATATCTTGCCGCGATAGCGCGCCACCTGATCGGGTGTGCAGCGGCACTTGCCGTTGTAGTGTCCCAGATAGCCGCAGGGGCAGGGGTTCATTGCCGCGACCAGCTGGAACTGTGCCTTGAAGTCGGCGCGGCGCGCGGCGCGCGAGATGGTGATGCGTCCGCTCTCCAGCGGTTCGCGCAACACCTCCAAAACGCTGCGATCGAATTCAGGCAGCTCATCCAGGAACAACACCCCGTGCATCGCCACCGAGATCTCGCCGGGGCGAGGATTGCTTCCGCCACCCACCAGTGCCACTGCACTGGCGGTGTGATGGGGTGAGCGGTATGGGCGCGTCTTCCAGCGGCTCAACTCGAATGCCCCACCCAGTGATTGCATCGCCGCACTTTCCAGCGCTTCTTCCTGCGTCATCGCGGGCAGGATGCCGGGGAAGCGCGCGGCCAGCATGCTCTTGCCGGTGCCGGGCGGACCGCTCATCAGCACGGAATGCGAGCCGGCCGCAGCGATCTCCAATGCGCGTTTGGACGCGGCCTGGCCTTTCACTTCCTTCATGTCGGGATAGTTAGGCGCGGCACTTTCCACTTGCGGGATGAAGCGCGCGATCGCTTCGCGACCGGCCAGATGCGCAGCGACCTGCAACAAGGAACGCGCCGGATACACCACCGCATCCTCCACTAGCGCCGCTTCGGCAGCATTCGCTTCCGGCAATACGAAGGCACGGCCGCTGTTCGCCGCGCGGTAGGTCATCGCCAGCGCGCCGCGTATCGGGCGCAGCTCGCCGGTCAGCGCCAGCTCTCCCGCGAATTCATATTCATTCAGTTTGTCGGCGGGGATCTGTCCCGATGCGGCGAGTATGCCGAGCGCGATGGGCAGATCGAAGCGCCCGCTCTCCTTGGGCAGGTCGGCGGGCGCGAGATTGACGGTGATACGGCGGGCAGGGAATTCGAACTGGCAATTCTGCAAGGCGGCGCGCACGCGGTCCTTGCTCTCTTTAACTTCCGCTTCGGGCAGGCCGACGATGGTGAATTGCGGCAACCCGTTCGCAAGGTGCACTTCGACCGTGACCAGCGCGGCCTCCATGCCCGACAAACCTCTGCTGTAAAGAACAGCAAGGCTCATGGTGACTTACTTGTTTGACTCCATTGCGGCGAGGCGCGCTTCCAGCTTGTCCAAGCGCTGCGCCAGCACCTCATATTCCTCGCGCGTGACCAGATCGAGCTTGGAAAAACCCTGTGCCAGCAAGGCACGGGCGTTCTTCTCGAAATCCTTGGCCGGGCTGTTGGCCACGGCTTCATTCAATTTGGACGACATCTCTTCAAAGAACTTCGCGTTCAGCATGGTGCTTCTCCCTGTTATTCGTGTGGCCGCAGTGTACCAAAAACCGCCGCACCAACAGTGTGCACCGACCCCGAATTTCGCGCTTACTCGGTGCACCATCCGCGTGCACGGCTTTCAAGAGATTCCGCTCAAGGCCCGCCGTTGTTGGGTTTTCAAGGGCTGGCACGGTTGCTGCTGTATGGAAAGCGTGGATACTCTTGTCCCGCTTTGAAACTAAACGAAAGGAAATACCATGTTGAAGAAAAAACTGCTCGTTGCTGCTCTGGCTGCTTCTTTTGCTGTGCCTGCTATGGCTGAATCTCCCATCTCTTCGAACGTTGGCTTCGTCAGTGACTACATCTTCCGCGGCATCACGCAGAACTCACACAATCCTGCAGTGCAAGGTGGTATCGATTACGCCCACGACAGTGGCCTGTATGTTGGCGCATGGGGTTCCAACGTCAGCTGGATCGCTGACAGCGGCGCTGTGGCATCGGGTAGCGTGACGATGGAATTGGATACCTATATCGGCTTTGGCGGCTCTGCCACTGAAGATGTCGGTTACGACGTCGGTATCGTCCGTTACAACTACTTGGGCGACTACACCGCTGCAAGTGGTTTTGCCAAGGCTGACACTACGGAACTCTATGGCTCCGTAAGCTACAAGTTCCTGACTGCGAAGTATTCCTACAGCCTCGGCGACTTCCTGGCTGTTCCAGAAGGCAAAGGTTCCAACTACATCGAACTGAATGCAGAGTACACACTTGAAGGTGCAGGCGTCACCCTGTCCGCACATTACGGCAAACAAAAATTCAAGCCCGCGTCTGCTGACAAATACTCCTACTCCGACTACAAACTGGCTGCCTCCAAGGATCTGGCTGGTTACGAAGTAGGCGTTGCATACACCAGCACGAATGCAAGTTCTGACTGGACATATGCCGACAACCTTGGTGGCAAATGGGGCAAGGGCGTTCTGGCTCTGTCCGTATCGCACTCGATGTAATCACAACGGGGCGGTTCTCCGCCCCGATTCTCAAGGAGAGTCATGATGAAAATGGTTACTGCAATCATCAAGCCGTTCAAGCTGGACGAAGTGCGTGAAGCACTGTCCGCCATGGACGTGCAAGGCATCACCGTCACCGAAGTAAAGGGTTTCGGTCGCCAGAAGGGCCACACCGAGCTGTATCGCGGTGCGGAATATGTGGTGGATTTCCTCCCCAAGATCAAACTGGAAGCCGCCATCAAGGACGACCAGTTGGACCGCGTGCTGGAAGCCATCGAGAAGGCCGCCCAGACCGGCAAGATCGGCGACGGCAAGATCTTCGTATCGGATCTGGAACAAGTGATCCGCATCCGCACCGGCGAAGTCGGTCCGGAAGCCCTTTAAGGAGAGCATGATGAAAAAAGTACTCGCATCTTTCATGCTGCTGGCCGTGTTGTTCGGCGCAGTCAGCCCCTCGTTCGCCGAGGAAGCGGCACCCGTTGCCGAAGCCGTGATGGCGACGACCGAGGCACCCGCTGCCGAAGCCGCCCCCGCACCGGTTCCCGATAAAGGCGACACCACCTGGATGATGCTGTCCACACTGCTGGTGATCCTGATGATCGTTCCGGGCCTGTCCCTGTTCTACGGTGGCCTGGTGCGCGCCAAGAACATGCTGTCCGTCCTGAGCCAAGTGTTCGGCATCTTCGCGCTGATCTCCATCCTGTGGGTGGTGTACGGTTACTCGCTGGCCTTCGGTGACGGCGGCTCGATGAACTGGGCGATCGGTGACCTGAGCAAGATGTTCCTCGCCGGCATGACTGGCGACAGCACTGCTGCAACCTTCACTGACGGCGTTGTGATCCCCGAGTTCACCTTCGTTGCCTTCCAATTGACCTTCGCGGCGATCACCACCGCGCTGATCATCGGCGGCTTCGCAGAGCGCATCAAGTTCGGTTCGCTGATGGTGTTCTCCGCACTGTGGTTCACATTCTCTTACCTGCCTATCGCACACATGGTGTGGGCAACAGGTGGTTACCTGTTCGAGAAAGGTGCGCTGGACTTCGCTGGCGGTACTGTTGTGCACATCAACGCGGGTATCGCAGCACTGGTCGGCGCAATCGTGATCGGCAAGCGTATCGGTTACGGTAAAGAGCCGATGGCTCCGCACAACCTGCCGATGACCATGATCGGTGCATCCCTGCTGTGGGTGGGCTGGTTCGGCTTCAACGCCGGTTCCAACCTGGAAGCCACCGGCGGTGCAGCACTGGCCTTCCTGAACACCATCGTCGCAACCGGTGCAGCAGCACTGAGCTGGATGGGCGCTGAGAAGGTATTGCGCGGCAAGGCTTCCATGCTGGGTATCGCTTCCGGTGCAGTGGCTGGTCTGGTCGCCGTTACACCGGCTGCCGGTCTGGTTGGCCCGATGGGCGCCATCGTCCTCGGCCTGATCGTTGGTCCGGTCTGCTTGTGGGCTGTGTCTGGCCTGAAGAAATCCCTGGGCTATGACGACTCGCTCGACGTGTTCGGCATCCACGCGATCGGCGGTATCGTCGGCGCGATCGGCACAGGTATCTTCGTATCGCCAGCACTGGGCGGCGTGGGCATCGACGGCTACGAGATGGGCGCACAAGTGATCACGCAAGCCACCGGCGTGCTGATCACCATCGTCTGGTCTGGTGTGGTCGCCTTCATCTGCTTCAAACTGGTCGACATGGTCATGGGTCTGCGTGTCTCGGAAGAAGACGAGCGCGAAGGTCTGGACACAGCGACACACGGCGAGCGCGCATACAACGTGTAACCTCTCCTCCCTGGAGCCTCCCGGCTCCATTTCAAGGGCACCTGCGAAGGTGCCCTTTTTTTCTGGGATGACAAGATAACAAGGAGCAATCAATGGCAGGAGAGATGGAAAAACTTTTCGTTCTGGCCGGACGCATCCACGTCCTGCTGCGACGCGAACACAACCGCATCATCGACGTGGAATGGATGTGTGCCGACGAGAGCTACGCCAGAGAAGTGATCAAACTCGCACGCTCGGCGGAATCGGAAGAACTGCTTGCACTGGCTGAACGCGTCGAAGCTGTGCATCCGCTGTTGCCCAAGCCACAGCGTTTCGAAGTACCGATACCCGTGAAGGCCGAAGCAAAATACGTCGCCAGCTTGCGCTGAGCTTCTGCACTTCCTCACAACAAACACGAAGGGCACCGCGAGGTGCCCTTCGTGTTTTCCACTGGCAGTGAACGCCCTTTACTCGTGAAACTTCGGGAACTGCTGCAAAGTTCGGAAGAATTCGATGTCGTGATTCGGCCACAGCTGGGCATGCTCTGCATGCTGCAAGCGTTTCAATTTGCGGATACTGTCCAGCGCAAGGTCTTCGCGATCCTGCCAGCACAATCCCGGTGCGATCTCCTTGACCAGATTCTCGGACAGATCCGCCGCGTCACCGCACAGCACGACAGGCGCCCCTTTCGGCAACTCGATCCACAACGACATATGGCCTGCGGTATGGCCGGGTGTAGAGACCGCCCGTACACCGGGCACCAGATCGTACTCTCCGTGCTGCACCTTCCATGGATAGTCGCCAGCGAAATCGTCGCTGAAATAGGCCGGATCAAGGTCGGAGCGCGCCGCTTGCAGTTCGTCGTGTTGCACGTGCACTTCCTTACCGCATACGTCGCACAACCCGCCCGCATGGTCGAAATGCAGATGACTGAGGAACACCACATCCACATCGGCTGGCGTCAGCCCCATCTTGGCCAGATGGGTGGGCAAACGCTGTTCCGCTTTCATGTCAGGTGCACCAAAGGCGAAGGTCTCTTCGTCGTAGTATTTCGCTCGCTGCTTCGGCGCGGCGATCTTGCCGTAGTCGCAGCCGACATCGAACAGGATGCGCCCATTCGTGGTCTCAATCAGATACGCCAGGATCGGCGCCTCGATGATCTGCCCCTGACCGCGGTTACGGGTGGAAAGTGATTTGTCGTAACGGTGCGTGGCGGTCAGTAATGGCCACAGTTTTAGTACCTGACTCATTGTGCTACCTCCAGTTCTGCTATGACTGTTTGCGCATCTGCAACACGCCCGAAGATGCCGCCTTCGACATCGACCATCTGCAAGGCGGCCTCGTGCAGGTGCGGGTGGGCGGAGCCGCAGCCATCCGCCACCAGCACGCATTCGAAACCGCGGTCTGCCGCTTCGCGCAGGGTGGAATGCACGCAAACCTCAGTGGTCACGCCACAGATGTACAGTTTTCGGATATCTCTTGCCGCCAATATCTGCGCCAGATCGGTCTGATGGAATGCGCCATAGCCCGGCTTATCCACCACCGGCTCGTCTGTCAGCGGTTGCAGTTCGGCGATGAAATCATGGCCGTACTCGCCCCGTACCAGCAGGCGACCGAGCGGTCCTTTGCTGCCGATCTCGGCACCGGCCTGCCGGCTGCGCGCGAGCTTGGCTGGCGGGCAATCGGTCAGGTCGGGGCGATGCCCTTCACGTGTGTGCACCACCAGCATGCCGCTGCGACGCGCATGATCCAGCAACAAGCGGATGGAAGGTATGGGTCGTCGCAGGGCACTCACATCCATGCCCGCAGTGGCTGCGTAACCGCCGGGATCTAGAAAGTCCCGCTGCATGTCGATCACGATCAGGGCACTAGGCAGCTTTCTCATGTGGCGCTCCCATTGATTCAGTGCGTGCTTCAATGACGGCAGCAGAAAGGATCAATGATCCACCGAGCGCTTCACGCCAAGACAGATGTTCCCCCCCGATCAACACCGCGGAGATCACCGCCACCACCAGTTCACCCAGCAGCAGGATGGCTGCCCGGCCAGCATCCAGCCGCGCCACGCCGTAAAAGGTGACCAATGTGCCTGGCAATATCCATAACAAGCCGAGAGCCAACATCGCACCGACCTGTTGGGCGTCAAGCAGCTGCACCGGTTTTGTGCCGAACATCAGGAAAGCCGATGCAATCAATGCACAGCCGCCTATCATCGCGCTCGCCCGTACCGAGTCGGTCAGATGATGGCCGGCCCGCACTGCCACGTTATTCAAGGCAAACGCCAGACCGGACGAGAGCGCCAGCAGGTCGATCATCGACAGCGGCGTGGAGAACAGTTCCGGTCCGCCCAGCGTCGCCACCAAGCCGGCCAGTGCCAGCATCAATGAGATAAGCCGCAGACGCGTGAACGCCTCGCCGAGGAAGATGCGTGCCGCCAGGATGGTCCACACCGGCGCGAGGAAGAACAGCAGCATCACGCGCACCACGCTGCCTTCGGTGAGCGCGGTCACCAGCGAGGCGTTGGCCCAGCCGCCCATCAGCATGATGATCGCCAGCAGTCCGGGCTGGTCGCGCCACTGGGCGAAGCTGCGCAAGGCGAACGGCAACAACAGCAAGGCGGCAAGCCCGTAGGCGAACACCTGCACGATGCTGCCGGCGACGCCTATCCCGTCCAGCGCCTTCAGCGGCCACCACAACATGCCCCAGAACAACGCGCCCACCAATAGCGAGCTGATCGCCATGCCCTCGCGGCGCTGAGCCAATACCGCCATCGTCATCTCACACCGCAGTCAGGAAGGAGACCGACACCGCACCGATGAAGCCGTCCGCCTTACCGGCAGCGGTATCGACCACGCCGTAATCTTCGGACAGTACGCGCTTCACCCGATGGCGATGGAAGGGCAGCAATAAACGTGACATCGGAACGACCTGTCCATGGCTCTCGCCGTACAGCTTTTGATGCAAAGCAGGCAGGCGATACCAAGGCACGGCCAACTGTTCATGGTGTGCATTGTGATAGGGGAAGTTCAGGATCAGCAGATTCAATAAAGGCCAACGCACACTGACCAGATTCGAGTAGGTATTGGCCTGCTCATAGGCTTTGTCGCGTAGCTTGTCATCCGGCACCTTATCGCTCTCGAGGATGGCATACGCATCATAGGTATGCTGAAAAGCATCGGCGAATCGCAGCACCGTGACCATGATCAGGTAAGCCGCCACATACAGCAGCAGGGCCTGCAATGAATAGTAGGCCAGTGCCGCGAAGGCGACTCCGCGCACGACGAGGATGAACGCGACACGGCCTCGATCCGCGCGCCGTTCTGCGCGCAGGAACGGCAAAAAGATAACGAATGCATGCATCAGCAATTCTATGGCGGGGACATAGCACCACTCCAACAGCAGAATGAAACGCTGCAGGGAACGCGGTAGAGACTGGACCAGTGCTTTGGTATCCAGACTGATGACATCGGCGCGATCGACATGATGGCGCACGTGTTTGTGGCGCAGGTGTTCATAGCGCGCATAGCAGCTACCTGTGAGCCAGGTCATCAGCACACCACCCCAGGAATTCGCGTCATGGCGCGCGAATATCGTGTCGTGGGCGAACTCATGAAACAGATAAGCGGAGATGATGAGCGCGTGGGCGAACCACAGCGTGGCCGACAGGGCCACGAGCAGGTTCTCGCTGGTCATCAGCCACAAGCCGACCCCGTAGCCGCTCAGGGCATACGTGATGGCGAGAGAATTCGGAATGACGCCATCTGCATGGCGAAAGATGCGCGAACGCATGTGTGCTCCTTTGTATGACGCCCTTCCCGCCACAGACGGAAGGAAGGGCGGTTCACTTCATTACTTCATCACTGCTTTGACGAAGGTGTCATCAATAGTGCTAGCGATCGCAACCGGTTTCTTGATCTGACCGCTCTTCATCAGGATCTCGTTGATCACTTCACCGCTGACAAAGTAGGACTTGGTGTCCTTGCCCGGCTTGAACGGCAGGCCCATCTCTTTCAGCGGGATGTTGTACACGCCTTGCAGCTGCTCCAGCACTTCCTTGCCGGATACGCCGATCGCCTTGCCGATGATCTCGGAAGCTTCTTTCGGATGTGACTTCATGTAAGCCAGACCTTCCAGATAGGCTTTGATCAGCGAAGTGATCTGCTTGCCGTTCTTCTTGATGTAAGCCTCGTCGAACACCAGCACGTCGGCGATCAGACCGGGCGCTTCTTTCGAGGAATAGATCACGTGGAACTGCTTGCCGTCGCCCATGCCGAGGATCTGCGATACGTTCGGCTCATAGGTCGTACCGGCCGGCACTGCCTTGGATGCCATCGCGGAAGGGATCGCTTCCGGTGTCATGTTGATCGGGCTGATGTCTTTGTCAGTCATGCCGTTGATCTTCAGTGCATAAGAGATCAGGAAGTCGGAAGGAGACAGCGGTGCATAAGCGACCTTCTTGCCCTTTAGGTCGGTGATCTTGTTGATCGACATGTCTGCCAGCACAGCATCGCCGCCGTTGGAGTAGTCGATAGGCATCACCACCTTGAACGCCTGGCCCTGCGCCGCCGCACCGATCACTTGGTCGTAAGTCATCAGCGCGCCATCCACTGCCTTGCCGGCGACTGCCGAGGGCAACATGGCCGGATCGGCGAAAGTCTGCAGTGTGACTTTCAATCCCTGCTTCTTGTACATGTCCATGCCTTCGGCCACGTAGAACGGCGAATAACCGATCCAGGTGGTCAATGCGATCTTGACCGGTGTCGCTGCGCCTGCCGAGAATGAAGCAACCAGCAATGCCACAGCTGCGACGAGTTTCTTGATATCCATCATTTGATCTCCTATTTAAATTAACCAACCGTTACGCAAGGGCGTTGATTCCCCTACTGAACTACAAACCTTTCACAGCAGATTGCATGCCAACCCTGCTGTGCGGCGATCTGGCCTGTTTCGCCGGTACTGCCACTTCCTGAAACTGCTATTCGTGCACCCGCTTCGGGCATCTTTCCGGCCTATGCACGATGTTGGACTTCTAAAGTGCGTTGCCGCTTTTCCATGTCTGGAAATGTTCCCGTTCCGTGTCGCCCATCCACGCATTGACCTGCCACAGATCGGCGACCGGCTGCTGCGTAAATGGCAGGCAATGCAGATAACCGTCGGGGCCGAACTCGGGTGTCATGGTGGAATGCGTTCTGCCGCAATCTTGCTGCGCCGACCAGATCGCTTCCCAGTAACGCTGGTGCGAAGCCAGCGCACCTGCGTATTCCGGCGCGGCCGGATGCGGCACTTGCGGCCCTTGGTCATAACCGACGCGTGCGTGGATGTGATGTGCATGCTTGGCCACTTCCAGCACGGCATCCCAGTCGTCATCCAGTTGCCGCTCCATCACCACCACCCAGTGACTAAAGTCGCAAGTAAGTTTTAGTTCCGGCAAACGCTCGAGCACTGACAGGGTGATCCACGGATTGAACAGTGAGCGACTGCGATGGGTTTCGAAGCTGCAAGCGATACCCATACGCGCCGCGATCTCTTGCGACTCGCCGAAGAAACGCACGCTCTGCTCCAGCGTCCAGGCATCGCAGCCGCCGATGATGGTCACCCATTGCGGGTCGAGTGCACTGCCCAGCTGCAACTGTCGTTCCACATCGGCGATGTGCTCCAGCACCGTGTCATGCCGACGCGGCACATAGTTGCCGCCGGTCACGATCTCCTGGATGTATGCGAGGCTGCGCGACTGCAACACATCGCGCAGTTCATCCTGCGGCAAGTTATCGGCATTACCTTCCAGACCGACAAAGCCTGTGTCTAGCGCCTGACACGCCGCCTCATCCAGCGCACCCCGGTGTCCCCACAAGGACTTGAACAGTTGCAGTTCCATGCTCATGCACCACGCTGTGCCAGATAGGCGCGCCAGCCGCCGAAGTGGGTGATGTCTTGCGCGCCTTGCACGGCATACTGCTCACAGATGAAACCCGTCACGGATGAACCGTCCGCCAGCGTCAACGTACCGATGCCGAGCGGCGCGGGAATGCCCGCCACGAAAGAACCGAACTCCCGGTCTGCCATCTCCCACACTTCCACTGCGATGGCGCTACCGCCCTGTAGCACGCGCACCATGCCGGGCCGATACGGCGGGCCGCCGGGCAGGGCATACAGTTTGTAATCGGGGCTGCTGTGCGTGCGGGCGACCAGATGCGCGCCACGCGAAGTGAGCTGATGATTGAGCGGCAGACCTGCCAGGTGTGCGCCACAGACAGCGACACGCACCCGGCTGCCTTGCACCTGTGCCATCGGCATATCTGTGTCTGCACTGTGGCTCAGACGTTCTGCCAGATGCAGCAGCGGCACATCCTGATGCGCAGGTGCCACCAGCGTGATACCGAACGGCAAGCCATCTTGCTGGAAACCGGCAGGCACCGCGACCGCTGTGCAATCGAGCAGATTCATGAAGTTGGTGTAGTAACCCAGATTCGCATTCAGCTTGATCGGGTCGGCTTCCATCTCGTCGATGCGATAGATAGTGCCCGCAGTCGGTGTCAGCAGACAGTCGATCTTGCCCCAAGTCAGTGCGGCTTCTGCGCGCAAGGCTTGCAGTTTGTACATGCCGTCGAAGGTGTCGGCGGCAGAAAACTTCTTGGCGCCCGCGATGATCTCGCGCACCACCGGATTGATGACCTCTTGCTTCGCTTCGAAGAATTCGCGGATTGCTGCGTAACGTTCAGCTACCCAAGGCCCTTCGTACAGCAGGCGCGCCGCATCGAGGAACGGCTGGAAATCGATCTCCACTTTCTGTCCGCCGATGGCCTCCATCGCCGCGACACTCTTCTGGAACAGTGCTGCCGCATCCTGATTGCCGAAGAACTGCAATTGATCCTCACGCGGCACACCGAAATGGAAAGACTCGGCACGGCCGAAATCAAAACCATAGGTGAGTGCCTGACGGGAATACGCATCCTCATCATCGTGCGCAGTCGCGACCGACAGCACGCTGGCGGCATCCGCCGTGTTGAGCGCGAAGATGGACACGCAATCGAGAGAGCGGCAGGCCGGCACCAAGCCACGTGTGGAAAGCCAGCCGCGGGTGGGCTTCACACCGACCAGATTATTGAATGCGGCCGGTACGCGGCCCGAACCTGCGGTATCCGTTCCCAGGCTGAAGCTCACCTGCCCCAGAGCGACAGCCACCGCCGAACCGGAGCTGGAACCGCCCGAGATGTAGTCGGGGTTGATGGCATTGCGGCATGCACCATGCGGTGAGCGCGTACCGTTCAGACCGGTGGCGAACTGATCCAGATTGGTCTTGCCGATGGGAATGGCACCCGCGTTGATCAGCAGACGCACCACCGTGGCATGACGTTGCGGATGGTAGGCATACTCGGCACAACCCGCCGTGGTGGGCGCACCGGCCAGATCGATGTTGTCCTTGATCGCGAACGGGATGCCGTACAGCGGAAGTTCAGCCGGGTCTTTGTCCTGCAATGCGGCCACGTACTTTTCGATTTCTTGCAACGGCAAACGATGGATCCACACATGGTGCGGGTCATCACCGATACGCGACACAATGTCCTGCATCACTTCGCGCGGATGAATTTCACCGGCCAGATAACGGCGGCGCAAGGTGGCGATGTTGAGGTCGAGTTTCATCTCACGCCTCCGTCCCCTGGATCACCAACAGGTCCTGTCCGGCTGCGACCTGGCCGCCGATGCGGCAACTCATCTGGATCACTTCGCCGTCGCACGGCGCGACCACGGCGATCTCCATCTTCATCGACTCGATCACCACCAGCGTATCGCCCGCCTTCACTTTGCTGCCGACTGGAGCCGGGATCGCCCACACATTGCCTGCCACATGCGCGGCGACGGCACGACTTCCAGGCGGCAGATCGAGTTCGCTATCGGCACCAGCTTCTGCCACATTGCTGTCGCTCGCATACTCGGCCTGACCATTGGCCTTCCACATCTCGCGCTCGGCGGCGAACGCGGTACGTTGCGTGTCGCGGAACGCGCTGATCTCTTGATCGTTGTCCTGCAGATACCGGTTGTAATCCTTGAGGCTGAAGGTGCTCTCTTCGACCTTGAGCTGGAAGCGGCCCGCGATGAAGTCATCGCGCATCTTGAGCAACTCCTGCTCCGACACCGGATAGAAACGGATCTGGTCGAAGAAGCGCAGCAGCCATGGCTTGCCTTCCTTGAAGTCCCGCGTCTGCTTGTAGCGGTTCCACATCTGCACGGTGCGGCCGACGAACTGGTACCCGCCGGGGCCTTCCATACCGTATACGCACATGTAGGCGCCGCCGATGCCGACCGCGTTCTCCGGCGTCCAGGTGCGCGCCGGGTTGTATTTGGTGGTGACCAGACGGTGGCGCGGATCGAGCGGCGTCGCCACCGGCGCGCCGAGGTACACGTCGCCCAGACCCATCACCAGATAGCTCGCTTCGAAAACGATGTTCTTCACCGTCTCGATATCCTCGATACCGTTGATTCGGCGTATAAACTCGATGTTGCTCGGGCACCATGGCGCATCCTTGCGCACCGACTGCATGTATTTCTCGATCGCCAGCTTGGTGGAAGGATCGTCCCAGGAAAGCGGCAGATGCACGATGCGGGTCGGCACGCGCATATCTTCGATGGAAGGCAATTTCTTTTCAGCCTTGACCAGCATCTTCACCAGCGCATCGCGCGCCAGTACGCGGCTGTCGAAATGGATCTGCAGGGAACGGATGCCCGGTGTTAGATCGAGGATGCCGGGCAAACTGCCATCGGCCACCGCGCCTTGCACCCATTCCATCAATGCATGCACGCGGAAACGCAGATTGAGATCGAGCACCAACGGACCGTATTCGATGAGCAGATTGCGGTCGCCGGATTGGCGATACACCACTTGCACTTGTTCTCCCTTGGCTGGGATGGTGTGCACGATGGGGCTGCCCATCTCCTGCGCGGCCGGATATGCCGCCTGTTTCTTCGGCAATCTCAATTGCGCGATGGTCGCGTCCTGCAACTGCTCCAGATGGTTGGCTTGCTCCAAAGACATGAAGCGGAAACGCACCGTGTCGCCCGGACGCAGCTGACCCATCTTCCACAACTCGGCATGCACGATGGTGACCGGACACACGAAGCCGCCCAGACTGGGGCCGTCCGGCCCGAGGATCACCGGCATGTCGCCGGTGAAATCCACCGCGCCGATGGCATAGGCGTTGTCGTGGATGTTGGATGGATGCAGCCCGGCTTCGCCGCCGTCCTGCCGCGCCCATTCCGGTTTGGGGCCGATCAGGCGCACGCCGGTGCGGCTGGAGTTGTAGTGCACTTCCCAATCGGTGGCGAAGAAGGTCGCTATGTCGGCCGGGGTGAAGAAGTCCGGTGCGCCGTGCGGGCCGTACAACACACCGATCTCCCATTGTTTGCTGTAGCTCGGCAATAGATTTGAAGGCAGCGAGCGCGGCACATACGATTCTGATGCCACACCCAGATGCAGCACGTCGCCGACGCGCAAGGTGCGCCCGCCATGGCCGCCGAACTGACCCAGCGTGAAGGTGGACTTGCTGCCCAGATAATCCGGCACGTCGAAACCGCCCCCCACCGCCAGATAGCTGCGACATCCGCCGCCCTGCACCGCGCCCAGGCGCAGCACGCTGCCGGCCTTCACTGCATGGCTCTGCCAGAACGCCAGCGGCGCACCGTCCAGTTCCGCTTTCATGTCGGCGCCGGTCAGCGCGATCACAGTGTCCTGATTGAACTTCAGCGTCGGGCCGGACACAGTCAGTTCCAGTCCTGCTGCCTCGGCCGCATTGCCCACCAGCTGGTTGCCCAAGCGGAAGGCCAGCGCATCCATCGGGCCGGAAGGCGGTACACCGATGTTCCAGTAACCGAGGCGACCGGGATGATCCTGGATGCTGCTCTGCACGCCGGGTTCCAGCACGTCGATGCTATGCGGCTGGTAATGGAAGCCGTTCAGGTAGCGCGTGGTCTGGCGACCTTCGGCGAATACCTGGTCGGCCACGATCTGGCGCAGGTAATCGAGGTTGGTCTCTATGCCATCCACGCGCGTTTCGGCCAACACCGCACTCATCTTCTCCAGCGCGGACTCGCGGTTCATCGCCTTGACGATGATCTTGGCGATCATCGGGTCGTAGTAAGGCGGTACCTCGCTGCCGCGTTCCACCCAAGTCTCGTTGCGTGCATTGGCGGAGAATTCGACCCCGCTCAGCACACCGCTGGACGGCTGGAAGTTCTTGTTCGGATCTTCCGCATACAGGCGCACCTGGATGGACGAACCTTTTGGATTGATCTCCACATTCTCCAGCGCGGGCAGTTCACCCGCCGCCTGCAACACCATCCACTCCACCAGATCGACGCCGGTCACTTCTTCGGTAACACCGTGCTCCACCTGCAAGCGCGTGTTCACTTCGAGGAAGTAGAACTCGCCGCTCAAGGCGTCGAACACGAATTCCACCGTGCCTGCCGACTGATAGCCGACTGCTTTGCCCAGACGCACGGCGGTATCCAGCAGATGCTTTCTGACTTCGGGGGTGATATTGGGTGCGGGTGTCTCTTCGATCACTTTCTGGTTACGGCGCTGCACCGAACAGTCGCGCTCGCCCAGCGCGATCACGCCGCCTTTGCCGTCACCGAACAACTGCACTTCGATGTGGCGTGCATGCTCGACGTATTTCTCCAGATAGATGCCTGCGTCCTTGAAGTTGGCGCGCGCCAGACGTTCCACCGACTGGAAGGCCTCACTCAGTTCGTCCGCGCTCCAGCACAGACGCATACCGATACCGCCACCACCGGCGGTACTCTTGATCATCACCGGATAGCCGATGCGCGAAGCTTCGGCATGCGCGTGCCCGACATCGCCCAGCAGCCCGCTGCCCGGCAGCAGCGGTACACCATTCTGCTCGGCGATCTCGCGCGCGGTGTGCTTGAGTCCGAAGCGGCGCATCTGGTCCGGTGTCGGTCCGATGAACACCACGCCCGCTTGTGCGCACTGCTCGGCAAAACCCGCGTTCTCGGACAGGAAGCCGTAACCGGGATGGATGGCTTGCGCGCCGGTGCTTAGTGCGACTTCCAGGATGTGTTCGCCGCGCAGATAACTGTCGGCCGCGGCCGCAGTACCGATGCATACGGCTTCGTCCGCCATCTGCACATGCAAAGAACGCGCATCGGCTTCCGAGTACACCGCCACGGAGCGGACACCCATCTTGTTCAGGGTGCGGATGATGCGGCAGGCGATTGCGCCGCGGTTTGCTATCAAGACTTTATCGAACATGGTTACTCACCTGAGTCGCAGGTCGTCCTGCGTATTAGTCATGCATCCGGCCGTCCGGATGCGCGGTTTTATTGAGCGACGGCATCCCAGATCAATAGCTGCACCGGTGTCGGGTTGTAGGCGTTACACGGGTTGTTCAGTTGCGGGCAGTTGGAGATCAGTACGAACACATCCATCTCGGCGCGCATCTCGACATACTTGCCGGCTGCGGAGATACCGTCTGCGAAGGTCAGCTCGCCCTGCGGCGTCACCGGCACGTTCATGAAGAAGTTCACATTGGCAGTCAGGTCGCGCTTGTCCATGCCGCAATCGCAATGGCCCAGCGCGTGCAGGAAACTGTCGCGGCAGCTGTGCATGTATTTCTTGTCGATGGCGTAACGCACCGAGTTGCTCTCCGCCGCGCAGGCACCGCCCAGTGTGTCGTGACGACCGCAGGTGTCGGCGACGATGGTCATCAGCACATTGCCTTCGGTGGACATCAGCTTGGTGCCGGCAGTGAGGTAGATGTTGCCCTGCTCGCGGATGGTATCCACCGCGCTGTAGCGCTCTTCCGGATCGCGTGCGCTGTAGAACAGGGTGTCCACGGCCTGATTGCCTTCCAGGTCGAGGATGCGGAACACCTGTCCGCGCTTCACTTCATGCAGCCAGGATTCGCCGGCGGGCAGCACCAGGTCATAGCTGGCCTGTTGCGGGTTCAGTTTGCTTTCAACGATGCTCATGATTCTTTCCTCAACGGAACAGCAGTTCGGTGTTGTAGAAGCCGCGCACGTTCTCGGGACGGAAGTTGCGGCACAGGTCTTGTTCGTCCGGCGTGCCGCAGCGCCATGCCTGCAGCAACACCGGCTTGGGTGCGTACTCGGGATTCGGGTCGAGCGGATGCTGGGTGGCGCTCAACACCACCAGCACGTCCATTTCGAAACGCAGTTCGACGTAGCCACCCGCCTGAGAATGGTTCACTGCGTAGAGCATGCCACCCGCATCGTCGGCGCTCACTTTGCTGAAGAAATTCACGTTGGGCACGATGTCGCGCTTGCCCAGCCCCCACTTGCCCAGCTCGATCAGCATGCTGTCGCGCGCATTGCGATGCATGTCGTTACGCGCTTGCTGGTAAGTCGCCTTGCCATATCTCTTCTCCACCAGCGCGGCGTTGCTCATGCCGCTGATGGTGTCGTGCCAGCCCACGCTGTCGCCGATGACCGAGGCCAGCACGCGCCCCATGTCGGAATACAGCACGAAGCCGGCGGTCAGATGCGCGGTGTGCTGCGCCTTCAATGTGTCCGGCATGTTGTAGCGTTCCAGCTTCTCGTCCTTGTTGTAGAACAGCGCCGCCAAGTTGGCACCGCCTTCCACGTCGGTGAGACGCAGCGCGGTGCCGCGCTTCATCACGAAGGACCAATGCGCACCGCCGGGGAGGGTCTCTTCCCACAGCAGATTGGTTTTGGATAATGGCTCAGTCATCTCGTTGTTCCTCATTGCATGTCGTTCTGTTGCTCAGCCTGCTTTGTCATACGCTCCAGCAGTTCTAGATCGGTGCGCATACCGGCGGTCTCGCGGATGCGGTTCAAAATGGCTTTCTTCTGTTGCAGGAAACCGGGCTCCAGCTTCATGTCCTGATCGCGCTGCGCCGGCAGATCGACCTCATAGATGCTGTCGACCCTGCCCGGACGCGGCGCCATCACCACCACGCGCTGTCCCAGATAGATGGCTTCTTCCACGTCGTGGGTGACGAATACGATGGTGGTCTTCTCCAGCTTGGAGACGTGCAGGATCATGTCGTGCATCACCTCGCGCGTCTGTGCGTCCAGTGCGCCGAACGGCTCGTCCATCAGCAGGATCTGCGGACGCGGCAGCAGGGCGCGCGCGATGGCGACGCGCTGCTGCATGCCGCCGGACAGTTGGTTGGGATAGGCATCGCGCACATGGTTCAGACCCATCAGGTTGATCAGCGCATCGGCACGCCCGGAAGCGGCTTCGACATCCGACGAGGTGAGGTTCTCGCGCCCGGCGCGCAGCTGTCGGCTGAACTTGATGTTCTCCGTCACCGTCAGCCACGGGTACAGGCTGTAATGCTGGAACACCATGGCACGGTCGACACCGGGGCCGGTGATGTCCACGCCATCCACCTTGATGCTGCCGGAAGACAAGGTCTCCAGTCCGCCGATGCAGCGCAATAGCGTGGACTTGCCGCAGCCCGATGCGCCGACGAAGGTGACGAACTCGTTGCTGCCGATCTGCAGGTTCACATCCTGCAGCGCGACGATGCCGCGTTCGCCTTCGCCGAAGGTCTTGTGTGCCGCTTGTATGCTGATCTTGGTCGTCATCGTTCGCCTTATTTCTTGTACAGCCAGGGGAAGTTCCTGCGGTGCAGCCAACGGAACAACTGGTCGATGGTCAGGCCGATCAGGCCGATCAAAATGATGCCGGCGAAGATCTTGTCGGTCTGCATGAAGCGCTGCGCGCGCAGGATGGAATAGCCGAGGCCGGAGTTCGCGGCGACCAATTCGGCCACCACCAGATAGGTCCACGCCCAACCCATGGTCACGCGCAAAGTGTCGAGCAGGGCGGGCTTGGCCGACGGTACGATCACCAGCTTCACGATCTCGGCGCGGCTCGCACCCATGGTCTGCGCGGCTTCGATCTGGGTGATCGGCACGCGGCGCACGTCCTCCGCCACCATCAGGATCATCTGAAAGAAAGTACCGATGAAGATGATGGCGATCTTGGAGCTCTCGTCGATACCGACCCACAACATCACCAATGGGATGAATGCGACGGCCGGCATGTAGCGGATGAAGTCGGTGAGCGGTTCCAGCATGGCCTGTACCGGACGGTAGGTGCCGATCATCAAGCCGATGGGGATGGCCAGCACGGCGGACAGGCTGAAGCCGGCAAGGACGCGATAGGTGCTGATCCAGATGTCGTGCGACAGCTCGTCTTCCATGAGCCAGGTATAGGCGCGGGACAACACATCCATCGGCCCCGGCATGAACACCTTGTCCATCCAGCCGCTGACAGAAAGCCCCCACCATGCGGCCAGTGGCACCAGCATGCCGAACAGCGCGAACAGCAGATAGCTACGGCGGCTCAACTCCCCGCGTATCACCCAGATGCTGTCCCACTTGGCGAGAATCTTGTTACGTGACGACATGACACACTCCTGAAAAATAACAAAGCCCGAGAGGGTGCCAACCGAAACGTGGTCACATCCTCCCGGGCTTTTATCCCTCCGTGGAGCCTTGTCTCCGACAAGACCGAGCACTCTCGGACCAGACATCACCGTTACAAACCACGGCGATCGGAACCCTAGTGCTCACAAGTGACTGATCGACGTGATCAGCACCCTCGATTACTACACAGCACGTTGCGTGCCAGCTTATACATTCCTGTAGATACAGCGGGTTACGTCATGGCTGGATTTTGGGTTGCCAGATAGCAGTGCACGAAAAGGTGCTGCGCACCAGAAGTGGGCGTGGCATGTCGCTTAGGTGTGAGGATGAGTTGAGCGTAGTGATACCCATCAATCAAAACCGTCGGGGGTTGCCCGACAGCAAGCTGCCCACCATAGTTAAAACAGTTCGACTCCGGTACATTGGAGTCTCGAATATTAGGCGGAAGATAGAGAATTCCCATGAGCTACACGGAAGAGCAGATTGAAAAATTTTCGGCTGAGTACTCAAAAGTACATCAAGGCCTTCAAGAACTAATGTTCCAAACTGTCTTGGCTGGACAAGAGTCAGGCCATGCAGGTGTAGAAGAACATCTCTTGTACGGCGCGGCACGCAGATTGAATCTTCTGAGGCGATGCCTAGAAAATATATTTAATGAATTCCCGTTGACTGCTAGCAAGCCACTACACAGAGATGTGGTTCATGACGTGCAAATCAACCTACATGCTTATGTCATGAATCTCTCTGGCATTTATGACAATTGGGCTTGGTCCTATGTCTATAGGCATGATTTGTTGGCCGATGTCGGCGGAAAACATGGGGTTGGCCTTTTTCGCGAGAACACAATCAAGCACCTCCCTAAGCCGCTTCGAGACTATCTTGCATCAAAAACAACCACGGACTGGCATGAGAAATACCTCAAGTCATATCGAGATGCTTTGGCCCATAGAATACCGTTGTATATTCCTCCAGCAGAATTCACTAATGAAGAAAGCGAGCGCTACAACGAACTTGAAAGTAAGAAAATGGAACTGATAAAGGCCATGGAATGGGAAAAGCTTGATGAGCTTTATGAAGAACAAGAAAACATAGGAAGGCCCTCTTTTGTGTTTCTGCATTCTTTTGAAGGAGAGCCGTCTAGGCCGATTTTATTCCACCCGCAGTTGTTGTGTGATGGATTGACCGTCGTTGAATTCGGAACACTGTACATGCAGCACTGGAACGAACGCGCCTAACAAGGCGATGGTTCGGACGCAAACTACGCTACGCTTGAACGTTAACAAATTAACCTCGCTATTGCAGCAGTACATGGAGGGCGATGCCCTCCATGTGTTTTTGACTTTGACGTTCTCTCCCCCTGTGCGCCGCCGAGTAGCGGAGACTGGTCAGGGGATGTCGGCGAGGACTGTCTGAGCGCGTAGCGCGAGTTCCGCAGCCGCCTGACCAGTCGAGCAACGCAGGGAACCCACGAAGTGGGCGGCAAACCGGGGTCGCCTTTTCTTTGGCTACTTTCTTTTGGCGAAGCAAAAGAAAGTAGCTTGCTGTCGGGCAAACCCCGACGGCTTTGACTTTGAAGTTAAAGTGAAGACAAAAACCTTCACCCGCCCCCATAAGTATCCGGCACCGTACTCCTAGAAAACCCGCTCCGTGAGAACACACTGCGCGAGAACACCCGTGATTGGGACATGTAGTTCGACAGCTCGGCCTGTGTCTGCATACTGAAGCCGCGGTACAAGTCCATGTCGTAATCACTTGCCTCGATCAGTTGTATCGCCTTGGCCAGATCGGCGATGAACTCGTCCCAGTTCGCGTAGCGCTGCGCCGGATCCTTCTGCATGGCGCGTTCGACCACGTCGGTGAGCACCTTGGGCAAAGCCTTGCGATAGGTGTCGATGGGGGTGATGGGGAAATTCAAAATCGCGATGCGCGCATCGAACTGGTTGTCGGCCTCGAAGGTGTGGTGACCGGTGAGCAGGCGATACAGCACCGCACCCAATGAGTAGATGTCCGAACGCTGATCCAGCGCTTCGCCCTCGATCTGCTCCGGTGACATATAGGCCAGGCTGCCCGCCACCACAGCTCCCATCTCACTGACCGGGATGGCACAGCCGAAATCGGCCAGTTTGGCGATGCCGTTGGGCATGAGGATGATGTTGCCGGGCTTCACGTCACGGTGTACCACACCCATCTGGGCGGCATATTTCAATGCTTCGGCGACTTGCGCGGTGACGGAGAGCACCTTGTCCAAAGGCAGCAGGTTCTCGACCTTGTCGTGCTGATCCAGCGGTTTGCCGTTGATGTATTCCATCACCAGATAGGCGCCGCTCGGTTCGTTCAGGTCTGCGTCGATGACGCGCACGATGTTGCGGTGCTGCATCTTGCGGCCGAGTTCGACTTCGGCGGTGAACATGGCCTTGTGCAGGTCGGACTGGCTGGCGCGGCGCAACTGCTTGAGCGCGACCGAGGCATATGAGCCGTCGCGCAGGGCGAGATAGACGTTGGAGGTAGCGCCTTCGCCCAGTTCGCGCACGATGGAGTACGGTCCGATGCGGAGGATGGGCGGGGTCACTGACATTCAGGCGCGATGGGCATTAAGCGGCAAATGAATTCTAACGGTGCCATAGAGTAGGCAACGCCTGATTAGTTTCCGGTTACCCGCAATCGAAGCAAGGTCAGGCAGCGATCTCTACCCGGTTGCGTCCGCCTTCTTTGGCGCGGTATAGCGCCTCATCGGCCTGGGCAAAACTTGTTTCCATTTCGTCCACATTGCCGATCGAGGCGATACCGCTGGAAACGGTGATCTTGAACGCCACCCCGTGGCTCACCACTTCATTGGCCGCCACCATCTTGCGCAGGCGTTCTGCAATGGCGCGCGCATCCGCCAGCGAAGTATCGGGCAAGAGGATGGCGAACTCCTCGCCGCCATAGCGCACCAGCAGATCATGCGGACGCAGGTTGTGCTGCATGATGTCCGCCAGCGACTTCAACGCCGCGTCGCCGACCAAGTGCCCGTAGCTGTCGTTGACACGTTTGAAATAATCGATGTCGAGCACCATCACGGCACTGTGCTGCTTGTTCATCGCACAGCGATGCAGCACGCGCGGGAAGGCGTCGTTCATCCAGTGCCGGTTGTGCACACCGGTGAGTGCATCCACCGTGGCCTGATGTTCATATTGCGCGCGCTGGTTGTGCGAGGTGATGAGGGCGGAATTGTCGTTGCGCATGCGACCGGCGATGATGGCGAGCAGATTGCGCGCCACATCGTGCGACTGGTCGACCAGCGACCACACCGTGTCGTGCGGCACTGCCAGCACACGGGTCGGCCTGGCGGCGACAACCAGTGCCGACGGGTTCTTGCCATCCACCAGCGAGATCTCGCCGGTACATTCTCCGGCCACCAGCGTGGCATGTTCCACCGTCTGGTGGGCGACAAGATGAACGTGCAGTTCGCCTTCGAGGATGAGGTACAGATGGGTGTTGGGGACTTCCGGCTGCAGCAGTTTCTCGCCTTCTGCCAGTGTCCTGACCTGGCTGCGCTCCAGCATGTATTCGACACTGGTGAAGTCCACGTTGCGGAACAGCAGGTTCTGCTCGGTCAGTGTGCGATCACGATCCTGTTCTGTCATAGCCCCCCCGGCTTATCGAATCAACGGAAAACGATGGTCTTGTTGCCGCACACCAGCACACGGTCCTCCACATGGTAACGCAGGCCGCGCGCCAGCACGGTCTTCTCGATGTCGCGCCCGTAGCGGACCAGATCGTCCGGCGTGTCGCCGTGGTCGATGCGTACCGTATCCTGCTCGATGATGGGACCGGCATCCAGTTCGTCGGTGACGTAATGGCAGGTGGCACCGATCAGCTTCACACCGCGCTGGTAAGCCTGATGGTATGGCTTGGCACCGACGAAGGAAGGCAGGAAGCTGTGGTGGATATTGATGACGCGGCCGGGATAACGCTGGCACAACCACGGCGGCAAGATCTGCATGAAGCGCGCCAGCACCATAGCATCGCCTTGATGTTGATCGAACAGGGCGGCGATATGCTGGAAAGCCTCTTCCTTTGATTTTGGATCGCCATTTCGCATGTCGACATGGATGAATGGGATGCCATGCCATTCGACGAAGCTGCGCAGATCTTCATGGTTGGAGATCACACAGGGGATGTCCACCTGCAACTCGCCACTGCGCCAACGATGCAGCAGATCGTCCAGACAGTGGTCTTGTTTGCTCACCAGCACGACCAGCCGCTTCTTGTTGGCGGAATCGGTCAGCTGCCAGATCATGTCGAACCTGTCCGCCAGCGGTTTGAATTTCTCGCGGAAGGTCGCCGCATCGAACGGCAATGAATCGGCGCGCATCTCCTGGCGCATGAAGAAGCGCTCTGCCTCTTGCTCGGTGTGGTAGCTCGCCTCGGTGATGAAGCCCCCGTGTTCGGCGATGAAACCGGTGACGGCAGCGATGATGCCGGAGCGGTCCGGGCAGGAGATGGTGAGGGTATAGCGATGCGTGGTCATGCAGAGACTCCTGGTGTCAGTGCGCGGATTCTAACGGATATCCCTTGCGGGAAGGCTTCCACTGCTATGGCCGGCGCGGTTTGCGCTGAAAGAAATGGCAGGGCTGGCCCGAGGCTTCCAGCACGTCCAGCATGGGCAGGCGCTGGCTCTTGAAATCCAGCGCGCGGCAGCCGTAGCGGAAGTTGGCTTCGTAGGTGATGTAGTAATGCGCGCAGTCGGTGCATCTCGGTGATTTCTTTTCCGTCTCCATCTGCATGCCACTCAATGTGGTTGAACGATCAGTCAGTCATTTGCTTCAAATACGCGGCGCATCTTAACGGCATACCCGGCCTGACTCCAGAACGTTCACGCTACCGTCCATGTCCGCATGGCTGACGGGATTTGCCTGCTGCCCACATATCGCCAGCCCAAGCATTTTTTTTATGGGAGGTGAGGTGTAGACTCCCTGACCATAAAGGTTGGCATTCGCGATTGCAATGCTCGACAAGGGGGAACGATGATGAAACGCATTACGCTGCCACTCACATTGTTGATGGCTTTATTGGCGAGTCCCGCCATCTCCGGCGACTTCAACTTGGTCAAACCCGAGACCGTCGGGCTTTCCTCTCCACGACTCGGCAACATCACCTCTTTCATCGACAGCCATATCCAGCAGAAGAAAATGGCCGGTGCCGTGGTGCTGGTCGCCCGACACGGCAAGATCGCCTACTTCGAAACGTTCGGCGAGGCCAATAGCGGCAAGCCGATGCAGCGTGACACCATGTTCCGCATCTGCTCGATGACCAAGCCGGTCGTCACGCTGGCGATCCTGCAACTGCAGGAAGAGGGCAAACTGCTGCTGTCCGACCCGGTCGCCAAATACATCCCCGAATTCGCGCACCCCAAAGTGATCGAGATGTTGCCCCCCGGTTCGAATCCGGCCTTCAAGCTGGTGCCGGCCAAGCGTGACCTCACCATCAAGGACCTGCTCACCCACACTGCCGGCATGCCCTATTCCTTCGCCGCCGAGTGGTATCCGGATGACCGCCTGTTGCGCCAGATGAACCTGCTGTATGAAGAAGCCGGCGTCAGCAGCGGCATGTACGAGACCGATGAAACGATAGGCGACATGGTCAAACGGCTGGCGCGTCTGCCGCTTGCCAGCCAGCCCGGCGAGGCCTTCATCTACGGCATGGCAGCAGATGTCTCGGGCTATCTGGTGGAAGTGGTCTCGGGCCAGAAACTGGATGACTACATCACCGAACACATCTTCAAACCGCTGCAGATGAACGACAGCTACTTCTTCGTACCGGAGAACAAACAGGGCAGGATGTCTGCGGTATGGAAGAGCGACTGGCATGGCAAGCTGGAGAAGGTCGCTCCCGGCCCGCACCAGGAAGGGCTGTATCGCTATTCGCCGACCTTCCAGACCCATGGGCCGAAGAAGTTCCTTTCCGGCGGGGTCGGCATGGTCAGTACCGCCCCAGACTATTTCCGCTTCGCGCAGATGCTGCTGAACAAAGGCCAGCTTGATGGGGTGCGGGTGATCAGTCGCAAGTCGGTCGAGCTGATGCTCACCAACCAGATCGGCGACCTGTCCGAGATCACGCTGCACGACGCGGGTTGGAAGTTCGGTCTGGGTCTGGGCCTTCAGGCAGACCGTCAACACAATGTAGATGCGGGCGGTGTCGGCACCTTCGAGTGGGCCGGCTTGTATTCCACGCGTTTCAGCGTCGATCCCAAGGAAGAGAAGGTCACCATCTTCCTGTCCCAGACGCACCCCTTCGGACATCATTTCGAGCTGTGGGACAAATTGCTGCTGATGTCCGCAGCCAGCATCGATGATTAAGAACAGTGAGGCCCAACATGAATAACTTAAATTGCACAAATTCATTTCGATCCGTATTGCGCAACTTGACTCATCTGTTCGCGATCAGCCTGTTGCTGTTCTCCTGGAGCGCGCAAGCCACGGCACCGCGTGTGGCCCCCAAGCTGTTCGGCGATGTCCGGCAGGTTGATGTCATCGGTTACTACTCGAGTCAGCAATCCAGCGAGGCCGAAGGCAAGCTGACCGCCGACTTGCTGGAAGCCGCCTTCCAGGCGGGCGGCGTGCAACCCAATATCGATGTCCTGCCCTCGAAGCAGCTCGCCAAGTATGAGTTCGTCGTCAACCGGGTGCCGGCCATGATCGTCGCTACGGACGACCTTACGGCCAAAGAGAAGAAACGCTATCGCACAGTGGCCTATTTCCTGAGCGATATCGCTGCGGCGAAGGTGCCGGTCCTGCTGGCCTTCGACCTGAAGAACCCGCGCGGCGCCAAACTCCACAAGGCATTCGACAAGGGCCTGCAGGCGATCATCAAGAACGGCAAGTATCTTGAGCTGATGCGCCGCCATCTGGGCAAAGACGCGATCCCTGCAGATTATCTCGGCCAACTGAAACGGCAGAATCCAGACTGGAAATGAAGACTGACACACCCGGACAGTTCGTCATTGCAGGCTTGGGCGGATTTCAAGCCTTGCTGCTGGGTTTATGCATGTTATTGGCGCCAGGTGCGGGCGCCCGTGAGCAAGTCGTCGTCTTTGATTCCACCGAGACCCCGCCCGTCTGGTCTTCATCCCTGACCGGCGGGGGAATGGGTGGCGAGTTGTTGCGCCTGCTGTCAGATGAAGCGGGCGTGACCTTTTCCATCAATTATTTACCGCCTGCACGTTTCCGCAACAGTACGTCCGCCAATATCGTCGGCAACCCCAATCTGCTCAAGACAGAACGCAACCGCGCCATCTTCCCCATCGGCGTCCTGCATCTGGCCTATGTCTATTACACCCCCCACCATCCCGCCCTTCAGATCGCCTCGCTGGCCGACCTCAGCGGTCATACACTGGGTGTACTACGCGGGACGGTCGAGAATCGCGCGCAGTTCGCAAGCTTCGACATCAATGTGGAAGAAGCCGACTCCATCGAGTCACTGTTGCGGATGCTGCAAAGAGGACGGATAGATCTCGCCGTGATGGTCGAGGTCGCGGGGAAACACCATATACGACAGACATTTCCGGAGCATGTCCAGGATTTTGCCGTCACGCGCATACCGGGCACCAGCTTGCCCATCACGATGATGGTGGATCTTGATTCGACAGACGGGCGCGAGCTCGCCAGACGCTATCGTCTGGCACTGGAAAAGACAGTCCATACCCCGCAGTACGATGCCATTTTGCGCAAATATCACGGTCAGGACCCCGCGCATCTCAAGGCAGACCGCGAACTGCTTGACCGCCTAATGAACCTCTACGAAAGCACCTGGGATGAGTGACGACAAACAAATCGACCCGATCAAGGATGAACCTGCCGTAAAGCCCAAGTCGCTGTACAAAGAGCTGACGAGCACGGTCGTCATCTCGGTCTCGCTGATCGCGATCCTCTTCGGCACCCTGAACTTCCTCTATGCACAACATAACCAGTCACGGCTGTTTGATGCGAAAACGATGCAATACGAGGCCGACCTGCAAAGATTGCTGGAGCCCGCACTGTGGAGCATCGATGATGAGCTGGTGAAGAAGATCGGTCTCGCCATCACGACGAACAATGACATCTCCTCCCTGATCGTCAAAGACGAACAGCAGCGAACGATCTTTCAATTCGCCCGCGACCAGAGAAATATCATCAAACGCAACATCGTCGTCAAGCATGACGGGATCATCATCGGCAGCGCTGAATTCGGCCGGTCCATGCAGCCTTATATGGAAGAGAACCAGCGCACGTTCTTCGCCACCATCATCCTCGCCCTCCTGCTCGTCTCGCTCCTGCTGCTCTCGCTGCGCCGAACCCTGAACAAGGTGCTGCGACCCTCTGTGAATTCCCTGATCGATGCCACTTCGAAAGTCATCGATGGCCATTACCAGCCTCACTCCCTATCCCAGACATACGTCGAGTTCGAACCCATCGTTGCCAGCATCAACTCCATGTCGGCAGCCGTGGCCGACCGGGAGCTGCGTTTGCGTAACACGTCGGAAGAGCTCGAGCACTACTTCAGCTCCACGCTGGATCTGTTGTGCATCGCCGATATGGACGGCTACTTCCGCAAGCTGAATCCTGCATGGGCCGATACACTGGGTTACCCGCTGCATGAATTGATCGGGCACAAATTCCTCGATCTCGTACACCCCGACGATATGGACAGTACGCTACAAGCGATCGCTAATCTGTCGGCACAGAACCCTGTGCTGAACTTCACGAATCGATACAAGCACAAGGATGGCAGCTATCGATGGCTGGAATGGCGCTCGTTTCCTGTCGGTGACTTGATCTATGCCGCTGCCCGCGATATCACCCAGCGTATCCAGACAGAGCAGGATCTGCGGCGCTACAAGGACCACCTCGAAGAGGAGGTGGAAAAGCGCACCACCGAGCTGGTATTGGCACGAGATGCCGCGGAAACCGCCAACAAGGCAAAAAGCATCTTCCTCGCCAATATGAGTCACGAATTGCGCACACCTCTTAATGCCATTCTCGGCTTCTCCAGCCTGATGCTCAAGGACTCGGGACGCAGAGCGGAGCAGCGCTCCAACCTGGAGATCATCAACCGTAGTGGCAACCATCTGCTGACCCTGATCAACGACGTGCTGGACATGGCCAAGATCGAAGCCGGCAAAGTCCAGCTGGAGGTCATGCCGTTCGATCTTGGCTCGATGGTGCGCGACGTCACCGACATGATGAGTCTCCGGGCCGAAAGCAAAGGTCTGAAGTTGTTGCTTGACCAGTCTTCTTCCTTCCCGCGCTTCATCCACGGCGACGAAGCACGCCTGCGCCAGATCCTGATCAACCTGCTCAGCAATGCAGTCAAATTCACCGAGCAGGGCGGCGTGACGCTGCGACTGGGTACCAAGGTGAACGCAGCGTCACACCTTATCATCGAGGTCGAAGATAGCGGCCCGGGCATCTCGGCCGAAGACCAGAAGAGGCTGTTCCAGCCTTTCGTACAACTCGGCAAGCAAGCAGGGGACAACAAGGGTACCGGCCTTGGGCTGACCATCACCCGCCAGTTCGTCGAACTGATGCACGGGACGATCTCGGTCGACAGCACCCCGGGCAAGGGTTCGACCTTCCGCGTAGATCTGCCTCTCGAGTTGGCCAGCGCCGCAGATGTGAACGGGACAACTATGATCGCCAGCCCGGATGTGATCGGTCTGGCTCCCGGACAACCGGCGTTCCGCATCCTGATCGTCGAGGATCAGCTGGAGAACCAGTTGCTGCTCCAGCGCCTGATCGAGACTCTTGGAATGCAAACCAAAGTGGCAGACGATGGCGAACAGGGGGTGGAACTGTTCCAGAGTTGGCAACCGCATCTGATCCTGATGGACAGGCGCATGCCGGTGATGGACGGTATCGAGGCGACAAAGGCGATCCGGGCGCTACCCGGCGGCAGGGAGGTGAAGATCGTGGCCGTCACCGCTTCGGCCTTCAAGGATCAGCAGGACGAGTTGCTGGCTATGGGCATGGACGGCTTCGTGCGCAAACCCTACCGCTTCAACGAGATATACGACTCCCTGAAGGAGCAGTTGGGCGTGCAGTTCGTCTATGAGGATAGCCCCGCAGATGGGACAGCCTTGCCGCCTGCCGCATTGACCGCCGCGATGCTGGAAGTGTTGCCGCCCGCATTGCGTAGCGAACTGAAAGCAGCGCTCGAAAGCCTGACGGAAGAGCGCATCGATGCCGCACTTCAGAAAGTCGAATCCCACAGCGCGGCCTTGCACAGCGTACTGTCCAGACTGGTTGAGAATTTCGACTATCCGAGTATCTTGAATGCACTGCGATCAAATGGATCAGAGACTGAAGCATGACTGACAAGGAATCGAAATGGCTCACCCTGAAAATCTGCTGTCTGGTGCCGTTCACTCGAACAGCGAGCGAGTGCAACTTGCCGTGCGGTCGGATGGAAAGGTCACTCACCTAAGCATCGCGCGAGGCACTTCGGTACGCGATGCGCTGGACACTACCGAACTGCGTGTGCGCGCCGCTTGCGGCGGTACCGGTTCGTGCGGTGCTTGCGTGGTGCGTTTGATCCAAGGGGATGTCAATCCGCACACGCTCGCGGAATACCAGAAGCTGACCGCAGAGGAACGCACACAGGGCGCACGGTTGGCCTGCCAGTTGCGCCTGAAGTCCGACACGGAGATCCTGCTCGACCATCCGGCGCGTCCTTCATTGTGGAGGAGCATCCCGGCGGAGGACCTTGCACCGTCCCCCGGCAAACTGCCGACACTCACCCAACACATTTACGGCGTGGCCGTTGATCTGGGCACCACACACATCCGTGTGGCGCTGTGGGATCGCAAACGCGGCAAGCGCATCGCGGCGCGGCGTGGCCCCAATCCGCAAGTCGCATTCGGTGCCGATGTGTTGAACCGTCTTGATGCCGCCCTAGCGAGCGTTGAGCGTTCTGCCGAACTGGCCAAGCTCGCACGTACTGCCATCGTGCAGGCGGTGCGTGACATCCTTGCACGCGATGTCGGCGAGGTCGCGCCGATGCTGGCCGAGATCGGTCAGGTGAGCGTGGTCGGCAATACCGCGATGCTGGCCTTGCTGACGGAACAGGGTGCCGCCGACTTGATCGACCCGGAAACTTGGCTGCACGCTGTAAACATTCAGCCGTGCGATGCGGCAGCTTGGAACGCGCAGTGGTACATGCCCAACGCGGCGATCAGTGTGTTGCCGCCGGTCGCGGGTTTTGTGGGATCCGATCTGATCGCCAATCTCATCGCCACTAATCTGACTTCAGGACCGGTCGGTTCGCTGCTGCTCGATGTCGGTACCAACACCGAGATCGCGCTGTGGGATGGACACACCCTGCACGTCACCTCGGTGCCCGGCGGGCCCGCTTTCGAAGGGGGCGGTATTCGTTTCGGCATGCCGGCAGAGCCCGGTGCCATCTGCTCGATCAGGCCGCTGGCGGGAAGTGATGGGTTTTCCTGCGACACCATCGGTGACAGCGAGGCGCGCGGCTTCTGCGGCTCTGGTCTGGCCGATGCCATCAGCGTGCTATTGGCGGCGGGAATACTCAAGCCTTCAGGCCGTTTCGCTGTCGCCCCCGGAGAGGAAGGCTACCGCTTCATTCCCGGCAATCCGCGCAGCGCCTTGCATGGTGTGGATGTGGATGCTTTCCAACGCGCCAAGGCGGCGACTTCGGCAGCGATGACCCAATTGCTCAGACAGGCCGGAATGGGCTGGCACGATCTGCAACGGCTTTGTGTCTGTGGTGCGTTCGGCCACACGCTGAACATCGCGCATGCGCAAGCGGTTGGCCTGTTGCCGCAGATCGATCCAAGTCGTGTCGAGCTGTATGCCGATGCGACACTGGCTGGCTGCGAGCGAGCGCTGCTGTCCGAGGGCGGTGATGCGTTGTTTAACGTCATGTCCGACAAGGTGCAGGCAATTAATTTATCGCAGGCAAAGGGGTATGATGATTGCTACATAGACCATCTGCGTCTAAGGCCTGTACCAGCGGTAGTTTGAGAGGAGATGAACATGCTCGAAGACATCATCAAAGCGTACAAGGAGGCCGTCTATGAAACCGACAAGACAGCCGCTTTCGAGGTCGTCAATGCCGCACTGGCTGAAGGTGTAACGCCAGAGGATATTGTGTTCAAGGTGGTGATTCCCGCCGTCGAAGAGCTGATGTCCGGTATCAACAAGGATCCCGATGCCAATCTCGCACAGCACTTCATGACTGCGCAGATCGCGGCTGAGGTGACCGAGAAGATGCTGGAGAAATTCCAGCATCCGCCCGAGATCATTGGTCGTGTGGTGATCGGCACTGCCAGCGGTGATTTGCACTCGCTCGGCAAGCGCATCGTGATGGGCTGCCTCAAGGCGCTGATGGTCGAAACAATAGACCTCGGCGTGAACGTGACGGCGCAACGCTTTGTCGATGAAGCGGTGGCGCATGATGCGCAGGTCATCGCTATCTCGGCGATGATGGTGCATACGGCGACGGGCGAGCACGGCGCACGCGGCGTGCGCAAACTGTTGCATGAACGCGGCCTCGAAGACCGCATCCGCATCGTCGTCGGCGGTGCGCCCTATCGCTTCGACAGCGAACTGTTCAAGAACGTCGGCGCGGATGCATGGGCAGCTGACGGTGTCAGCGCCGGCAAGGTGATCGTCGATCTGATCAAAGAGGTGAAGCCATGATGACACCACTTGAAATCCTCGTTGCCGCGATCAGCGGCACTCCCGCCCCGCGCATTCCTGTGTTCTGCAACCTGCTCGATCAGGGCGCGCGCGAGCTCGGTATGAAACAACAAGAGTATTACGCCAACGGCGAGCACGTTGCAGCGGGGCAGTTGAAGATGCGCGCCCGCTACGGTCACGACAATGTATGGAGCTTGTTCTATGTGGGCAAGGAAGCCGAGTTGTTCGGTTGTCAGGAGATACTGTATGCCGAAGAAGGCGCGCCCAATGTGGCGGACTTCGTCATCAAGAGCTACGACGATATCGCCAAGCTGGAAGTGCCCGATGACATCACCGCGCATCCCGCGTGGGCCGAGACCGCAAAGTGTCTGAAGATACTCAAGGAAGAGGTCGGTGCCACGCATCCAATCTGTGCCTACCTCACCGCCTCCAACACTATGCCGGCCATCCTGATGGGCATGGACAAGTGGATGGAGTTGATGATCAGCGGCCCGTTCGATCTGCGCGACGAGTTGCTGCGCAAATGTTCGGAGTTCTTCCAAAAAGAAGTCGCGGCCTACCGTGCGGCGGGTGCCAATGTGCTGGTGTATTCGACCCCGATGGGTTCCACGACCATGGTCGGCATGAAGCGCTTTCAGGAATTCACCCTGCCGTGGATGAAGCGCGACTTGGCACCCGGCGGGGTCGGCGGCATCGTCTATTACTGCGGCATGGCCCCGTTCAACAACGTGATCGCCCAAGTGATGGACGAACTGGACATCAACATCCATTACGTCAGCCCGATGGCCGATCTGGCCGAAGCCAAGGCTATCATCGGCAACAGGGGACTGACCTGCGGTGTCATCGACGACATCAAACTGATCCACTGGACACCGGAGCAGACCCGTGCCGAGGTCAAGCGCATGTGCGAGATCGGCAAGCCCGGCGGACATTTCCTGTTCGGCACCGGCGTGATGCCGATGGACGTTCCCGAGGCCAACATCAAGGCCATGCTGGAGGCAGCTTTTGAATACGGGAGCACGCCATGAAAACCACCATGCCGCCCGTTGTTGCCCAAGGCAAGCCGATGGTCATGGTCGGTTGCGGCATCCTGCATAAGGAAGTCGACTACCTAATCAAGAAGAACGGCTGGAATGTAGAGACGCAGTTCCTCGCCTCATCCCTGCACAACTATTTCGACAAGCTGTACTCACAGCTCAATGAAGCGCTCGATGCCGATGACAAGGCAGGGCGCGAGACTGTCGTGTTCTATGGCAGTTGCCATCCGCTGATGGATCGCGTCCTCGACAAGCATCACACGCTGCGCACCGAGGGGCAGAACTGCATCGTCATGCTGTTGGGGTACGAAAAATTTATGGAAGGCTTGGGACAGGGAGCCTACTACCTTGTCGAAGACTGGGCGAACACTTGGGAGCCGATGATCACCGAATGTTTTGGCAAGAATAATGCGGTAGTGCGCGAGATATTCCACAGCAGCCACAAGCTTATCGTTGCCCTGCGTACGCCGTGTTCGGAAGATTTCACCGCTGCAGCCGAAGCTGCAGCCCGCTTCGTGGATCTGCCGCTGCAATGGCTGGATGTGAACCTCGACCATCTCGAGTCGGTACTGGCCGATGCCATTGCGCGCAAGAAGGAACAGGCCCTGGAATGACCTCCGCTGAAACCGATAAATCCACCGAAGAAATCCAGCGCTTGCAAAAGCGGCTGCGGCGGCTGGCAGAGGAGAAGTCCAATCTGCAACTGATCATGCGCCTGATCGAGCAGATCAATCCCTTGCCCGGTATTGAGGAAATGGTACACACCATGCTGCTAAGCATGGTGGACACCATAGGCGGCACCAACATCAAGCTGTATTACTTTGTCGAAGCGGAGTTGCGTTACGTCGACTTCATGGGCGAGACGCGCATCCTGCCGGATTTTGATGACCCGCTGGTAGCACAGGTGGCAACGAGTTCGGCTTTCATCGAGCAGCGAGGCGATACGGATAATGCGTTATTGCTGGATGCCGCTGTCGAGGGGTCGTGGACATGGGGATTTCCGCTGCTGGTGGGCAAGGAGTTGATCGGTGTCATCAAGCTCGAAAACCTGCATATAAGCGGCGCCTCTCTGCGCACTTTTCTGCCGGTCTTCTTCAGCCATGCTGCGCTGATCTTGAGCAACGAGATTCGCGCCGAGTCGCGCAGGAAGATCGAGGCAGAGTTAGCCGAGAGCGAGGCAAGTCTAAAAGTACTCATCGAACATACCCCCATAGCCATGCTTGTGGATGTCGGTGTGGATGCTGACGAACATGTTGAGATGATGAACCAACAGTTCACAACGCTGTTCGGTTACTCGATGGAAGACGTTCCCAATGTGCGACAGTGGTGGCCGCTTGCCTATCCAGATGAGAAGTACCGAGAAGAACTCAAGCGTGAATGGATAAGACGGGTCGAAACAGCCATCCAGAGCCAAAATGACATCGAACCTATGGAGACTACGGTTATCTGCAAAGACGGAACGAGCCGATATGTCAGGATATCTCTCGCCTCCATAGGCAGCAGAAATATCGTCACTTTTGAAGATTTATCCTCCCGCAAAAAAGCTGAAGATGCACTCAGTCGCTACAAAGACCATCTCGAAGAAGTCGTGACCGAACGTACTGCCGCACTGGCCGACGCAAACCAACTGCTTTCGCAAACCCAGTTCGCCATGGATCGGGCTGGCATCGGCATCCATTGGCTCGACGATGACGGACACTTCATCTATGTGAACGAATACGCGGCACAACTGCTGGGCTACACCCAGGAACAGATGCGGGCCATGAGTGTGACCGATGTCGATCCCAACTTTGCCGGGAAAGACTTCAAGGTGCAAACACAGCCGCTACGCGAAATCAGAACCTCCACCTTTGAAACTGCCCAGCGGCATAAGAACGGCGAGGTCATTCCGCTCGAAGTGACCTTCTACTACCAGCCCGGCAAGGAAGAAAGTTCCGGTCGCTTTATCAGCTTCGTAACCGACATCAGGCAGCGCAAACAGGCAGAGCAGACGTTGCGTCGGGCGATGGAGGCCGCCGAAACCGCCAACCGTGCCAAGAGCACCTTCCTCACCAGCATGAGCCACGAACTGCGCACCCCACTGAACGCCATCCTCGGCTTCTCCAGCCTGATGCGCCGTGACGAACAACTGCGCCCCGAACAACGCACCAACCTCGACATCATCAACCGCAGCGGCGAACACCTGCTCACCCTCATCAACGACATCCTCGAACTCGCCAAGATCGAAGCAGGCAAGACACAACTCAACATCACCCCCTTCGACTTGGGCGTACTGGTGCGCGATGTCACCGACATGATGGAACTGCGCGCCCGTGCCAAAGGCCTGCGCCTGCTGATCGACCAGTCCTCGCAATTCCCACGCTACATCAATGGCGACGAAGCGCGCCTGCGCCAGATCCTCATCAACCTGCTCGGCAACGCCGTCAAATTCACCCAACAAGGCGGTGTCACCCTGCGCTTGGGAACCAAGCAGAACGCCATCGCACACCTGATCATCGAGATCGAAGACACCGGTCCCGGTCTCTCTGCCGAAGACCAACAACGCCTGTTCCAACCCTTCATGCAATTCGGAAAACAACCCGGCGACAACAAAGGCACCGGACTGGGCTTATCCATCACACGCCAGTTCGTACAACTCATGGGCGGCAACATCAGCGTCGAAAGCACCGTAGGCAAAGGCTCACTGTTCCGTGTCGAACTCCCCTTGAGCGAAGTGAAAGAGGCCGACCTGCTTCCGCAGCATGAGACCGAAAAAGGCGAAGTCGTCGGCTTGGCTTCAGGCCAACCCGTCTACCGCATCCTCATCGTCGAAGACCAGTTGGAGAACCAACTACTACTCAGCCAACTGATGCAACGCATCGGCTTCGAGATCCAAGTAGCCGAGAACGGAGCGCAGGGCGTACAACTGTTCCAAAGCTGGCAACCCCACCTGATCTTTATGGACAGACGCATGCCGGATATGGACGGCATCGCCGCCACCCAAGCCATCCGCCAACTGCCCGGTGGCAAGGAAGTGAAGATCGTTGCCGTCACCGCCTCCGCCTTCATGGAACAACGCGACGAGATGATGGCGGCAGGTATGAACGACTTCGTGCGCAAGCCTTACCGCTTCAACGAGATCTACGACAGTTTGACGCGGCAACTGGGGCTGAAATTTGTTTATGCCGAGGCCGAGACGGGGACAGCGCCGCCGGTTGCGCTGACCGCGGAGATGCTGGCGGTGTTGCCTGAAGCATTGCGCAGCGAATTGAAGGAGGCGCTGATGAGTCTGGACAGTGACCCGATCAATGAAGCCATCTCAAAAGTCGCCAGCATCGATCAGAAGCTGTTCAGGACGCTGACTAAACTGGTGAATGACTTCGACTATCCGACGATCCTGAAGGTGTTGGAGGATGACTGAATGAGGTGACATTGAACGCCCGGACAGAAGGTCCACCATACATTCTGCTTAGGGGAAAGCGATACAACCATGCGTAAAGAAGACGGCAGCGAACACAGACAACTCGAAGCGCAATTGCGCAATGAGCGCGATTTTGCCGAGAATCTGCTCAACACCGCGCCTGCCATCGTGCTCGTGCTCGACACCCAGGGTCGCATCGAGCGCATCAATCCTTACATGGAAGCACTCTCCGGTTACACGCAAGCCGAAGTGAAGGGCAAGGATTGGTTCACCACCTTCCTGCCCAAAGCGATCCAGGAACAAACCAGGACACTGTTTCTGCGCGCGATCAACGACATCCAGACGCACGGGAACCGCGACACCATCGTCACGCGATCCGGCCAGGAGCGCCTCATCGAGTGGTATGACAAGACGCTCAAGGATGCCGAGGGCAACGCGCTGGGGCTGCTCGCCATCGGACAGGATGTAACCGAACGCAATAAGGCCGAGCAAGCGCTTGTCAAAAGCGAGCAACGCTTGTCCGAAGCGCAGCGCATCGCCCGCCTGGGCAACTGGCACCTTGATCTGGCAAGCAACCGGCTGGAATGGTCGGACGAGATCTTCCACATCTTCGAGATCGACAAGGAGGCGTTCGGCGCAACTTACGAATCCTTCCTGGAGGGGGTTCATCCCGATGATCGCGCGCGGGTCGACAAAGCCTATTCCGACTCGGTGAAAAACCGGCAGCCATACTCGATCTCACATCGCCTGCTGATGGCGGATGGGCGCGTCAAGTATGTGGATGAGCGCAGCGAGACTTTTTACGACGAGGACGGCAAGCCGCTATATTCGGTCGGAACCATACAGGACAACACTGAGCTCAGACTGGCCGAAGCGCAGCTCAGTGAACTCAACCGCGATCTCGAAAAACGTGTCGAAGAGCGCACCGCCGAACTGAATGCGACCAACCAGCGGTTGGAGTCTTTCAACGAGCTGATGGCTGATCGCGAGATGCGCGTCATTGAAATCAAAATGGAGATGAATCGCCTGTGCCGGGAACTGGGGCGGGAGCCGCCTTATCCCGATACGGAAAATGCGATAGACCGCAAGCAGGGAGAAACATCATGAGATACAGCATTCTGAGCCTCGCGCTGCTGGCGATGACCCTGAGCGGTTGCGACATGCAACAGGACGCCGGCGTTGAAGGTGCACCTTTACCGATCCGCATCGCGATCCCGATGCAACCGACCAGCGGCCTTGCACTCATCGCGCGCGAACAGGGCTTTTTTGAAAAGCGTGGGCTGGCGGTTTCCTATAGCGAGTATCCCAGCGGCAAGCGGGCGCTGGATGAAGGACTGCTGGCCGGTAAAGCAGATGTGGCGTTCTCTGCGGAAGTTCCCATCGTGGCGGCCGCGCTGGCCGGCAAGGACTTCAGGGTGATCGCCACCACCTTCCGTGCCAGCAACGTGAACCGGGTGATCGCCAGAACAGATCACGGCATCCACATCCCGAATGACCTGAAGGGTAAGAAAGTGGCGACCCAGCAGGCTTCGGCGGTGCACTTCTTCCTGCATCTGTTCCTGATCGAGAATGGCCTGAGCACAAGCGATATCAAGCTTTCCTATCTGAAGGCCGAAGAACTGGTGCCCGCTTTGGTCTCTGGCAGCATCGATGCCTTCTCTATGCGTGAGCCGTTCATCGGCGAAGCCAAGGCACAACTGGGCGACAACGCGATCGTCTTCTCAGTATCTGGCCTCTATCAGCAGTTCGACTCCGCTTTGGTGGGAACACCATTTCTGCAACAACAGCCACAGGCCGTCAAAAGGCTGCTGCTGGCGCTGCGCGATGCCGAAGACTATGTCCGGCAACATCCTGAGGAAGCATTAACGATGGGCGCCCGGATTCTGGGGGTAAGCGCTACCGACCTCAGCCACTTGTGGGAAAACCGTTCCTTGATGCTGGCCCTCGAACAGTCCTATCTGCTCACGCTGGAGGACATCAGCCGCTGGCTGACCAATGAAAAACTGGTCGAGGATTCCACACCTGCCGACTTCCTGAACGTCATTGACGCCGGACCGCTGCAAAGTCTGGACTCGAAACGCATCTCCCTGATTCGATGATGCGAGAGGATTAAAACCGTGAAACTGGCCCAGCGATTGCAAATCTACCTGATCCTGTTCGGTGCACTCGGCATCGGACTGGCGGGTATGCAGTACTGGATCAACCAGCAATTTTCAGAATCTGTGGCCAGGATCGATTCGATCGTCAATATCAGCTTCAACGTCTCCCGCATCACTGCCCTGACCGACGAGGTTGGCGAGTATCCCGATGAAGAGCGCCCCGTCCGGCAATGGCTTGCTGTCTACGGCCGGATTTCAGAGCTGCTTACCGATCCCGCATTGGCCTCATACCATGACACTCTTGAAATGAAGCTGATACAGGAGGCCCACCAGAACATGGGCGCCCACTTTCAGCGTTTGCATGCTTTCTCGAACACCAAGCTCCCAGCAGATTCGGCCGCGTCGGCAAAGCGGCGCATCGTATCCGCCACCAATATCGCGGCACAAACCATCGTGGACAACGTGGCGTCCCTACGTAAAACCATCAATCAGCAGCAGCAGGCACTTTACGATCGCGCGCTGTATGGCTTCACTCTGCTTGTTGTTCTGACGCTAATCATCGCCCTCCTGTTCTTCCGTCTCAGCAACCGCCGCATCACTGAAGCGATTGCGAATCTGGAACAGGGCATCTCCCGCGTCGGCGAGGGACATCTGGATACACAGATCCCGCTGGTCGGCGATCACGAGTTACAGCATCTCGGCAAAGCGCTGAATCGCATGCTGGAGATGTTGCGCCAGACGACCGCCTCGAAAGAGAGTCTGGAGACGGTAGTCAACGCGCGCACGGCCTCGCTGCAGAAGTCGCGACTAGCTGCGATCAGCCTGATGGAAGACAGCAACCTGCAACGCAAACAACTGACACAAGCCAAGCAGTCGCTGGAGCAGGAGATCGAACATCGGAAAGAAAAAGAGCGCGATCTGACAGAGAAGAAGGAAGCACTCAAGATCGCGCTGAATGCCGCCGAAGCGGCAAACCGCGCCAAGAGTGTGTTCCTCGCCAGCATGAGCCACGAGTTGCGCACCCCGCTCAATGCAGTCCTCGGCTTCTCCAGCCTGATGCGACGTGATGCGAAACTAAGCACCGAGCAACGCAATACTCTGGACATCATCAACCGCAGTGGCGCCCACCTGCTGACGCTGATCAATGACGTGCTGGAAATGGCCAAGATCGAAGCCGGTCGCGTACAAATCGAAAATACGTCGTTCGACTTGGGCATCATGGTGCGCGACGTCACCGACATGATGCATATGCGTGCCGAAGAGAAAGGCCTGCGGATGCTGATCGATCAGTCATCAGACTTTCCGCGTTACATCAAGTGCGACGAGGCGCGCCTGCGCCAGGTGCTGATCAACCTGATCGGCAATGCGATCAAATTTACCGAACAGGGCGGCGTGACGATACGTTTCGGGATGAAGCCACATGACACACCGCCCCACCTGCTGATCGAAGTCGAGGACAGTGGCCCCGGCATCTCTGCCGAAGATCAGAAGAAGCTGTTCCAGCCCTTCGTACAACTGGGGAAATTGCCGGGAGACAACAAAGGTACCGGCCTCGGGTTGACCATCACCCGCCAGTTCGTGGAGCTGATGGGAGGAGTGATCAGTGTCGACAGCGCCCCCGGCAAGGGTTCCACCTTCCGCGTGGAGTTGTCGGTGGACAAGGCAGAGGCGGCCGATTTGGTCAAGATGCAAGCTGCCGTGGCAGCCGAGGCCACCGGACTGGTACCCGGCCAACCCGCTTACCGCGTGCTGATCGTTGAGGACCAGTTGGAGAACCAACTGCTGCTCAAGCAACTAATGGACAGTGTCGGCATTCAGGCCCAAGTGGCGAATGACGGCAAGCAGGGCGTGGAACTGTTCCAAAGCTGGCAGCCGCATCTGATCCTGATGGACCAGCGCATGCCGGTGATGGACGGCATCGAAGCGACCAAAGCCATCCGCAAGCTGCCCGGTGGCGACAAGGTGAAGATCGTCGCGGTCACTGCCTCGGTGTTTAAGGAACAGCAGGAAGAGATGATGGCAGCAGGCCTGGATGACTTCATGCGCAAGCCCTACCGCTTCAACGAGATCTATGACTGCCTGACCAAGCAACTGGGCGTGCAATATACCTATGCCACGGCACAGAAGACTGAAACAGCGCCGCCTGTGGCGCTGACCGCTGAGATGCTGGCAGCGATGCCCTCGGCGTTGCGCAGTAAATTGCGCGAAGCATTGGTGAGTCTGGACAGCGAACGCATCGATGCCATCATCGGACAAGTCTCGATCCACGACGCGAGTCTGCACAAGACACTGTCTCGGCTGGCGGACAATTTCGACTATCCGACGATCCTGAAGGCATTGGAAGATACGCCAAAATAAAAAATGCACGTGTGGTGCCACAAGAATGTGAGGAGCACAGCAAATGATAAAGGTGAACGCAGGGAAGAACATAAAAGTAGGCAAAGCTGATTTCAGCCGCCGGCAGTTCCTGATGCTGATGGCTGGCTTGTCATGCTTGCCCTTACTTTCCGCTTGCATGATCGAAGATCAGCCCGTCTCCATCGCGGCCCACGTCTGGGCCGGCTACGAGCCGATGTTCCTTGCGCGCAGTGAAGGTTGGCTGGATAGCAAGCAGGTGAAGTTGTTTGAGACCGGTTCTGCCACAGAGTCGCTGCAGGCATTGGCCGATGGCAAGGTGGACGGTGCAGCGCTGACGCTGGATGAAGTTTTGCGTGCGCGAGCCAATGGCCTGCCGCTTTCCGTGGTGATGGTGTTCGACGTCTCCGCCGGTGCAGATGTGATGGTGACTCGACCAGGCATCAAGACGCTGGGCGATCTGAAAGGCAAACGTATCGCTTATGAACAAGGTGCCGTGGGGGAGTTGATGTTATCCGCGATATTGCAGGCCGCCGGTCTGCCGCGAGAAGCGGTCAAGGGCATATCGCTGCCGAGCGACAAGCATGATGAGGCATGGGATCATGGGACTGCAGATGCATTCATCACCTACGAACCTGTGGCCCGTCGGTTGATATCCAAAGGCGCGGTCAACCTCTTCGATAGCCGCCAGATCCCGGATACCATCGTCGACGTACTGGCGGTTCGCAGCGATGTGCTCGACCGCAGCCATGCCGCCGCCATCAGAAACCTGATCTCTGCACATTTCAAGGCGCTGGGCCATATGCGACATAACCCGCAGGATGCTTCCTACCGCATGGCAACGCGCATGGGCTTGCCTGCTGATCAAGTGATGGGCGCATTTCAAGGCATGGTGCTGCCGGATGCGATCAATAATCGCCGCATGTTGGCCGGCCCTACGCCCCAGATGGCCGGCTCTGCACGTTCGCTTTCAGACTTGATGCTCAAGGCGGGATTTTTGCAGCAAGAAGCCCCGCTCACCGGACTGTTCAGCGCCGATTATCTACCTGCGCCCGATTGACGTACGATCATGCGACCCTACACATCCACTCATCGCACAATCCTGAAATCACTCGCAAGCACACTGGTGTTGCTGGGCGCGTTGCTGGCAGCCTTGTCGCCCGTCACTTCCGCGCTTGCTGCGGAACAGGTCAGGATCGGAATATTGGCTGTTCGACCCAATGCACAAACCCAGATGCAATGGCAGCCTTTGGCGACCGCCCTCAAGCGCGCCGTCCCGGAGCGGGATTTCGTCATCGAGGCACTCAACATCAATGAAGTTGGCTCGGCGATTGCCAGCCGCCGGCTGGATTTCATACTGACCAACGGCGTCCAGTACGTCGAACTTAACAGTCGTTACGGCTTGTCTGCCCCGCTGGCCACACTGGCCACCCTTGAATATGGCCAAGCCCTTAGCGTATCCGGTGGCACCATCTTTACCCGCGCCGATCAGGATGGAATCAGCACACTCTCAGACCTCAAGGGCCGAACCATCGCCGTCGATTCCGACGAGTTGTCATTGGGCGGCTATCTGGCGCAGGCCTATGAGCTAAAGCAGGCCGGTGTCATTTTGCCGCAGGATGCCACACTACTGACTACCGGCTTGGCGCAAGACACTGTGGTCAATGCGGTGCTGGAGGGAAAGGCAGATGCCGGTTTTGTGAATAATGGCATGCTGGAATCCATGGTGCGTGAAGGCAAACTGGATCTGTCCAGGATCAAGATCATCAACCAACAGAATCTGCCCGGTTATCCTGTGCTGGTTTCGACCCATCTCTATCCGAATTGGGCATTCGCCTCCATTCCCGGCAACGACGAGAATATTGCCCGGCGCATCATTGCCACCTTGTTCAAGCTCGAAGAAGATACCGCCACCACGCGGGCCATCGGGATACATGGTTTTGTTGTGCCGACGGATTACACGCCGATTCGTAACTTGATGCAGGAACTGCGAATTCCGCCATTCGACATCTCGCCGGAATTCACCGCCAGCGACGTTTTGCACAAGTACCGCGCAGGGATCATCTTTACTGTTCTTGGCGGCTTGGTGATCTTGCTGCTCGGTCTCTGGCTGCTGATCCTCAACCGACGCTTGGCCAAGGAGCGCCAAATCGTTCTGCAACAAGGGAGCCAGTTGCTTGAGAGCAACCAGATGCTCGACAGCATCGTGGATAACATCCCCAACATGATCTTCCTCAAGCGCGCCCAGGATCTGCGTTTCACCTTGCTCAATCGCGCCGGCGAAGCGCTGCTGGGACAGCAACGCACGAACCTGATCGGAAAGAATGACTACGACTTCTTCCCGCCGGAGCAGGCGGATGCCTTTACCGGGAAAGACCGTGAGGTGCTTGCCCAGACTGGTGTCATCGACATTCCGGAGGAGTCGATAACGACGCAGCAAGGGACCCGGATACTGCATACCAAGAAGCTCGCGCTTCGCGACGAGCGCGACATCCCCCGCTATCTGCTGGGCATCTCTGAGGACATCACCGAACTTGTAAGCTCCAAGGAAGCGCTTGTCGAGGCCAACAGACTCTTCAAGGGGATGGCTGAAGCTTCTCCCCTTGCCATTTACACATCGTCTTCCGGCCTCGAACAAAAGGCCGAATATATCAATCCGGCTTTCACGCGACTGTTCGGCTATACCCTGGAAGATGTTCCCACGGTGGCTGAGTGGTGGCCGCGTGCCTATCCGGACGAATCGTATCGGCAGCGTGTGGCTTCGGAGTGGCGCGAAAAGGTCGCAATCGCCCTCGAGAACAAGACCGCTATCGAGCCCGTCGAAACGAAAGTCACCTGCAAGGACGGAACAGAACGAATCGTCTCATGGGGGTTCATCTCCACCGAACTGGTGGACTGCTCGTTCGGGCTGGATCTGACCGAGTACAGGCGATTGGAGGCGCAGATCCTGAAAGAGAAGGATCAGGCGCAGACCTATCTGGATGTCGCCGGCGTGATGCTGGTGGTGCTGGATACAGAAGGAAACATCACGCTGATCAACCGGAAAGGGTGCGAGATCCTCGGTTACAGCGAACAGGAAGTGATCGGCAGGAACTGGTTCGAACTGTGCATCCCTGAAGATATGCAGGAAACGATTCGGAACGTTTTCCATCAGCTGATGGCCGGCAAAACGGAATTGACTGAATATTATGAGAACCCGATCCTGAACAAGCGCGGCGAAAGAAGAGTTGTCGCTTTCCATAACACGCTTGTAAAAGATGCTGACGGCAGCCCCTCTGGCCTCCTTTCTTCCGGCGAGGACGTCACCGAGCGCAGGCTGACTGAAGAGAGACTCCGCAGGAGCGAGCTGGAATTGAAGCGGGCGCAACAGATCACCCATATCGGCAGCTGGTATTTGGATGTGGCAAGCAATGAGGTGGTGTGGTCGGAAGAACTTTACAAGATGTATGGCTTCGATCCTGCGCTCCCACCGCCGCCATATACCGAACATCAAAAATTGTTCACCCCCGAGAGTTGGTCGCTGTTGTCTGCCTCGCTGGCTAGTACTGTTGAAACCGGTGTGCCATACGAACTTGAATTGAGAACAGTGCGGGACGATGGCAGTCATGGCTGGATGTGGGTGAGGGGAGAGACGGTACTCGATGAGGCGGGCAAGACCTTAGGCCTTTGGGGTGCGGCTCAGGATATCAGCGCACGCAAGGAAGCCGAGCTCGTACTGAAGCGTTACAAGGACCATCTGGAAGAGGAGGTGGAAAAACGCACCACCGAACTGGTGCTGGCGCGCGATGCCGCCGAAGCGGCCAACCGGGCAAAGAGTGCTTTCCTGGCCAGCATGAGCCACGAATTGCGTACCCCGCTCAATGCCATCCTCGGTTTCTCCAATCTGATGCGTCGCGATGCTCAGCTGAGCGCGGTGCAGCGCGACACACTCAACATCATCAATCACAGTGGCAACCACCTGTTAGGCCTGATCAATGACGTACTGGAGATGGCCAAGATCGAATCAGGCAAAGTCAAGCTGGAGAGTGCTGCTTTTGATCTCGCTCTAATGTTGCACGATGTCACAGACATGATGCATATCCGGGCTGAGGAAAAAGGTCTGCAACTGCTGGTCGACCAGTCACCCGACTGTCCACGCTATATCAAAGGTGACGAGCCCCGCCTGCGTCAGGTACTGATCAATCTGCTCGGCAATGCGATCAAGTTCACCGAGCACGGCAGTGTGGTCCTTCACCTCATGATGGTTCCAAACGGCAGGTTGCCTCACCTGCTGATCTCTGTGGAGGACAGCGGGCCCGGTATCTCGGCCGAAGATCAGTCTCGGCTGTTCAAGCCGTTCGTACAGCTGGGCAAGCAGGCAGGTGACAATCAGGGCTCCGGCCTTGGCTTGACCATCACCCGCCAATTCGTCGAACTGATGGGCGGGACGATCTCGGTCGACAGCACACTTGGCCGTGGTTCGACCTTCCGTATAGAACTGCCCGTGATGGCCGCAGACGCTGCGGATATGGGCAAGCAGGAAGAGGTGAAGCACAGTGCAGTGGTCGGGCTGGTGCCCGGTCAGCCTTCTTTCCGCATCCTGATCGTTGAGGACCAGCTGGAGAACCAGCTGTTGCTCAAACGGCTGATGGATATCATCGGCATCCAGAGCAGACTGGCGGAAAACGGCAAGCAGGGCGTCGAGCAATTCCAAGCCTGGCAACCGCATCTGATCCTGATGGACAGGCGCATGCCGGTGATGGACGGTATCGAGGCGACAAAGGTGATCCGAGCGTTACCCGGCGGAAAAGAGGTGAAGATCGTGGCCGTCACTGCTTCCGCGTTCAAGGAAGAACAGCAGGTGCTGCTGGATGCCGGCATGGACGACTTCGTAAGCAAGCCCTATCGTTTCAATGAGATATATGAATGTCTGACGCGGCAACTAGGTGTGCAGTTCATCTATGAGGAAAGCCCGGAGGCGCGTTCTGCCCAGCCCCCTGTCGCATTGACCCCGGAGATGCTGAGCGTGCTGCCGCCCGCCCTGCGCGGCGAACTGAAAACCGCGCTGGAAAGTCTGGATAGCGAGCGTATCGAGAGCACCGTTGCCCTGGTCGCGGATATCGACCCGACGCTGCACAAAACCCTCTCCAAATTGATAGCCGATTTTGATTATCCTGCTATCCTTGAGCAACTAAAAACGATTGGAACCACCTGATATGAGTGGCAAAGGCAAGATCCTTGCGGTAGATGACACCCCAGCTTCGCTGAGATTGTTGACGGACCTTCTGAAATCAGAGGGCTATGAGGTTCTGTCTGCGATCAATGGTGAACTGGCGCTGCACGCCGCCAGCAATACTCCCCCGGACCTGATCTTGCTCGACATCCGCATGCCAAACATGGATGGATATGAGGTATGTCGTCGCCTGAAAGCCGATTCAGCCTTGAACGATGTTCCTGTGATCTTCGTCAGCGCCGCATCGGAGACGGATGAGAAGTTGATGGGCTTCAAAGTCGGTGCTGTGGATTATGTGACCAAACCCTATCAGCGCGACGAACTGCTGGCGCGGGTCAACACGCACATGGAGCTGCATCAGCTGCGCCACAATCTTTCAGATATAGTTGAGAAGCGCACAGGCGAATTATTGGAAAGTGAAAAACGCTTACGCGGCAGTTTGCTTAACTCAATCGAAGCGCTGGCAGCTACGGTCGAGTTTCGCGACCCCTATACCGCAGGCCATCAGCGTCGTGTCGCGAAACTTTCCGTTGAGATTGCAACAGCCATGGGGTTGGATGCTAATCAGATAGAGGGGATCGAACTGGCTGCTATCGTGCATGATGTCGGCAAGATACAGATCCCGGCCGAGATACTGAGCATGCCGCGCCGCCTGACCGAGATTGAGTTCAGCTTGGTGAAAGCTCACTCGCAGAGCGGTCATGACATCCTCAAGTCCATCGATTTCCCTTGGCCGATCGCGCAGATCGTTCAACAGCACCACGAGCGGGTTGATGGTAGCGGGTATCCGCTTGGTCTGAAGGGAGACGATATCTTGCTTGAGGCGAAAATTATCAGCGTAGCGGATGTGGTCGAGGCGATGTCTTCACACCGACCCTATCGCCCAGGTCTGGGCATCGAGGCCGCTCTGTGTGAGCTCTCCCAACAGCGAGGCGTACATTTCGACCCGATGGTTGTCGATGCTTGCCTGAAGCTGTTCAACGAACAGGGCTATCAACTCCCAGAGTGATCCCGTTCAGTTATAGGGTGGCGGCACGGCTGCCACAGTGACGTCTTTGCCCCATAGCTGGGATACGATGCGCGTGGCGCGTTCTGCATCGCCACTGGTATGGAAGACCTCGTTGCCGATCACGCCCAGCTTCACCCGTGGAGGCAGCTCGGTATCGACGCGGCGCTTGAGTTCACGTGCGACGGCCGCGCCGGTATCGATCAGTGTGATCTCTTCACCCACGACTTCATGGATCAGCGGCGCGAGGAAGGGATAGTGGGTACAGCCGAGGATGAACGTATCCGCACCCGCATCCAGCAGCGGCTTGGTATAGCGCTCCACCAGACGCCGCGCTTCGATGCTGTGCAGATCGCCGCGCTCGACCAGTTCGACCAAGCCGGGACAGCCCTGTGTCGCGATCTTCACATTTCCCGCATATTTCTCCAACAAGGCAGCGAAGCGGGCACTTTCCAGTGTGCCCACCGTCGCCAGCACCCCCACCACATTGCTTTGGGTTGCGGCGACTGCCGGCTTGACGGCTGGCTCCATGCCGATGAAAGGGATCTTGCTGAATTGTTTGCGTAGCGGCAGGGCGGCTGCAGCGGTGGCGGTGTTACAAGCGATGACGATGGCCTCCGCACCCTGACTGAGCAGAAAGCGTGTGAGCGCCATCGCACGCGCTTCGATGAAGGCGGCCGAGCGCCCACCGTAAGGTACATGACCGGAGTCGGCGACGTAAATCAGATTCGCCTCGGGTAACGCTTCGCGGATGTGTTGCAGGACGGAAAGTCCGCCCACGCCGGAATCGAATACACCTATGGTTCTGTTCAATTCAAAACCCTTTATTTCCGCAGATCGTTTAAACCTTACTCCACCATCTGGTCGCGCAGGAATTCCTCGTACGTGCCATGGTAATCGTTCACACCCTTGGCGGAGATCTCGATGATGCGCGTGGCGAGCGAACTGACGAACTCGCGGTCATGGCTGACGAAGATCAGCGTACCCTTGAACAAGTCGAGCGCGGTGTTCAGCGATTCGATGGCTTCCATATCCATGTGATTGGTCGGCTCGTCCATCAGCAGCACGTTAGGCTTGGCCAGCATCAGCTTGCCGAACAGCATGCGGCCCTTCTCGCCGCCGGACAACACCTGGACGCGTTTCTTCACGTCGTCGCCGGAGAACAGCAAACGACCCAGCGTGCCACGCACCACTTGGTCGTCGTCGGACGGGCCGCGCCAGTCGGTCATCCATTCCATCATCACCTTGTCTTCGGCGAAGTCGTGCGCATGGTCCTGCGCGTAGTAACCAAGCTTGGCTTTCTCCGCCCATTTGATGGTGCCTGTATCAGGCTCGAGATCGCCCGCCAGACAGCGTAGCAAGGTGGTCTTACCGATGCCGTTGGGACCGATGATGGCCACCTTCTCGCCCGCGTCGATGCGGAAGTTCACGTTGGAGAACAACACCTTGTCGTAGCCCTTGGCCATATGTTGCACTTCCACCGCGGTGCGGTGCAGCTTCTCGCGCTCGTCGTATTCGAAACGGATGAACGGGTACTGGCGGCTGGACGGCTTGATGTCCTCGATCTTGATCTTGTCGATCTGGCGCGCGCGGCTGGTGGCCTGCTTGGCCTTGGAGGCATTGGCCGAGAAACGCGCCACGAAGGCTTTCAACTCGGCGACCTTTTCCTTGGCCTTGGCATTGTCGGATGATTGCTGCTCGCGCGCCTGCGTGGAAGCCAGCATGTAGTCGTTATAGTTGCCCGGATACACGGTGATCTTGCCGAAGTCCAGGTCGGCCATGTGCGTGCATACGCTGTTCAGGAAGTGGCGATCGTGGGAGATGATGACCATGGTGGAGTTGCGCGCATTGAGCACATCTTCCAGCCAGCGGATGGTGTTGATGTCCAGGTTGTTGGTCGGCTCGTCCAGCAGCAGGATGTCGGGGTTGGAGAACAGCGCCTGTGCCAGCAGCACGCGCAACTTGAAACCCGGCGCGACCGCGCTCATCGGTCCCTGGTGCAATTCGATATCGATGCCCAGACCCAGCAGCAGCTCGCCCGCACGTGCTTCGGCGGTGTAGCCGTCGTATTCGGCGAAGGTCGCTTCCAGATCGGCTGCGCGCATGTAATCTTCTTCGCTGGCATCGGGATTGGCGTAGATCGCATCGCGCTCGCTCATCGCTTCCCACATCTCGTCATGCCCCATCATCACCACATCCAGCACGCGATTCTCTTCATAGGCGAACTGGTCCTGGCGCAGTTTGCCGAGGCGCTCGCCGCGATCCAGCATGACTTCGCCCGAGGTTTGATCCAGATCTCGGCCGAGGATCTTCATGAAAGTGGATTTGCCGCAGCCGTTGGCGCCGATCAAACCGTAACGGTTGCCGTCACCGAATTTGACGGATACGTTCTCGAACAACGGCTTGGCGCCGAACTGAATGGTGATGTTTGCTGTAGATAACATGGGACTGCCTTATTTTCGAAGGGCGGCATTCTACCACTGACAGCAGGGTTCGATTCGCCGGTGGCTGGTTTAAACTGCCGACCTCACAAGAACGAGCAGCGAGCTGACCATGCAAGAGAAGACTATCAACATCACGCAACTGGTGAACGACAGCAACGACGGCCTGAGCGCCGAAGAACGTGCCGGGCTGAAAAAGCAGCTTGCCGAAGCACTGCAAGCGTTTGAAACTTTGAAAGAAGATGAGCCCTTGCCGCGTGCAAAGTCGCAATTGGATATCGCAGAACTGTTGAACGCACTGGGCCGCAAGAAAGAAGCGTGGGACATCGCCCGCGAAGCCTTCTTCACCTGCATGCAGCAAGAATCCTGGGCGGATGCGGTGGAGGCCTGCGATGTACTGTTCCAGGCACAGCAGCCTGACTCGCTTGCCGCATTGGGTATGGGCATCTGGCTGGCCGTCACTTTCCCGGTCGATCCCGAATTGACCGTCGCCATGCTGATTCACATCGTGGACGAGACGCCAAACGATTCAGACGGGGCGGCAGTGGCGGCCATCACCGCGCGTTACGTGGTCGATCTGCGTGCCGACGATGAGCAGCACGAAAGCCAGAGCTTCCTGGTGAACAACCTCATCGCCATGGTCGCCCAGCGCCATAGCAACGTACAGGATCAGGAAGGACTGGACCGCTGGCTGAACCATCTGCAACTGCGCGATCCGCAGATATTCCTGCCGCGGTTGGCGACCGTGGTGGATGCATTGGTCGGCGACAAATGGTGGTTTGACCGCGATGTGTTGCGCGACCGATTGCCTGATTGACTGCCACCCAAACACGCCGCACATCCAATCGTCATGGGCCAAATCGGCTAGAATGCCTGCATCGTTCCAAGCAGGTTAATCATGGTTCCCCATCTCACCACCGCACTCAAAGGCCCGCTGCTCGATCTGGAGCGGCGCTTCCTTGCCAAACAGCCCGATATCGAACGCTGGTTCCGCACCCAGTGGCTGGAACACACCGTGCCTTTCTATGCGTCGGTCGATCTGCGCAACAGCGGCTTCAAGCTGGCGCCGGTGGATACCAATCTGTTCCCCGGCGGTTTCAACAATCTGAATCCTGATTTCCTGCCCTTGTGCATCCATGCAGCGCAGAGCGCGATCGAAAAGATCTGCCCCGAGGCGCGCGGCGTGCTGTTGATCCCGGAGAACCACACCCGCAACCAGTTCTATCTGCAGAACGTGGCGATGCTGGTGCGCGTGCTGCGCCAGTCCGGCCTCAACGTTCGCATCGGCAGCCTGCTACCGGAGATCACGCAGCCCACGGACATACAACTGACCGACGGCAACACGCTTACTCTGGAACCCATCGTCCGCAAGGGTAACCGCCTGTTCATCGATGACTTCGATCCTTGTGTGGTGTTGCTCAACAACGACCTGTCGGCGGGTGTGCCTGACATCCTGCGCAATCTTGAGCAGAACGTGTTGCCGCCGCTGGAAGGCGGCTGGACGACGCGCCGCAAGTCGTGCCATTTCGCGGCTTATTCGCGTGTGGCACATGATTTTTCCGAGATGCTGGGCATCGACCCCTGGCTGATCGACCCGTATTTCGATTCGTGCGGTGAGATAGATTTCCATGCGCGCACCGGCGAGGATTGTCTGGCCGGCAAGGTGGACATGATGTTGCAAAAGATGAAAGCCAAATATGCCGAGTATGGTGTGAAGGACGATCCTTTCGTGATCGTGAAGGCGGACGCAGGCACCTACGGCATGGGCATCATGACGGTGAAGGATGCCAGCGAAGTGCGCGACCTGAACCGCAAGCAACGCAACAAGATGGCGGTGGTGAAAGAAGGACTGCCAGTCTCCGACGTGCTGGTGCAGGAAGGTGTGTATACCTTCGAACAGATCAACGATGCAGTGGCCGAGCCGGTGGTGTACATGGTGGATCACTTCGTGGTGGGCGGCTTCTACCGCGTGCACACCGGACGCGGGGTGGACGAGAACCTGAACGCACCGGGCATGCATTTCGTGCCGTTGGCATTCGAGAGCAGCTGCACGCTGCCCAACCCCGACCGGGCACCCGATGACACGCCGAACCGCTTCTATGCCTATGGCGTGGTGGCACGTCTGGCCTTGCTGGCTGCCTCTATCGAACTGGAGGAACTAACTGCATGATGAGGATCCTTGTTTCAATGTTGGCTGTATTGTCGTTGCTCACCGGTTGCGGCAAAGAACCGTTGTATCAAGAGCAAGCCTATGTGTTCGGCACCATCGTAGAAGTGAGCATTTACGGCGAAGAGGAAGCCAAGGCACGCCAAGGCGCGGCGGCTGTGATGACTGAATTCCAACGCCTGCACGACATGCTGCACGCCTGGCAGCCTTCAGCCCTGAGCGCGATCAACGAGGCTATAGCCCAAGGCAAGACACAGGCTGCAACATCCGAGCTGGTCTTCCTGCTGCAGGATGCGGAGCAGTTCTCTATACAATCAGGCGGCACTTTCAATCCGGCTATTGGCGGCCTGATCAAGGCATGGGGATTCCAATCGGATACTTTCCAGCCGGTGCTGCCCGATGAGAAGAAGATCGCTGCCCTATTGAAGGCCAACCCTCAAATGACGGACATGTTCTATCAGCCTGCTGTTAGCGGTGCCTCTGAAGAACAGGTCGGCAGCAAGAATCCTGCTGTCATGATCGACTTGGGCGGATTTGCCAAAGGATATGCTCTGGATCGCGCTGTTGAAGTATTGAAGTCACAAAATATATCCAATGCTTTGATCAACATCGGCGGCAATGTGATCGCCCTGGGTACTCACGGCAAGCGTCCGTGGCATATCGGCATCCAGCATCCGCGCAAGCCGGGTGCGATCGCAACACTTGAATTAAGAGACGGCGAAGCTGTCGGTACCTCGGGCGATTACCAGCGCTACTTCGAGCTGGACGGTAAACGTTATTGCCACCTGCTCGATCCGCGCAGCGGCCAACCCGTGCAGGGTGTACAGGCGGTGACCGTGCTGGCGCGGGGCGAACGCGCAGGCCTGTTGTCGGATGTGACATCCAAGCCTATCTTCATCGCCGGTGCTTCCGGCTGGCGCACTGCGGTACGCAGCATGCATCAGACTGACGCGCTGCTGATCGATGCCGATGGCAAGGTCCATCTCACCGAATCCATGCTGAAGCGCCTGGATTTCAGCGACAGTAAAACCGTTGTCGTTCCGGTGCCATGAACGAAGACGAACGCTTGGAGCACAATATCCAGCGCAGCACTGCGCACCATGCGCTAAAGCAGATACGCGGCATCGTGGATAGGGAGAATGCCGACGAGGCATTCAAAGCGCGCGCGTTGCGCTGGTTGCTACGCTACGGCTGGCTGCTTCTGCTGCTCGTCGCATTGTTATTCGCACGTTATTTGGGAGTCATCTGATGGCAGGCATATTGGTAGTGGCGCATAACGCGCTGGGTGAAAGTCTGGTGGATTGTGTGCAGCATGTATTGGGCAGGATCCCGGACGGACTGAAAGTGCTGTCTGTTTACGCGGATGATGATCCGCAACAGAAATTGGCAGAAGGACACGCGCTGATCAAGCAGCTGGACCGCGGCAACGGCGTGCTCATTCTGGCCGACATCTACGGCGCGACTCCAAGCAATCTGGCTCGACAGTTATGCCGGGAGGAACACATCATGGGCGTCGCGGGTGTGAACCTGCCAATGTTGTTGCGCGTGGTCTGCCACCCCAACAAGAACATGCCCGAACTTGCGCGGATCGCGCTGGAAGGCGGTCGCGAATGCATCGTGACCATGGGCGAGGAATAAGGTAATCAAATGCAGAATCAGGACGCACAGATCATCAACAAGCTCGGCTTGCATGCCAGGGCTTCCGCCAAACTGACACAGCTCGCTTCGCAGTTCCCGTGCGAAGTCTGGTTGTCGCGCAACGGTAAGCGTATCAACGCCAAGAGCATCATGGGCGTGATGATGCTGGCCGCCGCCAAAGGATCGACCATCTCCATCGAGACACATGGTGATCGCGAAGATGAAGCGATGACGGCATTGCTGGCACTGATCAACGACTATTTCGGAGAAGGCGAATGAGCTTCACGATACACGGCTTGCCGGTCTCCAGCGGCATCGCTATCGGCCGCGCCCATCTGGTCTCGCACACTTCGCTGGAAGTTGCGCACTATGTCTTGCCCAAGAATCTGGTGGAGGAGGAAGTCGCACGTCTAGACGCGGCACTGCATGCGACCAGGGAAGAGCTGACCGACCTGCGCACACATCGTCCGCAGATGGCGGCTGCGGAATTCGATGCCTTCCTGGATCTGCACCTGATGATCCTCGGCGACGAGCACATCAGCCATGCCGCACGTGAGATGGTCAAAACCGAACAGTGCAATGCCGAATGGGCACTGAAGACGCAGATGGACGAGCTGGTCGCACAGTTCGAAGCCTTCGACGATGCCTATCTGCGCGAGCGCAAGACCGATGTGATCCAAGTGGTCGAGCGCATCCTCAAGGTGCTGGGCGGCCATCCCGGCCATGTGCCGCCCTCTTCACAGGTCGACGGCGAGATGGTGCTGGTCGCCCATGATGTCAGCCCGGCCGACCTGATCCAGCTCAAGCCGCACCAGTTCTGCGCCATCCTCACCGACCTTGGTGGTGCGACTTCGCACACTGCCATCGTGGCGCGCAGTCTTAACACGCCGTGTATCGTCGGCTTGCACCATGCACGCGAACTGATCAAAGACCGCGACATGCTGATCGTGGACGGAGCGCAGGGTGTGGTCATCGTCAATCCCGACAAGAACCTGCTTGCCGAATACAAGCTGCGCCAGAGCGAGTGGCAACTGGAACGCCAGAAGCTGAAGCGCCTGAAGACGGCACGCGCCAACACGCTGGACGGCACGGTCATCGACCTGATGGCCAACATCGAGATGCCGACCGATGTGCAGCAGGTCAAGGACAACGGTGCGAACGGTGTGGGTCTGTTCCGCAGCGAATTCCTGTTCCTCAACCGCGATGAACTGCCGGACGAGGAAGAACAGTACCAGGCCTACCGCACCGTGCTGCAGGGCTTGAAGGACAAGCCGGTCACCATTCGCACCTATGACCTGGGTGCCGACAAACAACTCAAAGGCGTGACGCGCGTCGCCAGCAACCCGGCATTGGGCTTGCGTGCGATCCGCCTGTGTCTGGCCGAGCCGCAATTGTTCCGCACCCAGTTGCGCGCACTGCTGCGTGCCTCGGTCTACGGCAACCTCAAGATTTTGGTGCCCATGTTGTCCGGCGCATCGGAGATCAACCAGACCCTGCAGCTGATCGACTCCGTCAAGCAGGAGTTGGCCGCGCAGAACGTGCCTTTCCGCGAGGACGTGCCCGTCGGCGGCATGATCGAGATCCCGGCCGCCGCATTGGCGCTGGGTGCCTTCATCAAGAAACTGGACTTCCTTTCCATCGGCACCAATGACCTGATCCCGTACACGCTGGCCATCGACCGCACCGACGAGGAGGTCGCGCATCTCTACGACCCGCTGCATCCGGCAATCCTGGAGCTGCTGTCGCACGTGATCACGACCGCCAACAAGGCCGCCATCCCGGTTTCGGTGTGCGGTGAGATGGCGGGTGAATTGATCTATACGCGTTTGCTGCTGGGCCTTGGCTTGCGCCAGTTTTCCATGCATCCGGCCCAATTGCTGGGTACCAAGCAGCGCGTGCTCACCACCAGCCTGTCCGAGATCGCGCCGCTGGTGCAACGCATCCTGCGCGCGGATGATCCGCTCAAGATCCGCGAACTGCTGGATAAGCTGAACGCGCTTTAATCTTTTTTCCAGCCAAACAAAAACGGGCGTCCGAAGACGCCCGTTTTTGTTTGCTATGAACTAACTGCTGTCAGCTTAGAACGAGTGCACGATGCCGCCACCGATGGTGGTTGCAGTCACGCTGGTTGCGCCGTTGGTCTTCTGCGATGCGTAAGCAGCGAAGGCTTCGGTACGCTTGGAGAACTTGTATGCGTACTTGATGGCCATGATGTTCACGTCATTGGCCGCAGCGCCGGTAGCAGCAGTGGAACCTGCCTTGGCGTAGCTAGCCGCCAGGCTGCCTGCACCCAGCTTGACTCCACCGACCAGTTCAACGTTCTTGCCGGATACGCTGGCAGTTGCGCTGGTGTTGGTCTTGATGTTTTCGAACATGCCGCCTACCCATGCATCGGCCAGATCGAACTTGCCAACCAGACGGAATGCGCTGTCAGTCGTGCCGACGACCACGTCAGCACGGCTCTCGTAACCTGCTGCTACATAGAGGTTGTCCTGCTCGAAAGTTCCGGACATGGACAGGATGCTTGCGTTCTTGGCTGTCGTCTTGGCTTCGTCCGGGCTGTACATGAAGGCAGCGGACAGGGCACCCATCTTCGGTGTCCAGTACTGGACCATGTTCTTCTGGCGAGTGTTGTAGTTCTTGCCGGCGGAGCGGCCGATCACGTTCGTGGCAGACCAGGAAGTGGTGTTGTCGAACAGTTCGATCTTGTTGTGTGCGACCTTGAACGGTGTGTCGTGGATACCCAGCACGACCTTACCGAAATCGCCTTGCAGACCGGCGAAGCTGTTGCGGGTGCCGTTGCCCAAGCCATTTCCGCTATTGCCGTCCGCATCCATCTGCACTTCGTACTGGAACACTGCCTTCAGGCCGCCGCCCAGGTCTTCGTCGCCTTTCACACCGAAACGCGATGCATTGGTGTTCACGCGCATCACGCTGGTGGCTGCGCCGCCTGCATCATGCTGGTCGAAAGTCAGGAATGCCTTGCCGTACACGTTGATGTTGGCGTTGTCGGCGAAAGCCGGTGCGGAGAGGGCAGAGGCGATGGCCAGTGCGATCAGTTTTTGTTTCATGGTTACTCCTTAACGTTAATAAAATAACTGCACTTGGCTCTTAACGGTCAAGCGCCGAAAGAACTGGGTGCGGATGATGCCGCGCGTTTGTTACAGCTTTGTTAAGGTTGTTCATCTGTTTCATTTTTGCACCAGGGTTTTTTCACTGGGCATGCGCTCAATTGACAGCCTGTAACAAAACACGGACACTTCGTTCCGTGCCGATTTGAGATCAGCTTGCGGGGCACGTTAAACATTCCAGCTAAAGCGAGATGACCCGCTCTAGCTGCCAGCTGAGCGGGTTTTGTTTTGGGAGTTCGTATTGTCCGGATCTGTTGGTATCGTCAGCGCGCAACGCGCAACCTTTGAAGAGCCGCTGAGTTTCAGCTGCGGCAAGGTGCTGCCGCGCTTTGAACTGATGTACGAGACTTACGGTACGCTGAATGCCGCCAAGTCGAACGCCATCCTCATCTGTCACGCGCTGTCCGGCCATCACCATGTCGCGGGTCGCTATGCCGATGACGAGAAGAACATCGGCTGGTGGGACAACATGATCGGGCCCGGTAAGCCTGTCGACACCAACAAGTTCTTCGTCATCGGCCTGAACAACCTCGGCGGTTGTCACGGCTCCACCGGCCCATCCAGTATCGATTCCGCTTCCGGCAAGCCCTACGGTTCCGATTTCCCCATGGTGACGGTAGAAGACTGGGTGCACGCGCAGGCACGTCTGGCCGATATGCTCGGCATCCGGCAGTTCGCCGCCATCATCGGCGGCAGTCTGGGCGGCATGCAGGCGATGCAATGGTCGATCACTTATCCGGAGCGCGTGCGCAACGTGCTGGCCATCGCCACCGCGCCGCACCTGACCACCGAGAACATCGCGTTCAACGATGTGGCACGCAACGCCATCCTGACCGATCCGGATTTCCACGGCGGCGACTTCTACCAGTTCGGTGTGGTGCCCACGCGCGGCCTGCGCCTGGCGCGCATGCTGGGCCATATCACTTATCTTTCCGACGATGCGATGGCGGGCAAGTTCGGGCGCGGTCTGCGTTCGGGTGAATACAAATACGGTTACGACATCGAGTTCGAAGTCGAATCCTATCTGCGCTATCAGGGCGACAAGTTCGCCGCGTATTTCGACGCCAACACTTATCTGCTGATGACCAAGGCGCTGGATTATTTCGACCCTGCGCGCCACACCGAGCACAACCTCGCGCGCGCTTTCGCCAACGTGCAGGCCAACTTTCTGGTGGTGTCGTTCTCCAGCGATTGGCGCTTCTCACCGGACCGTTCGCGCGAGATCGTTAAAGCGCTGCTGCATAATAAGCGCGATGTGAGCTATGCGGAGATCACCTCGCAGCACGGCCACGATTCCTTCCTGATGCAGGACGAACAGTATTTCGCGGTGATGCGCAATTATCTTGAGCGGGTGGCGGGAGAATGCAAATGAACACCTCCATCATCCAATCTCGCCCTGATTTCGCCGCCATCGCGGCATGGATCCCGCAAGGTTCCTCGGTGCTCGACCTCGGTTGCGGCGACGGCAGCCTGCTGCGCTACCTGCGCGAGACGCGCGACGTGCGCGGTTACGGCGTGGAGATCAGCGACGCCAACATCGCGGCCTGCATCGCCAACGGCGTGAATGTGATCCAGAACGACCTGGATCACGGGCTGGCCGATTTCGAGAGCGACTCCTTCGACTTCGTCATCCTGTCGCAGACGCTGCAGGCCACGCGCCATACCGAAGCATTGATGAAAGAGATCGTGCGCGTCGGGCGTGATGGAATCGTCAGCTTCCCCAACTTCGGCTACTGGAAGAACCGTTTGCAGATCATGCAAGGCCATATGCCCGTGTCGAAGATATTGCCCTACCAGTGGTACGACACACCCAACGTGCACCTGTGCACACTGAACGATTTCGAACTGCTGTGCGATCACCTCGGCCTGCGCATCCTCGGCCGTCACGTGATGAACGACAGCGGTGATGTGAACCTGCTGCCCAACCTGCGCGGCAGCGTGGCGGTGTATCGCTTCAAGCGCGAGGCATGAGCGTCTGGGAGCAATTATTCACGAGACGCATGTTGATATGCGTTTTCACGGGTTTTGCCTCCGGCCTGCCGCTGTTCCTGCTGTTCAACCTCGTGCCTGCCTGGCTGCGCAGCGAGCAGGTCGACCTGAAGACCATCGGCCTGTTCGCGCTGATCCAGTTCCCCTACACCTGGAAGTTCCTGTGGTCGCCGTTCCTCGACCGCTACGTGGTGCCGGTGCTGGGCCGCCGCCGTGGCTGGATGCTGCTTACGCAGATCGGCCTGTTGGCGACCATCGCCGCCATGGGCGGCTTCTCGCCGAGTAGCGATCTCGTCACCATCGCCTGGATCGCCACTCTGCTCGCGGTACTGAGCGCGACGCAGGACATCGTGCTCGACGCATACCGGCGCGAATTGTTGAGTGATGTCGAACTCGGCCTGGGCAACGCCATCCACGTCAACGCCTACCGCATCGCCGGATTGGTGCCCGGTTCGCTGTCTCTGATCCTCGCTGACTTCCTGCCGTGGAGCACGGTGTTCATCATCACCGCGCTGTTCATGCTGCCCGGCATCGCCATGACGCTGATGGTGAGCGAACCGCACCGCGCCTCGCCACCCAAGACGCTGCGCGAAGCGGTGGTGGAACCCTTCCATGAGTTCATCACGCGCAAAGGCTGGAACAGCGCGCTGCTGGTGCTGGCCTTCCTGTTGTTCTACAAACTCGGCGACAGCATGTGCACCGCGCTTGCGACGCCGTTCTATCTCGACATGGGCTTCACCAAGACCGACATCGGCCTCATCGCCAAGAACGCCGGCCTGTGGCCCTCCATCATCGGCGGCATGCTCGGCGGTCTGTGGATGGTGAAGATCGGCATCAACCGCGCGCTGTGGTTGTTCGGTGTGGTGCAGGTGGTATCCATCTTCGGCTTCGCTTGGCTTGCCTCGCATGGTCCCTTCACCGAGATCGGCGTCGCCGAACGCACCCAGCTCGCCATCGTGATCGGCATGGAAGCCCTAGGCGTCGGCCTCGGCACCGTCGCCTTCGTCGCCTTCATCGCCCGCACCACACATCCGGCCTACACCGCCACCCAGTTCGCGCTGTTCACCAGCCTGATGGCCATCCCGCGCACCTTCGCCAATGCGGCGACCGGCTGGCTGGTGGAAGGGATGGGGTGGACGATGTTCTTCCTGTTGTGTGTGCTACTGGCGATACCGGGGATGCTGCTGTTATTGAAGGTTGCGCCGTGGAATGTGCAGCCTTCCAATCAGTCCTTGTAATCCACCAACAACGGCGCATGATCACTGAACCGTTGTTCCTTGTAGATGCCCGTTGAGACCGCTTTCTCCGCAATGCCGGGAGTGGCGATCTGGTAATCGATGCGCCAACCCACATCCTTGGCCCATGCCTGACCGCGATTCGACCACCATGTGTAGGCTTCGAGCTCGGGATGCAGTCTGCGGAACACGTCGACGAAGCCGACTTCGTTGAACAACGATGTCATCCAGGCGCGTTCATCGGGCAGGAAGCCGGAGTTCTTCTTGTTGCCTTTCCAGTTCTTCAGATCCTTTTCGGTGTGTGCGATGTTCCAGTCGCCGCAGACGACGACGTCTCGGCCGCTCTGCTTGAGCGCAACCATGTGCGGCATGAAGGCTTCCAGGAACTTGAACTTCACGGCCTGGCGCTCTTCACCACTGGAGCCGGAGGGCAGGTAGAGCGAGACCACGCTGAGGTTGCCGAATTGGACTTCGATGTAACGGCCTTCCATGTCGAATTCGGGAATGCCGAGGCCGACGATGACGTTGTCGGGTTTCTTTTTGCTGTAGATGCCGACGCCGCTGTAGCCTTTTTTCTCCGCGTAGTGGAAATATCCGAGATAGCCGAGCGGGGCGAGCATGTCGGGCGTCATGTCGGCTTGCTGCGCTTTGAGCTCCTGCACACACATGATGTCGGCGTCCTGCTTGCCGAACCATTCGAGCAGACCCTTGTTGTAGGCGGAGCGGATACCGTTGAGGTTCAGGCTGATTATTCGCATATCGGTGGCGCGTCTTCTGTAATCTGGAGTGGCGGGCATTATAATGGCCGCATTCTTCAATTCGATTCCCATTCTTCCCATGCATGCATACCGTCAGGATTTCATCCGCTTCGCCGTCGCTCAGAACGTTCTCCGTTTCGGCGAGTTCCAGACCAAGGCCGGTCGTCTGTCGCCTTACTTCTTCAACTCCGGGCTGTTCCAGGACGGCGCTGCGCTGCGCGAGTTGTGCCAGTTCTATGCGCAGGCCATCCTGGCCTCCGGCCTGGAGTTCGACATGCTGTTCGGCCCCGCCTACAAGGGCATCCCGCTGGTAGCGGGTACTTCCATCGCGCTGGCGGAGCAGGGGCGCAACGTGCCTTATTGCTTCAACCGCAAGGAGGCCAAGGACCACGGCGAAGGTGGCAACACGGTGGGTGCGAAGCTAGCTGGCAAGGTGCTGATCATCGACGATGTGATCTCGGCCGGGACGTCGGTGCGCGAGTCCATCGAACTTATCCGGGCGGCAGGTGCCGAACCTTGCGGCGTGGTGATCGCGCTGGACCGCATGGAGCGCGGACAGGGCGAGTTGTCGGCGGTGCAGGAGGTGCAACGCGACTACGGACTGCCGGTGGTTTCCATCGCGGCGCTGGATGATCTGCTCGGTTATTTGCAGGGGCAGGCTGAGTTGGGGCAGAATCTGCAGGCAGTTCAAACTTATCGGGATAGATACGGGGTGAAATGATGATTAAATCGAAGATGCTGGTGGGTGTTGCGGCGTTGTTCGCAGCCATTTCGCTGAATGCAGAAGCCAAGCTCTACAAGTGGGTGGATGAGAACGGTACCACGCACTATGGCGAGACCATCCCGCCCAAGTATGCCAATCGCAACGCGCAGACTTTTGACAAGGGCCGCGTGCAAGAGCGCGAGTCCGCCCGAGAGAGCACAAACGTGCAAAGAAAGATGTTGTCGGATGAAGAGGTGCAAGCCGAACGACATGACAACGCGCTGATCAACACCTACAGTTCCGACAAGGAGATCGACTTGGCGCGTGACCGCAATCTGCAGCAGGTCGAGGCGCGCATCAGCAGCTACACCACACTGCTCAAATCTGCCAATGAGAACCTTGTCAGCCTGCAGCAGGAGCAGGAACGGATCGCCAAGCAGAACCGCAAGACCCCCAAATCGCTGGAGGAGGATCTGGAAAATGCCAAGCTGCGCATCGAGCAGTTCCAGGCTGACTTGGATACCAACAAGGCGGAGCTGGAAGCGGTCAAAGCCCGATACGCCAAGGACAAGGCCCGCTATCGTGAACTGAAAGGTCTACCCCCCCTCGAAGGGCAGTGATCACATCGCGTTGAAGCGGCCGTTGTCTGCTTCGTATTGCAGCAACTGGCCGTTTTCGATATCGAAGTACCACCCGTGCAGTTTCAATCGTCCGTCTGCCACGCGCTCGCGTATCCAGTCGAAGCTCATCAGATTATCCAGCGAGCTCAGGATGGCCTGCTGTTCACAGGCACGTTCCAGTGCAGGACTTGATGCTCCCGGCATCTCCTGCAACACCTTTGTACGAGCCTGTTCTGCCAGTCGCATCCAGCTGTTGATGAACGACTCCTGATTGTCGATGCCGGTGCCACTCATCAATGCCCTGATACCCCCGCATTGTGCGTGGCCCAGAACGATGACGTGCTCCACGGCCAGCGTCTTCACACCGTACTCCAGCGCGGCACTGGTACCGTGACGCCCGCCGATGCGGTTCTCGTCGGGCGGCACCAGATTCGCCACGTTGCGGATGACGAACAGGTCGCCCGGCTCGCAATCGAGCACCAGCGCCGGGTCGACGCGCGAGTCACAGCAGGCGACCACCAATATCTTCGGGGTCTGGCCTTCCTGCACCAGCTGGCGATACAAGGCATCGTCGTCCGTGAAATGCCGCTCACGGAATCGATGAAAGCCGTTGATGAGATCTGCCGGGCTGGTCATGCGCCGGTCAGCAGCCGCTGCGCCTCGCGGTATTTGGCTGCGGTCTTTTGCAGGATGTCGGCGGGGATAGCCGGTGCGGGCGGTTGCTTGTTCCAGCCCGATGTTTCCAGCCAATCGCGCACGAACTGCTTGTCGAAGCTGGGCGGGTTGCTGCCAACCTGGTACTGGTCGGCGGGCCAGAAACGCGAGGAATCCGGCGTCAGTGCTTCGTCGATCAGATACAGATTGCCGGCATCATCGGTGCCGAATTCGAACTTGGTATCGGCGATGATGATGCCGCGTGTCAGGGCGTAGTCCGCCGCTTCGCTGTATAACGCCAGCGTGGCCTTCTTCACCTGTTCGGCCATGTCGTCACCCAGCAGCTTCTTGGCTTCCTCGAACGAGATGTTCTCGTCATGGTCGCCCACGGCGGCTTTGGTCGAAGGGGTGAACAGTGGCTGCGGCAGCTTCTGTGCTTCCTGCAGACCGGCAGGCAGTTCGATACCGCATACCGCGCCGGTCTTCTTGTAATCCTTCCAGCCGGAACCGACCAGATAGCCACGCACGATGGCTTCGATCGGCAGCGGCTTGAGTTTCTTGGTGACGAATGAACGGCCACGCACTTGTGCCTTTTCGGCTTCTGTCTTCACCACCGATTCAGGATCGATCCCGGACAGATGGTTGGGGATGACATGTCCCAGTTTTTTGAACCAGAAATTCGATACCGCAGTCAGCACCTCGCCTTTGCCGGGGATCGGCGTGGGCAGGATGAAATCGAATGCGGACAGGCGGTCGGTCTGTACGATCAGCAGATGTTTTTCATCCACTTCGTACAGGTCGCGCACTTTGCCGCGATGCAAAAATTTAAGGCTGGGCAGATCGGATTCATGCAAGGCTGAAGACATCATGACCTCGATAAGTTTGTTGTTACGGACGTGATAACGCCCCCGTTTCCGGGGGCGCTTTTCGCGAAATTACGCGCCTTTGTGGTAGCTGATCACGCGCTCGACTTCGTTCTTCGAACCGAGGATGACCGGCACGCGCTGGTGCAGACCGTTCGGTTGCAGTTCCATGATGCGCTCGCGACCGGTGGAGCTCACACCGCCGGCCTGTTCCACGATGAAGGACATCGGGTTGGCTTCGTACATCAGGCGCAGCTTGCCGGCCTTGGCTGGATCCTTGGTGTCGAACGGATACATGAAGATGCCGCCGCGTGTCAGGATGCGGTGTACTTCAGCAACCATGGAAGCGACCCAACGCATGTTGAAGTTCTTCTCGCGACCGCCGTCCTTGCCCTTCATGCACTCGTCGATGTATTTTTGAACCGGCTTTTCCCAATAGCGCTGATTCGACATATTGATGGCGAACTCCTGTGTGTCCACCGGGATAGTCATGTTCGGATGCGTCAGGAAGAAATCGCCCACATCGCGATCCAGTGTGAAGCCATTCACGCCGTGGCCGGTGGTGATCACCATCATGGTGTTCGGGCCGTACAGTGCGTAACCTGCACACACTTGCTTGGTGCCGGGCTGCATGAAGTCGGCAGCGGTCGGGTTGGTCACGCCTTCAGGACAACGCAGGATGGAGAAGATGGTACCGACAGAGATGTTCACGTCGATGTTGGAAGAGCCGTCCAGCGGGTCGAAAGTGATCAGGTACTTGCCACGCGGGTATTGCTTGGGGATCTCGTAGATGTCGTCCATCTCTTCGGAAGCCATGGCTGCCAGATGGCCGCCCCATTCGTTGGCCTTGATGAACACTTCGTTGGTGATGATGTCGAGCTTCTTCTGTGTCTCGCCTTGCACGTTCTCGCTGCCGGCGGAACCCAGCACGCCGATCAACGCGCCCTTGTTCACGTCGTGGGCGATCTGCTTGCAGGCGGATACGACATCGCTGATCAGGCCGGTGAAGTCGCCGGTTGCACCCGGGATCTGACGCTGCTCTTCGATGATGAACTGGATCAAACTCTTGCTCATGTTGCTCTCCTCTTTTAGAAATTTTTTCAACTGCCGGATTTTACAGGTTTTCCGCCCAGCTCTCCACGGCTATTTACCGATGAATTTCGTCACTGTCTTCCCCGTGTTGCAAGCAGGCTGGCAGCGACACTGGCGCCGATCAGCACAGCAACGACAGCCAGCGATGCCTGTACCGGAACGTGGTACCAGGGGGCGATCAGCATCTTGCTGCCGATGAACACGAGCACCATCGCCAAGCCGTATTTCAGCAGGTGGAAGCGGTCAGCCACATCGGCCAGCAGGAAGTACAGCGCACGCAGGCCCATGATTGCGAAGATGTTCGATGTGAACACGATGAAAGGATCGGTGGTGATCGCAAAGATAGCCGGTATGGAATCCACCGCGAACACCAGATCCGACACCTCGATCAGGATCAACACCAGGAACAGCGGCGTGAAGTGGCGCACGCCATCCTTCATCACGCTGAATTTCTCGCCATGTTCGCCCTCCGCGATCCGCAGGTGCCGACGTGCGAATCTCAATACCGGATTGCGCTCCAGATCGGGTGTCTTCTCCGCCATCACCAGCATGCGCATTCCGGTGATCACCAGGAAGATGCCGAACAGGTACAACACCCAGGAAAACTCGCGCACCACCCATGCCCCGGCCAGGATCATCACGGCGCGCATGACGATAGCCCCCAGCACGCCGTAAATGAGCACACGACGCTGGTATTCCGGCGGAACATGGAACGCACTGAATATCAGCAGGAAGACGAACACGTTGTCCACCGACAGTGACTTCTCGATCAAGTAGCCGGTAAAGAATTCCAGTGCCTTGCGGTCGGCGATTTCCGGGCCGACCGTGCCATTCAGATGCCACCACAACCCTGCGTTGAACAGCAGCGCCAGACCGAACCACAACAGCGACCAGCTGGCCGCCTCTTTAACGCTGACCTTGTGTACCTTATTGCCGCCGAACACGAACAAGTCCAGCACCAGCATCGCCAGCACAAAGGCGATGAACACCGCCCACATCCAGGGTTCGCCGATATTGTTCATGACACTGCCTGGCTCAATGATCGCCTCGCTGTTTATTTTGCGGTCAGCTTGGCAAGTGCTTCATCAGCTGTCTGATCGTAGCGTGCTCGTTCTTTTTTCGCCGCGTCTTCCAGTGACTGGTTGATCTCGGGGAATTTCAGCGCGAGGATGCGCGCGGCCAGCATGGCGGCATTCTTTGCGCCATCCACCGCAACGGTCGCGACTGGGACACCGGGAGGCATCTGCACAGTCGATAGCAGCGCATCCAGACCTGACACTACACCGCCAGACAATGGCAGGCCGATCACCGGCAGGCGGGTATGGCCGGCGATCACGCCGGCCAGGTGGGCCGCCATGCCGGCGCAACCGATCAGCACTTGCACGTCTTCCTTATGTGCCCGCTCGATGTAAGCGACCACTTTATCCGGTGTGCGGTGTGCCGATGCGACCACGATCTCGCTCGCGATGCCGAGATCCGTTAATGTGTCACGCACTTTGACTACGGTAGGCAGGTCGTTCGGGCTTCCGGTGAGGATGCCTACCAGGACTTTGCCGCTGGATGCTTGATGCATACTTGCTCTCCTTGATTTCAGTTGCCTATTTGGTCAGGGCGATGAACAGTTCCGGCAGCTTGATCGGCAACTGTTCGATCTTGTCCACGATCATGTATTGCCTGCCAAAGATATCCGACACATATTCATCTGCTTTCGGGTCTAGATTGATGCAGTAGCAATAAATACCATCTCGATCCAGCTCGTTCACTGCTTGGCGCGCATCCTGGATCAGCATCTGCGGATCCTTGGAATCGATGTCTGCCGGCTCTCCGTCCGTCAGGATGAGCATCAGCTTCTTGTCCGCGGGTTGTGATTTCAGATAGTGCCCTGCATGCCGCATCGCTGCGCCCATTCGGGTCGACCATCCGGCCTGCATCGCGCCTATACGTCCCTTGACAGTGTCGTCCCACGGCTCATGGTATCCCTTGATGTGATAAAAACGCACATCGTGGCGGGTATTGGAATGGAATCCGGAGATCGCAAAGGGATCCCCCAGATGTTCAACCGACCATGCCAGCAACGATACTGCCTCTTGTGACAATTCCAGTATGGTTTGTCCGGTCCCCTGAACTTTCTCGCTCAACGATTCGGAAAGATCCAAAACCAGAGAGACGGCGATGTTCCGTCCATCGGTACGGTGGCTCATATTGATCCTGGGGTCGGGTTGAGAACCCGCCTTGTAGTCGATCAGAGACCGGATCGCCACATCCAGATCCAGTTCGGAGCCTTCTTCCTGATAGCGTATCCGCACCTTGTCCTGCGGCTTGATCAATTCTAGGATGCGCTTCATTCGTTTGGCGAGGCCCGCGTGCTTCTCCAGCAGGCTGTCGACCTTGGCAGGACTGCCGCCCGGATGCTTCATCTCGTAGACGCTGACCCAATCTGGACGATAGCTCTGATTGGTGTAGTCCCATTCGTCATAGTGACGGGGCGGCAAGGCATGCAGTTCATCCTCGTCCTTTTTTCGCTTGTCGAGATGCTCGAACAAGGTGTCTTCGTCATCCCCTTTTTCCAGGTATATCCACAGATGCCGGTTGTCGTCACGATAATCGACTTCGGTATCCTGAAAATAGACCTTGGGTGAAAGGTCGGACTGTCTGCGCATGCGTGCGATGAACGACAATCCCAGTCGTGACATTTCCGGACTGCTGCTTTCACCTTTCGCCATCTCATCATGGAAGCGGGTGACGAATTCCCGTATGTCAGCATTCACATACTGATAGTCCGGATCGAGCATGGCGCGTGACACCATCGCAAGCTTGATGCGGATGGCAGAGGCTTCGGGATTTTCCAGCAATCGTTCATCCGGGATCGGATGCAAAGCCAGAAACAGTCTCTTCAACCCGGGGTAGCGCTGCATGGACAGATGATCCACGCGGCAATCCTCGAACACTTCTACGCCAAGGCGCTGGAAAGGACTCCAGTTGTCGACCACCATCTTCGTGCTCCACCGGCGGTGAGCAGCCATGTGTGCCAAAGTGGCCCGGTAGCGATCTATGCCACTGATCTCTCCCAGATCGTCATACACATCCGGCAACCGGATGCCGTCCTCATCGTAATAGGGCATTGGCTTTGTCAGGCTGTCGAAGACCTGGGAGTAGGGGACCAGCTGCTCTGAATCCCTCCATAATCCTCTCATGTACAAATCCAGCTTCCGTTCGTGGTCAATGAACAATGTTCCATGTCGCTCGCGCTGCAACACTGCCTTGGAATCGGCCGACTGCAGGGAGAAATATTCGGTCTGTCGCTCTGGGTGGTCGTTGTAATAGCGGATGCCGTAATCGATCCAGTTCTTGAAGCCACCCAGCGGCACTAGTGTAAGGATACTCGGGGCCTGCTTGAGCAACTCCGGCAGCCCGGGGCTGGCAAAGGTAGTATGGTGTCCATGGACCGATCCGGTCGTGCGATCCATCATGTCCTTGACCAGCTCAACATACTGCTTGAACAACTCTCGGGTCGGCAGACATTCCGCCACCGCACCACAGGTCTGCAAGAACGGCACAATCGATTTGAAGTTCGTGTGCGTGGACATGTAGTTGGCAAACTCGCGCAGCTCAGTAAGCGTCTGCTCACCCGCCATGGACGCAACCCTTGGGGCTTCTTCAAGATAGACCAGCAGGGGTTCGGCTCCGCGTCCCATTTTGCCGATGATGCGCGCATTCTCGATATATGTTTCCAGGCCCGCTTCTGTCAGCAGGTGCCTGGCTTCTTTCATACATTCATCGAAGACCGCATCAACTTGGGCGAAGCGGCAACTTAGCTTCTCCCAGTACATCGCGACTTCTTCGCTTCTTTCCTTCACGGCTTCAGCCATTGATCCGCCCTCCGCTTGTCAACACGCTCCGTGTTCAGACGAATGAAGCATCGATCGCATGATCGAGCGTATCGCGGATATCTGCGTCGTCAGTGATCGGGCGCACCATCGCCATACGGCAGGCCGCTTTGGCATCGACGCCGTTCTTGATCAAGGTCGCCGCGTAAACCAGCAGACGTGTCGAGATACCTTCGTCCAGACCGTGACCTTTCAGGTTGCGAGCTGCTTGGCCTATCTGTACCAGCTTGCTGCACACTGCCACATCCAGACCCGTCTCTTTGGAGAGGATCTCGGATTCCAGACCCGCATCCGGATAGTCAAATTCGAATCCGGTGAAACGCTGTTTGGTTGATTGCTTCAAGTCCTTCATCAGGCTCTGATAGCCTGGGTTGTATGAGATCACCAATTGGAAGTCAGGATGCGCTTCGATGAGCTCTCCCTTTTTGTCTAGCGGCAGGGTGCGGCGGTGGTCAGTCAGCGGGTGGATGACTACGGTCGTGTCCTGACGCGCTTCCACGATCTCATCCAGATAGCAGATTGCTCCGATGCGCGCCGCAGTGGTCAACGGACCATCCAGCCAGCGTGTGCCATTGGCATCGAGCAGATATCGACCGACGAGGTCTGATGCCGTCATATCCTCATTACATGCGACGGTAATCAGAGGCTTGTTCAGCTTCCAGGCCATGTATTCGATGAAACGCGACTTGCCGCAACCAGTAGGCCCTTTGACCATCACCGGCAGACGAGCGTTGTAAGCCGCTTCGTAGAGTGCCACTTCATCGCCCTGCACTTGGTAGAACGGCTCTGTGTGGACTTTGTACTGTTCCTTGCTATCCATAACGAACTCCTTGGTTCGACACAAGCCCGCGAATCGATCGCGGTTTTGTGCATCGGGAAAAAAACGCCCCCATCGTGTGGGGGCGCGTTTTATTGCTTCGATACTGCCCGAGCTTACTTGTGTACGCCCAGCTTCTCGCGCCAGCCAGCGAAGTACTTGTCCGCATCCTTGGGGAAGGATTCGAACGCGCGGGCGAACTCTTTGTGAGTCTTGGCGTATTCGATCGGATCCGTACCTGTCTTCCAGCACTCGTAAGCCTGACCCAGAGAGATACCACCTGCTGCCGGGCTGTCGATGTGTCCGAAGGAACCGCCGCCGCAAGTGTTGATCACGTTGCCGTGGCCCAGGTTCTCGAAGAAGCCTGGCAGACGCAGTGCGTTCATGCCGCCGGAGATGATCGGTGCTGTCGGCTTCATGCCGTACCACTTCTGGTAGAAGTAAGGGCCTTGGCACTCGTCGCGCTCAAGCATGTAAGCCAGAACGGTTTCTTTTGCGTGGCCTTCCATTTTGCCGTAGCCCATGGTGCCGGTGTGGATACCGGATGCGCCGGACAAACGGGAGATCTTCATGTAGCACAGCGGATCCATGCCCATTGGCGACTTGTAGGAAGTCACTGCACCGTGACCGGCACGATGGAAGTGCAAGAAGGTGTCCGGGAATGCGCGACGTGCTGTCGTAACACCGGCTGGGCCGGTTACGAAACCGTCAACCAGGAATGCGACATGCTTCTCGGCGCCAATCTTTGCGAACTCGCTCAGGATATAGTCACCACGCTTGATCATTTCAACGTGGTAGTCAGCAGTCACGTTTGCAGAGAACAGCTTGGCCTCGCCGGTTTCCTGCTGAGCCTTGTCCATCGCTTGAACAACCTTGGGGATGACCACTTCCATCGGGCAGAACACTTGGTTAGCCTGCGGTTCGTCGTTCTTGATGAAGTCGCCGCCGAGCCAGAAGTCGTAACAGGCCTTAGCAAACGGATCAGGACGCAGACCCAGCTTAGGCTTGATGATGGTACCGGCGATATAACCGCCATCCACTTCCGGACGACCCAGTACTTTCCACAAGTCCTTGATGCCAGTGCTTGGGCCGTCGAACTTTTTGATCATGCACTCTGGCACCAGGAAGTCCAGCATGCGCAGACCATTATGGTCACCCATACCCTGGTTGTTACCGAGGATCAAAGACCACATGTGCGATACGTTGTAGAAACCATCGATCAGGTTCGGATCGAACAGATCGACCGGATAAGCGATCTTCATCAAGCCGCCGCCCTTGACAGGATCGTCACCGAACGCGGTCTCGTCGATCTCATAGACCAATGCGTCTACACCGCGTGTGAAGTCGTCTGTAGTGGACACTTCAACGTTGGTACCTGTGGAAGATTCCGCTGCAACGTGGGCAGCCACTTCCAAAAAGCCATAGCCCTTGGCGGGAATGAGCTTGTAAGCCACCAGCAAGTGCTTGCCGCCAGCGATCAAATCCGCCTCTTTCAAGCTCAGATTTGCATAACGATTCGATTGATCCATTGTTTTCTCCTCTTGTCGTTTAAATGTTCTTGCAACGGCATGCACTGTACGCAGCCTTTATCATAAATAACAGTCAAATGTTTTTATTGCTATCATAAGCAATGCTTATGGGTTAAGCTTTGACTACTATGCTGCCAATTACCTTACGTCAGCTGCAAGTGTTCGAAAGTGTCTCGCGCCATCTGAGCCACTCGCGTGCCGCGGAAGAGCTGTTCCTGTCGCAACCCGCCGTATCCATGCAGATCAAGCAGGCTGAACAGACTATCGGAATACCTCTGTTCGAGCAAGCTGGCAAACGGCTGTTCCTGACCGAAGCCGGGCGGGAGCTGATGCATTATTCGCGCACCATATTGCAATTGATGCAAGAGATGGAGTCCAGCTTCGATGCGATGAAAGGTATGGAACGTGGAAAGCTGAACATTGCGGTGGTCAGCACAGCCAACTACTTCATGCCGCAACTGCTGGCGAGCTTCATTCAGCTTCATCCCGGCATTCAAGTCGCACTTTCCGTTGCCAACCGAGATGCGGTCGTCAAGCAGCTCTCCGAGAATCTCGCCGATCTCGCCATCATGGGCCAGCCTCCGGCCGGGACTGAGATGGTCGCCAAGCCTTTTTTGCAGAATCCTATGGTCGTTATCGCTGCTCCCACTCATGCACTGGCTGGCATTACGCATGTCCAGGCACATCAGTTGGCCAAAGAGACTTTCCTGTTGCGTGAACTGGGTTCCGGTACGCGCGGCGTGGTCGAGCGCTACTTTGACAGCAACAAACTTCCTCTACCTGCGCACATGGAGATGGATACCAACGAGGCGATCAAGCAATCGGTTCAGGCGGGCATGGGGGTCGGCATCATCTCCCGCCACGGCATTGAGCTTGAACTTGAGACCGGCCGGCTCGTCATTCTGGATGTGGACAGCTTTCCCATTGTGCGGCACTGGTACATCGTGCAACGCAAGGACAAACGCTCGTCGACTGCGGTCATGGAATTCGAAAAATACCTGATCGCGCAGTCACAGATCCAAGCGAAGGACAAATAAAAAGCGGCCTGAAGGCCGCTTTTTATTTGCTTGCTGTAGCGATGTTTACTTCACGATCGCGTTCAGCTCGCCCTTGATGTAACGCATTGCCATGGCATCCAGCGCGATCGGCTTGATCTTGCCTGCTTGGCCTGCGGAACCGAAGGCTTCGTAACGCGCCTTGCAGATCGCCTTCATCGCCTTGGTGGTCTCGGCCAGAAACTTGCGCGGGTCGAAATCCTTGGGGTTGTTTGCCAAGTAACGACGGGTAGCGCCAGTGGATGCCATACGCAGGTCGGTGTCGATATTCACTTTGCGCACGCCGTGCTTGATGCCTTCAACGATCTCTTCGACCGGCACGCCGTAAGTCTGCGGCATCGCACCGCCGAACTGGTTGATGATCTCCAGCCACTCTTGCGGCACGGAAGAAGAACCGTGCATCACCAGGTGGGTGTTGGGGATGCGTGCGTGGATCTCCTTGATGCGGCTGATCGCCAGCGTGTCGCCTGTGGGCGGCTTGGTGAACTTGTAAGCACCATGGCTGGTGCCGATGGCGATGGCCAGTGCGTCGACTTGGGTCAGCTTGACGAACTCGGCAGCTTCGTTCGGGTCGGTCAGCAATTGGTCGTGGCTCAGCACGCCTTCAGCGCCGTGGCCGTCTTCCTTTTCACCGTGGCCGGATTCCAAAGAACCCAGGCAACCCAGTTCGCCTTCGACGGAAACGCCGACCGCGTGGGACATCTCAACCACGCTCTTGGTGACGTTGACGTTGTATTCGAATGAAGAAGGTGTCTTGCCGTCGGTCATCAAAGAACCATCCATCATCACGGAAGAGAAACCGGACTTGATGGCGTTGATACATACAGCCGGCGATGCGCCGTGGTCCTGGTGCATGACGACGGGAATATGGGGGTACATCTCGACCGCTGCTTCGATGAGGTGACGCAGGAACGGCTCGCCCGCGTACTTACGCGCGCCGGCGGAACCCTGCATGATCACCGGACTGTTGGTTTCGTCGGCCGCTTCCATGATGGCCTTGACCTGTTCCAGGTTGTTGACGTTGAACGCCGGCAGGCCGTAGCTGTTTTCTGCCGCATGATCGAGTAGTTGACGCAAGGATACGAGTGCCATTATTTCCTCCTGATATTAATTACAAAACATTAACTTTTACGATGATCGCCGACGCGCACGATCTTCATGGTGTTGGTGTGACCGGCTTTACCGATGGCTTCGCCCACGGTCATCACGATGAGGTCGCCTTCCTGCACCATGTTCAAGCGCAGTAATTCATTTTCCGCCTGACGCAGGGTGACAGAATGATCGTCCGAAGTGGATTCGAACGCGATCGGATGAACGCCGCTGAACAACGTGACTTTGCTCAGTGTGGCTTCCATCGGTGTCATCGCAAAGATCGGTGTCTCTGCGCTGGTACGCGACATCCACAGAGCGGTAGAACCGGATTGTGTCAGGGCGACGATGGCTTTCACCTTGAAGTGGGAGGCCGCATACAAAGCCGACATCGCTATGGCCTGATCGATACGCGAGAACTTGTGATGCTCCAGACGACGGTCTGCGGCACTGTCTTCACTCTCTTCTTCCGCATTGAGACAGATACGAGCCATTGATTCGATGGTCTCGACCGGATAGTCACCGACGGCGGTTTCTGCCGACAACATCACCGCGTCGGTACCGTCCAGCACGGCATTTGCCACGTCGGAAACTTCAGCTCTTGTCGGGATCGGTGCTGTGATCATCGATTCCATCATCTGCGTGGCAGTGATGACCAGACGGTTCTTTGAACGCGCAAGCTTGATCATTTTCTTCTGCAGGCCCGGTACTGCGGCATCGCCTACTTCGACTGCCAAGTCACCGCGCGCAACCATGATGCCGTCGGAGGCTTCGATAATATCGCTCAATACCGGGATTGCCTCGGCACGCTCGATCTTCGCGATCAGCAGACTTTTGCCGCCAGCCGCGTGCATCAGTTCCCGTGCTTGCTTCATATCATCTGCTGAACGCGGGAAGGATACCGCCAGGAAGTCCGCTTTGATCAGCGCAGCTGTCTTGATGTCTTCCTTGTCCTTGTCTGTCAATGCAGGTGCAGTGAGTCCGCCGCCTTTGCGGTTGATGCCTTTGTTGTTGGACAGCACACCACCGCGCACGACCACGCAATGCACCTCGGCACCCTTGACGCCGGTGACGTGGAATTCCAACAACCCGTCGTTAAGCAGCAGAACAGTGCCGATCTCCACATCCTGCGGCAGTTCCTTGTAATCCAGACCGACGCGTTCCTGATTTCCCGGACCGTCCAGCTCGGCATCAAGAATGAAAGCATCGCCTGGCTTCAGCACGATCTTGTCATTCTCGAACTTGCGTACGCGGATCTTCGGTCCTTGCAGGTCGGCGAGGATACCGACCGTACGGCCTGCGGTGGCCGCTGCCGCACGCACGATCTCGGCGCGCTTCTGATGGTCTTCGGCCGTGCCGTGTGAGAAGTTCATACGCACGACATCGACGCCGGCTCGTATGATCGCGGTCAACGACTTCAGGTCATTGGTCGCGGGCCCCAGGGTTGCTACTATTTTTGTTCTGCGCAGCATGATTTCCTTGATTGAAACTTGCGAATTTCCCCGCGTCCGTCTCTCTCCATCGAGGACGCGGGGCACCCTTCTGTTTTACTGCTTTGCGCGTTCTTCCAGGATCGCCACTGCAGGCAATGTCTTGCCTTCGAGGAATTCCAGGAACGCACCGCCTGCGGTGGAGATATACGAAACCTTGTCGAAGATGTCGTACTTCTGGATCGCGGCAATGGTGTCGCCACCGCCTGCCAAAGTGAATGCGCTGGTTTCCGCGATCGCCTTGGCGATGGTCTTGGTGCCTTCACCGAACTGGTCGAACTCGAACACGCCGACCGGTCCGTTCCAGACCACGGTACCTGCCTTCATGATGATGTCAGCCAATTCCTGTGCGGATTTTGGACCGATGTCGAAGATCATGTCGTCATCAGCCACATCGCCCACGTCTTTCAGGACTGCTGGCTCATTGGCATCGAATTTCTTGCCGCACACCACGTCCACCGCGATGGGGATGTTAGCGCCGCGTTGTTTCATTTTTTCGATCAATGCCTGCGCGGTCGGGATCAGGTCGTCTTCGCACAGCGACTTGCCGACATTGCCGCCGGTCGCTTTGATGAAGGTGTTGGCGATACCGCCGCCCACGACCAGCTGTTCGCACTTCTCGGACAACGATTCCAGCACGGTCAGCTTGGTAGAGACCTTGGAACCGCCGACGATGGCGACCATCGGACGTGCCGGGCTCAGCAATGCCTTGGTCAGCGCTTCCAGCTCTTGCGTCAGCAAAATGCCGGCGGCGGCAACTGGCGCGTACTTGGCCACGCCGTGAGTGGAAGCTTCGGCACGGTGGGCCGTACCGAATGCGTCCATCACGAACACATCGCAAAGTGCGGCATATTTCTTCGCCACTTCTTCGGTGCTTTTCTTTTCGCCTTTGTTGAAACGGCAATTCTCCAGCAACACCAATTCACCATCGGCCACGTCGAAACCGCCGTCGATCCAGTCGCGGATCAAACGTACGGGCTTGCCCAGTTTGTTGGCGATATCGTCTGCTACCGGCTTAAGCGAATTCTCGTCGGAGAACACGCCTTCTTCCGGGCGGCCAAGGTGTGAGGTCACCATTACTTTGGCACCTGCGTTCAGGGCGGCGTTGATGGTTGCCATGGAAGCGCTGATACGCGCATCGGAGGTCACCTTGCCATCCTTGACGGGTACATTGAGGTCGGAACGGATCAGGACGCGCTTGCCCTTCAGATCCAGGTCGGTCATTTTGATTACGGACATGATTTTTCCTTCTACAGACTGAAACTTAAAGGGCTGGCAACTGCCAGCCCTTGTTCAACATGGATTACTTGGCAATGTGCTGCGCGAAACGCAGCATGTTGCAGGTGTAACCATATTCATTGTCATACCAGGACACTACCTTGACGAAGGTGCCATCCAGCGCGATGCCTGCTTCCGAATCGAAGATGGAAGAGAAGCCACAACCGCGGAAGTCAGTGGAGACCACTTTCTCGTCGGTATAGCCCAGTGTCTTGCTCATGTCGCCGCTCTGCGATGCCTTCTTCATGGCTGCGCAGATCTCTGCGTAGCTGGCTTCCTTGTTCAATTCCACTGTCAGGTCGACCACGGATACGTCGGATGTCGGTACGCGGAATGCCATACCGGTCAGCTTGCCGTTCAATTCGGGCAACACCACACCCACTGCCTTGGCTGCGCCGGTGGAGGAGGGGATGATGTTTTCCAGAATGCCGCGGCCGCCGCGCCAATCTTTTTTGGACGGGCCGTCGACTGTCTTCTGGGTAGCTGTCGCTGCGTGCACAGTTGTCATCAGACCGCGCTTGATGCCCCAGTTGTCATTCAGTACTTTAGCGACCGGAGCCAGGCAGTTAGTGGTGCAGGATGCAGCGGATACGATCGCCTCGCCCTTGTAAGCAGTGTGGTTCACGCCGTATACGAACATCGGTGTCTTGTCCTTGGAAGGCGCGGACATCACCACCTTCTTGGCACCAGCAGCGATATGCTTCTGGCAGCCGGCATCATCAAGGAAGAAACCGGTGCATTCCAGTACCAACTCGGCGCCCACTTCGTTCCATTTCAGGTTTGCAGGATCAGTCTCGGCGGTCAGGCGGATCTTCTTGCCGTTCACCACCATGTTATTACCGTCAACACCCACTTCACCCTGGAAGTTGCCGTGCACGGAATCGTACTTCAGCATGTATGCCAGATAGTCCGGCTCCAACAGGTCGTTGATCGCAACCACTTCGAGCTCGGGGAAGTCCTTTGCGATTGCGCGGAATGCCATGCGGCCGATACGACCGAAACCATTGATACCAACTTTGATTGCCATGTTTTCTCTCCCGTTTTAGTAATTAAATTGTGTCTTACAGCACCGACTTGACGGCCTTGACCACGTTCTCAGTAGTGAAGCCGAAGTGCTTGAACAGCTCGGGTGCCGGAGCGGATTCACCGAAGGTATCCATACCGACCACTGCGCCGTCCAGAACATACTTGTACCATCCGCCGGTCACGCCTGCTTCGACCGCCACGCGCTTGCTGCCCTTCGGCAATACGCTGTCCTTGTAGGCTTGATCCTGCTTGTCGAACACGTTGGTGGATGGCATCGACACCACGCGTACATTGATGCCTTCGGCTGCCAGTGCTGCCTGCGCGCTCAGTGCCAACGATACTTCAGAACCGGTGGAAATGATCACTGCCTGCGGCTTGCCGCCGGCAGCTTCAGACAGAACATATGCACCCTTGCGGATGTTGGCGATCTGCGCTGCATCACGCTTTTGGAACGCCAGATTCTGGCGGCTGAAGATCAGGCTGGATGGGCCGTCGGTGCGCTCGACTGCAGCGACCCATGCCACGGCGGACTCAACGGTGTCGCACGGACGCCATACTTCCATGTTCGGGATGTAACGCAGCGTGGCAGTCTGCTCGACCGGCTGGTGGGTCGGGCCGTCTTCACCCAGACCGATGGAGTCGTGGGTGAACACATAGATCACGCGCTGCTTCATCAGTGCCGACATGCGCAGCGCATTGCGTGCGTATTCGGAGAACATCAGGAAGGTTCCGCCGAACGGCAGGAAGCCGCCGTGCAAGGCCATACCGTTCATGATGTGCGACATGCCGAACTCGCGCACGCCGTAGCTGATGTAGTTGCCTGGCTTCTTGCCACTGACATGGTGCGCGCCTGTCCAGTTAGTCAGGTTGGAACCGGTCAGGTCGGCGGAACCGCCAAGGAACTCTGGCAGGGCAGGTTGCAGGCCGTTGATGGCATTTTGCGAAGCCTTACGAGTAGCGATTGTTTCAGCCTTCTCGTTGGTCTTGGCAATGAACTCAGCAGCGTGAGCAGCCCAGTTTGCTGGCAACTGGTTATTGATGCGGCGCTCGAACTCAGCAGCTTCTTTCGGGAATGCAGCCTTGTATTCTGCGAACTTGTTGTTCCACAGCTTCTCCAGGCCCTCGCCCTTGGTGCGGGCATCCCATGCTTCGTATACGTGAGCGGGGATCTCGAACGGGGGATATTTCCAGCCGATGTGTTCGCGCGTTGCAGCGACTTCAGCATCGCCCAGCGCTGCGCCATGCACGTCGTGTGTGCCTTCCTTGTTCGGAGAACCGGCACCGATCACGGTCTTGCAGCAGATCAGTGTCGGCTTGTCGGTTACAGCCTTGCCAGCCTCGATCGCGGCGTTGATCGCCTCGGGATCATGACCTTGCACATCGGCGATGACGTGCCAGCCGTAAGCTTCGAAACGCTTCGGTGTGTCATCGGTGTACCAGCCGTCGATGTGGCCATCGATAGAGATGTTGTTGTCGTCCCAGAATGCGGTCAGCTTGCCCAAGCCCCATGTGCCGGCCAGCGCGCAAGCTTCGTGGGAGATACCTTCCATCATGCAGCCGTCGCCCAGGAACACATAAGTGCGGTGATCGACGATCTCATGACCCGGCTTGTTGAACTCGGCTGCCAGCAACTTTTCTGCCATCGCCATACCCACGGCGTTGGTGATGCCCTGACCCAGCGGGCCACCGGTGGTCTCTACGCCTGGCGTGTAACCGTACTCGGGGTGACCCGGAGTCTTGGAGTGCATCTGGCGGAAGCGCTTCAGCTCTTCAATCGGCAGGTCGTAACCAGACAGGTGCAGCAATGCATAGATCAGCATCGAGCCGTGGCCGTTGGACAGGATGAAGCGATCACGATCCGGCCATTTCGGGTTGGCCGGGTTGTGGCGCAGATGGCGGTTCCACAATACGTCGGCGATCTCTGCCATGCCCATAGGCGCGCCGGGGTGACCGGAATTTGCCTTCTGCACTGCATCCACCGCCAGCATGCGGATCGCACCTGTGATGTCGTTATATTTTGGTGGGTTTACACTGCGTGTTGCTGACATTTCCGTTCTCCTCCGAAAAAACTTTGTGGTGATCAAGCACCGGACGCTACATTAAAGAGGACTGATTATGCCTCAGCGCCTATTGTCTGGGCAACTCACCAATAACCTTGCTCGCTGACCGGGAATACCTTTTCGATTCAGCCGACGTTCTTTTTAGGCGGTTTTATACCCAATTGCTTGAGTTTTCGATACAAATGCGTGCGCTCTATGCCGATTTTATCTGCCAAGTTGGCGATATTCCCTTGTGCTATTTCAAGATGATAATTCAGATAGGCCGTATCGAAATGCTCGCGCGCTTCACGGAACGGCAGATCCAACGGCAACTCCAGCTTCACGTATCCGTCACGGCTGTCTCCTTGTGAGGCAAGGTGATTTTCGGCCTTTGCAGGCACTGTTTGCTGCGGCTTCAAAGTCTGTGCAATCGTCGCCAGCAGTTTCTTCAAAGCGATGGGTTTTTCCAGAAAATCCACTGCACCGATACGGGTCGCTTCCAGAGCCGTCTCTATAGTGCCGTGTCCCGACATCATGATCACCGGCATCGTCAAACGTCCTTGTGCCACCCATTCCTTGAGCAGGGTGAGCCCATCCGTATCCGGCATCCAGATATCCAGCAGCACGACATCCGGATCCTGGTCGATCAACTTGCGCGCTTCTTCCGCGTTCTCCGCCAGCAGCACGCCATAGCCTTCGTCGTACAGGATCTCGGACAGCAGTTCTCGTATGCCTGCTTCGTCATCCACGATCATGATGGTCTTGCTTGTCATGCAACCCTCCTGGTCTTATTTTCCAACACCGGCAACAGTATGCTGACGCATGTGCCGCCCTGTGGCTGGTTCTGTATGCTGATGCTACCGCCGTGCTCTTCCACGATCTTTTTTACAATCGGTAATCCCAGCCCCGTGCCTCTGGCTTTGGTCGTTGTGTAAGGCTCAAAAGCCTTGGCAAGGAACTGCTCCGGAAAACCACTGCCATTGTCTGCTACCGACAATCTGAGCATGTTGCTCTTGTCATCACTGGTGGACAGGGTGATCAACCTGTCCTGCACTTGTTGTAAAGCATCGTGCGCATTCTGCAACAGGTTGTGCACCACCTGGCGCAAGCGCGTCGCATCGCCATTGATCATGGTTTGGCGAGCCTCCAGTTTGATCTTGATCGGGCTGCTGTTCGCTTCATACAAACCAAGGATCTCGTTCAGTAGCTGGTGCAGATCCAGAGGCATCAAGCGCGCGGCAGGTGCGCGGGCGTAGTCGGCAAAGTCTGAAACCATATTCTTCATCGCCGCAACCTGGCTGACTATGGTCTGCGTGGCACGCTGCAGCAGTTGCGCGTCTTTTTCATCCAGACGATCCGCAAGTTTGTGTTGCAGGCGTTCCGCCGAGAGTTGGATCGGGGTCAACGGATTCTTGATCTCGTGTGCTAAGCGCCGGGCGACCTCGCCCCAAGCTGCCTGACGTTCAGCTTGGCGCAGATGGGTGATGTCATCGAACACAACAACGTAGCCTCGATTTGCATCACCCGCCAGCCGGGTTCCGCGCAACAGCAGGACTTGGTCTCCATCCTTGCTCATGCGCTCGATCTGCCGTTGCCACACTTGCTGCGGACTGGAAGTGATACCTTGCTCGATCGCCAGCAGGAATGGTTTTAGCAGGCCGTGTTCTTCGCCCAGACTCTGTGTGTTTTTCCCATTCAACTCCGCAGTGGCCAAACCGAGTATCTGTCCCGCACTGGCATTCGCCGAGCGCAACATCAGATGCTCATCCAGAACCAGTACGCCCGACGACAAATGTCCCAGCACACTTTCAAGGTGAGCCTTTGCATCGGCTACCTGTTGTTGTTGTTGCTCGCCCAATGTTTTTGCAGCCGACAGCTGCGAGGTCATCTGGTTGAACAGCGCCGTCAATCCGCCCAGTTCGTCGTTGCTTTGTACGGGATAACTGCTGCTGAAATCACCTTTCGCCACAGCGCGTGTTCCTGCCGCCAAGGCCGCCAACGGCGCACTCAGTTTTGCACTCAAGTAGAACGCCGCCGAGATCGCGCTCAGCAGAACGATCAATAGCGAAAGGGTAAGTGTGATGCCATACAGGCGTTTGAGCCCCACTCTGGAGAGGCTCAACTGCTGGTAATCACCATAGACACCCTGAACGGTCTCCGCATCTGCCGCCAACCGCTCCGGAACCGGTTGCGCAAATTGCAATACACGCCGTTCATTATTCATCGAACGGATGGGCACGATGACCCGCAATATCAAACGCCCATCCGGCAGGGCATCGGCCTGACTGTATCGGCCCGATTTCCAAACCTCGAGCAGCATCTCTGGGGCCGGGGACTCTATGCGATCGACATTCCTGCTGCTGGCATACGCTGAAAGCCTTCCGCCCTTGTCGAATACCGCCGCTTCCTGAGCTCCGCCTTCCGATATGAAGCGTGACAGAGTCTCGCCGTGCCGTCCGGGAGGCTGATCCGCAAGGATCAGCGCGACGAACTGCCCTTTTCTTCCCAGTTCATCCAGTCCGTTCTGCAGGGTACTGCGCGCAAGATTCAAACCGCCTTCCAGCGCTTTTTCGACACGCACATCGAACCATGACTCGATACTCTTGCCCAGAAACTGAACGGATACCGCGTAGACCAGCATGCCCGGCAATACCGCGATCAGGGAAAAGAACATCGCCAGACGCAAAGTCAACCTGGCGCCATACACCTGATCTCGCAATTTGTTCTTTAGTTGCCAGAATTGATAGATCACCTGCACCAGCAGACCCAAAGCCAACGCCCCCGTTAATAACAACAGGGTGAAGTAGTTGCGGGCGTACAGATCCGTGTTACCGCTCGCACTGGATAATAAGTAGAGCAGGATGACCCCGATGACACTGGAGAACAGGACCAGATACTTCATGGCGCCTCTTCCTCAGCAGGGGGTTCCGGACTGATGTCCCAATGGAAGCGTTCCGACTCTACCTTCCACTGGTCGCTGGTCAGCGCGTTCATCTGCATCGGTTTTGGTAGCTGCGTGATATCCAGCGTCATCCAGGCTGTTGCCCCGACTTGACTGCCTTTCTTGACCAGCCTCGAAAAATAGCCGCCACCGGACATATCCAGACGGGATATCTCGATCGGTGGCGCGACTTGACGACCCAGAATGCGCAAGGCATCCGACAGGGAGAGGAAGCTTTGATACAGACCACCCCGGGTCAGACGATATTGCTGGGTCAGCGTATTGAATGTGAGTTTGCTGGTCTGCGTGTGGCTGGCGATCTCGCTGTCCATCCAATACCAGCGCGAGCGGTGCACGGATAATTCACTTTCGAAATACAGCGTTACGCCTCGCCTTAAAGCTTCCTCTACTTGCGGAGGCAATTGAATATCAAAATCGGCTGAGATCAGGTACCCCTCGCTGGTCAGCCTGGCTTCTACCTTTTTGACCTCGATACCGTCGGCGATGGCTGATGACACGCCAAGGATCAATACCCAAGCGCACAAGCTTCGCAACAGTGCTTTAGTCGTCTTTGCGCAGCAGGGCATAGAAGAATCCATCATGCTGATCGCAGGGCAATAACTGTCCGGGCGGATCATTTGCAAAAGGTAGCTCAATAATCTCCTGACGCGCATCTTCATTTGCAGTCAGAAACCGCGCAACTACATCCTGGTTCTCCTGCCTGAATACCGAACAGGTGGCGTAGAGCAATTTACCACCCGAGTCCAGCAGCGGCCAGATGGCCTGAAGTATACGTAGCTGCTGTTCGGCGAACTCCGCAATATCTGCAGCCCTTCTTAACCATTTGATGTCGGGATGCCTGCGCACCACCCCCGAGGCCGAGCAGGGTACGTCAGCCAGGATGCGCTGGAACGGCTTGCCATCCCACCATACGTCAGGTTGCGAAGCATCTCCGCATACCACTTGTGCGCTCAGTTTTCCCCGGTGCAGATTTTGCCTGACCCGGTCCAGTCGCCGTTCATCCTTGTCCATCGCCACAAGTTCTATGTCCGCGCGTTCCAGCATATGCATCGCTTTACCACCCGGCGCCGAGCACACATCTAGCACGCGCATGCCATTTGCGACATCGAGGATAGCGGCTGCGCACTGTGCACCCGCGTCCTGCACCGAAACCCAACCTTCGGCGAACTTGGGCAGGCGCTCCACGGACATCGGTTGTGCCAGCAGTAAAGCTTCTGCCGCCACACGCTGAACTTTGATGTCTGCCTTTTCCAGCAATGACATATAGCCTTCTGTGGTCGTGAGACGTCGATTAACCCTAAGCGTCATAGGCGGATGTGTGTTGCCAGCCTGCAGTATTTCTGACGAGCGTGCGCCGTACTGTTGTTCTATCTCTTGTATCCACCAATCCTGATAAGCAAAGTGACTGCTTTTCTCTGCATCTGCCGCCAAGCGCAGGCTTTCCCGCTGACGCAGGAAGTTGCGCAGCACGGCATTCACCAGTCCGCCGATTGGAGAATTTATTCTCTTGGCTGCTCGCACGGCCTGGTCGACGATCACGTGCGAGCCGGCTTTGCTGTATTCCAGTTGGTACAGGGCTACCTGCAAAAGGTGGGACACCAGCTCGTCGCGTGGCGGCCTGTCCAGTAATTTCCCCAGCATGAATTCAAGGCGCGCGTAGTAACGGACCGTGCCATAACTCAAATCCTGAAGCGCACCTCTTTGCTGGGGAGAGTAGCCTGGGTTTGCCGCCAATCTGTCGGCGAGTGCCCTATCCATATTGCATCCGTCCATAACGCGCTGAACGATTCCGGCGGCCTCTGTCTGGATGACATTCACGGCTTATCGACACCGAATCTGTCACCGGCCTTGAGCGGAAATCCCTGTACGAATTGCGCTGCCGGCAATGGCTTCCCACCCGGTTTTTGCAAGACCTCCAGAGCCAATGTGCCACGCCCGCATGCCACAACGATCTCGCTCTTGTTCACAGCCAACACCGTGCCGGGACTTGCTGTTTCCTGCAACCCGGTACGGGCATGCAGTAGTTTTATCGGTGTCCCATTGAACTCCGTATGGGCTACCGGGAAGGGAAAATATCCTCGGATCGTCCTTTCAAGAACGACTGAATCCTGGGACCAGTCGACAAACGCTTCCTGCTTGCTTAGCTTTGCCGCATAACAAGCTTGGCTGTCGTCCTGCTTCTCTGGATGCACTGTGCCCTTCTCAAGCTGCTGCAAAGCATCGACGATGCCTGTTGCGCCGATGTCCGCCAGCTTGTCATGCAATGACTGCGCATCATCCGTTGCAAGGATTGGGCAGGGGTACTTGAACAGCATATCGCCCGTATCCAAGCCCACGTCCATTTGCATGATGGTGATGCCCGTCTCTGCATCGCCCGCCAGAATGGCGCGCTGTATCGGTGCCGCACCGCGCCACCTTGGCAACAGCGAGGCGTGGATGTTCAGACACCCTAGGCGCGGGATATTCAATACCGCGGGAGGAAGGATCAGGCCATATGCCGCGACCACCATCACATCTGCCTTCAGCGCCCGCAAGGTCTGCTGTATTTCCTCGGACTTCAAAGTAGCCGGTTGCAATACGGGAATGCCGTGCTCGAGCGCAAGTTTTTTCACAGGGCTTGCGGTCAGTTGCATTCCCCGGCCAGCCGGACGATCTGGCTGTGTCAGCACAGCCAGAATCTTATGCCTTGAGTTCAGTATGGCAGCAAGTGCGCTGGCTGCAAAATGAGGGGTGCCTGCAAAGAGGATATTCACGTTGTGTTCTACAACGTTTCGCGCCGCTGCTTCTTCAACTTTGCGCGGATGCGGGTTTGTTTAAGGTGTGACAAGTGCTCTACGAACACCTTGCCCTGCAAATGGTCGATCTCATGCTGGATACAAACAGCCAGCAGGCCATCTGCTTCCAACTGAAATGTTTCTCCGTTCTCATTTTGAGCCTGCACCTTGACCCGATTCGCTCGCTGTACCGTTTCATAGATTCCGGGAACCGACAGGCAGCCTTCTTCACTCTCTTCGGTACCATCCAGCTCTAGTATTACCGGATTTATGAAGACTTTCAGGTCGTCATGGGTTTCAGACACATCAATCACGACGATCTGCTCATGCACGTCGACCTGCGTCGCGGCAAGTCCGATACCCGGAGCCGCATACATCGTTTCACTCATATCCTGTATCAGTTTACGGGTGTGCTGGGTCACCGCTGCAACCGGTTTGGCTACCTTATGCAATCGTGGATCCGGATATTTAATAATGGGTAGTAACGCCATAAATGCTTGCCAACTTAAGAGACTAGATGCAGAATTTAAACAGGTGCGCAAACTTTGCACCGCATTTCATTACTTTGCTGGGGTTTTCCATGCGCAAGATTATATCGCTGATTTGCTTTCTGTTGCCCATCCTTGCCTCCGCAGACGTGTTGCAGATCCGCGAAGATGCCCCGGACCGTTATGTCGTCGTCAAGGGTGATACCTTGTGGGATATCTCGGCGATGTTTTTCAAAGATCCATGGAAATGGCCCGAGATATGGGCTTTGAACAAGCAAGCGATCAAGGATCCTCACTGGATCTATCCCGGCGATCTGGTCTATTTGGACCGTAGTACCGGCACTTTGACCACCACGCCTCCCGCACCGGCTCTTGTTGCCGAGCCCGTTACGCCGTCCAACATTGTGAAACTCGAGCCTAAAGTGCGTGTTGTAGGCCAAAACACCGAAGCTATTCCCGCCATCCCACTGGATGTGATTTCCTCGTTTCTGCAGCGCCCCCTGGTCGTTGACGAGGAGGAGTTGGATAACGCTCCCAAGCTGGTGGGTACCTATGAGCAACGCACGCTGCTGTCGGTCAATGATTTAGCGTATGCGCAGAACTTGCCTACTGACAAAGGTTCGCAATGGCAGGTCTATCGTCCGAATGTGAAGTTCGTCGATCCCGATACTGACGAAGAACTCGGGCAAGAGGTCATGTACCTCGGCGACGCGACCGTTGAAAAGTTCGGCGACCCCAGCACTTTGCGCATCACCAACGCGATTCTGGAAATCAATAAGGGTGATTATTTTGCACAGGCTGGCACTGGTTATAGCACCAGTTATTTACCTCGCGCTCCTGAAAATCAGATTACCGCCAAAGTCATTTCTATATATGGCGGCGTACAGCAAGCTGGGCAACACGCTGTTATCACACTGAATAAAGGGCGCCGTGATGGCCTTGAAGTCGGCAACGTTCTCGGCTTGTACCAAAAGGGAGAGGTTCTTAAAACCCAGGGCTGGTTTACACCAAACATAAATCTCCCTGACATGCGCTATGGCTTGGTCATGGTGTTCCGTGTTTTCAACAAGGTCTCGTATGCCTTGGTCATGGAAACCAAACTCCCAGTCCAGTTACTCGATAGCGCTCGCAACCCGGAATAAATGGCAGTTGACTCTGGACTCGCAGCTTGGCTCCGACTCTACACGGTTCCGGGGCTGGGTCACGAGAGCCAGCGCCGTCTGTTAAAGGTATTTGGCTCCCCTGCAGCAGTTTTTGATCAAACCGTTGCAGACCTCGCTCCTCACGTTAAACCAGCGATAGCTCGCTCGATTTCAGCTGAAATCGATTCTTCTTTGTTATCTGCTGTTTCTGCCTGGCTGGAAGACCCGCTTAACCATGTCATCACAATTGCCGATATCGAATATCCACAATCCTTATTGAATATTCCCGACCCGCCCTTGTTGCTGTTTGTTAAGGGCCGGCTTGATCTTTTGAATGCCCCTGCTTTGGCTATCGTGGGCAGCCGCAATGCTTCAGCTCAAGGGGTCCGCAACGCAGAAGCTTTTGCGCTTGCAGCATCTGAAGCGGGCTTCTGTGTTGTCAGTGGCTTGGCGCAAGGTATCGATACCGCAGCACATATCGGCGGCTTGAAGGGCCGTGGTTCTAGTATGGCTGTAGTAGGTACCGGGCTTGATAAAGTCTATCCTGCTTCCAACCGGGATCTGGCGCACGCACTCGCCCAAGCTGGCACAATCATTTCTGAGTTCCCTCTTGGCACGCCTCCGCTGGCAGCGAATTTCCCCCGTCGCAACCGAATCATTAGCGGGCTTGGCCTTGGCTGCCTTGTAGTTGAGGCCTCCATCCAGAGCGGCTCACTTATCACGGCTCGTTTGGCTGTTGAGCAGGGTAAAGATGTATTTGCCATCCCCGGCTCTATCCATTCACCCCAAGCCAAAGGTTGCCACGCATTGATCAAGCAAGGGGCAAAATTGGTTGAGAACGTTAACGACATCTTCGAGGAGCTGGGTCATTCCTTGCAGGTTGTTTCCGCAACTGGCACTTCAGAAGAGCATCCCTTGTTCGTACACTTGGGTTTCGAGCCCGTCGATGCTGAAGCGCTCGCGCAGCGCAGCGGCTTGACGATAAGCGAGCTATCAGCCATCCTGTTGCAACTTGAACTCGACGGGCATATCGCAAGCTTACCCGGCGGGTTGTATCAACGTATCACCTAAACCCATATACATTCATGTTTGATATCCTCCTATTCCTGTTCGAGAGTTATTTCGACCTCGGCAGCTATCCTGATCACGACAAACTTTCCCTGAAGCTTTCAGCAGCCGGGTTTGAGGAAGAGGACATCAATCAAGCGCTGGTCTGGCTCTCTGGTTTGCAGCAGCTTACCCAGGCAAAGTACCCCGAGAGTATCAATCAGAGCGGCTTTCGTCTTTTCTCTGATTATGAGCAGCGGCGCATCAGTTCCGACGCGCTTCTTTTCTTGAAGTTCTGGGAACACAACAAGTTCATCACGCCGATCGAGCGCGAAATGATCATTGACCGCGCGGTCGCGCTTGACCGTGAGAACCTTCAGTTAGATAAAGTCAAACTCATCATGCTCATGGTGTTATGGAGCCAGCACGAGGAGCTTGATCCCATGCTGATCGAGGACCTGCTTACGCCTTCCGGCACCACACCCCTACATTAGAAACCGCGCATGGCAATCAATCTGCTAATTGTTGAGTCTCCGGCCAAGGCCAAGACGCTCAAGAAATATCTGGGCAAGGACTTTGAGGTTCTTGCATCTTATGGTCATGTTCGCGACCTAATTCCCAAGAATGGTGCTGTTGACGTTGATAATGGCTATGCAATGAATTACGAGACCATCGCTCGTAACTCCAAACATGTCGATGCTATTGCAAAGGCTGCGGCTGCGGCAGACAACATCTTTCTGGCACCCGACCCCGATCGCGAGGGTGAAGCAATTGCTTGGCATATCTCCGAACTGCTTAAAAGCAAGCGTGCACTCAAAAGCAAGAACATGCAGCGCGTCGTCTTTTATGAGATCACGCAAAGTGCCGTCCAGGAAGCCGTCGCCAAACCCCGCGAAATCTCCATGCCTTTGGTTAATGCCCAGCAGGCGCGAAGAGCTCTGGATTACCTGGTCGGTTTCAATCTTTCGCCTTTGCTGTGGCGTAAGATAAGGCCGGGACTCTCCGCCGGACGTGTGCAAAGCCCTGCGTTACGTCTAATCGTCGAACGTGAGCTGGAGATCGAGAAGTTCAAAAGTCAGGAATACTGGTCTGTGCACCTGGACAGTCAGAAGAACAGCATCCCGTTCAAGGCTAAACTATTCCATTATCAGGGTAATAAGCTTGAACAGCTCAGCATCGCCAGCCAGAAAGAGTATGACGCGATCTACGCCAAGCTTAATGATGCCAAGTTGCCACCCAAGGTGGTGCGCGTAGACAAAAAAGGAAAGCAGCGAAATCCCGCCGCGCCTTTTACGACTTCCACGCTTCAACAGGAAGCCGTCCGCAAGCTGGGCATGACATCCGATCGCACCATGCGTACTGCACAGTCATTGTATGAGGGCGTTGATATCGGCGGCCAGACCATTGGTCTGATCACATACATGCGTACCGATTCTTTGAACTTGGCCAATGAGGCCGTCGCTGAGATCCGCGACTACATCAAGGATAATTTCGCTCCCGACTACTTGCCTGTAAAGCAGCCTGTCTACAAAAGCAAGTCAAAGAATGCCCAAGAGGCACACGAGGCCATTCGCCCCACCTCTATAGGACGTTCACCTGACAGCCTTAGAGACCATCTGAACATCGACCAGATGCGCCTGTACGAAATGATATGGAAGCGCACACTGGCCAGCCAAATGTCTCCTGCTCGTTTTGACACAGTCAGTGTCGATATCCGGCTAAGCAGTGATGACACGCTGTTTCGCGCCAGCGGGCAGACACTCGTGTTCCCTGGTTTTATCGGCGTCTACATGGAAGATGTAGATGATGCCGAGGAAGAGGATAGTGCCAAACTGCCGCCTTTGGCAGAAGGCGACATTCTGCCAGTCGATAAGCTCTATGGAGAGCAGCACTTTACCCAGCCTCCGCCGCGCTATTCCGAGGCAAGTTTGGTGAAAACACTTGAGGAGTACGGCATCGGCCGTCCTTCCACATATGCCGCCATCATCTCCACGTTGCAGGCTCGCGAATACGCAACGCTCGACAAAAAGCGCTTTATGCCCACCGATGTCGGTCGTGTCGTGATCAAATTCCTAAATGAGCACTTCACAAGATATGTCGATTACAGCTTTACCGCCAATCTTGAAGATGAGCTTGATGAGATATCTGAAGGCAAGCGCGATTGGATACCTGTGCTGGACGCCTTCTGGACTGGTTTCCATAAACTGCTTGTAGACAAGAAGGATGTTGATCGTCCCGGCACAGAGATCCTGGAAGAGGCTTGCCCCAAGTGCGGCAAGCCGCTTTCCAAGCGCCTTGGCAAGCGCGGTAGTTTCATCGGCTGTACCGGCTATCCGGAGTGCGATTTCACCCGCAGCCTTGGCGACGAAGAGGACACCGGAGAAGCGCGCAAGGAATTGGGGATGCACCCGGAAACCAATCAGGCTGTATTGTTGTTGCGCGGTCCTTATGGCCCTTACGTACAACTCGGTGAGCAGGAAGAGGGCGTAAAGACGAAGCCAAAGCGAGTTTCATGGCCCAAGGATCTTCCCTTGGAGCAGGCAGATCTAGTCGCTGCGCTCAAGTTACTATCGCTTCCAAGAGACGTTGGTACTCACCCAGAAAGCGGAAAGAAGGTCATCGTCAACATTGGCCGTTTCGGCCCCTACATCGGACATGACGGAAAATTCAAGTCTATCCCGCGTACTGACAGCATCTTCGACATCGGATTAGAACGTGCTGTGGAACTGCTCGCGCAAGCCAAGACGGGCGGCGCCACTGTGTTACGTGCCATAGGTGAGCACCCGGATGACAAAGCGCCCATCGAAGTGTGCAGCGGCCGTTATGGCCCCTATGTTCGCCACGGCAAGATCAACGCCACCTTGCCAAAAGACGTAACCCCTGAGGCTGTAACACTGGAAGAAGCGCTGGAGCTGATTGCTGCAAGAGCTGCCAAGGCCGGGCCAAGTAAAGCCAAAGCAACGAAGAAACCCGCTACCAAAAAAGTGGCCGCCAAGAAAACAACCAAGACGGCAACATCTTCTGGCAAAACTACTGCTGCTAAAGCTAGCGCTACAAAAAAGGCTAGCGCTAAATCTACGGCGAAGAAACCCGCAGTAAAGAAAGTCGCAAAGAAGTAGCCGTTCGATTCTCCCCTGGTGATTTCCGCAATCAACGCTAGTGAATAAATGGCCACAGAATCTGTGGCCATTTATTTCTCATTACCTGTTTGGAAATCAACGCATAACTTACTTATACGTCGAGATTCTTCACGCCCAGCGCATTCTTTTCAATAAATGCGCGGCGTGGCTCAACCACATCACCCATAAGCGTAGTAAATATCTCATCGGCACCAATGGCATCCTCGATACGCACACGCAACAAGATGCGGTTCTTCACATCCATCGTAGTCTCCCATAGCTGCTCGGGGTTCATCTCGCCGAGTCCTTTATAGCGCTGGATACTGACGCCGCGTTTGGCATCTTCAAGCAACCATTCTATAGCTTGTTTAAAACTGCCTACACCCCGCTTCTGCTCGCCTCGCATGGCGTAGGCGGAAGGTGATATCAGACCGTTCAACGCGTCGGCTGTGCGGCGTATCTGCTCGTAGTCTCCGCTTTCCAGAAACTCCTTATCTAGATAACTGAGCGAGTAGTTGCCGTGATAGATCTTTTCCAGACGCAGGCGTAGCTCGCTGTTCTCGTCCTTCTCAACTTCTGCCTTGATGACTCCACCACAGGCTTCCTGCAGTAATTTTGCACTCTCTTTGGCACTAACTTCGTCCGCCAGCGATAGCGCAGGCAAGATCAGCAGGGCGTGGCTAGCCTCTGGCGCAATGAAGCGAGAGAGTCGATCAATGACCGCTTCAGCAAGAAAGTATTGCTTAGCGATCTCACCCAGCGCCTCTCCCTGGATGGGTGCAGCATCAAGCGCGGGGTAGAACGATGCATCTTTCAGCGCAGAACCAAGCATATAATTTTTCAGCTCGTGCTCATCTTTCAGATAGCGCTCGTCGCGGCCCTGTTTGATCTTATATAGTGGTGGTTGAGCAATGTATATGTGGCCGCGCTCAACCAACTCTGGCATCTGGCGATAGAAAAAGGTTAGTAGCAGCGTGCGGATGTGAGCGCCGTCCACGTCGGCGTCGGTCATGATGATGATGCGGTGATAGCGAAGTTTATCCGCGTTATATTCCTCTTTGCCGATACCTGTACCCAATACGGTAATCAGGGTGGCAATCTCCTGTGAGGAGATGAGTTTTTCAAACCGTGCGCGCTCTACGTTAAGGATCTTTCCCTTGAGCGGCAGAATGGCCTGAAATTTCCTGTCTCTTCCTTGCTTAGCGGAACCGCCGGCGGAGTCACCCTCTACCAGATATAGCTCAGACAAGGCGGGATCCTTTTCCTGACAGTCTGCCAGCTTCCCTGGCAAACCTATCCCATCCAGAACCCCTTTACGTCGCGTTAGTTCGCGGGCTTTGCGGGCTGCATCGCGCGCACGCGCCGCGTCTATGATCTTGTTACAGATTATCTTTGCATCTACCGGATTTTCCAATAAAAAATCAGTTAGCTTTTGTGCAACCACTTCTTGTACAGCAGGCTGTACTTCGCTAGAAACGAGTTTGTCTTTTGTTTGGGATGAGAACTTTGGATCCGGTACTTTTACTGAAAGTACACAAGTCAGCCCCTCACGCATATCATCGCCAGTGGTATCAACCTTCGCTTTTTTTGCCAGTTCGTTGTCTTCGATATATTTATTTATGACGCGCGTCATTGCCATACGCAGGCCGGTCATATGGGTACCACCATCCCGTTGCGGGATGTTATTGGTAAAACACTGTACAACTTCCGAATAGCTATCGTTCCACTGCATGGCAACATCAACAATGATGTTGTCTTTTTCACCGGTTGCTTCAAAACATTTCGAATGCAGAACAGATTTACTCTTGTTCATGTACTCAACGAAGCCTCGAACTCCCCCTGAGTACGCAAAATTCTCACTTTTTCCTGTACGTTGATCTATCAACTCGATCTTAACGCCATTATTCAGGAAAGATAATTCTCGAAGGCGTTTTGCGAGCACCTCATAGTGGAAATCCACATTACCAAAAATTTCTGCATCCGCTAAAAAATGTACCTCAGTGCCGCGCTTCTGGCTTTCCCCCAACTCTCGCATCGGGGAAACCTCGACGCCTTTCTGGTTTTCTACCAGACGGTCTTTCACTGCTCCTCGGACAAACTCCAAGCCGAATTTCTTCCCATCCCGATACGTGGTCAACTTCAGCCATTCTGACAATCCATTTACACAACTCACACCCACGCCATGCAATCCGCCGGAAACCTTATAACTATTCTGATTGAATTTACCGCCAGCATGCAGCACCGTCAGTACAATTTCAGCTGCGGAGCGTTTTGGCTCATGCTTATCATCGAACTTAATACCAATAGGAATTCCCCGACCATTATCAGCCACTGAAATCGAGTTATCTCCATGAATAATGACTTTAATATCATCACAGTGTCCGGCCAGCGACTCATCAATAGCGTTATCTACCACCTCGAAAACCATATGGTGCAGACCTGTACCATCTGATGTGTCGCCGATATACATACCCGGACGCTTACGCACCGCCTCCAGACCTTCGAGTTGTTGGATGCTTGATTCGTCGTAGTTTTCGCTCATCTGTATTTTTACTTTCGTTGCTGTTTCACGTGGAACACATTAAATACGCATTGGCATGACTACATACTTATAGTCATTCTTTTCAGGTGTAGTCACCAAGAGGCTGCTGTTTTGATCCCCGAACGAGAAAGTTACATCTTCGCTATTTAGGTAATTAATACCATCAAGCAGATAATTCACATTAAAACCGATATCTAAGGGGCTCCCTGTGTATTGGGTCTCAATATCCTCTTGAGCCTCTTCTTGTTCGCTGTTGTTGCTGATGATTTGCAGATTGTTCTCAGTGAGAAGCAATCGTACGCCTCGGAATTTTTCATTCGACAGAATTGCAGCTCGCTGTAACGCTTGCATAATAACCACTCTATTCAATACTAGATGATTGGCGTGGTTCGGTATGACCCGTGTGTAATCAGGGAACTTGCCGTCAATCACCTTGGAAGTCATGGTGGTGTCTGCAAAATTAAAACGCACTTGCTTTTCAGCAAGTTCAATCAGAAGTTCATCATCGCTGTCGTTGAGCTGTTTTAATAATTCGTTAACGGTTTTTCTGGAAAGAATGACTTCCAGTTTTGGATATTCTGCATCCATCTCTTCTGCAATATAGGCAAGGCGATGACCGTCTGTTGCAACCAGTTTGATAGAGCTGTTTTCAACAACAACCAAAACACCATTGAGATAATAGCGAATATCCTGTTGCGCCATTGCATGTTGAACCGAACTCAACAGCCGCTTCATTTTGCCTTGCTTGATCCGTATCTGTGTCGCTCCATCCAATTGGTCTGCCAAGTTTGGAAAGTCTTGAGCTGGCAAGGTTTGCAAGCTGAATTTACTCTTGTTTGCTTTTACAAGTAGTTTACTTTCCTGTATGTCCAGACTGACCACACTTTCTTCAGGAATGGCTTTCAATATGTCCTGGAATTTTTTTGCTGAAATCGTAATGGAATCTGGACCTTCTGATCCCAGAAGTTCTACTTTCTGTCTAGCCTCGATTTGAATTTCAAGATCGGTTGTCACCAAATGAAGCGAATTACCGGTTTTTTTAAGAAGTACATTTGAAAGAATGGGGAGGGGTTGCTTTCTTTCCACAATGCCAACGACAGCCTGTAAGGGTTTTACCAAGTCATTTCGATTGATTTGTTTGATAAACATGTTTTTCCTTAAATTCTTAATATAAATAATAATAGCGCAAGTTTTTGTGGAAATTCGTAAAACTCAAACTAATTCAACAACAAGCAAAGCTTGGGTACTGTTAGCGAAATAGACTGAACACTGTACATAGATTGTGGATAAAAATTAGAGATGGAACATATCCATAGTTATCCACAAGTACAATCAATAAAATTCAGAGTTATCCCCTTAACGTCTGATGCAATAGATTGAATTCAGCTTCGATCGTTGAATCAGAGTTTCTTAATGCATCTATCGTCTTACAAGCGTGCAACACAGTGGTATGGTCTCTACCACCGAAAGTATTTCCGATCTCCGGAAGGCTTAGTTGAGTTAATTCCCTAGCCAATGACATGGCGATTTGTCGCGGACGGGCAATCGCTCGAGTCCTTTTTTTGGATAACAATTCAACTAGCTTGATTCGGTAAAAGTCGGCTACGGTCTTTTGAATATTTTCTATTGTTACTTGTTTGTTTTGTGCGGCCAGCAAGTCTTTCAAGGCTTCTTTGGCCAAATCAATCGAAATAACCTTCTTATGGAATCGAGCATAGGCTTCAATCCTGTTCAAAGCACCTTCCAATTCACGAATATTCGAACGAACATGTTTGGCGATGAAGAAAGCGACATCTTCAGAGATGGGTGTTGAACTGTTTGCGGCTTTCTGTAACAGGATAGCTACCCGCATTTCCAGTCCCGGGGGCTCAATTGCTACCGTTAATCCACACGTAAATCTGGAAGTAAGGCGAGGCTCGATCCCTGAAATCTCCTTTGGAAAGGTATCACAGGATATAACGACCTGTTTGTTGGTATCGATCAAAGAATTAAGGGTGTAGAAGAACTCTTGTTGAGTACCGGGTTTATCAGCAATAAACTGAATATCATCAATAAGCAGCAAATCTAAAGAGTTGTAAAACTGCTTGAACTCATCAAAACTCTTTGTCTGGAACGCTTTGACTACGCCAGAAACGTAATTGGTTGCGTGGATATAGCAGATCTTTGCGTCGCTATTCTCTTTTGCCACTAAGTTGCCGATGGACTGCAAAAGGTGGGTTTTCCCTAATCCTACCCCGCCATAGACAAAAAGCGGGTTATATGTGGCCCCAGGTGTTTCAGCAACCTGCAAACCGGCGGCGTGGGCAAGCTGATTGGCTTTTCCAGTTACAAAAGTATCAAAAGTCAGCATAGGATTTAGCTTGCTTGCTGACTTTGATACTTTTGCAGGTATAGATGAAACAGGAGAAGAAGGGGGCAGCTGCTCGGCGGGCGCTACTAATTTAACAGATCGTTTTTTTTGCAATCGCAGCTCGATTTCCGCAGGAAAACCAAAAAAATCATGAGCTTGTTTTGCTAGCGCGGAAAGAAAGCGTTCTTGAATGATTCTTAACGTAAAACTATTCGGTGCAGTAAGGATTACCTTGTTACCATCCATTTCAAACAATAATGGCTTGATCCAGGAATTGTATTGTTGCGGAGGCAGCAATTCCTGAAAATACTTCTGGTAGCACACAGACAAGCCTTGGGATGACATAAAAAGTCAGGATTCGATTGCTTATAGACCGCCCAATTCTACAAGCTCCACCCAAAGTTATCCACAATATAAATTAAACTTGACAGCAGAAGCGCAAACGATTGTAATTGCGCGCTTTTCAATACTAGAAATATAGGATTCAGCCATGAAGCGCACATTTCAACCGTCAGTAACCAAAAGAAAACGTACACACGGATTCCTCGTCCGCATGAAGACCAAAGGTGGTCGTGCAGTGATTGCCGCCCGCCGTGCCAAGGGTAGAACCCGTCTTGGTGTTTAAAGCAGGACAAAACTTTCATTTTTCCCGGCGTTTTAGAATTTCTCGCCAAGAAGGTTTTTCCGGGCTTTTGCAAGAAAAGCCCTTGTTGAATCGTTGGTTTGCTGTTCATTCCAGACCAAACAATTCAGGATGTGCAAGACTGGGATTGTCCGTTGGTAAGCGCCACATACCTGGTGCTGCTCAACGCAACAGACTGAAGAGGAAGATCCGTGAGAGCTTTCGCCTTCAAGATAGAAGCGGCTTACAACAAGATGTGATTGTTCGATTGAGAAGACCGATCGAAAAGGCGGAACTATCTCTGGTTTTCTCTGTGCTTGCAGAGATGCTGAAGCGGGTATTGGCGAACAAATGAAATCACTATTTCTACTCTTGGTGCGCGGATACAAATATCTGATCAGTCCGCTCTTGCCACCGTCATGCAGGTTTCATCCTAGTTGCTCACAATACGCAGAAGAGGCGATCGTTAAACACGGGGCTCTGAAGGGCGCTTGGCTGTCCGCAAAGCGAATATTGCGGTGCAACCCTTGGAATGCTGGCGGGTTTGACCCCGTACCTTAAATATCATTAACAGGTGACAGATTGATGGAAACGCGGCGCTTATTACTATTTATTGTCTTTTCTTTTTCCTTGATCATATTGTGGGGAGAGTGGAATCGCCAAGGGCAGCCCGCAAGCCCGCAGATCCAGAAAAACGATGGTGTCGCTCAAACACCGGAAGTGACCTCGCTCAAATCGGTTCCTGCCCAGCCAAAAGAGAACAAAATAAAGGCGGCATCAGGGCAAGTCTTGGTGGTTGAAACAGACAACTATGTTGCAAACATAGATACAGCCGGCGGAAACATCAATGGCTTTACTTTGTTGAAACATCGCGTTGCAGACGATAAAACAAAGCCGATCACGCTGTTTCAGCAGGATGAGAGCCACACATATGTAGCCCAGTCCGGGTTATTGGGCCCGGGGCTTCCCACCCACAATGCGGCATTCCAGACAAGTTTGAGCGGGACGACTCGTCTTGAAAGCGGTAAAGATGAGATATCTGTTGTTCTGTCTGCCACGGAAAGCGGCCAAGCGCAGGTTTCAAAAATATATACATTCCATCGCGATTCTTATCTGGTTGATGTTGTTTATAAAATTGAAAACAAAAGCAAAGAAGCTATCCAGCCCACTGCCTACTTTCAACTGGTAAGGGATGATGTGCCGCCAGAAGGTGGGTCGATGTTCATTCCTACCTATACCGGCCCGGCAATCTATACGGATGAAGAAAAGTTTCTGAAGATCGAATTCGGCGATATTGCCAAGGAAAAGCAAAAATTGCCTACAGCAGCCAACAATGGCTGGGTGGGTATGTTGCAGCACTATTTCGTATCAGCTTGGCTGCCAGAGGGCAACGGACAGCGTGAGTTCTACACAAAATCACTGGGCGAGGGCCTGTATTCGGCGGGTGTTGTTATGCCGGAAGCAGAGATCGCACCCGGCCAAACGGCCGAGATCAAATCACGACTATATGTTGGACCGGCCCAGACAAAACTTAACGACATAGTCCCCGGTTTGGGTTTGTCGGTGGATTATGGAATCTTCACGATATTCGCCGCCCCGTTGTTTTGGCTGATGTCATTCCTGAATGGCTGGATCGGGAACTGGGGCGTATCCATCATCTTGCTGACGGTATTGATCAAGCTTGCATTCTTCCCCCTGTCCGCGGCGAGCTACCGGTCCATGGCAAAAATGCGCCTGGTCGCTCCCAAGCTGGAAAAGATCAAACAGCAATGTGGCGATGATCGTGAGCGCCTGAATCGCGCCATGATGGATCTATACAAGAGCGAGAAAATCAATCCCCTGGGCGGATGCCTGCCGGTATTGATCCAGATCCCGGTGTTCATCGGACTTTACTGGGCGATTCTGGAAAGCGTAGAGTTGCGGCATGCGCCGTTTGTGGGCTGGATAGTCGATCTGTCTGCAACCGATCCGTATTTTGTGCTGCCTATCATCATGGGTATCAGCATGCTGATACAAAGCAAACTCAATCCCACGCCGACAGACCCGTTGCAAGCGAAGATCATGCAAATCATGCCCGTGGCATTCAGCGTCATATTCTTCTTTTTCCCCGCAGGACTGGTGTTGTATTCGATCGTGAACAACATCTTGTCCATATCGCAGCAGTGGTATATCACTCACGCAGCAGAAACGGCTCAAAAGGGTGCTTCCAAAGCCTGACACAATAGCGGCGATCGCCACCGCGCCCGGTCAGGGCGGGATCGGTGTGGTTAGAGTGTCGGGCACATCCCTGATGGATCTGTCGGAAGCCGTTACGGGTCGAAAACTGGCTCCGCGTATCGCCACCTATACGCCATTCCTAGATGAGGCTGGGGAAACCCTGGATCAGGGAATAGCGCTGTATTTCACCGCCCCCAATTCCTTTACAGGCGAAGAGGTGCTTGAATTACAGGGGCATGGCGGGCCGGCGGTGCTGCAGTCAGTCCTGAATCGCTGCATCAGTCTTGGTGCGCGTCTTGCCCAGCCCGGGGAGTTCAGCCAGCGCGCATTCTTGAATGGCAAACTGGACCTAGCTCAGGCAGAAAGCATTGCAGACCTTATTGCAGCCACTACACAGCAGGCTGCAAAGAGCGCGGTGCGTTCTCTAAATGGTGAATTCTCTAGGGCCATCACCTCTGTTCTGGACAAAACCATACGCCTAAGAGTCTTTGTTGAAGCAACCTTGGACTTTCCTGAAGAAGAGGGCGTTGTCAGCGTTGACCCCGGCCGGCTACAAGCTGATTTGGGTACCTTGAGGGCAGAGCTTGAGCACATACAGTCACTGGCTACCCAGGGAAATATCTTGCGTGAAGGTGCTCAAGTAGTACTTATTGGCGCACCAAATGCAGGCAAATCCAGCCTGTTAAATCAGCTTTCTGGCGAAGAAGTGGCGTTGGTGAGTGATATCCCAGGCACGACACGTGACACCATACGGCAAGCACTACAGATCGAGGGTGTGCCCATTCATCTTATTGATACCGCAGGGATTCGGGAAACAGAAGATGTGTTGGAACAGATGGGCATTGTCCGCGCGCGTCAAAGTATAGATAAAGCCGACCTTCTCATATTGCTGATAGACGAATCAGACACCGCAGCAGCGCAAGCCTCCGTCAAGGCCGAGATCCAGGGCGGAGCAACCCCGACAATATTTGTACATAACAAGATCGATTTGACCGGCGTGCAAGCTTCAATCGAAAGCCATGAAGGGACGACCCGGGTATTCCTTTCTGCCAAGACAGGGAATGGCATCGAGCTGCTTAAAGCCGCTATCTTGAACGCCATAGGCTGGCATAGGGAAGAAGGCATATTCATGGCCAGAACCAGGCACATGGATGCAATCAACCAAGCATTGACAGCCCTGCGAGGCGCGGAGACCTTGTGCTCCCAACTTGAATTGTTTGCAGAATCCCTGCGCCAAACCCAAAACGCACTTAATCAGATCACTGGAGAATTTGTTGCCGATGATTTACTGGGTGAGATTTTTGGGAAGTTTTGTATAGGGAAATAGCACAGAAACTAATTGTTTCACGTGAAACGTGGTTTTGTAGTTAGCCGCCCTGAGGTAAGATGCGCCCCCCTTGTGATTCATGAATATGATGGATTATCCCGAGAAATTTGACGTGATTATTGTTGGTGGCGGCCATGCAGGAACGGAGGCGGCGCTAGTAAGCGCGCGGGCCGGCTGCAGAACGCTGCTGCTCAGTCATAACATTGAAACTCTGGGGCAAATGTCCTGCAATCCGTCGATTGGCGGTATAGGGAAGGGGCACCTTGTTAAAGAGGTTGATGCGTTGGATGGGGCCATGGCCGCAGCGACGGATGAAGGTGGAATTCAATTTCGTATTCTGAATGCCAGCAAAGGCCCGGCAGTCAGGGCCACCAGGGCGCAGGCAGACAGGTTGCTTTACAAACAAGCCATTCGCTCGCGGCTGGAGAATCAGCCGAATCTGTGGCTCTTCCAGCAGGCCGTGGATGCATTGATAGTCAACGCAAATAGAGTTGAGGGAGTGAAGACGCAAGCGGGAATACGCTTTTCTGCAAAAAGTGTTGTCCTGACGGCAGGAACCTTTCTGTCGGGCCTGATACATGTGGGTCAATCAAATTACGCTGCTGGACGAGCCGGCGATCCGCCTTCGATCACGCTTTCGGAGCAACTCCGGGAGATGGGGATGCCCGTGGGGCGGTTGAAGACTGGCACGCCACCAAGACTGGATGGTCGCAGCATTGATTTTTCAGTCATGCAAGAACAGTGGGGAGATGATCCGGCACCCGTGTTCTCGTTTATGGGTAAAGTAGCCCAGCACCCGAGACAATTGCCATGCTGGATCACTGAAACCAATGAAAAAACCCATGAAATCATTCGCGGAGGGCTGGATCGTTCTCCGATGTTCACTGGTGTGATCGAGGGGGTGGGCCCCCGTTATTGTCCTTCCGTCGAAGACAAGATAACCCGATTCGCCGGTAAGGATTCCCATCAGATATTTCTTGAGCCAGAGGGGCTGCTGACACATGAGATATATCCCAACGGAATATCGACCAGCCTTCCATTCGATGTGCAGATAGCGCTGGTGCGCTCGATCAAGGGCCTTGAGAATGCGCATATATTGCGTCCTGGCTATGCCATTGAATACGACTATTTCGACCCGAGAGGACTAAAACGATCGCTGGAAACCAAGGCAATTGCGGGCTTGTTCTTTGCGGGGCAGATCAATGGCACGACAGGCTATGAAGAGGCGGCAGCCCAAGGGTTGTTGGCGGGAATGAATGCCGCACGACATGCGCGCGAGCAAGAGGCGTGGAGTCCGAAGCGCAACGAAGCCTACCTTGGTGTGATGGTCGATGACCTGACCACTAGGGGTGTGACGGAGCCTTATCGGATGTTCACCAGTCGGGCTGAATACAGGCTGCAGTTGCGCGAGGATAATGCGGACCTGCGCTTGACGGAGATAGGCTGGAATCTGGGCGTAGTAAGTGAATCACGTTGGCGTGCATTTGACGAAAAACGCGAGGCGATCGCGCGTGAAGAACAGCGCTTGAAATCGACTTGGGTCAACCCGGCGATTCTGAGCGAAGAACACGCTGTTCGTGTTCTGGGAAAAAACGTAGAGCGGGAATACTCCTTGTACGATCTGCTGAGGCGGCCAGAGGTGAGCTACGACGCGCTGATGTCGCTGCCCAATAGTGGAGAGCGGGTGGTGGATGATGTAGTGGCGCAGCAAGTGGAGATCGGTGCCAAATATCAGGGCTACATCACCAAGCAGAATCAAGAGGTGCAACAACAAGCCGCGCAGGAAGACCTGCAACTGCCAGCAACACTCGATTACCGGGAAGTAAGAGCTTTATCCATCGAAGCGCAACAGAGATTGAACCTGCAGAAGCCTGAAACTATTGGCCATGCGAGCCGTATCTCGGGCATCACACCGGCTGATATTTCCTTGCTGCTGGTGCATTTGAAGCGGGGTTTTCGCACAAGTCGGGCGGGCAACGAAGATGCAAAATGAACGCCAGATGCTGATAGATGGCGCGGGTCAACTGGGTATTGAGTTGACCGCTGACGCGCAGTCAAAGTTGCTCCAATATATGGCCTTGATGCAAAAATGGAATAAAGTGTACAACCTGACCGCTATCGGCAGCGGACCGGAGATGGTGACTTACCATTTGTTGGATAGTCTGGCAGTGCTGCCGCATCTTTGGGCGGGAAAATGGTTGGACGTGGGCTGCGGTGGCGGGCTTCCGGGAATAGTGCTTGCAATCATGCGACCGGACTGGGATTTCACATTGCTGGACAGCAATTCAAAGAAAACTGGATTTGTACAGCAGGCAGCCATTCAGCTGGGCTTGAAGAACGTGCAAGTCCATACCGGTAGAGTAGAAGATTGGCAGGAAGGGATTCGGTTCGACGGGATAATCTCTCGGGCATTCACCGAGTTGGGGAATTTCTTCAGTTTGACAGAGGGTTTGCTTGCTCCAGAAGGGCGATGGGCTGCAATGAAGGGGAAAATGGAAGAGGGGATTCCCGGGCAATACAGAATCGACCACATCATCACATTGCATGTGCCGGGACTTGATGCATCAAGAAGTCTGGTGATCGCAGGCAGGAAATAGGGAGCGACAGGAATGGCAAGAATAATGGCAATCACCAACCAGAAGGGCGGGGTTGGCAAGACCACAACCACAGTGAATCTGGCAGCCAGTCTGGCTGCGGCGAAAAAGCGCGTATTACTGGTCGATCTTGATCCGCAAGCGAATGCGACCATGGGCAGTGGCATCGACAAACATGCGCAGGAAGTGACTGTCTATGATGTGTTGCTGGGTGAAGCCACGATTGCTCAAGCAAGAATAAGCTATCAGCAAGGTAAGTACGACGTGTTGGCAGCCAGCAGAGATCTGGCGGGTGCCGAAATCGAACTGGTGAACGTAGAAGGTCGTGAAACACGACTGAAGAAAGAGATCGAGGCGGTCGCAGGTGAATACGACTATGTCCTGGTAGATTGCCCTCCCGCGCTGAATCTGCTGACTCTGAACGGTTTGTGCGCAGCCCATTCGGTGATGATTCCGATGCAGTGCGAATATTATGCGCTGGAAGGCTTGAGTGATTTGGTGAACACCATACGCATGGTGCGCGAAAGCCTGAATCCTCAGCTGGAGATCGAAGGATTGCTACGCACTATGTTCGATCCCCGCAACTCGCTGGCCCAGCAGGTCTCTGCGCAATTGCAGCAGCACTTCGGGGAGAAGGTCTATCGCACGGTTATCCCTCGGAATATTCGATTGGCCGAAGCGCCCAGCTACGGAGTGCCCGTGCTGTACCACGATGCCCAATCCAAAGGCACGCAGGCATATCTGGCGCTGGCGGGAGAAATCTTGAATAGATCTGAGTTTAATCAAGGAATTCAATAACTTAAATTGAACGGAAAATAAAATGGCAAAGATAAACAAGGGGCTGGGTCGGGGATTGGATGCGCTGCTGGGTGGTGGTGCAACAAAGACCAATGAATCATTGCGCGAATTGAATGTTAACCAGCTCAAACCCGGAAAATACCAGCCGCGTAGCCATATGGACGAGGAATCGCTCAAGGAACTGGCCGCCTCTATCAAGTCGCAAGGCGTGATGCAGCCAATCCTGGTTAGAGAAATGCCCAACGGTAGTTATGAGATCATTGCCGGTGAACGCCGCTGGCGTGCTTCGCAATTGGCAGGATTGACACAAGTTCCTGTATTGGTGAGAGTTGTTCCGGATAATGCAGCGCTGGCCATGGCGCTGATCGAGAACATCCAGCGCGAAGATCTGAATCCACTGGAGGAGGCGGTGGGTATTCAGCGCCTGATAGATGAATTCCAGATGACACATCAGGAAGCCGCCGATGCGGTTGGACGCTCAAGAAGTGCGGCCAGCAATCTGCTGCGTCTTCTAAAGCTGCCGGTTGAAGTGCAGGGCATGTTGATGGAAAACAAGCTGGATATGGGGCATGCGCGGGCCTTGCTGTCATTGGAACCGGCACAACAGATCATGCTGGCAAACAAGGTGGTGCTGGAAGGATTGTCAGTGCGTGAAGCCGAGATGTTGGTGCAAAAACAAGGAGCTGCCGCACCTAAAGTAGGTTTCAAGCCCAAGCCGGCGAACAGAGACACGGAACGCCTGCAAGAGGAGTTGACCGAGAAGATCGGCGCTCGGGTAGAGATCAAATCCGGGAAAAAAGGTAATGGCAAACTCGTCATCGAATATGCAAGCAATGACCATCTGGATGAATTGATATCGCGCCTGACCCGGACCGGCTAAGCGCTCCAAGTCATGGAAAAACAGCTGCAAGAGTGTTTGACACCCCGTGAGAACGCCGCTATCATCCCGCCGCTTTTCCTAGCCGAAGAACAAGAAAAAAAATCGGCGCGTCAAGTGATCTGGCTGCAAATGCTGGTCACGCTGTCCGCAGCAGGCGCAGTCATGGCTTGGGGAAGTTCGCCGCAAAATGCGATAGCAGTGTTAGGTGGGGGAGGGATTTCCATTCTCAACGGTGCGTTGCTTGCTTGGAGAATGTCCCGAGCAACTCAACGCCCTGTCCACGACGCGCTTCAACAATTACGGCTTATGTATTTTTATGCTGCCGAGCGGTTTCTGGCGGTTGTGGTACTGCTGGGCTTGGTTCTAGTGGTGCTGAAAGATTCTCCGCTGATGGTAATTAGTGGATTTGTATTGGGGCAGGCGACGCTGCTGGCAGCTCGCTTATTGTTAAAGAACAAGACGGAAAGTGGCTCACAAAATGTCCAGTGAAATGGCGCATGCAGCAACCGAGGTAGCCCACGAGGCGGCTCACACATCGGGCGATTACATCAAGCACCACCTCCAGAACCTGACATATGGTCAGCTGCCCGACGGCACATGGGGTGTCGCGCATAGCGCAGCAGAAGCGAAGGCTATGGGATTCTGGGCGCTCAATCTTGATACATTCATCATGTCATTGCTGCTTGGCGTGATATTCCTGTTCGTGTTCCGCCGCGTGGCAACAACTATCGTGACAGGTACGCCGGGCAGTCTGCAAAACTTCTGCGAGTGGGCGATCGAATTCGTCGATACCAGCGTGCGCGGCTCCTTCAGTTCCAAGAACAATATGGTCGCACCGCTGGCGCTGACCATCTTCTTCTGGGTGTTCATGATGAACCTGATGGACTTGATCCCGATCGATTGGGTGCCATTGTTGATGTCTTCGCTGGGCGTGCCATTCTTCAAAGTCGTTCCCTCAACCGATCCCAATGCGACATTCGGCATGGCCATCGGCGTGTTCCTGCTGGTGCTGTACTACAGCGTGAAGATGAAGGGTCTGGGTGGATTCATGGGCGAACTGACCCTGCAGCCATTCGGCAAGTGGGGCATGCCGGTCAACTTCCTGCTGGAAGGCGTGAACCTGATCGCCAAGCCAATCTCACTGGCACTGCGTCTGTTTGGCAACATGTATGCGGGTGAAATGATCTTCATCCTGATCGCACTGATGGGCGGTGCTTGGGCGGGCTTCTCGCTGGGCGGCGTAACCTTGTTCGGCTCGCAGATTCTTTTGTCTCTCGGCTGGGCGATCTTCCACATCCTTATCGTGACCTTGCAAGCGTTCATCTTTATGACGCTGACCGTGGTCTATCTGGATATGGCACATCAGGAACACCACTAATTTCGGCTTCATTTAACTTTAACTTTACTTTTATCTAACAGGAGAAATTGAAAATGGAAATGGCAAACGCACTGCTGTACATCGCTGGCGCATTGATGATGGGTCTGGGCGCTCTCGGCGCAGCTGTAGGTATCGGTATCCTGGGTGGTCGCTTCCTGGAAGGCGCTGCACGTCAGCCTGAGCTGATCCCGATGCTGCGCACACAATTCTTCGTGGTGATGGGTCTGGTCGATGCTGTTCCGATGATCGCTGTCGGTATCGCCATGTACGTCCTGTTCGCAGTGGTGGGCTGATTCGCGCAAGCGAAACGCATAATTTAGAAAGGAAGCTTGCATGAATATCAATGCAACTCTTCTCGCACAGTTGATCATGTTCGCGCTGTTCGTATGGTTCTGCATGAAGTTCGTGTGGACCCCGATCGTGGCGGCACTGGATGAGCGCAAGAAGCAGATCGCTGACGGTCTGGCAGATGCAGAACGCGCCAAGCAGGATCTGGAGCTCGCATCCCGTCGTTCCGCAGAGATCCTGCGCGAGGCCAAGGAAAAAGCTGGCGAGATCATTGGCAATAGCGAAAAACGCGCTAGCGAGATCGTGGAAGAGTCCAAGACTCAGGCCAAGGTCGAAGGTGAGCGCATCATCGCTGGGGCGAAAGCAGAGATCGATCAGGAAGTGTTCCGCGCCAAAGAACAGCTGCGTACGCAGGTGTCCGCGATCGCACTGGCAGGCGCCGGCAAGATCCTCGGTCGAGAGATCGATGCGAAGGCACATAACGACCTGCTCGACAAACTCGTTGCGGAAATCTGATCGCCATGTCTGAAGCCATAACCATTGCACGTCCCTACGCCCAGGCAGCTTTTGAGGAAGCTCAAAAGCTGAATGCGCTACAGGCTTGGTCGGATGCACTCATTGCTCTGGCAGAAGCAGCCTCCCACCCCGAAGTGCTCGCCATCATCGGCAATCCGAAGGTTGCGAAGACCCAAGTGGCTTCGCTGATGGAGGCATTTCTGGGAAAAAGCCCGGATGTCAAGCTGCAGAACTTCGTGCGTATCCTTGCTGACAATCAGCGCGTTTCTGTACTGCCTGAGATCGCAGCCAGCTTTGCAGCACTGAAAGCCGAGGCGGAAAAATCGATCAATGTGGTGGTTGAGTCTCCGTTTGAACTGTCAACTGCGCAACAAGACAAGATCGTGGCTTCGTTGAAGAAACGCATGGGCTGCGAGATCAAGCTTGAAAGCCGCATCAAAAAAGAATTGCTGGGTGGCGTGGTGATCCGCGCCGGAGACAAGGTCATCGACGGATCCGCGTTGACGCGCCTTGGCGAAATGGCGACTGCCCTAGCCTGATAAAGAATTATCAAGAATGAGGAAATCCAGATGAAGCTCAATCCTTCTGAAATTAGCAATTTGATTCGCAGTCGCATCGATAACTTCGAAGCACTGACCCAGGCGCGCACCGAAGGTACGGTGGTCAGCGTAACCGACGGTATCGTTCGCGTGCACGGCTTGTCCGATGTGATGCAGGGCGAGATGCTGGAATTCCCGGGTAACACATTCGGCCTCGCACTCAACCTCGAGCGTGACTCTGTCGGCGCCGTGATTCTGGGTGAGTACGAGCACATCACCGAAGGCGACACCGTCAAGTGCACGGGCCGCATCTTGGAAGTGCCGGTTGGTCCCGAACTGCGCGGTCGCGTAGTGAACGCGCTGGGTCAACCCATCGACGGTAAGGGCCCGATCAATGCCAAGATGACCGACAAGATTGAAAAGGTCGCGCCGGGCGTCATCGCACGTAAATCCGTTGACCAGCCAGTGCAGACCGGTCTGAAGTCCATCGACTCCATGGTTCCAGTCGGCCGCGGCCAGCGCGAACTGATCATCGGCGACCGCCAGACCGGCAAGACAGCCGTCGCTGTCGACGCGATCATCAACCAGAAGGGTCAGAACATGACCTGTATCTACGTTGCAATCGGGCAGAAAGCTTCGACCGTCGCCAACGTGGTGCGCAAGCTGGAAGAGCACGGCGCGATGGAATACACCATAGTCGTGGCCGCTACCGCTTCCGACTCCGCCGCGATGCAGTTCCTGGCACCATATTCCGGCTGCACCATGGGCGAATACTTCCGCGATCGCGGCGAAGACGCACTGATCGTGTATGACGACTTGACCAAGCAAGCTTGGGCCTATCGTCAGATCTCTTTGCTGCTGCGCCGTCCGCCCGGTCGTGAAGCGTATCCTGGCGACGTGTTCTATCTGCACTCCCGTCTGCTGGAGCGCGCAGCACGTGTGAACGCCGATTACGTCGAAGCTTTCACCAAGGGTGAAGTCAAAGGAAAAACAGGTTCGCTGACCGCATTGCCGATCATCGAAACCCAAGCTGGCGACGTTTCCGCGTTCGTGCCGACCAACGTGATCTCGATCACCGACGGCCAGATCTTCCTGGAAGCCGACCTGTTCAACGCGGGTATCCGTCCCGCGATCAACGCCGGTGTATCGGTGTCCCGCGTGGGTGGTGCAGCGCAGACCAAGGTCATCAAGAAGCTGGGTGGCGGTGTGCGTCTGGCTCTGGCTCAGTACCGTGAACTGGCTGCGTTCGCGCAGTTCGCTTCCGATCTGGACGAATCTACCCGCAAGCAACTGGAGCGCGGCCGTTTGGTGACCGAGCTGATGAAGCAGCTGCAGTACGCGCCGCTGTCGGTCTCCGAGATGGCCACTACGCTGTTCGCAGTGAACAAGGGCTACTTCGACGATGTTCCTGTGCCCAAGGCATTGGCATTCGAATCCGCACTGCATACGAACCTGAAGACCAACAGCAAAGCACTGATGGACGCGATCGAATCCAGCAAGGATCTGTCTGCCGACAATGAAAAACTGCTGGTGGCTGCGATCGAATCGTTCAAGGCAACTGCTGTCTACTAAGGGGAGCTGAGTTATGGCGGGCAGTAAAGAGATTCGCACCAAAATCAAGAGCGTTGAAAATACGCGCAAGATCACGCGTGCGATGGAAATGGTGGCAGCTGCGAAGATGCGCAAGGCGCAGGAACGCATGCGTGCCGCTCGCCCTTATGCCGAGAAGATTCGCAATGTCGCCGCTCACCTGTCGCGCGCTAACCCGGAATACAAGCATCCATTCCTGGTCAAGCGTGAAACAGTGAAGAACGTCGGCCTGATCGTCGTCACTTCCGACAAAGGTCTGTGCGGAGGCTTGAATACCAACCTGTTGCGTCTCGCAGTAAACGAGATGAAGTCATGGGAAGGCGAAGGCAAGGGCCTGCTGGTATGCCCGATCGGCAACAAGGGTTTCGGCTTCATGAACCGCATCGGTGCCAAGGTCCAGTCACACCTGACAGGTTTGGGCGACACGCCGCATATTGAAAAGCTGATCGGCACCGTCAAGGCTATGTTGGATGCCTATGTGGCTGGCGAGATCGATGCCATCTACCTGAGCTATAACCACTTCATCAATACGATGAAGCAGGAGCCGCGTGTAGAACAATTGTTACCGCTGACCGGAGAGAAGATGGGAACCAGCGAAGGTAACTGGGACTACATATACGAACCCGATGCCAAGAAAGTCATCGACGAATTGTTGCTGCGTTACATCGAGTCTCTGGTGTATCAGGCTGTGGTCGAGAATATGGCTTCCGAGCAAAGCTCGCGCATGGTGGCGATGAAAGCAGCATCCGACAATGCCAAGAGCGTCATTGGCGAGCTCAAGCTGGTATACAACAAAGCACGTCAGGCAGCGATCACCAAGGAAATCTCGGAGATCGTGGGCGGTGCGGCGGCGATCGGTTGATCGGCAAAGAATTCAGAATTAATTTAGACGGGGAATCTTAAAATGAGTCAAGGAAAGATTGTTCAGTGTATCGGTGCCGTGGTCGACATCGAATTTCCGCGCGACAGCATGCCCAAGGTGTACGAAGCCTTGACGTTGGCAGATGCCGGTAACTCCACTGCTGAAGTGGGCCTGACCTTCGAGGTCGAACAGCAATTGGGCGACGGCGTGGTACGTACCATTGCGATGGGTTCGTCCGACGGTCTGCGTCGCGGCATGGCAGTCAATGCCACCGGCAACCCGATCCAGGTGCCAGTTGGCACCGGTACATTGGGTCGTATCATGGACGTGCTGGGTCGTCCGATCGACGAAGTCGGTCCTATCCAGAGTGACGAGCGCCGCTCTATTCACCAGGCTGCACCGAAGTTCGACGAACTGTCGCCTTCCGTTGACCTGCTGGAAACCGGCATCAAGGTGATCGACCTGGTTTGCCCGTTCGCCAAGGGCGGTAAAGTGGGTCTGTTCGGCGGCGCGGGTGTGGGCAAGACCGTGAACATGCTGGAACTGATCAACAACATCGCCAAGCAGCACGCGGGTCTGTCCGTGTTCGCCGGCGTGGGTGAGCGTACCCGAGAAGGTAACGACTTCTACCACGAGATGTCCGACGCGGGTGTTATCGACAAGGAAGACTTCACCAAGTCCAAGGTGGCGATGGTGTTCGGTCAGATGAACGAACCGCCCGGTAACCGTCTGCGCGTTGCACTGTCCGGTCTGACCATGGCCGAGAAGTTCCGTGACGAAGGCCGCGACATCCTGTTCTTCGTGGACAACATCTACCGTTACACACTGGCCGGTACCGAAGTGTCCGCGCTGCTGGGCCGTATGCCTTCCGCCGTGGGTTATCAACCTACACTGGCCGAAGAAATGGGCCGCTTGCAAGAGCGTATCACTTCGACCAAGGTCGGCTCGATCACATCCATCCAGGCCGTTTACGTGCCTGCGGACGACTTGACCGACCCGTCTCCCGCGACCACCTTCTTGCACCTGGACTCCACCGTCGTGCTGTCCCGTGACATCGCTTCGCTGGGTATCTACCCTGCGGTCGATCCGCTGGATTCCACATCTCGCCAGCTCGATCCGCTAGTCGTGGGTGAAGAGCACTATGCCGTAGCACGCAGCGTGCAACAGACGTTGCAACGCTACAAGGAATTGCGCGACATCATCGCGATTCTGGGTATGGACGAACTGGCACCGGAAGACAAGTTGGCCGTAGCCCGTGCGCGCAAGATCCAGCGCTTCTTGTCGCAACCGTTCCACGTTGCTGAAGTGTTCACAGGCGCACCCGGTAAGTATGTGACCCTGAAAGACACGATCAAAGGCTTCAAGGGCATCGTTGATGGTGAATACGACCATCTGCCGGAACAGGCTTTCTACATGGTCGGCAGCATCGAAGAGGCGGTCGAAAAGGCCAAAACACTGCAATAATTAGTGGGGATAACCATGGCAATGACCGTACATGTAGACGTGGTGAGCGCGGAGGAGCAGATCTTCTCCGGGCTGGCTGAAGTCGTCGTGGTACCGGGCGAGATGGGCGAATTGGGTATCTATCCGCGCCATACCGCCCTGATGACTCGCATCAAACCGGGTGCTGTGCGCATCAAGCGTCCGGACCAGGAGCAGGAAGAGTTGATCTATGTGTCCGGCGGCATGCTGGAAGTGCAGCCCAACGTGGTCACTATTCTGGCCGACACCGCGATCCGCGGAGCCGATCTGGACGAGGCGCGTGCATTGGAAGCCAAGCAGGCGGCGGAAGAAGCCATGAGGAACCGTACTTCTGACATCGACTACGCAGCAGCCCAGGCTGAATTGGCTGAAGCGATCGCGCAATTGCGAGCAATCCAGCAAATGCGCAAACATACGCATTAAAGTTGAAGTATCAGAAACACCAAAAGAGCAGCTTCGGCTGCTTTTTTGTTGCCTGAAAGATATACTCGCGCATCAATGAAACACATAACAATATGAACGCATTGAACATCATCATACTTGCCGCCGGCAAAGGCACACGCATGTATTCAGACCTGCCGAAGGTGCTGCATACCTTGGCAGGTAAACCACTGGTTCAGCATGTGCTGGACTGCGGGATCTCCTTACAACCGCAGCAGATCTGTGTGGTGTATGGTCACGGTGGCGAGGCAGTTCCGCAAGCGATGCAGCACTACGGTGCAAAATTCGTCATTCAAGATCCGCAACTTGGCACAGGTCATGCCGTGCGACAGGCCATGCCGCACCTGCAGGATGATAGTCGCACGCTGATACTGTACGGCGATGTACCGCTGATCCAGCACAGTACATTGCACCAGATGCAACAAGCGGGCGAAGGGCTTGTATTGCTGACAGTCGATCTTGACAATCCAGCAGGCTACGGTCGAATCGTGCGCAATCAAGAGGGTGACGTGCAGCGCATCGTCGAGCAGAAAGACGCCAATCAGGAAGAGCTGGAGATTAGCGAAGTGAACACTGGCATCATGCTCGCCCCGACAGCAAAACTGCGTGAATGGTTAGGCAAGTTGAGAAATGACAATGCTCAGGGTGAGTACTACCTGACCGATATCGTCGCGATGGCAGTGCAGCAGGGTGTTGCGGTACATACCGTCCAAGCGGCGCATGGGTGGGAAGTTGAAGGTATCAATAACAAGATGCAACTGGCCAGCCTTGAGCGTGTGTGGCAGATACAAATCGCCAAGAAGCTTTTGGCCCAAGGCGTGACGCTGATCGATCCGGCACGAATCGATGTGCGTGGCGAACTGGTATGTGGGCGCGATGTGGAGATCGACGTCGGTTGCATATTTGAGGGTAAGGTCACCTTGGGCGATCGGGTGAAAGTCAGCGCATATAGTGTCATTCGCAACGCAAATATTGGCACTGCCACACAGATCGCGGCTTACAGTCACATCGAAAGCAGCGAAGTGGGTGCTGACTGCCACATCGGGCCATACGCGCGGCTACGCCCCGGCACTAAATTACACGACCATGCCCATGTCGGCAATTTCGTAGAGATCAAGAACAGCGAGATCGGACCAGGCAGCAAGGCGAATCACTTGAGCTACATAGGGGACAGCACGGTGGGCAGCCGGGTCAACATCGGAGCGGGAACCATCACCTGCAACTACGATGGTGCGAACAAGTTCCGCACTGTCATCGGGGACGATGCTTTCATCGGCTCGGATACACAACTCGTTGCGCCCGTTACAGTAGGCAAAGGCGCGACCATAGGCGCAGGCTCTACCATCACCAAAGACACACCTGCCGGAGAACTCACCCTCTCCCGCAGCAAACAAGTCTCGATTGCCGGCTGGCAACGTCCCGTAAAAGGAAAGAAATAACATGTGCGGTATCGTCGGAGCAGTCGCAAAACGCAACATCGTCCCAGTCTTGGTGAATGGTCTGTTACGCCTGGAATACCGTGGCTACGACTCAGCCGGTTTGGTCGTAGTACATGAAGGCAAACTGGAGCGCGTGCGCAGTGCCGGCCGGGTTGCCGAACTGGGGCAAAAGAGCGCGAATACAGCAGGCGAGGTCGGCATCGCACACACGCGCTGGGCGACTCATGGCGTACCGAGCGAGCGCAACGCCCACCCGCATATGAGCCGTGAACTGATAGCCGTCGTGCACAACGGCATCATCGAGAACTACGAAGAACTAAGGAGTGAGTTAACCGCGCAAGGCTACGAGTTCACCTCGGATACCGATACTGAAGTGATCGCACACTTGATACACAGTCATTACGCGCAAGGCAGCCTGTTGGTTGCGACTCAGATGGCGCTGTCACAGCTGGTGGGTGCCTATGCGATCGGCGTCATTGCGGCAGACAACCCGCAGCAAATGGTCGCGGCTAGAAAGGGTAGTCCGCTACTACTTGGCGTAGGAGAGGGCGAGCACTTCGTAGGTTCAGATATGTCGGCCCTGTTGCAGGTCACAAGGAACGTCGTGTATCTGGAAGAAGGCGATGTAGTCGAAGTGAGCGCAAACAGCTACCGCATATTCGATGCCGCAGGGGTGCGCGCACAACGACAGGTCCATATCAGCGAGCTGGACAATGACAGCGTGGAGCTGGGTGAATACCAGCACTACATGCAGAAAGAGATACATGAACAACCCCAGGCGTTGGCAGACACACTGGAATCGGTGTGCAGCAGCCAGTCTCTGGTACCGGGCATCTTCGGCGCGGAAGCAACAGCCATATTCCCGCAGGTAGAGAACATTCTTATCCTAGCCTGCGGCACCAGCAACCACGCAGGGCAGGTAGCGCGCTACTGGTTGGAGGAGATAGCCGGAATTCCGTGCAATGTGGAGATCGCCAGCGAATATCGGTATCGCACCAGCGTTCCGAATCTAAAGACACTGGTGGTCACCATCTCCCAATCGGGAGAGACTGCCGACACCTTGGCCGCGCTCAATCATGCAAAGGCCACGGGCCATGGTTACACGCTGGCGATCTGCAACGTGCCGGAAAGCGCGATTATCCGCCAATCGAAGTTGCGATTCCTGACGCGCGCTGGGCCGGAGATAGGCGTGGCATCGACCAAGGCGTTCACCACCCAACTGGCAGGCTTGTTCCTGCTCACGCTGGTGATGGCGAAGCTGCGCGGGCGTCTGGATGAGACGCGCGAGCAACAATTCCTGCATGAACTGCGCCATCTCCCGGCCGCCATGCAGAAAGTACTGGCATTGGAACCGCAGATCGCAGAGATGTCCAAGCACTTCGCGAACAAGCATCACGCCCTGTTCCTGGGACGCGGCATGCATTTTCCGATCGCGGCAGAAGGCGCACTCAAGCTCAAGGAGATCTCCTACATCCATGCAGAAGCTTACCCGGCAGGTGAACTGAAACATGGACCGCTGGCACTGGTGGACAAGGACATGCCGGTGGTATCGGTCGCTCCCAATGACACATTGTTGGAAAAGCTCAAGTCGAACCTGCAGGAAGTCCGCGCGCGGGGAGGCGAGTTATTCGTCTTCGCCGATGCCAATACACACATACATTCAAGTGAAGGCATACACATCCTGCAAATGCCGGAACACGCGGGCTTTCTCAGCCCTATTCTGCACACCGCTCCTTTGCAACTATTGGCATATTACGTAGCACTGCAAAAGGGAACGGATGTGGACAAGCCTAGAAACCTCGCCAAATCCGTCACGGTGGAGTAACGCAGGACAACAAAGGTGGCATGGCGGAATTAAAGCTTTGACCACCATTGACGATACTGTGGAAATCCAGCCTCCCGTATCACCGGAGAAAAACACAGCATGGCGACTATCGCCGTATTCAATCAGAAGGGTGGTGTAGGCAAGACCACGACCTGCCTCAACCTGACGGCAGCGTTATCGCTTGCCCAGCGCAGCCCGATCGCACTGGACATGGATCCGCAGGGACACCTGAGCCTGGCATCCGGCTTGCGTCATGGCACGACCCAACGGGACAGCATCGCCTCATTCTTCAGGGATGGCACGCCGTTGGCCAAACTGTTGTACGAAACCCCCGCCGGCTGGCAGCTGATACCCGCAACGCTGGAACTTTCCAAGATCGATGCCATGTATGGCAACGACCCGCAAGCCGCCAAGAAGCTGAAACAAGGCTTGGCCGAGGAATTGGCGCTGACCGGAGCACCCATACTGATAGATTGCTGCCCTATGCTCGGTGTGTTGACGCTGAACGCGCTGCTGGCCGCGGACAAGGTGTTGATACCGGTATCACCGGATTTTCTCTCGCAGCATGGTGTACACAGATTGGACAGCGCCCTGAACGTGCTGGAAAAGAAACTGCAGCGAACATTCGAGCGACGCATCGTCGTCACGCGCTTCGATTCACGTCGCAAGCTCTCGTTCGACATCTACGAAAAACTCAAGCAACGATACGGTGACTTGGTATGCAAGACCCGCATCGGCGAGACGGTCGCACTGGCGACTAGCCCGATGCACGGACTGGACGTGTTCGCCTATGCGCCGAACAGTCCGGGTGCGGCGGACTACAGAGCGCTCGCCAAGGAACTGACCGAAACCGGTTTCATCTAGCCGAATCGGACAAATACGGCCAACGCCAGTTCGGCTGCGAGCAATATGGCAATCAAGGACAACCAGCCGTTACGCTTTCTCTGCTGCACGACTAATTCCAGCAACAAGGGGGCTGCATGTTCATAAGGCTCCTGCTTCAGGCGCTGATGGATCAGCCGGGGTAGCTCGGGGATCAGGGTGGCAAAACGCGGGGTCTCGCGCTTGAGTGCCTTCAAGAACCCGCGCCAGCCGATCTGTTCACTCATCCAGCGTTCCAGCCACGGCTTGGCCGTTTTCCACAGGTCGAGCTCGGGATCGAGTTGCAGGCCCAGTCCTTCGATATTCAGCAGTGTCTTCTGTAGCAGGACCAATTGTGGTTGTATCTGGATACCGAAACGGCGCGAGGTCTGGAACAGGCGCAACAGGATGCGGCCGAACGAGACTTCGCGCAGCGGTTTGTCGAAGATAGGCTCGCATACAGCCCGTATCGCAGACTCGAATTCATCGATGCGCGTGGAGGAAGGCGCCCAGCCCGATTCGATGTGCAACTCGGCCACGCGCCGGTAGTCCCGGTTGAAGAAAGCGATGAAGTTGTGTGCCAGGTAATGCTTGTCGTTATCGGTCAGCGTGCCCATGATGCCAAAATCCAAAGCCACATAACGTCCATCGCGCGCGACCAGGATGTTGCCGGGATGCATGTCGGCATGGAAGAAGCCGTCACGGAACACCTGGGTGTAGAAGATCTCGACGCCATCGCTGGCTAGTTTGGAAATATCGATACCTGCCTCACGCAGCGCCGCGATCTGGCTGACAGGAATGCCCTGCATGCGCTGCATCACCATCACTTGTTCGCTGCACCAGTCCCAGTAGATCTCAGGCACCAGAAGCAAGGTCGCATCGATGAAATTGCGGCGCAACTGGCTGGCATTGGCCGCCTCGCGCATCAAGTCCAGTTCGTCATGCAGTGTCTTTTCGAACTCGGCGACGACTTCTCTGGGCTTCAGACGTTTGCCGTCCTCCCACAGGCGTTCGATGAGCGAAGCGGCAATGTCGAGCAAAGCGAGGTCATGTTCAATGATCTGCTGGATACCGGGCCGCAAGACCTTGACGGCAACCTCGCGCCCATCCGGTAGCACGGCGAAATGCACTTGGGCGACCGACGCACTGGCAACTGGCAATTGGTCGAAACTGGCGAACACGTCCTGCAAAGGTCTGCCAAAGGCAGATTCAAGCAAAGCCACGGCTACGGCGGAAGGGAAGGGAGGCACCTGATCCTGCAGGGACGCGAGCTCATCGGCAATATCGGTCGGGATCAGATCGCGCCGGGTCGACAACAACTGGCCGAACTTGACGAAGATGGGCCCCAGCGCTTCCAGTGCAAGCCTCAGTCGCAAGCCGCGCGGACGCTTGTTGTCACGGAAGAACAACAGCACATTGAGCGGGCGCAACAGCCAGCTGGTACGTTCATGCGCGAGAATGAATTCGTCCAGACCGAAGCGCAGGACGATGTAGATGATCTTGATCAGTCGAAAGAAACGCATCGCTAGAAATGAAAAGGGCACGGCCAAAGCGCCGTGCCCGTAAGTCTACTTCAGTTCATGCTCAGTTCTGCTGAATTCCGGCCAGCAACCAGACAGAATCGTCATTCTTCAGGTCCTTCTGCACATGCCAGACTTCCTCGAAGTGTTCGGGTGCCCCGTTGTTCTCGCGCAGTTGGCCGCTCAGGCGCACGCTGGCGATGGCGAGATCGTTCTCGGTCACGACCTCCAGCAATTCGGCATTCACGAAACCGACATCGGTCTGCTGCGCCTGATCGCCACGCTCCTGCAACTGCATGCTGATCTCGGCGAACATCTCGGGCGTGGTGTACTCGCGGATATCGTTCAGATCCTTGCGGTCATTGGCGGCCTGCAGGCGGATGAAGGACATCTTGGCGCTGCGCAAGAAGCTTTCCACCGGGAAGTCTGCCGGTATGTTCGCTGCACGCTGCGGCACCGTATCGGCAGACACATGGGTCGTGACGGGGGCTTGCTGGGGGGTAGCGCCAAAGTCAGGCCCGTTAGCGGCATACTGCATCGCGGGTTGCTGTTTCTTGCGCAGCATCGAGTACAGGAAGAAAGCGCCCACGGCCAGCAAGATGATCAGCAGCAACATGCCCATGCCTTCACCCAGTCCGAGGTGGGAGAACAGCGCCGCCAGACCCAGACCGGCTGCGATACCAGCTAGGGGACCCAGCCACTTGTTGCCTTGTTTGGCGGGTGTACCGGCAGCTTGCGCAGGAGTGGCTTGCGTCGGCGCGGGTGCAGCCTGTTTCTGTGGAGCGCTCATGGTGCGTTGCTTGCCGAGGTTAACGCCGCCACCGAGGCGCTTGGCTTCGGCATGGGTCGAGATCAGGGTCAAACTGGTGAGCAGCAAGGTCAGGGCAACAGCGAAACGTTTCATGTGCATCCTTAAGATCGAGGTTGGAACAGGGCGCGCAGTATACCGTAGCAACCAGTGAATTTAGAACGAAGGCGCATGCTCAAAGGCAAGCAATTCCATACTTTTCGGATGGTTAAAGCGCAGCAGACAAGCATGCAGCAGCAAACGCGGCGCACTATGCTCATCGCCATACAGCGCATCGCCAAGAATAGGGTGGCCGAGGGCAGACAGATGCAAACGCAATTGGTGAGTGCGGCCGGTGACCGGCTCCAGCCCGACACGTGAGTGATCACCCTCCTGTTGCAGCAGCTGATAGCGTGTGAGCGAGGGCTTACCATGCTCAAGGTCGACGCGTTGCAACGGGCGGTTCGGCCAGTCGGGCGCGATAGGCAGATCTATCTCGCCCCGGGGGTTTTCCAGCTTGCCCGTGCATACTGCGATGTAGCGTTTATCCATCTCGCGATGTTGAAACATCATCGACAATTTACGCTGCATCTCGGGACCGCGTGCGAACAGCATCAAGCCGGATGTGGCCATATCGAGTCGATGAACGACCAGGGAATCGGGGAACTGCTGTTGGAGGCGCACAGAAAGACAATCCTGCTTATCCGCTCCGCGCCCGGGCACCGACAACAGGCCGGCAGGTTTGACAGCTACCAGCAGGTGGTCATCTGCGAACAGCAGTTCGACTGCGGGGGCGTTCAAGCGACGTCAGCCACCACAGGCGTGTGGTCGGAAGGGCGTTCCAGTTTGCGCGGTGCTTTGTCGATGTGGCAGCCCGAGCATTGCAGCGCATCGCTGATCAGGATGTGATCGATACGCATGCCCATGTTGCGGCGGAACGCCATCATGCGGTAATCCCACCAGGAATAGAGCTTCTCACCATCTTCGAACAAACGGAACGCATCGCGCAGGCCGAGGGCGAGCAGCCCCTGGAACGCATCGCGCTCCGGCGCGCTGCACAGCACCTTGTCCTTCCATGCAACAGGATCGTAAACGTCGCGGTCATCGGGGGCGATGTTGTAGTCGCCCAACAGAGCCAGTTTGGGATACTTCTGCATCTCATCCTTTAGCCAGACATGCAAGGCGGCGAGCCAGCGCAGTTTGTACTCGTATTTATCCGAGCCGACTTCCTGGCCGTTGGGTATGTAGACACAGATGACGCGCACACCATCGATGGTCGCGGCGATCACGCGCTTCTGCTCGTCCTCGAAGTTGGGGATGCCGACCTGCACATCGCTAACCGCAGTACGGCTGAGGATGGCCACGCCGTTATAGGTCTTCTGCCCGCTGTAGACACAATGGAAACCGGCCGCCTCGATATCCGCCAGCGGGAAGTTCTTGTCCTCAGTCTTGGTCTCCTGCAGGCACACCACATCCACCGGCGATGCAGCCTGCCAGTCGAGCAGGTGCGGCAGACGCACTTTGAGCGAGTTGACGTTCCAGGTAGCGATCTTCATCGGGCAGGTTGTACAGCGCGCGGACGATAAGGCGCTGTCTTGGGATAACCGGCGAGATCAAGTTCCTTGTTCCATGCGGATTCAAGGAATCCCTTGAGGCGGGAGTTGCCGACAGTGAGCGAGGGGATCTCCAGTCCGCCGTTCGCCTGACGATAAGCCTCGACCTTTTCGGCAGTATCCAGATTCTGCTCGGCGTAAGGGATGCCGCGCTTGCTCAGGAATGATTGGGCGTCGTTACAGGGTGCGCCACAGTTGGGGGCTACATACAAAGTCACAGGAAAGTTCTTCTGGGCGCGTTGCGTTTCATAGGGCAGGCTGACATCCGGTGTCGGGGGAGTACCAAGCTTCAGCTGTTCCACGTCATCGGTGCCGGGCAGCGGGCTGTCGCTGTAATGCACCCTGCCCTGACTATCCACGGAACGGTACAGCTCGGCTTGCGCATTGCCGGCCAGTGCACAGCACATGGCGAAGAGAATAAAAGCCCGCATGGCGACCTCCTGTTATTCGGTTTCGACCAGCCCATTATGCCGCAGCAGCGCGTCGATGGAAGGCGCGCGGCCGCGGAATGCGGTGAACGATTGCATCGCCGGCCGTGCGCCGCCGAAGGAGAGGATCTCGCTGCGGAAGCGGGCACCGATCTCCGGGTTGAGCACACCATGCTCCTCGAACAGTCTGTAGGCATCGGCCGACAACACCTCAGCCCACTTGTAGCTGTAATAACCCGCCGCATAGCCGCCGGCGAAGATGTGCGCGAAGCTCTGTGGAAAACGGTTGAATTCGGGCGGGATCAGCACGGCCACCTCGGCACGCACTTCGTCCAGCAGCTGCAGGATGGATCTGCCTTCTCCGGGTTTGAAATTGCTGTGCATCAGCATGTCGAACAAGGCGAACTCGATCTGGCGCAAAGTGGCCAAGCCGCTCTGGAAGTTCTTGGCAGCCAGCATCTTGTCGAACAGCTCTCGCGGCAAGGGCTCGCCCGTGTCCACATGACGCGTCATGTTCTGCAGCACGCCCCATTCCCAGCAGAAGTTCTCCATGAACTGGCTGGGCAACTCCACCGCATCCCATTCCACGCCGTTGATGCCGGACACGCCCAGCTCCTCCACTTCCGTCAGCAGATGATGCAAGCCGTGGCCGAACTCGTGGAACAGCGTGTTCACTTCGTCGTGGGTGAACAGTGCGGGCTTTCCACCGACCGGCGCGGAAAAGTTGCAGTTCATGTAGGCGACCGGTGTCTGGATCGTGTCATCGGCCAGACGGCGACGGGTGATCACGTCGTCCATCCATGCACCGCCACGCTTGCTGTTGCGCGCATACAGATCGAAATAGAACTGGCCGACCAGCGCACCCCGATCATCGCGGATGTCGAAGAAGCGTACGGATTCGTGCCACACCGGCGCGCTGGAAACCTGGATGCTCAGACCGTACAGCGTCTCCACCAGTTTGAACAGGCCGCTCAACACGGCATCTTCGGGGAAGTACTGTTTCACTTTCTGCTCGGAGAAGGCATAGCGCTGTTCGCGCAGTTTTTCGCTGGCGTAAGCGACATCCCATGAATGCAATTCGCTCAAACCCAATTTTTTGCTGGCGAAAGCGCGCAGCTCCACCAAGTCCCTTTCGGCGAATGGGCGGGCGCGCTGCGCCAACTCGCGCATGAAGTCAGCGACCTGCTGCGGTGTCTCAGCCATCTTGGCTGCCAGCGACAGTTCGCCGTAGTTGGCGAAGCCGAGCAGCTGCGCTTCCTCCGCACGCAGGGCGACGATCTCGTCCATCAGCGGCGTGTTGTCCCAGTCGTGCTTGCCGAATTCGGAAGCGCGCGTGGCATAGGCGCGGTAGATCTTTGCGCGCAGCTCGCGGTTGTCGGCGAATTGCATCACCGGCATATAAGAAGGTGCCTTCAAGGTGAACAGCCAGCCGGTCTTGCCCGCTGCTTCGGCGGCTTCGCGTGCGGTCTGCAACACATCTTCCGGCATGCCGCTCACTTCGCCGCGCTGCTCGACCACCAGCGTGAAATCGTTGGTCGCATCCAGCAGGTTGTCCGAGAAGCGCGAAGAGAGTTCACTCAGGCGCTCCTGCACTTGCATGTAACGCGCCTTCCTGTCCTCGGGCAGTTCGGCACCGCCCAGACGGAAATCGCGCAATTCGTTCTCGATGACCTGCTTGCGCGCTGGGCTCAGGGAGTCGAATTCCGCACTGGCGCGCAAAGCCTTGAACTTTTCGAACAGCGCCTGGTTCTGGCCGAGCTCCGCGTAATACTGGGTGATCTTGGGCAGTGTGTTGTTGTAAGCCTCACGCAGCTCGGGCGAGTTCATCACCGCGTTCAGATGACCCACAGGGCCCCATGCGCGCGACAGGCGCTCGTTGGCATCCTCCATGGGACGCACGAAAGCATCCCAGGTCGGCGGTACAGCATCGGACAATTGGCGCGCATTCAGCGCGCGATTCTCCTCCAGCAAATGATCGATGGCGGGTGTGACATGCTCGGGCTTGATCTCGGCAAAGCGCGGCAGACCGGATTGGTCGAGTAATGGATTGTTCATGTTGTTCACGTAAAGAACGGCACGCCCAGATGGGCGCGCCTATTGTTGGAATACGAGCTGCCCGTCCAGCAGGGTGTAGCGTACGCGGCCCTGCATCTCATAACCGTTGAAGGGCGTGTTCTTGCCCTGACTGCGCAACGCAGAGGGTTCCACACGCCAGTTGGCGGCGGGGTCGAAGATGCAGATGTCGGCATGCGCGCCCAGCGACAGGTGCCCCATCTTCTGGCCCAGCAATTTTGCCGGGTTGATGGTGATGCGCGATAACGCGTGCAGCAGCGGCACTTTCTCCTGTTCGGCCCACTTCAATACCAGAGACAGCAACAACTCCAGTCCGGTCGCCCCGGCCTCTGCCTCGGCGAACGGCAACAGCTTGGCATCGTCGTCCACCGGTGAATGGTTGGAGCAGATGGCGTCTATGGTGCCGTCCAGCAGGCCGGCACGCAGGGCGGCGCGGTCGCGCTGGCTGCGTAGCGGTGGCATCAGATGACAGTTGGCGTCGAAGTAGCCGATGTCCATCTCGGTCAGGTGCACATGGTTCATGGATACGTCGCAGGTGACGTTCAGTCCTTCCAGCTTGGCGGCACGCACCATGTCTACCCCGGCGGCGCTGGACAGGCGGCAGATATGCAAAGTGACGCCGGTCTCCCGTGCCAGTTGCAAGGCGGTGGACAACGCGATGGTCTCGGCGATTACCGGGATGGGCGGCAGACCGAGCCGGGTAGCCACCTCGCCGTCATGCGCCACGCCGTTCTTGGCGAGGAAGCTGTCCTGCGGACGCAGCCACACGCGATAGCCGAAGGTCGCTGCATATTGCATGGCGCGCATCAGCACGCGGGTATCGGTGAGCGGCGCATCGGCCTGGCTGAATGCCTTGCAACCGGCTTCGCTCAACTCGACCATCTCGGTCAGCTCTGCGCCCTTCAGGCCGTAGGTCAGCGCACCGATAGGGAACACGCGGCACTGATTGAGCGCGCGCGCGCGGTGCTTCAGCATCTCTACCAGGCCCGGCTCGTCCAGCGGCGGATCGGTATCGGGCGGGCAGGCCAGCGAGGTCACGCCGCCAGCGACAGCCGCGGACATTTCTGATTCCAAAGTTGCCCTGTATTCGTAACCGGGTTCACGCAGGCGTGCTGCAACGTCGACCAAGCCCGGCATCACGATCATGCCCGATGCATCGATCACCTGCTCGTCGACAAAGCCTTTGGGGGCGCTGCCGATTGCGGCAACACGGCGGTCGACGATGAACAGATCTTGCTGAGCATCGATCTTGTTCTTGGGGTCGATCAGGCGACCGTTCTTGATATGGATGTTCATGGTCAACTCCCCGCCAGCATGCTCATTACCGCCATGCGCACCGCGATGCCGAACGTCACCTGCGGCAGGATCACCGCCTGCGAGCCGTCGGCCACGCTGGAGTCGATCTCCACGCCGCGGTTCATCGGACCCGGATGCATCACGATGGCATCGTCCTTGGCCAGCGCCAGACGTTGCTGGGTCAGGCCGTAGTATTTGAAATACTCCTGCGCCGAGGGCAGCAGCGCACCCTGCATGCGTTCGTTCTGCAGGCGCAACATCATCACCACATCCACACCTTTGAGCCCCTCTTCCATGTCGTGGAAGACGCGCACCCCCAGCTTGTCGACATGGGATGGCAACAGCGTTTTGGGTGCGACCACGCGTACTTCCGGCACGCCCAGCGTGGTCAGCGCGTGGATCTGCGAACGCGCCACACGCGAATGCAGCACATCGCCGACAATGGCGACGGTCAGGTTGTGGAATTCTTTTTTGTAATGGCGGATGGTGAACATGTCCAGCAGCGCCTGTGTCGGGTGGGCATGGCGACCGTCGCCGGCATTGATCACATGGATGTCCGGCGCGACATGTTTGGCGATCAGATGTGCCGCGCCGCTGGTGGAATGGCGCACCACGAACATGTCGGCGTGCATCGCGCACAGGTTGTCCACGGTATCGAGCAGGGTCTCGCCTTTGCTGGTGGAAGAAGAACCGATGTTGAGATTGACCACATCCGCCGACAGCCGCTTGGCCGCGATCTCGAAGGTGGTGCGGGTGCGGGTGCTGTTCTCGAAGAAGATGTTGAACACCGATTTGCCGTGCAGCAGCGGTACTTTGCGGATCTCGCTGCCGCCGTTCGGATTCACGAACTCACCCGCCTGGTCGAGGATGTCGCGCAGGATGCGCGCGGGCAATCCCTCGGTGGACAGCAGGTGCTGCAGTTCACCGTTCTTGTTCAACTGAGGATTATTCATGCATGGATCCCTGAGCTGGGTTCATCGAAATACGCTTGCAGTATCTGTTGCGCGGCATACTGATCGATCAGGGATTTCTGCTTCCTGCCGTGTATCCCTTCATCATCCAGTGCTGAACTCGCGGCGGCGGAAGTATACCGCTCATCCACCAGCAAAGTGGGCAAATTGAAACGCCCTTTGAGTCGATTGGCGAAGCGGCGGCAGTGGGCAGTCATCTCGTGCGGCGTGCCGTCGTCGTTGCAGGGCAGGCCGACCACCAGCGCGGCCGGTTGCCATTCCTGCAGCAGGCTGGCGATGGCGGCGAAGCGCACATCGTTGCGCTCGTCGTCGATGGTGGTCAGCGGGCGGGCAGTGCCGGTGAGGGTGTTGCCAACCGCGATGCCGATGCGACGGGTACCGAAGTCGAAAGCGAGCAGGGTGCCGGAGTAAGTCGCGGTCACGCCCTCAGGCATGTCCGGCTTCCTCGGAGAGGGTCGCGTAATCCACGCCCAGCAATTTCATCGCGGCGGTAAGGCGCTCCTCGGCGGGCAGGTCGAACAGGATGTGTTCGGTGGCAGGCACCGATAACCAGGCGTTGTCGGCGATCTCCTGCTCCAGCTGGCCTTCCGACCAGCCGGCATAACCCAGCGTGATCAGCAGATGCTTGGGCCCTTTGCCTTCACCGACCGCCTGCAGGATGTCCTTGGAGGTGGTGAGGCTGACCCGGTCGTTCACTTGCAGCGTGGATTGCCAGGCTTCGCCTGTGTCATGCAGCACGAAACCGCGGTCGGTCTGAACCGGGCCGCCGAAATGTACAGCCATGTCCTCCAGCTCGGACTGGGTCAGCGGCATGTTGATCTGGGCGAACAATTCGCTCAGGGTCAGGCTGATCGGGCGATTCACCACGATACCCATCGCGCCCTCGTCGTTGTGCTCGCACACATAGGTGAGAGACTTTGCGAAGAATGGGTCGGTCATCGCCGGCATGGCGATCAGGAAGTGGTTGGTGAGGTCGATGTCGGACATGGAGGCATTGTAGCGATTGCCGCCAGCCTTCACAAATCAGATGCGGTGCATCACTGTTTGACGAAACGGGCGATGTGGCCGAGCAATTCCTCTTCCTGGAAGGGTTTTCCGAGGTACTCGTTCACGCCCAGCTCCATCGCGTAGTTGCGGTGTTTGTCCGCAGTGCGCGAAGTGATCATGATGATGGGCAAAGCCTTGGTCCTGCTGTCCTGGCGCAGACGCTTGGCCAGCTCGAAACCGTCCATGCGCGGCATCTCGATATCCAGCAGCATCACGTCAGGCGAGATCTCCATCAGTTGTTCCAGAGCGTCAACGCCGTCTTTCGCGGTCACGGTCAGATAGCCGCTGCGCTCCAGCAGGCGGGTGGTGATCTTGCGCACGGTCAGCGAATCGTCGACCACCATCACCAGCGGTTTGGTATGAACTGCTTCGGTCTCCACCTTCTTGGCGATCTTGCGCGTCACTGCGATACGCTGGGTAAAGGCGACCGGATTGATGATCAGGATCACGGCACCACTGCTGGACACCGTGGCCCCGGCGATGCCGGGCAGGCGCGCCAGCTGCGGACCGATGTTCTTGACCACGACTTCCTGGTTGCCGAGCAGGGCGTCCACATGCAAGGCGATGCGCTGCTCGCCGCTGCGCAACAGCAGGATAGGGTTGTGCGGCAGGCTGACCACTTCGGCTTGATCGTCACCGAGCACGCGCGGCAGATAGAACAGGGGGTAGCGCTTGCCCTGCCAGTCGATATATTGCTGGGCATAGAGCGCTTTCAATTCCGCCGGCTTCACCTGCTGTACATGCTCGACCATGGTGCCGGGCAGGGCATATACGGCGTGCGCCGCGCGCACCATCAGGGTACGGGTGACGGCCAGCGTCAACGGAAGGTGGATGGTGAAGCGCACACCTTTGCCGGGTTCGGAGCTGACATCGACGCGGCCGCCCAATGCAGACACCTCACTGCGTACCACGTCCAGACCGACACCGCGACCGGCGATCTCAGTCACTTCGCCGGCAGTGGACAAACCGGCGGTGAAGATCAGCTGCATCAACTGTTCGTCGCTGATCTCCTCGTCGGCGGTGATGAGGCCGCTGTCCAGCGCTTTTTGGCGGATGCGCTCAATATCCAGACCGGCGCCGTCATCAGCCAACTCGAACACCACCTCATTACTTTCCTGCCGCAAGGAGAAGCGTACTTCACCGATAGGCGGTTTTCCGCTCTGGCTGCGTTGCTCCGGCATTTCCAGACCATGGGCGATCGCGTTGCGCAGCAGGTGCTCGAACGGTGCCGTCATCTTCTCCAGCACACTGCGGTCGAGTTCGATCTCGGTGCCCGACAACTCCAGGTTGGCGCGCTTGCCGAGTTCCTTGCCGGTCTGGCGCACGATGCGGTACAGACGTTCGCTGATGCTGGCGAACGGCACCATGCGTATGCTCATCAGCCCCTGTTGCAGATCGCGGTTGATGTGTGCCTGGGCATTCAGCGCGGCGGCGGTCTCGTCCAGATTCTTCAGCAGCGTCTGCTGTACCGTCTGCACGTCGTGCACGCTCTCGGTCATGAAGCGTGTCAGTTCCTGGAAACGGGTGAAGCGGTCGAACTCGAGCGGATCGAACTGTCCGGCGACATCCGTGCTGACGGCGACGTTGGCCTGCATCTGGCTTTCCGCCTGGATCTCGATCTCGCGCAGTTGTTTGCGCAGGCGTGCCACGCTGTCGGTCAGCTCCAGCACGCTGCTGCGGAATTCGCGCAGTTCGGCCTCGGCGCGCGAGCGTGTCACGCTGACCTCGCCGGCCTCGTTGACCAGCCGGTCCACGATATCGGAGCGCACACGCAACAGGGCGGATTGCATCGCGCGCTCGGCACCGACTTCCAGTGCGGCGACCGGTGCTGCAGGTGCAGCAAGCGCGGCAGGCACTTCGGCGGGCGATTCGGTCGCAGATGCGCCGCTCTCCTCGGCGGCCTGCGCCGGTGCTTCGTCCGCGGCGGGTTGTGTCAATTGCTCGATGGCATGCGCGATGCGGTCGAGATAGTTGTCCATCTCGTTCCACAGGTTCTCGTCCAGCACGTTCTGCGAGATGGCCTTGCTGACGCGATCCTCGACCCGGTGGGTCAATTCCCCCAGCCGCATGGCGCCGGCCATGCGTGCGCTGCCCTTCAGTGTGTGCAGGCTGCGTTGCAGGTTGCGTCCCTGCTGCGCATCCTCGGGCGCGTCGCGCCAGGCGCGCAGGGTGCTGCCGATCTGCGGATAGAGCTCGTGCGCCTCTTCCAGGAAGATGGGCAGCAGTTGCTCGTCCACCTCGTCATGGACGGTGCGCTCATGCAATTCGGTCAGGGGCGCAGGGGTTTCTTCCTCGGCCTCAGCCTCTTCCGGCACTGCTTCGGGTGCCGGCTCGGCGGCCACGATCTGTGCGTTAGTCTCAGATGGGGCGGCTATTGCGCTGAACGGTTCGTCTGGTTGTTCTTCCGGTTCCTGCGGGATATCGGAACCGCCAAGCACCTTGTCGGCCTGCAGGCGCTCTATCAGTTCGGTTTGCGCTGCTGGCGCCTTGCGTTCACGTACGCCATTGCACAGTTCGTCCAGCCGGGTGATGACATCGTCCAGCAACACCAGTTGCGGGGTGCCGATGGCACCTGCTTTGTCGATGCGCGGTTCCAGCCACATCTCCAGCGTGTAGGCGAGTTCTGCGATGGGCAGGAAGCCCATGGTGCGGTTGACGCCAGCCAAAGTGTGGGCGGCACGCATGAAATCGTAAGACACGACCGGTTTGGCAGACGCCTGTATGACGTCGAAGCAGGCGCGCAAGGCATGCACATGCTCAAGCGCTTCTTCCGATGCGATGTTGAACAATACCGGCGACATGCTGACGTCACCGATGACGATCGGGCCTTCTTCCTCGGGTTCGGGGGCCGCCTCGACAGCAGCTTTGATCTCAGGCTCGGGTTCGGCGGCTTCAGGCACAGCCGGCTGGGGGGCAGGTTTGCCGTGTTCGATGCAATCAGCCAGTGTGAGCAGATGCGCGGTGTCGATCTGCGCCGTAGTGCTGCCGCTCTCGAGCATATCCACCCAGTGCTGGAACAGCACTTCCGCATCGCCGACCAGATCGAGCAGATCCGGCGTTGCCGGCTGGCTGGAGGCGAGCCACTTGTTCATGGCACGCTCGACTGCCCAAGCGACTTCGCCCAGCTCGGTCAGTCCGACCATGCGACCACTGCCCTTGAGCGTATGGAAGGCGCGGCGCATGGTGACCCACGGGTCGCGGCTGTCCAGATGCAGGCGCGAGACTTCCAGATTGGTGCGCAAAGTCTCCATCACTTCCTGCGCTTCTTCCAGGAACACTTCCAGCAGTTCGGCGTCCTCGTCGCCGGATCGGACCGACACCACCGAAGCGGGCGTTTCCTCTTCGGCGGTGTCTGCCACGGCTTGCGCATGTCCGGCAGTGGCCTCGCCCAAGTCGCGCAGTACATCGTTCAGTGCCATCGGATCGGGTTTCTGTCCCAACGACAGCCCGTGCACATATTCGTCCATGACGCTGATGGCCGTCGCCACGGCGCGCATCTCGGCGGAAGAAGGCGTATCGCCCTGATGGTATCGCTCGGTAATCTGGCGCAGGGTGAGCAGCAGTTGTTCGGCGATATCCAAAGACAGGATGTGCAGACCGCCTTGTACCTGACTCAACAGGCGATTGACCTGCAGCAGCTCGGTGCGTTTGGCGGCATTGCCGAAGAAGGCGTTCAGGGTCTGTTCGATATGTTGCAGATTGCTCTGCATCTCGACGGCCAGCGGACCCATGACGTCGCGTTGTTCCATCTCGCAGTACAGCGCGACCAGACTGGCCAGCTTGTTGTGGTCTTCGGGATGCTTCAACAGAGTCTCATGCAGACGCGAAGTGAGCAGTCGGGCCTGCTCGTGGAAGCCGCTGCCCAGATGCTGGTAGTGCTCGATGCCGCTATCGAGCAGCAACAAAGCCATCGCCATATCCATCGAAACGATCTGCGCGTGTTCTGGATTCTCCACATGCTGCGCCGTGGCATGGATCTGTTTGCACAGGAACTGAAGCGTGTTGCGGTCCAGCTGTTCGGACAAGGCATGCAGCTGTTCCGACTGGGTGGCGAAGCGGGTGCAGGATGGGCGGTCGTTCAGCACGCATTGTTCCCATGCTTCGGTCGCCACGGCGAGTTGCGCGCGCATGTTCTCCAGCAATGCCGACGTTTCGCCCGGCGGCAGCGGCGGTGCTTCCGGCAGGTAGGTGTCCAGATCGAACACCTGTTTGATCTGCTCCACAGCCTCGTTGACGGTGTGGCTGCGCGCGACCAGATAGAGCATCTCGCTCATCGCGCCGACCATGTCGAATTCGCTGTCATCCAGCAGGGCGCGCATGCCCTGATCGATCCGGCTGAATGATTTCTTGACGTTCAACTCGGGCGGCACACCGTCCAGTGCTACACAGCCCAATACACCTTCCGCGACCCACCAGAAGCCGCGTTGTTCAGCTGCCACACAATTCGCGACAGCTTTGACAGCGGCTGTCATGGCCCGCAAGGCTTCATTCGCTTCGTCCTGGCGCAACCACTTGAGCAGGCCCTGCTGGAAATGCATACGTGCCTGCTTGATGCGCGCGGGTGCATTGTCGGGCACCGCGCCCTCCAGCAGCTCAGCGGGCAGATCGACGTTCAGCTCGGGGAAGAACAGATCCACTTCGAAGGCCATATCCAGGCCACGCACCTGGTGCAGTTCCTGGTATTCCGGGAACAGTCGCAGGGCGGCGTTGGATGCGCCGGCTGAGAGTGCATCCAGATAATGGGTGAGGCCGAACAAGGCATGACGCATAGCGTCCAGGTGCATCACGGTGGCGTTGTCCGGACGGTCCGACATTTCCCGCATCAGCGTTTCCAGCTCGCCGCAGAACACCTCCAGCGCTTGCAGGTGCAACATCTGCAACACGCCGCGCAGGCGATGCAATTCCTCCAGCGCGGCATCCAGCGGATGCTTGCCGGCCGAGGAGAAGAACTGCTCCTGTTCGCGGATGATGGTGGCCAGCGAGCTGTCCAGCTCGGACTTGACCGATGAAAGCAGCAGAGGATTGAACGCGGGAGTCACTAAATTCCTGAGCCGTGATTAGAGTTTGAAGCCGGAGACGGAGCCACTCAGCTCCTTGGCCAGACCTTCCAGCTGTGTGACCGATGCGCTGGTGAGCTGGGTACCCTTGGAAGTCTGTTCCGTGATCTTCAGGATGTCGCCCATTGCTGCAGCGACCTCCTGAGCCATGTCGGTCTGTACCTGGGTCGATACCGAGATGCTGTTCACCAGGTCGGTCAGTTCGCGAGTGGCTTTTTCAATCTCCTGCAAAGAATGGCCGGCGTCATCGGCGAGCTGCGCCCCCTCGACCACACCCTGCGTGCTCTTCTCCATCGCGGTCACCGCATCCTGGGTGTCGCCCTGAATGGTCTTCACCAGCAAACCGATCTGCTTGGTCGCCTCGCCGGAACGTTCCGCGAGGCGCTGCACTTCTTCCGCCACCACCGCGAAGCCCCGACCGGCTTCACCGGCAGAAGCCGCCTGGATGGCGGCGTTCAACGCCAGCACGTTGGTCTGCTCGGTAATGTCCGAGATCAGGTCCACGATCTCGCCGATCTCCTGCGAGCTTTCGCCCAGTCGTTTGATGCGCTTGGAAGTCTCCTGGATCTGTTCGCGGATACCGTCCATGCCGGCCACCGAGTTCTGCACCGCTTTGGCGCCTTGTTCGGTCACCTGCAAGGTACGGGACGCCACTTGCGAAGCCTGCGCCGCACTGCTGTCGACCTCCTGGATGGACTTGGTCATCAGTTCGACCGCGCTGCCCGCCTCGCGGATCTCCGCCGCCTGCTTCTCTGCAGCATTCAGCAGCCCTTTGGTGACCTGACCCGCGTCGGTGGTCGCCTTGTTCACCTGCTCGGACGCGGTGATGACGCGCGCGACCAGTTTGCGCAGCTCATCGGTGGTGTAGTTGATCGAGTCGGCGATGGCGCCGGTGATGTCTTCCGAGACGGTCGCCTTGGCGCTCAGGTCGCCGTCCGCCAGATCGGACAGCTCGTTCATCAAACGCAGAATGGCTTGCTGGTTCTGGCGGTTGATGCGGGCGGATTCATGTTCGCGGCGCTGCGATTCATCCAGATAGATCTTGGAAAGCAGCAACAGCAGCAACAGCAGCATACCGCCGGAGAGCGCCACCACAAAACTGGTGAGACGGTTCTCGCTGGTTTGCTCATAGGCAGCCAGCAGGTTCTGCATCAGCGACTGCATGCGCGTATCCTCGTTCAGCAGTTGCTGGGCCGCCTGGCGTGAGCTGAGCAGCAGGGTCTTGTTGGCGATGATGAAGCCCACCACGTTCTGGTAGCCGTCGAACTCTTCGGACAGCTCCAGCACTTCGCTGTCGGATTGCGGCAATTCGCTGAACAGAGTGCGGGCGGCCTGCATCTTGGCGGGCAAGGTATCCAGAATGTCGATGGAGGAGGAGGTCTGCACGGTCTGCACCGCGCCCACGATCTGCTCGAGCAGCAATTGCAGACGGGCGGCTTTCTGGCTGTATACCAGCGGGGCGCGCAGTGCGATCACTTCCGCGCGGTGCAGCATGTCGCGTTGAAGCGAAGCGCCGCGTTCCAGTGTCACCAGCAAAGGACGGCCTTCTTCCACCTGATTGAGCAACTTCTCCTGCTGTTGCCATTTGAGCAGCAGCAGGTCCAGCGAGTCGCGCGGCACACCGGTCGTGGCGGGCAGTTCGGCACTGCCCTGATCCAGACTGTTCAAGGTTTCGGTGAACTGGGCGCGTGTATTGAGCAGCGCATCGAAGGCATCGTTCTCACCCGAGATACTGGCCACTTCGGCATGCTTGGCCAGCTGCAGGGACAGCAGTTGCAGCTTGGACGCCTGCGCGACATAGCGCGAGCTTTCGCTGGTCGTGCGGGTGTCGAGGTAGGTGAACGTGGCGGCGACGACCAGGAACACCAGCAGCAGGAAACCGAGGATGCGGAGCTGGCGGTCAAAGGACTGGTCGCTGAACCAGGGGATGCGGATGGCGCTTTCCGCCTGCTGTGTGGCGCCGTGTTTGGCAAGCTTGGTCGAGGACTTTGTGAACGGTAACTTGAAAGCCATTGCTTATTCTCCCTGTGCGACGGGGTTCATTCCCCGATCTGCAAAAACTCTGGTTGTGACAACAATTGATGGATGTCCAGCTTGTGCCATATCTGACCGCCCGGATCCCGGTAACTTACCGAGCCGTTCTCTTCGCTTTGCGGCCAGTCTTCCGTGTTGCGCAGGCCCAACACGCGCGAGACCAACAAACCGGCGTTGAAGGCATAGCGATGCCCCAGCAGCATCACGCGGTTGTGCGCGTCGCGGGCTGTCGCTTCCTGATGGTTATAGGTGTTCAGATCGATGATGCTGTACAGGTTGCCGCGCACGTTGGCGACACCGCAGTACCAGCTCTTGGTCAGCGGCACCGGCGTGAGCGCCGGTAGCGGCATGACTTCGCTGATGTCGGTCATGTCGACCAGCCAGTTCTCCTGTCCGAGCTGGATGCCCAGTGTGGACTGGCGGCTGTCGCCGGCAGTCTGCGCCTGGAGGCGATCCAGCACTTGTTGCTGGAATTCGCGCAGGTTGAAACGCTTCGACATCGTCTATTGGATCAGCCGAGCGCGGCGATCTTGCCGAGCAACTCATCGGCGCTGATCGGTTTGGTGACGTAATCCTTGGCACCCTGGCGCAGACCCCACACCTTGTCGGTCTCCTGACCCTTGGTAGTGCAGATGATGATGGGGATGTGCTTGGTCGCATCGTCATGTGTGATCGCGCGCGTGGCCTGGAAACCGTTGAGGCCGGGCATCACCACGTCCATCAATATCAGGTCGGGCAATTCGGTTTTGGAATTTGCCACGGCCTGCTCACCGCTCTCGGCATAGACCACTTGAAATCCCTTCTTGCCGAGGATGTCCCCCAGAACATGTCGTTCTGTCGCCGAGTCGTCCACCACCATCACTTTGCTAATTGCCATAATCCACATCCTCGTATTGTTGCGTATGTGCGATGACCGCCTCGATCAGGCTCTTCTTGCTGAACGGTTTGGTCAGATACTGGTCGGAACCGACCAGCTTGCCGCGTGCGCGGTCGAATAGCGTGTCCTTGCTGGTCAGCATGACTACCGGTACATCTTTGAAATCACGGTGGTTCTTGATGAGTGCGCAGGTCTGATAGCCGTCCAGTCGGGGCATCATGACATCTACGAATATGATATCTGGTTTGTGATCGACCACCTTGGACAGGCCGTCGAAACCGTCTTCGGCCAGAATGACTTTGGCTCCCGCCTGGGAAAGGAAGATCTCGCCGCTGCGGCGTATGGTATTGCTGTCGTCTATCAGTAAAACGCTAATCCCGGCCAGACTGTCGCTCATGCTGTCCACCTAGTTGGTTGTACTTGAAACCCCTCCCGCCGCATCGCTGCCGCGATACGGGCGAATCCTACCCCATTTGTCCCCGCCGCCTCAACGTGTTTATCGGCGCCAGAAGGCGGGCGTGAACAGGATCAGCACGGTGAAGATCTCCAGTCGTCCGACCAGCATGCCGAAAGTGCATACCCAAGTCTGGAAATCGGTGAGCCCCTGATAGTTGGAGGCAGGTCCGACCAGCCCCAGCCCGGGACCAAAGTTATTGACGCATGCCAGCACAGCCGAGAAAGCCGTGATGAAATCCAGGCCGCTGATCAGCAACAGAAAGGTCAGCGAAGCGATGGTCATGAAATACAGGAAGATGAAACCCAGCACCGCGAACACGATGTTGTTGGCGATCACATGACCACCGATCTTCATCGGATTGACCGCATTCGGATGCAGCAGCTTGAGGAATTCGCGCCCCGCCTGTTTGACCAATACCAGCGTACGGATCATCTTGATACCGCCGCCGGTCGAGCCCGAACTGGCCGCTATACAGCCGATGAACAACATCCACAACGGCGCAAAGATCGGCCATTGACCGTAGTCGACACTGGCGAAACCGGAACTGGCGCCGATGGAGACTACGTTGAAACTGGCATGGCGCAGGGCGGTCAGGAAGTCCGGGTAGACTTCGTTGAACCACAGGAAGAAAGCGATACCGAAGCAGCTTGCAACAATCAATCCAAGTGCCGCCTGCGCTTCCGTGTCGAACAAATAGACACGCAAGGTCTTGCCGCGCCATGCCAGGAAGTGGGTGGCGAAATTGATCACGGCGAACAGCATGAACACCATCATCACGAATTCGATCAGCGGAGAATCGAAATACGCGACACTGCTGTCGTGCGTGGAGAAGCCGCCCAGGCCGGTGGTGGAAAAGCCGTGACAGATCGCATCCAGCCAATCCATGCCAGACCATTTGAGAGACACGATGCAAGCGAGGGTGATCACCACATACACCACCCAAAGGTTGCGTGCAGTATCGGCGATGCGAGGCGTCAAGGCGCTGTCTTTCATCGGCCCGGGGGTCTCGGCTTTGAACAATTGACGGCCGCCGATTCCCAGAAGCGGCAACACTGCAACAGCAAGCACGATGATGCCCAGTCCGCCCAGCCATTCCATCTCATGGCGCCAAATGTTGATGGCGGGCGACAGGTTGTCCAGACCGGTCAACACCGTCGCCCCGGTGGTGGTGATGCCGGACATGGATTCGAAATATGCATCAGTGAAACTCAGGCCGGGGATGGCCAGCAACAGAGGCAGCGTAGCGAACAGCGGCATCCCGGTCCACATGGTCACCACCAGCAGATAGCCGTGACGGATGGAGAGTTCGCCCTTGAAACGACGTGTCAGTACCCACATCAGGATACCGGAGCTCGCTGTCCACAACATGGCAGCCAGAAAATCAATCAGGATTGCGTGATCGCCGTAGACCAATGCCGTGATGATGGGCAGGCTGTAGGTGAGACTGAACATCACCAGCAGCAGGCCCAGCGCATTGATAACGGTGAGGGCGCGACCCATCAGAAGAACCCGAGGCTGACCTGGAACAGTTTCTCGACCTTATTCACCATCTTCTTGTCGATGACGAACACGATCACATGATCCTCGGCTTCGATGACAGTGTTGTGGTGGGCGATGATCACCTCGTGGTTGCGTACGATGGCACCGATGGTCGCGCCCTTGGGCAGGTCGATCTCGTCCAGACGTCGTCCGACCACGCGCGAGGAGTCGTGGTCGCCATGCGCCACCAGCTCCAGCGCTTCAGCGGCTCCGCGCCGCAGCGAGTGCACGGCGGCCACATCGCCCTGACGCACATAGGCCAACAACGAGCCGATAGTGACCTGGGCCGGCGACAGTGCGATGTCGATCTTGCCGCCTTGCAGCAGATCGACATAGGCACTGCGATTGATCAGGGCGATCACTTTGCGCGCACCGGCCTGCTTCGCCAGCAGGGCGGACATGATGTTGTTCTCGTCATCGTTGGTCAGCGCACAGAACACATCCACATCGCCGATATGCTCTTGTTGCATCAGTTTCTCGTCGGTGCC
>JBDRPJ010000010.1:0-3377 GCA_043827165.1 Pseudomonadota bacterium
CAAACAATACGGCGAATTGCCGCAAGTCGAGTGCCTGGCATCGCAACTCAACCAGGTATTCATGAACCTGCTGGTGAACGCCGCCCACGCCATCGAAGAACACGGCACCATCACCCTGCGTACCGGGCGTGAAGGCGACGAGGTGTGGGTGGAAGTGGCGGATACCGGCAAGGGCATCGCCCCGGAACACCTGAAGAAACTGTTCGACCCCTTCTTCACCACCAAGCCGGTGGGGCAGGGGACAGGGCTTGGGCTGTCGCTGTCATACGGCATCGTGCAGAAACACCACGGCCGGATAGAAGTGCAGAGCGAATTAGGCAGGGGCTCAGCCTTCCGCGTATGGCTGCCCGTTGAGCAAGCGCGGAACAAGCAGGCATGATCACGTTAGCCGCAGCAGCGGGGAAAAGGATATCGAATATGCAACGGCACACACGATCGGGGCGCGTATGAGCGAGACACCAGACACGACGGCGACGATACTGTTCGTCGATGACGAGGCGAATATCCTGTCCTCCCTCAAGCGACTGTTCCGCCCGCTCGGCTACCGCATCCTCACGGCGGAAAGCGGCTCCGAGGGACTGGATATCCTGCAGCGCGAGCCCGTCGACCTGGTGGTCTCCGATATGCGCATGCCGGAAATGAACGGGGCGCAGTTCCTGGAGCAGGTCCGTGCAAGATGGCCGGCGACGCTGCGCATCCTGCTGACCGGCTATGCCGAGATAGACGCCACCATCGAGGCCATCAACAAGGGGCACATCTACCGTTACGTCTCCAAGCCGTGGGAAGACAACGACATCACGCTGACGATCCGGCACGCGCTGCAACAGAAACAGCTGGAGCGGGACAAGCAGCGACTGGAAGAACTGACCTACCGGCAGAACGAGGAGCTGAAGGAGCTGAACGCCAGCCTGGAAACGAAGGTCAGGGCGCGTACCGAGGAACTGCGCCAGACCATGAGTTTCCTCGAAGCCGCACACGAGAAGCTCAAGCAGGGTTTCATCACCTCGATCCGGGTGTTCTCCAACCTGATCGAGATGCGCGAGGGCGGCATGGCGGGGCACTCGCGCCGGGTCGCCGAACTGTCCAGAGCCATCGCCTGGCAGATGGAGATGAGGGAACCAGACGTGCAGGACGTATTCCTGGCGGCGCTGTTGCATGATGTTGGCAAGATCGGTTTTCCGGACTACCTGCTGGTGAAGCCGTTCTCGACCCTGACCGCCGAGGAGCGGGGCGCGGTGATCAAACATCCGGCCAAAGGGCAGACGGTGCTGATGGCGCTGGAACAATTGCACAATGCCGCGAAGCTGATCCGCAGCCACCACGAGCATTTCGACGGCTCCGGCTACCCGGACAGACTCGCCGGGCTGGAGATTCCGCTGGGCGCGCGCATCATCGCGGTGGCCAACGAATACGACTCGGTGCAGATCGGCACGATGTTGAACAAGCATCTGAAACAGGCCGACGCGCTGCTGTTCATCCAAGATGGCCGCGGGCGGCGTTACGATCCGGCGGTGGTGGATGCTTTCATCAGCGTCATCGGAGCGAACACCGAAACTGCCCATGTGCGGCCGGAACTGGCGCTGCATCCGGAGCAGCTCAGGCCCGGCATGGTGCTTTCGCGCGATCTGCTGACCAAACAAGGCGAACTGCTGCTGTCCAAGGATTACCGGCTGGACGAACTTTTGATCGGGCAGATCAGGAACTTCGAACAGCAGGGCGACAAATTGACCCTGTATGTCTATGAAAAAAGGCCGGGACAGGCGTAGCGTCTGACGCCCGTTTTTCCACAACTCCAACGGAGGGCGATCATGTACATCGAACAGCAATACTGGACGGCCAGTGACGGCTGGCAAAAGGAATCGGCGTTTTCCGTCGACGGTAATGCCTCGCTGGTGCTGGTCTTCGGCGCGGGCCATTTACTGGCCGATGCCGCGCGGATGGACGAGGTGCGCGCGTTCTATCCCGCCGCCCCGCTGCTCGGGTGTTCCACCTCGGGTGAGATCTGCGGCACCCGCGTGCGCGACGACTCGCTTGTCGTGACCGCCGTCCGTTTCGAGCATACCGCTATCAGGCTGGCACAGACGACCGTCAACGGCAGCGAAGACAGCGCGCAGGCCGGCCAGCGTTTGGCGCAGGATCTGGTGCAGCAGCAACTGGTGCATGTGCTGGTGCTGTCGGATGGGCTCAAGGTGAACGGCACCGAGCTGGCGCGCGGCTTGCGCGAGAACCTGCCGCAGAGCGTGGCTGTGACAGGCGGCATGGCCGGCGACGGCGCGAACTTCAAACAGACACTGGTCTGCGCCGACGGCCCGCCCGCCGACGGCATGATCGCCGCGCTGGGTTTTTACGGCAATCGCCTCATGGTAGGTTATGGCTCCCTCGGCGGCTGGGACTCCTTCGGCGCGGAACGACTGATCACGCGCTCGAAAGGCAACGTGCTGTATGAACTGGACGGGCAATCCGCCCTTGAATTGTACAAACGATATCTGGGCGAACATGCGGCCGGGCCGGCGGAAGCCCTGCTGTTCCCGCTGGCGCTGCGCACCGACGGCGAGGGCTACGGCTTGGTGCGTTCGGTCATGGCGATAAACGAGGAAGAACAAAGCATGACCTTCGCCGGCGACATGCCGGAAGGGGGCTATGCGCGTCTGATGAAGGCCAACTTCGACCGCCTCATCGACGGCGCAGCCGATGCGGCGCACGCCACCAGCGAGACGCTGGGCGCGTCCAACCCCGAACTGGCTCTGCTCGTCAGTTGTGTGGGACGCAAGCTGGTGCTCAAACAGCGTGTGGAGGAAGAGGTGGAAGGCGTGCGCGAGGTGCTGGGCGAAGACACCGTGCTCGCCGGCTTTTATTCCTACGGCGAGATATGTCCGCACGGTACGTTCACCAAATGCGAGCTGCACAACCAGACTATGACGATCACCACTTTCTCGGAGCGATGAACCATGCACAGGCTGCTCGCGCGCCAGATCAAGCGTCACCTCGGCGACCCGGCCGAACTGCCGGCCGCGCTGGCGACATTCATCGCCGCCGTGGACGATGCCTATGACAACGCCGATGCTGACCGCCTGCTGATTGAGCGCTCCCTCGACCTGATGTCGAAGGAGCTGACCGAGGCCAATGACGGACTGCGCAAGGAACTGGCGGAGCACCGGCGCATAGAACAGGTCCTGCAAAAGAAACAGGAAGAGCAGCATATCCTCATCAGGAAACTGGAAGATGTGCACAGCCAACTGCTGCAATCGGAGAAGATGGCCTCCATCGGTCAGCTGGCGGCGGGCGTGGCGCACGAGATCAACAACCCGATCGGCTATGTGTATTCCAATCTGGGCACGCTGGAAAAGTACGTGCAGGACACCTTCGGTATGCTCGAG
>JBDRPJ010000011.1:0-135807 GCA_043827165.1 Pseudomonadota bacterium
GGCTACGATGAGAATGAAAAACCAAAGCGGCGCCGTAAGGCCGCATAGATGTAGGTAGATAGCAACAGGTCTCGATCTGCGATGTTTGCAGAGAGGGACACGATGAGTCCCCTTGGTGGCAATAGCCATTAGGGGGCTTCCTTAAGCCTGACAGAGCCCCTGCAGGCTTAAGGAAGCCCCTTTCTGGCTTCCTTTCCAACCAACCACAAGGAGATTCACCATGTTGACAGTCATTTTGGCTTGCTGCATTTCTGGTTACGTTCTGAGCCGCCCAGTTGTTCGGGTTCTCGGTCTGTGAGGAGATTCATCATGTCGCTTTCTGCCGAAACGAAGATGTTCTTTGAAAAAGTGGCCAGCAAGAACTTTCGCTTGGCCTGCAACGTGTATCACGCACTCGTATCCGGGCAGGACATCACGCCCGAGGTGAGGGGGCAGATACGTGAAGCGTTACGTATCGCCGGTTGATGGGTGATGGGTAATGAAAAAACGAGACAAGCCAGCACATTCGTGTGCTGGCTTTTTTCTTGTGCCAACATTCCTCTCACCGAGCAACTATAAGAGCAATGACGGCTATTGAAAAAACAGAAATCACCAAGTAGTACGGAGATATGACTGGGGGGGCATGAAATGGCAGTAGATCAGAATTGAACTGACTGGCAAAGTCCAATGATTAGCATTTTGGGGGAAATCAGGATGGTGGTACGTTCTTCGCGCTTTGGGTAAGAGACATTCGCGCGGACCAGTACTATTATGCGCACCTTAATAAACAATAAGTGATTCGCATAATGTATACACGCCACACTTTTATAGCAATTCTGATTGGTGCGACCGTCAAGTAAAAGTTTTGATTCGGAGGAATATTAATGTCATCCTGGGAACGCGTTTTAAAAAACTTCGACAAGCGGCTTAATCATGAAGAAATTGATGAGTTTTTAGAGCATCTGAATGTATCAGTGAATCGTCGTATCCAACGATTGGAAGATGAATATAACAATCTCACTGTAGATCAATTTGAAGATCCCCGCGATATTGATGCCTACCGATATCATCTTGGAGAAACTATATCCTCATCCTATGCTGCCAAGGCCCTTGGTGATGAATTAAGTATTATCGCTTTGTACAAAAAGGTCGAGTCCCAAACTGGCCGCGTTGTTAAGCAGCTTATTCCGGCTGCGGCACACAAAAACCTCTATGTTTTTAAACAGCTTTGCGAAGTGCTACCGTTCGATATCAAAACAATTAATGGCTTCGCATCGTTCAATGAGCTCCGCCTGCTAAACAATTCCATTAAGCACGGAGAGATTGTCTCGCAAGAACTTGCAGACAATTTTCCAATATGGAAAGTTGGAGCCGAATTTGTTGAGCTAGATAGTGCGTTTACCCGCATTTTGCCGGGTGTAGAAATCTACGTTTCGGAGCTTGTTGAAAGTGTTTATGCGCTTAGCAAATCCTAACCTAACTTTCGAGCGTGACTTCCGCGAAGCAATCCGCATCAGCCCATCAATTAATCGTTAACTGTCTTTAAGGAACCGTATGAAGCTCAAATGGACACTTCTGGCTGCCTTCGTTTGTCTCTATCTCATCGGAGTGGTCGGAGTCGGCTGGCATACTTTTGGGGCTACAGACCCAACTAAGGCAGTACCGTCTGTGGAAACAATCAAGGTTGTTTTCATCATGCTTGGCGGGCTGGGTATTATTTTCCCTACCTATCTCAACATTTGGCAGTCACTGGAAACTGCACGTTTACTCGAAGACAACGCACGCCGAAATAAGATTGAGAACACTTTCAATTTGTTGGAGAAGTGGGACGACAAGTCCCTTTTTGATGCAAGAAAATTCACCCGAGAACTGAAAGACCAGAAAAACCAACTCTCTCCAGATCAAATACGAGACCGCATAGCGGCCTCTCCAGATTTGAGGCAGTCCGTAATTTTGCTGTTCAATTACTTTGAGCTCGTTCGAATATCACTTGATCACGACAGAATTGATCCGGGCGTTGTAAGGCAGAGTCTCGGACCAACAGCGCTAGACATCTGCAAACGATTTGAACCCTGGCTAGATACACAGCCCGACAAAGCAGACGTCGACAAATTTGTAAAACTGCTATCGCAATGAGACAGCTAATCCATCATTCCACTGGGGGTGGTGTGGCGAAGCCATGCAGAGCCGGTGAATTTAGGTGTAATACAGCAAGGGAGCTGTGATGGATATTACAGGTGAGAAAGTGGCAATATCTCTTGTTGTGGCGGCTATTGCCGTCCTTCTCGTTGATCAGTCATTTGTAGAGATCTCAGCCTTCAGTCTGAGCATCGGTGCCTTGGAATTATCGGAAGTAAAGATAAACTCCCTACTTCCTCCCGTCGTAGCAGTCGCATTCATCATTGCTCTGCTCGTCTATCACGTTATTTATATGTTTAAAGCACTGGCACCGGTATTCAGAGACGGATACGCGGAGTGCCCGAAGTATCAGAAGCTTGTAGGCGATGCAGTGGCAAGAATGTGTGGGAGCACGAAGTACGGTTCTCCATATGGCGGCATGCGCCACACATTGCGGCGGCAAACATACAGATTCGGCCGGTTCCAGCATGAGATGGGTTACCTCACCGATCCCGTCGAGGTCACTCCATCAAGAATTGACCATTTATGCGGCGTTCTTTATGGGTTGCGCCGCTGCATTAACGTCAGGCAATTTCTTGCGGGTTATGCTCCAGCAATTTTAGGCGTGTGGGCGTTATATGTTATTGCCGTGTAACCAGAAGTTTATTGGCAGAATCGCTATGTCAAGGAGATATGACGAAAAAGAAAGCCGTCATTGCACTGCCCTTTGTTCGACATGAAGCCAAACCGCTATTTGTCCCAGCCATTGCCATCGAATTCAAAGTTTGAAAAATCACCATTGCTTTTCGCGGCGCTTAACAACTCAACTATTTCAGGCAATTTGTGAAACTTCATAGTCTCAGGATCAACAAGATCAAAGACTGAGCTTTCAATAATCGTCTTCTCGACTATAACCGCCTCCCTTATCTCGCCATACAAGTTTGCTGCGGTGACAACTGCCTCCACATGGAAATCATCAGCACGAGGGTCTACCCAACCAATCATGCGGTACTCATAGTCGTATCCGTGCCTAAAATCAGAGCAAGAAATTTGAACCTCAGCGGTACGCGCCGGTACCCGCTGCACAACGAAGTCATGTTTTCCTCTTTGCTCGACTGGCCGAAATAGGTGATTGGGAAGATGTGGATGCGAGAAAAGTGGATTTCGAACGCCAGGGGATCTTGGTCCTGCTGGAGATGCTATGACGTAACGATCATTGAACCAGCCGCCTTTTATGGATAGGTGAATCAGTAACGAATCCGCAGGTACCTGACCAATATTCTCGATACGGAAGACGATTTCTACGTGACCAAAATTAAGTTCCAACTTGCGCTCATAGTCGCGCACGAACTGCGGAATGACTTTCTCCTCCCATCGTTTGTAACGAGTGGAAAGTGTGTGGTCATGCTGTCCAAACAGGTTATAGGCGCCAATAAAGTCCGGTGCTTGTTCCGGCATTGGATGCAGCCGAAATATCGTATCCTGGATTGCTTCTCGTTCCTGAGAGGAAAGGTCGAGAATCCGATGTACCGAGACATTATCCTTGCTGGTACTCAACGAAAGTGCCAACTTTGGCTGTCGGCTCCTTATCTCATCAATTTCCCGCTTTAAGGAGTTTGCCCGCTTTTCTGCCTCAGATTTATCCTTGGGTCGCAGCCAGTTATCACCTATATGAAAGATTCTAAGTCCATGCTGCTGAGCCAAAGTAAGCGGGCGTATATCGTGACTTACGATTATCCGAGATTCCAGGGATGGGCCGCGCGCAGTCAAAGCTTGAGCGACGACCCTTGAATCCGGTTCGTCTGGGTCAAGATAGGGGTATTTCTCCCAATCCACTCGAGTGCAAACTGCGAGAGCCACATCAACCTGTGGATTGGGAGCTTGTCTGATGACTTCGGTAGCGTTTTCGGCGAGCAATGCGCGCATGCTGCGGTTAAAACGCCTTGCATGATCGCCAAGACGGTGGTGATTTTTCTTTGAATCTACCTCTTGGAGCACCGTGGGGGTGACTAGCACAAGGATGGGGCCGGTGTTATGAACTTCGCGCCAAGGGAGTTGCTCTAGCGCGAGGCATTCAAGCACCACGTTAGAGTCGATGAAGACCACTACCGAAAACTTATTCCAATCAATATCCATGAATTAGTCTGTCATAAGTTACAAACATATTGTGCATTATTTATGCTGCTACTTTGCGCCCAGCGCAGTCTTAGGCTAACGCCAATCCAGTGATATCAACTGGACGATTCAGTCGAGCTGGAAACTTGGCCAAACCTTCGCCTTTAATGCACACTGAATATGGCCGAACTACCGACTTGGCAGATCGGCCGGAGCCTGCCAGTTCAACACTGAGCCACCACCCCTGAACAAAGCCCTCAACAAATACCAAAATTTCATGCTCGACCAAGATTCCTGATTTTCAGTCAATTGTCATTCCTGATAACTCTTATTATCAGGAATTGCACTTTTCGCGGATAAAGTGGCAGGTAATACAAGCCGCCGTTCAAAACGGCACAATACACCTGCAAATACAAGCATCTGCAAAGCCGTGTTCTGAAATACAATCGACGCATCACACATCAGAGCGCGACACCATGGATGAGCAACAACAAAACACGGAAGAAATGATCGACGGACTGGCGCGGCCAGAAAGAATGGCTCATACCATCGGGCGAACGCCCAAGTACATCCAAAACGAGATTGCCGGACTTGTGGAGGGGGAGCAGATTCCTGGCTCTTTCGGAGATTTGATCAAGCGCTCTGTCGAGATGACTGAAGAGCACAAGGAATTCGCCGGAACGAACGTTGTATCGATTTTTCGGAAGGGCGTTGTTGGCTAGATCCCTATGGGGGCTATACCACCATAGGGCCCCCTTCAACGGTTGAGCAGTTCAGCGGCCTCTCGCTTCCCCAGCGCCCTTAAAGCTACGACCCTTTCCATTTGCGAAGCTCGCGGACTCGACTTGCCGGCTTCCCAGCTGTAAACGGTCTGTGCGGACACTCCGAGAAGGGAGCCGGCTGCTTCTGCGCTCAAACCCAATCGATTTCGATGGGATTTGAATCCCTTCGCTGTAAAACGCGGCTTGCTCGCAGGCTCGGAGGAGGGTGCTTCACCAGCCAATTTTGAAACGAGCTTTTCCAATCGTCCGACTTGCTGCTCAAGAGTTGATGCACGCCGCTTCAGTGACGCGATTTCTGTACGGTATTGAGAGGATGTCTTCCTGAGTTTGTCAGTCTCTCCACGCATCTCTTTGCGAGAAATTCGCGCGATTTCATCTTTCAACATTGAAGTAAGATTGGCCACAATTAATCCTCCTAGGATTGTTCACGGTGTTTTATGTAGCACTCTATGAATACTGAATTCACATTTTAGCCCATCAGGCAGCAAAGACTTTAGGTTAGTCAGGTCGACAATTTTGCCATGGCATTCATACCACCAAAGTCAAAAGAATGGCGGCGGCCTATGATTCAAACTTATGAATACCTTCACAAGCCATATTTCTGCTTGCGATTCTTAAAGGCTGGCTCAGTACCCTCAAGAATTTCAACGACCTTGGATTTGATGAATGGCGACTCGATAGCGCCAGAGATGTAATTGAAGCTGTTTGTCGCCTTGTCGCGTGTTGCGCAGATAATTTGCTCTGCGTCACACACCACGGCGAGGTTGGGATTGTGGGTCACCATGATGACTTGGCGTCTCTGCTTGGCAGCTTTGATGCACTTCACCAGAACCTTGAAGATAGTCTGGTTGTCGAGGTTCTCCTCTGGCTGATCAATGATGATTGGAATGTCGTCCTTGTCTACCAGAAGGTAGAAGACCAGCAGTAGCAGGCCTCGCTCGCCTGGCGAGAGCTGGCTGATTTCTTGTTGGTCGAACGTGAGCGAATACCGCGGCGCGAGATAACTCATACCGTAGACATAGTCGAGAATGTCCTGAGGATCACCGCCACGTCGGAGTTGGTCGGCAATTCTAGCTTCGCGACCACCACCTGATTCGCGGCGATCGAAGTGAAGCATGTCATCAATGGTGTGTAGGAATATTAGGGTGGAGTCTACATCCCCGAAGTTAGCCTCCTTCAACAGTCCACGCATGGCTTGATTGCTTTCGTCCACGCCGGAAAAGCTACCGCGTGCTTGGCGATTAATGCGTGGCAAGAACTGCTCATGGAAGTCGGACTCTTCGATGCGCACATCGAAGTCCAGCGGCAGGTGCATATCCATTTGGGCAGCAGATTTGACGAACTCCTGCACGGGCTCATACAACCGACGGTATTCCTCCACTGTCTTTACTATCTGTTCATGGACTTTCTTGGCGAGTTCCACGCGGCTAGCCCTAAGCTCTGCGAGCTTGGCCGGAAGGGCGCCCAGCGATTCGATTTCTGCCTTGAACCATTCAATCGACTGAGCCTTGTCCTTGCTGCCTACAAGCTCTTTCTTGGCCAACTCCCACTTCGCGACCTGCTCTTTGAAGATAATGAACAGGCGCTGTTTCTCGCCAAGCTTGCTCTTGATGTCCGCTAGGGCAACTTCGGCAACTTCGCGCCTTTTGCTGAGACCTGCTGGATCTTGGTTGGCGAGTGCTACATCGATAGTCGTGATTGAATCTTTCACCTCTTTGCTTAGTGCATCGACTTTTGTCTTGTCTATTCTAAGGTCCACTAGTTCGGACACTTTCATATTCGCGCCAACTTCGGCCAGCATCTGGGTTAAATCAGAAATGAACTGGTCATGGGCCTTCTTGTGATTGGCGATGGCCTGCACAACCCTGTCCAAGACGGCCAAACGCTTTGCCTCCGCAGCTTTTTTTTCGCGGAGTTGCCTCTCCTCATCTCGCAGTTTTATTAGCTCTTCTTCAAGGGCTTGAATTTTCTCCGTCGCGGCTTGGGACTCTTCCTTTGCTACGTCCGACGCCGTAGGATCTTCGACTTGGATAGGCTTTGATCCTTCGAGAGCAACCAGTTCGGCAGTCTTGGCGTCAAGCTGCTCCTGGAGGGACTGTTTGAACTCTGGCGTGAGGCGGCGTTCAGTTTGCAAAATCTCGAAGTTGGCCTTGGAGATTTCTTTAAGCAACTGCTCACGCGCGCTGTCAATCTCAGCGACCTTGAAATCGAGAAGATCATCCATGGAGTTGTAGCCCAAGCGAGCCTCTTCCGGAACGTGTGTATAAATGATTTTGCGCAGTTCGGCATCGAACGTTGCAGAACCGCCATCGCCGAGCTCATTGCAAAGCGTTTCAAGATAGCTTTGCGGCAAATACTTCACTCGTTCCACGCTGGTCTCTGATGGGTCTTGATCTAGCTGCCGCTCGGACTCAGTGCTGTCGTGCCAACCCAGCGCGCCAACGAAGTGCTGGGCGAGCTTGTTCCGCGGGTTGCGGAATCGCTTGTCGTTCAGAAACGAAAAACTCTTGAAGTTCTTGGTGTCGCCAGCCAGCCCCGCAATGTCGGCCATGGCGCTCTTCCCGCTGCCCTTGTTGCCGATGATGGCTACCAAGTCGTGGCTCAGAGGCATATCAACATTGAACCATGGGTCGGCTAGGGCGGTGCCGGGCTTGCGGTTGACACGGATTCTGGAGGCATATTTAGTGCGGTTGGTTTCAACCAATAGTCGTTTGGGGGGCGTGTCGCCGATGAACACCCGGTCTTCGAATTCGGTGATGGCCTGCACCAAACCATCAAATGTAGGGTCGGCTTTGATCCAAGTGAAGCAGTTTCCGACTCGGTCTTTGTCTGCGGAGCTGCTCAGAGCATGGGCGTCAGAGCAGTCGAGAAGAGTGGCCTTTACATTGGAGTCCAAAAGTTTTTTTCTTGCGGCGTCATAGGCCGCGGGGTTGGCCGCAGCAGTAAACACCAAATCTGCCTGATTGATGATGTTGCGTTTTTCGGCGATGGACTGGTCATCCCATTTCAGGTTGTCCCATTCGGTCTTGCCGACTGCGATCAAATATTTGCCGGCGAGGTAATGTCTGTCGAGTGCTTCGATGACCTTTTCCAAGCTCACGCACAGGTTGTTGAACCCTTCCTGCAGTGGTGGAGCGTAGTCGGCTTTCTTATCGGCCGGAGCTGAGTCGATGATCATCTGGCCGAGTTCGGACAAGCTGTCGCGTGTGATGACACCCTTCCATTTGCCGTTCCAATCATTGGAGTCTGGGATCAGTTGGTAGCTAGGAGCCAAAGAACCGAGGAATTGCTGCCGAATTACCTCTGGATCCAGCGCATCAAAAATGACATGCAGGTTGATGCGATTCCAGCCCGATTGGGAATAGCTGCCATCCTTGTCCTTCTTGACCACGCCAGCAAACTTATCTAGACGTAGCTCGATCACCGGCAATATAAGGTCAATATTTTTCAGCCGTCCTTGCTCGAGTTTCGCTTTGCGCACGCGCTCGTAGCCGTCGATGAAGATGTAGTCATTGATGCCAATAACCTTAATGTCAGTCGGCAGTGCTTCAAGATCGAGCAAGAACGCTTCCCAGGCTTCCTCGTCCGCCCCTGGATAGTTGTGGACAACAGACGATGGCGTGTGGACGTGCAAGTCCCACTTCCGCCAAGTAGAACCGGCCGTATTCATATTATTTGTCCCACTTAAATTGCAAACAATAAGGGGTAGACCACGGTCTATTTGGCTTGAATGTAGAATAATTGGTGTGACTCGCAAACAAGTACTTCCCCTTTGCCGAACAAGAGTGTCGCTGAAGATGCTTCCCTACTTTGCGGGAATCTTTCCTTGCGCCAGCTCCTGTTCTGGGAAAGTCCGCTGTGTGCCTTACACCGTGCATGCGGTGCGATGTGCGTGGGGCGGAATTGCAAGTAGGACGAACTGTATGGGTTTGAGGCTGGTTATGTCAATCGTAGTGAGTGGCGACAGTGCTTTCTTCGAAATGAGGCGGAGTGATAGAAATCAGTGGGGAGTCGTGAAGATGCGTATTCCAGAGAAATTGATCACCTAGACCGACAGGAAGTGATTTCTTCAACTGTGCGGACTGCAAATGCGGACATTTGCAATCGCAGATGTAGCGCTACGAAGCTGATTAAGGGGAATGGAGGCCTGCCCACAATGCAATGCCAATGGATATTACTGTGAGTAAAACCATGAAGCGTTGAATTCGTATGTTGGCTATCGTCTGCGACAGGTCGTTGCTAGCCGACATTGTTGCTTGTAGAAGTTCAGCCTCTCTCCGAACTTGCCGTGCTCGCTTTCCCTGCAAAGAGCTAAGGCTATTCAACAGTTCCTGCTTCCCGCCATGCGCAACGTGGACGTAGGTCATTTCAATAACGTCGTGACGATAGCCTGGATCCGATTGAGAGAATTCTTCAATCTCATACGTGCAAGCACCTATATCGTATAAAAACGTCCGCGCAAAGGAGCGTAGTTTCTTCAAGTCCCTAACAGTCCGATAGCTGCCATCGCACGCGATTTCATCGCGCATAGCTGACAGGGCCTCATGGTAGGCATTTAGTAGACATGTGATTGCCCATCTCGACAATATTCCTTGGATAAAATCATCGGCTCTTTGTGCAATAGTCCAGTTTGAGGTTGGGTCGTGGTAGCCAAGGCTATTCGGAAATGCGTCCTGCCTGCGGCAAGCAAAGGTAAGGCGGTTTCCTTCATCATCCCAGCTTCTCGGCATTACTAAACGTGCTCCCGGCCATTCAATCGATTCCCATGCATCATAGTTACGACCTATCGCGAGCCCATCAAGCGCTCTAATACTGCCTGCTTCATCCGACAGCGGCCTAACTTGCTCGGTTACCAGCAGAATGGCCGTTGGAAGACGTGTTTGGGGTAGTGAATCAAAGGCTCCTGGGAAATGCTTTCGAACCCATTGTGTGCAGTCTTTTTCGAGTCCTTGAAGTTGAGATTTCAATGCCTCACGACGGAGGCTGTCTGGGTGCAGTATGCTGTAACTGAAGCGGATCGAATCATTGTTCGTTAGGATAAAGCGAATAAGATTCCAAGTCCGGAAAAGAGATGTGCGGCGCGTGGTCGATATGAAATTTGCACGTAAGTTTGTTTCAAGAGTAGCGGCAGTCTCTTCATCAAATAGAAAGAGGACGACAAACGCGGTAATACTCGGTGTAAGAGACATCAGGATTGGTAATGCAGCAGTTGCACCCGGTGGCAAATTAGCTGAACGCTCCCTCATGAAATGAGCAGCCTTGGGCGGTGACACCAGTCCAAGATTCACCCAACCGGCTTGACGCCCCTCTCGGATGTCATTCATCCATTTCGTAAGGCTATCATCCCTACTTCTTCCGTATTCCCACCCTAATTCTCGGATCCCATTGAGTAGCCCGCCCACTGTAGAGGGTGTATATAGCTCAGCAATCCATATTCCCGGTAGTTGAACGCCTTCATCATCAGGAAGCCGACCTCGAGCATTCTCTTTGTGGTCACGGTCTCGGTCACGCACGGCATGGATCTCACGCTGTCGAAACTCACGATAGTAGTTCCAACGTTTCCATGGCCCCCAGCGGTTAAAGCCCAGCAGAGGAGGGGGCTTTATCGGTGGTTCTTTCGCTGTCTCAGTCGCTTGTTCAGGTTCTGACGGTGGTAGTGCACCATCAAGTTCAACGGCAGAACTGCTTCTTGAATCAGATTCATTGGGCGTCAATGGCTCGTTCACTTGAATCCCGTAATAAATTATCTTTTCTGATGATATTCTTTTTTGGTCAGAAATGAGCGTTTTGCAGCAGGGATTGAAACAGTAAAACCGCCAACGTCCATGCATGGCATGGTACGCAGCGAAAGCTCTGAAGAGCATGCTTCAAGGGCAGCTAAGTCCGAGATCCGCCTAGCACCGAGTATGCTGCTCAACTACAGCGCGGCTCGAGATCCGCATGGTGATATTATCCAAGCGAGCAATTGGAGGCGATTAATGATGGCCACGTGATTGTTTCCTAATCGGGGTTGCTTACAAAGTTGGCCATAAAAAAGGCCATAGATTGCAGCCAAAGCCACTAAATACGTGAGAGAAGGCCACCTTGACATGGTGGGGGTCGTTGGTTCGAGTCCAATCGCGCCTACCAATTTCTTCTTCTCCTTTACGAACATTTTCGAGAAGCTCATGTTCACATTGAGTCTACATGGAGAAGAAAGTACTCAGGCCCTGCTGCAATCGGGCCGTTCCTATTGCCTCATCGTCCGTTCCGAATCTCAACGCGCCGCTTTGCTCAAGAATCTGGGCGAGCAGGCCGGCGTGGTCATCGTGCCGCATAACGGCGGTCTCATCAGTAATCTCCGGGTTTGGGAGAACATCATCCTGCCCGTGCAGTATCATGGCATCCAGCTGCCGGGAAAACTTGAAGACAACGTGACTGCCTTGCTAGATCAATGCGGTTTGTCGGACGAGACCGTCTTGTCGGCGCTGATGCTCAAGTTGCCCGACCAACTCACTTTGTACGAGAAGCGCCTGGTCGGTTTTGTAAGGGCCATGTTGATGGGGCCGGAACTTATCATCTACGACGGTCTGAATGAAGGTTTGTCGCGCAAGGAATTGGTGATGGTGAACAAGTTCGATGCGGTATTCCGTTTGCACTTCCCGTTCAGGACTTCTGTTCTGGTCAGTTTTGAGGAAGACAGCGAAAAGAGCGATCCGGATCAGTTGCTGATCCATCTGTAACGACCATGAAACTGAACAACTACAATCAACGTTTGCTGAATATCGAACAGCGTACAAAGCGCTTTTTGCTGGGTGCGCTCGGGGCGATGTTGCTGGCCTTGCTGCTGATTGCCATCAAGCAGGACTACCTGGTGCGCAGCACAGCCATCTACTTCTTTGCGCCCAATGCTCAGGGGCTGAATCAGGGGATGGCAGTCAAGTTCATCGGTTTCAAGGTAGGGAGTGTCAAGGAAGTCAGCATGCAGCCCAATGCGACCGTGCGCGTAAAAGTGTCATTGGACGATGAATATGTGCATCTGATCGGTCTGGATGCGAAAGCGCGTCTGATCAAGGAAGCGCTGGTCGGCGAGAGTGTGGTCGAGATCATTCCCGGCTCGCAGCAGGTGCAGCAGGTGACGCAGAACAGCGTGCTCCAGTTCGAACGCGGGCAGGATGCCAGTAGTATCGCCGAGAGTATGGCTGCGCAGCTTCAACCTATCCTGAACGACATCCGCCAGATCACTGCCAGCATCAACAATCCGAATGGCGAGATCCAGCAGACGCTGAAGAACCTGAACCAGGTGACAGGTGATCTGCGTGAGACAGTCAAACAATTCACCCAACTTGGGGTCAGCGGCAATCAGAAGCTGGACAGCGTACATGGCAAGCTGGACAAGGCGATCGATAGTGTGAATGCCAGTCTGGAGGTGATGGACAAGGCGATTCCGCGTCTGGTCGACAAGGCCGATGCAACGCTGGATAACGTGCAGGCCGCCACCACGGACATCAAACGGATGACTGCCGATACGGCCGGAGAGTTGCCGGCATTCATCCATAACAGTAACGCTTTGGTGCAGGACAGCCAGGACATGCTGGAAGGTGCGAAGCAATCTTGGCCGTTCAGCGGCTGGTTCCGCAAGCCTGAGGCTCAAGTATTGCCGGTGGACGGTTATGTGCCACCAGGGAAACCCTGAAGATGGACCGGCTGCGACTTTCCTCGGCGATTGTGCTTTCTGGCCTGTTATTTCTGACGGCCTGCGGACAGACGGCCCCCCTGAGTAACGCAAGGCTGGAGCTGGCGGCAGAATATAGCCAGAGTGCGCAGCGTGCATATGATCGAGGCGACTACCGTGTCGCGCTAAGGCAATATGAAATGGCATTGCAGGTGGATGTCGCCGTTGAGAACATCGCTGGTATCGCTATTGATATGTTGAATCTGGCTCGCGTGAACCAGATGCTGGGTCGTTTGGAAATTGCCAATGCGTATCTGGACAAGTTGCTGCAAGACAGTGCGTTGGAATATGGGACGCCCTATTTGGCAACCGCTGCGACTCAAAAGTCACTGCTGATGCTGCAGCAAGGGGATGTGAACGGTGCGCAACTCTGGCTGCAAAAGGCATCGGCATGGTGTGCCGCAGAATGCACGCTCACGAGCGTGATCGACAACGCTCGTGCCGCGATCGCATTACGTGAAAAGGATAGTGATCAGGCTTTGCATTGGGCGGAGCGGGCCGCGTCAGCCAGTCGTGGCGATTCACCCCTGGAATATGCCAATGCCCTGCGCTATATGAGCGAAGCTCAGTTGATGCGGAGCGAGTTCGCGACAGCTTCGCGATTGGCTGATGAGGCGCTGGTGGTGGATAAATCACTGGGATTGCCTGAAAAGATCAAGCAGGACCTGCTGCTGTTGGCCGCTGCACACGAGGGGCTGGGCGACACCGAGCAGGCTAAGCGATACCGCGAGCGCGCCTCGCGCATCGTTGCAAGGTGAGCGGCATGGGCATGCTTGAACGCTTGCAGGATCCGCGATTCAGATGGTTGCTGGGTTTGGCTATCTGTCTGGTAGTTGCCTTGGGTATTTCATATTTTCAAACCGGAGACGGCCTGAGCAGGAGGATACTGGATCGTCAGTTCGATCTTCTGCATCAACGATCTGCGCATCCGATACAGAACGACGTGGTCATCGTCGGCATCGACGAGGATAGCTTCAAGAAATTCAAGGAGCCATTCGAGTTGTGGCACCCCCATCTGGCCAGTTTTCTGCAGGCCATGGAGGCGGCCAAGCCCAGCGTGCTCGGGCTTGATATCGCCTTGCCTGAACGATCCTATCAATTCATGCTGCCTCGCTATGAAGAGGGGATGGTTAAAGCGTTACAAGCACTCAGCGCACAGGCCCCTGTCGTGCTGGCACGCAAGCCGGATGCCGAAGGTGCCTTACGCCCTGTGGACGGCGCGTTGGCTGCCTCGGTTACGGACGCCCCGGGTTCGGTCGTGCTCTGCCTTGACGGGGACGGCGTGCTCCGTCGGTTCGATCTCAATCGTTGCACTGTTAACGCGCAGGGTACCAGCTTCACTGAAAAGATCGCTGCCCGGCTGGGCGTGACGCATCCGGGAGCCGGCATTGTGGATTTTAGTGCAGGCCAGAAGTTCGACTACATTCCATTCTCACGCGTGCTGGAATGGCAGGGGCAGGCTGACAAGCAGCGACTTGTTGCCACTTTTTCCGGTAGAACCGTGTTGTTGGGCGTCGTTTCTGCGCGTGCTGAGAAGGTGCGAGTTCCTGTGCCCATGGCGGTATGGTCGCCGATGGATAAGCGTGTGCCGGAAGTGTTGGTGCAGGCGCAGATTTTGCGTTCAATGACAGGGAAAGGCTTGATCCGCGAGCTGCCTCTGTGGGGCAGTGTAATTCTTGTGCTAGTTGCAGCTTTGCTGTGGTTGGGGCGTACAGGCTGGATCAAGCTGGCGGTATTCGCAGTGACGCCAGTCGTGCTTTGGCTGCTGGCAACCTGGATGTTGGGGGTCGGTATCTATCTGCCTTTGGGGGGCATTCTGCTTTCCGGTTTGTTCGCATTCATGGCGCGCCTTGGGTATGAATCGGTGATGCAGATACGCGGCCGTGAAGGATTGCGGGAACTCTTCGATAGTTATGTCAATCGCGAGGTGTTGAACGGGATCGTGAGTGGCAAGATCGACTCACGCACGGATGGGGAGCGTGTGCGGGTGTGCCTGTTGCATGCGCGCATCAAAGATTTTAGTCGGCGGGTGCAGGAGTATGAGCCGCAGACATCAGTGTTGCTGTTGAATGACTACTTCTCCGAAATGGCTATTGCGGTACATCAGCACAAGGGCACGCTCGATAAATTCGTTGGGAGCGAGCTGGTGGCCTTCTTTGGAGCGCCACAAACACTTGAAAGTCCGGAGCGGAATGCGCTCGAGGCGGCACAGGAGATGTTGCAGCGGCAGCGCCAAGTGAATGAACGATTGCTGGAGAGCGGAATGCCCGCGATCGAGATCGAGATCGCTTTGCATGTGGGGCAGGTGGTGGTCGGGCATGTCGGATCGTCTGCGCGCAAGGATTACACGGCACTCGGCTCCGAAATCGATGTTGTGAAAGCGCTCGTGGAATTGGCGAAGAGCGCGGGATGTCCTGTGGTCTGCTCCGCAGATGTGGCTGAAGCGGTCAGGGTTGCGGGCGGTATCTCGGAAGTCGGCGTAAGGCAGTTAGGTGGCGCGGACCTTCATGTATACGCTTGGACGCCGCCCTTGCTCGGGAGGCAGTGATGGGCGGGTTCTGGAGGCGCGTGCTGGTCAGGCTGCAGATGCGGCAAGTGCGGCAGACGATATTCGGTTCGCTTGCCTTGCTGTGGTATGCGTTCAATAACCTTCATGTCTTGCGCCTTTCGCCGGTGAACGCCGTGTTCCAGCGCCAACTGTTCTTCACCGGTGTCGAGGCGCTCGGCATTGTGGCGATCTTTGGCTTGCTGAGCGGCGCACTCGTCATCACGCAGATCACCTCCCTCATCGGCGGGGATAGCACGCTGGCAGTGAAGATATTGATCTGGACCATCGTGCGCGAGATCGGCCCCTTGTTCGCCGCCATCATCATCGTCGCGCGTAGCAGTGCGGCCATCGCTTCCGAACTTGCCTTGATGAAGACGCGCGGCGAGATGAAGAGTCTGGAGCGGATGGGCATCTCCCCGCAAGATTATCTGCTGGTACCCCGTATCGTGGGTGTGACGCTGGCCGTGCTGGCCTTGACCATCTACTTCCAGCTCGTCGCCATCGGTGGCGGATTGGCGATCAGTGCTTTGTTCCAGAACGTATCCTGGCTGGACCAGGTCGGCCGCTTCCTGCAGACGGTGAAGTTGAGCGAGTTTGCGGTGGTGGCTTTCAAAGGTTGTCTGTTCGGATTGGCCATCTCCAGCATCTCTTGCTACAACGGCATGCAGGCACAGCCTTCTGTGACCGAGGTGCCCAAGGTCGCCATCAAGGCAGTTCTGCAGAGTCTGCTGTTCGTGTTTGCGCTGGATGCGCTGATCGCCTACCTGAACATGAGCTGGTGAGTTGCGATATACTGCGCGCCCTGTGGCGTATGTGCGCCTGAACAAATATTGATAGTGCGGCGCAGGCCGCACTTGCTTTTTAAAGAGTGGATCGAAATGCCTGTCATAACACTACCGGATGGTTCTCAACGCAGTTTCGAAGGTCCTGTAACGGTTGCCGAGGTTGCGCAAAGCATCGGTGCCGGTCTGGCGCGTGCCGCGCTGGCTGGCAAAGTGGATGGAGCCTTGGTGGATACTTCCTATCAGATCTCTGGCGATGCGCAGTTGGCCATCATCACGGACAGGGATGCGGATGGTCTTGATCTTATTCGCCATTCCACAGCGCATCTGCTGGCCTATGCGGTGAAGGAGTTGTTCCCCGAGGCGCAGGTGACTATCGGTCCGATGATCGAGAATGGCTTCTACTACGATTTCGCCTATTCGCGGCCTTTTACACCGGAAGACCTGACTGCCATCGAAAAGCGCATGGCGGAGCTGGCCAAGAAAGACCTGCCGGTGACGCGCAATGTATTGCCGCGCGACGAGGCAGTGGCCTATTTCAAATCCATAGGAGAGAAGTACAAGGCCGAGCTCATCGAGTCCATTCCTGCGGATCAGGAGGTTTCGCTGTATAGCGAGGGTGAATTCACCGATCTGTGCCGCGGCCCGCATGTACCATCCACTGGCAAGCTCAAGGTTTTCAAACTGATGAAGGTTGCCGGAGCTTATTGGCGCGGCGACTCGAAGAACGAGATGCTGCAACGCATTTACGGCACGGCTTGGGCGAAGAAAGAAGACCTGGAAGCCTACCTGCATCAACTGGAAGAAGCCGAGAAGCGAGACCATCGCAAGTTGGGCAAGCAGCTGGATCTGTTCCATATGCAGGACGAGGCGCCCGGCATGGTGTTCTGGCACCCTAAAGGCTGGGCGATGTGGCAGGTGATTGAACAGTACATGCGCGGCGTGTACCGCGATAACGGATATCAGGAGATCCGCTGCCCGCAGATCATAGACCGCGTGTTGTGGGAGAAGTCCGGCCATTGGGAGCACTACAAGGCAAATATGTTCACCACTGAGTCGGAGAAACACGACTACGCGATCAAACCGATGAACTGTCCCGGCCATGTGCAGGTGTTCAATTCCGATCTGCGTTCCTACCGTGAATTACCTGTGCGTTATGGCGAATTTGGCTCCTGCCATCGCAACGAGCCTTCCGGCGGCCTGCATGGCCTGATGCGCGTGCGTGGTTTCGTACAGGACGATGGACACGTGTTCTGTACGGAAGAGCAGATCGAATCGGAAGTGACGGCATTCAATGCACTGGTGCTGAAGGTCTACAAGGACTTTGGCTTCAATGATGTCGTGGTCAAACTCGCCCTGCGCCCGGAAGGACGGGTCGGCTCGGACGAGATTTGGGATAAATCGGAGAATGCATTGCGTGCGGCATTGACTGCATCAGGCATGGAATGGGTGGAACTGCCGGGTGAGGGGGCTTTCTACGGTCCGAAGATAGAATTCCACATCAAGGACGCCATCGGCCGCTCTTGGCAGTGCGGCACGATACAGGTGGACTTTTCCATGCCGGGCCGCCTGGGGGCTGAATATGTCGACGAGGACAACAGCCGAAAAGTGCCGGTGATGTTGCATCGTGCGGTATTGGGGTCTCTGGAGCGCTTCATCGGGATTCTGGTGGAGAATCACTCCGGAGCCCTGCCGTTGTGGCTGGCGCCGGTGCAGATGGTGGTGATGAACATCTCGCAGGCGCAGGAGGCGTATGCGGCTAAAACAGCCGATGCTTTGCGAGATGCAGGGTTCAGAGTGCAATCTGATTTGCGCAATGAGAAGATTACCTATAAAATCCGCGAACATAGCTTGCAGAAGTTGCCTTACCAGCTGATCATCGGCGATAAGGAAATGGCTGCTGGCCTCGTTGCCGTGCGGAACCGCCAAGGTGAAGACCTTGGGCAGATATCGGTGGAGGCGTTCATAGAGCGCTTGAACACCGAGCTGCATGCGGGAAGCGCGGTTTAATTTTTATTGGAGTAATTGCAATAGCACAGGATAAGTCGCAGCGTTTGAATGAGCAGATAACGGCACCACAGGTGCGGCTCATCGGCGCGGAGGGAGAGCAGGTTGGTATCGTGGCAGTAGCGGAAGCACTGCGCATGGCTGATGAAGCGGAACTGGATCTGGTGGAGATCGCGCCTTTGGCGGAGCCACCAGTTTGCCGCATCATGGATTTCGGCAAGTTCAAGTATGCCGAAAGCAAAAAGCAGCACGAAGCCAAACTTAAGCAAAAACAGGTGCAGGTCAAGGAAATCAAATTCCGTCCCGGTACGGACGAAGGTGATTACAACATCAAGTTGCGTAACTTGACACGCTTCCTTGCTGACGGCGACAAGACCAAGATCACATTGCGGTTTCGTGGTCGTGAAATGGCCCACCAGGAAATCGGTATGCGCTTGATCGAGCGCATCAAGGCCGATCTGGAAGAGCATGGCGTGGTAGAGCAGTTCCCGAAGATGGAAGGCCGTCAGATGGTGATGGTGATTGCGCCGAAGAAGAAGATCTAAGAATCAAGTTGCATCGTGACGAAGCAAGGGGCTGTCGTTACGATGGTTGTGAAAAGTGCCCCAAACAAGTGATTTCGGGTCGTTAAGTGTTCCTGTCAGGAACCTCCCGACGTCATAAAATAAACGGAGTCGTTATGCCAAAGATGAAGACCAAGAGCAGTGCGAAGAAGCGCTTCCGCGTTCGTGCGGGGGGCAGCATCAAGCGCGGCCAGGCGTTCAAGCGCCACATCCTTACCAAGAAAACCACCAAGAACAAGCGTCAACTGCGTGGCTCTACAGGTGTCCATGAAACCAACACGGCGTCCGTTCGCGCCATGATGCCCTACGCATAAGGAGTTAGAAAATGCCAAGAGTAAAACGTGGTGTAACGGCGCGTGCGCGCCATAAGAAGATCTTAGACAAAGCCAAGGGTTACCGCGGCCGTCGCAAGAACGTTTACCGTGTTGCCAAAGAAGCGGTGATGAAGGCTGGTCAATATGCCTATCGTGACCGTCGTCAGAAGAAGCGTCAGTTCCGCACTCTGTGGATCGCTCGTATCAATGCTGCTGCGCGTGAGCAGGGTCTGAGCTACAGCGTGTTCATGAACGGTCTGAAAAAGGCAGCGATCGATATAGACCGCAAAGTGTTGGCCGACTTGGCCGTGTTCGACAAAGCTGCATTCACGCAGATCGTCGGGCAAGCCAAAGCCAGCCTCGGCGCGTAATTATTGCGCTATATAAAAAAGGAGGCGAAAGCCTCCTTTTTTTGTTTTAAGACTAAACGATCATACGATGCAAGAACTTCAAACCATACTCGAAGAAGCTTTGGAAAGTTTCGCTGCCGTTGAAGATGCAGCCGAGCTTGAGAACATCAAAGCGCGCTACTTGGGCAAAGATGGCAGCCTGACCGCCATGCTGAAGGGCTTGGGCAAGCTGTCTGCCGAAGAACGCCCTGCTGCGGGGGCGCGTATCAATCTGGTGAAGCAGCAGCTGGAGGCCGCATTGCAGGCGCAGCGCGATGCTATCCAGTTACATGCCTTGAATGCGAGACTGGCAGCGGAATCCCTGGATGTGACATTGCCCGGACGTGGTCTAGGTGTGGGTGGTTTGCATCCAGTCACTCGTACGCTGGAGCGGATCGAGAAGCTGTTCCATTCCGTCGGTTACGACGTGGCAGAAGGCCCTGAGATCGAGAACGATTTTTACAATTTCACTGCGCTCAATATTCCCGAGGATCATCCGGCGCGTGCGATGCATGATACTTTCTATATCGATGAGCAGCATGTGCTGCGTACGCACACATCTCCTATCCAGATTCGCTACATGCAGGCACATATGGAGAAGTACAAACATCTGGATGCGATGCCGGACATTCGCATCATCGCGCCGGGACGTGTCTACCGTGTGGACTCGGACGCCACCCATTCGCCGATGTTCCATCAGGTGGAAGGATTGTGGATCGGAGAGCGTGTGAGCTTCGCTGATCTGAAAGGCGTGATCGCAGATTTTTTGCAGAACTATTTCGAAACCAAAGATATGCAGGTGCGCTTCCGCCCTTCGTTCTTTCCATTCACCGAGCCTTCAGCCGAGATGGATATGAGCTGGAAAGGCGGCTGGCTGGAGATCGGCGGCTGCGGCATGGTGCATCCGAACGTGCTCAAGCATGTCGGTATCGATAGCGAGAAATACATCGGCTTCGCCTTTGGTATGGGTGTGGAGCGTTTGGCTATGCTGCGCTATGGCGTCAACGACCTCAGATTGTTCTTCGAGAACGATCTGCAATTCCTGAAACAATTCAACTGAACATGCAATTCTCCGAATCCTGGTTACGCACCCTTGTGAATCCCTCGCTGTCCAGCGGGGAACTGTCTCATTTGTTGACTATGGCAGGTCTGGAAGTGGAGGAGATGACGCCTGTCGCCCCTGCTTTCGAGAAGGTCGTCGTCGCGCAGGTGTTGAGTAAAGAAAAACATCCCGATGCAGACCGTCTGAACGTGCTGACGGTGAATATCGGGCAGGCTGAGCCGCTTACTATTGTGTGCGGTGCCGGCAATGTGACTGTCGGCATGAAAGCGCCATGTGCGCTGGTCGGTGCAAAATTGCCGGGTATCGAGATCAAGCAGGCCAAGGTGCGCGGTGTCGCCTCTTTCGGCATGATGTGTTCGGATAAAGAACTTGGTCTGGCCGATGAGAGCGACGGTTTGCTGGAATTGTCTGCTGATGCAGTCGTCGGCCAAAGTATCCGTGAGTACCTTGATCTGGACGATCATCTGATCACCCTTAAACTCACTCCGAATCGCAGCGATTGTTTGTCAGTGAATGGCATTGCGCGCGAAGTGGCGGCGCTGACGAATTCTCCCTTGCAGGCCATCCCCGCAGCTGACTTCGCGCAGACAGGCAGCATAACTCGCAACGTGAAGGTGGCTACTCCGGCAGCGTGTCCGCGCTACACGGGGCGTGTGATCTCCGGGGTGAACGCGAAGGCCGCCACACCGTCGTGGATGGTGCAACGACTGGAGCGTTGCGGCCTGCGTAGTATCAGCGCCTTGGTGGATGTGACCAACTATGTGTTGCTTGAGCTGGGGCAGCCGCTGCATGCTTTCGATCTGAATAAATTGAGTGGCGATATCAATGTGCGTTTTGCCCTTGCGGGTGAAAAATTGACGCTGCTGAACGAACAGATGGTTGCGCTGCAAGACGATATGCTGGTGATCGCAGACAGCAAGGGGCCTGTCGCCTTGGCAGGCGTGATGGGCGGCATGGACTCAGCTGTTGATGAGGCGACCACCGATATCTTCCTTGAGAGTGCATTCTTTGCACCCAGTGTAATCGTCGGAAAATCCCGTCGTCTTGGTTTCAGTTCCGATTCTTCCTATCGTTTCGAACGCGGCGTTGATTATTTGGCAACGCAGGTCGCGCTGGATCGCGCAACACAATTGATCCTCGAGATTTGCGGCGGAGCAGCCGGGCCGGTAACAGCAGTGCAGGCTGAGTTGCCATCACGTCCGCCAGTGCTGCTGCGCAGTTCGCGCATCCTGCGAGTGCTGGGCATTGCACTGAAGTCCGATGAGATCGCGCAGATACTTGCAAGCTTGGGTATGACATTCCACAAAAATGGTGATGACTTCACTGTTACACCGCCGAGTTACCGCTTCGACATTGCTATCGAAGAAGATCTGGTAGAAGAGGTTGCCCGTGTGCACGGCTATGAGCAGATACAGCCGGCGCCTATACAGGCAAGCATGACTATCCTGCCTGATTTCGAAGCTGATCGCCCATTTTCAAAAGTGCGTCAAGTCATGATGCTGCGCGATTACCAGGAAACCATCAACTATTCCTTCGTTGAGGCGGAGTGGGAGCGAGACCTGTGTGGAAACACGGCACCGGTGACCTTGATGAATCCGATAGCCAGCCAGATGAGTGTGATGCGCAGCAGTCTGCTGGGCGGCTTGCTGGGCGCATTGCGTACCAATCTTGCGCGCAAGCAGCCGCGCGTCCGCATATTTGAGATCGGTGGCTGTTTCAAGGCAGAGGCGGGGACTTATTCCCAGGAAGAACGATTGGCGGGTTTGGCATACGGCGCAGTGGTCCCGGAGCAGTGGGGGGCAGCTGCACGCAACGTAGATTTTTATGATGTGAAGAGCGATCTTGAAGCCTTGTTCGCTCCCTGCGCCTTGACCTTTAAAGCGGCGGAACACCCAGCCTCTCATCCGGGACGATCGGCTCGGATATTGCTCGATAACATCGCTATCGGTTGGGTGGGTGAACTGCATCCTCAATGGCAGCAGCAGTACGATATGCCATTGCCAGCGGTCTGGTTCGAGGTGCAATTGAGCGCCTTGATACAATCAGCTGTTCCAAGAGTCGAAGATGTCTCAAAATTCCCGGCGGTACGTAGAGACATCGCTGTGTTGGTCGATGAGAAAGTCGACGTACAGACACTTTTGGATGTATTGAATAGTCAAAACGCCCCCTTTGTAACAGAGTTGGCTTTATTCGATGTGTATCGTGGGCAGGGCGTTGAGGAAGGGAAAAAAAGCCTTGCATTCCGTGTGTTATTAAAAGATACTCAAAAAACACTTACAGATTCTGAGATAGAGCCGAGCATCGCCATGCTGGTTGAGGCATTGCATAAAATCGGCGCGAAGTTAAGGGGGAAATGATGACAACTACATTGACGAAGGCCGAGCTGGCTGATTTGCTGTTTGAGAAGGTCGGCCTGAATAAGCGCGAAGCCAAGGATATGGTGGAAGCTTTTTTTGAGGAGATCAGGGTGCAGCTAGCCCAAGGTGACAGCGTAAAGCTTTCCGGATTCGGCAACTTCCAGTTGCGCGACAAACCGCAGCGGCCGGGCCGCAATCCCAAGACGGGTGAAGAGATACCGATCACAGCTCGCCGGGTGGTCACTTTCCATCCCAGCCAGAAGCTCAAGAGCATGGTAGAGACGACCTATCATGGAACTGCAGTTAACTGATTCCGGCTTGCCGCCGATCCCGGCCAAGCGCTATTTCACGATAGGCGAGGTCAGCGCCCTGTGTGGCGTGAAAGCTCATGTATTGCGTTATTGGGAGCAAGAGTTCACACAACTTAAGCCGCTCAAGCGGGGCGGTAACCGGCGCTACTACCAGCACCATGAAGTTCTGCTCATCCGTCGTATCCGCCAGTTGCTGTACGAGGAAGGCTTTACCATCAGTGGCGCGCGTAGCCGACTCGATCAAGCGCATACGCAGGAATCGGATACTGTGCACGCAGTGCAGGAAAGTTCAGAAATGTCTGCCATGGCCATTCCGCAGCTGCGTAGAGAGTTGAGTGACATACTTAAATCTTTGCGCGCCTGATCGCTATATTCGCTTCAAATCGCGCTGCAAAATAAATGTGCTCTGCTATAATCCGCGCCCTCGGGGCGTAGCGCAGCCTGGTAGCGTACTTGGATGGGGTCCAAGTGGTCGGAGGTTCGAATCCTCTCGCCCCGACCAGAACAAAAGCAGTTAAAGAAGATCCGGCTCTGCCGGATTTTTCATTTGCGCAATGCGCTGGTTCTGGTTACCTATCCAAATTCTTTCAAGGGATTTGGACAATTACTCTACAATTAGAAAAAAATTAATTAGAAAAAAAGTTCAATTTAACCGGCAAGGGGCAGGGCGGATTGATATCTCTTCATAGCAGTTCTCATAAGTTATTGCTCGCAACGCTGGCGATGCTGCCGTTTTTCAGCACGGTTCAGGCTGCCGAGGATTTGGATTCCGAGCAGGCTTTTTTTCTTGAGCTGCCCGTCGTCCTGACACCCTCGCGACTCAATCAACCGCTGGATGAGTCACCCAATTCGATTACGGTGATCGACAGAGATATGATCAAAGCTTCCGGTTTTAGATCTGTTGCCGAATTATTTCGGCTCGTCCCCGGGATGTATGTTGGAAATTCAGGGGCGACTCCTTTTGTCTCACTAAATGGCGTAACAGATGAATATTCTCGCCGTATGCAGGTGCTGGTGGATGGCCGGAGTGTCTATCTTCCACCTTTCGGCGGTGTCGACTGGAAGGGACTGCCTTTACTGGTTGAGGATATTGAACGTATCGAGGTGGTGCGCGGACCTTCTGCTGCTTCGCATGGCACAAACTCATTCTATGGCGTGATTAGTATCATCACAATGGATGCGGCAACCGCAGGTTCGGATCGTCTGTCGGTGTCAAAAGGAGGCATGGGAATCACGAATGTCTCTGCGCAACATGGCGGCCAAGGGGAGCGATTCGACTATCGACTTTCATACGCCCTTAGTGCAGATGATGGAGATAATCCAGCGGTAGTGAATGATGGAAGTCGCAATCATATTCTTTCCATTCGCACCAACTTTAGGGCTAGTCTGACAGATTACGTCGAGTTTCAGTTCGGGCTCAATAGTGGTGAATCCGGACTTGGCACTTTTGACGTTGCAAACAACCAATACAGGTCAATCGATCTCTTCAGGTCTGCCAAGATTCAGAATGACTTTCAGCAAATCAGCTGGATACATTCCTGGGAGTCTGGAGATGAGTCAAAATTGAGCTACTACAGGATCCACCGTGACTTTAGAGACCCATTAAAGGCAGTTGATTGGACTCGCAGCCCATATGTATATGGAACAGATATGTCTAGCAGCTCTCGTCATGATCTGGAGGTGCAGAACACAACCAAGCTAGGGTATGCCCACCGTCTTGTTTGGGGGGGAGGATTTAGGCATGACTTTGCGGAACAGCCCTTGATCTTCACAACGACACATGCCTTGAATCAGTCCCGTGTTTTTCTTCATGATGAATGGCGGCCGCTGGAGTCCACTATTGTGAACATCGGCACGATGTTAGAAGACGATGGGGCAGGACACCGAAACAACTCTCCCCGCGTTTCACTCAACTACCACATTCAGCCGCAACAAACTTTACGTATATCGTATGCGACCGCCACACGTAATGCGGTGATGGTCGAGCGGTTCCTCACATCAGGTACGAACAAATATTATTCGAAGGGTTATTCCCCATCCAAACATGATCTGCTTCCAGAGAAGATCAGCTCTAGAGAGATGGGCTACTTAGGGCAGTTCGGACGATTGAGCCTGGATGGACGACTATATTACGAAAAGGTAAGCAATATCATTTTGCTTGATGTCTATGCAGACCTCAGCAATTTAGCGGATCCCAAAAGTGGCTTCAAGAACATGAGTGACGGTAGTTATAAAGGTCTGGATGTGTCAGTAGCTTATCGCTGGGATACAGGCCGAGTGAATCTGAATTATGCGCGCCAACAAGCCAGTTGTGCTTTCGGTTCCTTTCCAACGCAATATTTCAATGCACTCCCTATTTCCGCTACTGAAACACTTAGTCAGAAGCTCTCGAAAGCATATCAGGACGATTACTTGAATCTTTGCAGCGCATCGGTGCCATCGAATAGTGCAAGTTTGTTACTGAATCAGGAACTCACCGAGACGGTTGATTTCAGCACTGGCATATATTTCAGAGATTCTGTCAGAGTGACGGATGTGGCATCTGGGTTGCCTGCGGAGTCTCCTATGTGCAGAGTGGATATGAGATTGGCAAAGTCATTCGGACAAAAAGAAAGACCGGGGGGAGGGGAGATAGCGGTGGTATTGCAAAACGCATTCCAGGATAACTATACGGGATACGGCAATATAACCCAGAGGGCGAATCTCTTATTCAAACGGCGGGCATATCTTACAGCGAGCATTAATTTCTAGCTGGACATACTTTATTCGCCCAGCGTACAACTTCACCAGCCGAATATTCTTTTCTGCGCTGGTGTGTTTCATCATGTCCCCATCATCATTGCAGGCAGCGGACTTACGTATTGCTGTCGTCTTGAGCACTGGGACTGGCGCATATCAGGAGTTTGCCGAATCGTTTAGAACCACTGTATCTCCAAATCACAAGGTGCAGATCGTTACTCTCGGCGAAGAATATCCTCCAGTGGATCTGGTGGTTGCTGTCGGCATGAAAGCGACTGTTGCAACAACACCTTCGGCTACGCCAGTTTTGAGTGTCTTAGTGCCCCGATTCGGATTTGAAAGCATTTCTCGTGCACCGGCGAAACAGCTATCTGCGATATTTCTTGATCAGCCTATGGCGCGTCGAATATCGTTAATCCACGCTGCTTTGCCCCAGACGAAGGCCATAGGTGTGCTGATCTCCGACGAGACTTCCGAACTGGCGTCAGCCAAACAACTGTCTTCAGCTTTTGGATTCAGGCTACACATTCAGACCGTGTCGACACCGGATCAGCTTGCGAGCGGTCTCTCGGCGTTGCTGGCCGACAGTGATGTGTTGTTGGTCTTGCCAGACGCGGAGATATACCGTTCGGATACCATTCGTAACATATTGCTGGAGACTTACCGGCAGCAGGTGCCGATGATAGGTTTGTCGCAAAACTATGTAAGAGCCGGGGCTTTATGCGCTGTGTATAGTACGCCTATGCAGATCGCCGATCAGGCTGCCCGAATAGTCTCTCAATTTGCCAGAACAGGGAAACTGCCCGACTATCAGTATCCTCAGGAATTCGAAGTGGCAGTGAACACGCAAGTCGCCCGTTCACTCGGGCTGACGATAAAAAGCGCAGAACAACTGCGCAACGAGATCGGGGGGAGACCATGAAGAAGTACGGTATCGAGCGACAGACGATGACAGTTGCGCTGATTCCCATATTGATACTGGCTGTACTGCTGGAAACCTCGTTCATTCTGGCGCGTATCGCCGATCTCGATCAGGCGCTAAAGGACAGGGCGAGTCTGATAGCACGGCAGCTCGCGTCTTCCAGTGAGTATGCGGCGTTCTCCGGGAATCGTGTGCTGCTGCAGCAGCAGGCAGAAGTGACGCTTGCACAGCAGGATGTGACAGCGGTGTTCATCCTTGATGCTGAAGGCCGGGTTCTGGCGAGAGCGAGCGGCGTGACGGATTTGAAGATCATTCCCCCCGATTGGCGATCCGGCCAGACATTGCGTGAGGACAAGCGTTCGCTGGCCGTGTATCACGCCATTGAGACTACCCAATTGTCATTGGACGATACTGAAATTGCCTCTACCTCAAATACGGGTGCATCTCTGGGGGGGGTCTATCTGGTGCTGGGCAAACAAAGGTTCAATAGCGAAAAGGTTCGGATGGTCATCATGAATCTGATCCTTACCGCACTGGTGCTGTTGCTTGCGGTGTTGGTCGCGACGCGCGTTGCACGCAGGATCACGCTACCGATCATGGGGATGCGCACTGCCGTGCGCGATCTGGGCGAAGGGCGATTGTCCACGCGCATCGGCGAGATGCAAGTGCTCGAACTGAACGAGTTGGCGCAGGGCATCAATGAGATGGCCTCACAATTGCAGCAAGAGCGTAACCAATTGAAGCAGCGCATCGATGATGCGACGACCGCCTTGCGCAGTCAGAAGGAGCAGGCGGAAAAAGCCAATTTTGACAAGACCCGCTTCCTGGCTGCCGCAAGCCATGACCTGCGCCAGCCCATGCATGCCCTGGGCCTGTTCATGGGGGAGTTGCAGAATCGCCTTGAAACACCCGAGCAGCGCAAGATAGTGGAAAAGGTAGAAGAGTCCGTGGCTGCGATGTCCGGTTTGCTGGATTCGCTGCTGGATATTTCCAAGCTGGATGCGGGTGTCATCGTGCCGCAAGTGCAAGAGATAGAGATATCTACACTACTACGGCGATTGACCGAGGCATACGGGCCCTTGGCCAAGGGAAAATCCATCGAGTTGCGCATCCATACCTCGAATTCCCGAGTGAGGAGCGACCCCATCCTGCTCGAACGCATCCTGATGAACCTGTTGGGCAACGCGATCCGGTACACGCAGGAACATGGTTGCGTGTTGCTGGCCTGCCGCAAGCGTGGTGACAGGTTGCGCTTCGAAGTGCGCGACAATGGCCCCGGCATCCCGCTGGCTGAACAGGAGAATATCTTCAGGGAATTCGTGCAACTGGAGAACACAGCACGCGACAGGAGCAAAGGTTTGGGGCTGGGGCTGCCCATCGTCCAGCGTTCGGCCAAATTATTGAATCATCCCTTGTATCTATGCTCGAGTCCGGGGCGGGGTTCGGTCTTTGCCCTTGATGTGCCACGCATCCCCGACTTGAAAGACCTTCTGGCGCAGGGCGGCACTACCAGCCCCAATCCGGCGGTAGACAGCGAAGGATCATTCACCGGGCGGCATGTGCTGGTGGTGGATGACGATGAACTGGTACGCAACGGGACGGCTGGGCTGATCGAAGCATGGGGATGCAGGGTGGCGATGGCTGCCAGTCTTGCCGAGGCTGAGCACCAGTTCGAGCAGTCGCCATTCGAACTGGTGATCTGTGATTTCCGTTTGCCGGACGGCAATGGGGTTGAACTGGCGGAACGCGTCTACATGCAAAGCAAACTGAAGCCTGCTTTCATCCTTGTCAGTGGCGACACTTCGCCTGAAGTGCTGAAACTTGTGGCGGACAAGGGCATGCACTTGCTGCACAAGCCGGTGCGTCCTGCCAAGTTGCGCTCGATGATGGCTTTTGTGTTGAAGGCTAAATGATCAGTTCGAGGCCAAGCGTTCCAACGCACTGCGATCGATCACCTCGATCTGTTCTCGACCCAGTTTGACCCAGCCCTGATCCGAAAATCCTTTAAGCAGGCGACTGACCATCTCGCGCGCGCTGCCCAGTTCATCTGCCACGACCTGGTGAGTCAGATTGAGCGGACTGGGGCGTGATAGCAACAACGCTGCCAATCTTTGATCCAACTTCTGGAAAGCAACAGCGGAGATCAGCTCCATCAGGTCGGTGAGCCGTTCTGCGAACAAGCTGAAGATGTAGTCCCTGAATGGTTGGCAATCCGCCATCAAGGTACGGAACGAGGCGGGCGGCAAGACGATCATTTCCACATCCTGCTCGACGATGCCGCGTGCGCGGTAGTTGCTGTGGCCGAGCAGGCAGCTGCTGGTCAGTATGCAGCTTTCACCTTCACCGACACGGTAGAGCTGCAACTCACGGCCATTCGCGGAAGACTTGATGACGCGCACACTGCCCGAGAGTAACAACGGAAATCCCTGGCAGGGCTGGTTCTCATCGAAAATCACCGTGCCGGTCGGCAGACGCATCACCGAGGCGAGATCGAACAGTTCCGCGAAACGTGCGGGTGCCAGTTCGCGTAACAGCGGGTAACGTTCTAGCAGGCGTGTGCTTTCGCTGGCTGGCATGGCAGTCAGTTCACTCCGGACGCAGATGCGGGAACAGGATGACGTCGCGGATGCTGGCGGCATCGGTCAACAGCATCACCAAACGGTCGATGCCGATACCTTCGCCCGCTGTCGGCGGCAGGCCGTGTTCCAGCGCGCGTATGTAGTCGGCATCCTTGAACATCGCTTCCTCGTCACCGGCATCCTTGGCAGCAACCTGTGCATCGAAACGCGCTTCCTGGTCTTCCGGATCGTTCAACTCCGAGAATCCGTTGGCGATCTCGCGGCCGACGATGAACAGCTCGAAACGCTCGGTGGTGCCGGGGTTCTTGTCCGAAGCGCGCGCCAGCGGCGACACCTCGACCGGGTAATCGACGATGAAAGTCGGCTCGAACAGCAGATGTTCGGAGAGTTCCTCGAACAAAGAGAGTTGCAGACCGCCGACACCGTCCTCGGGCTTGTACTTGGCTTTCAGGTCCTGCAGTTCGTTGACCAGGAATTCCCGGCTGTTCAATTGTTCGTCGGTGAATTGCGGATGATATTTCTGAATCGCCTGCACCATGGTCAGGCGATGGAAAGGCTTGCCCAGATCCAGTTCCTTGCCCTGATAGCTGATGAGTGTCGTGCCCAGTACCTTCTGTGCCACCTCGGCGAACAGACGCTCGGTGAAATCCATCAGATATTTGTAATCACGATAGGCTTCGTAGAACTCGATCATGGTGAACTCGGGGTTGTGACGAGTGGACAGACCCTCGTTGCGGAAGTTGCGGTTTATCTCGAACACCTTCTCGAAGCCGCCCACCACCAGTCGCTTTAAATACAACTCAGGCGCTATGCGCAGATACATCTGCATGTCCAGCGCATTGTGATGCGTGACAAAAGGCTTTGCCGACGCGCCGCCAGGGATCGGATGCAGCATCGGCGTCTCGACTTCCAGATAATCGTGGCGAGAGAAGAACTCTCGTATGGCCTGGATGATCTGGGAACGAATCATGAAGGTCTTGCGCGTCTGTTCGTTGGTGATCAGATCGATATATCGCTGGCGATACTTCTGTTCCTGATCGGTCAGGCCGTGGAACTTCTCCGGCAGCGGACGCAGTGCCTTGGTCAGCAGGCGGACCTCGGTGACACGCACCGAAAGCTCGCCGGTCTTGGTCTTGAACAGCAAACCGGTCGCGCCGAGGATGTCGCCCAGATCGTGATGCTTGAACACGGTGTGCGCATCTTCACCGGTGATGTCGTTGCTGATGAACAGCTGCATACGACCGCTCACATCCTGAATGGTGGCGAAACTGGCCTTGCCCATCACACGCTTGAGCATCATGCGGCCCGCGACGGCGACCGGGACCTGCTCGGCTTCCAGTTCATCGGGCGTCTTCTCGCCGAAAACAGCGTGCAAGTCGGCAGCAAGATCCTTGCGCACGAAGTCGTTGGGGAAGGCGATGCCCTGCGCACGGATGGCCTTCAGCTTGCTGCGGCGCTCGGCGATGATCTGATTCTCGTCAACTTGGGGAATGTTCTGTTCGGTAGTCATGGTGTGTTCCTGGATTAAACGCCTTGCTTCAAGCTGGCTGCGATGAAATCGTCGAGGTCGCCGTCGAGCACGGCTTGGGTGTTGCCCACTTCGAAGTTGGTGCGCAAGTCTTTGATACGCGACTGGTCGAGCACGTAGGAGCGGATCTGGTGACCCCAGCCGATGTCGGACTTGGTGTCTTCCAGCGCCTGCTTCTCGGCGTTGCGCTTGCGCAGTTCTTCTTCGTACATGCGCGACTTCAGCATGGACATCGCTTCAGCGCGGTTCTTGTGCTGCGAGCGGTCGTTCTGGCACTGCACCACGATGCCGGTCGGGATGTGGGTGATGCGCACCGCCGAGTCGGTCTTGTTGATGTGCTGTCCGCCCGCACCGGAGGCGCGATAGGTATCGATGCGCAGATCGGCCGGGTTGATGTCGACCTCGATGGAGTCGTCCACTTCCGGGTAGACGAAAACGCTGGAGAACGAGGTGTGGCGACGGTTACCGGAGTCGAACGGTGATTTACGCACCAAGCGATGCACACCTGTCTCGGTGCGCAGATGACCATAGGCGTAATCGCCGCTGATCTTGAGCGATGCGCCTTTGATGCCGGCCACTTCACCGTCGGATTGTTCCAATACTTCGACGGTGAAACCCTTGCGCTCGGCATAGCGGATGTACATGCGCAACAGCATGGATCCCCAGTCCTGTGCTTCGGTGCCGCCGGAACCGGCCTGGATGTCGAGGAAGCAGTTGGCAGAGTCCAGCTCGCCGGAGAACATGCGGCGGAACTCGAGATCGGCGACCAGCTTCTCGATCTGCTCGACATCGCTGACGATGCCCATCAGGCTCTCGTCATCGTTCTCTGCCAGCGCCATCTCCATCAACTCGCTGTTGTCGTTGACCGACTGGCTGATCTTTTGCAGATTGTGCACGATGCCTTCCAGCATCTTGCGCTCTTTGCCCAGATCCTGAGCGCGTTTGGCGTCCTGCCAGATGGCAGGGTCTTCGGCTAGTGCGGCGACTTCGTCCAGGCGTTCCTGCTTGCCGTCGAAGTCAAAGATACCTCCGTAGTTCGAGGTTGCGGGCGCGCAAGTCTTGCAGTTTGGCGGTGAGGGCGTTGAGTTGTTCGGCTTCCATGATCGGTTCTGTCTGTCGCTGCTTTAAAGGGTCGCGATTATAGCGCAAACAGCCCCAACAGGACGCCGCCGGCGATAGCGCCGAAGCCGATCGCGACCTGGCGTGCCAGCGCGGGACCCGCGATGAAAACGACCATGCCGAATTTGAATGCGATGTTGGAAAGGAATGCGATGGCGATGGCTGTCACGGTCTGTTCTTCGTTGAGCTGTCCCAGATTGAATAGACGCAAACTGGAGAGGGCGATCGCATCCACATCGGTCAAACCCGAAACCAGCGCGACGGCATACAAGCCCTGACTGCCGGCAAGGTCTGCCATCCATGCCGAGCCGACCAGCACCACGACGTAAAGCAATCCGAAACCGAGGGCGGTGTGCAATTCGGCCGGGTTCGAGGTTTCTGGCACCAGCAGTTCCTGGCCCCTGCTTGTTTGTTTCCATGCATACACTGAAGCGAGGAGACCCGCGATCAGGCCGCCTGCGTAGACAGGCGCGAGGCCGGGCAAGGCGCCGAAGGCCACGATGGAACTCACTACCAGCAAACGTAGCAGCACCACCATACTGGCGATCACGATCACCATCGCGGCCAGATTGGCGAGGGCGGGGCTTGCCTTGCCGTGCTTGGAGTAGATCAGTGTGGTGGCGGTACTGGACACCAAACCGCCGAAGAAACCCAGTAACGGTGCGCCGTAGCGCGTGCCGACCAGATGCAACGCGGTATAACCTGCCAGACTCAAACCGGAGATGAGCACCACCATCAACCATGCCTGATGCGGGTTGAACGCTCCGTAGGGGCCGTAGTTCTGGTCAGGCAGGATGGGCAGCACGATGAAGGTGAGCACCGAGAATTGCAGCACCGCAACCAGGTCACGCCGTGTCAGGCGCTGGGAGAAGCCGCGCAACTCGGGCTTGAAATAGAGCAGGGCGGTGATGCCGATGGCCAGCATCACCGCCAGCTTGGACATCTCGAGCCAGATCATCACGCCCAGCGCATAGCACAGCAGTAGCGCAATCACGGTCGTCGTGCCGGGGTCCGCATCCGGCTTGTCGGGTTCATCGCCGAGGTAGGCGGCGATTATGGTCAGCGCGACGGCGACCAATCCGGCAATCACCAACCAGGAAATATCCAGATGGTCGCCCAGCATGCCCATCATGGTGCCGAACAATGCAACCAGTGCGAAGGTGCGCAGACCGGCCTTGGCAGAAGGGTTGCGTTCGCGTTCCAGACCTATCAGCAGGCCGATAGCGATGCTGGTTAGGAATTTTGGCAGCAATTCGATGCCGTTGTTCTGCAGGAATGCGAATTCCATGGTTGCTTCTCCTTACCAGTGGCGCACGATCAGTTGCAGCGTCTCGGAACCATTGTATTCATTGATGCTCAGGCTGTACACGGCATGTACGGTGTCCGGCGCGGCATCGGCGTGGAAGAATCGGATGGCATCGAAGCTCCCGGCAGGTGAAGCGAGCTTCAGCTTCAGATGTTTCTCACCCACGATGCGCTGTGTCTGCACGCGGAACTCGCCTTCGAACAACGGTTCGGGAAACCCCTGTCCCCAAACTTGCGCTTGCAGCTCGCGCGCCATGCCCAGGGAGAACTCATGTTTGTCCAGTTCGCCGTCGGTGGCGATGCTGCGCACCAGTGCCTCGCTATCGAGCATCTCCTGCACGACAGTTTCGAACGCGACGCGGAATTCATCCAGCGCGTCTTCCGGGATGCTCAATCCAGCCGCCATGGCATGACCGCCGAACTTCAGGATCAGGTGGGGCTGGCGTTTGGAAACGAGATCGAGCGCATCGCGCAGATGCAGGCCGGCGATGCTGCGCCCCGAGCCTTTCAATTCGCCGGTCTGCGCGCGGGCAAAGGCGATCACCGGTCGATGGAACTTGTCCTTCAAGCGCGAGGCGAGGATGCCGATCACGCCCTGGTGCCATTCATCATTGAACAGCGCCAGCGAATAGCTTTCCGCCGGGTCGAACGATTCCAGTGACGCCAGTGCGCTGTCCTGCATGTCGGCCTCGATGCTGCGCCTTTCCTGATTGAGCGCATCCAGCTTGGCGGCGATCTCGTTCGCTTCCTTGCTGTCGTCGGTCAGCAGGCAGCGGATGCCGAGGCCCATGTCTTCCAGTCGGCCAGCAGCATTCAGGCGCGGGCCGACGATGAAGCCCAGTTCATAGGAGGAAGCCTGCGCCGCCGGGCGGCGCGCGATGCGCAACAAAGCCTGGATGCCGGGGCAGGCGCGCCCGGCGCGGATGCGCTGCAAACCCTGATGCACCAGGATGCGGTTGTTGTCGTCCAGCTTGACCACGTCTGCTACCGTTCCCAGCGCGACGAGGTCGAGCAGATTGCCGAGGTTCGGTTCGGTCTTGTCGGCGAAAGCGCCGCGCGAGCGCAGCTCTGCCCGTAGCGCCAGCAACACATAGAACATCACCCCCACGCCCGCCAGATTCTTGCTGGGGAATTCGCACCCCGGCTGGTTAGGGTTCACGATGCACTCCGCATCCGGCAGGGTGTCGCCGGGCAGGTGGTGATCGGTCACCAAGACCTGCATGCCAAGTCTGTGTGCTTCGGCAACCCCCTCCACGCTGGCGATACCGTTATCTACGGTGAGCAGGATATCCGGCTTGCTTTGCGCCGCGAGGCGGACGATCTCCGGGGTCAATCCGTAGCCGTACTCGAAACGGTTGGGCACGATGAAATCCACCTTGGCCCCCAGCGCAGTCAGACCGCGCATACCCACCGCGCAGGCGGTCGCGCCATCGGCGTCATAGTCGGCCACGATCAACAGTTTCTTGCCTGCGCCTATGGCATCGGCCAATGCGATCGCCATGGTCTCGGCTTGCTTCAGTAACGTGAATGGCAGCAGCTTTTTCAGGTCGATCTCAAGCTGCTCCGCATGCGCGATGCCGCGCGCGGCATAAATACGCGCCAGCAAAGGAGAAATACCGGATTCGGCAAGCTGCCGGACGACGGTTTTCGGGTAATTTCGGGTGTCTATTCTGGTCATGATTCGGGGGCCGGTTTTGCTGTCAGTGTAGCAGAGCAGACATCGTCTTTTCCTTGTAACTCGGGTAGAATGCGCGCCACTCAAAATTCCAATGCGGGCAATATCGTGGCACTGATAGTTCAGAAATACGGCGGCACTTCGATGGGCAGTCCGGAGCGCATCAAGAGCGTTGCGCAGCGTGTGGCAAGATTCAAGGCGCAAGGTCATCAGGTCGTGGTCGTGGTCTCGGCGATGAGCGGGGAGACCAACCGTCTGATCGGACTGGCGCACGAGATCCAGAAACATCCCGATCCACGCGAGCTGGATGTGGTGATCTCAACCGGCGAACAAGTCACTATCGGTTTGCTCTCCATGGCCCTGATCGATGCCGGACTCAAAGCCAAGAGCTACACCGGCGCCCAGGTCAAGATCCTCACCAATAGCGCCTTCACCAAAGCGCGCATCGTCAGTATCGACGAGGAGAACATCCGTAACGATCTGGACGAAGGGAAGGTCGTGGTCGTGGCCGGTTTCCAGGGCATGGACGAGGACGGCAACATCACCACGCTGGGTCGCGGCGGTTCTGATACCACCGGCGTGGCGATCGCTGCCGCACTGGGGGCGGACGAATGCCAGATCTATACGGACGTGGATGGCGTCTACACCACCGATCCGCGTCTGGTACCCGAAGCGCGTCGCCTGAAGAGCATCACTTTTGAAGAGATGCTGGAGATGGCGAGCCTCGGCTCCAAGGTGTTGCAGATCCGCTCGGTCGAATTCGCCGGCAAATACAAAGTCAAACTGCGCGTACTTTCCAGCTTCCAAGAGGATGGCGAGGGAACGCTGATCACATTCGAGGAAAACGACAAAATGGAACAGGCCATCATCTCAGGTATCGCATTCAATCGCGACGAAGCCAAGATCACCGTACTCGGCGTACCGGACAAGCCGGGCATCGCCTATCAGGTGCTGGGCCCGGTCAGTGATGCGAACATCGACGTGGACATGATCATTCAGAACGTCGGTGTAGACGGTTCCACAGACTTCTCGTTCACCGTGCATCGCAACGAGTTCAGCAAGACGATGGAATTGCTGAAGAGCAAGGTGCAGCCGCATATCGGCGCGCGCGACGTCGTAGGCGACAACAAGACGGCCAAGGTATCCGTGGTCGGTGTCGGCATGCGTTCGCATGTGGGTATCGCCAGCAAGATGTTCCGCACTTTGGCGGAAGAGGGCATCAACATCCAGATGATCTCCACCTCCGAGATCAAGATTTCCGTGGTCATCGACGAGAAGTATCTGGAGCTTGCTGTGCGTGTTTTGCACAAGGCTTTCGATCTCGATCAAGAAAACGCATGATAGTTTGACGAGGCGGGGCGATTACATTAGTATTCGCGCCCTTCGGAGAAGTGGCCGAGTGGTCGAAGGCACACCCCTGCTAAGGGTGCATCCGGGCAAAACCTGGATCGAGGGTTCGAATCCCTCCTTCTCCGCCAAGGTAACTGTAGTCGTTTTGAGGCGCCCGTAGCTCAGCTGGATAGAGTACTTGGCTACGAACCAAGGGGTCAGGAGTTCGAATCTCTTCGGGCGCACCAATAAAACGATTTCAGACTGGCAATAGGCAACACCAAGCAACACATGCGCCCGTAGCTCAGCTGGATAGAGTACTTGGCTACGAACCAAGGGGTCAGGAGTTCGAATCTCTTCGGGCGCACCAATTTAAAAGGCTTCCTGTGATGGAAGCCTTTTTGTTTCTGTCGCATGAATTCTTCGTGCGGATACATATCAATCGCAACAATCGGGCTGCATGCTGATCAAGTTTGCTTGTATGGCCGCTCTGCGCCATCATGTGCAGCATCGATGGACTGTGTCCTCTGGGGCTATATGACTGATAAGCTGGAAACCGCCGTTTCGCCTGAAAAACTCCGTCGCGTCGCTATCGATCCGGTGACCCGTGTCGAGGGGCACGGCAAGGTGACATTACTGCTCGATGAGAACGACCGCGTGCATCAGGTGCGGCTGCATATCGTCGAGTTCAGGGGGTTCGAGAAATTCATCCAGGGCCGCCCTTTCTGGGAAGCGGCCGTGATGGTGCAGCGGCTGTGCGGTATCTGTCCGGTGAGCCACCATCTGGCCGCCAGCAAGGCGATGGACATGGTGGTGGGGGCGACGTTGACGCCGACCGCGGAGAAGGTGCGCCGCTTGATGCATTACGGCCAGATCCTGCAGTCGCACGCTTTGCATTTTTTCCATCTGTGTTCCCCAGATCTGTTGTTCGGATTTGGCTCCGATGTGGCCAAGCGCAATATCGTCGGCATCGCTGCCGCCTATCCCGAGATCGCCAAGCAGGGTGTGCTGTTGCGCAAGTTTGGCCAGGAGGTGATCCGTATCACGGCGGGCAAGCGCATCCATGGCACTGGCTCCATCCCAGGCGGGGTGAACAAGAACGTGAGTATCGAGGAGCGCGACTACCTGTTGCAGGATGTCGACCAGATGGTGGCGTGGAGTGAGGCGGCCATCGGCATCGTACGCAATCTGTTCGAGCAGGATCTGGCGATGTACAGCAGCTTCGGCAGTTTCGATGCGCATACGCTCAACACGGTGCGCGCAGATGGTGCGCTGGAGCTCTATGACGGTGGCTTGCGCGCACGTGCGATGGATGGCAGTACGATCTTCGATCATTTCGATACCAGCCATTACTGGGACGAGATCCTCGAGGATGTGAAGCCGTGGTCCTATATGAAATTCCCGTTCCTGCGTCGTCTGGGGCCGGAGCAGGGTTGGTACCGGGTGGGACCGCTATCGCGCGTGACGCAATGTGATTTCATCTCCACCCCGCTGGCTGAAGCACAACGCAAGCAATTCATGGCATTCGAGAATGGCAAAGCCGCGAAGGCGACGCTGGGGTTCCATTGGGCGCGCATGATAGAGATGCTGCATGCGGCAGAGTTGATCCGCGAGATCCTGCATGATCCCGATCTGCAAGGGACGGATCTGGTCAATATCGGTGAGCGCCAGGAGCGTGGTGTCGGTGTCATCGAAGCGCCACGCGGGACATTGATCCATCATTACCGGGTCGATGAGAACGACCAGATCGTTCGCTGCAACTTGATCGTCTCCACGACCCATAACAATCAGGCGATGAACGAATCGATCCGTCAGGTTGCTCGCCAATATATCGATGGCAAGAAACTCACCGAAGGATTGCTCAACCATATCGAGGTTGCCATCCGTGCTTTCGATCCCTGTCTTTCTTGCGCGACCCATGCTTTGGGCAAGATGCCGCTGGAAGTGGAATTGCTGGATGCTGAAGGCATTAGGGTCGATATGCTGTCACGCAGTTCTGAGGGTGTTTGTGAGTCGTTGGCGTGATGGTCGCGCCTGTCCTGATCTTTGCTGTCGGCAATGAGTCGCGCGGGGATGATGCGCTGGGTCCCTTGTTGTTGCGGCGCATTCAGGAACAGGCATCCGACTCGGTCGAATGCATTGAGGATTTCCAGCTACAGGTAGAGCATTCAGCTGATCTTATTGGACGGCGGCAGGTCGTGTTCGTGGATGCCGATGTCTCTTGTGAGTCACCTTTCCATTTCTCTGAGTTGGAGGCGGCGCACGATCATAGTTATTCCAGTCATGCGCAATCGCCAGCCGCGCTGCTGCATACCTTCAAGCAGGTTTATGAAGACATGCTTCCGCAATGTTATGTGCTGGGCATCCGGGGCTATGGTTTTGAGCTGGGGGAGGGGCTGAGTCCAGAGGCGGCAGATAATCTGGAACAGGCCACTGCATTTCTTCAATCGTGGTTGGCGCGCAGTGTCGAACCTGCGCAGGCGCATCATGCATGAGATGTCATTGGCGCAGAACGTGCGCGAGATCATCGAGCAGGCGGCGCTGGATCAGGGTTTCACCCGGGTGAAGACGGTGTGGCTGGAGATCGGGCGGCTGTCTTGCGTGGAGCAGGAAGCGATGCGTTTTTGTTTCAGCGCCGCGATGCAAGGAAGTGTCGCGGAGGACGCGCGATTGGAGATCATCGATACGCCGGGCAGGGGGCTTTGCCCAAAATGTAGCCACGAGGCGGAGATCGAGAATGCGTATGACGCGTGTTCGCAGTGCGGCAGTTACGGTCTGCAACTGGTTTCCGGTGATGCGATGCGTGTAAAAGAGCTGGAGGTGGTGTGATGTGTATGACTTGCGGATGTGGTTCGGATGAGGTGCTGATACGAGGCAGGAAACCTTTGAACAAGCCGAAGGCGCCGGTCAGTTTCCGTCTGCACCGAGTCGAAGCGAAGGTCGCTGAAGATACGCAGCGCATCGTCAAGCTGGAGCAGGACATCCTGCACAAGAACGATCTGCACGCTCAGGGCAATCGTGAGCTGTTCAAGCAGCATGGCATGCTCGCGCTGAACCTTGTTTCCAGCCCTGGTTCAGGTAAGACTACGCTGTTGGTGCGTACGCTGCAGGCCCTGCAAGGTCGCTATCCCTTGGCGGTGATCGAAGGTGACCAGCAGACGGAACAAGATGCAGACCGTATCCGTGCGACCGGCGTTTCTGCCGTGCAGATCAATACCGGCAAAGGCTGCCATCTGGATGCACAGATGATAGAACGTGCTTTGCCGGAGATGCCTTTGCCTGATGGTGGGATGCTGTTCATCGAGAACGTCGGCAATCTGGTATGTCCGGCCGGTTTCGATCTGGGCGAGTTCGCCAAGGTGGTGGTGCTGTCGGTGACAGAAGGCGAGGACAAGCCGCTCAAGTATCCCGACATGTTCCGTGCTGCCGAGTTGATGCTGCTAAACAAGTGCGACCTGCTGCCTTATCTTACTTTCGATGTGGAACTTGCCGAAACGTATGCGCGTCGCGTCAATCCTGATATCCGCATCATCCGTCTCTCCGCTGTCAGCGGAGAAGGGATGGACGCGTGGCTGTCCTGGCTGGAAGAACAGCATCCAGGCTAGCACTGCGCAGGCTTATAGAGCCTTGCTGACTTTCATGATGCCGGGATCTTCGCTGCTCGGCTTGGTTGTGAAGCCCAGACGTGTCATCAGCTTGAGCATGTTGTGGTTGTGGCTGAGCACTTCACCTTCGATGGTGGCCAAGCCGATGGAACGTGCCGCTTCCATCAACGATACCATCAGTTTCTGTCCCAATCCTTTGCCGGTTACATTATCTGCGACGACCAGCGCGAACTCGCATGTCTCGCCATCCGGATTGATGGCGTAGCGTGCCACGCCAAGTTCTGTTTCTTCCTTGTCACCAGTGACCGCCACAAGCGCCATCTCGCGGCTGTAGTCGATCTGCGTCAGGCGGGCAAGCATCTCTTCAGTCAGCTCTTGTACGCTGTTCATGAAGCGGAAGTATTTCGATTCATCCGAGAGATCGTGGACGAAACGTTTCACCAGCTCGGCATCCTCGGGACGTATCGGTCGGATCACGATGTCTGTACCGTCGGCCAATTGCCATCTGCTCACCAGATGGGTGGGGTAGGGGTAGATCGCCATGTGCGCGTAGCGGTCTGAACTGGGTTGGCGATATTCCACGACCACGCGTGCGTCGGCAGCCAGCGCGCCGTGCTCGTCCAGTATCAGCGGGTTGATATCCATCTCTTTGAGCAGCGGCAGTTCGCACACCATCTCGGAGACGCGCAGCAGCACGTCTTCCAGTGCATCGATGTTGGCCGGTTGCATGTTGCGGAAGGCGCCTAGCATCTTGGAGATTCGCGTCTCACGGATCAATTCCTTGACCAGGAAACGGTTCAGCGGTGGCAGGGCGACTGCGCGGTCGCCCATGATCTCGACTGCCGTGCCGCCCGCGCCGAAAGTGATGACCGGGCCGAAGACGGGGTCGCTGGTCACGCCTATCATCAGTTCGCGCCCGTTTGGTTTGATGATCATAGGTTCGATGGAGATGCCGTCCACGGTCGCGTTCGGGCGGTTCAGTTTGACGGTATCGATGATGTGCTGGTATGCCGCACGCACCTCGTGCGCATTGCGCAGATTGAGCATCACGCCGCCGGCATCGCTCTTGTGCGAGATGTCCGGAGAGTTGATCTTCATCGCTACCGGATAGCCGAGTTGCTGGGCGATGAGCAGGGCTTCGTTTCCTGTGTGCGCGACCATGGTGCGCGCAACCGGGATGTGGAAGGCCGACAGCAATGCCTTGGATTCCATCTCGCTCAATACCTTGCGGTGTTCCTGCATCGCGCCTTCGATGATCAGGCGTGCGCTTTCCACGTCCGGTTCGACATGGTGCGAGAAAGGCCCGGGCATCTGCATCAGCAGTTTCTGGTTGCGGTAGTAGGCGGACAGGTGCGAGAACACTTCGACCGCCGGTTCCGGTGTGCGGAAGTGCGGACGATGTGCTTTGGTGAAAGCTTGGCGTGACTCGGCGACTTGCACTTCGCCCATCCAGCAGGTCAGTAGCGGTTTACTGTGGGTATTGCTCAATTCGATCAGGGCTTCGGCAGATTCAAGCGGTTTGGTCATCGCTTGTGGTGTGAGGATGGCCAATACGCCGTCCACGTTCTCGTCTTCCAGGCAGGCTTTCACGGCATGGTGATAGCGGTCGGCCTGGGCATCACCGATGATGTCCACCGGGTTGCTGTGCGGCCAGTTGGATGGCAGATGCTCGTTGAGATATTCGATGGTGCCTTCGGACAGTTCTGCGATATTGAGGCCAAGGTCGACCGCGCGGTCGGTCGCCATCACGCCGGGACCGCCGCCATTGGTGACGATAGCCAGTCGATTGCCTACCGGCTTGAAGCCGCAGGAAAGTGCGCGTGCAGCCGTGAACAGTTGCGTGACAGTCTGCACGCGCACCACACCGACACGGCTCACTGCTGCGTCGAACACGTCATCCGCGCCGACTAGTGAGGCAGTATGCGACATCGCCGCCTTGGAGCCGGCGGCATGGCGACCGACCTTGACCAGTATCACAGGTTTGATGCGCGCGGCGGCACGCAGTGCGCTCATGAAGGTGCGTGCATTGCGGATGCCTTCGATGTACATCAGGATGCTTTGGGTCTTGGCATCGGACACCAGGAAATCAAGGATCTCGCCGAAATCGACATCGGTCGAAGAACCCATCGAAACGACACTGGAAAAACCGACGTCGTTGCTTTGTGCCCAGTCCAGAATGGCGGTGCACAGCGCGCCGGACTGTGAGATGAATGCGATGTTGCCGGTATTGGCGGAACCCTTGTTGAAGGTGGCGTTCAGACCGAGCGAGGGGCGCATGATGCCCAGGCAGTTCGGTCCGATCAGTCGGATGCCGTAACGTTGGGCATTCTCCAGCAGTTGCTTTTCAAGGGCAGCGCCTTGATGACCGGTCTCACCGAAACCCGCGGTGATGATGACGGCAGCCTTGACGCCGTGTATTCCGCATTCTTCGATGATGCCGGGCACGGTCTGGGGCGGGGTGGCGATCACCACCAGATCCACCGGTTTGCCGATACTAGCAATGGATGGATAGGCGCGCTGTCCCTGTATCTGCTCGCTCTTGGCGTTGATCGGATACAACTCTCCCTTGAATCCGCCCTCCAGCATGTTCTGGAAAACGATCTGGCCGACCGAATCGGCACGCTCGCTGGCACCGATAACGGCTACGGATTTGGGGGCGAACAAGGGATTGAGGTAATGCTGGCTCATGATAGAAGTCGGGGTAGGTTGGAGGTATTTCCTGCGAGCGCTATCATAGCAGTCAAACACCATCGGAGATCACTGTGCAGACCGCTTTTATTAGTCATCCTTTGTGCCTGAAGCACGATATGGGTGCGCATCATCCGGAATGTCCGGCGCGTTTGCATGCCATAGAAGATCAATTGATCGCCTCCGGTCTGTACGGTTTTCTTCAACATCACGATGCACCGGACGTCACGCGCGAGCAACTGCTGCGCGTACACGATGAGGCTCATATCGACTCTATCGAGGCGGCGGCACCCGCCAAGGGCATGGTCTCACTGGATGGTGACACCTTTATGAATCCCTATACCTATCCGGCTGCACTGCGCGCAGCAGGCGCGGTGGTGTTGGCGGTCGATCTGGTGATGGGCGGCAAAGTGGAGAACGCGTTCTGCAATGTGCGCCCCCCTGGGCATCATGCCGAGCGGGGAAAGGCGATGGGTTTCTGTTTCTTCAATAATGTCGCAGTCGGAGCGGCCCATGCGCTGGCGGCGCATGGTTTGGCGCGCGTCGCCATCGTCGATTTCGACGTTCATCATGGCAACGGTACGGAAGATATCTTCAGTGACGATCCGCAAGTCATGCTGTGCTCGACCTTTCAGCATCCGTTCTACCCGTATGTCGGTGCCGAGACCCGCAAGCCGCATATCGTGAATGTGCCGCTGGCGGCGGGATCTGACGGGGTGGTCTTTCGAAAGGCGGTGACGGAAAGATGGATGCCCGCGCTGGAGGCGTTCAAACCGGAGATGGTATTCATCTCTGCGGGCTTCGATGCTCACCGAGAGGACGATATGTCCTCCATCGGTTTGGTGGAGGCTGACTATATCTGGGTGACCGAACAGATCAAACGTATCGCCGGGCATCATGCGCAAGCGCGCATCGTGTCTGTTCTTGAGGGGGGATACGAGCTGCATGCGCTGGGACGCAGCGCAGCTGCACACATCAAGGTGTTGAGCGGTTTATAGATAAAAAAGGGCTCTTCGGATAATTGTGTGGAAAACAGATAGCTGACTGATGTATTGACTATATACGCAACTTGCGTATGATTTACCCATGAAAGCCACTTTCGTTGAATTGCCACCTTTCCAGCGCAATCGCCAAGATTACTTGAGTGATGATAGTTCCGTGCGTTCCAGCAGATGCTTATGGATAACCCGGATGCGGGCGATGTGATCGAAGGTATAGGAGGGTTGCGCAAGATACGTTTTGCCGATGAAAAGCGTGGCAAGGGTAAACGCGGCGGCTTGCGTGTGATCTATTACTGGTGGGTGTCTGGCAAACAGTTTTGGTTGTTCACCATCTTCAACAAAGATGAGATGGATGATCTCACTACAGCGCAACGGAAGATACTGAAAGACCTGCTCAAGTACGAAGTGGATGCAAGGAGAGATAAATGAAACGCGATATATTCAATGAGATCAAAGAAGGGTTTGGTGTCCTTGAGTCTTCGAGGAAGGGCAAGATCACTTTGCGCGAAACCACCTTTGAGAAGAAGCCTGCCATAAAGGTCACCCCGGAAGAGCTTTTGCACTTGAGAGAGAAGTTACATCTCTCACGTACAGTATTTGCCAGGTACTTGCGCACCAACGAGCGTACATTGGAAAACTGGGAGCAAGGTAGAGCCAGCCCGAATGCCCAAGCTTCCATACTGATTAGAATGGTTGAGCGTTATCCTGATACGGTTGACCGTCTAACATCGATTGTCTGAATCCTTCTCTTCTTGTTTGCGAAATTTTTGACGCTGACATCTGTTCGGTTGTGCGGTTTCCACACTACTTTCCGAAGAACCAAAAAAAGACCGGCTGCTCTGGCCGGTCTTTCATTTTTGTAGCCGTACTTACTTGGCTACTTGTTTCTCTCGAATCTCGTCCAGCGTCTTGCAGTCGATGCAAAGGGTTGCGGTCGGACGTGCTTCCAGGCGGCTCAAGCCGATCTCGATGCCGCAATTATCGCAATATCCATAGTCGCCGGAATCGATACGTCCCAGCATCTTGTCGATGTTCTTGATCAGTTTGCGTTCACGATCACGGCTGCGCAATTCCAGACTCATGTCTGATTCCTGTGTTGCGCGGTCGTTCGGGTCGGCGAAAACGGTAGCCTCATCCTGCATGGTATGCACGGTACGGTCGATATCCTGGCTCAATTCGAGCTTCAAACCGGCCAGCACAGAGCGGAAATGCTCCAGCTGTTTGGCGCTCATGTATGCCTCGCCCTTTTTTGGCTTGTACGGGGCGGTGTTCTTATTCGCTTGCACTGGCATTGCGTATATCTCCAAGTTGGGCTGAATTTTTCAAGCGCGCTTTAATATCAGAAAGCGTTTGCGGCTGCAACGATAAATTCGTGCCAAAATCCTCAAATAACTTTAACGCCTTGTTTTTCAAGCATATCGATCAGGGCTATCAAAGGCAGGCCGATCAGGGAATTGGGGTCGTTTCCTTCGATGCGCTGGATCAGTGCTATGCCCAAGCCCTCGGATTTGGCGCTGCCCGCGCAGTGGTAAGGTTGTTCCTTCAGCAGATAGTCCTCGATCTGTTGGTCGCTGAGCTGGCGAAAGGTGACATGTGTCTCGGCCACTTCGGTCTGCATATCGCCGGTGCGGGCATTGAGCAGACTCAAGGCTGTGAAGAAACTTACCGTCTTGCCGCGCATGGCGCGCAGCTGGCGTACGGCGTTGTCGTGGGTCATGGGCTTGCCTAGTTGCGCACCATCCAGCAGGGCGACCTGATCGGAACCTATGATCAGGGCGTCGGGGTGGCGTGCGGTGACGGCTTCTGCTTTTAAACGGGATAAGCGCCATGATGTCTGTCTCGCATCCTCGTTTGGGAGCGGAGTTTCATCGACATTAGGTGAGTCGGTCAGAAAAGGTATCTGCAGGACTGACAGTAACTGACTCCTATATATAGAAGTCGAGGCCAGAACGAGGGGCTGGGAATTCAAGATGTTCCTTGTACAGTGTCTTTGACAGGGGAGGGGGGAATATATATCATGCGCGCCTCATGTTTGCACGGCCTTTGATCGACAGTATTGAATTTGCCCGTAACGGCAGGACTTTGAACGGGGAAATCGCTGTTGTGGACCTGCCTAGACTGGCTGAATCGCTGGCCAGTTCCGAGGGATCCATTCGATATACCGTGCAAGGGATGCAAGCGGATGGCATGTCGTTCCTGCTGTTGGATATGAGCGGAATCTGTCATTTGCGTTGCCAGCGTTGTCTGGGAGATCTGGTATATCCGGTCGACATCGCCTCAAGGCTGCAACTGCTTGAGGGGGTTGATCTGATGCAGGATGATGATTCGGATGAGGTCGACGGGATTGAGGCCAGCAAAGAGCTTGATGTTCTCGGTCTGGTAGAAGATGAGCTTCTGCTCTCGTTGCCTTTTGCGCCCAGGCATGACGAAGGTGTCTGTGAGCTGGCAAGCAAAGGTTCGGGAAAGGCTGACGACCGATTCGGTATGTTGGCCCAGTTGAAGAATAATTTTTAAGTAGGTTTTTTCGAGGAGTAGTTAGCATGGCCGTTCAACAAAACAAGAAGACCCCGTCCAAGCGCGGGATGCATCGTTCACATGATTTCCTGACAGCCCCGGCACTGGCTATCGAGCCATCCACCGGCGAACCGCATCTGCGCCACCATATCAGCCCGAGCGGCTACTATCGTGGCAAGAAGGTCGTCAACACCAAATCCGAATAAGTTTTTTGTCCAAGCTTACAAGCCATCCCTCGATTGCAGGGATGGCTTGCGTTCGACTTTTTTTCGTACTTGGGGATGATTGATGGGTGTCACGATCGCTATTGATGCCATGGGCGGCGACCATGGGGTATCCGTTACGGTGCCGGCTGCGATGTCCTACCTCGACAAGCATGCGGAAGATGTCATCGTATTGGTCGGTTTGACCGATTCGATCCGATCCGAACTGGATAAGCTGGGCGTTCCGCATGACCGTCAGAATCTGCGCATCCATCACAGCACCGAAGTGGTCGGTATGGATGAGCAGCCGCAGTCCGCTTTGCGCGGCAAGAAGGACTCGTCCATGCGGGTTTCCATCAATCTGGTCAAAAGCAACGAGGCATCCGCTTGCGTCAGTGCCGGTAACACAGGTGCGCTGATGGCGACGGCGCGTTATGTGCTGAAGACGCTGCCCGGCATCGACCGTCCGGCGATCGCCTCCTACTTGCCTACCCACTCCGGCCAGGTCTGCATGCTCGATCTGGGCGCCAACGTCGATTGCACGGCGGAGCATCTGCTGCAGTTCGCCTTGATGGGTAGCACGCTGGTCACCGCGCTGGAACACAAAGAGAATCCGACTGTCGGCCTGCTGAACATCGGCAGTGAAGACATCAAGGGCAATGAAACCGTAAAAAAAGCCGGGGAACTGCTGCAGGCCAGCGATCTGAACTTCTACGGCAACGTAGAGGGCGATGACATTTTCAAGGGTGTCACGGATGTGGTGGTATGCGACGGATTCGTCGGCAATGTCGCGTTGAAGACCGCAGAAGGCGTGGCCAAGATGATGGGCGGCTTCCTGAAAGAGGGTTTTGGACGCAATGCACTGACCAAGATCGCAGCTTTGGTCTCTCTGCCGGTATTGAAAGCTTTCAAGCATCGTCTCGATCACCGTCGTTATAACGGTGCTAGCTTCCTGGGTTTGAAGGGGATCGTGGTCAAGAGCCACGGTTCGGCAGATGCTTTTGCTTTCGAGTGCGCGATCGAGCGCGCGGCAGAGGAGGCGCGAGGTGGTATGCTGGAACACATAAGCGAGCACGTAGAAAAATGGCACAACGCGCGCCAGGCCAATGTAGGGGAGGCTGCTTGAAGACTTATTCTAGAATCATCGGCACAGGTAGCTACCTGCCAGCCAATACGGTGACCAACTTCGACCTCGAAAAGACGGTCGATACCACGCATGACTGGATATTTTCCCGTAGTGGCATCTCCGAGCGCCATGTGGCGGCCGAAGGTGAGATGTCCAGCGATCTGGCTTGTCAGGCCAGTCTTAAAGCCATCGAAGCTGCAGGTATCGCTGTCGATGAGATCGACCTGATCATCGTTGCCACGACCTCGCCGGATATGCCTTTCCCGAGTACCGCCTGCATCCTTCAGGATAAGCTGGGGATCCGAAACGGTTCTCCTGCATTCGATGTGCAGGCAGTCTGTGGCGGATTCGTCTATGCATTGAATACCGCTGACCTGTATATCCGTGGTGGTCAGGCGAAGACAGCTTTGGTCGTTGGTGCCGAAGTCCTGTCCCGCATGCTGGATTGGAACGATCGTACTACTTGCGTGCTGTTCGGTGATGGTGCGGGGGCTGTCGTTTTGCGCGCTTCCGAGCAGCCCGGCATCATCGGTGCCAAGCTGCACGCTGATGGTCGCCATCGCGATATGCTCAAGGCAGACCCGAAGATATCCATGGATGGCCAGTCCGTATTCAAGTTTGCAGTCAAAGTGTTAAGTGATGTTGTTGAGGAATTGCTGGAGGAGCGGAAGCTTGCTGGCACCGACATAGACTGGCTGGTGCCGCATCAGGCAAACATCCGCATCATCGAAGCGACTGCCAGAAAACTGGGCCTGTCCATGGACAATGTGGTGCAGACCGTTTCCTTGCATGGCAATACCTCGGCAGCATCCATTCCCTTGGCGCTGGATGCCGCAGTCCGCGCCGGGGATATCAAACCTGGACAGAACATACTCATTGAAGCCGTAGGTGGCGGGTTCACCTGGGGCGCGATACTCATCAAGTGGTAGGGCATATATAAATGACTCGATTCGCATTCGTATTTCCCGGTCAGGGCTCCCAATCTCGCGGCATGATGAACGGCTATGCCGATTTCGCTGCCGTACGCGATACCTTCACTGAAGCATCCGATGTGTTGAAGCAGGATCTGTGGCAGTTGGTCGCCGAAGGTGAAGATACAGATCTGAACGCAACTGTGAACACGCAACCCATCATGTTGACTGCCGGTGTGGCGGTCTATCGTGCTTGGCAATCGCAGAATGGCGCTATGCCGGCAATGATGGCAGGCCATAGTCTGGGTGAATACACGGCATTGGTCGCTTCGGGCGCTTTGGGTTTCGCTGACGCTTTGCCTCTAGTGCGCTACCGCGCGCAGTGCATGCAGGAAGCCGTGCCGGAAGGCGTGGGTGGTATCGCGGCGATTCTTGGCTTGGATGATGAAGCCGTGCGCGCTGTTTGTAGCGAAGGCGCTCAGGGCGAAGTGCTGGAGGCCGTGAACTACAACTCCCCGGGCCAAGTGGTGATCGCGGGTAACCGTTCTGCGGTTGAGCGCGGCATGGAACTGGCCAAGGCCAAAGGTGCCAAGCGTGCTTTGATGTTGCCGATGAGTGTGCCGTCGCATTGCAGCCTATTGATGGGTGCGGCCGACAAGCTGCGTGCATATCTGGAGAATGTCGCCGTCAATACGCCATCCGTTCAAGTTCTGCACAATGCAGACGTCGCTGCATACAGCGACGCGGCCAAGATCAAAGACGCACTGGTACGCCAGTTGTATTCTCCAGTACGCTGGGTTGAGACCGTGCAGGCATTTGGCAAGCAAGGCATCACACAAAACGTTGAATGCGCGCCCGGCAAAGTCTTGGCCGGACTGAACAAACGCATCGACACTAATCAGCAGGCTATGGCCATCAATGACGGCGAAGCGCTGAAAGCAGCTTTGGCTGCACTCGCATAAGGGGGAGACATGACATTGCAAGGACAAATCGCGCTGGTGACTGGCGCTTCACGCGGCATCGGCCAGGCCATCGCTCTGGAATTGGGTAAGCAAGGTGCGACCGTGATCGGAACAGCTACCAGTGACAAAGGTGCGCAGGCTATCAGCGAATATCTGGCCGCAGCAGGCGTAACGGGGACTGGATTGGCTCTGAACGTGAATGACACAGCCCAGATCGAGCAAGTGCTGGATACGCTGCGCAAACAGTTCGGCGAAATCTCCATCTTGGTCAACAACGCAGGCATTACCAAAGACAACCTGCTGGCGCGCATGAGCGAGGAGGAGTGGGACGATGTGCTGACGACCAACCTCAAGTCTGTATTCCGTCTTTCCCGCGCTGTGCTGCGCGCCATGATGAAAGCGCGTACCGGTCGCATCATCAACATCTCGTCGGTGGTAGGTAGCAGCGGCAATCCCGGCCAGACCAACTATTCGGCTTCAAAGGCTGGCATGGTCGGTTTCAGCAAGTCGCTGGCGCAAGAGATCGGCAGCCGCAACATCACCGTGAACTGTGTCGCGCCGGGTTTCATCGATACCGATATGACGCAGGCTTTGGGTGAAGAGCAACGCGCCAAGCTGGTCGAGCATGTGCCGTTGAAACGTCTGGGCAAACCGGAGGATATCGCGGCGGCTGTAGCCTTCCTTGCCGGCCCCGGCGCAGCCTATATCACAGGTACAACAGTGCATGTCAATGGCGGCATGTACATGGAGTAAGCGGTAGTTTGGAATTCGGCGCGAGTTTGGTAGAATGCCCGCGCTTTTTATACTTTAACTAAATGGGAGCACTGCAAAATGTCCAACAACGAACAACGCGTTAGAAAAATCGTCGCAGAACAATTGGGCGTGAATGAGTCCGAGATCAAGAACGAATCGTCCTTCGTGAACGATCTGGGCGCTGACTCTCTGGATACTGTTGAGCTGGTGATGGCGCTGGAAGAAGAATTCGGCGTTGAGATACCTGACGAAGACGCAGAAAAAATCACGACCGTTCAGCAAGCGCTGGACTACGTCAACACGCATTCCAAGTAAGTTTCAATCATTCCAAAATCTCATCGGAGTCCAGTTTGACTAAGCGTAGAGTCGTAGTGACCGGCCTTGGTGCGTTCACTCCCGTAGGTAACGGGGTGGCCGCAACATGGCAAAACATCGTGGCAGGCAAGTCTGGGATCGCTCGAATTACCCAATTCGACCCTTCAGCGCTGGCCAGCCAGATAGCAGGCGAAGTCAAGGATTTCGATGAGACGCAATTTATCCCGGCAAAAGATGCTCGGCGGATGGACAGATTCATCCACTTGGGTATGGCTGCCGGGATAGAAGCGTTCAAGGATAGCGGGCTCGAAGTGACCGAAGCGAATGCAGACCGCATTGGTGTCTGCGTAAGCTCGGGTATCGGCGGCCTGCCCAACATTGAACAAACGCAAAACGATTATCTTGCCGGTGGTCCGCGCAAGATATCCCCATTCTTCATTGCTGGAACCATCATCAATATGATCTCCGGCAATCTGTCTATCATGTTCGGCCTGCGCGGCCCGAACTTTGCAGTGGTCTCTGCCTGTACAACCGGCACCCACAGCATCGGCGAGGCCATGCGCATGATCCAGTATGGTGATGCCGACGTGATGCTTGCTGGCGGTGCCGAAGCGACTATCTGCCAATTGGCAGTTGGCGGCTTCGCAGCTTCCCGCGCGCTCTCCACACGTAACGATGACCCCGCAACCGCCAGTCGTCCTTGGGACAAGGACCGTGATGGCTTTGTAATGGGTGAAGGTGCCGGCGTACTGGTTCTGGAAGAGTATGAGCATGCCAAGGCACGCGGTGCCAAGATCTATGCCGAGGTGGCTGGATACGGCATGAGTGCCGATGCTTATCACATCACTGCGCCGAACATGGACGGCCCGAAGCGCAGCATGGTGAACGCATTGCGCGACGCGGGTTTGAATGCAAGCGATGTGCAGTATGTCAATGCACATGGTACTTCGACCCCGCTGGGTGACAAGAACGAATCCGATGCCATCAAGGCAGCCTTCGGTGATCACGCCAAAAAGCTGGTTGTGAACTCCACCAAGTCGATGACCGGCCACTTGCTGGGTGGTGCGGGCGGTATCGAATCATTGTTCTGTGTACTGGCGATCCATCATCAGGTTTCCCCGCCGACCATCAACATCTTCGAGCAGGATCCGGAATGTGATCTGGATTACTGTGCCAATACCGCGCGCGATATGAAGATCGATGTGGCGGTGAATAACAACTTCGGCTTTGGCGGGACTAACGGCACCTTGGTGTTCCGTAAGGTCTGAGCCTCAGACCGTGATGCTGGTCAACGGCAATCCGGCTGACACCATTGCAGTAGCAGATCGTGGGCTTTCCTATGGCGACGGCGTGTTTAGAACACTCCGTGTCCAGCAGGGAAGCCCATTTTGCTGGCCGCGACATTTCGAGAAGTTGCATCACGACTGTCGCGCTCTGCAGATCCAGTGTCCCGGTGAAGACATCCTCCTGCAGGAAATAGCGCAGTTGTCCGGGACAGGAAGCGGAGTCGCCAAGATCATGGTGACGCGTGGTATCGGGGAGCGCGGTTATGCGCCTTCGTTGCGTTCCACTCCCACGCGTGTAGTCGGTTTCCATCCTGTCCCGGTGTATGACGCTGCCTTCTATGCGCATGGCATCGCGCCCCATCTGTGCGACTTGAAGCTTTCCCGCCAGCCACGATTGGCAGGCATCAAGCATCTGAACCGCCTGGAGAACGTCCTTGCGGCAGCCGAGTGTCAGGCCGCCGGCGCAGCCGAGGGGCTATTGGAGGACCAGGAAGGCTTTATCATCTCCGGTACCCGATCCAACTTGTTTGCGGTGATAGGAGGAAGATTGTCGACCCCGGATCTGTCTGCAAGTGGCGTGGCAGGCGTGCAAAGGGATCGCGTGATCGCTTGGGCTGAGCAGCATGGCGTGCAATGCGCAGTCGCTCGATTGAGATTGGGCGATTTGCTGCAGGCCGAGGAGATATTCCTGGTGAATAGCGTATTCGGCCTGTGGCCGGTCGCCCGTATACAAGAAAAAGACTTTGATCAGCGCCAGATGTCGCTGGCTATCCAAACTTGGTTGAATGATGCGAAGAACTAAACCGAACGCTTTAGGCAAACTGCTCCTTGTCCTGATCCTGATCATGGCATTCATAAGCTATCACCTGTTTTCGGACTTGCCCTTGGGGCAACTGCCGATCGAGTTCGAGGTCGCTCAAGGCAGCAGCCTGAAGCACACGGCTGCAAAATTGAAGCAGGCTGGCGTGCTTGAGACCGAATGGTCGTTTGTCGCGCTCGCTCGCCTGACCGGAAAAGCTACACAGATCAGATTCGGCAACTATCTGCTGGATAAGCCCATCTCCCGATACGGGCTGCTGGACATGATCAGCAAAGGGAAGACCGACCAGAGCCAGATCCAGATCCGCATCATCGAGGGCACCACCTTCAAAGACCTGCGCAAACTGATGGATGCGCATCCAAAATTGCGGCATGACAGTGTTTCATTGACTGAAGCCGAGATACTGCAACGTATCGGCGCTTCCGAGCAGGCTGCCGAGGGGCTCTTCTTCCCGGATACCTATTATTTTTCAACCGGCAGCAGTGATCTGGCTGTATACAAGCGTGCCTATCACACCCTGCGCAGCCATCTGGAAGCAGCATGGGAGCAACATGATCCGCAGAGTCCGCTAACTTCCCCATACGAAGCATTGATCCTTGCTTCCATCGTTGAGAAAGAGACCGGCAAGGCCAGCGACCGTCCCATGATCGCTACCGTATTCCTTAATCGCTTAAAGCGGGGGATGCGTTTGCAGACCGACCCGACGGTGATCTACGGCATGGGAGAGACTTTCGATGGCAATCTGCGCAGGCGTGATCTGACAGCGGATACACCTTACAACACCTATACTCGCTACGGTTTGCCACCCACGCCGATCGCATTGCCGGGTTTGGAGTCGATACGGGCAGTGATGCACGCGCCGTTGGGCAAAGAGCTGTACTTCGTAGCAAAAGGGGATGGCAGCTCGCATTTCTCCAGAAACCTGATAGAACACAACGATGCGGTCAGACAGTACCAATTGAAAAAATGAGCAAAGCCAGATTCATCACATTCGAGGGCGTGGACGGGGCAGGGAAGAGCACTGGGCTGGAATGGTTCGCCAATGCCCTGCGTGAGCGCGGTGTCGACCTGCTGGTGACGCGCGAACCGGGCGGTACGCCACTGGGTGAGAAGCTGCGCGAGCTGGTGCTGCATGAATCCATGCATGCCGAGACTGAAGCCATGCTGATGTTCGCCTCCCGCCGCGAACATGTAGAGCAAGTGATCCGTCCCGCACTGCAGCGCGGAACCTGGGTCATTTCCGACCGCTTCAGTGATGCCAGCTTCGCCTATCAGGGCGGGGGCAGGGGAGTGCCAATCGCCAAACTGGAGCAGCTCGAGCAATGGACACACGGCGACCTGCAGCCTGACCTTACCTTGTTGTTCGATATTCCCATCGAAGTGGCCAGAGAGCGTTTGTCCAATAATGCGAGTCTGGATAAATTCGAGCGTGAAAAGGGCGAGTTCTTCGACAAGGTACGTCAGGCATATCTGGCGCGAGTCGCGAAAACGCCCGATCGATACGCTGTGATACGCGCAGAAAAGTCGCTGAAAGAAGTTCAACAGCAACTTGCAAATGTGCTCGCAGCACTCTGATATGAAACAATTATATCCATGGCAGTCCAAATGCTGGCAAGCGCTGCACAACTTGCGCGGCAGGTTGCCGCACGCCGTGTTGCTGAAGGGCGTCCAAGGTATAGGCAAGCTTGACCTGGCTTTGAATTTCGCCCAGTCTTTACTGTGTGATGCCCCGGCCGCACAAGGCATGCCATGCGGAAATTGCGACGCATGCCGTTGGTTCGAGCAGGACAGCCACCCGGATTTCCGTCTGGTGCAGCCGGATGCCTTGTCCAATTCCGATGAGGCAGAAGAAAAGTCGAGTAGCAAAAAGCCATCACGTGAGATATCGGTTGACCAGATACGCGCTTTGTCAGGCTTCGCCAATTTTTCTGCCCATCGTGGCGGTTATCGCGTCGTGGTCGTTTATCCCGCTGAATCGATGAACAATAATGCGGCAAACTCCCTGCTCAAGACGCTGGAGGAGCCGACTGACAAGTTGTTGTTCCTATTGGTCTCACATAAGCCGCAACAACTGCTGCCTACCATCCTCAGTCGCTGTCTGGCATTCCCGGTCGCCACGCCTACCAAGGAAGCCGGTACGGCGTGGCTGTCGCAACAGGGGGTAAAGAACCCGGCGCAAGCGTTGGCCCAAACCGGTTTCGCCCCGTTGCAGGCTCTGGGTTGGGCAGAATTAGGTGAGGGTGCCGAAGAGCGCGCTACCTTGCTGGAAGCGATCCGCCAGCCATCAAGGATGGACGCATTGGCACTGGCCGAGAAATTACAACGCGGCATTCCGGTGCACATCATCCATTGCCTGCAGCAATGGAGCCATGATCTGACTTCGGCCAAACTGGCCGGATCCGTCCGATATTTCCCTGAACAATCAAAGGAATTGGAGAAATTGGCGCAAAGCACCACCACGCAAGCCTTGTTGCGGTTCCAGAAGGAATTGCAGGAGGCGCGCCGGGCTGCCTACCATCCACTCAATCCCAGACTCTTCCTCGAATCCCTGCTGATGTCTTATCGCCAGCTATTTGCTGCCTGACCATGTTCATAGATTCTCACTGCCATTTGAATTTCCCGGGTTTGGTCGAACAGCTCGACGGGCTGTTAGCCAACATGCAAGACAACCAGGTCAGCCATGCGCTGTGCGTGTCTGTCGAGTTGGACAGTTTTCCGGCTGTATTGGCTCTGGCTGAAGCGCACGACAATCTGTTTGCATCCGTAGGCGTTCATCCTGACTATGAGGTGGGCGATGAGCCTACCCAGGCTCAACTCGTAGCTTTGGCCCAACATCCCAAAGTCATCGCGATCGGCGAGACGGGTCTGGACTATTACCGCCTGACCGGCGACCTGGAATGGCAGCGGGAGCGCTTTCGCACCCATATTCGCGCTTCCCGCGAAAGCGGCAAGCCGCTCATCATCCATACCCGGTCGGCTGCGGCCGACACCCTGCGCATCATGGCCGAGGAAAATGCGTGTGAAGTCGGAGGGGTGATGCATTGCTTCACTGAGAGTCTGGATGTGGCCAAGGCTGCTATCGATCTGGGCTTCCATATTTCGTTCTCAGGCATTCTGACCTTTAAGAAGGCAACCAGCATCAAAGAAGTCGCACAGAACATCCCGCTGGATAAGATGCTCATCGAGACTGATTCACCATACCTCGCACCGACGCCGCACCGTGGCAAGACCAACCAGCCCGCATTCGTAAAGCATGTAGCCGAGGAGATCGCCAGACTGCGCAACATCACGGTGGAAGAAGTCGGGGTGGCTACCAGCCAGAACTTCAACAGACTGTTTAAATTGGGATAAAGGCTCAAACCTGAGCATCCTGCCATTTCGCACATTATTGTTTATTGCGCATAATGTATATTATGTAAAATGGAAGATACACAAGCAGCAGACAAAGAAAAAGCCAGCAAGGATTACCTGCTGGCTTTTAAATTGGTGGGCGATACTGGGTTCGAACCAGTGACCCCTGCCGTGTGAAAGCAGTGCTCAATTTAAGTTATTGAATTCATTATTTATTTTAGAAAGTCCCGCTAAAATAAATTAAATAAAATTAAAATAATTTAATTGAGGCTAACTCCTTCGATGAAAATCAAAGGCAGTGCTCAGAATGTAAAATTACATTGGTGGAAAATCTGTATGAAATAAATCATCAATTCCTGCTGAATCTGATACGTGGCCGTAACTGTCACTCCCTTCTTCGTATCCGTTCATCGAGCGTTTAATATTGTTATCAATAATGCCTTCGATATCGCACTGTTCCACGATAGCGGTTATTTCAGAATCAGTGACTGGAATTCCACATTGCTCGAGTGAACTTTTTACCGTATTAAATATTAAATCCTCTGCGTAAGCGCTATCGCTATACTCATATATATCGCCGATAACATCCATTTCTTCAATCTCCTCGGAAATATACTCATTCCAATTGTCTATTAAAGCTTGTTTCACTCTTTCAGAGAATTGTTGGATCTGAGCCTCTGGCAGAAATTTACAAAGAGGTGAAAAAGGTTCGAGTTGGTAAATTTCCAATTCCTGTAGTGGTATGTATTGGAGAATATTCCATAGCTGATCGGCACTAATCGCAGCATGCTCGATCAAAGCTCTTAATACAAATCCCAATTGGGTGTATCTCTGGGTACTTATATATTCCTCAGGATCATCCATCAGCGAATCAATAAGAGCAGCCAGGAAAGTTGATTCGTTTTTAAGAATGTCTAAGCCAGTCACAGCTAAAGTGAGCTTGTAAGATCCGCTTAGTTCTTTAGATTCTCTCAGCTGCTGAACAGCAATATTAAGTAAGCTAGATGTACCAAGTGAAGACGGGATGATCGAATTTGAGATTAACTCTCCAAAATTCTTAATGCTATGTTCAGTAACAATTGTCGCAACCAAGGATTCAATGAGCCTAACATCTGTCTTGACTCGATTGACAACATAGTCGGCAACTGATGGATTGAACAGAGAAAGATTGGCTATGGAACCATCTAAATTGCGATTGAGTAAAGACCCACAAAGTGATTTTAGATTGATTTGAAAGTCAATTTTTCCAGAGAAACCTGTCGCCATGGTGCCATGAATAAACCGAAAGTACGCAGATTGAAGTTCGACTTCTGAAATTTTGCCGCCATTAAACACTACTAATAAAACAATTAGTCGAGTGTAATCGTCGAGTTGTCCCTCGTATGTATGTTCCCAGACATCGGCTGGATTACCCAACTTATCTTGAATATAGTCCCAGTAATTTTGGGGTGGGATATCAGAAACTCTCTGAGGGTCGGTGATAAATGAAACTAATCTTGGATTGAAGTTTTTGTGCTTAATGATTCCGTAGTAATTTTTTCCCTCAAGAATCTTTTCAATATATTCTATTGGTAGCTCACCAAACCAAATGTGGTTATATAGAAGTTTGGCTTTTTCAAATTGAGATAAAGCACTGATTCGAACTTCTAGTTCGTTCTTCTCAATATTGGCGAGCCCAAAGGCATCAGATAATCTCTTTCCTTGATTTAATACATTAGTTCTGGAGGTCAGAACAAAGCGCTTTTTCCTATCCTTTGAAATTCGCTTAATAAATGCCGTGATGTGCGTGTCTTCGTGCCGTTCAAGAGCAGAGAGATAATTCCTTCCTAGGAAGTCATCGAAATAAAATATTTGTTGCTTCTCAATGTTAAAGACTGCTTCTGCTTCTTCTATAGAGTCTGAGCACACTATGAGTTGAAAACCATGAGTTACATACTCAATACAGAGTTGTTCTGCTAATGTAGTCTTCCCTACTCCTGCTTCACCAGTGATTATGGCAACGCCGAAAGTCGACAGTTTTTCACGCGCAGTTTCGTGAACTTTGGTTTGAACATACTTGTACGTTTTCTCCCGAATTTCTTGAATAGCAAAATCACTTCTACCCAATATGGCGTTATGAAAAACGGATTCGAGAACAGTTGTGCCTGCGATCCACAATTTATAATGTTGTCTCTCAATATCAGGGTATTTTCCCAGTAGGTCATTTAAGTCTTCTTTCCCCAGCACATCATCGGGAGATCGTATCCAGGGAGACATCGCTTCCTGGATCGCCTTCTTGTTTTGATTTGAGAGTTCTAATGAGGTAATCAGTAAATATCGCTTTGGTTTTAATTTGTTAACTTTGGGGAGCTCGGTCGAACTTAAGGATGATTTTAATGCCGAAACAGTAGATCTTGCCCAATGCTTACACTGAATAATTACTTCTTCTCCAGTATCACAAAAGTATCTACCATCAACGCCCCCATCTCTCCCTTGCTTGAAACGTTCAAAGCGTGCCCCCTCTTCTTGGGACAACAAATCGCAGGCGAGCATTTCAAAATCTTTATCATTGAGGCTGGTGAAATCGTAATTTCGCATTTTGGTATTAGCTAAATAATTTGTGCGTTAGGGAGGGAGCGTCGCTCTAGGTAAATACGTCCATTAGGCATAGAGCCGCCGGAATCAGGCCATCCTTGGTAGGCAATTAGTAAATGGAACATAATGTGTTTTGCCTATTTTTCCTTGGCCAGCTTAAAAGAGTGGATTTGTTTTGCTTCTTGAAGCTTGCCCCTTAGGGATGATCTTAGACGCGCCTTCTCTTCAATATTACTTGTCTTCATAATCATCCTTTTTACCCGTCGAGCATCTTGAAGGCGCTTATTGGGAACAGCAAGTCCTTCTGGAAGAATTACTACGCCAGTCACGATTTTGGGTTTGTTGTACGTCGGAGGTCAAATTCAATCTTGTCATCCACAAACCCGTCCCAGCGAAATGGAATTCGGATAAACGAGGAGCCCCCCTTATTCACTTTTACAACGCCTGGAACGTCAGGATTTACCGAAGCATCAATTATGAGGCGTACCTCGTCTTCCCCAGAATACTCCTTTCTAACTACAGCAGCGCTAGCCGAGAGCAAAGAACCAGTGCTTTCAGCATGATCAATAACTACTTCCGGCTTCTTCATTGAATGAATCAAACTCGGCTCCAAGTACTCAACTTTAATTAGCCAAGTTCTATTCATGTAGGAAGGGTCACTGATTGAGATTAGTCGGTCCAATAGTTTCCCGACAGTAGTTGTAATTCTTACAGCAGGTTTTCCATAAGAAAAACTGTCCCAATCTTTATCACTAGCTATAGGCCGATCAGTCCAACATAGTGCGTAAAATGATCTTACAAGAGATCCATAATCGACTGCCCAACCCGTCTCTTTGTCGATTCCGACAACATCTACAAACGGATTCTCAAGATCATCATTCCAAACATCCGGAGATGCCAATGGGAGGGTTAAATAACCATTGGACATATCATTTTGGAGAAAGTCTTTTTGGAAGATCCTATGTATCTTTGTATCGGGGGGCAGACCGAATGAGTTTCTTAATTTGTAGAGCTCAAATACTTCGTTACAAGAAGAACTTTTACCGCTGAAGTCCAACGCTCTAATTTGATCTTGGATAAGTTCAAACTTCTTAAATCTACTCATACGCCTATCTATCAAAGTTTCGTTCACGTAGTTCTTCGCATACGCCATCAATGCCTGGAAACATGGAAGCTGCTGTAATTCCCATAAATCTCAAATCAGCCATCACAGCATGTCTTTCCTTCGCAGGGATATCAAAGGCATGTAGATACTTAACACTCGACTCCACTTCCTTCCCAATAACATAAGCCTCGATGTCATATATATTCGTTGCCGTTGTGGCCGCCTGTTGCGGAGAAAGTCTGGGGTTATTTATGGCAATAAATTCACTTACTGATAAGTGCGGATAAGAAGGATCCAAGTACTGAACTTGGCGATAACTAGCTTGCCATGCCCTTTTATTTAAGACGTAAATTCGAACATACTCATCACCTGAGTAACTGATAGGCCAGTCACGAAAAGCGAAAAAAGCAGCTACATAAGGTGAATGAGTCCAATCTAAAAGGGGGGTTGGATACCCATGATGTTGTAGTAAATTGAAAAACGCACCATTTTGTTCCGGGCTGGACAAGTCAAAATAGTGCGAAGTCATAGCACTGAGTCGTTGGTGTAACTGCTTTACATCATTATTAATAAACTCACTGATTCGATATCTCCCTCGACGGTGAAAAGAAGTACATAGCTTCCAGGGTTCTTTCTGTCCCCTAAATAAATATCCAGACTCGGAAATATTCGAGACGTATGACTTAAAATCACTCCAGGTAGTTTTTTCTCCCGTAATCTTGGATTCCGATTTTTCATCAGGGCGAGTTAATTCCCCGTGAATAGTCGTGCCAAGATCTGTAGTGCCTTCGATAAAAAGTGAATTTTCGAACTGCTTAATTTGAACTTGAGCTACATCTGAGTGTTGTATCTCTGCGGGATACAGCTTCTTTAACTCATCCCATGTCGTTTGAAATCCAGTACGAGGATCAATTGGCGCAGTGAAAGCAGTCACATCATGCTCTGCTCGCTTATCAGCAGTGTGAAAGTAAACAACGCTACCGGGAATTTCACTTCTATCAGGGTGTAGATAGGCAACACCCTCAAAATGATCTTTCACCTCATCTAGGTTGATCATTATTGATCCAGAAACATCACCAGTATATCGCCCTAACCACTGCCCTCTCATCCTGCCCTCCCCTGCTATGCGAAATCCAGCTTGATGATTCATAGGTTTATTTCACAACCTCAAGTAAACGCCGTCTAATTTCATAGACCGGAGCCGCGAGGTCGACAGTAGCAAAACGTATCTGCCTATCCTGAATTACCACAACCTCGTCTACCTCTTTGCCAATTGATGGATGAAGAAGTAGGCCAGACGAATGTTGATCAAATATATCGTCACTACCCGCCTGGGACATAAGATAAGCATACATCTGGTACACATAACCACTACGGAGGCTTTCTTCTCGATACCATCCTGCGGTTACTATCGAGTTGAATTTAGTATCAATAACCAGTCTCCGTTGCTGTTCAGACTGGTCCAATACAATGTCAGTCCTCATAGAAGGCAAAATCGAATCAATTCCCGAAGTCTGATTGGATATTTGCCATCTAAGAACTTTTCCGGGATTCACCTTCCAGCCTTGATTGGATAAGACTGCGGAGTAAAAACCTCCTACTGCCCTTTCAAATAGTCGTCTTACCCATACCTCATCTCGGGCTGGGGCATACAGGCTAGAGTCCCCCTCCTCTTCACTGGGCAATTCCATTTCGAAGGCCAATTTTGCGGCCGCCAGCATGGTTCTATCCTGAGCATCATTGCGCCCTAACCTATCGATACTCATTTCTGCGCGAGTAGGTCTGGCTCCAATTACCCCCAGACGCTTTAAGCTATTGGCAAGTGTTCGACAGCGATGAGCCAGGTTTGAGCGAGTAACAACCTTTGAAACCATTTCGAGCGCTGCTAAAACAAATCGATTCCTGGCGGTATCAATCGTCAGCTCTTCGAATTGGCAAGCAATCTTTCCTCGTGCGAGTAATTGATGACGCTCTGTACTAAATATATCGATTCGCCCGCGCACTCTCCTGAGTTCATCATTACGAATTTGGTAGCCATAGCTGAGATTTCGATGAAGGCGCTGCTCAACCGCATTCGCTAATATTTCAGCCACCAGGTCGGGAATTTCCTCATCATCTTCATCAATGGAGTGAATCGCCCCCGATTCACTAGACACTTTCCAGTCTCATAAAATGCCGTCTCTCGAACTCGACTGGAGACAGGCGATCATTGTATCCATGACGCCGTTTCGGGTTGTAGAACATCTCGATGTAATCGAACACGTCCGACCTGGCTTCTTCGCGGTCGACATAGATCCTGCGCTTGATCCGTTCACGCTTTAATAACTGGAAGAAGCTCTCTACCACCGCATTGTCGTAACAGTTGCCTCGACGGCTCATGCTGCCGACCAGATTGTGCGCCTTGAGGAAGTCCTGCCAGTCGTAGCTGCTGAACTGGCTGCCTTGGTCGGAATGCACGATGACTTCGCCTTCTGGCTGCCTGCGCCACACCGCCATCAGCAAAGCATTGATCGCCAGCTCTCGGTCGATTCGCTGCTGCATCGACCAACCAATCACTTGGCGCGAGAACAGGTCTAGCACCACCGCCAGATACAACCAGCCCTCGTGGGTGCGGATGTAAGTGATGTCGATCACCCACACCTTGTTCGGTTCATCCACATCGAACTGCTGCTGCAAATGATTGGGAGCTACTACGGATGGTTTGCCATAGCGCTTGCCGGGTCGGCGGTGATAGCCGGTCTGGGAACGCAAACCATCGGCCTTCATCAGGCGGTACACGCGATTCTTGCTGCAGCGCTCTCCCAGGTCACGCAGATCATCGGTAATCTTGCGGTACCCGTACACACCGCCGCTCTCCAGCCAGAATTGCTTGATCAGACCGGCGATGCGCCGGTCTTCCTGCTGCTTTGCCGTGACCGGCTCCTTGCGCCAAGCGTAGTAACCCGCACGATTGACCTGCATGACATGGCACAGGCGGCGCACCGGATATTGCGGCTCATGTTGTTTGATGAAGGCGTACCTCACCGGGATTCCTTGGCAAAGTACGCTGCGGCCTTTTTTAGGATGTCGCGCTCTTCGGTGACACGCTTGAGTTCGGCCTTGAGTCGACGAAGCTCGGCTTGCTGGCTCTGGACCTCGACGCGCTCCGATTCAGGCAGACCATAGCGCTTCACCCACTGATACAGACTGTGCTGGGACACACCCAGTCGGCTGGATACTTCTGCGATTGGATACTTGTTCTCGGTGATCTGCTTGACCGCTTCGATCTTGAATTCTTCCGGGTAACGCTTGTTGCTCATGACACCTCCTTATTTAGCCTAGAATTTTAGGCTGAAAGGTGTCTAGTGTTTCGGGGTCGATTCAACTATTTTCCTTTTTCATTAGCCAAACGGAACAGGCGATTATTATCACTAATGAATGGATGAACAGTGCGGAATATCTAACTGAGAGAAGCAAACAGATTCATGGTGCCGCTTTCATTTAGATGGTGCCGTTGCATCATACGCTTTTGATTCAGCCTGAACTACATCTCATGTTCTGGCCATGCCTTAAGTCCGCTATTGGGTTGCGGGCATTCATGCTGTCCGATCAGACAGGCGTTGCTGTCGGAGTTAACATGCCTATTGAATGGAGGTCGATTCACCGTATTGGTTTAAAAGATTCTCGAACTCATCAAACGGGACAGGCTTCCCAAATAAATATCCCTGGTACGCATTGCATCCAAACTGCCTCAGGAAGCTGAGCTGATTATCAGTTTCAACACCTTCCGCAATCACATCAAGCTTAAAGTTTGAGGCCAAGTTAATAATAGTTCGTATCATCAAGGAATCCTTCGAGTTGGTTGCTTGATTCCTTATAAAACTCTGATCGATCTTTATCTGATGAAGAGGTAATTTACTCAAGTAGGACAGAGATGAATATCCGGTACCAAAATCGTCGAGTGAAAGCTGAACACCTACGGTGCTTAGTTCCTGCATCTTTGAAATGACCGTATCCACATCCTCCAATGCAACACCCTCAGTCAACTCCAGCTTCAAACTTGAAGGCGATATATTGTTCGCATTGATAAGTGTTGTGATTATTGAAACGAAATCCTTTTGCAAAAATTGCTTTGCACTAACATTCACTGAGAGAGTCATTTTTTCGTATTTCCCATCTCTCTTCCACGTTCCAAGCTGTTTACATGCGCCGGCAAGGACCCATTCCCCAATTTCAATTATCAAAGCACTTTCCTCGGCAATAGGAATGAATTTTGCCGGCGAAACCATACCAAAATCTGGGTGATTCCAACGCAACAATACCTCCCCCCCTAGAGCTCGATGATCTCTAGACACCTGAATTTGATAGTGCAATGACAATTGATTCTCGCTGATAGCCGATCTCAAGCCAAGTTCTAATAAGGCTCGATGTTCAACTGCCTCTTGCATTGAGGGATCAAAAAAACGTGTCGTATTTCTGCCGCTTTCTTTTGCTTGATACATGGCCATATCGGCCTGCTTTACCAGGTCGTCCATTGGACACTCATCTCTGTGAAACAAAGTCACTCCAACACTAGAAGAGCTATGATGCAAATACTCCCTAAGTAGATAAGGCGCAGAAAGTCTTGAACGAATTTTTTCTGAAATTTGTGCCGCACTATTTCTCGCACCATCCTGTTCCGCACCCAAATCCTCAAGAAGAACGACAAATTCATCTCCACCGAGTCGAGATACGGTATCCGCTTCTCTCACAACAGATTGAAGCCTCTCAGCAACTTCAATGAGCATTAGATCGCCATAGTCATGCCCCATAGTGTCGTTAAGAGATTTGAACTTATCCATATCCAATAAGATAAGCGCACCATATTGATGACTTCGCGAGGAAATCTTCAAGGCGTGACGCAAACGATCAATAAGCAAACGCCGATTGGGTAAGCTTGTCAGGGGGTCGTAAAAAGCAAGTGAGTGGATTTCCTCTTCTGCTTTTTTTTGAGCGGTGTTGTCATTGAAGGTGGCAACATATTCCGTTATTGCGCCATCAGCATTCTTTACCGCAGAAATGCTCATCCGCTTCGGATATATCTCACCATTCTTCCTCTTATCCCAAACATCGCCAGACCAATATCCTATTTCCTTAATCCGTACCCACATATCAGAATAAAAATCGTCTGGATGTCGACCAGACTTCATAAATCTCGGGTTTCTCCCAAGAACTTCTTCTTCGCTGTAACCGGTAATCTTTTGGAATGCTTTGTTGACACGAACAATGTTGGCTTTTGAATCAGTGATCATAATTGCATCACTAGTATCGAATGCCACTGCAGCCACCCTTAAATCCTCTTCCGCTTTCTTGCGCGCAGTAATGTCCGTGCGCATAGAAATATATTCAGTTGGCTTCCTATCGCTATTGAGGTAAGGGACTATCGTGGTCGCTACCCAGTAAAGATTTCCATCTTTAGAACGATTGCATAATTCACCATGCCAAACTGCACCAGAAGCGATAGTTCGATACATTTCACGAAAGAATTCTTTGGTATGCGTGCCGGAATTTAAAATTCTGTGATCATTTCCAATCAGCTCTTCTCTGGAGAAACCACTAATCGCACAGAACTGGTCATTGGCGTAGAGGATTTTGCCTTTCACATCGGCAACCCCTACGATTGCATGTTGATCCAATGCAAACTTATGGTGTCGAAGGCTATCAAGAGCATTACTTATTCGCTCATGCGCATCTCTTAACTCACTCTCAATGATGCTTTTCTCTTCAATCTTTCTCTCAAGTTTTTGGTTTATGTCACTCAGTTCGGAGGTGCGTTTGTTGACCTTGTGTTCTAGCACTCTATAAAACCTAGATGCATCCCTCTTTGCACCAAATCTAAAGAAAGAAGTTAATCCTGAAAACCGACGAAACACGCCTCCCTTAGCCGAGGTGGCATCCTCGCTAACATAAAATATTTCTTGCTGAGTTTTATTCAAACTCAGCCAATTTTTTTTCTTTGGAAGTCTGCTCAAGGTAACTGCATTAAAATTAAATCTTTGAAGTCCTCACCTTACCCACTGCACGACTGAATTGATATAACCCCTTCGTACTATATATAGACCTATATATCGATGTATATCAGAAGCATCGTCTTTGATGTGGTTATTGGGCAATGACTTCGACTTGAATCGCCCTAGACTTACTAGATAAATTTCAACGTCCGCTTTTCGCTCCTTGAAGTATCAAGTGAGAAAAGACATGAATGACCGAAATGGCACCGAGAAAGAGGCAGGCAGGTTCTCGGCCATTGCTGCCCGTCGACAGCATTATCGAACAGAAAGAAGCGGGGTTGCGCTGAACAATACGGCCTCGGTTACCATGAAGCAATCAGTTGCCAGTGACAATCTGAATCAAGAGTGCATTGTTGATTTGGCTTTACTTCTCCGCCTTGTGATGCGCATGATGCCTTTATGAAAAAATTATTCGGAAGCTGTATTACCCTGTTATTTACTATTTCAATCGGACTACTTAATACTACATACGCCATGGCCACTGAAGAACCAAAATTTAGTTTGATTGAAAAAAGCGGTGATTTCGAGTTGAGATTATACAAGCCGATGATCGTTGCAGAAACTTCTGTAGAAGGTTCGCTTAGTGAGGCATCAAAAGCAGGATTTCGATTGATCGCAGGTTATATTTTTGGCGAAAACAAAAGTCGTCAAGATTCTTCACCTGAAAAAATTGCGATGACCGCGCCGGTCACACTTGAGCAGAGCCCGCAAAAGATCGCGATGACAGCACCTGTCGTGGTCGAAAGTAAAGATAATCGATGGCGTGTGCATTTCGTTATGCCTGCCGGATACACTTTAACCAGCTTACCGATTCCAAACGACTCTCGTGTTTCCCTGAGAGAAATCGCTGAGCAAAAAACCGCAGTGATTGTGTTTTCTGGCTTTGCTGGGGAAGACAAGCTTAAAGATAAGACAGCAGCATTATTCGATTGGATTAAATCAAAAGGACTCGATGTAACATCAACCCCACAGCTTGCGCGTTATAACCCACCGTGGACTCTTCCATTTTGGCGGCGTAACGAGGTGCTGATCAATGTTAAGTGATTAGGCTGAGCTTCATCAATGGTTTGCAAGAGACATTCAATCACCATTGAACTGGTATTTTTAAACGACCGCTGTTGAGCGAGAAGCGGACATCCCTTCAGCCTACACAGACAATAATTTCAGCAAACCGCCGATGTCTCTTATGGCCGAGAAACGGCCTCCCACTCAGCAAATCCTCGGCAGCGGATCATCTGCCAACTCTTCAAGCAGCCTTTGCCCGCCGAACTCGGTTTGCATCACTACCTGCGCTCTTCCACTGCACACGCTACCGATGATGGCAGCACCCTGCCCTTGCGGCAGGGCCTGCAACGCGGCCAGTGCGTCATCGGCTTGCGCCACATCGACCACGGCCACGATGCGACCTTCGCACGCCAGATACATCGCGTCATAGCCCAGCATCTCGCAAACTGCCATCACCTGTTCGCGCACCGGAATGGCCTCTTGCTGCAGCTGTACTTGCAGATCGGTGGCGCGGCAGATCTCGTGCATCACGGTGGCGAGTCCGCCGCGCGTGGGGTCGCGCATGAAGCGCAGACCCGATAGCGGCAGTAATGCCTGCGCCAAGGGATACACGCTTGCCGCATCGGATTTCAGATCGCCGCTGAGTCCGAACTGTTCGCGTGCCAGCAACACCGCGATGCCGTGATCGCCGACCGGGCCGCTCACCAGGATGACGTCCCCCTCGCGGATACGATCCAGCCCCAGCTTCACCTCGGCCGGCCGCATCCCGATGCCGGTTGTGGCGAGATACAGACCGCCGCCCTCGCCGCGCCGCAGTACCTTGGTGTCACCCGCCACTACCGACACGTTCGCCTCGCGCGCGGCGCGCGCCAGGTCGGCGACGATGCGTTCCAGTTGTGCGATCTCCATGCCTTCTTCGATGAAGGCGTTCAGCGTGAGATAGCGCGGTGTCGCACCCGACACGGCGAGGTCATTCACCGTGCCGTGCACCGCCAGCGAGCCGATGCTGCCGCCGGGGAATTCCAGCGGCTGCACGGTGAAGCCGTCGGTGGTCACCATCACCACGCCGTCCATGTGCGGCAGCGATGCGGCATCCACCTGCACATTCAGCAGCGGATTGTGCAGATGGCGCGCGAACAGTTCGTCGATCAGTTCGCGCATGTAGCGCCCGCCGTTGCCGTGGGCCAGACTGATATGTGTCTCATCCATGTTTGCACCCTGCTTCTATCAATTGTCCCAAGGCGATGCCGCCATCATTGCACGGTATCTGTTGCGGCAGATAGGCATCGAACCCTGCCTGATGCAATCCGGCGAGCGCCAGCTCAGCCAATAATTTGTTCTGAAACACGCCGCCGCTCAGCCCCACTGCATCGAAGGGTTGCTGCGCGTGCAATCGTTGCGCCTGCAGCACGATGCTGTGCGCCAGACTGCGATGGAACTGCATTGAGCGCGAGGCGACTGGAATTTCTTTGCGCAGCATCGCGGCGAGCAACGGTTGCCAGTCGACGACCAGCGCACCGTGTGCATCTTCATGCAGCGGCAGCACGATGGCTTCCGCCTCGCCACTCGCCACCTGCTCAAGCAGCATGCCGCCCTGCCCTTCGTAACTCGCATGGGCGATCAGCCCGAGCAGATATGCCGCGCCGTCGAACAGACGACCCGCCGCGCTGGTCTGCGGCGTGTTGATGCCGCGCTGCCAGGCCGTATGCAGCAGGGTGATGTCATCCACCGGGAAAGCGCTGTCCATGCCCGTCTCCCAGCACAGTCCCGCCGCCGACCGCCAGGGTTCGCGCGCGGCCTTGTCACCACCCGGCAATCTGAACGGTCGCAGGTAGGCGATACGTCGCCAGTCGCCGATGCGTCCGTGCAACGTCTCGCCGCCCCACAACGTGCCATCCTCGCCCAGTCCGACCCCGTCCCAGGTGAAAGTGAGCCAAGTCTTGTCCGCGCCATGCTCCAGCGCCAGCGCGGCGGCATGCGCGTGGTGATGCCAGACCGTTTGCACGGGTAGCCCCTGCTTCGCCGCCCAGCGGCTGCTGGCGTAATGCGGGTGTGCATCGCATGCGATGGCTTCCGCCGTCACACCGTACAGGCGTTGCAGATCGGCGATGACCTGCTCGAACACTTCGATGCTGCGCGGTGCATCCAGGTCGCCGATGTGCGGCGACAGCACGGCACGCTTGCCCCAGCCGAGTGCGACGGTGTTCTTCATGTGGCCGCCCACCGCCAGCGTCGGCTGCGGCAAAGCGAACGGCAGTTCGATCTCGATGGGTGCGATGCCGCGTCCGGGACGGATCAGCCGCGCTTGATCCGCGATGATGCGTAGCACAGCATCGTCCGCCGGTCGTGCGATGGGCCGGTCGTGATGCAGGAATGCATCCGCCACCTTGCCCAACCGTGCTTCGACCTCACTCGCTTCGGTCAGCACCGGTTCGCCGCTGAGGTTGGCAGAGGTCGCGACCAGCGGCACATCCAGCGCCTCAAGCAGCAGATGGTGCAAAGGGCTGTAAGGCAGCATCGCACCGACCTCACACAGTCCTGGCGCGATGCTCTCGGGTAATTTGGCATCCTCACGACGACACAGCAACACGATGGGGCGTGCGGCATCGCATAACGCCGCTTCCGCCTGCGTATCGACTTCCAGTTCTGCACGCACCGCCGCCATGTCGCCGAACATCACCGCCAGCGCCTTGTGCGGCCGGTGTTTGCGTGTGCGCAATCTTTCGATGGCCGCTGCGTTCGTCGCATCGCACATCAGGTGATAACCGCCGATACCTTTCACCGCCACGATGTCACCGCGACGCAAGGCTGCGATGCAGGCATCCAGCGCATCCTCGCGTTGCTGCCGCACATCGCCTGACACGAATTCGAGTTGCGGCCCGCACTGCGGACAGGCGACCGGCTCGGCATGGAAGCGGCGATCCGCCGGATCTTGGTATTCGTCGCGGCAGGCGTCACACATTTCGAACTTCGCCATGGTGGTATTGGCGCGGTCGTAGGGCATGCTTGTGATCAGCGTGTAGCGCGGCCCGCATTGCGTGCAATTGATGAAGGGATAGCGGTAGCGTCTGTCCTGCGGCGTGTTCATCTCGCGCTGGCAGTCTGCGCACAGATACAGATCGGGCGGCACGTGGATATGTGTTTCGCCAGCACTGGCGCTGTCCAGAATCTGGAACGATGTAAAACCACGCGGCGGGATACTTGAGATGCTGGTGATGTGCGGATGTGACAGTGGTGGTGCATCAGCGATCAGCGCCGAAGAGAAATCATCCAGCACGGACGTCTCACCTTCCAGCTCGATCATTACTTGTCCGAGCTGGTTCTGCACCACACCTTTGAGGTCGAATCGTTGCGCCAACAGAAATACGAAAGGCCGGAAACCGACGCCCTGTACACGGCCGGTCAGTATCCAGCGCCGCGCTTCAGGCATGTTCCTTCGCCCTCACCCCCGTCGACCACCAGATGCGGCAAGCGCCTTCGTCCGACACCATGCACGGGCCGACCGGATATTTCGGGGTGCAGACTGCGCCATAGAGTTTGCATTCATCCGGCGCGATCTTGCCCAGCACCACGCGCGCGCAATCGCAGCCCGGCGGCATCTGCCCGGCGCGTTTGCGTTCGGCATCGTTGAAGTCGGGGAAGCGCAAGCGGGCATCGTGCGCCGCGTAGGCCGGCGCGAGCGCGTAGCCCGACGCGGGGATGATGCCGATGCCGCGCCAGTTGGCGTCGCTGACTTCGAAAGCCTGCGCGAGCAATCGTTTCGCGGCAGGGTTGCCGCCCGGCTTCACCAGTTCTGGATAACAGTTATCGAGGAAGCGTTTGTCTTCGATCAGTTGGCGCAACACGGAATACATCGCCGCCAGCAAAGACACCGGTGTGAAGCCCGCCACAGCGGCAGGCATGTGGTGCCGCTCGACCACGAACGCCCACTCCTCCGGCCCCATCACCGTCGCCACATGGCCGGGTGCGACCAGCGCATGGAAACCCGCTTCACCGGAATCCAGCAACATGGACACTGCTGGCCAGGTGAGTCGCCCCGACAGCAGCAAAAAAAGATTGTCCGGCACACCCTCCAGCAACATCGCCGCCACCGGCGCCATGGTGGTCTCGAAGCCGGCAGCGAAGAACACCACCTGACGGTCAGGATGCTGCCGCGCGATCTGCACCGCCTCGCGCGGACTGGCGATGGGCCGCACATCCGCGCCCGCCGCTTTGGCCTGCTCCAGCGAACGCAGTTCGCCCTTCGCCACGTTCACCGGCACGCGCAGCATGTCGCCGAACGCAACGAGGATCACATTCGCATGCGCGGCCAGCTGGATCGCCTGATACACATCCTCTTCCGGACACACGCACACCGGGCAACCGGGGCCTGCGATCAATCGTACTTGTTCGGGTAAGGCCGTGCGCAATCCGGCCATGGAGATGGAACGCTCATGCCCGCCGCACACGTTCATGATGCGCAGCGGGCGGTCGATGTTCAGCGCATGGATTTTGGCAAGCCAGTCCTTCGCTTCAAGCATCGTTGCCCTCCGCCGCCAGCATCTCGTCCAGCAGCTCCCAGGTGGAACGTGCTTCCTGCTCGGTCATGGTCTGGATGGCGTAGCCCACGTGCACCATCACGTGATCGCCGATGTTGATGTCTTCACCCTGTAACAAAAAAAGGCTCACCTCGCGAGAAACACCCTTGGCTTCGCAGCGGGCATTGAAACCGTCGATGCTGACGATCTGCATGGGGATGCCGAGGCACATGGGGTAACACCAATGGTTGGTTGTAGTGCCCCCATTCTAATGCTAGATTGCGTATGTCGTCCGCTCACCATTTCCATCGTCATGCGTGAATCTGGAAACACACTGATCCTCGGTATCGGCAACAGCCTGTTGCAGGACGAAGGCGCGGGTATCCATGCGATGAATTTCCTGCGCGAGGCGCTGGCGGATCGCAACGACATCACCTTCCTCGACGGCGGCACCCTCAGCTTCACCCTGGCATCCGCCATCGAAGACACCTCCCGGCTCATCGTCATCGACGCCGCGAATCTCAATGCCTCCCCCGGCCATACACAAGTATTCGAAGGCGAGGCGATGGATGAATTCCTCGGCAGTAACCGCAAGCGCAGCGTGCATGAAGTGAGCCTGCTCGACCTGATGGCCATCGCCCATCTCGCCGGCCACCTGCCGCACCAACGCGCGCTGATCGGCATCCAGCCCGGCGTGATCGACTGGGGTGAACATCCCTCGGCTGCGGTCACCGCTGCCATGCCGCAAGTCTGCGCACAAACCAAACAGATACTGGAGGGCTGGCAATGAGTCTGGACGATATTTCCATCAAGGTCGCCGACCTGCATTCGATCGGCAGCGTGGATGCCCTGCTCAACGAGATCGCCACGCGGCTGCAGCGTTTCGTCACCACCGGCGAGACCGCGTTGATCGATCTGAAGGGCCTGCCTTTCTCCCCCGCCGAATACGAAGGACTACGCACCATGCTCGGTCGCGGCGAGATCTCGGCGCGGCTGGAAGCCATCGGTGATTCCGAACTGTACGAGACGCATTACCCCGGCGTGTGGTGGGTGACGCATTACAACGTCGAAGGCGACGTGATCGCCGACCTGCTCGAGATCGCCGCAGTGCCGGCCATCCTGCACAGCCAGCCGGAGGACGTGCAGGATGGACTGGAGCGGCTGCAACACACACTGTCGCAAAACAAGTGAGGTGACACGATGACCGAACATGAGACATTGGAGCAACGGCTGCACGAGCAAGGCATCAGCCGCCGCAGTTTCCTGAAGTTCTGCGCCGCGATGGCGACCATGATGGCGCTGCCGCCTTCCAGCGCCACGGCCATCGCCGCCGCGCTGTCTCAGGCGAAGCGCCCCTCGGTGATCTGGCTGTCGTTCCAGGAATGCACCGGCTGCACCGAGTCGCTGACGCGTTCGCATTCGCCCACACTGGAGAGCATGATCTTCGACCTGATCTCTCTGGACTACCACCACACCCTGCAGGCTGCTTCCGGTTTCGCCGCCGAGCAGGCGCGCGACGAAGCAATGAAAGAATTCCACGGCAAATATCTGCTGCTGGTGGATGGCTCCATTCCGCTCAAGGATGGCGGCGTGTATTCCACCATCGCCGGTCGCACCAATCTCGACATGCTGCAGGAGGCCGCCGCCGGTGCGGCAGCCATCGTCGCCGTCGGCAGCTGTGCCGCGTTCGGCGGCCTGCCCAACGCGCAACCGAACCCGACCGGCGCGGTCGCCGTGTCCGACATCATCAAGGACAAGCCTATCATCAACATCTCCGGCTGCCCGCCCATCCCGGCCGTGATCACCGCCGTTCTGGCGCATTACCTCACCTTCGGCGCACTGCCCGCACTGGATGATCTGGGACGGCCCAAGGCGTTCTACGGCGAGACCATCCACGACCGTTGCTACCGCCGACCGATGTATGAACAGGGCAAGTTCGCCAAGAGCTTCGACGACGAGGGCGCACGCAACGGCTGGTGTCTGTACGAACTCGGCTGCAAAGGCCCGACCACACACAATGCCTGCGCCACCACCAAGTGGAACGGCGGTGCGGGCTTCCCCATCGAGGCTGGACACGGTTGTCTCGGTTGCTCGGAGCCGAAGTTCTGGGATGTCGGTAGTTTCTATACGCCTTTGCCCGCACCCGCCGCCGATGTCACCGCTTTCGCGCAAGCCGCGGCACTGGCCGGTGCCGCAGCTGCAGTGGTACTGAGCACTGCGGATCGTGCCAAACAGCGACGAGCACAGCGCTCGCGCCAAAAGTTGACGGTCTCCGACCTGAAAGGAGAATGATCATGGATCAGGAATTGTTGCTCTGGGTGCGCGGCACGGGATTGCAGATCGCCACAGCAGTGTTCGTACTGGGCATGAGCTATCGCGTGCTACACCTGCTATTGCTGGGACGCAAACCCTCGCTGGCCGTAGCGCGCGGCTCGGAATGGGCTGGCGGCCTGCGCACCATGTGGCAGCGCAGTTTCATGCTACCCAGCCTGAGCGGGCGCGGTCTCTTCACTGTCATCGCAGGCTATGTGTTCCATGTAGGCTTTCTGATCACACTGTTCTTTCTCAGCCAGCACATAGACCTGTTCCGGGCGGTATTCGGCTTCGGCTGGCCCGCTCTGCCACGCGGCGTGATCGACGTCGCGGCCGTGCTCGCCATCGGAGCCATGGTCGCCCTGCTGGTGCACAGGTTCATCGACCCGGTGAAACGGCTGCTATCCGGCTTCGAAGATTTCCTTACCTGGACGCTTTCCTTCCTGCCGCTGCTGACAGGGTTCATGCTGTTGCGCAATATCGGTTTCGAATACCTCACGCTGCTGACGCTGCATATCGCCAGCGTCGAACTGCTGATGGTCGTCGCACCGTTCACCAAACTGGCCCACATGTTCACCACCTTCATGGCACGCTGGTACAACGGCGCGGTGAACGGGTTCAAGGGCATCAACGCATAGGAGAGGAAACAACGACATGAGTACATCACTCCAGCGCGGCATCACCACACTGCTCGCGCAGATAGACGCCCCGGTCGCCACGTTCTTCTCGACCTGTGTGCATTGCGGACTGTGTGCCGAGTCCTGCCTGTTCTACACCGAGACGCAGGATCCAAAATACACCCCCATCCACAAACTGGAACCGATGCGCCGCCTGTGGCAACAGGAATACACCTTCTGGGGAAAGCTTTTGAAAAAGGCCGGCCTGTCCAAACCCGTCACCGACGAAGAACTAACAGAGTGGGAACCGCTGGTGTACGACAGCTGCACGCTATGTGGCCGCTGCTCGCTGGCATGCCCCGTCGGCAACGACATCACCTACATGGTGCGCAAGATGCGCGAAGGCATGGTTGCCTCCGGCCATGCACCGGAAGGACTGAAAGGCGCGACCCAGCGAGCCATCGAACAGGGCAGCCCGATGGGGGTGAACCTCAAGACGCTGAAGGCGCAGATCAAACATGCCGAGAAAGAGACCGGCCTGACCGTACCGCTGGATGTGGAAGACGCTGACTACATGATGGTGCTGTCCTCAGCCGAAGTAGCCGACTACCCCGAGATCATCAGTGCCGTGACACGCATCTTCAAACAGGCGGATGTTTCCTGGACATTGGCCTCGGACGGCTTCGAGGGCACCAACAGCGGCATCCAGATCGGATCTTCCGATCTGGCCGCAGATATCCTCGGCCGCATCGTGCATGCTGCGGAACGGCTCAAGGTGAAATACGTCATCAGTCCAGAGTGCGGCCATGCCTACACCGCCCTGCGCTGGGAAGGCCCCAACCTGATCGGTCGCCCCTACCCGTTTCAGGTCATCCACATCATCGAACTGCTGGATGAACTGCGCAGTTCAGGACGCTTGAAGACCGACAGCGTGGACGAGACGCGCATGACTTTCCATGACCCGTGCCAGATGGTGCGCCGCGGCGGCGTGATCGAACAGCCGCGCAACCTTCTGAAGCAGGTCGCGCCGAACTTCGTCGAGATGCCGGATGCTGGGGTGCAGAACTGGTGCTGCGGCGGGGGTGGGGGCGTCAGCGCAAACCATAGAGCAGAACGGCTGCGCATCAAGGTGTTCAGTCGCAAAAAGTCGCAGCTCGAAGCGGTCGATGCGAAGTTGCTGGTCACCTCCTGTTCCAACTGTCGCACCATGCTGCTGGACGGACTGGAACTCAACCACATGGATGTCGAAGTCATCGGGCTGACCGAGCTCATCGCAGACCACCTGACGGATAACGCAGAAGGGAAAGCATCATGAGCAGAAGAGTCGTCGTCGATCCGATCACCCGCATCGAAGGTCATTTGCGCATCGAGGCGGAGACCGATGCCGAGGGGCGCATTACGCAGGCCTCCAGCGCGGGCACCATGGTGCGCGGCATCGAGATCATCCTGCGCGGTCGCGACCCGCGCGATGCATGGGCCTTCGCACAACGCATCTGCGGCGTGTGCACATTGGTGCACGGCATCGCCTCGGTACGTGCGGTGGAAGATGCGCTCAAATATGAAGTGCCGGCCAACGCACAACTGATCCGCAACCTGATGATAGGCGCGCAATACATCCACGACCATGTGATGCACTTCTATCATCTGCACGCGCTGGACTGGGTGGATGTGGTGTCCGCATTGAAAGCCGATCCGAAAGCCACTTCGCAACTGGCGCAGATGGTCAGCCCGTCCTATCCGAAATCCTCGCCCGGCTACTTCGCCGATGTGCAGAAGAAGGTGAAACAGTTCGTCGAAGGCGGCCAGCTCGGCATCTTCGCCAACGGCTACTGGGGCCATCCCGCCTACAAGCTGCCGCCGGAAGCCAACCTGATGGCCGTCGCGCATTACCTCGACGCGCTCGCCTGGCAGCGCGACGTAGCCAAACTGCACACCATCTTCGGCGGCAAGAACCCCCATCCCAACTTCGTGGTCGGTGGCGTGCCCTGCGCGATCAGCGTGAATTCGGAACACGAGGGTGCCACCTCGCTGAACATGGTGGGGCTGTCCAATGTTCAGAACATCATCAACCAGATGCGCGATTTCGTGGACCAGGTGTATGTGCCGGACACGCTGGCCATCGCCGGTTTCTACAAAGACTGGGCATCGCAAGGTGAAGGCGTAGGCAACTTCCTCACATATGGTGACTTCCCCGCCAAAGGTATCAACGATCCGGCCAGCAATCTCATCCCCGCCGGCGTCATCCTCAACCGCGACCTGTCCAACATCATTCCGGTAGACCTGCATGCCGAAAACGAGATCGAGGAATACGTCTCACATTCCTGGTACGACTACAGCGTGGGCAAGGAAAAAGGTCTGCACCCTTACAAGGGCGAGACCGCGTTGCACTACACCGGCCCCAAACCGCCCTACGAGAATCTGAACACCGAGAAGGATTATTCCTGGCTCAAGTCACCGCGCTGGAAAGGTAAAGCGATGGAAGTCGGCCCGCTGGCGCGCGTGCTGATGCTATATGCCAGCGGCCACGAGCAGACCAAGGAACTGGTCGGCATGACGCTGAAGAAACTCGACGTGCCGGTGACAGCGCTCTACTCTACCTTGGGCCGCACTGCCGCACGAACGCTGGAGACCAAGATCATCGCCGACGCGATGCAAGGCTGGTACGACCAGCTCATCGCCAACATCAAAGCGGGCGATGTGCGCACCTTCAACGAAACCAAGTGGGACCCGTCCAACTGGCCAGCTGTCGCCAAGGGCGCGGGTTTCATGGAAGCACCGCGAGGCGCGCTGGCGCACTGGATCGTCATCAAGGACGGCAAGATCGACAACTATCAGGCCGTGGTGCCCAGCACCTGGAACGCCGGGCCGCGCGACGCGAACGGACAGGAAGGCCCCTACGAAGCCGCACTGAGAGGCCACAAGTTGCACGACCCCAAGCAACCCATCGAGATCCTGCGCACCATCCACAGTTTCGATCCCTGCATCGCCTGCGCGGTGCACGTGACCGACCCGGATGGCGAAGAACTTGTTAAAGTGAAGATTAAATAAGTGCTGTCATTCCCGCTAAAGCGGGAATCCAGTAAAAGATAAATATTCCGCGAAGCGGACAAACCCAGCACGGTTAATGAACATGCCAAGGAACCAAAACATGAAACGCTCCCTCATCACCCTCGCCCTGCTCTCCATCAGCACTGCCGCCAGCGCACACACCGGCCACGGTTCATCAGGGTTTGACACCGGCCTTGCGCACCCCTTCAGCGGCATGGATCACCTGCTCGCCATGCTGGCCGTCGGCCTGTGGGCCGGTCAACTGGGCGGTCAACGCGTCTGGCAACTGCCGGCCGCTTTCATGGCGATGCTGGCGGGTGGCGCATTCATCGGCATGGTTGTGCCGTCACTGACACTGATCGAGCCGGGCATCGCCGCCTCGGTATTGATCCTCGGCCTGCTCATTGCCAGCCCGACCAAACTCGCACTACCGGTCAGCTTCGCCCTCACCGCCGCGTTCGGCATCTTCCACGGCTACGCGCACGGTGCCGAGATGCCCAGCGCCGCCGCCCCCCTCGCCTACGCCGCAGGCTTTCTGCTCTCCACCGCATCGCTGCATGTGAGCGGCATCGTCATGGGCAGTACACTGCGTGAACGTTTCACACGTCTGGTTCAGATATTGGGAATGAGCATCGCCGCCATGGGCGCGTGGATGCTGGTGACGATCTAGTAAGAGAGTGACTTCTGACCCCATGCGTCCGCATGGGGATGTACTTCTAACAAATACCCGGTATCACGCGCCGTGCTTGATGACAGCGCTTTCCACTTTGCTTGCCAGTTGTGTGATCGCCAGTGCCGCTGCACAACCCGGATCGGATTGCGCCAGCAATTGGCGTTTCATGATGGCTTGACGTACTGCGGGGTCTGCGGGGATGTCGCCCATGTGGATCAGCTTCAGCGGGTGTTCGGAATCCTTGTTCACGAAGCGATCCAGCACCTGCTGCAATTGTGTGGTGATAGCAGTGCCGTCGCCGGTGCGTGCCACCTGATTGATGACGACGCGGATGCTCTGCCGCTTCTGTTGCGCGCCCAGCACCTTGATGGTGGCGTAGGCATCGGTCAGCGCGGTCGGCTCGGGCGTCGCGACCAGCAATACTTCGGAAGCCATGGACACTGCGAACAAGACTACGTCGGAGATACCCGCGCCGGTATCGAGCAAGACGATGTCATAGTTCGGTACCAGCGTTTCCATGATGCGCAGGAAATCGTCGCGCACTTCGGGGGCCAGACGTGAATATTCGACCATACCGGAACCGGCGAGCAGCACGGAGAAACCGCCCGGTGCCTTGTAGATTGCGTCTTCCAATTTGGACTTGCCGGTGAACACGTCGTGCAGGGTGATCTTGGGATAGAGATTGAGCACCACATCCAGATTGGCCAGGCCCAAATCGGCATCCAGCACCAGCACGCGCAATCCGCGCTTGGCCAGCGCCGAGGCGAGGTTCGCCGAGACGAAGGTCTTGCCGACGCCGCCCTTGCCGCTGGTGACGGCGATCACCTTGCTGCGCGACTTGAGCGCCAACGTCGGCTCAACTACTGCGTCTTGTGGTGGATTGGATACTTCGCTCATTTCAGTTTGCCCTGTTCATTTCACTGTCTGCCACTGCACTGCTCGATGCGTCGCCGGCAACGCCTCCAGACGCGGGATCCCCGAACAGAAGATGCCCGAACAACATACCCTTCTCATCAGCACTAACGGCAACGCCGCGCTGTTCTTCAATGAAAACGCGATTTCGTCCCGCAGATTTCGCACGGTAGAGCTGTTCATCCGCGCGCTCGGTCCACAGTTCGATGGTCGAACGCACCCATTCAGGCGCATAGGCACCGCCGATGCTGATGGTGACTTGTATGGTTTCCGACGGTGACACGGTGATGGCAAGCGCAGCCACCGCCTCGCGGATACGCTCCGCCACGACCGGACCGAACGAACTCGGGCAATTGGGCAGGATGGCGGCAAACTCTTCGCCGCCGAAGCGCGACACGGTATCCATCGGTCGAACACAGGCTTCCAGACATTTGGAGACCGCCTGCAACACCAGATCGCCCGCATGGTGACCGTAGGTATCGTTGACCTTCTTGAAGTGGTCGATATCCATGATCAGAAGCAGGACCGATTCACCGGAACGCGCGACCGATTCGATCTCGCGATTTAGCAGGTGATTGAAATGACGCCGGTTGGACAGCCCTGTGAGCGGATCGCGCAAGGAAAGCTCGCACAGAGCATCCAGGATGGTCTGCATGTAAACGGCGGGAGAGGCTTCCGGCGAAGGGAGTTCGCTCGACGGATCATGTTCGAGCAAGGCACGCGCGTCGTCCAGGCGCAGGTCGCTCAATCGAATCACGGAAGAATCAGTCGCAGAAGCCACAGAGTACGAGATGAGTTGAAATAATCGTGGAGGGAACATCCCAGCGCACGGCCCGAAGTATCCTTTCCCATGCCCGCACAGTCAATGTCAATCTGCTGAAAAGCAGAGCACGCATCCCCTATACCCTGCCCATACCTCGGCTTTCGGGTAGCATCCAGAATATGCACCTCTCTGAACTTTCAGCATGAACAAACTCACCCTCGCGTCCTACACCACGCTGACCATGATCGCCTTCGCGGGCAATTCATTGTTCTGTCGCATGGCGCTGAAAGAGACCACCATCGACCCGACCACCTTCACCAGCGTGCGCCTGTTGTCCGGTGCGGCGATGTTGTGGCTGCTGATGAGTTTGCAAAGTCAGGCTCCGCTCGCGCACGGCAATTGGCGCAGCGCGACGGCTTTATTCATCTATGCCGTCGCCCTCTCCTTCGCTTACCGCAGCATAGACACCGGCGCGGGCGCGCTGATGCTGTTCGGTGCGGTGCAGGCGACCATGCTCATCGCCGGATTCCTTGCGGGTGAACGCATGACGGCCATGCAAAGCGCGGGCTTAGTGGCAGCGATGGTCGGCTTGGTGATATTGGTGTCGCCCGGCGTGGAAGCACCCTCGGTGCTGGATTCGATATTGATGCTGGCAAGCGGTGTCGCCTGGGGCGTGTATTCGATGTTGGGCCGGGGACAGGCGAATCCGGCTGCTGCCACCGCCGGTAACTTCCTGCGTGCCGCGCCACTGACTGTTACCCTCTCGCTGCTCGCCCTGCCTTGGCTGCAACTGGATGCGCAAGGCGTGTTGTATGCCGTGTTATCGGGTGCGGTGACCTCTGCCTTGGGTTATGTGCTGTGGTATCGCGTGCTGCAACACATGCGCGCGATCACGGCTTCGACGATGCAACTCTCCGCGCCGGTGATCGCCGCCGTCGCTGGCATTTTGCTACTGGGCGAAACGGTCACCCACGATCTGGTGATCGCTTCGGTGTTGATACTAGGCGGAATATTTCTGGTACTGCGCTTCGGCAAGCGCTGATTCAAATTCGCGACGCGGCTGAGATATTCTCCAGCGCCTGCTTGATCACACTGCGCGGTGCGCCGATGTTCATGCGCATGTGGCCGCTGCCCTCGACTCCGAACATCGCGCCCGGACTCAAACCGACACCTGCTTTCTGCACGAAGAAGTCTTTAAGTTGTTTGTCGCTCAAGCCCATCTCTCGACAATCCAGCCACAGCAGATAGGTCCCTTCAGGCTCGATCATTTTGATCTGCGGCAGATGCTGTTGCAGAAAGTCGCGCACCATGTCGCGCGTACCGGCCAGATAGCCCATCAAGTCATCCAACCAAGGCGCACCCTCGCGATATGCAGCTTCGAATGCGGCGATGCTGAACGGGTTGCTGGCGCTGACGTGCAGGGTGTCGAATGCCTGTGTGATGGCTTTGCGATCCGCTGCTTGCGGCACGACGAGCGCGGACAGGCCTAGGCCGGGTATGTTGAAGGTCTTGCTGGGCGCGACGGCGGTGACGATGTTCACCTTGGCATTCAAGGTGGCGAGCGGCACATGCTTGCAGCCGGGATAGACCAGGTCGGCATGGATCTCGTCCGACACCACGGTGATGTCGTGCTGCTCGCATACCGCCAGCAGCGCCTGCAATTCCTCTTGCTGCCATACCCGCCCGACCGGATTGTGCGGTGAGCACAGGATGAGCATGCGTCCGCCTTCATGCGCACAACGTTCAAGGTCATCCAGATCGAAAGTGTATCGGCCCGCTTCGAACTTGAGCGGATTGCGCAGCGACTTGCGTCCGCATATCCCGGCAGCGGAAAGGAACGGCGCGTACACCGGCGGCTGCACGATCACGCCGTCGCCGGGCTGCGTCAGCGCCATGATGCAGGCGTGCAGCGAGGGCACCACACCGGGACAGAATAGGATGGATTCAATGGCGATGTGCCAATGGTGGCGCGTGGCCAGCCAGTGCATCAGCGCGTCGTTCAGCAGCGAGGGAAAGACGGTGTAACCGAAGACCGGATGCGCGGCGCGTTGGGTCAGTGCGCGCTGCACCGCGTCCGGCACGGCGAAATCCATGTCGGCTACCCACAGCGGGATGACATCATCGCGGCCGAACACTGCCTGCCTTGCATCGTATTTCAGGCTGGCAGTGTGTTGTCGATCAGGGGCGGAATCAAAGCGTGGGTCCATGGCCGCAATATAGCCGAAAAGCGCGGCCGCAGATGGTCACGCGCCCGGCCAATGGGCCGTCGCTACGCCCTCGCCCAGATCCGCCTCGATCAGGCGGCGACGCACTTCCAGCAGGCGCGCAATCAACGCGGGTTCGTGTGAGGCGTAGGCTTCGGCATCCGGGATGCGCTTCACCACCACACCGAGTAATTCGGTGATGGCATTGCCGATGGAGTTCTGGCTGATGGTGACGATCAGTTTGCCTGCGTCGTTGCGGTAGATGAGCTGCTTGAAGGCGGGCTGCCAGCGGATGGCGTTGGCATATTTCGCGTCGACGATGCAGTGGTCGCGCACCTTCTTGGCCGTCTTCATGAAGTCGTTGTTGAACAGCAGCACGCTCTCCACCTGCTCGGGGAAATACACGTCCGGCAGCATGGGTGCGTTGTGCGTGGAGACTTGCGAGAAGAAGCTGCGGTAGAAATCGATGAAGCCTTTCAGCACCTCGTCGTACTCTTTCCAGAAATGCACATCCTTGAGCGCCGCCGCACCGCCCTGCACTTCCCAGCTCGGCAACCCCTGCGGGTAACCGGTCAAGGCGATGCGCGCATCGGCCTCGCTGGCGGGTTTGAGTATCTGCAGGTGTAACGCCTTGTCGAAAAAGTCACGATACACATCGCGCATATAGGCCTGAAACAGGCTGTGCTGGCCACCGTCGGTCAGGTTTGGATCGTCCGGGTCGGCCGCTTTCGCATCGCGCAACGCCTGTTTCGGGAACACCACGAAATGATTGTGCAGCATGCGGATGCTCGGCACTCCTGGCGAGGTCAGCGGCCAGGTCGCGTCCAGACTCGCTTCGCCCGCCAGGATCAGTGCCTCGTCCGGATCGGGATACTGTTCCAGCATGTAGTCGATGACGATCTGGTTCATGCGGTTCCAGATCTGCTTCACGTTCTCCGCCACCTGCGTGCGCCGCACCGGGCGGCCCAGCGGGTTGAGGATGGTCTTGGAGGTGTTATAGATGATGGAACAATCGAACTCGGTGCTGTGACCCAATGCCTTGCGATACAGCAGCAGGTTCTCCGGGTTGATCAGCAGGCCATTGTTGTTCGCCAGATCGTTGAGATTCTCCGTGCTATTGAAGAACTCGTTGTGCTTCAGTCCCTCGGGAACGTCGAGCGGGATGGGGCGGAACGGTGTGACGATCTCGCGCGGACCGGATCGCATGGATCAGTCCTTCCCGGCTCCGGCGCGATCAGGCACACGCATCAAGTTTGCGCCCAGGGCAGGCCGTCGAAGCGCCAGCCGTTGTGCGAGTTGCGATGATGGCTATCGTCCAGATCGCCCTCGAAACCATGAGCAACGTTGTAGATATCCTTAAGACCCGCGTTTTCCAGCGCCAAGCCCGCATCGGCGGAGCGGCGACCGGAACGGCAGATCAGCACCACGGGACGGTTCACGCTGGCGGCCTTGCGCACATGCGCGACGAACATGGGATTGATGTCCCAGTCGGGACCGTCCACCCAGGGGATATGGATGGAACCGCGCGGATGGCCGACGAACATGTATTCCATCTCGCTTCGCACATCGATGAACACTGCTTCGGGATTGGATTGCAGAAAGTCGTAGGCTTCTTTCGGGTTCAGATGTTGCATGATCTTCGCTCCTGATCTGTAATGGGTAGGCAGATTATAGCCCTATCATTTCCCGGTGATATCCTGCAATTTGTGATGCTGAACTTGGCGTCTTGACCAAGCTTGGTAGCAATGGGGGCGTTCATCGACCCTCCGGCAGTCTGCGTATCTCGAAACTCATATTGGACAAGTCGCCCAGTATCCAGGTGGGGATGGCGTCGATACCGGGCGCATCGATACCGGCGACCGAGCCGGGATTGACCAGCCAGCATTCGCCGTCCTTGATATGTCTTTGCAGCCCGGCATGGGCGGTATGGCTGTGGCCGTGGCAGACCAGGTCGTAATCGCCGGTGCAGGCGAAGGCGTGGCCGTGCTTGGGCATGTGGGTGATGAATATCTTGCGCCCGCCCAGCTCCAGCTCGGCCTCTGCACCGTGGTAAGTGAAGATACCGGGGTTCTTTATCATCATGCGGTACAGCGCGGAGATGTCGCCCAGATTGTTGCCGTGCACGGCATGGATGGGCAATCCAAGTTTGAGTGAAGCGCGCAGGGTATTGGCACCGATCAGATCGCCGCAGTGGAGCACTGCCTGCGCGCCTTCGTCCTTGGCTGCGGTGATGGCATACACCAGCGCATCGGAACGATCGTGACTATCTGAAACGATGCAGATCTTCATAACCTTGTTGTGTGCCTGGAATTGGACCGGATTAAGCCGAAAATCCATTAGCGGGTCTATAGCCATATCGGGTGGGGGTAGCCTCGCCCCTATGGGTACGGGCATATCTGGCACAATTTCCTAACGGTTGATATTTATTGCAAAGCGACATAACCTTGAAACAATAGGAGCATTTCAGAAACCCCTGATTTCTTCGATAGCCGGACCAAGCGACCAATCCTTACAGAGTCTCATGAATCGACTATCCATACCCGCAGAGCTTTCGGATGAAACCGAATTCTTCTGGACAAGCGAGCCAGAGTTCATTCCGCCCGATCTGGACGGTGGCGTGGACGCGTGCGTGGAACAGAATTTCATCTCCCAGCGCGCCAGCGACTTGGAGACACTGCTCAACCACTGCCTGGAATCCGCGCTGGGCATGATCAATGCCCGAGCCGGGGTGATCCGCATCCTGTTGCCGGATGAGCAGACGCTGCCTGTCATCAGCACTGTCGGCCTTTCGAACGAGGAACTGGATTCCGAGCGTGTGAGCGAACTGGCCTGCGAGGATTGCAGTCGTGACGCTTTCCGCCACGGCATGTGTGCCACCACCATCGAGAAATGCGAGACCCGGCAATCCGGCTCCGCCAGCCAACGCATGCAATCGGTGATCTCCATCCCGCTGGAGGGCCGAGAGTCCGCCGACACCCTGTTGGGCGTGTTCACCCTGTTCTTCGACACCCCGCAGACCACTTTCAGCCCGACCGCACAGTTGGCCGTCAACTTCGCCGACATGCTGGCCGCACTGATCGAGCACACCCAGTCCGGACGCGAAGCGCGCCGAGCCGAACTGCTGATGGAGCGCCAGTCCATCGCCAACGAGATCCACGACTCGCTGGCGCAGACCCTGAACTACGCGCGCATGAACACCACCCTGCTACGCGATGCGATCCGCAATAACAAGAACACGGCCGCCAAATACGTCGGCGATATCGAAGATGCGCTGGAAATCGGCCAGAAGGCGGTACGCGCGCTGATCACCGATTTCCGCAGTGAGATGAACCCTTCCGGCCTGCTACACGCCTTGCAAGACTTGTGCGGCGAGTTCAACCGGCGCAACCATATCGTGCTCGACTGCAAAGTGCGCATCGCCGATCTGGACCTGCCGCTGGAACACGAGATTCAGACCTACAACATCGTCCGCGAGGCGCTCTCCAATATCGAAAAGCATTCCAACGCATCGCATGCCAGAGTGATAGTCGATTATGTCTGCGGTTATTATGTATTCATGGTAGAAGACAATGGGGTCGGTACCTTCACCCCTGCCGAAGGCCATTATGGCCTGGTCATCATGCGCGAACGCGCGCAAAGGATAGGCGGCGAGATACGCGTCGAGAGCACCAAAGGGCTGGGAACCTGCGTACAATTTTACTTCCCCGAGCCGGAAGCCAACTGGAGAACGCTGAATGAGTGAGATGTTGAAGATAGCCCTGGTCGACGACCAGAACCTCTGTCGCATGGGACTGTGTGAACTGTTGAGCAACGGCTATGGCTTCAATGTGCTCGGTGCCGTCGGCACACTGGAAGCGCTGCAAAAACTGATAGAACTGGAACCCGATGTGATCGTGATGGACCTGCGCATGAAGCCCATGGACGGCATCGCCATGCTGCAGCAGATCCGCGAGGATGGTTGCACCATCCCCACCGTCATCCTCACCATGAGCGATTCGGAGACTGATCTTTCCAATGCGATCAAGGCCGGTGCGCGCGGCTTCCTGCTGAAAGACATGGCACCGGAGGACGTGGTGGATGCCATCCGCCGCGTCGCCGCCGGCGAGATGGTGGTCGCCCCGTCGATGACGGTGAAGATGATCGACATGCTCAAAGGCAAACAGCCCGGCAGCGAACCCAGACAATCCCTCAACCTGCTCACCGAGCGCGAGAAAGAGATCCTGCAACTGCTATCGCGCGGCGAAAGCAACAAGGCCATCGCGCAGACACTGTCCATCAGTTACGACACCGTCAAACAGCATGTGCGCCACATCCTGAACAAACTCAATCTGTCCTCCCGCGTCAAAGCTGCCGTCCTGTTTGCCAAAGAGCAGCACAAGTCAGACAACGACCAGTAAATCCTCACGCCCCATACGGGTTACCCACACTACCCAATGGGGTTATAGACACTACCCTGTTGAATTGCGCTAATTGGGAACCGGGGGTGAGGACCGTATCCGGGGAAAAACCGGGGCAATTTCATCAACAACAACCTAACAGGGGAACACACATGGCACATGTAGTCATCATGGGTGCAGGCGTCGGCGGCATGCCGGCAGCTTACGAGATGCGCGCAGAACTGGATAGCAAGCACAAGATCACCGTCGTCAACAACGGCGAGAACTTCCACTTCACCCCTTCGAACCCATGGGTCGGTGTCAAATGGCGTGACCGCAAACACATCGAATTCCCGGTACGCACCTACCTGCAACGCAAGGGCATTGAGTTCAACCCCTCCGGCGTGAAGCGTGTCCACCCCGACCAGAACCAGCTCGAACTCAACGACGGCAGCATGATGCCGTATGACTATCTGGTCATCGCTACCGGCCCCAAGCTGGCGTTCGATGAAGTGGAAGGTCTCGGCCCGCACGGCGGCCACACCCATTCCGTCTGCCACGTCGACCACGCGATGAAGTCGCACGACATCTGGGACGACTTCTGCAAGGATCCCGGCCCCATCGTGGTTGGTGCCGTACAAGGCGCATCCTGCTTCGGCCCGGCTTACGAATACGCGTTCATCATGGAAACGGACCTGCGCAAGCGCAAGATCCGCAACAAAGTACCGATGACCTTCGTTACCTCCGAACCCTACATCGGCCACCTCGGTCTGGGCGGCGTCGGCGACTCCAAAGGCATCCTCGAATCCGGCATGCGCGACAAGCACATCAAGTGGATCTGCAACGCCAAGGTCACCAAGGTCGAAGCCGGCAAGATGTACGTCACCGAGCATGACGACATGGGTGTCGAGAAGAAACAACACGAGCTACCCTTCAAGTACAGCATGATGCTGCCCGCCTTCAAGGGCGTGGACGCCGTGTTCGGTCTGGAAGGCCTGACCAATCCGCGCGGCTTCATCACCGTGGACAAGCACCAGCGCAACGCGAAGTACAAGAACATCTTCGCCGTAGGCGTCTGCGTCGCCATCCCTCCGGTCGAGCCGACTCCGATCCCGGTCGGCACACCCAAGACCGGCTACATGATCGAGTCCATGGTCACCGCCACCGTGCACAACATCAAGGCCGACCTGACCGGCCAGCCCGCCGACCAGGAAGCCACCTGGAACGCCGTCTGCCTGGCTGACTTCGGCGAGAGTGGCGTCGCCTTCGTCGCCATCCCGCAGATCCCGCCGCGCAACGTGAACTGGTTCTCAGAAGGCAAGTGGGTGCATCTGGCCAAGGTCGCATTCGAGAAATACTTCATCCGCAAGATGAAGAAAGGCACTTCCGAACCGTTCTATGAAGGCAGCATCATGAAGATGCTGGGTATCGAGAAGCTGAAGTAATAAGCGGTACCCAATGCAAAAGGCCTCCGGTTGCAGAACCGGAGGCCTTTTTGTTTGGCGAGTCAGGCGCTTTGCTTCTTGGCGTGTGCCGGTCTGAACACTTTGCATTGCGCGGGATCGGCTTCCAGCCATGCGCCTTCGATGAGATCGATGCAATAGGGAATGGCCGGAAACACCGCATTCAGGCAATCGTCGATCGCCGAAGGTTTGCCGGGCAGGTTCACGATCAGGCTCTTGCCTCGTATGCCCGCCGTCTGGCGCGACAGGATGGCGGTGGGCACAAACTTGAGCGACTCGGTGCGCATCAGTTCACCGAAGCCCGGCATCATCTTCTCGCACACCGCTTCGGTCGCTTCCGGCGTGACATCGCGCAACGCGGGACCGGTACCGCCGGTGGTGACGATGAGACTGCAGCCTTCCCTGTCCGCCAGTTCGATCAGCGTCTGTTCGATCAATGGCTGTTCATCGGCGATGATGCGCGCCACCGCTTCCCATTCATTCGTCAGCACACGCGTGAACCACGCCTGCATCGCCGGGCCGCCCTTGTCTTCATATTCGCCGCGACTGGCGCGGTCCGATACCGTCACAAAACCGATGCGTGCTGTCATCTCACTCCCCTGCTTCATCCTGATAGGCCGTGCCGTCCAGCAACTGCACCGTCACCTGCTCGCCCGCGCCAACCCCCTTGCTCTCGGCAGGCACGATCATCAATCCCTCGGCTATCGCCATCGAGCGCAGGATGCCACTGCCCTGATCGCCGGTCGGCGTGGCCGTAAAACCTTCACCATCTCTGCCCAGCATCACGCGCACGAACTCGGTGCGGCTGTGCTTGTGTTTCACATCGCGCGCTAGTTTCGCCGTCACCGTACGCCGGAATACTTTCGCGTGTCCCATGCCGTAGCGTAGCGCAGGCCCGACGAACTGCTCGAAGCACACCATACTCGACACTGGATTGCCCGGCAGGCCAAACACCCAGGTCAGCGGTGCCACGCCGAACGCCATCGGGTGGCCCGGCTTCATCTGCACACGCCAGAACTTCATATGCACACCCAGCGCCTCCAGTGTAGGCCGCACATAGTCGTGCACACCGACCGAGGTGCCGCCGGAGACCAGCAGCACGTCGAACTGCAAGCCGCGCTGCAGCATCTCCTTCAAATGTTCCGGCTCGTCGCGCGCGATGCCGAGCAGCACCGGCTGTATGCCCAGTGCCTGCACTTGTGCCATCAAGGCATAGCTGTTCGCATCGGGGATCTTGTTCGCATCGAACGGCTCTTCCAGCCCTTCCAGTTCGTCGCCAGTGGACAGGATAGCCACGCGCGGCTGGCGCCAGACCTCGACACGAGAGGCTTTCACCATCGCCAGCATGCCGACCACGCCCGGCGTGACCTCGATCCCGCTACTCAGCACCACATCCCCGTCGCGCATGCTCTCACCACGGTCGCGGATATCATTGCGCGGCTTCACTGCGACGTTGATGCGCACCTGCGTATCCGATACCGCTTCGGTGTCTTCCACGCGGATCACCGCATCCGCGCCCAGCGGCACCGGTGCGCCGGTCATGATGCGTGCGCACTGCCCGGCCTGTACGGTCTTGCTAGGCATATCACCGGCCTTGATGTCCTCGATGATCTCCAGCAGCGCCGGTGCGTTCGCCACATCCGCACTGCGGATGGCGAAACCGTCCATCGCCGACACGTCATACGGTGGCTGGTCACGGTTGGCCTTGATGTCGGCCACCAGCACACGCCCCAGCGCCTGCTGCAAAGGCACGGACTCCGTGCCCAGTCTCTTCATTGCTTCGATGACGCATCGCTGCGCCGCTACTACAGTCAGATCACTCACTTCAACTCCTGTGCCGCCTTGAGATCATGCGGCGTATCCACATCAATAAAACTGCGGAACTGCGGATCGCAATTCCGCAACTCCGCCTCATCCACATAGCGCACGTCCAGCTTCTGCAGCACAGCACGCACGCGCTTCTCACCACTCGCCAATGCATCGCGCATCATCGACATTGACTGCTTCGCATAGAAGGCGAACAGAGGTTGCGGATGGCCATCGATCATCGGCACCACGGCATCATGTTCGCCGCGCAACTCGGCCATGCGAATTATGACGGCAGACTGGATGAACGGCATGTCGCATGCGACAGCGAACATCCACGGTGTCTCCACCTGCGCCAACCCAGCGACCAATCCAGCCAGCGGCCCACCGTCCGCTTCGGCATCACACACCTGCTGCAACAGCACCTCCGCGCGTGGCTGGCGCACGCTGACGATGATCTTTGGAAATACCTCCTGCATGGTGGTCGTCACACGTTGCAGCAAGGTCGAACCATCCAGCAGCAAACCAGCCTTATCCTGCCCCATGCGACTGGAATCGCCGCCGGCGAGGATCAGCGCGGTGCAATCAGCGATCATTGATGCGACTGCTGCAGGATGAACGCGATGATGCCGTCCACATCATCCAGCGCAAAATGCGGCAACTGCGGATGCGCTTCGTCCACATCGCTCACCAGCGCCACCACGCCCTCTTCCAACGTACAGCGCGGCGTAGCGGTACACGCACGTCGCAACACTTCGATCTTCGCACCCGGCGCAAGCGAGAAACCTTCCGCCAACACCAGGTCGGCCTCGCCCAGAAAACGTTCGGCCAACTGCTGCGGCGTGCGCTGCTCGGTCTGCGTATCCACCAATTGCACCCCCCCCTGCGTCACCAGCAAGCTCATCGCCGCTCCGGCCTGTGTATAGCGCCAGCTATCCTTACCCGGCGTATCCATCTCCACCTTGTGATGCGCATGCTTGATGGTCGCCACGCGCAAGCCGCGCCGCGTCAGTTCGCGCACCAGTTTTTCTATCAGAGTGGTCTTGCCGGAACCGGAGTGGCCGACGATGGAGAACAGTTTCATCATTTTCGGCCCTGGCACTACTCTTTAAGGTTGAAGCCCTTTTCATTGAAGATACTCAGGCAGCTGTCTACCACCGCAGGATCGAAAGCCACTCCCCTCCCGCGACGAATCTCCTCCAAGGCCGCTGCGATCCCTAGTCCGGGTCGGTACGGTCGATGAGAATGCATCGCCTCCACCACATCGGCCACGGCCACGATTCGCGCTTCCAGCAGGATCTCATCGCCTTTCAATCCACTCGGATAGCCAGAGCCATCCATTCGCTCATGATGCTGCAACGCGATCTTGTCCACAGGCCAAGGGAATCCCACATCCTTCAGGATGTTGTAGCCCGACACAGGATGCGACTTGATCATCGAGTACTCTATGTCGCTCAGTCTCCCCGGCTTACCCAGGATCTCTGCCGGGATCGAAATCTTTCCCAGATCATGCAAACTGGCACCTATCCTGATTCCTTCCAGCTGCGATTCATCCAGCCCCATCTCGCGCCCGATGGCCACAGCGATTTCGGCAACACGTCGCTCATGGCCGACGGTATAGGGGTCCCTCATCTCGCTCATGGTAGTCGCCAGCCCAACGACCTTCATGAACACCTCTTCCAGTTGCTGGGCATATTTCCTGATCTTCTCTTCCCGCTCCTTGCGCATGTTCAGCTCACGCATCAGACTGAGGGCGTTGGTTGAAAGGCTGTCGTATATGGATAGGATGAGATTGATCAGTGTTTTGGTATTCCCACCCAATCGCTCCGCAGCACAACGCTTGGCCTCATCAAGCGACAACCCAGTTTCCCTGCATAGAGAAACGGCAGCCATGTACCGGTCACTTTCCAGAATATGTGTAGCCAGCCAGCGCGTCAGATATGCAAGGAGCTCCTCGATGATGGCCTCGCCGTCCGTTGCCGCGATCTGGCTACGTTTCTCCTGGATCATCGACACAAAGCTCTCATGCGTCCGCTTGTGTTCAACTTCGAGCGTGTCGCCCGATAGACTCTCACACCAGATCGACTCCTCTGTCTGAAAGTGATAGACAGCATAATCCGCAAGTTCATCGAATATTTGCTCCAGAGTCGGGATGTCTGACTGGAAAGCAACATGACTGGCCAGCTGGTTGAGCAAGCCGACCAGCCGCTCGTGCTGTTCATCAATCTTAGGGATCCCGGTATTGAAGTTTTCATTCCAGGGAAAGATGTCGATCGAACTCATCGGGACTCCGAATATGTTGAAGTTGATTGAATGATATCAGCATCCAGGAAGCGGCAATGACTCCCACGCTTGGGAGAACGCGCCAGCATGATGGACAACTCGCGCAACTTGCGACACATCAGTTCGCGTACCAGCTTTTAAATCAGGGTGGTCTTGCCGGAACCGGAGTGGCCGACGATGGAGACGATGTTCATGGTTTGCTCAATGGCTGTAGTTGTTTTTCCATACGGATGTGCGGTATCCCGACCTCAATGAATGGCACTCCCGAATACACATAGCCAAGCTTCTCATAAAAACCGCCAGCGCTGATGCGGGCATGCAATGAAAGTTGCGTGGCACCCCGTGCGACCAACAGTTCTTCGACGGAAAGCAGCAGCCTGCGCCCGATACCTTTCCCTTCATGTCCTGCCTTGACTGCCATCTGACGAAGCTTAGCCTGACCCGATGCTTGGGGAACTGCGATGACACAGGCGATCAGTGCAGTATCGTGATCGAACAACCCGAAATGCCATTGTTCCTTCTCCAGCTCAAGGTCTTCGCTGTATAGATTCAGGCCCAAGGGAAGGCGCAAAACTTCATTACGCAACTCACAGGTCTGCTCGTACTCACCTGAGCCAAATGCGATCTCATGAAAATACAAGTCTTCAGCTCGAACAGTCTCTAAGGATGCTGCGTAACCCACGACTCGCCCTCCGGCGTGACTTCTTTCTTCCAGATGGGCACGCGCTGTTTGAGTTCGTCGATGATCCAGCGGCAGGCGTCGAAGGCTGGGCCACGATGCGCGGCACCGGCGGCGATGAAGACGATGTTGTCACCGGCTTGCACGGTGGTGACGCGGTGCACGATGCGGGCGTCCAGCAGGTCGAACTTGGCGATGGCTTCTTCGCGCAGTTTGCGCATCTCGGCCAGTGCCATGCTGCCGTAAGCTTCAAAGCTGATCTGGCTGACGTCGCGACCTTCCGAGAAGTCGCGTGCGCAGCCCAGGAAAGTGGCGATGCCGCCCATGCGTTTGGAGGATGCCTTAAGCGCAGTGATCTCGGCATCTTGCGAGAAGTCTTCCTGCTGGATGCGGACGGGATCGGTCATGCTCCCTCCTTTGTCATTCCCGCGCAGGCGGGAATCCAGTTAAATGAAAAGATCCGCGAAGCGGACAAGACTGAATGCTGTCCTGCTGCGCAGGGATAGCGTTGACCATCTGGATTCCCGCGTTCGCGGGAATGACGGGGTTGTGGGGATACGCTCGGCATCTCAACCTCCACTGAACTTCGCCATAAAGGCGATCTCGTCGTTATCTTTCAAAACAGTCTGTTTGTCGTGCACCTGTTCCTGATTGATAGCGATGAAACTGACGATGCTGAGTGCGCCGGGATGGAGCATGCCGACTTTGTGCGTGACGTCGTGCAGGGTCATGCCTTCGGTGTATTCGATATCCATATCGCGCGTCTGCACACGGTCGGCGACTGGGCCGAAGAATAGGACTTTGATCAATTGTTCTCTCCGCGTTTCCAAACGCCGCTCTTGCCGCCACGCTTCTCGTCGAGTTGTACGTTCTCGATACGCATGCCGCGGTCTATGGCTTTGCACATATCGTAGATGGTGAGTAGCGCGACGTTGACGGCGGTCAGCGCTTCCATCTCGACGCCGGTCTGGCCGACACAGCTTGCGGTGACCTCGGCACGCAAGCCGACACAGCCTTGCGCGTCCGCTTCCGTCACTTCTGCAAATTCCACCTGCACGCCGGAGAGTGCGATGGCATGGCACATGGGGATGATGTCCGGTGTGCGTTTAGCGGCCATCACGGCGCCAACATCGGCCACAGCCAAGACGTTGCCCTTGCCGATCTTGCCGTCGCGGATACGCTGCAGGGTTTGCGGGTGCATGCGGATGGTGCCGCTGGCGATGGCGACGCGTACCGTGGCTTCCTTGCCGGAGACATCCACCATGCGCGCACGCCCGGATTCGCTGAAATGGGTCAGGCTCATCTCATCCTCCTGTCATCGACATGATGCGAATGATCTTGCCGGGTTGTTCGTTGAACTCGTGCCGCTCGGGTTTGAGTTCGATGGCGCTGCGGATGGCGGCGTCCAGTTCGTCGTCGCTGCATCCCGCGCGCAACAGCGGACGCAACGGCAAGGCATGTTCCTGCCCCAGACAGAGGTAGAGCGTGCCATCCACCGACAGGCGCACACGGTTGCAGGTCTCGCAGAAGTGTTGCGACATGGGGGTGATGAAGCCGATGCTAGATTTTCCGTCCGGCGTGACCAGGTAGCGCGCCGGGCCGCCGCCGCCGATGATGCCGTCCACCAGACCGAAGCGGTTCTGCAAGCGCTGGCGGATCGGTTGCAGGTCGACGTAAGCCGCGTTGCGGCCGGTCTCGCCCATGGGCATGGTCTCGATCAGGCGTAGCACGAAACCGTGGCGGAAGCAGAATGCGGCCATGTCCTCGACCTCGTCCTCGTTCACACCGGCCATCACCACCATGTTGATCTTGATCGGCGCGAAGCCGCTGGCCTTGGCCACCAGCAGCCCTTCCAGTATCTCGTCCAGCGCGTCGCGTCGCGTGATCTGTTGCAGGCGTTCGGCGCACAGGGAATCGAGACTGACGTTCAGGCGGGTGACGCCTGCCGCTTTGAGTGCGACGGCGTGCTGGGCCAGATGGGTGGCGTTGGTGCTAAGTGACAGGTCTTCCACACCGGACAACCTAGCCAGGCGCGCAGCCAATCCACTCAAATCGCGACGCAACAGCGGTTCACCGCCGGTGATACGGAAACGCGAGGTGCCCATGCGAGCAAAGGCCGCGACCACACGCTCGATCTCGTCGAAGGTCAACCAATCGGCAGGCAGCTCGTAGTCGCTGAAACCCTGCGGCATGCAGTAGCTGCAGCGCAGGTCGCAGCGGTCCGTCACCGACAATCGAAGATAGTCGATGCGGCGATTGAAGCGGTCTTGCAATGTGGCAGCGGTAGTCATTCCTGATTCGTTACCTGTTATCCGATGCTGTTCTCGATAGCATGCATTGTAGCGGTAGCAGCCCCGCTCATCTGCTGTGTCTTCCCTGATAATGCAGGCGCGCAGCGTGCACCACCGCCGAGAACGGGATATCTCCCTCCTCCGGCCAGTTTTGCAATACTGCCCGCATCAGTCCATCCACATCCGTCACCTCGGCATCGCCGCGCAACACGTCCTGCAACCCGCGCAGGCCGCCGCACTGGATACGCATCTCCTGACCGTGGGGTATGGGTGCTTCGTCATGCAGGGTGTGGATGGCGAAACCGAAGTTGTGACGCAAGGCGTCGTGCATGCGGGCACAGCGCTGTTGCAAGACGGCTTCACGACAGACGATCAGTTCGCGTTCCGCCAGATTCATGCGCCCGGCCTGCGAGCACGCGACACAGCCCGAGAACAAGGCCTTGCTGAACGGGCACAACAGGGGATGCGTCGCTTCCAGAGTCTGCCGGAAGGCCGCCTCGTCCATGGCGTCAGTCGTCGCCGAGTTGCGGTGCCGGTTCGCGCACCTCGTTCAACAGGTCTTCGGCTTGCAGTTCGTTCTCGGCATGGATCATCTTGATGCTACCGTTCTCGCCCCACACTTCCGCCTTGCGTAGTTCCTTGGCGCGCGCGGAAGCTTCCTTGTAGACCTCGTGCTGCTCCAGCTTCTCCAGAATGCGGATGGGGCGCTCGGTGATGCGGTAGATGTAATAGGGCATGGCGTCCTCGCTTATTCCGGGCGTTTCATAAAGGTGACGACATTGCTACCGGGGGCGTTCTTGCTGGCACAACTGTTCTCGCCCAGACCGGCCATCTGCTCGGCCTCGTGCAGCAGGTTGATGACATCCACGTAGAACTTCTGCTTCACCATCATCAGTGCGGTGAAACCGCCCTCGTTCTTGGCCAGCACGTCGGCACCGGCCTTGAGCAATGCGTCGACGACTGCGGTCTCGCCATAACCGGCCGCCAGCATCAGCGGCCGCACCCCATAGCCGATGGGTGCTTCGATGTCCGCTCCGGCATCGATCAAAGCCTGCACCACGTCAGCGAAACCACGCTTCTGCTCGGCGTTGTAACAGGCCTTCATCAGCGCGGTCCAGCCCGCTTCGTCGGTCGCGTTCACATCCGCCCCCGCCGCAAGCAGTTGCTTCACTTGCTCCAGGTCGCCCGCATAGGCTGCAGTCATCAGTTCAGTCATGGTTCATCTCCTGCTTATTTCTTTACAGCCCCTTCCAGCGCAGCACGGATCGCCTCGGGCGACTGCATGATGTTCATGAAGCTGTTCTTGCCCATCATGGACAAGTCGGGGAAATTGATGGCGATGCGGAAGCGTGCATACAGCGCATAGACGTTCTTGCCGGAGACCAGCACTTCATACGGCAGATGCGCGGTCGATTTCACATCGCGGAAGTCGATCTCGGACATGATGAAGGTGTCGTCCTTGTACTTGTCGTCGCTTTTCAGCGCCACGCCGAACACGCTCTCCTGCTTGCCCGGCACGTCCACACGGTACACCTTGCTCACGCCGTTCTTGTTGGCGGACAACTTGGCATCGACCGCTTGCACGGCTTCTTCGTAGCTGCCGTAGGTCTCCAATCGGCTCGGCTCGTCGAAATACTCCATGCCGAACATATAGTGATACTTGCGTGCCTGCTTCTCGGTCAGTCCCTTGGCACCGTATTCCTCCACACGGCCCAGTGCCTTCTCCAGCGCGGCCGACACATCGGCCAAATCGCCCTTCATGCGGTACACATAGGACATGTACACCGGATTGGTATAGCTGACCTGCACATCCTTGCCCGCGGCAGTGACCGACACGCGCTGCACCGCGCCGTAGCCGCCATGCTCGGATGCGGCGGCGTTCTGCTTCAGTGCATCGTTGGTGACGATGATGATGTTGGCAGTCGGGAACGGTGCGTATTCGCCGACCACGGTGAAACCGGCGGCGGTCAGCGCGCTCTTCACTTGCACGGATTTTTCGGCGACCGTTCCGGCGCTGGTGGAAGCCAGCACGAACGGTTTGAGGATCGTATCTTTAGCCTGTGCGCCGACTGCGACACACAGCAACGCCACGGACAGCAAAACCTTACTCATCACTTGCTTCATCTTCAATCTCCCTGTGTTTGTTATTGGACTGCGAAGCGAATCTAGTTCTGTTGCGGATGGAACCATGCCAGTTTCTCGCGCAGGGTGACCACCCCGCCGACGATGATGAGGGTTGGCGCTTGAGGCTTCTCGCGCTCAGCGATGCCGGGCAGCGTCGCCAGCGTGCCGGTGAAAACGCGCTGCGTGGGCTGCGTGCCGTGCTGCACGATGGCGATGGGCGTCGTATCCGGCATGCCGTGTTCGATCAGCTTGCTGCATAGCTCGACCAAACCGTGCAAGCCCATGTACACCACCACTGTCTGACGCGGACGGGCCAGTTGCTCCCAGTCCAGGTTCATCGAACCGTCCTTCAGATGGCCGGTGACGAACAGGCAGGATTGGGCATGGTCGCGATGTGTCAGCGGGATGCCCGCATAGGACGCGACGCCTGCCGCCGCCGTGATGCCGGGCACGACCTGGAACGGGATACCTTCCGCCGCCAGCGTCTCGATCTCCTCGCCGCCGCGACCGAAGATGAACGGGTCGCCGCCCTTGAGGCGCAGCACGCGCTTGCCTTCCTTGGCTAGGCGCACCAGCAGCAGGTTGATCTCTTCCTGCGGCAAAGCATGGTCGGCACGGCGTTTGCCAACATAGATTCGATCAGCATCGCGGCGCGTCATGTCCACGATGGGCTTGGACACCAGCGCGTCGTACACCACCACATCGGCCTTCTGCATCAGACGCAGTGCGCGGAATGTGAGCAGATCGGGATCGCCGGGACCGGCACCGACCAGATACACCTCGCCGCGCACGATGTTGTCCTCGTCGGCCAGCATCTGCTGCAGCATGGCCTCGGCGCTCGCCTCGTCGCCGGTCAGCACCTTCTCCGCGACCACGCCGTCGAACACGTTCTCCCAGAAGATGCGGCGCTTGGCCGGGTTGGTCACGCGCTGTTTTACTTCTTCACGGAAGCGTTCGGCGAAACCGGCCAGATTGCTGTAGTTCTGCGGGATGACGGTCTCCAGCTTGCCGCGCATCATGCGCGTCAGCACCGGCGACGCACCGCCGCTGGAGAACGCCACCATCAATGGTGAACGGTCCATGATGGCAGGCATGATGAAGCTGCACAGCTCGGGATCGTCCACCACATTGACCGGGATGTTGCGTGCCTGTGCCAGCTCGGACACCTGCTTGTTCACTTCCCTGTCATTGGTCGCGGCGATGATCAGCGCGACACCATCCAAGTGCTGTGGCTCAAAACAGGTGAGGATCGCCTCGACATTGGCTTGCGCCTTCAACTCTTCGTCGATCTCGGGCGCCACCACGCGCACTTTCGCACCTGCTTCGAGCAACACACCGGCCTTGCGTGCACCGACCACTCCGCCGCCGACCACCAGACAGAGGCGACCATCGATCTTCTGGAATACGGGCAGGTAATCCATTTACTGGATCGCCTTCAGGATCAGCGGTACCAGGGCTTCCGGCAGTTTGATCTTGCCGGCCAGCGCGAACTCATGCGCGCTGTCGGACATCTTGTCCCAGGTCTTCTTGATGATGAGGAGCCACTTGGCTTCGTCGTAATCCGGTTTCTGCTCGGCGAAGTGCAGCATGTAGTGCTCGATGAAGCACAGGTCGACCACGTCTTCCATCAGCTGCGTCTCGGGATTGCTCTTCAGGTCCTTCTTGCCGACGATGGTCTTCACGCGCGCGATCATTTCGTCGTCGTAGCCCACTTCTTTCATCAGGGCACCGGCCGTCTCGGCGTGGAACTTGTACAGGTTGGTGCGCCACAACATGTAGCCCTTCTTGTCCATCGGGTAGTCGCTGCGCGGACTCTTCCAGCGCTGGATGTGCTGCGCGCGGCAGGCCAGCTTGACCGCTTCCGATGCGTCCGGGGCAAAACGCTCCTGCATGTCGGTCATACGCTGTGCGTACAACAGCTCCTTGGGCCAGGTCTTACCCTCGAACACTTCCAGATTCGGGTCTTCTGAATTGGCTTTGTCGAATGCCGCGATAGCGGCCTGATACATGCTGGTGTTCATTGTGCTTTCTCTTTCAGTGAAGTTGAGTCCAGTGCTTGCCCCTTGCATCGGCGGATAAAGCCGACGAAACGGGTAGCCCAATAGCAACTGCCGATGGTGCGCAGGTGCGTGTAGGAGGCCAACAGGTTGTTGACGATGATGCCGTCGCGCTCCCCGTCGATGCCGTAACCGCGCGCCACATGGTAAGCGAAGCGACTGTCGGGCGGAAGGTTCTCCAGACTCGAATAGTGGAACTCGTGTGCCTTGATCTGTTTGGCGGGTGCATCGGGACGCGGCCATGGGTGTTCAGCGTCCTCCTGCAGATGCACATAACCGCGACCGATGGGCTTGGCATGCATCTTCACGTCACCGGGGATGGCGCCGACCATATCGAAGCTGCGGCCTTCGTAGGCGATGCTGCGCGACAGGTACATCAGCCCGCCGCACTCGGCATAAGCCGGCATACCGTTGGCGATGGCCTGCCGGATCTCGCCGCGCAGAGCCGTGTTCGCTTCCAGTTCGGCGGCGCAGGTCTCGGGAAATCCGCCGCCGATATACAAGCCGTCCACCTCGGGCAGATGCGCGTCGCGCAATGCATCGAACGGCACCAACTCGGCACCCGCCGCAGCCAGCGCATCGAGGTCGTCGGCGTAGTAGAAACCGAAGGCGCGGTCGCGCGCGATGGCTATGCGTACCTTGTCGCCGCAGGGCAAGGCACTCACCAGCGCCTTGTGCGGAACGGGTAACGGCTCTTTTTTGGTCAACGCCAGCAACTTGTCCAGATCGACCTGCTCGGCGATGGCTTCGCCGATCTGTTTGATCTTGGCATTGGCCACATGCGATTCGTTGCTGGGCATCAGGCCCAGATGGCGCTCGACGATGGACAGGCGTTCGTCATGCTGAATGGCACCTATCACCGGCACGTCGGTGTAGTGCTCGATGACCTCGCGCAACTTGGATTCGTGACGCTTGCCGCCCAGATTGTTGAGGATGACACCGGCGATGTTGATGTCCTTGTCGAACGCCTGATAACCGAGGATCAGCGGTGCGATGCCGCGCGTCATGCCGCGCGCGTCGATCACCAGTATCACCGGCAGGTCGAGCAACTTGGCCAGCGCGGCATTGCTGTTGCTGCCGTCCAGCGCCAGACCGTCGTACAAGCCCTTGTTGCCCTCGACCAGATTCACCTCGGACGCATGGCGCGCGAAGGTGGCGACCACATCATCGTTCTCCATCAGGTACAGATCGAGGTTGCGGCAAGCGTGGCCTGCGGCCTGGCCCAGCCACATCGGGTCGATGTAGTCCGGCCCTTTCTTGAACGGCTGCACGGCATGGCCGCGCGCGGCGAGCGCCGCACACAGGCCGATGCTGACCATGGTCTTGCCGGAGGATTTGTGTGCTGCCGAGATCAGCATACGGTTCATGGCAGCCTTTCCTGCAGGATCAGTCCGCGATGTACGGCTTATCCTGCGGCATGAAGTTCAGCACACGTACGCTGACGGTGGTGATGAGGAAGGCGATAGCCAAACCACCAAGACCGAGCAGCATCTCGTAGATGGAGGGACTGTAGGCGGCGATCTGTCCGTCGGCGAAGGTGCTGGTCACTTCATAACCGGGGAACAGGTTGAGCGGCCAGGCTTGTCCACCGATGATGAACACGTACAGCAGCGCGAACCCGCCGAGGATGATCAGCAAGGCAGCCAGCGCCGCCCAGCGGTCACGCCGGATACCCGGTGTGTACAGCAAGGCCAGCGGCACGATGTTGCCGAGCAACACATAACCCCACCAGAACAGCGACGGATAGATACCGCCGTCCATCAGGATGAAGCGCTCGAATCCCTGCTGTTGCGAGAAATAGGCGTTGGTCAGGTGGTAAGTGGCGACCATGTACAGCGAACCGAGCACGAACACACCGAGCAGATGTTTCTTGCGCTGCAGGATGGCGGAATCGATGACTTTCTCATTCCACATGTAGATGCTGGTCTGAACCAGATGGAACACCGCCATGCCCCATGCGAACGACAACACGATGAACATCGGTGGCAGCAGCGCAGAACCGTAGGCCTGGCGCGCGGTCAGGAAGGCGAAGATCAGACCGGTGCCGGTGGTCAGCACAAAGCGCCACACGAACACACCGATACCCGCAGCCTTGTTGTACGGATTCATGCGGCGTTCCATCATGGTCCACAGATAGACCACCACCAAACCCACCATGCCGGAATACAGCAGCACGTTCCAGGCGAACACAGAGGTCAGGTTGTAATTGGTGGCGGCGACGATGATGCGGTCGGGACGACCGAGGTCCAGCATCAGCACGGTCAGGCCACCCACCAGCATGGCGATGGACAGCAGGCTGGCCAGTGGCGCGCGCGCCTTGTAGATGGCCTTGCCGAACACGGAGCCGATAGACGCGACGTTCAGCACACCGGAAGCGGCCACGATCAGGAAGATGGCGAACACATGCGGCATGCCCCATACGATCTGGTTGTTCATGCCGGTGATGATGTGGCCGTGATGCTCCATCAGATGCACGGCATACATACCAGCCGCGACGACCAGACCGCCGATGGCGAGCAATAGCCAGTACAGGCGGTTCTTGAAGTGCAGGGATTCTAGGGTGGGTGTAGAAGACATGATCATATTCCCTGGTAACGGACGCCGGGGTTCAGACGCAGATCGGCACGCACCTGCACCGATGCCACGCTGCGTACCTTTTGGGCGATCTCGCTGTTCTCATCGTTCAGATCGCCGAACACGATCGCCTTGTTCGGGCAGGCTTCCGAGCAAGCCGGCTTGCCACCCACATCGATACGGTGCACACATAGCGTGCAACTCTCGACGGTGCCCTTGCCGCGCGGCACATCCGGATTCTGGCCGGTCTGTGGCTCGTGCACGAAGGAGCGCGCCTTGTACGGGCAGGCCATCATGCAATAACGGCAGCCGATGCAGCGGTGTTTGTCCACCAGCACGATGCCGTCGGCGCGCTTCATGGAAGCGTTGGTCGGGCACACGTCCACGCAGGGTGGATTCTCACAGTGCTGGCACATCATCGGCAGCGAGATCTCGCGTCCCGTGCTGATGTCCTTGATGTCTATCTTGCGTATCCATTGCGAGTCGGTGGACTTGGTCTCGCCGGACAGCCCGTTCTCGCGGTTACAGGCAGTGACGCAATCGTTGCAGCCGGGTTTGCACTGGTTGGTGTCGATCAGCATGCCCCAGCGGACCTTGCTGCTGGCACCCTCACTCTTGGCCTGCGCGACCGAGTACAACATCATGCCCGGCGCGATCGCGACTGCCGCCGCGCCGACCGATGTCTTGAGGAAGTTACGACGATCCATATCCATGTCGCTCATTTGGCGTTCCTCTGTTGCAACCACGCACTCTTGCGCGTGCCGGAATGACACTCGAAGCAATCCAGTTTGACCGCCTCATACTTGTGACAACCGACGCAGAAGCTGTCGGCTCGCGCGGTCACGCTGTCATCCTTGGTGCTGGCATGACACTCGATGCAGGTCTTCAGGCTGTGCTTCTCGTCACGGATGCCAAGACGCAAAGCATCGTCGCGCCCGTGCTTGAGCAGGTGCATGTGATTCTTGCGCATCCACTGCGTATCTTCCACGCACTGTCCACCCTTGCCGATATCCAGCTTGGGCGATGCCGCCTCACCGGCCCAGGCCAGTGAGACACACAGAGTCAGCAACAGGGATACGAGCAGCTTCATCACTCACCCAGACCCATCTGGATGTAACCGGTCGGACACACGTCGGCACAGATGTGGCAGCCGATGCACTTGTCGTAGTCGGTCGTGACATAACGGCCGAGTGTCGACTCGGACTTCTTCACGCGCGATACGGCGGTCTGCGGGCAATACACCACACAGTTATCACACTCGAAGCACATACCGCAGCTCATGCAGCGCTTGGCTTCTGCTACGGCATCCGCTTCCGGCAGCGGGTTCAGACGCTCTTCGAAGTTGCCCAGTGCGGTCTGCTCGTCCAGCGTGATGATGTGACGCTGCTTGCGCGGTGTGAAACCAAAGTGACCCAGGAACAACTTGTCGTGCGGGATGATGTAACGGTCCGAACGGTTGTCGAAGTTGTGCACGGCGACGTTGGTGTCGCAGGTGCCGCGCAACGGCTCGGTAGCTTCCTTGATCTCAAGCCCCTTCTCCGCCATCTTGCGCATCAGGTCGAACTGGTGCGCGTCGATCTTGGGACGTTTCTCCAGATCGATGCCCAGCAGGAAGTTGTGGATGCCGTCGGCAGCGATGGAGCCGTGGCCGATGGCTGTGGTCAACAGGTGCGGACGGATCACGTCACCGCCTGCGAACACGCCCGGCTTGCCGTTGACCACGTAGTTGCGGTCGGTGGAGACCGCGCCCTTGCCGTTGTTGAATTCTTCCAGACCGGTGAAGTCCACCGCCTGTCCGATGGCGGACACGATCAGGTCGGCTTCGAGGTCCTGCTCGCTGCCTTCAACATTTTTGATCTCCAGCTTGCCGCCGACGAACTTGGCCTCGCACTGCATCACGCGCAGCGCGGTGGCACGACCGTTCGCATCGCGCACGACACCGATAGGCACCAGACCGCCCTTGATGGCGATGCCTTCTGCCAGCGCCTGCTCGATCTCGTGTTTGTTGGCCTGCATCTTGTCGATGGGGAACACGGAGGTCAGCGTGACCATCGCGCCTTCCTTGGCGGAGATCTCGGCGACGTCGTGTGCCAGCTGGCCGGTGATGGCCAGTTCGGTGTCGGTCGGGTTGGCCTGGCTGATGTGACCCAGACGACGGGCGACGGTCGCCACGTCGATGGAGGTATCACCACCGCCGACCACCACCACGCGCTTGCCGACGTGCTGCAGACGGCCGTCGTTGAACGCCTTCAGGAAGGCGGTCGCCGTGACAACGTTCGGCGCATCGGAATCGGCGATAGGCAAAGCACGACCGGCTTGTGCGCCCATACCCAGGAACACCGCATCGAACTCCTTGCGGATCTGTTCCAGCGTGATGTCTTTGCCGACGTGGCATTTCATGCGGGTCTTCACACCCAGGTCGATGATGCGCTGGATCTCTGCGTCCAGCACGTCACGCGGGGTGCGGAAACCCGGGATGCCGTAACGCATCATGCCGCCGAGGAACTCGTGGTCGTCGAAGATGGTGACTTCATGACCCTTCAGCGTGAGCTGATAGGCGACCGACAGACCGGCCGGACCGCCGCCCAATACGGCGACTTTCTTGCCTGTTGGGGCAACGTCCGGTTTCTTGAACTTCAGTTTGTTGGCGATCGCGTATTCGCCGAGGAAATGCTCGACCGAGTTGATGCCGACATGGTCTTCCACTTCGTTGCGGTTGCAACCGGATTCGCAAGGTGCCGGGCAGACACGACCCATCACCGACGGGAACGGGTTGGCCTCGGTCAGGCGACGCCATGCATATTCCTGCCACGGCATGACGGGCTTGCCGTCTGCACCGTTAGGCACTTTCTCGGTGCCGCGCACGATGCCGAGATAGCCACGGATGTCCTCACCGGCCGGGCAGCTGCCCTGGCACGGCGGCGTGGATTGGATATAGGTCGGGCACTTGTAGGAGAAGCTGGCCTGGAAGATCTTTTCGTTCCAGCGACGCACCTTGCTGTCGCCGTCCTTGTATCGACGGAAAGTCAGATTTTGTGGGGTATCAATTGTTGCCGACATCGCTATGCCTCCAGATTGAAGTTACTTATCGCCCAAGATGATCGCGTTACTGACCAACTGGTGTACACCGCCCACCATCTTTCGGTCGAAACCGTAGACGGGCATGATCTTTGAAAACTGTGTCTTGCAGATGGCGCAGATGGCCGCCATGTAATTCACACCGTGTTCCTGCACTGCCTGATTCAGCACTTCCATGCGTGGCAAGGCACCCTTCACACGCAGCTCCATCAGGTCGTCGGTCAGCAGACCGCCGCCGCCGCCGCAACAGAAGGTGCGCTCGCGTGTGGTGTTGGCATCCATCTCGACGAAGTTGTTGGCCACCGTCTTGATGATGTTGCGCGGGATCTCGAACTGTCCGCCCGGCAGGTCACCCATGCGCGAACCGCGAGCCACGTTGCACGAGTCGTGCATGGTGATGACGAATTGGTCGTTCTTCGACTTGTCGAACTTGAGCGCATCGCGCTGGATCAGATCCCAAGTGAACTCGCAGATATGGGTAGGCTGCTTGTAGCGGTGATCGAGTTGCTTTTGCAGCATCTGTGCGAACTTGTCGGTCTCGTCCGCACCGTCGCCCACGCCGCTCAGCGTGTTCCAGAAGCTGTATGCAACGCGCCATGCATGACCGCACTCACCCACCACGATACGTTTCACGCCCAGTTCCAGCGCGGCCTCGCGGATGCGCAGCGCAATCAAGCGCAGCTGCTCGTAACTGCCGATGAACATGCCGAAGTTGGCGCCCTCGGAAGCCATCGAGGACAGTGTCCAGCTGGTGCCTGAGGCATGGAACACCTTGGCGTAACCGATCAGACCGTCGATGTGCGGCTCGGCGAAAAAGTCGGCGGACGGCGTGATCAGCAGCACTTCAGCGCCCTTCACGTCTACCGGGAATTTGATATCGAGTCCGGTATCTTCCTTGACGTCCTCTTCCAGACCTTCCAGCGTGTCGACCAGAGCAGGCTCGGGCAGACCGAGGTTGTTGCCGATCTTGTGCACCTTGCCGATGATCTCGTTGGAATACTTCTGGCCCATGCCGACCGAAGCGAGTATCTCGCGCGCGGCCATGGTGATCTCGGCTGTGTCGATGCCGTATGGGCAGAACACCGAGCAACGGCGGCATTCGGAACACTGGTGATAATAGTTGTACCACTCGTCCAGCACTTCACGCGTCAGGTCGCGCGCACCGACCAGCTTGGGGAAGAACTTGCCTGCGAGGGTGAAGTAACGGCGGTAGATGCTGCGCATCAGGTCCTGACGCGCGACCGGCATGTTCTTCGGGTCCTGCGTACCGATGAAGTAATGGCACTTGTCGGAACATGCGCCGCAATGCACACAGGCGTCCATGTACACGCGCAGCGAGCGGAACTTGCCCAGTAGATCACCCATCTTGGCGATGGCCTTGTCGTGCCAGTCGTCCACCAGTTGACGGGGGAATCCCAGCGCTTCCTGGTGCTTGTCGTTGGCGATGAAGGGACCCTTGCCTTCCATCGCACCCGGCTTCAGCGCGGGAATGATGGGTATGGTGCGATAGGCTGGTGCGGTGATGTCAGCCATCTTATTTCTCCGATTCCAACTTGCCGGCCCAGGCACTCAGATGACGATGCTCGCGCGGATTGTCGGTCTGATTGCGGGTGGGCGAAAAAAAGACTCCTGGTGCATGTAACAGCTTGCTTAGAGGGAAGAGCGCCAGGAGTGCGAAAACAAGGAACAGATGCAACAGCAGCAGACCGTCCGCCGGCAGGGTGCCGATATCGAAACTCAGCAGCCCGAGGAAATAGGTCTTCACGCCCACCACGTCGGTGTGCGAGACGAATTGCATCAGCAGGCCGGAGACCGCGATGACGATCAGCAACACCAGCCACAGATGGTCGGACGGCGTGGAGATATAACGGATGCGCTCGACGAACAGACGGCGTACCCACAGCCCGCACAGGCCCAGCAGCATGGTGATGCCTGCATAGATGCCGAACGGCTGGATGAATGCGACCCAACCCCAGACGGGATCGGTGAAATAGCGCAGATGGCGCAAGGTGACCAGCAACAGGCTGGCGTGGAACAACCATCCCATGGCCCAGGTCCACAGATTGGCTTTGAACAGACTTTCGAAAAACACCACTTCGCGCGTCAAGCGGAATACCACACCGGTCTTGGTGGTCGGCGCAGGAGTGGTTGGTATCTTCAGCGGCGCAGGGGTGCGCGCATAAAGACTGATACGGGAGAGCAACCCCACGACGAACAGCAAAGTCGCGAGATAGAACAGGATTGCGAAGAGAACGCTCATCGTGTGGTCACCCTGCCGGATTCAGATCAAACGCAACCGGTAGGCTTGGGCAGACCGGCGATCTTGCATGCCTGCTTGCCTGGACCGTACGGGAACAGACCGTACAGGTACTCGCTGTTGCCCTTCTCCGCGCCCAGCTTCTTGCCGATCGCCTTGGTCAGCACGCGCACTGCGGGTGCGATCTGATACTCGTCGAAATACTCACGCAGGAAGTTGATCACTTCCCAGTGCTGATCGGTCATCTCGATGCTCTCGGTCTTGGCGATGTAGTCTGCGACTTCCGCATTCCATTCACCCAGATTGACCAGATATCCTTCTTCGTCTGTTTCGTAGCTCTTGCCGCCGACTTCGATGCTAGCCATGTTGTATCTCCTTCTATGAATAATGGTTGCTGCTGACTACTCTTCCCTCATTCCGTGCTTCCCCTTGCAGGGAGGCAACGAACCGTATCGCAACGCGATTTGTTACAGCCAGGATTGGCAATTCTTGTTGCTGACCGTCAATGCGACGAATCCCGCATAGTCGACCGATGACACGCCCGCGAGCAGGCGATCACCCAGACCGCGCGCTTCCAGGTCGGGCATCAGCACATGCACCTTGCAACGGCCCATGGCCGCAGTCAGCTTGGATTCAAAGGCGCTGCCGGCAGTCGCGGCATACACCGCGTCTTCGATCAGCAGTACATCGCCGCCGTCGACCATGGTGCTCAGGCAGCTTTCCAGCGTGCCGCTGGTCAACGGGGATTTGTTCACGATATGTAGCATGTTCTCCCCCTTAGAAACTCAGGACGACGTCTTGCTCGTCCATCAGTTTGCCCATCTCGGCACGGCTCAGCACGGTGACGCCGACGATGAAGTCGTCTTCGTTCAGTCCGCGTGCTTCCATCGCTTCCTTCTCGACATACAGCTTCTCGACGTCGTAGTCTTCCAGCGCACGGTAGGTGGGCGAGAAGTTCTTGATCTCGATGCCCTTGGTCTGCATACCCTTCTTCAACTGGTAGACACCGTCGTCGAGGAAAGCCAGCGAGACATCCTGGTCGAAGGCGGCGGTGATCAGCACCACTTCCAGCGATTCCAGCGCGTAGATCGTGCCGTAAGGCGCCTTGCGGTTCACGAACATGAATTTCTTGTTGTCACTCATATCGTTCTCCTCAATCGCCGAAGGTGACCAGACGGTCGCACTTGATACCGGACTCGACCAGTTGCCCCAGACCCGAGATGCGGAAGCCCTGCGCCAGGTTCTCTTCCTTGATGCCGCGACGCAATGCCGCCGCCACGCACACCACCAGGTCGACCTTGTGGTCTTCCGCCAGTTTGGTCCAGCGGTTGACGATATTGCGGTCGTCCTGCGGCGGCTCGGTCAGACGCGAGGCGTTGTTCACGCCGTCGTGATAGAAGAACACACGCCACACTTCATGCCCTGCCGCGATGGCCGCTTTGGCGAACAGGTAAGCAGAATCGCTCGCCTGATGCTGGTACGGCCCTTCGTTGACTACGATCCCGAACTTCATTCAGTCACCTCGCTCAGAAACGGATATGTGCCGAAGCGTTCAGGTTGTAACGCGAACCGCGCCAGTCGTCGATCAGGTACTTGGTGAACGGCAGACCGGTCTTCTCGAAGAAACGCGGCCAGCCGATACGGTCGATCCAGTCGGCGATACGCTCCCAGGGACGCGCATCTTCCTTGTACACGGTGAGGATGTTCTTCACCACAGCACCGACTTCGGGCCAGCGCGGCGGATTGTTGGGCAGACCGGCAGCGACCATCTTCATGAAGGTGGGCTTGCCGCGCGCGTTGGAGTTCTTGCCGCCGACCCAGATGGCCAGCTTGGAGAATTCCGGATCATTGATCTGCATCGGTGGGCACGGGGGATAGCAAGCACCGCAGCACATACACTTGGCCTCGTCGATCTCCAGCGAAGGCTTGCCGTTGACCATGGCCGGGCGGATCGCCGCAACCGGGCAACGTGCCACCACAGTCGGACGTTCGCATACGTTGGCGACCAGATCATGGTTGATGACCGGCGGCTTGGTGTGCTGCACGATGATGGCCAGGTCGGCCTGACCACCACAGTTGATCTCGCAGCAGGAAGTGGACAAGTGCACGCGGTTAGGCATCTCTTCGCGACGGAACTCTTCATACAGATCGTCCATCAGCGCCTTCACCACGCCGGAAGCGTCGGTGCCGGGGATGTCGCAATGCAGCCAACCCTGGGTGTGGGCGATCATGGTGACCGAGTTACCGGTACCACCGACCGGGAAGCCGTTCTTCTCCAGTTCAGCGATCAGCGGTGCAACCTTCTTCTCGTCCGTCACGATGTATTCGATGTTGGAGCGGATGGTGAAGCGCACACGGCCTTCGGCGAAGTTGTCGGCGATGTCACACAGCTTACGGATGGTATAGACATCCATCTGACGCTGGGTACCGGCGCGCACGGACCATACTTCGTCGCCGCTGTGTGCCACGTGATGCAGCACGCCCGGACGCGGACGGTCGTGATAACGCCAGTTGCCATAGTTCTTCAGCAGCGTCGGGTGCAGATACTTGGTGTTCTCCGGAACACCGGTCTCCTTCGGCTTGCGCTTTGCTGCGGGTGCGGCTTGGACGGCTTGATTCATCTTCTATCTCCTCAGGCTGCTTGTTTCTTGGCGTTGATCTTGGCGACTTCCTCGTCCCAACCGTCGGTACGGACGTAAGGATTCATACGCGGCGAATTGATCATGGAGGCATCGACATCGACTTCCAGTGCATCGAGGAAGTTGGTCAGACCGATACGCTCGATCATCTCGCCGGTACGCTCGTGCTCCAGTGCGTTCTCGGCAAAGAAGTCGATGGTGCGCTGCGCGAAATCGACCAGCTTCTCGACTTCTTCTTCGGTTTCCAGCTTGATGAACGGCAGCACCACGGTACCCATCAGACCGCCGATCTTCAGGTGGCTCTTGCCGCCGACCAGCACGGTTGCGCCCTTGTCCTTGCCCGGCGCCAAAGCGCCGGTCATGACGTTGATACAGTGCATGCAGCGTACGCAGTCCTGGTTGCTGATCTCGATGCCGTGGGTGTCGTTCACCGCCACAGTGGAGGTGTGCTCACCGGCCTTGATCTTGGACAGTTCCTTGACCTGGAAGGCCTTGGTCGGGCAACGCGCCACGACATCGTTCACCAGCTCATCCATGCCGTGCTTGGCGAACCAAGTCTTGGCCAGACCTTCGTCGGTGCGGATGTTGTCGCGCCAAGTACCGATCACGGCCATGTCGGCGCGCTGCACGGAGTTCATACAGTCGTTCGGGCAACCCGAGAACTTGAATTTGAACTTGTATGGCAGCGAAGGACGGTGGATGTCATCGAGGAAGGTGTTCAGCACGGCGCGGTGCGCCTGTGCTTCGTTGTAGCAGGACTGCTCGCAACGGGCAGCACCCACACAAGACATGGAGGTGCGCACGGCAGGGCCGGCGCCGCCGAGGTCGAAGCCCATCTCATTGAGCTCGTCGAAGGACTTTTGCACGTTCTCTGTGGTCGCGCCCTGGAACATGATGTCGCCGGACTGGCCGTGGAAAGCGATCAGACCGGAACCATGCTCTTCCCAGATGTCGCAGAACTTGCGCAGGGTGTCGGTATCGTAGTGCATGCCCGGAGGAGGCATGATGCGCAGGGTGTGGAACTCGGCTGCGTCAGGGAACTTGGGAGAACCGTCTGCGTTCTTCAGCTCGGTGAAACGCGGGATCACACCGCCACCGTAGCCGAACACGCCGACCGTGCCGCCCTTCCAGTAACCCTTCTTGGTCTTGTAGGACTCTTCCAGTTGACCCAGCAGGTCGACCACATAATCCTTGTCCTTGGCCAGATCCTTCAGGCCGGTAACGAAGCTAGGCCAAGGGCCGGACTCCAGTTGATCCAGGTTGGGCGTGTCATGCATCTTCTTGGCCATAATGTCTTTCCTTTCGATTTGCTGTGCCTCTGGCTTATGCAGTGCTCGGCAGGGTTGGTTGATCATGTCCGGGCTCTTCGTCCCGGTTTCTAATGGTTGAGCATATTACGAGGGTGTCACCAAGCAAACCATCACCCTGAGCGGGTATGTTAGGTAACTCTAATGGGGGGTGCTTTTACCTTCCCCGGTAGTATTCCATTGCAGGGGGCATTGCGGCTAGACTTGCCTTATTACCCGACCCATTAACTAAGGCACACGGGAAACCCACACAGGAAAACCATGGCACATATCACTGTACTCGAACAGTTCACCGCGCCGATCGGCAAACAGCAGATCGAACTGCAACACGTCGATCATGACGAAGGGGGCTTGAACATGCTGCGCGTCCGCATCCGTGAAGGCAAGCGTTTCACCATATTCGACATCGACCCTGCCACGGCAGCCAAATGGGCGACCGTCATGCAGGACTGGGCCAATGCCCAGCAACAGGCATGAGCGTGATCGAGCTCAGCTTCGACCTGCACGGCGAAAGCATCCCCGCCGACTACCCGCATAAGCTGTGGGATGCCTTGCTGCGCATCGCCCCCGCACTGGCCGCCAGCGAAGAGGTGGGTGTGATCCCCCTGCGCGGCCCCAACAACAACGGTGAGTTGCTGCTACCAAACCGCGCCAAGCTGGCGCTGCGCCTGCCGCTGGCTTTGCTGGACGCAGCCCTGGCCCTGTCCGAGCAGGAATTACAGATCGGCAGCGTGACCGTGCGGCTGGGCAAAGGCAAGACGCGCGAGTTACAGCCCTACTCCACCCTGCATGCGCATCTGGTCGTGGGCCCGGCCGACGAACTCGAATTCATGGCGATGGTCGACACCGCGCTTGCAGCGCTCGATGTGCGCAGCAAGCTGATCTGTGGCAGACATCACAGCTTGAACAGCGATCAGCAGGAAATCAGCGGTTTCAGTCTGGTGATGCACGACCTGAAAGACGAGGATTCTCTGCGCGTCCAATACGCCGGCATGGGAACGGGGCGAAATCTGGGATGCGGCATCTTCGTGCCATACAAGGTCATCTCCGGTCTGGAATAGATAAGAATCGGGAGTCCACGAAGAGGGTTCGTGTTCTTCGTGGACATGTTTTGTTAGTAGTCGTTAATTAAAAGGAGCATGAAGATGGGATACGTAGTAGCTGGCAATGAACTTGCAACCGATGACGACGGTTTCCTGCTGGAGCCGGATTACAGCGAGGAAGTGGTGGGCGTGATCGCCGCTGCCGAAGGCATCGAGCTGACCCCGAAACACTGGGAGATCATCAACTACATGCGCGAACAATATCGCGAAGAGGGACACACCCCGAACTTCCGCAACATGCTCAAGGGCGTGAACGAATTCTGGCCGGATGCCGACAGCAAGGCGCTGTATGATCTGTTCCCCACCGGCCCGGCCAAGCAGGCCGCCAAGGTCGCAGGTCTGCCCCAGCCCTATGGTAAGGGCGGCTACTAAGGAGAGCATGGAAATGGATGACAACGTACATGTAGTGCTGGATATGAAGGGGCTTTCCTGCCCCAAGCCGCTGATCGGCGCAAAACGCATGGTGGACGAGTTGAACCCCGGCCAGGTGTTGCTGCTGATCTCCAACTGCCCCGGCACGCCGGACGATCTCTTCTCTTGGGCTGAACTGACCGGCAATTCGGTCATCAAGACCGAGAAGATGGATGGCGGCAGCATCGGCTATCACATCCAGAAAGGCGGCAAGAGCGCGAAACACCCGCATGCCCATGTCTCGCTGGATATCCGTGGTGCAGTGTGCCCCGGCCCCATCGTCGAGGCCAAGAAACTGCTGAACGGCATGCAGGCGAATGAAGTGTTGCGCCTGATCAGCGATTGTCCAGGCGTGGCTTCGGACATCGAAGGCTGGGCAGCGAGCACCGGCATGACCGTGCTGGAGACCCTTGAAACTGCGGCAGGCGTGCATGAGTTCTACATCCGCAAGGGATAAGGCGCACGTCGCCATCCGCATCAAGAGCAACTGGTTCAAGGATGGCCGGGAGCGTACGCCGCAGGAGATCTCGGATGCGCTCGCCTTCACGCTGTGGCGTATCGCCGATGCCGCCTTGCGCCGCACGCGCAAGGACGACTTCGCCATCGAGGTCGGGCCGCAATACCTCGACTTCCTCGCCGAGTACCTGGCCTTCCTCATCCTCGTCGCGGATCGCCTCGCCTATCGCAAACTTTCCGCAGAAGACCGGCAGATATTCACCGGCAATCTGGCGAATCGCACGGGTGAGACCTATGCCGAGAACCGCAGCCGCTTGCTGGAGAGCGATCAGAAGACCTGCAAGCAGGACTTCATCGAACTTCTCAACCGCCGTGCCGGTGAGTATGCGGATTTCGACTACAACGAGAACGGCCCCGACTATGGTTTCTATCGTTATCTCGCCTGGTGTATCAGTCAGATCCTGAGCGAAGAAGACGCCAAGTGGATCATCGATCCGATGATCAGCTTCGAAGCACCGGATTCCGTGAAGCTGGTAGAGAAGACGCTGCGCGGCCTGTGGGAAGAAGAACCCCGCCCGGCGCGACGCCGTAGCGGCACCAGCGGAGACTAAATGCCCAGTCCGTTCGACCTCGCCGATGACGACAGCTACCAGCGCTGGCGCGATGCCAAGCTGGCCGGCGCACCACGCACCGCAGCCGACCTCATCGTAGAAGTCAAAGACCCGCGCGCCCTCAGCGCAAGCGAACGCGAAGCACTGGCTACACGCATCAAAAACTGCAATATGGCCATCTACGCCAGCCCCATGCTGGAAGAAGACAGCGACATCCTGCGCAAGCTGGGCACGCAATTCGGCCTGAACCGGCTGGATGCCAACTGGCTGGCCGGTGAGGATGGCGTGTCATCCATCCGCGTGTTCGACGGTGGCACGCGCAAGCACTACATCCCCTACACCGACAAACCCATCAAGTGGCACACCGACGGCTACTACAACCCGCCGGAAAGACAGATACGCGCCATGGTGCTGCACTGCGTGCGCGATGCGGCCAGTGGCGGCGAAAACAGATTGATGGATCACGAACTGTGCTACCTGCTGCTGCGCGAACAAGACCCCGCGCACATCGAAGCGCTCATGCAGCCGGACGTGATGACCATCCCCGAACGTGTGGACGAGAACGACGGTGTGCGCCCCGCCCAAAGCGGCCCGGTCTTCTCAGTGGATAAGGATGGCAACCTGCATATGCGCTACACCGCCCGCACCCGCAGCATCGAATGGAAGAAAGACGACGCCACGAAAGCCGCAGTCGCCGCACTGGAAGCCCTCCTCGCCTCCGACGTCCCACAAGTATTCAAAGCCACCCTGCAACCCGGCATGGGCCTGCTCTGCAACAACGTGCTGCACGACCGCAGTGCCTTCACGGATGATTCGCAGCGACCACGTTTGCTTTATCGCGCCAGATATCTGGATCGCATCGCGCTCGGCTGAGCAGGCGTCCGGCGCAATGCCCGTTTGCCCTTCGACTTGCTCAGGAGAGCGATATTTCGCCCACCTGGAGTACGGAGGCAATCACCCGAACCGGATCAATACTCAGTCAAACCCAGTCCATAGAACGGCGGCCGACGCCGGTTCAGCCACTCCAGCATGATCAGCTCGTCATCGGTATGGTTGGCGACTTTGGCTTTCGCCATGGAGGGCATGCCAGTATCGTGATGGATGTAGATGGGGTGGTCGTGGTGTTCGGTGACGATGCGCTCCACCCGACCGGGTTCCGCAGTCGGTTCCACCAGGGCTGTGCCGTAGCACAGACAGAAATACACCTTCTTCGCCTCGGCCTCGATGTAGCAGGCGGTGCCACGGATACCAAGGACGGCGGTGGGCACCACCAGACGTTTCTCGCCGGGTTCGAACACCGACAGGATGCGGCCGGTGACGACACGGAAGAATTCCTTGGTCGCGTCCTTGCCGAAACGCACCACGCTGTTGCTGCGTTGCAGGAAAGCGTTGCGGTCGATGACGTAGATGGCCTCGCTGTTCGCGCCGGTGGTGACCTGGTCGCCCGGCAGTACAGGTTGCCCCTCCTTCGCCGGTTTGCCGTTGATGCGTACATCTCCCTTGATCTTGTGCAGGCCCTGCACGGATGGATAGTTGCCGGCGGCGAGCGCATCGCGGATCAGGCCGGGGATCCCCGCGCCGGCCAGCAGCCCCAGAGCAGTCAGTTGTTTAAGCAAGCGGCGGCGCGATCTGTTCATCTCGAACACTCCCATTACATGGTCAGCAAGACCGTTGCTTGAGATGTTAGAACAAAATCGAGGCAGCTTTGTATTTCATTTGAAACAAAAAAACGGACATCCCAAGATGCCCATTTTTGCAGGATGCTTCCACCAGACCGCCCCCCCTATCCCCCCAAGGGATGCCGCTTCATCCGTTGCAACATCAGCGCGGCCTTGTCCTCCCCCTTGCTGGCTGCCCGCTCCAGCCAATACATCGCCTTGTCACGATCCACCCCCACGCCCAGCCCATTCTTGTACATGACGCCCAGTCGCCATTCGGCAAAAGGCGCATCAAGGGCGGCAGCCTTCTCATACAACTGCCTTGCCGTAACGTAGTCGCGCGCCACCTCCCAACCGTTCTCGTACATGAATCCCATGAATGCATAACCTGCGGGCAACTTGTAATGCACGGACTCACGGATCAGCATCAGCGCCTTGGCATGATCCCTCGGCAACCCGCCCCGTCCAAGGTTATACATCTGGCCGAGCCGGGTCATCGCGAGCGGCTGGCCGTGATCGACAGCTTCGCGATACAGGCGCACCGCCTGCGCCTCATCCTGCTCGACGCCGCGCCCGAGCTGGTAAAGGAAGCCCAGTCTGGCCATGGCCAGATAGCTCCCTTTTTCCACCCCCTGGCTATACAAGTCTGCAGCCTGCACACGATCGAACGGCACGCCCTTACCGGTCTCGTAGAGATAGCCCAAGTGCGCGAATCCCCATACACTCCCGGCATCGATGGCGCGCCGGTAATGCTCGGCAGCGCGCCCATGATCCTTCTCAACACCCATCCCGAATTCGTACAGCATGCCCATGCGCGCGATAGCATCTGGCTCGCCGTTCGCCATTGCCTTCTCGTACCAGGCACGCGCCTTTGCGTAGTCCTGATCCACCCCCAGCCCGCGCTCGTAGAACCACCCCATGCGGAACTGTGCTTTGGCGTTGCCACCATCGGCCAGCTTACCGATCTCGCGCATGGCTTCGGCGAAATCTCCGTTGATACGCGCCACCAATGCACGCCGGAAAGCCTCGCCTGCCTCGATGTCACGCGACGCTTTCTGATATTTCTCTACCAACTGCTCAACTGCAGGAGTCGCTGTGACCTCCTCTGTCGGCGTTATGAGCGGGACAGGGACAGGGACAGGGACAGGGACAGGGACAGGCGGTGCCGCATCGACCAGAACAGAAACAAGTGTCGTCGCTTCCGGCTTGGGCGACGCGGGGGCGAGCGTTTCTGGAGGCACGGCCGCAGGCACGATAGTTGCCGCCTGATCATGTTCGACGGGTAATTGCTCCTTCTGCTGGATTTGCTCCAGTTGCGACCTCAGTCGTGCGATCAGCTCGCGGGCGCTTTGCAAAGCCTCATGCGATTCACGCAACGACTTCTCCAATTCCAGATCGGCACGCAGCGCACGGAGTTTGCTCAACACATCCTCCGAGTCGGCCTTGATCCCCGCTTTGACGTAGTACACCGGGCGCTTCCATTTCTCATCCAGCACCTTCATCGCCACGATGCCTGCCGTGATGTTGACCACATCCTGGCTCATGTAGGAATTCCCGAGCGAGTCCTGATGCATCTTCACCACGGAACCGACATAAGTACCCAGCTCTTCCAGCAGCTCGCGCTTAACGCCCTCAATGGCATTCACCCGGCAGCTTGTCGCGCTATCGAAGAACGCGCCGTGATAACTGTAATCGCGGATGTACTCCTGCATTTCCGCATGGACCTGCAAGGGCACAACGCCGATGAGCAACCATAATGCCGCGTGAACAAAACGGAAATCCATAACCACCTCGTGCAGGAAAATTCTCTCTATAAAGAATGAAGCAATTGTGCAGGGATCATGGATCACCGCGCTCCGCCCTTTCGGCTTCGCCTGCCCCCGCTGGGCGGACGGTGCGATTCTAATCGCAGATGCCGAAGGCGTCTGCTAACGCTTGAACATAAGGCCGGCGGCATTGCATCCATGCAATCGACCGAACTCGAGACCATATAAACAGAACGGGCATCCGAAGATGCCCGTTCTTGGTTGCGTTACAACCTGACGCTTACTTGCCCATCTCCAGCATGAGCTGATTGATGCGTTTGACGAAGGTGGCAGGATCGTCGAGCTGGCCACCTTCAGCCAGCAGGGCTTGCTCGAACAGCACAGCCGCCCAGTCGTCGAAGTGCTTCTCCTCGGCTTGCAGGCGTGTCACCACCGGATGGCCGGGGTTGATCTCGAGGATGGGCTGCGACATCGGTGCGTTCTGACCGGCGGCTTTGAGCATGCGCGCGAGGTTGGCGCTCATGTCGTTCTCGTCGGCAACCAGACAGGCTGGCGAGTCAGTGAGGCGGTGCGTGACGCGCACTTCCTTCACCTTGTCGGCCAGACTGGTCTTGATCTTGTCGAGCAGCGGCTTGAGTTCGTCGGCCTGCTTCTCCTGCTCCTGCTTCTCGGCGGCGTCTTCCAGCGCACCCAGGTCCAGACCGCCCTTGGCGACGGAGGCCAGTTGCTTGCCCTCGAACTCGGTCAGGTAGCTCAGCGCCCACTCGTCCACGCGATCGGAAAGCAGCAGCACTTCGATGCCCTTCTTGCGGAACACTTCGAGGTGCGGGCTGTTCTTGGCGGCGTTGAAGGTCTCGGCGGTGACATAGTAGATCTTGTCCTGGCCGTCCTTCATGCGCGCAATGTAGTCCTTGAGCGAGACGGTCTCTTCATTGGTGTCCGCCTTGGTGGAGGCGAAGCGCAGCAGAGCGGCGATCTTGTCCTTGTTGGCATGATCCTCGCCCACGCCTTCTTTCAGCACCTTGCCGAACTCGCCCCAGAAAGTGGCGTATTTCTCCGGCTCTTTCTCTGCCATGTCGGCCAGCAGTGCCAGCACCTTGCTGGTGCAGCCCTTGCGGATGGCTTCGATGTCTTTCGACTCTTGCAAGATCTCGCGCGAGACATTAAGCGGCAGGTCGGCGCTATCCACTATGCCGCGCACGAAACGCATATAGAGCGGCATCAGTTGCTCGGCGTCGTCCATGATGAACACGCGGCGCACATAGAGCTTGATGCCGTGGCGTGCGTTGCGGTCCCACAGGTCGAACGGCGCATGCTTGGGGACGTACAGCAGTTGCGTGTATTCCTGACGGCCTTCGACGCGGGCATGGCTCCAGGCCAGCGGGTCGTCGTAGTCGTGGCCGACATGTTTGTAGAACTCCTTGTACTGCTCTTCGCTGATCTCGCTCTTGGACTTGGTCCACAGCGCGGTGGCCTGATTGATGGTCTCGTCTTCGTCCGTGGTGACGTAGCCGCCGTCCTTCCACTCTTCCTTCTTCATCACGATGGGCTGCACGATGTGGTTGGAATACTTGCGGATGATCTCGCGCAGTTTATAACCGGCCAGCAGGTCGTCCTGGTCTTCGCGCAGGTGCAGGATGATCTCGGTGCCGCGTGTGGCCTTGTCCACCATCTCGATGTCGAACTCGCCGCCGCCGTCCGATTCCCAGCGCACGCCCTGATCTGCCTTCTCGCCCGCACGGCGGGTGAGCACGGTGACCTTGTCGGCCACGATGAAGGCGGAATAGAAACCCACACCGAACTGGCCGATCAGGTTGGCATCCTTCTGCTGGTCGCCGGAGAGTTTGCCGAAGAATTCGCGCGTGCCGGATTTGGCGATGGTACCGAGGTTGTTGATGACGTCGTCGCGGTTCATGCCGATGCCGTTGTCGCTGATGGTCAACGTGCGCGCTTCCTTGTCGAAGCTGACGCGGATGGCGAGGTCGGAATCGTCCTCGAACAGGGCATCGTTGTGCAGCCCCTCGAAGCGCAGTTTGTCGCAGGCGTCGGAAGCGTTGGAGACCAGTTCGCGCAGGAAGATCTCGCGGTTGGAATAGAGGGAATGGATCATCAGCTGCAGGAGCTGTTTCACTTCGGTCTGGAAACCCATGGTTTCGCGGTTGACGGTGGTGCTGTCAGTCATGTCTTCTCCGTATGTGTCGTTGATCAGGATTCAGGGTGTACCGAAAAGGTCGATTCGGTACTTGGGGGCACTGCGGGGAATTTCAAGCGCGTTTTTGCGCGGGGGGGCGCGGCTCCAGATAACGCACCTGGTTGCGCCCGCCTTCCTTGGCCTGATACATGGCGTCGTCCGCCAGCCGCAGCAAGTCTTCGCTGGAGGAACAGTGCCGGTCGAACAGCACCACGCCCAGACTGGCCGTGCAGCGGTGCTCGACCACGAGCGGTTCGCCCTGCTCGCGCGCCACGCACAGGCGATACGGCTCACCCAATGCCTGACGTATCTTTTCCGCGATGTCCGAGGCGCGCTGCATGGAAACCTCACGGTCGGTACTGAGTTCGTTCAGCATCACCACGAACTCGTCGCCGCCGAAGCGCGCCACGGTATCGACCTCGCGCACGCAGTCGGTCATGCGCTGCGCGACCTCGATCAACAGCAGATCACCCACATCGTGGCCCTGCTTGTCGTTTAGCGGCTTGAAATTATCCAGGTCGATGAACATCAGCGCGGCATGACGCTTGCTGCGCTTGCATGCCGCGATGACCAGATTGAATCGGTCCAGCAGCAGGCGACGGTTGGGCAATTGCGTCAAGGGGTCGTAGAACGCCAGATTGCGGATCTGCTCCTCGGCTTGCTTGCGCTCGCTGATGTCGCGCGTCACCCCCAGCACGATGACGTCGCCCTGCTCATTACGCGCATAGCGTGTGGTGATCTCGACCCACAGTACAGAGCCGTCGCGGGTCAGTTGCTCCAACTCGTCCCGATAGACATGCTCGCTGTCACCACCCGTCAGGAAGGCATGCCGGCGTTCCGCGATCGCTTGCTGCGCTTTGTCACGCGCCTGCTCAGCCAGCATCCTGCTCAATGACAGCGTAGACGCCTCGCTCGGCGTATATCCCAACAGTCTCTCTACCGACGGGCTCATGTATTCCCATCGTTCCCGATCGAGGTTCAGCACCCAGATCACATCCGTGATGTTGTCGGCCAGGAAGCGGTATTTCTCCTCGCTTTCGCTGACCAAACGCTTCTGCCTCTCGATCGCATCCAGCATGCGATCGAGACTGCGCGCCAGCGTGCCGATTTCGTCGCGCCGACCGACATCGGCGCGGCGTTTGCTCCAGCCATGCTCGACTGCCGAGGCGACACCCATAAGGTGTTGTAATCCGTTGGTAAGACGCCATGCCAGAGCCCAAGCGACCAGCGACACAAGCAAGACCGCGATGGCACCCAAAGCAAACCAGGTACGCGTCAGCTCGTCCAGATTGGAATTCACCGTATCGCGCGTCATCTCCACCCGCACCCAGCCCAGATGTCGGCCGCTGAAGATCACCGGATGTGCGACCACCACCTGGTTGCGCTGGTCCACCAGCACCAATTGGTCGCGCGATGTCGAGGCGAGCATTTCACGGCTCACCGGATCTGTGACGTAATAACCTATCTCGTCCCGCGATGTCGATGCCAGAACCTCGCCCTGCGGGCTGACGAAGAAGGCGCGATGCATGTCGGAGGTGCGCGCGAACCCCAGCACCACTTCCTGCAGACCTGCCAAGTCGTTCGCCAGCACCCAGGAAGTGCTGCTGATGGACAGGGCATGCGCCAGCGAGGTGGCTCGCTCGGTCGATAATAGATAGTGCGAATCGCGCTGCTGTGCATGGATCAGATAGCCGAACAGCGTCATCAGCATCAGCGAAGACACGGCAAAGCCCAACACCAGTTGCCTGCGGATGGAACCGCGCCAAAGCGCGGTGATGAAGTTGCGTCTTTTCATGGCGGTCAGTATTCGATATGTCGCACGGTCGCCGAGAACCGGTCCAGATATAGTCGCACCTGCGCATACATCTCGTCGTTCGCAGTCTCGAAACGAGTGATGCCCAGCCTTTTCACCATGTCACGCCCCGCTTGAGTGTCCGTCAGGCCGACCAGCGCCCGGCCGACCGCGACCGCCAGCTCGGGCGGCACATCCTTGCGGACCACCCAACCATTGTTGGGCAAGGTCTCGGTCTGCCATCTCACTTCCAGTTGCGCAGCCAGGTCGGGATGCTCCTGCTGGAAAGTGATCCACGGCACCGGCCAGGTCGCACCTGCAGCCACATGGCCGCGCAACACGTTCAGGATGGATGACTCCTGCGAGCCGACATAGAGATTCTCGATGTCGCGGTTCACGTCCAGACCGTGGGTATGCAAGTAATACTGCGGCATCATGGTTGCCGCCAGTGCGGTGAGCGCGGGATAGGAGACCTTCTTGCCCTTGAGGTCGCTGACTTTGCGGATGCCGCTGTCGCGTCGCACCAGGATGATGCCACGGAACAGTTCGTCGTCACCCATCTTGCCGAACACGCGGTAGCCGTGTTCGAGCGAGCGCACCGTCTGATAGGGATTGGGCATGGCGAAATCGAAATATCCGCTGAACAGCTTCTTGTCGAACTCCTCGTAGTTGCGCGAGGCTTCCAGCCGGAATTTCGCCTGCGGGATGCTGACAGCAAGATGATCGATTATGGGGCCGTATACCTCGACCAGCCGCTTGGGATTGTGCAAAGGATGGATACCAACCACGTATTCTTTTTGCACGCCTTCGCCGGCCTGCGAGCTGAATGCGGGCTCGTACGCGGCCTCCTGCTTTCCGCACGCTCCCAATAGCAGCGCAGCAAACAGCATCAATGTCCGCGTCATCCATACCCCCGTTCGAAAAGAGTTGTGCAGAATCTGTCCTGTCATTTGGCTGAATACTACCCGCACAGACAGGTGCTGTCGTGGGTAAACGAATATTTCTCTGGCTATTCTTTCATCCATCCGTATAATGCGCGCCTTGCCGCTTCACAGGCGGCATAGAGTCCATCGTTTCCTGACCCCTCTGCATCCCGAATTTATTGGATGCGCCAAGCTTCACCGGTTAGCGACGATGTTTGTTTGCGCCGGTAGAGGTCTTTAGTACCCCCTACTGATTTCCATTGTGTGGCCCGTGGCCACGCATGCGCTGTGTCTTATAAAAATCAAGGAACAACACATGTCTGAAAATATCATTGCCACCGCTATTCCCGCGACTGCCGTCACTACGGTCACCTTTGACACGCTGGGTCTGGCACCGACCATCCTGAAGGCCGTTCAGGAAGCGGGTTACACCGTTCCCTCCCCGATCCAGGAACAAGCTATCCCCGAAGCACTGGCAGGTCACGACCTGATGGCTTCCGCCCAGACGGGCACCGGCAAGACCGCCGCGTTCATCCTGCCTGCCTTGCAAAAGTTGTCGGTCGAATCCGCCGTGCGCAGCAAAGGCCCGCGTATCCTGGTGCTGACCCCGACCCGCGAACTGGCACAGCAAGTGTCCGACGCTGCCACCAAGTACGGCAAGAACATGCGCGTGAAGGTGGTGAGCATCCTCGGCGGTATGCCTTACCCGCTGCAGAACAAGCTGCTGTCCAGCCCCGTTGACATCCTGGTGGCGACACCGGGCCGTCTGATCGACCACATCGAGCGCGGCCGTATCGACTTCTCGCGTCTGGAGATGCTGGTGCTGGACGAAGCCGACCGCATGCTGGACATGGGTTTCATCGATGACGTGGAGCGCATCGCCGCCGCCACACCGGCCAGCCGTCAGACGCTCCTGTTCTCCGCCACCCTGGACGGCGCGATCGGCAATCTGGCCCAGCGCCTGCTGAAGTCGCCCAAGCGCATCAGCGTCGCCGCCACCAAGGCCCGTCACGAGAACATCGAACAGAAGTTGATGTACACCGACGACATGGCGCACAAGAACCGTTTGCTCGACCACATCCTGCGCGATATCGACCTGAATCAGGCCGTGGTGTTCACCGCTACCAAGCGCGATGCCGACATGCTGGCCGACAGCCTGTCCGCACAAGGTCACGCCGCCGCCGCCCTGCACGGCGATATGAACCAGCGCGAGCGTAACCGTACCCTGCTCAACCTGCGCAAAGGAAACGTGCGCGTGCTGGTCGCCACCGATGTCGCCGCGCGCGGTATCGACGTGCCCGGCATCACACACGTCATCAATTTCGACCTTCCCAAGTTTGCCGAGGACTATGTGCACCGCATCGGCCGTACCGGCCGCGCCGGCGCGTCGGGTATCGCCGTATCGTTTGCTTCCAATCGCGATTCCGGCACGCTGCGCAACATCGAACGTTATACCGGCCAGGCTATCCAGACACATACCATCGAAGGTCTGGAGCCGAAGTTCAAGCCGCGTCCGGCTGCTCCCGGCGGCCGTGGCAATGGCGCTCCGCGTGGCGGCAACGGTGGCCAGCGTTTCAACAATGGCCCGCGCACCGGCGCCCCCCGCAGCGCGAACGGCGCTCCGCGTCATCACGCACCGGACAGCCGTCACAGCTTCACCCGCGACGAGCACGGCGCGCATCCACGCCGCGAAGGCCACTCCCACAACCGTTTCAGCAACGATGCGCAACCGCGCAGCAATGCGAACGCTAGCGTGAACGGCAACCGCGCACCGGCACCGTTCAACAGCAACCGTCGCCCGCAGGGCACCGGCTTCTCGCTGGGACGCGGTAACGGCGGCGGCAACGGCAACAAGCGTTAAGTCTTTCTGACGCACACAAAAAAGGCACGCTTCGGCGTGCCTTTTTTGTTGTGCTGACCATGGCTATCTAATATCCTCGCACCCCATCTATAGCAAAGCTTTCATCATGCCCATCAGCATCAAGACCGCAGCAGAGATCGAAAAGATGCGCATCGCAGGCCGCTTGGCCGGCGAGGTGCTGGACTACATCGCACCCTTCGTGCAGCCCGGTGTCACCACCGAAGCACTGGACAAGTTGTGTCACGACTATATGGTCGATGTACAAGGCTGCATCCCCGCGCCGCTGAATTACGCACCGGGCGGCCACACGCCGTACCCGAAATCCATCTGCACTTCGATCAACCATCAGGTATGCCACGGCGTGCCCAGCGACAAAAAACTGAAGAACGGCGACATCGTCAATCTGGATATCACCACCATCAAGGACGGTTTCCACGGCGACACCAGCCGCATGTACTACGTGGGCGATCCCTCGATCCAGGCGAAACGTCTGTGCGAGAAGACCTATGAAGCGATGTGGCACGGCATCCGCCAGGTGCGCGCCGGCGCGCATCTGGGCGACATCGGCCATGCCATCCAGACGTTCGCCGAAGGCTTGGGCTACAGCGTGGTGCGCGAATTCTGCGGCCACGGCATCGGTCGCAAGTTCCATGAAGAGCCGCAGGTATTGCATTACGGCAAGGCCGGTACCGGCGTGAAGCTGGAAGCGGGCATGATCTTCACCATCGAGCCGATGATCAATGCCGGCAAGAAAGACATCAAGCAACTGGGCGACGGCTGGAGCATCGTCACCAAGGATCACAGTCTGTCCGCACAGTGGGAGCACACCATCCTGGTCACCGAGACCGGCTTTGAGGTCCTGACACTTTCCGCCGGATCGCCAGCCATTCCAGCCTGATGTCTGTTCACGCCGTTCGCAATAGCCTGCGTGCCGCGCGTCTCGCGCTAAAAGAGTCCTATGCCGAATCTCCCCAGCCCGCCCGTTATCTGCGCAACCACACCCATATTGTGGACGAGCACCTGCGCCAGGTCTGGCGCGCACTGAATATCCCCCATGATCTGACACTGGTCGCGGTAGGCGGTTATGGTCGCGGTGAGCTCTATCCCAGATCGGATATCGATCTGTTGATCCTGCTGCCGCATGAGGCAGACGAAGCCCTGCAAGGTCACTTGCAAGCGATAGTCGGCCAGTGGTGGGACATGGGGCTGGAGATCGGGCACAGCGTGCGCACGGTGGATGAATGCATCGAGGCGAGCAGCGACATCACGGTGCAGACCAATCTGCTGGAGGCGCGTCTGCTCGATGGCGATCCCGCACTGTTCGAGACACTGCAACAGCGTCTGCATGAACATCTCGATCCTCGCACCTTCTATCTAGCCAAGAGTCAGGAGCAACAGCAGCGCCACACCCGCTATGTGGATACCGACTTCAATCTGGAACCGAATCTGAAGGAAAGCCCGGGTGGACTGCGTGATCTGCACAACGTGCTGTGGATCGCGCGCGCAGCGGGTTTCGGCGATACCTGGCAGGCGTTGGCGCGCAACGGACTGCTGACCATGGCCGAAGCACGGCAAGTGGTACGCCACCAGCATCTGCTGCAGGATATGCGCATCCGCTTGCACGAACTGTGCGGACGCCATGATGACAGGCTGGTGTTCGACTACCAGCATCCGCTCGCCGAACAGCTGGGCATCGAATCCACGCCGCAGTTGCGTGCCAGCGAGCGCATGATGCGCCAGTATTACCGCACCAAACGCGCGGTACTGCAGCTGAACAGTGTGTTGCTGCAGACCATGCGCGCGCGTCTGTTCCCCTCCAGTGCGACGCGCCCGCTCAATCCGCGCTTCATCGCGCGCGACGACACGCTGGAAGCATGCGACGACCAACTGTTCGAACGCGAGCCGTCTGCCATCCTTGAATGCTTCCTGCTACTGCAACAACACCCGGAACTGAATGGTTTCTCTGCCGCGACACTGCGTGCCTTGTGGCGCGCCCGCCATCTGGTCGGCCCTGCGTTCCGGCGTGAGCCGCGCCACCGCGAACTGTTCATGCAGATCTTCCGCCAGCCGCAGGGATTGACCCACGCGCTGCGCCGCATGAACCAGCAGGACATCCTGGGACGTTACCTGCCCGCCTTCGGCCGCGTGGTGGGCCAGATGCAGCACGACCTGTTCCACGTCTATACCGTCGACGAACATATCCTGATGGTGCTGCGCAATCTGCGCCGTGCCACACTTGAGAAACACGCGCATGAATTTCCACTGAGCAGCCGACTTATCAGCGAGTTCGAACGGGTCGAAGTGCTGTATATCGCCGCCCTGTTCCATGACATCGCCAAGGGACGCGGCGGCGACCATTCCTTGCTGGGACGTGCCGATGCGCGGCGCTTCTGCAAGATGCACGGCATCTCGCCCGAAGATACCGAGCTCGTCGTGTGGCTGGTGAAGAACCATCTGCGCATGTCGGCCACGGCGCAGAAGCAGGACCTTAGCGATCAGGATGTGATCGCCGCATTCGGATCGGAAGTACCGGATGAACGCCATCTGACCGCCTTGTATCTGCTGACTGTCGCCGATGTGCGCGGCACCAGCCCCAAGGTTTGGAACGCCTGGAAAGGCAAGCTACTGGAAGATCTGTACCACGCCACGCTGCACTATCTGAGCTACGGCAAGATCGCCGACCAGATCGGTGAGGCGCAGCGCGAAGCGGCTGCCACGCTCAATCTGTATGCGATCGCATCGGAGACCTATCTGCCGCTGTGGGCGAAACTGGACGATGAATACTTCATCCGCCACGAGGCGCATGAGATCGCCTGGCATACGCGGGCGCTGACCCAGCGCCCGGATATCAAGACGCCTATCATCAAGACGCGCCTGAGCCGCATCGGCGAAGGCATGCAAGTGCTGGTCTATCAGCATGACCAGCCCTACCTGTTTGCGCGCATCTGCAACTTCTTTGCGCGCATGAACTACAACATCATGGAAGCCAAGGTGCACACCACCGAACACGGCTACGCGCTGGACAGCTTCCTGGTGATGGATGAGAGTCAGGACAAATCCGCCTATCGCGATGTGATGAACTACGTCGAATACGCACTGGCCGAGGAGATCGGCGGCGACGCCGTCTCCATACCCGAACCGGCGTTCGGTCGCCGCAGTCGCCAGTTGAAACATTTTCCCATCACGCCGCAGGTCGATCTGCGCCGCGACGAGAAAGGTCGCTACAACTTGTCGCTGGTCGCCGGCGACCGTCCCGGTCTGCTGGCGCGCATCGCCTACATCCTCACGCGGCATAAGGTGCTGATCCGCAGTGCAAAGATCAACACGCTGGGCGCGCGTGCCGAAGACACCTTCTGGATAGACGGAGAAGCTTTGAACGATGCGAACGCCCGTAACGCGCTGCGCGAGGTCCTGATAGCGCAACTCGCCTGAGTGAGAATTCCGTAAAAAAAGTCAAAATATAGGCCAAATGGCATATTGACAAACTCAGATAATCCACACTTGCTCAGCAAACAGCGCCCACTTGACAATCCCCCCTGTCGAAAAAACAACGACTTACCGCAATGCATTGTTTTTATTGGTATTTATTAACGTATAATTTTTATGCAACGATTCGGCAAGGCCCGAAATGACGGTCTTTATCGATGCATGAAAGTCATTCATCCACAAAGTTATCCCCAGCTTTTGTGCATAAAATATAAAAAGCTTTCCGCTCCGCCAGTTAGCTTTAAACGGTCAACTTGCCTTGCCCTGCACATGCCTTACAGGCTACAGTTCGCGCCTTGAAATTTTCGCCATTGGGAGTCGTTGCGTGTTCAATCTCATCGAAGCGGCCGGCTGGCCGATCTGGTTTCTGATCATCTGTTCGCTGGTTGCTGTCACCCTCATCGTCGAGCGTGCGATCTATCTGCGCGGCAAGAATGTGATCCCGCCCAATCTGCTGGAAGAAGTGGTGAATGAGCTGAAACAGCGCGGCGTCAGCCCGGCCATGCTGGAACGTCTGAGCAACGGCTCACCACTGGGCAAGGTGTTCGCCGCCGGACTGAAGAACATCAAGAGCCCCCCGCAAGTGATGAAGGAAGCCATCGAAGAGACCGGCCGCGCCGCCAGCCACGAGATGGAGCGCTTCCTGACCACCCTCGGCACCATTGCCTCCATCAGCCCCCTGCTCGGCCTGTTCGGCACGCTGGTCGGTATGATCGAGATCTTCGGCTCGCAGAACGCGGGCGGCGCAGCGCCGGCCGAACTGGCGCACGGCATCTCGGTCGCTTTGTACAACACCGCCTTCGGCTTGATCGTCGCGGTCCCCAGCATGATCGCCTACCGCCACTTCCGCGCGCAGGTGGACAGCCTTACCATCGAGATGGAGCAGCAAGCCGTCAAACTGGTCGAGATCGTGCACGGGGAACGCAAATGAATTTCCAGCGTGGCCGCGATCGCGAGGCACCGGAGATCAACCTGATCGCCATGATCGATGTGTTGCTGGTGATCCTGATCTTCCTGATGGTCACCACCAGCTACGGCAAGTTCTCCGAACTGCAGATCAATCTGCCGCAAGCCAGCGGTGCCGACAGCACGGTGCCGGTCAGCAAGCCCATCGTGGTGGCGGTCGACGCCTCCGAACACTATGCGATCAACGGCGCACGCACCAACTTCAAGAACCTGTCCGAGTTCGCTCAGTCCCTGCGCAAGGCGGCGGGCAAGCAGGACGATCCGGTGATCGTGATCAATGCCGATGCCAAGGCGGCGCACCAGTCCGTCATCACCATCATGGAAGCCGCCCGCGAAGCCGGCTACGGTCGCATCACCTTCACCACACGCAACCCGTCCTCCAAGTAGTCCGCGGACATGGAACGTCTGCAGCAGCACTGGTATCGACTCTCCCCGCTCCATCTACTGCTGTATCCCATCAGCCTGATATTCCGTCTGCTGGTCGCGCTACGCCGCGCGCTGTTCCGTGCCGGTCTGCTCGCTTCGGTGAAATTACCGGTGCCGGTGATCGTTGTTGGCAATGTCACGGTCGGCGGCACAGGCAAGACACCGCTCACCCTGTGGCTGGCACGCCAGTTGATCGAGGCCGGCTGGCATCCTGCCATCATCAGCCGCGGCTACCGCAGTGAAGCTGACGAGACAGCGCGCGAAGTACACAAGGACGATAGCGCGAACACGGTCGGCGACGAGCCTTTGCTGATGGCGCGCCGCGCACTGTGCCCGGTATGGATAGGACGTGACCGGCCCGCAGCGGCACTTGCTTTGCTGCAAGCCCATCCCGAATGCGACATCATCATCAGCGACGACGGCTTGCAACACTATCGCCTGCAACGTGACGTTGAGATCGCCGTGATAGATGGCGTGCGCCGTTTCGGCAACGGCCTGCTGCTGCCCGCCGGACCGCTGCGCGAACCGCTGTCGCGTCTGCGCAAAGTCGATGCGCTGGTGTTCAATGGCGGCTCACCCGATGCGGCGGAAGGCATGCTGATGTCGCTGCAAGGCACGCGCTTCCACAATCTGCTTGACCCGACCCTGACGCGATCCGCAGCCGATTTTGATGGCCTGAAAGTGCATGCCATTGCCGGCATCGGCCACCCGCAACGATTCTTCCGCCACCTGCAGCAACTCGGTCTGCAGCCGGACACGCACGCTTTTCCCGACCATCACCGCTACACCGGCGACGAGATCAACCCCAAGGATGCCGACGCGGTACTCATGACGGAAAAAGATGCGGTAAAATGCGCCGCATTCGCCACCGCTAAACACTGGGTGCTGCAAGTGGATGCGCAAGTCGCCCCGCCGCTGTTCAACCTCATCACGGAAAAACTATCTCATGGACGCTAAACTGCTCGACATTCTGGTCTGTCCGCTATGCAAATCACCGTTGCTGTATCGCAAGGCCGAACAGGAGCTGATCTGCAAGGCAGACCGACTGGCTTATCCGATCCAGGATGACATCCCGGTGATGCTGGCCGACGAGGCACGCACGCTCACCGCCGAGGAAATCGAAAAGCTCTGATGCTTTCGTTCAAAGTAGTCATTCCCGCCCGCTTCGCATCCACACGCCTGCCGGGCAAACCCCTGCTGGACATCGGCGGTAAGCCGATGGTGATCCGTGTCGCGGAACAGGCCGCCAGGAGCGGCGCGCAGCAGATCATCATCGCCACCGACCACGCCCCCATCATCGAGGCTGCCAAAGCGAACGGATTCGATGCCTGCATGACCCGCGCCGACCATGTCAGCGGCACCGACCGCATCGCGGAAGTCTGCATGCAACAGGGCTGGCCGGATGACACCATCGTGGTGAACGTGCAGGGCGACGAGCCCCTGATCCCGCCGCAGCTCATCTCTGCCGTGGCGCAACATCTGCACGACCATAGCGACTGCGCCATCGCCACTGCCTGTCATCCCATCCACGATGAAGAGTCCATGCGCAACCCGAACATCGTGAAGGCGGTGCTCAACAAAAACGGTAATGCGCTGTACTTCAGTCGTGCGCCTATCCCATGGCCGCGCGATGCCTATGCTAAAGGTGCGCCCCTGCCCACCGATGTCGCAGTGCTGCGCCACATCGGTATCTATGCCTACCGCGCTTCCTTCCTGAAAGCCTACGGCCAGCTCGCGCCCGCCCCCATCGAGCAAGCGGAATCCCTTGAACAACTGCGCGCGCTGTATCATGGCCACCAGATCGGCGTGACTGTCACGCCGGACGCACCGCCCAGCGGCGTAGATACCGAACAAGACCTGCACACCGCACGGCGCATTTTCGAATCACGATAACCACTGGAGAAATACAACATGAGACTGATCCTGTTAGGTGCACCCGGCGCCGGTAAAGGTACTCAGGCCAACTTCATCAGGGAGAAGTTCGGCATCCCGCAGATATCCACCGGCGACATGCTGCGCGCCGCGATCAAGGCGGGCACCCCGCTCGGCATCGCCGCCAAGCAGGTGATGGACGCGGGCAATCTGATCTCCGATGACATCATCATCGACCTGGTGAAGGAACGCATCAAGCAGGCGGACTGTGTCAACGGCTTCCTGTTCGACGGCTTCCCGCGCACCATCCCGCAAGCGCAAGCGATGAAGGATGCCGGCATCAAGATAGACTATGTGGTGGAGATCGACGTCGCCGACAGCGAGATCGTGCAACGCATGAGCGGTCGTCGCGTGCATCCGGCCTCGGGCCGCACCTACCATCTGGTGTTCAACCCGCCCAAGCAGGAAGGCAAGGATGACATCACCGGCGAGGAACTGGTGCAACGCCCCGACGATTCCGAAGACACCGTGATCAAACGCCTGAGCGTCTATCACGACCAGACCCAGCCGCTGGTCGAGTACTACAGCGCCTGGCAGAAGACCGGCGAGGCGCTCGCCCCCAAGGTCGTGCATGTACCCGGCGTGGGGAGTGTCGACGACATCCGTGCGCAGGTGTTCAAGGTATTGGGAGCCTGAGCATGGCGAGCAAACCGGTACTGACGCTGGAGGATGCCAAACGCATCGCCGCTGCGGCCGAAACCGAGGCGCGTGCCAACGACTGGAAGGTGTCTATCGTGATCGTCGATGACGGCGGTCACATGCTGTACATGCAACGCAGTCACGATACGCGCTTCGGCAGTGTAGAGACCGCCACCGCCAAAGCCCATATGGCGGCGGCGCTGCATATGCCTTCCAAGGCCTCCGAAGATGCTGTCATGGGCGGACGTCTGATCCACCTCGCCCTGCCCGGCGTGATCCCGGCCGAAGGCGGCGTCCCGCTGCTACGCGACGGTGTCGTGATTGGAGCGATCGGTATCAGTGGAGTGCGTTCGGCGCAGGACGGCCAGATCGCGGCAGCCGGCGCGGCTGCACTTTAGAAAATCAAACCGCGCCGGAACGTCCGGCGCAGTCTCGATTCTTATTTCGGCTCGCGGTAATGATCCTGCGTCATCAGATCGATACCGCACGGCAATGCCTCGATCCAGTTCAGGAACTCGTTCACCATCTTCTTGCCTTTGAACATACGGCCGTGCTGCGGCACGATCATCTCCACGTCCATACCGCGCACCATATTCACCCAGTAACGGCAGATCTTGTTGGAGATCATGTAGCGTTTGTGGAAGCCTTCCATATACTGGATGTGCGACTTGAAGTCCTCCACCGGTGTATCTACCTCGGTATGCGGCACGATGGAAGCCCCCATGTCGCCGGTGAACAGGATCTTGCTGACCGGATCATAGAACTGGAAGTTGCCTTCAGAGTGCATGAAGTGCGCAGGGATCACTTTGATGACCGAATTGCCCAAAGGCAATTTCATCCCTTCATCTGGGATACCTTCCACACGACCGGCTGAATTGCCCACGCTGCAAAAGTGCGGCACAAAACGCGCCCACAGCTTGGAGATCATCACCTTGCATTCGGAATGGATCATCCATTTGTTGACCGAAGCGATGATGTCCGGATCGGCATGCGACGCCAGGATGTAATCCAGATTCTTCGGCGCGAAATAGTTGTGCATCTCCATCAACAGACCGTTGTAGGTCATGTTGCCGCCCGGGTCGATCAATGCCCCATGCTCGTTGTCGATGATCAGGAACTGGTTGGCTTGCACCGCCTCGCCCATTGAATCATCCACCAGATCATCAAAGATCAGGCAAAGATGCTTGCCGTTGTTGAACAGTTCGATCGCCATTCCGCTCTCCTAAAGATAATTGTTATATTTCACAGGTCGCGCATTCTATCGAAACACGACTTGCGGAAATTTGATGAAAATCAATTCTGCCCGACCTCGGCCATTGAAATAAAATTGGCGTAAGATGCGCAGGGTCTTCATCAACTTGTGAGGGAAGCATAACATGGCAAAAAAGAACGCGTTCTATGCACAATCGGGCGGCGTCACCGCCGTCATCAATGCCTCGGCCTGCGGCGTCATCGAGACCGCGCGCAAGCATAAAGACCAGATCGGCAAGGTGTATGCCGGACGCAACGGCATCATCGGCGCGCTCACCGAAGATCTGATCGACACCTCCAAGGAATCCGCCAAGGCTATCGCCGCGCTGCGCAGCACGCCCTCCGGTGCCTTCGGCTCCTGCCGCTTCAAGCTCAAGGGACTGGAAGAGAACAAGCGCGAATACGAACGCCTGATCGCCGTGTTCAAAGCGCACAACATCGGCTACTTCTTCTACAACGGCGGTGGCGATTCCGCCGACACCTGCTACAAGGTGTCACAGCTGTCCGAGAAGATGGGCTACCCGGTGCAGGCCATCCATGTGCCCAAGACCGTGGACAATGACTTGCCGATCACCGACTGCTGCCCCGGTTTCGGCTCGGTCGCCAAGTACATCGCCATCTCCACTCTGGAAGCCGGGTTCGACGTCCGCTCCATGGCCAAGACCTCGACCAAGGTGTTCGTGCTGGAAGTGATGGGCCGCCACGCAGGCTGGATCGCAGCGGCAGGTGGACTGGCGGAAGAACAAGGCATCCCGGTCATCATCCTGTTCCCCGAGATCCCCTTCGACCAGAAGAAATTCCTCGCCAAGGTGAACAGCATGGTGAAGAAACATGGCTACTGCACCGTCGTCGTCTCGGAAGGCTGTCATTACCCGGATGGGAAATTCCTGGCCGAACAAGGCACACGCGATGCTTTCGGTCATGCGCAGCTCGGTGGTGCCGCACCGGTCGTCGCCAACATGGTGAAAGAAGCATTCGGCTACAAGTTCCACTGGGCGGTCGCCGACTACCTGCAGCGCGCTGCCCGCCACATCGCCTCGAAGACAGACGTGGAACAGGCTTACGCGCTGGGCAAAGCGGCCGTCGAACTGGCGATCAAGGGCGAGAATGCCGTCATGCCCGCCATCATGCGCACCTCAGACAAACCCTATAAATGGAAGATAGGCGTCGCACCGCTCTCCAAGGTCGCCAATGTGGAGAAGTTCATGCCGCGCAACTTCATCACCAAAGATGGATTCGGCATCACGGACAAGTGCCGCGCCTATCTGACACCGCTGATCAAAGGCGAAGACTATCCGGCCTACAAAGATGGCTTGCCGCAGTATGTGCAACTGAAGAATGTGGCAGTGCCCACCAAACTGCCTGTATTCAAGATCTAAACTGACACCGCTCCGCAAGGGGCGGTTTTAACTTTGGGAGGTAACGATGTCATCTGCTCTCGGTTTCGCGTTGTTGTGCGCCATCGCCGCGTTGCTCTACGGCGGCATTTCGATCAAATGGATATTGGGCCTGCCGACCGGCAACGACCGCATGCGCGAGATCGCGGCGGCGGTACAGGAAGGCGCACAGGCCTATCTGAACCGGCAGTACACCACCATCGCTTTCGTCGGCGTGATCTTGCTGGTGGCGATCTTCGTCTTTCTAGGATGGCAGACGGCCGTCGGCTTCCTGCTCGGCGCGACCCTGTCTGGCCTGACCGGTTACATCGGCATGAACGTTTCGGTGCGCGCCAACATCCGTACCGCACAGGCCGCCAATGACGGGCTGAACGCCGCGTTGAACGTAGCCTTCAAGGGTGGCGCGATCACCGGCATGCTGGTGGTCGGCTTGGGCCTGCTGGGCGTGGCCGGTTACTACGCATTCCTCACGCTTGTGATGGGCGCCAGCACCAACGAAGCGACCCATGCACTGGTCGGCTTGGCGTTCGGCGGCTCATTGATCTCCATCTTCGCGCGTCTCGGCGGCGGCATCTTCACCAAGGGCGCGGACGTCGGCGCGGATCTGGTGGGCAAGGTGGAAGCAGGCATCCCCGAGGACGATCCGCGCAATCCGGCAGTGATCGCGGACAACGTCGGCGATAACGTGGGCGACTGTGCGGGTATGGCTGCCGACCTGTTCGAGACCTATGCCGTGACCATCATCGCCACCATGGTGCTGGGCGGTCTGCTCATCACCGGTTCGCCCGAGGCCGTGGTCTATCCGCTGGTGCTGGGCGGCGTGTCCATCATCGCTTCCATCATCGGCACCTTCTTCGTCAAAGCCCACGAAGGCGGCAAGATCATGAACGCGCTCTATCGCGGCTTGCTGGTCTCCGGTGCATTGGCAGTGGTCGCGTTCTATCCGGTCACCACCTGGATACTGGGTGACGGCGTGATGATAGACGGACAACTTGTATCGTCGATGGATCTGTACCTGGCTTCGCTGATCGGTCTCGCGCTGACCGCAGCGATGGTGTGGATCACCGAGTACTACACCGCCACCGAGTTCAGCCCGGTGCAGCATATCGCGAACGCCTCGACCACCGGACACGGCACCAACATCATCGCAGGACTGGGCGTGTCGATGAAGTCCACCGCGCTGCCGGTGATCGCTGTCTGCCTGTCGATCTGGGGCGCGTTCGAGCTGGGCGGGCTGTACGGCATCGCCATCGCGGCCACTTCGATGTTGTCCATGGCGGGCATCATCGTGGCACTGGACGCTTATGGCCCTATCACCGACAACGCCGGCGGCATCGCCGAGATGGCCGGTCTCGATGAAAAGATCCGCAACATCACCGACCCGCTCGATGCAGTGGGCAACACCACCAAGGCAGTGACCAAGGGTTACGCCATCGGCTCGGCCGGTCTGGCGGCACTGGTACTGTTCGCAGACTATACCCATGCACTGGCGACCCACGGCGGCCCGGCCCTGACCTTCGACCTATCCAACCACATGGTGATCATCGGTCTGTTCATCGGCGGCATGGTGCCTTACCTGTTCGCCGCGATGGGCATGGAAGCCGTTGGCCGTGCCGCCGGTTCGGTGGTGATCGAAGTGCGCCGTCAATTCAAGGATATCCCCGGCATCATGGCAGGCACTGCCAAGCCAGAATACGGCACCTGCGTCGACATGCTGACCAAGGCTGCGATCAAGGAGATGATCGTGCCGTCGCTGCTGCCGGTCGCGGTGCCGTTGATCGTCGGCCTGTTACTCGGCCCGCAAGCGCTGGGCGGCGTGCTGGTCGGCACCATCATCACCGGCATCTTCGTGGCCATCTCGATGACCACCGGCGGCGGCGCTTGGGACAATGCGAAGAAGTACATCGAGGAAGGCAACTTCGGCGGCAAAGGCTCGGATGCACACAAAGCCGCCGTGACCGGCGACACCGTAGGCGACCCATACAAGGACACCGCCGGTCCGGCGGTGAACCCGCTGATCAAGATCATCAACATCGTGGCACTGCTGATCGTGCCGCTGCTGCCGATGGCGGCCTGACCCGCGAGGTTGATCACAGTCTTCAAGGCCCGCTTCGGCGGGCCTTGTTGTTTTCGGGACTTTGCATCTACAGCTATGTTGCGTCAGCCCGGGTGAGCAGGCGCACCACCGCACTCGCACTGGGTGTCAGTTGCTGAAGGCCGTCGACCTCCCCACGCTCGATGGCCAGCATCACCAGTTCATTGATGCCCCCCACCGCGGCGAGAGCCATCGTGGGCGTCAGCACCGGGCTCACCCGTGCCCCGCCAGAACCAGGCCCACCGTTGACCGTTTTCAGCACAAAGTCGGCAAACTGCGTCATCACCTCGCGGCGGACCCGGAGCCCTTCGGGACCCAGGTGGTGGATCTGTACAAACAGCGTCCCGACCAGCCCCGGTCCCGCCGCCAGATGCGA
>JBDRPJ010000012.1:0-91007 GCA_043827165.1 Pseudomonadota bacterium
GAACTGGTTGTAGGTCATGTTCTCGGCGATCTTCTCGTCGCCGCGATGCAGGTAGCCGAGCACGGGGTCGCACTTGGTGACGATCTCGCCGTCGAGCTCGAGCTGGAGACGGAGCACGCCGTGGGTGGACGGATGGGAGGGGCCCATGGCGACCGACATCTTCTCGGTCTGGAACTCGGGGGAGGCGTCCGCGGTCTTGGCGGCGTTGTCGGGAAAGGCGTATTCGGTGGCCATCGAAAAAACGGGTTGGGTGCTTGCGGTGTCGGCTGCGGGTTTACTCGGAGGCGGGCTTTTCGTTGGCCTCGCTCCAGCTCTCGTCCTTGGCGCGCGGTTCGGCCTCGGTGAGGTTCATGCCGCCGGTCTTGGCGACAAAGGGGCCGCCGGCCATGGGGACGGGCTTGGCGCTGGCGCCGGTGAGCGCGCCGACTTCTTCATCGGGGAGAGGGGTGTCGATGCCGGCGAGGGGAAAGTCCTTGCGCAGGGGGTGGTGGGGATAGCCGTCCCACATGAGGATGCGACGCAGGTCGGGATGGCCGGTGAAGGTGATGCCGAGCAGGTCGTAGGTCTCGCGCTCGTGCCAGTCGGCGGCCGGCCAGAGGTCGGACACGGTGGCGGCGGCGGGCTCGGTGTCGTTGGCGCAATCGGCGACGACGCGCAGGTAGACGTTGTTCGCCGTCGAATAAAGGTGCCAGAAAACGCTGAAGCGCGGGGAGGCCTCGACGCCCCAGTCGGCCGCGGTCACGTCCACGAGGAAGTCGTAGCCATGCCCGTCGCGGAGGGCGGCGAGCAGGGCCCTGGCCTCGGCGAGGGGCACGTTGATGGCGGGGTGATCCCCGCTGGGACGGGCGGTGACTTGCGGAAACTGGGCCTGAAGGGCGGCGGTGACGTCGGCGGTCGCGGTCATGAAGTTGGGAAAGGTCTTGGTCGGTCGTGGGTCGTCGCTCGGTGTTGATCGGATCAACCGAGGAGCTGTTTGGCGGCGGGTTCCTTGCGGATCTTGGCCTGCATCTTCATGAGGGCGTCGAGGAGGGCCTCGGGACGCGGGGGGCAGCCGCTGACGTAGACGTCGACGGGAATGATGCGGTCCACGCCCTGGAGGGTGGCGTAGCTGCGATACATGCCGCCGGAGGAGGCGCAGGCGCCCATGGCGATGACCCACTTGGGCTCGGCCATCTGGTCATAGATGCGGCGGACGTGCGGGGCCATCTTGTAGGTGACGGTGCCGGCCACGATCATGCAGTCGCACTGGCGGGGGGAGAAGCGCATGACCTCCGAACCGAAGCGGCCGATGTCGAAGCGGGAGTTGCCCGAGGCCATCAGCTCGATGCCGCAGCAGGCCAGTCCCATGGGCATCGGCCAGACGGAGTTGCTACGGATCCAATTGATCACGGCATCCGCCCGGGAGACGATGACTTCTCCTTCGATCTTACTGTTGTAGGCGAGTTCGGTGTTTGCGGATACCATGGCGAAAGGCGGTGTTGGACGTGCGTAAAACAGGGGAACCTGTAGCAACGGGCATACCCCGCGCAAGACGCTTTTCGGCAAAGACCCGCATCCCCGACAGTCGCCCCGGGTGATGCAAAAGGCTGGCGCGGGCGAGGCGGCAAAAACGCGGATTTTAGCCATTGACCCGCATCGCCCAAACACTCTTCCTCTGCCCTTCGCCCACCGGGGCGGTCGCAAGGCCGTCACCGATTGCAACCCAAGGAGAGGTGGCAGAGTGGTCTAATGCGCACGCTTGGAAAGCGTGTGTAGGGAAACCTACCGAGGGTTCGAATCCCTCCCTCTCCGCCAAATGCCAAACCGCCCTTGTGGGCGGTTTTTTCTGCAGTCGCAACAACTCAGATATCAATTGACCATGTATCGGCTTGCCGTTAGTGTGATCGCATAATTTTGAACAAGAACAGTGGTAACGGAGGAAGTATGAGTGTCCAGCACGGCAACGGCGCTGTCGAACGCCGCAAGTATCCGCACATACGTGAAATATTCGATGATGCCTATCGTCTCGTCGCGCCATTGCTGGCTACGCATGGCGAAGGAGGCGATACGCCTTCGCGTAGCATGCTGCACCAGACCCTGCATAACGCATTTCCCGATCTGCACAAACAGGACCTTCCCATCCTTATCGCCTCCCTGACTCGGGTGTTCCGCGAGCAGGACAAGTCTTCTCGCCAATAACAACGGGCTGTCAACGGCGACAGGATTTCTTACCGGGGCGGGGCGGGGGCGGTGTTAAAATCCGTGCCTGAATTGACTGTCGCCGATCATGCCTCAACCCGCTTTCGTCCATCTTCGTCTCCATAGCGAATATTCCATCGCTGACGGCATCGTGCGCATCGACGAAGCGGTGGCGGCGGCGCAGGCGGATGCACAAGCCGCGCTGGCGCTGACCGACCTTTCCAACGTGTTCGGGCTGGTGAAGTTCTACAAGAAGACACGCGGGGCGGGTATCAAGCCCGTGGCCGGTTGCGATGTGTTCGTCACCAATGATGCCGCGCGCGACCAGCCGCATCGCCTGCTGCTGCTATGCCAATCCAATGCCGGATATCTGAAACTGTGCGACCTGCTGACCCGCGCTTATCTGGGCAACCAGTACCGGGGGCGTCCGGAGATCCGCCGTGAGTGGCTGAGCGAAGGCACCGAGGGTTTGATCGCGCTGTCCAGCTTCCACATGGGAGAGGTGGGGCTGGCGATGCAGAACGGCAACCCGAACGCCGCCAAACAGGCGGCACGCGACTACGCCTCGCTGTTCCCCGACCGTTTCTATCTGGAAGTGCAGCGCTGCGGCTTCTCGCGCGAGGAAGAATTCATACGCGACACCGTGCAGCTGGCCAACGCGCTGGACTTGCCGGTGGTGGCCACGCATCCGGTGCAGTTCCTCGCCATCGACGATTACAAGGCGCACGAGGCGCGCGTGTGCATCGCCGAAGGCTATGTGCTGAACGACAAACGCCGTGTGAAGCAATTCACCGCGCAGCAACATTTCAAGACGCAGGCCGAGATGGCCGAACTGTTCGCCGATCTGCCGCAGGCCTTGCAGAACAGCGTGGAGATCGCCAAGCGCTGCAACCTCACGCTCAAACTCGGCACCAACTACCTGCCCGACTTCCCCACGCCCAACGGCGAGTCGCTGGACCAGTTCCTGCGCGACGAATCCCTGCGCGGTCTGCAGCAGCGCATGCTGCATCTGTATCCGGACGAGACGCTGCGCGCCGAGAAGATGCCGGAATATCTGGCGCGTCTGGAATTCGAGACCGAGACCATCATCAAGATGGGCTTTCCCGGTTACTTCCTGATCGTGTCGGACTTCATCCGCTGGGCGAAGTCCTATCGCCATGAGCGCTTCCCCAACGGCGTGCCGGTGGGGCCGGGGCGCGGATCCGGTGCCGGTTCGCTGGTGGCGTATTCGCTGGGCATCACCGATCTGGATCCGTTGCGTTACGAGTTGCTGTTCGAGCGCTTCCTCAATCCCGAACGCGTATCCATGCCCGACTTCGACGTGGACTTCTGCCAGGACGGGCGCGAACTGGTGATCCAGTACGTGCGCCATCACTACGGCGAGGCCTGCGTGTCGCAGATCGCCACCTTCGGCACCATGGCCTCCAAGGGCGTGATCCGCGACGTCGGGCGCGTGCTGGATTTCCCCTACATGCTGTGCGACCGCCTGTCCAAGCTGGTGCCGGTGGAGGGCGTCAAGCCGGTGTCGCTGAGCAAGGCGCGCGAGATGGAGCCCGAGTTCAACGCCATCATCGCCAGCGAAGAAGGCGTGGACGAACTGATGGAACTGGGCATGCGGCTGGAAGACCTGACGCGCAACGTCGGCATGCACGCCGGTGGTGTGCTGATCGCGCCGGGCAAGCTCACCGATTTCTGTCCGCTGTATTGCGCCGAGGGCAGCGAGAGCACGGTCAGCCAGTTCGACAAGGACGACGTGGAAGCGGTCGGTCTGGTGAAGTTCGACTTTCTGGGGCTGCGCACGCTGACCATCATCGATTGGGCGGTGCGCTATATCAAGGCATCCGGCATCGAAGGCACGCAAGACTTCAACATCGACACCATCCCGCTCGACGACAAGCCCACCTACGACAACATCTTCCGCAACGCCAACACCACGGCCGTGTTCCAGTTCGAATCGCGCGGCATGAAGGACACGCTGGTGAAGGCGCAGCCGGACTGCATCGACGACCTGATCGCGCTGAACGCTTTGTATCGACCCGGCCCGATGGACTTCATCCCGGACTACATCAACCGCAAGCACGGGCGCGAAAAAGTCATCATCCCGCACCCCTTGCTGGACAAGGTGGTACGCAGTACCTACGGCATCATGGTGTATCAGGAGCAGGTGATGCAGGCCGCACAGGCGGTAGCCGGTTACACGCTGGGCGGCGCCGACATGCTGCGCCGCGCGATGGGCAAGAAGAAGGCCGAGGAGATGGCCGAGCAGCGCGCCATCTTCGTGGCCGGTGCGGCCAATAACAACATCGATGAGAAGAAGGCGAACGAGATCTTCGACACCATGGAGAAGTTCGCGGGCTACGGCTTCAACAAGTCGCACGCCGCCGCCTACTCCGTGGTCGCCTACCAGACCGCCTACCTGAAGTGCCACTATCCGGCCGCGTTCATGGCGGCCACGCTGTCCTCGGAAATGGACAACACCGACAAGGTGAGCTTCTTCTATCAGGACACCGCGCTGCAAGGCGTGCAGATCCTGCCACCGGACATCAACAGCTCGCTGTACCGCTTCACGCCCACTGGCGAGAAGACCATGGCCTACGGTCTGGGGGCGGTGAAGGGCACGGGCGAAGCGGCCGTGGAGAACATCGTGGCGGCGCGCAAGGAAGGCGGGCCGTTCACCGACCTGTTCGATTTTTGCCGCCGCGTGGACAAGCGCGTGGTCAACCGTCGCGCTATCGAGGCGCTGATCAAGGCGGGTGCCTTCGACGGCATCAACGACCATCGCTACCAGTTGCTGGCTTCGCTCGATGCTGCGCTGGGCAGTGCCGAGCAGCATGCGCGCGCGGCCAACCAGGTCAGCCTGTTCGGTGACGATCCTGCAGAGGACATGACATTGCCGCTGGCGGACGTGCCGCACTGGAAACTGCGCGAACAGCTGCAGCAGGAAAAGACAGCGCTCGGTTTCTATTTGTCGGGTCATCCGTATCAGGAATTCGAACAAGAGCTGTCCAATTTCGTGAGCATGCGCCTGGACAAAGTCACGCCGGAGATACTGCCTGCCAGCAACGGAAAATCACGCCGTCAGGAAAAAGAGTTGGTGCTGTCCGGCATCATCAGCGGCATCCGCATCCTGCAAACGCGGCGCGGCCGTATGGCAGTGCTGACATTGGACGACGGTAGCGCACAGATCGAGATGACCGTGTTCAACGATCTGTTCGAACCCAACCGCAACTGGCTGCGCGACGACCAATTGGTAGTCGCCCGCGGGCGTGCCAGCATGGACGACTATTCCGGCGGCATGCGCATCAGCGCCGATGCGCTGTTCGATTTCGCTTCGGCACGCGCGGTGTTCGCCAAGCGGCTGGATATCGATTGCAGCATGGACGATAAGGTGTGCACCAAGCGTCTGGCCGAGATGCTCAAGCCCTATTGCGGGGGCGAATGCACCGTGCAGATCAACTATCGCAACCTGATCGGTGCGGCACCGTTGCGTCTGGGCGAGGAGTGGAAGGTCACCCTGCCCGAGGAATTGCTGGCCACGCTGTCCGAGGAGATCGGACACGACAAGGTGCGCGTGGTCTATGCCTAGTCTGGAGATGGCACGGCTATAGCATTGATCGCAGTATGGTATTTTGAGGGTCGGGGGGCCGCAAATACGTGTAAAGGCTGGTAATGCGAGGAGAGAATCAAAACAATCAGCGGTTGATCGATATCGCCACGCGCGATGTCACGACCTGTCTTGCGCGATCAAGTCTGGCCGAAGCCGCCGGACTGATGGCGCAACGGCGCTATTCGTCCATCGTGGTCACCGACGACACCCGGCATCCGCTGGGCATCATCACCGAGCGCAATATCCTGCGCGCCATGCATGAAGGTGTGGCGGCAGCATCCCCGTTGCAAAACGTCATGTCGGCACCGGTCGTGGTCATGCCCGGCGATACCCGCGTGCTGGAGGGATACCATACCTGCCAGCGCGAAGGCATACGCCATCTGGTGCTGGTCGACGAGGCTGGGGTGGTCTGCGGCGTGGTCAGCGAGACCGATTTCCGTATGCATCTCGATCTCACGGTATTGGCCGGCCGCCGCCGCGTAGCCTCCATCGCACAACGCACCGGCATCACCATGCCACCCGAGACGCCGCTCAAGCAGGCGCTCGATCTGATGCATGCACAACACAAGAGTTGCGTCATCGTGGTCGCAGAAGGCAAGCCGATCGGCATCGTGACCGAGCGCGATGTGGTTCGAATCTATTCCTCCAAGACGGACTGGATGGATACCACGCTAGGCGATGTGATGATCTCTCCGGTGTTGAGCGTGCCGTTCAGCGCCACCACCAGTGAAGCGGCCGAACAGATGCTGCTGCACAAGGTACGCCATCTGGTGGTGGTCGATGCCGACGGCAACATGACCGGGCTGGTGAGCGAACACGACCTGACACAATTGATGGCGACCGGTATGCACGAACAGCGTGCCGGCATCGAAGAGTCCTTCCTGCATGCCTTGCTCGACACCATTCCCGATCTGATCTGGCTGAAGGATGTCGAGGGGCATTATCTGGCCTGCAATCATCGCTTCGAGCGATTCTTCGGTGCGCGGGAGCGCGACATCGTCGGCAAGACCGACCATGACTTCGTGGACAAAGCACTGGCGGACTTTTTCCGCGAACACGACCTGATGGCGATGGCGGCGGATAAGCCCACGGTCAACGAGGAGTGGATCACCTTTGCCGATGACGGTCACCGGGAGCTGGTGGAGACCATCAAGACACCTATGCACGACAGATCGGGCAAGCTGATCGGCGTGCTGGGTGTCGGGCGCGACATCACCGAGCGCGAGCGTGTCCAACACAAACTGGCCGAGAGCGAACGCGAGTTCCGCTCGCTGGCGGAAAACCTGCCGGACAACATCATCCGTTACGACCGCGATTGCAGGGTGACTTACATGAACCCGGCGATGGCACGCACCATCGCGCCGCAGTTGTTGCCGGCGGTGGGCAAGATACCTGTCGAGGCGGCGCCCGATTCACGCGAGACGCGCGAACTGCAAAGCCTGGTCGAGCAGGTCATGGACATGGGCGAGCGGGTGGAGGTCGAGTACCCGGTCGAACATCCGGACGGCGGCTTGCACTGGCACCATGTCATCTTCGTTCCCGAATGGGACAAGCAGGGCAAGGTCATAGGTGCGATGGGCATAGGCCGCGACATCAATGAGCGCAAACAGGTGGAGCAAGCGCTCAAGGACAGCATCGAGAAATACAGCGACCTTGTCCAGAAGATCCCCGTCGGCGTGTACAAATACCGCATGCTCGCGCAGGGCGGCGGGGTGTTCGATTACGTCAGCCGCCGCTGGTGCGAATTGCTGGATGTGGAAGAGGCTGATGTGAAGCGCGACCCGCAGATCGCTTTCTCGCGCATCCTGCCGGACGAACTGGAGGAATTCATCTGGCTCAACGATGCCGCTCGCGAACAGATGCATCCGCTCGAATGGGAAGGCCGCATCAGGCGCCGCGACGGCGAGATACGCTGGTTGCACATCGCCTCGCAGCCGACCCGGCTGGAGAGCGGCGACATCCTGTGGGACGGCATCCAGTACGACATCACCGACCGCCGCCGCGCTGACGAATCGCTGCGCATCAACGCCAGCGTGTTCGACAACAGCCAGGAAGCCATCGTCGTCACCGATGCCGACAACAACATCATCGATGTCAACACCGCGTTCACCACCATCACCGGCTATGCGCGTGATGAAGTGATGGGCAAGAACCCGAGAATGATGAGCTCCGGCAGGCAGGACAAGGCGTTCTACCAAGCCATGTGGCAGTCATTGCAAGAGAAGGGCGCCTGGCGCGGCGAGATATGGAACCGGCGCAAGAGCGGCGAAGTTTTCGCCGAGATGCTATCCATCTCTGCCATCACCGACCACGCTGGAGAGGTGCAACGCCATGTGGGCGTGTTCTCGGATATCACCTATTTCAAAGAGCACGAGGCCGAGCTCAGCCATGTCGCCAACTACGACGCGCTGACCGGCGTGCCCAATCGCCGCCTGCTGGCGGATCGTCTGCGTCAGGCGATCGCTGTCACGCAGCGCAGCGACACTTTGCTGGCAGTCTGTTACATCGACCTGGACGGTTTCAAGGATGTGAACGATCGCTATGGTCACGAGATGGGCGACAAGTTGCTGATCGACATCACGCGCCGCCTGCAGGAGGTATTGCGCGCGGGCGATACCTTGTCGCGGCTGGGCGGTGACGAGTTCGTGATGCTGTTCAACGAGATGCGCGACGAAAGCGAATGCTATCTGGTGCTGGAACGTGTGCTGAACGTCATCTCACAGCCGGTCGTGCTCAAGGGTGCCCAGGTCGTGGTATCGGCCAGCATCGGCGTGACCCTCTATCCCGAGGATGCTGCTGACAGCGACACCTTGCTGCGGCACGCTGATCAGGCCATGTACATCGCCAAACAGAGTGGCAAGAACCGCTTCCATCTGTACGACGCCATGCACGACAAGCGTGTGCGTTCACTGCACGAGGGGCGCCGCCGCATCGCCGAGGGGCTGGAAGCAGGCGAGTTCGAGTTGTATTACCAGCCCAAGCAGGCGCTAGCGAGCGGAGAGATCTTCGGCGTCGAAGCGCTGATCCGCTGGAACCATCCCGAACGCGGCCTGCTCTCGCCCGCCGAGTTCCTGCCCGTCATCGAGAACTCGGAGCAGGATGTACAACTGGGCGTATGGGTGATCAAGAACGCTTTGGCGCAACTGTTCGCCTGGGAGCGCGCGGGACTGGAACTGCAAGTGAGTATCAACATCTCCGCGCAACATCTGCAGGTCGCCGACTTCGTGGGCAATCTGCAAAGGGAGCTGGCGCAGTATCCGCCACTGCGCGACGGCGCGCTGCAGATCGAAGTGCTGGAGACCGCTGCGCTGGAAGACATCGCCCAATCGTCCGAGGTCATCGAGGCCTGCCGCAAGATGGGCGTCACCTTCGCGCTGGACGATTTCGGCACCGGCTACTCATCCCTTGTCTACCTGAGCCGCCTCTCCGCCGACACGCTGAAGATCGACCAATCATTCGTGCAGGGCATGAGCCTGAACAAAGGCGATCATGCCATCGTGCAGGGCGTCATCGCTCTAGCGAACACCTTCGGTCGATATACCGTGGCGGAAGGTGTGGAAGACGGCGCGCTGAAGGAGGAGCTGCAAGCGATGGGCTGCAGCTCCGTGCAGGGCTACAGCATCGCGCAACCCATGCCGGCCGGAGAGGTCGCGGAGTGGATCAAGCAGCGTAAGGGGTAGGGTGGGTGTTTCGCCCGAAAGCGGACGTTAGCGACCGAGAGCAATCGGCCAGCAAGAGCCAGTCAGGATTGGAAATTCACCACCATAAAGCTGACGATAATCTCAGGCTGGATTGTGGACAATTGCGGCCAATCCAGATCCTGAAATTTCGCTAGAGCGTCCGTCTCTGACCAACCAGAATACGATGTCCCTTAAATTTCCTTGAGGTCTAAAACGACATGATCGTCCACTACTTGATAGAAGGCTTTGTTGGAAAACATTAGGTATCCTGAATGATTGCGGTAAGCCTCTAGAGCCTTTTCACTGGAAAGATTTATCTGTAAACAATATTGATACTTGCCATCAGGTTGAATGGGCCTGCTGGCATGTATGCTACGTACCCCCGGGATGGATTTCAGGGATTCCATTCCTTCGCTCATGGTTAGTTCAATCTCGCTTTCCGATAAATTTTCGGAGATGTTATAAATCACTAGATGCTGCACTTCTTGCCAAGGACGGCATTGCGCCAACACTTCGGCCGCGCGCCCACCACATCCCCAAAGACGCAGGCAGCGTTCGGTTTCCGTTCGTACCGCATCGCGGACACCGGCCAGCAACTTACTGTGGTCTACCTTCTTGTCGGCGGTGACGCTCTCTCGGATGCTCTGGTTCGCGACATCGGCCAGCGCGGTGTAATAGTTAATCTTGGAGATACCGTGTCCAATCAGGCGTCGGAATTGATCGTCGGACAAGCCGGTTCCACCGTGTATCACCAGCGGCACGGCGACTGCCTCCTTGATCTTGTCCAGACGTGCATAGTCCAGTTTTGGTACGCCTTTCATCCTGCCATGTACTGTACCGATCGATACCGCGAGGCAATCGACGCCAGTACGTTCCACGAATACTGCTGCCTCCGCTGCAGAGGTGTAAGTCAGTTCGCCTGGGTGTTCTTTGGCACTCTCATCCTCGATGCCCGGGACGTAGCCCAGTTCACCTTCCACTGTCACGCCGCAGGCGTGCGCCATATTGACGATGTCACGGGTTTGCCACAGGTTGTCGGAGAATGGAAGGGCCGAGGTGTCCACCATCACGCCGTTGCAACCGCACCGTATCCCGCGTTCGGCAGAGGCAAGGCTGGTGCCATGGTCGAAGTTGATCGCCACCGGGACGGCTGCGCGCTGTGCGGCCTCACTTACAGCGTGCATCAGCAACGCGAAACCGTCATCCTCGAAATGCATCTCGATCAGGTTGAGCACGACCGGTGAGCGGCAGCTCTCGGCAGCCTGCAGGATGCCTTCCGCAAATTGCAGGCTGGATACGCCGAAGGCACCGATCGCATAGTTGTGCCGGTTGGCGTGGTTGAGCATGTCGGCTAGATTGACGATGGGCATGGGATCCCTATTTTTTCGTCAGTTTTGCCAGTGCCTCATCGGCAGTCTGGTCGTAGCGTATGCGTTCTTTTTTCGCCGCAGTGTCCAGTGCATCATTGATTTCCGGGAATTTCAGCGCAAGGATGCGAGCGGCTAGGATGGCGGCGTTCTTGGCGCCGTCCACGGCAACCGTCGCAACGGGCACACCCGGCGGCATCTGAACAGTGGACAACAGTGCATCCAGTCCGGACATGACACCTCCCGACAAGGGAAGGCCAATCACCGGCAGACGGGTGTGACCCGCGATGACGCCGGCCAGATGGGCGGCTACGCCCGCACAGCCGATAAGAACCTGCACGCCTTCCTTGTGCGCGCGGTCGAGATAGGCCAACACCTTGTCGGGAGTGCGATGGGCTGACGCCACCACGATCTCGCTGGTGATGCCCAGTTCAGTCAGGGTGTCACGCACCTTGACCACGGTGGGCAAGTCGTTGGGGCTGCCGGTCAGGATACCGACCATTACCTTGTTATCGGTATTTTTGTTATCTGGCGATATTTTCATGCTTCATCTCCAAAGTTGGAATTACGGGCTAAATAAATTTCATCGACTCCTCAAGTTTATGCAAAGCATGGATAATTATTCAAACCCATCATCCATCAGGAGTACGCATGGAGATCACCTGCTATCGCGACACCAAAGTGGCGAGCGAATCCTTGTTTCTGCCCGCTGCGACCTATAATTTAGCGCACACTTTACTTGCCCGAAGTCCATCCGGATGCCTGTTTGTCCCGATACGCACCATGCAATATCTGGCGATCCTGGATGCTGAAGAATTTGTGTTCCTTGATGGCGAACGAAAATGCTGGATCGACATCGCTTGGCAAAACTTCCGACCTCAGGTTCGCTCGTCTCTCGAAGATCCTGTCCCCTACCGTGCGGATTACTACCGGCCGGACACGATGCAGCTGAAGTCTCGCTTGCAAGGGGAGCTGCCCCGCGCCCTTAAAGAAATCGCAGCAAAGGGGCGCTTGGACGGGTCTGCAAAAGTACTAAAGTTCCCGGCTTCCGTACATCCCGAATTCCCACAGCCTTAATCGTCTTCGCCCAACTCCGCACTCCATCCGTCTTCCCGGGCCGTCTTGATTGCTTGCGCATACAGTCGTGTATGTTTTTCGCGTAGCGTATCCGGTAGCCGGCTGGGCAGGTGTGCATAAGGCTCCCACGCTGCATAGACTTTTTCGTACAGGTTCTGCATGCGCGCCGAATCCCAACCCGTGCAGGTTTCGGTTTCCGGCAGGATGCCGAATACCCAAGCATCGCGCACCAGACGCCCGAGGTGGGTCAGTCCGCCATTGTTGTCCTGATCGATACCGACATAAGTTTGTAGCGCCATCTTAAGAGTCCTTAGTAAATCGCTAGGCTGATCATCGCGTCAGTCCCGCGTAGAGCAGAGGCAGCTTTTCAGGTAGCCGTTCCACATGATCCACGACCATGTAGTTCCTGGCCCCGAAGATACGCGAGACATATTGATCAGCCCGCGGATCAAGCGTCATGCAGAACGTGGTCACGCCGGAACGCGCCATCTCCTCCACCGCCTTCTTGGTATCGTAACGCAGATACTGAGGGTCGCGCACATCTATATCGGCCGGTTCTCCGTCGGTAATTACCAACAGCAGTTTCTTCGATGATTTCTGCAGCTTCAGGTAATGCCCGGCGTGGCGGATTGCAGCACCCATGCGCGTGGAAAGTTGACCACTCATCCCAGCCAGTCGCGCTTTCGGCATGTCGTTGTAGGGCTGGTCGAAATCTTTGAAGCGGGAGTATTCGACATTGTGCCTGCCGTCCGAACAGAAGCCGTGGATCGCGAAAGGATCACCGATCTTGTTGATTGCATCCGCCAGCAGCACGGTGGCCTGGCGCTGCAGGTCCAGCACGCTGTATTCCTGCCCGCTAACTTTTTCGTTGGTGGATTCCGACAGGTCGAGTAGCACCATCACGGAGATGTCGCGGACCTTGCGCACCGAACGCATCATGATGCGCGGGTCGGGTTGCTGGGCCATGCGGATATCGATCATCGAGCTTATCGCCGCGTTGATGTCCACTTCGTCGCCGTCCTCGAGTTTGCGCACGCGCGTCACGCCCTGAGGTTGTAGCGCATCGAGCAGGAATTTCAGGCGGCCGATGGTGCGTTTGTGCTGTGCGGTGATGTCGGCTATCAACTGCAGGTCGCCGCTCTTGGCGCGTTTCTCCAGCACCGTCGCCCAGGCCGGTCGTTCGAGCTGGATCTGGTAGTCCCATTCAGAGTAATGGTAGGGCTCCGAAAGCGGTTCCTTGCCTTCCAGCTCGTTGAAAGACTTGCCGTTGCTCTCATCGCCGATGTTTTCGTAGGGGAACAGTTCCGTATCCAGCACCCAGATTTCCTCGGCATCGTCGCCCGCGGTCTCAACATCGATCTCGTTGGCGAACTCCATCAGGCTGACATGTTTGCGCACCTGCTTGGGGGTATCGTAACCGGCGGAGATGGACTTTTCGAAATCGAATTCCTCGAATTCCCAGAAGTAGCGGTTGTCGTCACGGTACGGCGCAGTGAGCTGGTCGCTACGCGGATTGAAGGGGATGCGTTTTGCCATGAACTCATGCGCCAGTTGCACGCCGATATCCCAGGAGGTTTGATTGGTATCGAGACGCTCTGCGGCTTGCTTGAACAACACGCGCCCTTGGGCGATCCACGGGTCGCTGTCCTGATAGTGTTCATCCAGCAGCGCACGCGCCAGACGGTTGAGATAATCTCCCGCCGATTTGTCCTGACTGGCTTCAATCGTGTGCATAGTCGACCAAAGCTGTTTGAGGCCGGGAAACTTGCGTACCGCCAGCGTTTCCACGCGGGCATCCTCGATCACGCTGATCACGGCCATCTGCCAGGGGTTAAGCGCTTCGGCCGAAATTGGAGCTAGGGTGTTTACGAGATGGGCGGCGCTGTGGGCGGCGGCGGCGCGGTACATCGCCAGTCCCGGAACTTTAATTTCACCGAACGTAAAGTCGTCATACGCGTCGGGCAGATGGATGAAGTAACCCTCCACAAATGGACGGAGTCCGTCGCGAGTCTCAAAGTCGCCGGAAGTCGGCTTCATGAAAAAATCCCGCGCCCACAGCGCACGCAGATACATGTTGATGCGGCGCTGCACGTCGATGAACAGCGTGCCTTTGCGCTCCTTCTGTAGCATCGCCAGCGATTCTTTCGATTGCAGGCTGAAGTAGTTGGCCTGCTCGGGATAATTGGTGCGATGGGCGTGGGCGCCCCACAACGCCCAGCGGCGCAAACCGCCCAGGGTTAACTGGCTGAACAGCATCTCCAGATTTTCCAGCATCGGGCGCACGCCTCGCGGCGCTTGGGACAGCAGCGTATTGAGGAATTGCAGATAGGAGCGGAACAGATGCTCGTCGCCCAAGCGGTTGGCCGCGGTCGGGGCGGTGCTGAGCACCAGTTCGATCACCGATCCTGAGGTCTTGGAGGCCAATTCGAGCGCGGTCTGTACCATATCCGGGATAACATCTTCGCCAACTTCTTTGGCAACCATGGGCGCATGGTCTATCCAGGTGGCGACTAGTTCATCTCCTTTGCCCAGACTTTTTAGTGCAGCCGTGGCTTTGAGGTAGTTGTCCAGACCGCGTGCGCTGAATACCTTGGTCGCTTCCAGCCAATCGGAGCGCAGGCTTTCCTGCAACTCGGGCGAAAGCGATTCGAGCAGCTCCTGATAGTCTTCGAGATTGATAGCCATAGTTACTCCAACTATTACTCAGGGTATGGAGAGATGCGGAGCGGCTTGCCGTCCCGCAGATCAGAAGAACGTGGTCACTGCCGCGTCGAGTGCATCGCGCATGTCGGGGTCGTCGGTGATCGGACGCACCAGCGCCACGCTGCACGCGGTGACTGGGCTGACGCCGGTGGCGATCAGGCTGCCCGCGTAAATCAGCATGCGCGTCGAGATGCCTTCGTCTAGGCCGTGACCTTTAAGGTTGCGGGCGCGTTCCGCAATGGAAACGAGCTTGCCTGCCACTTCCGCACTGACGCCGGTTTCGTGGGCAACGATTTCGGTCTCGATTTCGTGTTCCGGATAGTTGAAATCCAGCGCACCGAAACGCTGCTTGGTAGATTGCTTCAGATCCTTCATCAAGCTCTGGTAGCCTGGGTTGTAGGAGATTACCAGTTGAAAATCGGGATGGGCCTTGACCAGTTCGCCTTTCTTTTCCAACGGCAACACACGGCGGTTGTCAGTCAGCGGATGGATCACCACGGTGGTGTCCTGGCGCGCTTCCACCACTTCGTCCAGATAACAGATCGCACCGTAACGGGCGGCAAGTGCGAGCGGACCATCCTGCCAGTGGGTGCCGTCGGCATCTAGCAGGAAACGGCCGACCAGGTCGGAGGCGGTCATATCCTCGTTGCAGGCCACTGTGATCAGCGGCTTGCCCAGCTTCCACGCCATATGTTCGACAAAGCGCGACTTTCCACAACCGGTCGGGCCTTTCAGCATCATCGGCATACGCACGTTGTAGGTGGCTTCATATATCTCCACCTCGTCGGCAACAGGACGATAGTAAGGTTCTTTTTCGATACGGTACTGCTGGATGATATCGCTCATGCTTGTCTCCATCTATTGGGTCAGTACAGGGACGGAAATGACCAGGTCTCGTTTACCTGCGGCCAGTCGCTTGCGTCCATATATGGAACATCAAGAGGGGTGAAAAAATCCCCGCCGCCAAGAGGAGGAGAGCGGCGGAGAAACACGACACTAAACAGTTTTGCCGCGGAAAATCACCATGGCTGCACCTTGTGACTGGTTGAAGTTGTTGTAGCCGACCAGACGCACATGATTGTCCGGGTTGGCCTTGTGGCAAGCTTCCGCTTCAGCCAGCACCTTGCTCACATCGGTCTCGCCGAACATCGGCAGCTTCCACATATACCAGTAGGAGTCCATCAGGTAGGCTGGCTCGGTATGTTCGATGGCCGGATTCCAGCCTTTGGAAACCAGATATTCCACCTGTTTCTTGATCTGGTCAGCGGTCATTGCCGGCAGGTAGGAGAAAGTCTCGAATTTGCGGCTGGCCGGGTCAGATACACGTGATTTGTAATCCATTACTTCGCTCATGATTCATCCTTTCAATGTTGGGTTCTGTATCCCGGATTGCGCCAGGGCACGTCCGGGATGACTACATTACTTGTGAGCCACGTCCAGCTTGTCGACAGTATCGAACTCGAACTTGATCTCTTTCCATGTTTCCATGGCGATCTTCAGTTCTGGGCTGGATTTTGCAGCGTCGGTCAGGATGGCTTTGCCTTCCTTCTCGACGGCAATGCCTTGGTTCCGGGCTGCCACACAGGCTTCCAGGGCGACGCGGTTGGCTGCTGCACCGGCTGCGTTGCCCCACGGGTGGCCCAAGGTGCCACCACCGAATTGCAACACGGAGTCATCACCGAAGATGTTCACCAGTGCAGGCATGTGCCATACGTGGATGCCTCCGGAAGCAACCGGGATCACGCCGGGCATCGAACCCCAGTCCTGATCGAAGAAGATGCCGCGTGAACGGTCTTCCTTGATGAACTCGTCGCGCATGAGGTCGATCCAGCCCAGTGTTGCAGCGCGATCGCCTTCCAACTTGCCCACCACGGTACCGGAGTGCAGGTGGTCACCACCTGACAAACGCAGTACCTTGGTCAGCACACGGAAATGGATGCCGTGGTGCGGGTTGCGGTCCAGCACGGCGTGCATCGCGCGATGGATGTGCAACAGCATGCCATTCTTGCGGCACCAGTTTGCCAGCCCGGTGTTGGCCGTCAGGCCGCCGGTCAGGTAGTCATGCATGATGATCGGTGCGCCGATTTCCTTGGCGAACTCGGCACGCTCGTACATCATTTCCGGTGTCGGTGCGGTCACGTTCAGGTAGTGGCCCTTGCGTTCGCCGGTTTCGCGCTGTGCTTTCATGGTAGCTTCGTGCACGAACTCGAAACGGTCGCGCCAACGCATGAATGGCTGGCTGTTGACGTTCTCGTCGTCCTTGGTGAAGTCCAGACCGCCGCGCAGGCATTCGTAAACGGCGCGGCCGTAGTTCTTGGCGGACAGACCCAGTTTGGGCTTGATGGTGCAGCCGAGCATCGGACGGCCATACTTGTTCATCTTGTCGCGTTCAACTTGGATACCCTGTGGAGGACCGCCGCAAGTCTTCACGTAAGCGATCGGGAAGCGCACGTCTTCCAGACGCAGTGCTCGCAGTGCTTTGAAGCCGAACACGTTACCCACTAGCGAGGTCAGCACGTTGACCACGGAGCCTTCTTCGAACAGGTCAATCGGATAGGCTACGAATGCGTAGAAACAGGTATCGTCACCGGGCACGTCTTCGATCTTGTAAGCGCGACCCTTGTAGTAGTCTAGGTCGGTCAGCAAATCAGTCCAAACGGTGGTCCAAGTGCCGGTCGAAGATTCTGCAGCCACGGCGGCGGCGACTTCTTCACGAGATACACCTGGCTGCGGTGTGATTTTAAAACAGGCGAGGATGTCGGTATCTAGCGGGGTGTATTCCGGCGTCCAGTAGGTTTGCCGGTATTCTTTTACACCGGCGTTGTAGGTCTTGACTGCCATTGCAAGCTCCTTTATCTCAGGTTAAACAGATACATTCCACTATGAAAGACCTGTGGCTCGGTTGAGCGTGTTGACACTATAGTTAAGGTTATTTATAAAAAATAATTGTATTTATTGATGCCAACGATAGACTAAAGTCAATGATTGAACGGAGTGAAGACCATGATGAAAAATGCGACCTTGCGTCAGCTGAAGGTATTCGAGGCAGTAGCACGCAATCTCAGCTTTACCCGCGCCGCCGAGGAATTGTTCACTACTCAACCGACAGTATCTATCCAGCTCAAGCAGCTGACGGACATCGTCGGCCAGCCGTTGCTGGAGCAGATTGGCAAACGGGTGTTTCTGACTGATACCGGTCGCGAGTTGCACAAGGTGTGCCGTGAGATTATTGACGTTTTGTCACGTTTCGAGATGCTGGTGTCGGACATGAAGGGGGTAAAGGCGGGCAAGTTGCGCCTGACGGTGATTACCACCGCAAAGTATTTTGTGCCGCGTCTGCTCGGGATTTTTTGCCAGCGTTATCCCGGGATTGATGTTTCGCTCAAGGTGACCAACCGCGAGGGGTTGTTGCAACGCATGGCCGAAAATCTGGACGATCTGTATGTGCTTGGGCAGCCACCCGAGCAATTGGGCGTGGAGTTTGAGCCTTTCCTAGAGAACCCGCTGGTGGTGTTGGCCGCCGGCAGCCATCCTCTGGCAAACCAGAGGAATATCTCCCCGCAACGTCTTGTGGAAGAGCAGTTCCTGATACGCGAGCCCGGATCAGGCATTCGTCTTGCCACCGAGCAATTTTTCAGCGAGCGCGGTTTGAAATTAAAAGTCAGGATGGAGTTGGGCAGCAATGAAGCGATCAAACAGTCGGTGGCCGCCGGTCTGGGCATTGCAGTGTTGTCTGCGCACACGCTTGTGCTGGAACATAGTAAAGATGAATTGACCGTGCTTGATGTCGAAGGCTTTCCGATCCGCCGGTACTGGTATCTGGCCTATCCCAAGAATAAACAGCTGTCCGTAGTGGCGCAGGCCTTTCTTGAATTCCTGCACGAGGAGAGCAAATCGCTGGGCGAAAAATATTTGTTGGCTATCACGGACTTCCCGGCTCAAGAGATAAAACTGAAATGATGCGGCTTGATAGGCATGACTCCTTTGGAGTTAGCTGCCGCTCAATGCTTGAGATAAATTATTAAATCTCGAATGACGGCTTCACTACGAACCAGAAGCTCACCTGCTGAATTTGACTGCTACAAAGCGGCCTGTCGCCGAAGACAGCAAGGGGTTAATAGGCGAAGCCCATCACCCATTTCTCATCGCCGCAAAGCAGTCATTTAGTTAAGCTGCAGGCAGTAGTTCACGCGCACGTTTTAACGCTTCTTCCACACTTCCCATCACATTCTCTCTACCGACCTGGTCGAAGAATCCGGACTGATGCATCAGGAAGTAGGGCTGTGTGTGCGGCCCGCACAGGATGAGGTGTTTGCCGCGTTTGCGCAGTTTGTCGTGCAGGTGTTCCAGTTTGTGCAAGGCGCTCGAATCCATGCTGATCACTTCGTGCATCTTGAGGATCAGCACCTCGGGTTCGTTGTGCAGCTCGATGAGAATGTTCTCCAGCTTATCCGCCGCGCCGAAGAACAGCGCACCGAACACGCGGTAGATCACCACGCCTTTGGGCACGGCCTTGCGCATGATGGTCGCTTCGCCGTCGTCGGGCTGCGGCGACTCGTCCGCCACGCTGACATGGGTGAGGTCGGTGATGCGGTGCATGAAGGAGAACACCGCGATGAACAGGCCCACTTCCACCGCCACCGTCAGGCCGAACATCACCGTCAGCACGAAGGTCACCACCAGCACTGCGCTGTCGCTCTTGGGATACTTGCGCAGGGTGCGGAAGCCTTCCCATTCGCCCATGTTGAGTGCCACCACCAGCAGGATGGCGGACAACGACGCGAGCGGAATGTATTGTGCCAAGGGCGCGGCGACCAGCACGATCACCAGCAGTGTCAGTGCGTGCACGATGCCGGATACCGGGCTGGTCGCGCCGCTGCGCACATTGGTCGCGGTGCGCGCGATGGCGCCAGTGGCGGGGATGCCGCCGAAGAATGGGGTGACGATGTTGGCGATGCCCTGGGCGATCAGTTCCTGGTTCGAATCATGTTTGTCGTCGATCATGCCATCCGCCACCGCTGCCGACAGCAGCGACTCGATCGCACCCAGCAGCGCGATGGTCATGGCTGGCGCGAACAGATGACGCAGCGTGGCGAAGGTGAGCTCGGGGAATTCGAAACTGGGCAGTCCCTGCGGGATGCCGCCGAAGCGCGAACCGATGGTCTCGGTCGGCAGATTGAAAAGGCCGACCAATAGAGTGCCGACGATCAGCGCCACGATGGGGGAGGGCAGCTTCTGCGCCCAGCGCTTCGGATAGAACCAGATCAGAAGGGCCGAGGCGACTGCCAGTGACACGGTGAGCGGGTCGATGGTGTCGATGGCGGCGTAGATAGAACGCAGCTTGCCGAGGAAGTCCGCCGGTAGTACCTCGATCTGCAGGCCGAAGAATTCCTTCACCTGGCTCAGGATGATGAGCACTGCGATGCCGTTGGTGAAGCCGATGATGAGCGGACGCGGGAAGAACTTGATCAGGTTGCCCAGTTTGAACAGGCCCATCGCTACCAGCATCACCCCGGCCATCATGGTGCAGATCAGCAGGTTGGCATATCCGTACTGCAGGATGATGTTGTACACGATGACGATGAAGGCGCCGGTCGGGCCGCCGATCTGCACGCGTGAACCGCCCAGCGCGGAGATGATGAAACCGGCGATGATGGCGGTGAAGATGCCCGCTTCGGGCTTCGCGCCGGAAGCGATGGCGAAGGCGATGGCCAGTGGCAGGGCGACGATGCCAACGGTGATGCCGGCGGAGATATCAGTTCTGAAACGTGCTTTGTCGTAGTCGTGCAGTGAATCGATCAGACGGGGACGGAAGTAGGACGAGATCGTGGCAAGTATTGCTTGTTTCATGATGGCTGTTTCAGCACCTCCTGTGGGCGGCGATGCTACACCTGTCGTTGCGCAGCGAACAGTGCCGGGCCATACAAGGCAGCGCGGTCATTGAGGATGATGCGCACCGGCATCGCTTCCAGCAGTGGACGCATGCGGCCCTTGTCGAAGAAGGCGCCGAGGAAGGTGCCGCTTTCCAGCAGCGGCATGATCTTCGGTGCGATGCCGCCGCCTACATACAAGCCGCCGCTACACATCGTCTTCAGCGCCAGATTGCCCGCTTCGGCCCCATACAGACTGACGAAGCGGTGCATGGTCTCGGTGCACAAGGCATCGCGCTCGACCAGCGCGGCATTGGAGATTGCCGCAGCCTTGCCTTGCCTCTGCATCGCATCCAGCAGCCAGTCGGGCGAGTGCCCGCCTTGGCGTGCCAGCAAGAAATCGTACAGGTCGGGAATGCCCATGCCGGACACCACGCGCTCCCAGCTCACATGGCCGAAACGTTGACGCAGGAGTTGCGAGAAGTCGAACTCCAGTGCGTCGCGCGGTGCGAAGCTGGCGTGGCCGCCTTCGGTGGCATAGGGCCGGTGCGTGTGTCCGTCCCAGAACAGACCCGCCTCGCCCAGCCCCGTTCCGGCAGCGATGATGGCGCGGTTGCCATGCGCATCGGGCTTGCCCGCATGCAGGGTGAACACATCGTCCGCCTGTAACGCAGGCAGACCATGGGCCGTCGCTTCCAGATCATTCAGCAGATGGCAGCTGGCAAAGCCGAAGCGCTTGCGCAAGGCATCGGCTGCGATGCGCCAGGGCAGGTTGGTGGTTTGTACGGTGTCGTTGTGTATGGGACCTGCCACGCCGAACGCGGCAGAGTGAACGGTGCCGGCATCGTCCATGAATTCGGCCAGCAGATCGTCGAAGCTGGCGTAGTCGGCGCTGACGTATTCGCGTTCATTGGTGATGTTCGCTTGCGTGCCTTTTACTTCGACCAGCGCCAGTCGTGTCTTCGTGCCGCCGATATCACCTGCCAATACGCCCGTCATGTAAGCCTCTAGCCCGAAAGGAAATCCAGGCGCTGATGATACGCGCAGAATTCATCAAAATCTCATGCACTTGTCATCTGCGCTTCATCTGGCCTGCACATACTGCGCGCCATGAAGCATATAAAGAGACATTGGCGCTGGTGGATCCCGCTGTTGTTGTGGAGCGCGGATGCCAATGCATGGGGTTTGTACACCCATGTCTATTTCGCGCAGATGCTGCTGTGGGCCGTACCGCTCACCGACTCACGTTTCCGTAAAGCCGTACTCGCCTACCCGCGACTGGTGCTGGCCGGAGCCTGTCTGCCCGACCTCGCGCTGTGGAGCGACCGCTCTTGGGGCGAACCGTTCTCCACCACCCACCAATGGCAGCGCGCACGCAAGCTGCTGGACGATGCCAGGAGCGACGAGGAATACGCGCTGTCGCTCGGTTTCGTCAGCCATCTGCTGGTGGATGTGATCGCGCACAACCACTTCGTGCCCGCCCACGAAAAACTGTGGGGCAACGTGCCGGTGCTGACGCACGCCGCCTGCGAATGGGCGATGGACATGCACATCCGCAAGCAACTGTTTGCCGAGCCGGGCGAGCTGATGGATGCACATCGCCATGAGTTGTCGGAATACATCGCGCAACATTTCGCCTGCCCGCAGCCCATCGCCAAACGCAGCATCGCCATGCTGTCCGGTGCGGAGCAGTTGCTGCGCGTCAGCCGTCTGTCGCAACTCTGCCATCGCGGTGCAAAGTTGTTCGACAGCGGCATGCCGCGCCGCTTCGACTATTACCTGAACGAAACGGGCGCACGCCTCACCCATATCGACCGCATCCTGACCGGCGAAGAACCGGTGTGGGATGCCAACCCGCATGCCGACGATCCCGTCATCCGCCAGCGCATAGAACTGCTGCGTCCGCGCGAACTGCGCCATCGTATGCCCTTGCCGCAGGACGTGTTCAGCCAAGCTTGACGCGCCGGGCCGATTGTTACGGAACTGCAACAAACATTTCACTGGCGCGAAATATTCACTGCGCAATATGGCTGCATTACATATCTAGACATCTACCCGTCATGAGCTTGTACGCCATAGACCGCGACACCGGAATCACCCTGTATGCACAGATCGCCGAAGTGCTGGAGCGCGAATACGTGCGCCAGGGTTCGCCCGGCGACAAACTGCCTGCGGAAGGTGAGCTAGCTGACCGCTTCGGGGTGAATCGCCACACCCTGCGCCGCGCGGTGGACGAGCTGATCATCGAGGGCTTGCTGGAACGGCAACACGGCGTGGGCATCTTCATCACCGACCGCCTGCTCGACTACCGCGTCGGCAGCGGCACACGCTTCACCCAGACACTGGCCGAGATCGGCATCGCCACCGACACCAAGGTGATCCGCAAGATGGTGGCACCCGCCTCGTCAGGCGTGGCCAAGCATCTGGCCATCGGGACCGACGAAGACGTGTTGTGGATAGAGACGCTGCGCATCGCGGACGGTCTGCCTTTCTGCGTGATCTCGCACTTCCTGCCGCTGCATCCATATCGCGAACTGCTGGAGGACTACCAGAGCGGATCGCTGCATGCCTTGCTGAACCAGCACTGCGGTGCACTGCGCCGCACCGAGAGTCTGGTCACCGCCGTCATGCCGCAGGGCGACGACGCGAAACTGCTGGGCATCACCCAGCATCGGCCCGTGCTGCGCGTCAAGAGTCTGAACGTGCGAACACAGGATGACAGTCCTGTCGAGTACGCCATTACACGGTTCCGGGCCGACCGGATCCAACTTTGCATCACCCCGACCCAGTAACACCTTTTTATCTTTCCAGACAGGAGCCTCACAAATGAAACTCAAGCAAATCCTATTTTCAGCATTGGTCTGCACCGCGATGGTCGCACCGCAGAGCATGGCTGCCGCCATGCAGGACGGCAGCAAGGCACACCCCTTGCGCGTCATGCTGATTCCGGCAGACGGCGGTACAGAAGACGGTACCAAGGCGGACTTTCTGCCGATCTTCAATGCGGTGACCAAGACCACCGGCCTGCATTTCGACATCCGCGTGGGCCAGAGCTACAGTGCAGTGATGGAAGCCATGTGTCTGAAGCAGACCGAGATTGCCTTCTTCGGCGCAGCCAGCTACATCCCGGTACGCGACAAAGGTTGCGCCAAGCTGCTCGCAGTGGCGGTACACAAGGGTGCTTCCGTGTACCACTCTGGCATCTTCGCGAGTGCCGATTCTTCTTACAAAAGCCTGAAGGATACGAAAGGTGCGCGTCTGGCACTGGGCGATGTGAATTCGACATCGAGCTTCATCTATCCGGTGGCCATGCTGATGGATGCGGGTGTCGATCCGGCACGTGACATGGGGCAGGTTGTGATCACCGGCAGCCATGCCAACTCCCTCAAAGCGGTAGCGGAAGGCAAAGCAGACCTGAGCGGCGCATCGTTCGATTCCTTCGAGAAAGCCGTGAAGCAGGGCGCGATCGATCCGACCAAGGTGCGCGTGCTGGCCAAGAGCGAGCCTATCCCACAGCCGCCACTGGCTATGTCGACTTCTCTGCCAATAAAGACCCAGCAGAAGTTGAAGGATGCTTTCAACAACGTGCATAAGGCACCGGGTGTCACACCGGACATGATTCGCGGTTACGGTGGATCGAAAGTGGATCGCTACGACGCCGACTTCCCGGAATCCGGTATGGATGCACCAGGCAAGAAGCTGGCGCTGGTGGATGACCAGGTGAAGGCCGAACTTCTCAAGAAAGCAGCACAACGCTAAACACAGAACAGCCGCCCGCAACTGCGGGCGGCTGTTCTGTCATCAGCTATTGCAGAGGAAATCAACATGCTGAGATTTGAAAACGTCTACAAACGCTTCCCTGATGGAACGGAAGCGATACGCAATATCTCGTTGCACGTACCAAAAGGCCAGTTCTGTGTGGTACTCGGACCTTCCGGTGCAGGCAAATCGACTTTGCTGCGCATGCTCAACGGATTGTCACAGCCGACGGAAGGCAGTGTCCATCTGGCAGGCGAGCAGATCACCGAGAGATCGATACAGCGACTGCGCAAGCGCGTCGCAACGGTGCACCAGCAATTCAATCTGACACCGCGCATGTCAGTGGCACTCAACGTACTGTCTGGCGCATTGCCGCAGGTCGCCCATTGGCGCGCGGCGGTAGGCCTGTTCCCGCCCGAGTTGCGTGAGAAAGCCTGTCGCCTGCTGGACGAGGTCGGCCTGACACCTGAGCATGTAAACCGCCGCGTTTCCGAACTGTCGGGCGGACAACAACAGCGCGTCGGCATCGCGCGCGCCTTCATGATGGACCCCGCTGTATTGCTGGCCGACGAACCGGTCGCCAGCCTCGATCCGCGCATCAGTCGCGGCATTCTCGAATTGCTGCATCGACAATCACGCAATCACAACACCACCGTGCTGTGCAGCCTGCACCAGCCCGAACTGGCTCGCGAGTTCGGCGACCGCATCATCGCGGTCAATCAGGGACGTCTGGTGTTCGACGGCACGCCGGAGCAGCTCACGGACCAGGTTTGCGAAGACCTGTATCACGGAGCACTGGCTCACAAGAACGACGTGCCGGAAGTGGATGAAGCCGCGTGCGAACCTGAACTGGAACTGGCTGCGGCCTGAGATGAACATGATGAAGAACCTGTCAGTCAATCGCGATGCCAAATGGCATCTGGATCATCCGTATAACGCGCGTCATCTGCTGTTCGCCATCGTCGCCCTGATGATACTCGCCGTGACCGGGAGTCGCATGGAAGTGCCGCGCATGGTGCAGGAAACCGCGCAGGGGGTCGGCTATGTTGTCGGCCTGAACGAAGAATCCTCCGTGGCGACCGGTGTGAAGCGCATCGCCGAATCGATATGGCCGTTGCGCATCTCCGAAGAGATCGAGGTCTCGCGCATCGAGAACTTCGACCGCAACGACCTGCCCTGGCTGTCGCATGTGGAAGTCATCGAGTCACGTACGCCGCACCTGAATACCGAGACGCTGCAACTGGAAGAGACCATCGAGAGCAAGGAAGTACTGGTCAAGCCGATCGGCTATCTGAGCCACGTGTTGCTAAAGATGCTGGAGACGCTGGAGATGGCGCTGTGGGGGACGATACTGGCGGTCGCCCTGTCGATCCCGCTAGCATGTTTCGCTGCTGCCAACTATGCGCCCAACCGCTTCGTCTACAACCTGGCGCGTTCCACCATCAGCCTGTTCCGAGCGATCCCGGAGTTGGTCAGCGCATTGTTCCTGGTGCTGGCATTCGGTTTCGGTCCTATCGCCGGATTCCTGGCGCTGGGCATCCACAGCGCGGGCTTCCTCGGCAAGTTCTATGCCGAAGACATCGAGAACGCCGACCGTGGGCCTCAGGAAGCGTTGCAATCCATCGGCGCGGGTCAGATCAAGACGCTCTGGTACGGCGTGTTGCCGCAAGTCTTGCCCCAGTACATCGCCTACACGCTGTACATCCTCGATCGCAACATCCGCATGGCCACGGTGATCGGCATCGTCGGTGCGGGTGGCATCGGCCTCGAGCTTAAAGGGCGCTTCGACATGTTCAACTTCGACCACGTCGGCACCATCCTGGTGATCATCTTCCTGACCGTGATCATCCTCGACCAGTTCTCTGCGAGATTGCGCAGTCGGTTGATGTAGTAGTTCCTGCCTGTTTTGACAGGCAGGGAAAGCAAACTTGTATAGACATCTAACGGCGTAGCAGCACAAGGAAGACTGGATATGAACGTAGCAAGAAAAGACTGGGCCGCCGCCTTGTGCGCGCTGCCCGCCGAAGAAGTGAAGCATCTGGCGACCGTGTTGTCGGGCGAACTGGAAGTGCGCGATGTCGCACTGCCGCACGCAGGTCTGGGTCTTCTCAGCCTGCGCGATGGCGCGTTCGAAGAATCCTATTTCATCGGCGAGATACCGGTGGCGCGTGCGGAAGTGATCGTGCGCAGCGCGGCTGGAATGGAAGAGCGCGGCGGTGCGTTGATCGTCGACGACCGCGCACAGTTCGCACGTTCCATCGCCATCCTCGACGCGGTGATGGCCGGCAAGTTACCGGGCAGCGTACCGGCCATGGCACTGGTGCAGCGCGGCATGCAAGTGCGCCAGCAGAAACACAACGAGCGCAAAAGACAACTGGCCGCGACCCGCGTGGATTTCGCGCTGCTGGAACAAGAGGACGATGAAGATGACGCATGACATGACGCTGCAAGACTTGGACATCTGGCACCCGGCAGGGCAGCAGCAACTGTTCCGCAGCCTGCTCGATGCCTTCAGTTACCCCGGCCGCATCCAGACCAGCCCGCTCAACGCGGAAACCTGGCTCGCATTGCTCAGCGTGCTGGTGGACGGACAGACCACGCTCTCCGATCCGCAGGACATGGTGGACGAGCTCGACTGGCCCAAGCTGGAAGTGCAACGCGTGCCATCCGAACTGGCCGCCTTCGTGTTGCTGGACGGCAGCCGCGCACCTGAGTTCGTGCCCAGCCTCGGCACATTGGAAGCACCGGAAGGCGGCGCGACCCTGTTGCTGCGCGTTGCGTCGCTGCACGACGACGACTCCAGTGCACTGCGCATGCGGCTGACTGGCCCCGGCATCCGAGAAGCGGTCAGCATCAGCGTGGACGGATTGCATCAGGACTGGATTACCGCGCGCAACGACTGGGTGAGCAGCTTCCCGCTCGGCGTGGAACTGGTGCTGTGCGATGAAAAACGTTTCGTCGCGCTGCCGCGCACCACCCGCATCGAGATCGGAGGTGCGGCATGAGTTACGTCGCGATCAAGGGCGGCAAGGCCGCCATCGACGGTGCAGCAGCGACCACCGATTACCTGCGTTGCAAAGGTGGACTGCAAGAGCCGCTGACACTGGCAATGATAGAAGAGCAGTTGCGCTTGCTCACTTCGCGCGTGGTGTCGGAAGGCGGGCTGTATCACCCGCGTCTGGCCGCACTCGCGCTCAAGCAATTCCAGGGCGACACACTGGAAGCGGCATTCGCCTTGCGCGCCTATCGCTCCACCAAACCGCGTCTGCTCGAGACGCCGGTGCAGGACACCGCGAACATGCGCTGCATCCGCCGTATCTCGTCCGCGTTCAAGGAAGTGCCGGGCGGCCAGTATCTGGGTGCGACCTATGACTACGCATTGCGTCTGTTGCAACTCGATCTCGCCAACGAAGACCCGGAGGCATTCAAAGCGGTCGCGCAAAGTTTCCTGCAAGACACGCCGGATAGCGAAGTGCCCGACAACTTCCCCAAGGTGATCGACGCGCTGCGCGCCGAAGGTCTGCTGCCGCCGGTCACACCGAGCCGCACCCCCGCTTTCGACATCACGCGTGACCCGCTGGTGTTCCCGGTGCCGCGTTCCGCCGCATTGGCCACCATGGCACGCGCCGAGACCGGCGGTCTGTTGGCAATGGCGTATTCCAACATGCGCGGCTACGGCGACGTGCATCCCACCGTGGCGGAACTGCGTGTCGGTTATCTGCCGGTGATGTTGCCGCATCCGGTGACTGGCGAACTGATGGAAGCGGGCGAAGTGTTCATCACCGAATGCGAAGTGGTGGCGATGTACGAAGGCACGCACGGTGACGAACTGCCCACCTTCACGCTCGGCTACGGCGCGTGCTTCGGTCACAACGAAGTGAAGGCGATCAGCATGGCGATCTTGGATCGTGCCTTGCAGAAAGGCATGCAAGACGGCCCCACCAATCCTTCGGAAGATCCCGAGTTCGTGTTGCTGCATGTGGACGGTGTGGATTCGATGGGTTTTGCCTCGCACTACAAAATGCCGCACTACGTGACCTTCCAGTCCGACATGGACCGTCTGCGCACCACGCAACAGAAGATGAAAGAACAGGACACGGAGGAGACAGCATGAACGCGCATTACGAATTGCCGCTGGAAGACGCGGGCTACTCCTTCGGCTTCCTCGACGAGTACGCCAAGAAGGAAGTGCGCCGCTGCATCCTGAAAGCGATCGCCATTCCCGGTTACCAGACGCCTTACGCATCGCGCGAGATGCCGATGGGTCGCGGCTTTGGAACAGGCGGTCTGCAACTCACACTGTCGCTGATCGGCGCGGACGACACCTTGAAAGTGATCGATCAAGGCTCGGACGACTCCGTGAACGCGGTGAACCTGCGCCAGTTCGTGCAGCTCACCTGTCCCGGTGTAGCCGTCACCGAAAAGACACAGGAAGCGACCCTGATTCAGTCGCGTCACCGCATCCCCGAGAAGATGCTCAAAGAAGAACAGATATTGGTGCTGCAAGTGCCGTACCCCGATGCGCTGGTAGTGGTCGAGCCTTCCGAGGCACGTCGCAAAGTCATGCACGGTGAAGCGGACTACTCGCGCCTGCTGGTGAAGTTGTACGAGGACGTGGTGCGCTTCGACGAGATCACCATCTCGCACCGCTACCCCACGCGCATCAACGGCCACTACGTGATCGACCCGTCACCCATCCCGCGCTGGGACGTGCCGCGCTTGCATCAGTCGCCCGCGCTGGTGCTGCTCGGTGCCGGTCGCGAGAAGAAGATCTACGCCGTGCCGCCCTACACCGTGGCCGAGCCGCTGGTGTTCGATGACATCGCCTTCCGCGTGGAGGATTTTCGCGACGCGAACGGTAAGCGCATCGCCTGCCGTTGCTGCGGATCGGTCGTGAGCTTCCTCGACGAACTCATCGACGACGCAGGCAATGTCACCCATCAATGTTCCGACTCGTCCTATTGCGAGGAACAGCAGGAAACCATCAGCGCGAGGAAACAAGCATGAGCAACAAGATATTGTCCGTGCGCGGCCTGTCGCGCATCCACGGTGAGCAGTGCCCGCTGTGCATCAGCAGCACCGGGCCGGAACACGACACCAACATGTGCCCGCACTGTGGCAGCGTGGTCGCCGCGCACGATGTGAACTTCGATCTGTATCGCGGCGAGATTCTCGGCATCATCGGCGAGTCCGGCAGCGGCAAGTCGAGCACGGTGAAGATGCTGTATTTCGACGAGGAGCCGACTGCGGGCAGTGCGACCTTCTATGACGGCGACGTGCAGCACGACATGTTCGCGCTCAATGCAGCGCAACAACGCAGCATGCGCAACAAGCGTTTCGGCATGGTGTATCAGAACCCGCATCTGGGGCTGAACTTCCAGATCTCGGCGGGCGGCAACATCGCCGAGCGTCTGCTGATGAGCGACCTGCGCCACTACGAAGAGATACGCACCCGTGCCGGTGACCTGCTGGCGCGCACCGAAGTGTCGCGTGCACGCATGGACAAGAATCCCAAGACCTTCTCCGGCGGCATGCAGCAACGCGTGCAGATCGCCAAGGCCTTGGCCACGCAACCGCCACTGCTGTATCTGGACGAAGTCACCACCGGCCTCGACCTGTCGGTGCAAGCCGCCATCCTCGACCTGATCCTGGAGATACAACACGAACTCGGTACCGCCATGATCGTGGTCACCCACGACCTCGGTGTGATCCGCCTGCTGGCCGGTCGCACGCTGGTGATGAAACACGGCCGCGTCATCGAGTCCGGCCTCACCGATCAAATCCTCGAAGACCCGCAGCACGCATACACCCAGCGGCTGGTGGCTTCCGCATTGTGAGACGAATATGAATACAGCCATCCTCGACATACAGAACTACGCCAAGACCTTCCGCCTGCACGAGCGCGACAAGCTCATCCCGTCCGCATCGCATGTGAACCTGAGCGTGTACCCCGGCAAGCTCACCGCGCTGATCGGCCCGACCGGTGCGGGCAAATCATCCGTGCTCAAAGGCGTGTACCGCACCTATCTGCCCAGTGCCGGGCACATATTGTTCCGCACTGCCGCAGGCGAGATCGTTGACCTCGCGCAGGCGGACGAGCACCGCATGCTGGAACTGCGCAAGACCGAGATCGGTTTCGTTACCCAGTTCCTGCATTGCCTGCCGCGCAAGTCCGCACTGGATGTGGTGGCCGAGCCGTTGGTGGCGCGCGGTGTGCCGACCGAAGAAGCACGTGGTCGCGCTGCCGATCTGCTGGCGCAACTGGCAGTACCTGCACACTTGTGGAACGTGCCGCCCGCCACTTTTTCCGGCGGCGAGAAGCAGCGTGTGAATCTGGCGCGTGGCCTGATCGCCCAGCCCCGTTTGCTGTTGCTGGATGAACCGACCGCCAGTCTCGACCCGGCCACCACCGAGCGCGTGGTCGCGCACATCGAGACCTTGAAAGACACCGGCATCGCCATGCTCGCCATCTTCCACCACCCCGATCTGGTGAAGCGGCTTGCCGATGATGTCATTGAATTGTCACCCCCTGTCGCTATCGTAGAACCCGAAGAGGAAATCGCATGAACACCCATTTTTACCTGACCGGCGCGCAAGTCGTGCTGGAGAACGAAACCCTGCAAGACGCCGCAGTGCTGATCGCGGACGGCAAGATCGTCGCCATCGATCCGGCCAGCAGTGAAGGTGCGCAAGAGATCGACCTGCGCGGCCACACGCTGATGCCGGGCATGATCGACCTGCATTGCGACGCGCTGGAGAAGGAAGCCGAGCCGCGCCCCGGTGTGCATTTCCCGTTCGACTTCGCCTGCGCGCAGGCCGACAAGCGCAACGCCGCCGCCGGCATCACCACCATCTATCACGCGCTGTCCTTCGCCAATGCCGAACTCGGTGTGCGCAACAACGCCACCGCCGCCGAGCTGGCGCGTGCGGTGCACGCTTGGCAGCAACATGCGCTGGTCGATAACCGCGTGCATGCCCGTTACGAGATCACCGACCCGACCGCGCCCGACGTTCTGAACGATCTGCTGAGCAACGACGAGATCCATCTGATGTCATTCATGGATCACACGCCGGGGCAGGGACAGTTCAAGAGCATCGACGCCTACCGCAGCTTCCAGTCGCGCACCTACAAGAAGGACGAAGCCGAGTTCGAGGCTCTGCTGGCCGAGAAACTGGCGCAGGGCGCGGGTGCCGAAGGGCGCATGCAGCAACTGGCACAGCACGCACGCGAACTCGGCATTCCGCTCGCCAGCCACGACGACGACCGTCCCGAGAAGGTCGATGTGGTGAAGGCATTGGGTGTGAGCGTGTCCGAATTCCCGATCAATCTGGAGACCGCGGTCGCCGCACGTGCCGCAGGCCTCTCGACCTTGTTCGGCGCACCCAACGTGGTGCGCGGCAAATCGCAATCCGGTTCCATGCGCGCACTGGACGCGGTGCGCGAAGGCGTGGCCGATTGTCTGTGCGGTGACTATTCACCCGCCGCGCTGTTGCCCGCCGTGCTGCAGCTGCCGGAGCTGGCAGGCATCAAGCTGCATCAGGCGGTGGCCACGGTGACCTGCAATCCCGCGCGTGCGGTCGGCTTGAACGACAGAGGTTCCATCGCCGTCGGCAAGCGTGCCGACCTGCTGGCCGTGCGCTATCTGGGCGGTCTGCCGCAAGTGTCGCGCGTGTGGTCGCAAGGCCTGCCGGTGATGACGCTGGCTTTTGACCACGGAGCATGAGATGAGCGGCGTCCTGCTCTACGTCATTGGTGCCTCCGGCTCCGGCAAGGACAGCCTGATGAGTCATGCACGCTTCAAACTGGCGCAGGATGCCAACGTGGTGTTCGCGCATCGCTACATCACGCGCCCGTCCGACGCGGGCGGCGAGAACCATGTGGCATTGAGTGAGGATGAGTTCGAATCGCGCGTGGCCAAGAAACTGTTTCCGTTGCACTGGCATAGTCACGGTCTGCGCTACGGTATCGGCTGCGAACTGAACCACTGGCTGGCGAAGGGCTTGACCGTGGTGCTCAACGGCTCGCGTGCCTATCTGCAAGAAGCCTCGCGCCGGTATCCGGAGCTGGTGCCGGTACTGATCGAAGTGTCGCCTGCCGTGTTGCGCGAGCGTTTGCAGGCACGCGGTCGCGAGAGCGCCGACGAGATCGAATCGCGCTTGCAGCGCGCGGGCGAATTCGCTTCCCTGCAACACTGCAAATTGCAGCGCTTCCGCAACGATGCACCGCTGGCGACTACCGGCCCCGAGTTCGTCGAACTTATCCGCAGTCACGAACGGGTGATGCTATGAGACTGACGTTCCTTGGCACCGGCGCGGCCGGTGGTGTGCCGCTGTGGGGCTGCGATTGTCAGGTGTGCACCCTGGCGCGGGTCGACATCACCCTGCGCAGACAACCCAACTGTGCCGTGCTGGAAGCGGGCGGGACGCGTCTGTTGATCGATGCGGGTGTGATGGATGTGGCCGAACGTTTTCCGCCGGGTGCACTGAACGCGGTGCTGGTCACGCATTTCCATGCCGACCATGTGCAAGGACTGTTCCACCTGCGCTGGGGCAGAGGCGAACTGGATGTGTATTCACCGCACGACAGCGAAGGCTGCGCCGACCTGTACAAATCGCCCGGTCCGCTGCGATTCACGCAGCTCTCCAAGTTCGAGAAAATCGAGTTAGGCGAGGTGAATATCACGGCCGTGCCGCTGGTGCATTCCAAACCGACGCTGGGTTATTGCATCGAGCACGACGGCGCGCGGCTGGCCTATCTTTCCGATTGCCGCGAACTGCCGCCCGCCACGCAGGAGTTCCTGCAGCGCTGGCAGCCGCACACGATCTGTCTGGATTGCACCTTCCCGCCCGGCGCGCCGGAACCACGCAACCATTTCGACCTGCTCGAAGCCGTCGGCATCGCGCAACAATTCCCTGCCAGTGAGCTAGTGCTGATGCATATCGGCCACAAGCTGGATACCTGGCTGGCGGATCACGCCGACGCGCTGCCCGATGGCATGAGCCTGGCACGCGACGGCGAGACCGTGGTCTGCATCCCCTCCTCATGAGCCCGCTGCTGGCCGTCGGCCTGTCGGTGCTGTTGCATGTGTCGTGGAACCTGCTGACACGGCGCACGCACAGCGACGCAAATTTCCTGTGGTGGATCGTCGGCCTGCATGTGCTGACCTTCGCGCCGTTCGCGCTGCCGGGCTTCCTGCAGGCCGCGCAGGCATCCCCCGTGCTGTATCTGTGTGCCGCCATCAGCGGTGTCGCCAACGGCCTGTATTTCCTCGGTCTGCGCGCCGCCTACCATGCGGCACCGGCCAGCGCGGTCTATCCCATGGTGCGCAGTTCGCCGCTGCTGATCGCGCTGGTCGAGACGCTGTTCTTCGCGCGCGATTTCCCCCTGTTGTCCTGGCTTGCCATCCTTGTCTCGGCCGCCGGTCTGTGGTTGATCGCCACCAGTTCGCACGATGGCGTGCGACGGCTGAGTAAGGCTTGGCCGTACGCGCTGTTCGCGGCGTCGATGACCGTGGTGTACAGTCTGAGCGACAAGGTGGCCGCCGCACATCTGAATGGACTGAACGTCGCACTCGGCTATGTGTGCGTGAACTACGCCATCGGTTGGTTGTTCCTGTGCGGCGAACAGAAACGCCGCACGCAACGATGGATACCGGCGATCAAGCCATCCGCGCGTTCGTTGCTGATCGGCACACTGGGTGTGGGGACGGCCTACGCGCTGGTGATCTACGCCATGCGCTGGCTGCCCGCCGCCTACGCGGTGACGCTGACCAACGCGGGCATCGTACTCACCGTGCTGCTGGGCATCCTGTGGTTGAAGGAACACGAAGGCTGGCAGCAGCGTGTGGCCGGGGCCGCCCTGGTCGTGGCGGGGCTGGTCGGGGTCGGTGTGTTGTCAGCCTGAATCAATCCGGCTTGTGCAGCGACTGCATTAATATGCCCGTAACGAAAGTGAGCTAATGTGACCGCTTCAGGGATGTCCAGACCTGCATGGAGCGCGCGAGCACGCTTGATCGATATCCGTGCAGCCCGTTTTTCCGAACTACAACTATGCCAAAGAAGCTACCGATCACGTCCGAGAGCAAATGCTCTCAATGCAAAACTTCCAGCTGTTGCACCTACATCACTCAAGCGATCAGGAAGCCTCGCGACCAGCAGGATTATTTGAATCTGCTCTGGCAGGTTTCCCATGAGCATGTTTCGGTCTTCAAGGACGGAGACGGCTGGTATCTGATGATCGACGGAAGGTGCGCGCATCTGCAGGATGACGGGCGCTGCGGCATCTACGAGAGCCGCCCCGATGCCTGTCGCGAGCATAGCGACGAGTCTTGCGAATTCGACAGGGTGCTATCGGACGATTTCAAACTGTTCTTCCCGACCTATGAATCCTTGCTGGCGCATTGCAGGAAGAAATTCAAGGATTGGGGCGCCGAGCAAGCCGAACCCGGCATGAGGTCAAAGAAGCGCAAGTCCTGAGCCCGATGCGGGGCCAAAAAGCGAGGGTGATGATTACGTCTGGCCGGTGTCGCGCCCGAGGCGCATGTATTTGACCAGTTGGGCGATGTGTTTGGCGTAGTCGCCGATGCGCTCGATCGATCTGACGATCACCATGACTTCCACCGCGCTGGTCACCATCTGCGGTTTTTCGATCATGTAAGTCAGTTGCTGGCGCATGAGGACGCGGGTCGACGAATTGACTTCCTCATCCATGCGGTTCAGTTTTTTGGCAGCCCCGGCGTCGCCGGACTTGAATGACTGCAAGGCGGCCTGCAACATGTCATGCGTGAGCTGAATGGTTTGGTTCAGCACGTGATGGTGCACCAACTCACCCAGATCCAGACTGCTGATGCGCGCGACCGCAGATGCGATCTTGTTGGTGTGCGCATGCAGCCGCTCCAGATCGTTGCTGATACGGATGCAGGCGACGACGTAACGCATGTCGCCGGCAACAGGCTGCCTGCGCACCAGGATCAGGTCGCAGATCTCTTCGATGACATGTTGCAGGTGTTCGACTTCCGGATCGTCGGGCAATATCGTTGCGATGTCCGACGGATCGCCCGAGCGCAGGGGTGTGGTCGCTACGGAGAAACGCAGCATGATCCTTTCCGCCATCGCCTCGATGTTGTCGTTAAGTGCCTTCAGGTCTTCGTCGAAACGCTGTGAAGTATGGTTGTCTGCGGTCATCGGTTCGGTCAGAACTGAAGGGAGAGAAAGGCGATCAGCGCACCCAACGCCGCCCCCGCCAGCACATCGCTGGGGTAGTGCAGGCCGAGGATGGGACGCGACAGCGCGACCATGGCCGAGAACGGCACCAGCAGCCAGAACAGGCCGGGGTAATAGGCCAGCGCCACGATGCAGAACACGGTGGCATGCAGGGTGTGGCCGGAGGGGAAGCTGAACTGGTCCAGCGTCTTGCCCACGCACTTGATCGCGGGGTAGACGTTGAAAGGGCGCGGGCGCAGCGTCTTGCCCTTGATGAGTTTGTACAGCAGCGTGCCGGTGCCGCCCGCGATCAGCATGTGCAACACGGCGGGTACGGCGTCATAACCGTCCTGCAGCAGGAAGCTGATCATCAGCACATACCAGAACACGCCGTCGCCCAGACGGCTGGCGAGGCGGAACAGATTGCGCAGGGTGAAGCTGCGGCTCAGCCGGTTGCACGAGACGCACAACGCGACATCGAACTGTTTAATCTGTTGCAGCGGAGAGCTCAGGTTGGCCATGTTTCACTCCCTGTGAACGAACAGTGTCCAGCAATACCGCTTCCATCTGGCTCATGATGTGTTCCCAGGTCAGCGATTCCACCGTCTCGCGCGCGGCGCGACGGATGCGCTGCACACGTTCCATGTCCGAGATCAGTCCGCGCGCCTGCGCCACGAAGGCGTCGGTGTCGGCGAACGGCGCCAGCAGGCCGTTCACATCGTGCTTGATGTGCTGCTGCGCGGCGGCGTAGTCGTAAGCGAGCGTCGCCAGACCGCTGGCCATCGCCTCCACCGTCACGTTGCCGTAGGTCTCGGTCAGGCTGGGATAGATGAAGATGTCGCCGGAAGCGTAGTGGCGCGCCAGCGGCTCGCCGGTCTGCATGCCCGCGAAGATCACATGCGGATGCTGCTTCTGCAGCTCGGCGCGCGCCGGGCCGTCACCCACCATCACCAGCCGCGCCAGCGGATTCACCTTGCGCATCTGTTCGAATGCCTGGATCACCACCTGCAGGTTCTTCTCCGGCGCGATGCGGCTCACCAGCATCACCACCGGCGTGTCCTCGTCCGCATTCCACGAAGCGCGCAATTCCGCATCGCGCTTGGCCGGATGGAACAACTCGGTATCCACCCCGCGCGACACCACCAGCACGTTCTGATACCCCTCGTGCTCCAGTTGCTGCTGCAGCGAAGCGGTGGGCACCAGCGTGCAGGCGGACTTGTTGTGGAAGTGGCGCAGGTAGGCGGCGATGGGCTTCTTCAACAGGCCGATGCCGTAGTGCTGCGTGTAATTGTGGAAATTGGTGTGGAAGTCCGTGCTCACCGGGATATCCAGCTTGCGCGCCGCCGACAGCGCCGACCAGCCCAGCGGCCCCTCGGTGGCGATGTGCACCACGTCCGGCCGCTGCTTGCGCCACAGCTTCAGCAACAGGTTCTTCGCCGGCAGTCCAGACTTCAGCTCCGGATAACCGGGGATCGGCATGCCCGACACCAGCGTCTCCGCATAGTTAGCCTCGGCGGCCGGCGCATCCTGCTTGCCCTGACGCGGGCGGATCATATGGATGCGGTGCCCGCGCTTGAGCAGGCCGTGCACCATGCGCCCGATGGTGATGGCCACGCCGTTCACCTCCGGCACATAGGTTTCGGTAACCAGCGCGATACTCAGCGCCGGGGCGACATGGAGTGTTTCGTTGGGTGTGTTCATGGCGCGCATCGTGGCGCGCGGGTGTGAATATTTGATTACGGGGGGGTGAAGAGTTTGTGACGGGGGAGGGGTAGGGAAAAAATATATAGGCCAAATTACTGCTTGAAGCGGGGAGGGGCGGCGGGCTAGGATGCGGCACTTGGTAATTTGTTGTTAAGGAATAACTTTGCCTGACATCCAGAATATTTTAGGCCGCCCATTTTTTTTATGAATGGTCAATCGATTGATTCAATTCGTTTTGAAGTCTGCCAATCGGGAATTAGGCGGCATGAAGGCGGATTGAAGATGTCGTCTATTTTTAATAGTGCATCTCCAGCTAGCCGATGTTGAACTCCAACAACTTCAAAGTCGTGTGGTGGGCAATCCTAGTCATTGCTCTAGGTGGTTACCTCTATCTAAGGCAAGATCAGCTTGTTGGCGGGAACCCAACTTACTTCGACGTAGTTGTGTTCTTGGTGTGGATGGCAGTTTGCCTTGCCCCCATCTTCAAAGATGTGAAGCTGTTCGGCCTCGAACTGAAGCAAGACATTGAACAGCTAAAGAAGGACATTTCGCATCAATTGGCACTCATGAAAGTTGAGCTCCAATCGTCTATTGACGTCTCTTCATCCAATACAAGTCATGTCCACATCAACAGCGGAGCGCCGATCCCTGCAAACGATGCGGAAATCCCAGACATAAAACAGCAAATCGCGGAAACGCTGAGAGAGTTCGGTATTGGCGTAGGAAAAACAGAGCAGCCCGAGTTGCACTTTGCACATGACATTCAGAAAGAGAGCATTGATCTATTCAAGGTTCGCCTCTCCTTTGAGCGGCTTATCAATGAATATTCTCGCCTGAATGGCATCGACCCACGCCGTTATCCGATGCACAGGGTTCTGCGTGAGCTCCAGAAAAATGAAAAGATATCCCCGAACGTTATCAATGGAGTTCTGGAGGTTATGGCCATTTGCAACTATGCCGTCCATGGGGAAATAATTTCAGAGAACCAAATTGCTTTTGTTTTGGATTCAGCACCTGGCCTGTACAAAGCGCTTAAGAAGGAGCTCCAATCAAATGCATAACATGGCGCTCAACCTCGCTCCATTCGGTCGCTGGATGCTGCGCAATAAAGCCGCGCAGCGCCGGTTAGCTCTACGTTAGATTTTCTCGGAGGAAATATGGCTGAATCAGATAAAGCAAAGCGTACGAAAGTTAGTCAGTCGGAGTTTCCAAGAGAAAGCTTGGCCAAGGCTCTTTCTATTGCCGAGGCAATCTGGGAAAACTTTGCTGGCAAAGGGGCTGCCCCTCATGACGTGGCATTGGCACTTGACCTGACCCCAACAAGCGGCAGCTGGAGAAACCTCTGTGGTACTTCTATCGCTTACGGATTGACGGAAGGCGGATACAACGCCAATGCGATCACTCTTACAGAATTGGGTCGTAGGATTGTGGCCCCCACATCTGATGGTGATGATGCATCTGCAAGAGTCGAGGCGATCCTCAAGCCTAGAATCATTGGGGAGTTTTTCCGGAAATATGATAAGGCCAAATTTCCGAAAGAAAACATAGCTGAAAACGTCCTCATTGGTATGGGTGTCCCCAAAGATCGGGCTACTAAATCCGTGCAGCTCATACAGGAAAACGGTATCTACGCTGGTGTTCTCCGAGAAACCAAAACCGGATTGTTTGTCGCGTTAGGATCGCCAGCTCCGCAGCCCCATCTGGAAGAGACGGAAATTGTAGAATTTCCGGGCCAAGAGTCACCAGATAACGAAGGCACTGTGGATGATATGGAGGCGGCGGCAAAGCGCATCTCTGGTGGTATTGCCCCACACCCAATAGAGCCTGCCTCACCATCGAATAACAACGTGTTCATCAGTCACGGCAAGAACAAGAAAATTGTGTCGCAACTAAAGGAATTACTTACGTTTGGGAATTTCTCTCCAATTGTTTCTGTAGAAAAGGACACGGCATCTGTGCCAGTACCGGACAAAGTCTTTAATGATATGAGATTGTGTTCGGCCGCAGTAATCCACGTAGACAAAGAAGGCGAGTTCCTAGACTCAGAAGGAAACAAGCATCTGCGATTAAATGAAAATGTCCTCATTGAAATTGGTGCCGCAATTGCGCTCTACAAAAATCGTTTTGTCTTATTGGTCGAAAAAGGTGTCAAGCTACCTTCGAACCTGCAGGGGCTGTATCGCTGTGAGTACGAAGGCGACCAGCTGGATTACGAAGCCACTATGAAGTTGCTCAAGACATTCAATGAGTTTCGGAGCTAAACGGGTCAGCATCGAATTAACTTTCACCCGCACATAGCCACAGTCAGCAAACGCGATCGATCCGACTTATGATGCGCAGATCATGTCTGCTCTCCGATCCGTCGCTGCTTTTCTCCTGCTGACCTGCTTGCCCGTCCTGGGCAACGCGGCGCCCTGCAAACCCCAATTAGAAGGCGCCTTCTGGGCTGAGAAGGATCTGCGGATCGTGGGGTTGGATGCGGCTTACAGTGCCTGCCCGAGCTGGTTCAGCGGGGTGCGTGTGGGGGCTTCGTATTTCGCGGATGAGCGCTTCGAATACAAGGGCGTGACCAGCTCTGTGCGTTTGCAGGTTGGGGAACATGTCTCACCGTTCGTGGGACTCGGCATGCTGCTCGGCATGGCGAGCCATCAGGCCGATGCCACGCAGGACAAGCTGGACAACAACCGTAACGGACAGATCGACGAGGCGGGCGAGACGTACATGAAGCATGAATTCAGCGCGGTGCTCTATCCCGAGGTGGGCATTGCCTGGTACACGCGGGTGATCGGCATCACGCTTTCCGCGCGGCGTTATTACAGCTCCACCTTCTCCGGCAACATCATCTACAGCATCGGGTTCAGTCATCCGCTTGATTGAGATGCTGCCTTTGCTTCAAGGCATATGAAGGAGATAGGTTATGGCAACAAATCTGAATGATGTACTCGCCGCATTGCCGTCCAAGCGGCGCGTCAAGGTGGAGCAGCGCGCGGACGAACTGGCCACGCTGACCGAGGCGCAGAAGGCTGAGCTTGATCGCCGACTCGCGAATCATCTTGCCAATCCCGATGATGGCGTGCCATGGAGTGAGGTGAAGGCTGCGTTACTTTCCAAGATCAGGAAATGAGTCTGGCGGTTGTCTTTCACCGTGCTGCGAGTGAAGAATTCATTGAAGCCAGTGCGTGGTATGAATCCAAACCTTCGCCAGTGTGACGGAATTAATCAGACCTTCCCTAGTGTAGTGCGCCGCTATTGGTGATACTTATTCGCAAACTATTGTAGGTCGGGCTTTAGCCCGACATGTCGGGTTGAAACCCGACCTACATGCAGTGCTGGCCGTTGGTATAAGTTCCAAACAGAATGGCGCACTACACTAGCCTTTGCGCTCACAGACATTCGTCTGCGTGCTTTTCCTTCTGCACTTCCGCCAGCCGCGCGATCTCGCCGAAGCGCTTTTCGAGGTCGTGCTTGGCGAAGTGGTCGATGATGAACAGCGGGATCAAAGTGTCCGGCTCCCATGTTCCTTCGAATCTCAGCGTGCTGCCCTGAAGGCTGGGCTCGATGAGCCAATATCCTTCGAAGCTTTTTGAATCGCCGGAAAGTTGCACGAAGGAGAGCTTCTCGTTCGGGTATTCGGTGAACTCCAATATCGAATGCAGGTGCACCGGAAAGAACAGGATGCGCTCTTTGGCGGTTCGCTCCACCCGGACTCTGTGTTCTGCTTCACGCACTGCGGTCGAGCTGACGATCCCGGGCAACGCCGTGGCGGCTTCATAATCCGTCAGGTAGTTGAAGGCGGCACAGGTGGTGAGTGGCGTATCAAAGCTCGCCTGCAGCGCGTAGACATTGCCCGCTCTTTCGACGCCGACTTTCAGGCCGTTGCTGTGCGGGGCGGCCCAGGCCGCAGCGGAACATGCGATTGCCAGCAGTAGTGCGATACGTCTTCTCATGCGCGCAGTTATAGGCGCGAATTGTGAAGAGAAAATGAAGCTGTGATGCGCGCCGGGTGCTTTGGACAGGTTGACCGGCGCTCCGCCGGATAGCGGCTCAACCGCGCATGCGGCCGGCAAGTCTTGCGATCACCGGCGAAATATATTCGTAACACAATGGCGTTAGGGTGCTTGGCATGAGTGCCACTTCCTTTCTTGAGACCCCAACGTTGCAGCGGCATCGCAAAGAGCTGGAGGCTATCGTCGGCGAGCTGGAAAAGATCAGGATCAGCTTGCTGGACATCGAGATGTCTTCGTCTCTCCACTGGTATGCCCTGCCGCCGGCCAAGCATGGCAGCGCAAGGAATCTGCTGCATTACATCGCTTTGCGCCGCCATGACATCCGCGAGTTGCAGTTGCGGCTGGAGAGTTTGGGCTTGTCATCGCTGGGGCGGTCGGAGGCGCATGTCATGGCCAGCATGGACGCCGTGCTGGCCATGCTGCACAAACTGACGAATAACATTTGGCGCGAAGAATGGCATGCGGCGAATGTCGAGGCATTTGAAAAAGGGCATGCCAGTCTGTACCGGCATACCGAGGCGCTGCTGGGCGAGGAGCCGCCCATGCGCAGTGTGCGCATCATGGTCACGATGCCAAGGGAAGCGGCCGATCATCCCGGCTTGATCCATGATCTGCTGAAGAACGGGATGGATTGCATGCGCATCAACTGCGCGCACGATTCGCCGAAAGTCTGGTTGTCCATGATCGGTCATTTGCGTGCTGCCGAAGCGGCGCTTGGGCGCACATGCCGCATCCTGATGGATCTGCCCGGACCGAAACTGCGCACAGGGCATCTGGAGCCGGGGCCGGAAGTGTTGCGCATCCACCCCAAGCGCGATGCCTACGGGCATGTGATCGCGCCCGTCAGAATATGGCTGATGGCCGAAGGGTCGTCCGGCGCGCCCCCGGAGAATGCCGATGTCAGTTTGTTCGTCGCGGCGGAATGGCTGGCCGGATTGCAGCTGGGAGACACCATCAAACTGGTCGATACCGCGGATCGTGATCGCTGCTTCTATGTGATGGCGGTGGAAAACGATGGCGTATGGGCGAGCTGCTCGCAGACCACGTTCGTCATGTCGGGCACGGTTCTGGAACATTCCGACAGCAGGACAGGTTCCGTCAGGGGACATGAGACCGAAATAAAGAACATCCCCCCGCTGGAAGGCTCTCTGCTGTTGCATCAGGGCGATCCGCTGCTGATACGCGCGGATCAGCGATTGGGCCGTCAGCCGGAATTCGACGAGGGCGGGCGGGTCGTCGCGCCGGCAGAGATCGGTTGCACCTTGCCGGAAGTGTTCGATTTTGTGGCGGTCGGCGAACCGGTCTGGCTGGATGACGGGAAGATCGGCGCTGTGGTGGAAAGCAAAGACAGTGAAGGTCTGCTGGTGCGCATCACGCATGCGCGGCCGAACGGCACCAAGCTCAGGTGTGACAAGGGCATCAATTTCCCCGACACGCATCTGCATCTTCCCGCCCTGAGCGCGCTGGACAAGGCGTATCTGGCTTTCATCGTCGAGCATGCGGATATCGTGGCCATGTCGTTCGCCAACAGCAGCGAGGATGTGCGCGAGTTGAACGCGGAGATCAGGCGCATCGGAAAAGGCTCACCGGGGGTCGTGCTGAAGATCGAGACCAGGCGCGGATTCGAGAACCTTCCGGAGATGCTGCTGGAGGCCATGCATGCTTCATCGTGCGGGGTGATGATCGCGCGGGGCGATCTGGCGGTGGAGTGCGGTTACCAGCGGATGGCGGAGATCCAGGAAGAGATCCTGTGGGCCTGCGAGGCGGCGCATGTGCCGGTGATCTGGGCGACGCAGGTTCTGGAAACGCTGGCGCGGGACGGCATACCGACCCGTGCCGAGATCACCGATGCCGCCATGGGGCAGCGCGCGGAATGCATCATGCTGAACAAAGGCCCCTACATTCTGAAGGCGCTGAACTACCTCGATGACATCCTGCAGCGCATGGCCACGCATCAGGAGAAGAAGCGCCCGCAGATGCGCAAACTCAAGCTGGCCGGTGCCTTCAACTTCACGGCCCGGCCCGGTCAATGAGGTTCACAGTGAAAGATGCCGCTTCACCCGCCGCATGCCGCAGTGTCGCTTGAAGGCAAACCCGTTGAGTCAGACGCCGTCTGCGCGTTGAATCACTTCACCCGACAAGTCCCGCCCGGCCCTGCTCAAGCTTCGTCCCGGGCCGCTCCGCAACACTTTTTGAATTTCCTCCCGCTGCCGCAAGGGCACGGCGCATTGCGACTGACATGCTGCGTGGCGCTATCCGGTGCTTTGCCGTATATGCGTTCTTCCGCCGCGCGACGTTGCGGTGCCCAGAACTTGTAGATCGCGGCGACGCTGGCAGGAATTTTCTTGGATAGCGCTTCGCGTTGCGCGGGTGTCTCGATCAGCGCTTCTTCTTCCTCGCTGATGTCCGGCGAGCCGAGCAGATAGATGGGGCGCAATACTTCGGCGGCGTGCCGGGCTTCAAGCAGCTTCTTCCAGTTGTCGCGCTGCAGGGCGATGCCGCTCATGTAGCCGTGCGCCCAGTTCTCGCCGTCGATGTATTCGTGCTCATCGTCTTCGTAGACGTTCACATCAAAGATCGGCTCGAAGCTTTCCAGTTCCTGATTCAGGCTCCACACGGTGGCGTTCAGGTGACGGGTGAGCAGGTCGGTGATGCGCATGCGTTCGCCGTCGCTGGTGAAGGTGGGTGCATCGGCTGCGCTCGGCCCCCACACGCGCGGCAGCCATGAGTCTGGTTCGGGGATGCTCGGGCCGGAGGCGATGGCGGTGAAGAAGCCGTCCAGTTGATCGAGCATCATCACTTCGCCGCTGGTGGCGTCGGACATCAGGAATTCGTCGAGTGCTTCCATCTCCTGTTCGGAGAGTGCGGGTTTGGCGGGTGTGGGTTCTTGTTCGGACATGGTGGTGTTGGCTTTCGCTAATGCTGCTTTGAGTAAAGGGTGGATTTGACGAGTCTGCTCTCACCCTAACCCTCTACCAGTGGGCGAGGGAACGGGAGCGGTGCGCCGTGTCAGGCGTAGTCGATATCTTGCTCGCTGCCGATGTATTGGTCTTGCAGGATGGTGAGCAGGGTCTTGGCCTTGGTCTTGCCGTACAGCTTCTTGACGATGGTGTCGCGCAGTTGTTCCATGCGCTCGCGGAGCAGGGGCTGATATTCGGGCGGGATCTTTTTCAGGAATCTGTTCCAGCTGACATCGACATCGGGCTTTGCGTCGCGGATATGGGTGATGAGGTTTTCCAGCTCACGTTGTGCGGTGCGCGCGACGATACGGCCGTCGCCGTACAACGCGAACAGCACGGCCACGGTGATGGTGGCGTTGGCATCCATCTCGGAGTCGCGCACCACACCGGCGGCGTTGTGCTTGCGCAGCCATTTGCCGCAATCGATGATCTGTTGATTGCGCTGCCTGTCCACCAGTTCGTTCTTAAAGACAGCGTCGCCCGACCAGCTTGATGCGGGGTCGGCGCTGCATATCTCCATGAAGATCGCTTTCAGGTTGCGTTGCTGCACGAAGGGGGCGTTGTCGAAATCGGAGACGTAGGCGGTGTAGGGCAGGGCGGACAGTTCCTTCATGTGACGGAAGCCCATCTGGAACACATACTCGGCTCCGTGCTGCAGCAGGAAGGAGAGCTTGGCTTCGCCGGTGTCGGCGATGTCCGCCTGACTGATTGCCAGCGAGATGCAGCCCACGGTGAGGTGGAACGCTTCGTGTATGCCTTCGGCGGTGCGGTCGTTGGTGAATTTCTTGGCGACCAGCAGGTTGATGCCGCACAGTTCGTCGAACAGGACGCTGGCTGCTTGATGATTGTCCGCACGCTGACCGAGCGCTTCCAGTGCCTGGACGAGCTGCGGCGTGCGGGCGGTGTAGCTGGTGATGTTCATCAGGAGAAGATGTCCTCACCCAGACTCGGACGTGCGCCGGGCTTGGCCGCTGCGGGCGCTTTGCTGGGTACTTGTTTACGCAGGCGCAGCAGCAGTTCTTTGGTGCTGCGGCCCACGGCGAACTGGCTTTCGCGTGACTCTTCGTCTTCTTCGGGTGCTTCGTCGTTCTCTTCGTCCGGGCTGGGATGCAATTCGTTCTCGCCGGGGCGCCAGTCGGGGAAGATCTCGAACAGGATGCTGTCCCACGCTTCCTGGTCGTTGCGGATGATCTCCAGTGCCATCGGGATCACATCATGGTCGGAAGTCGTGCTGCCGCTGCGCGGTGCGCCGAGGTTCTGGATGTCATTGGCGATCTCGATGATCTCGTCGATGGCGGTGGAGAACATCACGGCAAAGGCCGTCGTGCCCCAGGCGGTCGCCAGTGCGGCGTTGAGCAGTTCGGCGCGGCGGTCTTCATCTTCGGTGGCGTACAGGATGCCGTGCACGTGCGCGAACAGTGATTCGGTGAGCACTTCCGGTTCGTCTTCGATCCAGTCTTCATCCCAGGTGGCGGCGAAGTAGGCGAGGCTCTCGGCCCAGGCTTTGGGCGAGATGAGCATGGTCGCCAGCGACAGCTTGCCGCCGTCGAAGGACGACAGGTGTAGCGATGCGACATGCGCTTCCAGCGAATCGAGCACTTGGACCACGGCGAGGTCGCCGAACTTCTCGGCGGTTTCGTTGATGGCCTCTTCGGCGTGTTCAGGCGAGCCTGCCAGCACCAGTTCGGTGACTTGCAGGCTGATCGCCGGGAGTTGGGAGTTGTCAGTCATTACCGTCTCCGCGTGTGTCGAACAGGTGCTCGATGTTCTCGCCGTGCGTGCCCTGCTCGTCGTCATCTTCGTCGGCGTTGGCTTTGTCTTCCTCTTCCTGCAGGGCGGCGAGCGAGTTGTCTTCTTCCTTCCAGCCCTTGGGGTTCTTGAACAGGAAGGCAGTGATGACCGCTTTGCGCGCCAGTTCCGGATCGGCTGCGAACACGGTGGCCAGTGCGTCGCCCGAGGTGGCGGTGGTGGTGGACACCATCTTCATCACCTTGGCGGCATCGCCGTCTTCATAGCTTCCCGCTTCGGCCAACAGGCCTTTCGCGTCGCCAAACACCAGATGGTCGGCCAGCGCGAAGCTCAGCATGTTCACATCGTCGATCACGGTGCCGTTGGCGTACTCGCCGATCAGCGATTCGATGACGCGGTCATAGCGCTTGCGGTCGGGCGGCTCGCCCAGCGTGTCGCTGATCTGGGCACCGAGTTCGCGCGATTGGTAGAGGAATTCCTGGTCGATGTTTTTCATGGTGATCTTCTTTGAAATGGTTTAACGGTCGCTGCGCGGCAGTTCGATGCCGCAACGCGTGAATAGTGAACCCCACTGGTTCTGCACTTCCTGCTGCGGGTCGATGACGATGCGGTTGTTCTGGCTGTAGTTGTATTCCGCCCGCTTCTGCGGATCGGAAAGCAGCTCGTACGCCTTCTTGATCGCGTCGAATCTGCGTTCGGCGCTGGCGTCGGGGTTGCGGTCCGGGTGATGGCGCATGGCAAGTGCGCGGTATGCCTTCTTGATGTCGTCGGTCGATGCGGTCGGCGAGACGCCAAGGATGTTGTATGGGTTTTCCAATGAGGCCTCCTGCAAGGCGCGCGATTTTACCAATTTCCATCGATGACTGTTGAGGTTCCACTCGATGCGGCAGGAGATGGCTTTGCACAGGAATCCGGGGGCCAAATTGAACAGCGGCCGCTGCTCGCGCAACGACCGCTGTGCTTTGCGGGGAAACGTAGTTACTTTTTGGACTTCTTGTCCGCCATGGCCTTGAACTTGCCCGTTTCCTCGATATGGGTGTTCAGGTCTTTCATGTTCTTGCGCCATTCATCCAGTTGCTCGTCTTCCACTTCGAGCTGGATGGCCAGTGCTTCTTCGCGCGTCAGCTTCTCTTTTTGCAGGCGCTTGGGCAATTTCCCGCTCATGCGCGAGAGCAGGCGCTCAGCATCTTCCTTGTTGAGTGCGCGTGCTTTTTCTTCGTATTCAGGTTTGCTGATCTTTGCCATTTCAATTTCCTCCGATAGTTATATTTTATTAGCCCAGCAGAACCAAACCCCACACCACGCAGACATTGACCAGGCTCACCAGCACGGCCGAGCTGCCGATGTCCTTGGCGCGTTTGGCGAGGTCGTGATTCTCCAGTGAGATGCGATCCACCGTGGCCTCGATGGCGGAGTTGATGAGTTCGACGATGATGACCAGCAGCACGCTGCCTATCATCAGCGCCTTGGCGATCATCGTCACCGGCAGCCACAGCGCGAGCGGGACGAGCACGATGGCGAGCCACACTTCCTGGCGGAAGGCGTCTTCATGTTTGTAGGCGGCGCGGAAGCCCGCGATGGAGTAGCCGAAGGCGTTCCACAGGCGTACAAAACCGGTCTTACCTTTGTGGGGACTTTGCAAAGTTTGCTCCTGAAGCGTTGTCATTTATTAGCCCGATAACTATACACAAAAAAGAACGCGCACCAGACTGCGTGCGCGCAAGGGAGGAGAGTACATGCAGTGGATCTATGCCGCCTTTCTGAGGAAGTGCTTGGCGTAGCGTGCGTTCATGCGCGACACCGGCATCAGGATGAACAGGTCGGCGCAGTTGAACTCGGGGTCCCATGCCGGTTCGCCGGCGATGTAGGCACCCAAGCGCAGATAACCTTTGATCAGCGGCGGGATGGTGACTTCCAGATCGCCGTTCAGCGATTCCAGCGGCAGACGGCAGTGCGGGAACACGGTGTACTCCGACGGCGCGGCGTGCAGCTTGTGCACCTTGTTGTACACGCTGGCGGCATAGTGGCCGCCGTCGGCCATGCTGATGCTGGCGCAGCCGATCAGGTATTCGTGGTTGTGTTTGCCGATGTAGTCGGCCAGACCGCTCCACAACTGGGTGATGGTCGCACCGTCGCGGTAGTCGGGGTGCACGCAGGAGCGGCCCACTTCCACCATGCGGTCGCGCAGATTCTCCAGACGCGACAGGTCGAACTCGGTCTCGGAATAATAACCGCCGGCATTGACCGCCTGCTCGGGCGGCAGGATGCGGTAGGTGCCGACCACTTTGTCGTTACCGTGGTCGCGCACCAGCAGGTGGTCGCAGTATTCGTCGAAACGGTCGATGTCCAGACCGAGTTCGGCGCTGGGCAGGTTCGCGCCCATCTCTTCGCCGAACACTTTGAAACGAATACGCTGTGCTTCGGCGATCTCGGCCACCGAGCGCGCCATGTTGAACGTGAGGCGGCGCGTGGTTTCCTGTTTCTGTTGCTGACGGATCAGATCCAACATCGTCTTGCTCCTAAGTTGTCGATGGGAGCAGATTAGTGTCTGAATGTTGCGGGTGAGTTAACGCATTATGAAGCTTGTGTGACTCGGCCTTTTGCAGCGCGGCAGAGATGGAGGCATGCGCGCGCTGCGCCAGTTCGCGGCGCTCGAAATCGGCGGCATGCAGCGCTGGCGCGGGGAGTAGACGCACATGCAGTTTCTTCGTGTTGAACAGTGTCCACAGCGATGCGCCGAAGGAGATGTCGTCGATGTAGGCGGCGGCGGTGCTGCGTTCGCCTTCACTGTCTTCATAACGGATGGCGATGGGGTGCAGTGACACTTTGGCATCGATGGCCGGTTGCAGCAGGAAGGCGTGGAAGTGCGCGACCTGTGCGCCGTCGGTGCTGGTGCCTTCCGGGAACACGGCGAGGCATTCGCCTTGCTGCATCAGTTCGCCCAACTGTTTGTTGATGCGCGCCGCGGCACGCGCATTGCCGCGTTCGATGAACAGTGTGTTCGCGCGTGCGCACAGCCAGCCGATGGCCGGCCAGCGCCGCACTTCGGATTTGGCGACGAAGCGCATCGGCACCACGGCGTTCAGCACGAAGATGTCCAGCCAGGAGATGTGGTTGCTGACGATGAGGCCGTCATGCGGGACGCTCAGCTCACCGGCGTCGAGTTCCACGTTGAAGACGTGCAGCAGATCGGCGGACCAGCGTTGCAGGATGCGGCGGCGCAACGCGGCGGGCAGACGCGGATAGACGAGGGCCATGGTCAGGCCATAGCCGATGTGCAATGCCAGACGAAATGCCCGGAACAGGGCGATGAATTGCTGCATGTGCGCCCCTTAGTCCAGCGAGAAGATGCAGAGGGTGCAGAAGAAGGTGAGCGTGGCGTTGAAGCCTTTGGACAGCAGCAGGCCGGGGATGCTGATGCGGCCATCTGCATGGTGTGCGGATGTGTGGCGAACGCTTCGCTTCATATCGTCTCCTTCATATGGGATAGGTCGTGGTCGCGCTGTTCCACGAACAGGCTGTTGCCCGGGATCTTCTTCGCCATCTTCTTGGCATCGGTCATGGCGGCGGAGACTTCGTGGTGCGATGAGAAGCGGCCCGGTTCTATCCGGATCGCGCCGATGGACAGGCTGCTGAGCGGGTGGAACTTCACCGTGCCGTCGCGCCCTTCGCTGGTGTAGCCACCAGCGGCGATATGTTCTTCGCGGAACATCAGCGAGGCGGCCTGCTCGAACGAACGCAACGCTTGTTCGCAGCGTGATTGCCAGTCGCGGCTCTGCATCAGCAGGATGAAATCGTCACCGCCGATGTGGCCGAGGAAGTCGAGCTTGGGGTCGCATGTCCAGCTCAGCACGCGGCCGGTGAGCTGGATCATCTCGTCGCCCTTGCGGTAGCCGTAGGTGTCGTTGAACGGTTTGAAGTGGTCAAGGTCGCAATAGCAGGCGACGAACGGGGTGTTGGCATGCAGCAGACGGCCGATGTGTTCGTTGATCGGTACATTGCCGGGCAGCAGGGTGAGCGGATTGGCATAGCGCGCGGCTTCCAGCTGCATCTGCGTCAGTTCACGCAACAGGGCCTGGCCCGAGGCGACACCGATATAGCGGCCGCGCTCGGTGATGATGAAGCCCTCGGCGAAATGGCGGTCTTCCGATTCGGCCAGGAAGTGGCTGAGTTCCTGAATGGGCATGTTCTTTTCTACCAGCAACGGCAGGCTCTGGATCAGTTCCATGCAGGATTTGCGACCGTGCAATTCGCGCTGGTAGGGCTTGGCGAAGCGGTCGATGAAGCTGTAGCGGCTGATGAGCCCGATCGGTGTGCCGTTGTTGACCACCGGGATGGCGCGCAGTGCGGGATCGGCATTGAAGCGGTCGAAGATGTGTTCGATCAGCGTGTTCGGGTGCACCGGCTCGATGTAGGTCAGCAGCTTTTGCGCCGTGGTCTGCGCGTTGGGCGGGCAGGCGGGGCACGAGGCATCCGGGAAGATGGAGATGCTCGATGCGTTGAGGATGCGGCCGGTCTCGGTGGAGGCGAACAGCGGCGGCGTGGGGCTGGGGCGGGCGATGAAGTAACCCTGACCGAGGGCGATGCCGAGTTCCTTCACCACTTTCAGTTCAGCCTCGGTCTCCACGCCTTCGGCGATGACGTGCGTGCCGCAGCTTTGGGCGATGCTCTGGATGGACTTGAGGAACTGCAGTTTGATCGGGTCGCGGTCCACGCCCTGCACGAAATGCATGTCGATCTTGATGTATTCGGGGCGCAGTTCGGACCACAGGCGCAGACTGGAGAAACCTTCGCCCAGATCGTCGATGGCGATCTTGAAACCCATGCCACGGTAATGCAGCAGCGCGCTACGCATGGCTTCGAAGTCGAAGGTGGGCTGGTTCTCGGTGATCTCGATCACCACGCGCGACGGGTCGATATCCAGCTGCTCCAGAAAGGCCAGTGTCTGGCCGTTGCGGAAACTGGGTTGTGTCAGCGTCTGCGGGCTGACGTTGAGGAACAACTGGCCGGGCAGGTCTAGTCGGGCGAAAGCTTCGAGTACGGTGTGGCGCGCGAGCATCTCGACTTCCAGCGCCAGGCCTTCACGTTCGGCGGTCGCGAACAGATTGACCGGCGAGTGCAGCGGACTGTTGGCGGGGCCGCGGATCAAACCTTCATAGCCGAGGAATTCGCCGCGCTTGAGGTCGATGATGGGCTGGAACAACGCGCTCAGGCTGCGTTGGGCAAGGATCTCTTCCAGCGGTGTCATGACTTGCTCCTTGTTGTCTTCGGCCAGCAGCAGGTCGGCCATGAATTGCGCGCGCGGTGCGCGCGGGAACGTACGTTGTTGTGCGGGCGGCAGGACAGTGAACATGGCGCACCTCGGATCTCTGGTTTAGGGCCGGCAGGTTAGCGCTGCAGTGTTACGGGCAGATGACGGCTTTCCCATCTGCGCAAGGCGGTTACAATGAGCCCCGTTTCGTCGTCGCCTACATTCCAGAGGGTTCGCGCATGATTGTTCCGCAGTTGCTGCAAGACCTGTCCAAGCGTTTGAACAGCCGAGGTTTTTCCGTGCTGCTGTCGGCGATCTCCGTGTTGTTCGTGCTGACCCTGTATTACTCGCAGAACCCCTTCCTTGAGGCGTTCGAGGCACGTACCTACGATCTGCGTTTCCGCGAGATGCGCGGTGCCATTCCGCTGGAACCTTCCATCGCTATCATCGCCATCGATGACAAGAGCATCGCCGAGTTGGGGCGTTATCCGTGGACGCGTAGCCAGTACGCGCGCTTGCTGGAGCGGCTGAAAGCGGCGCAGGCCAAAGCGGTGATGTTCGATGCCTTCTTCCCCGAGCGCGAGGACATGGTGAACGACCAGGCGTTCTCGGCGGCCATGCAGAAGTCGGGCAACGTCACGCTGGCGCAATTGTTCGAATATGGTCCCGACGGGCAGGTGAAGGGTGTCACGCGCTCCTTGCCCGAGTTCGAGCGTGCGGCGGCTGCGCAAGGGCAGATCAATCTCTTCCCCGAGGAGGATGGTGTGAATCGCCGTGTGCCACTGCTGGTCGAGGCGGACGGCAAACTGCATCCTTCCTTGGGCATGACAGCGGCAATGATCGCGCTGGGTGTGAAGGACTTTTCGGCCGAGGCCTTCGATGTGGTGGTGGGGGAGCGGCATGTCCCGGTGGATGGGCAATATGCGATGTGGGTCAACTACACCGGTCCTCCAGGCGGTTATCCGCGCTATTCATTCACCGATGTGGTGAACGGTCGAGTGCCGGCCGATGAACTGAAAGGCAAAGTGCTGTTCGTCGGCGCGACGGCACTGGGCGTCTACGATATGCGGGTCACACCTTTCCACGGCAACACGCCGGGGGTGGAGATCCACGCGACGGTGGCCGACAACATCATCAGCGGACGCTTCATCCGTCAGGGCGGCCCCGAGGCGCTGCTGGATATCCTGTTCATCGTGCTGATGGGGCTGACGGCCTACTTTTTGACGACACGCCTGAAGCTGTACGGCGCCATTCCGGCGACTGTGCTGCTGCTGACGCTCTATATCTGGTTCACTTACGAGATGTTCGTCGGCGGACAGTGGATCAACATCATCTATCCGACCTTAGCCGCGATCCTGGAACTGCTGGTGGGGGGCAGCTTCCGCTATCTGGTGCTGGAACGCAGCGCGCGGGAGATGCGTTCCATGTTCTCCAGCTATCTGTCGCCGAAACTGGTGGCGCGACTGGAGAAGGATCCCGACGCGGCCAAGATCGGTGGCGACACCAAGGAGGTGACGGTGCTGTTCACCGACATCAAGGGCTTCACCAGCTTCAGTGAATCGCATCCGCCGCAGGTGGTGGTGTCGCGCCTGAACGAATATCTGGGCGAGATGGTCAAGATCATCGAGCAGCACGACGGCACCATCGACAAGTTCATCGGCGATGCGGTGATGGCTTACTGGGGGGCGCCGCTGGCCCAGCCCGACCATGCGCGGTTGGCCATGTCCTGCATGGCGGCGATGGCGACGAAGATGGGGGAGTTGCGCGAGAAGTGGGGGACGGAAGGTGTGGTGCCATTCGCCATCCGCGGTGGCCTGCATTCGGGCGAGGTGGTGGCCGGCAACGTGGGTTTCGCCGGCAAGAAGATGGAATACACCGTCATCGGCGACACGGTGAACCTCGCCTCTCGCTTGGAGGGGACGGCCAAGTATTACGGCATCACCTATCTGGTGAGCGAGCAGACTTGCCAACTGGCGCCGGATGTCTGCCCGTATCGGGAAATGGACAAGATTCGGGTGGTCGGCAAGCAATTACCCGTTACAATTTATGAGCCTCAGGTCGGCCCGGATGCTTTGAGCAGCGGCCAGCTGACACGTTTCCAGGCAGGGCTGGCGTACTATAGGCAGCGTGACTGGGCTGCAGCGCAGTCCGAATTCGCGGCCGTACTGGAAGAAAGACCGGAAGACAGGCCAAGCCAGTTATACGTCGAACGTTGCACCTACTTTGCAGCCAATCCCCCGGCAGAAGACTGGGACGGCGTTTTCAACCGTGCGGAAAAATAACGCGACCGTCAGTGTCGCGGATCACATCAACAGAATTTGGATAGGTGGATACATGCGTAACTTGCTGATTGCATCCCTGATAGGACTCATTTCCCTTAGTGCCCATGCGGGGCTGAACGGCAACGGTCTTGCCAACGGCTTTATCAAGGCCGATTTCAAGCGCGAGATCGCCGCTGACAAACTGGAAAAGTTGCTGGCAACCGGCGGCGGCCTGCTGTTCGTTGCGCGTAAAGGCGGTGAGGTTGTGGCGATGGATGCGGGCGGGCAAGTCGCCTTTACGCTGGCGGCCAAGTCCGGCGAAGTGGAGCTGCTGAAGCGCCCGGAAGGTGCCGCAGTCACCAAGGACACCTTGTATGTGGTGGATAGCGATACCGACCAGGTCGTGATGTACACCTTGCCCGGCGGCAAGTACAAGGGGCGTTTCGGCGCTAAGGCGGGCGGATTCTTCGGCGGTGACGATCAGGCGCTGGATGGTCCTCGCGGTATCGCGGTGCACGAAGGCGTGGTCTATGTGGCGGACACCGGCAATAAACGCATCCAGATGTTCGGTGTGAACGGCGTGTTCATCCATACGCTGGACTTGCATGCGAAGGGTAAAGACGATAGCGGCAGGGAATTGCCGTGGCCGTTGAAGAAGGCCACTGATATCGCGCTGGATGAGGTTGGCCGCATCTATGTGATGGATAGCGATGAGAGTCAGATCAAGGTCTACGACCCGAGCGGTCTGTATCTGAGCTCTTTCAAGGATGTCGGCGCTCCGGTCGCGCTGGCTGTGGCGGAAGACGGTGTATATGTCGCGGATGAGCAAAAGCAGGTCGTGTCCAAGTTCGACTTCGACGGCAAGCCGGCTTTCTCGTTCGGCTCCAAGGGCGAGGGCAAATCCCAGACCAGGAAACTCTCCGGCCTTGCGGTAGAAAAAGGCCAGCAGGTCTACATCGGTGATGCCGGCAAGTCTCTGCTCAATCATTTCCAGACTATCGCGGGGTCGCGCATGGAGCCGGTGCCCAAGGCGGCCGGACGTGCTTCCGTCAAATGGCAGGGCAGTATCCCGGTCGAGGCGGTGCAGTTGGCCGGCGACGGCAAGGGAACGGTGTATGCCATCACCAAGCCGGGCAAGGATGGCAGCGCATTGCTCAAGCTCAAGGACGGCAAAGTGGCGGCTGAGATCAAGCCCGCCGATATGGAGCTGACAGCGGTCACCGTGGATGCGAGCGGCGGTCTCTGGGTGCTGGATAAAAAGAAGAAGCGCTGTGTGAAACTGGATGAGGCGGGCAAGGAGCTGGCGACTTTCGGCAGCGGCGGCAGCGGCGCGGGGCAGTTCAGCAATCCTGCTTCCGTGGCAGTAGCCAGCAGCGGTTTGGTGTTCGTGGCGGATCGTGGCCATCGCTCGGTGCAGGTGTTCCGCGGTGACGGCGTGTATGTGGATAAGCTGGGCGGCAATATCAGCAATCCTTTGGCGATCGGCATAGATCCGCAGGACCGTTTGTTCGTGCTGGACGGCAGTCGCAGCAGCGTGCTGGTGTTCAAGCCCAGCGGTGAGCTGTCACATGAATTCGCCAAGCCCAAGGAAGGCAGTCTGTTCGCCAAGCCGCTGGATATGGCGGTCACCGCCGACGAAGTGCTGGTGCTGGACGGCAACCAGGTGAAGGCGTTCGATCACAAAGGAAAACTGTTGCGGGTGTTCGGTACCAAGGCGACCGGTACGGCCAATCTGGGCGATCCGGTGGCGCTGGCCAGCAGTGGCGGTAGCACGCTGTTCGTGGCGGATGGTGAAGGCAAGCGTGTCGAATCCCTGTCGGTGATGTACAAGCCGCAGCAACCGGCCAATTTCGCTGCACACGGACATGTGCATGCGGTGGATCTGAGCTGGGACAAGCCGGCGGCGTTCTACGTCAAGGCCTTCCATATCTATCGTTCCAAGAGCGAGAACGCGGGCTATGTGCAAGTCGGCACCAGCGAGACCAATGCCTATACCGATGCCGGGCTGGATGCGGATGTGCGTTATTTCTATCGCGTGGTGGCCGTCTCCGATTTCGGTTATGAGGGAGCGAGCAGCTCCGCCGCGAGCGCAACGACAGAGAAATTCACACCGCCCGCTTTGACCGCGGTCACGGCCGAGATGACACCCTGGCAGGCGAACCTGAAATGGGAAGCTGTCGATCCGCAATACTTCGCGGCCTACCGCATCTATCAGCAGGACGGCGATGCCATGTTGCAGGTGGGCGAGGTCACAGTGCCGGAGTTCACCAAGGATGCCCTGCAGCCGGAAACCAAATACACCTTCTATGTCAGCGTGCTGAGCACCGACCAGACCGAATCGGAAAAGCTGCCGGTGGAAGCGACGACGCTGGTGTTCAGCCGCCCGCCGCTGGATATCGAAGTGGTCAAGCTGGAGAACGTGTTCTCGAACTCCTACAAGCTGTACGAGCGTGACGGTATCGGCACCATCCGCCTGACCAACAACACGGACAAGAAGATGGAGAAGATCCGGGTCAGCTTCCTGTTGAAGAACTTCATGGATTTCTCGACCGAGAACAAGATCCTCAAGTTGATGCCTGGATCGAGCGAGGAGTTGCCGCTGAAGGCGGTGTTCAACAACAGCATCCTCACCATGACCGAGGACAGCTCGGTGCAGGCGCTGATCGAGGCCAGCTACTTCGATAACGGGCAAAAGGTGACGTACAGCCACAACGCCACGGTCAACGTCTACGACAAGCACCGTCTGACTTGGGACGAGCGCGGGCGCTTCGCCGCCTTCGTCACGCCGAAAGACCCGCCGGTGCTGAATCTGGCGCGCGGTATCGTGGGCGAATACCGCGAGACCAAGGATGAGGCGCAACTGGCGGCGGCGCTGTTCGATGCACTGGGGGTGTTCGGCCTGACCTATATCCAGGATCCGAGTAATCCCTATCAGCTCACGTCGGGCAAGGAGCATACCGTCGACTACATCCAGTTCCCGCGCGAGACACTGGAGCGCAAATCGGGCGATTGCGACGACCTGGTCGCGGTCTACAGTGCCGGGTTGGAGAGCATGGGCATCAACACGCGCGTGCTGGAAGTACCGGGGCACATGCTGATGATGTTCGATACACGCATCCCTGCCGAAGGCGATGGCTATACGATGAACAATCTGTATGTGATCCACGAGGGCACGCTGTGGGTGCCGGTGGAGACCACGCTGGTCGGCAATTCCTTCATCAGAGCCTGGGAGAAGGGCAGCGAGACCTACTACAAATACAAGGATGACGGCTTGACGGTGCTGGATGTGCACGCGTCATGGGACACCTTCAAGCCGGCCAGTCTGCCGGATTCGGACTGGAAGGCGAGCGGTTTGAATCGCGCCGCCATCGAGAAGAAGTTCCCGGGCGACATACTGTCGGTGTTGAAGATCAGCTCGCAGACCAAGACCCGCCGTTATCTGGATATCATCAAGGACAAGCCGGGCGATGTGGATGCGCACTTGCAGGTCGGTATCATCCTGGCCAAGATCGGTGATCGCAAGGAAGCGATGAAGTACTTTGAAAAAGTGCTGAGCCTGGATGCGAAGAACGCCTCCGCGCACAACAACCTCGGCAATCTTTACATGATCGACGACAAGTATCAGGATGCGGTCAAAGCTTATGCCGCGGCTGCCAAGCTGAGTCCCAAGGATGCGCACATCCTGGTCAATCTTGCCCGCGCCTATAAGCGGCTGGGCAACACCAAGAGTGCCAAGGCGACCTTCATCCAGGCCAAGAAGCTGGATAAGAACGTGCAGGTACAATACCGCGCGCTGGCGCTGGAACTATTGAACGCATTGTGAGTCCGATGCCCGCAAGCATAATCAAGGAGATATGGCCATGAAGAGATTGATTTCGTTGTTCGTGTTGCTGGGTATCGTATTGGCAACGCCGGTACAGGTGTCTGCCGCAGATCAGGAACTGTCACTGTGGGAGCGCCTGCGCAAGAAGATCGAGTTGCTGACGCCGAAGAAGAAATTGACCACCACGACGGCTGCCGGCGGCGTGCGCGGCTCGCTGGCAGACGCGGATGACGTCTACTGGAAGGGCGAGGCTGAGCAGGTAGCCATCGATGAAGACGAGCTGACTGCATTCACCAAGGCTGTCGAGCTGGTCGATACCGGCAAGACGGATGATGCGAAGGCTGCGTTCGCCGGTTTCGTCAAACAATATCCGGATAGTTCATTGCGCCCCGACGCGGAAGCGGCACTGGCGCAGTTGACGCCTGCCAAGTAAGTCCACAAAAGGTAGGGGCGGCTGGTAGAAAGCCGCTCCAACCACTATAATTCCGCCCCCGAACCTCCGGACAGCGGACATCCATGCAGTTATTCAGCTTCGGCCTTAATCACCAGACCGCCCCGCTAGACGTGCGCGAGCAACTCTCGTTCAACGTCGAGACGATGGGGGACGCTTTGCGTGATCTGGTTGGCAACGGCGCTGCCAAGGAAGCCACCATCCTGTCCACCTGCAACCGTACCGAGATATATTGCAGCACCAGTTCGCCTGCGCAAACGGTCAACTGGCTGGCGGACTATCACAAGCTGCCGGCCAACGATGTCGAACCCTACATCTATCGTCTTCCGCAGGAGCAGGCGGTGAAGCATGCTTTCCGTGTCGCCAGCGGTCTGGACTCCATGGTTTTGGGCGAGCCGCAGATCCTCGGTCAGATGAAGCAGGCGGTGCGTCAGGCCGAGCAGGCGGGCACGATGGGTTTCCTGCTGCACAAGTTATTCCAGCGCACCTTCTCGGTCGCCAAGGATGTACGCACCCAGACCGAGATCGGTGCCAATCTGGTGTCGATGGCCGCTGCCGCCGTCAAACTGGCGGAGCGCATCTATCCCAGCATCTCGGAACAGAGTGTGCTGTTCATCGGCGCGGGCGAGATGATCGAGCTGAACGCCGTGCATTTCGCCGCGCGCAAGCCCAGGAAGATAACGGTCGCCAACCGCACGCTGGATCGCGCCCAGACGCTGGCCCGCCGGATAGACGGCCATGCCGTTACCCTGAACGAATTGTCCGAACAACTGGCGCACCACGACATCATCGTCACCTGTACCGCCAGCCAGTTGCCAATCCTGGGCAAGGGGCTGGTCGAGCGCGCACTCAAACAGCGCAAACACCGTCCGCTGTTCATCGTCGATCTGGCCGTGCCGCGCGATGTGGAGCCGGAAGTGGCCGAACTGGATGACGTGTTCCTGTACACCGTGGACGACCTCGCGGAAGTGGTGCGCGACGGGCAGGATGCGCGTCAGGGTGCAGTGAAGGAAGCCGAGGTCATCATCGATTCCGGTGTGAATGAATTCATCCACTGGATGGAATCGCGCGAAGTCGTGCCCACCATCCGCGCCTTGCGCGACCATACCGAACGCCAGCGCCGTCACGAGATGGACAAGGCGCTGAAGCAACTGGCCAAGGGCGATGCACCCGAGAAGGTGCTGGAAGCTCTGAGTGCTTCGCTCACCAATAAATTCCTGCACGCCCCGACCCAGAGCCTGAATCAGGCACAGGACAGCGAGCGACAGACACTGCTCGACGCCGTCCACCGCATCTACCACCTGCACACCCCGGAATGAAACCCAGTATCGCGGACAAACTCGCGCGTCTCGCCGAGCGTTTGGATGAGGTCACGCGCCTGCTAAGCAGCGAAGAAGCCACGCGTGATATGGACACCTTCCGCAAACTCAATCGCGAGCGCGTGGAGATCGAACCGGTGGTCGGGCTGTTTCAGGCATACCAGTCAGCCGCAGCCGACATCGCCGCAGCGCAGGAGATGGCCGATGATCCGGCTATGCGCGAATTCGCTGATGAAGAGATCAAGGCAGGGCAAGAGAAACTGGCGCAGCTCGAGATCGAATTGCAGAAACAGTTGCTGCCGAAAGATCCCAACGACGAGCGCAACGTGTTCCTCGAAGTGCGTGCCGGTACCGGCGGCGACGAGGCGGCACTGTTCGCGGGTGATCTGTTCCGGATGTATCTGCGTTTTGCAGAGCGCCGCCGCTGGCAGGTGGAGGTCATCTCGGAAAGTCCGGGCGAGGTCGGCGGCTACAAGGAAGTCATCGCGCGCATCATCGGCCAGGGCGCGTATTCCGTTCTGAAATTCGAATCTGGTGCTCATCGTGTGCAGCGTGTGCCCGCCACCGAGACGCAGGGTCGCATCCATACTTCCGCCTGCACGGTCGCCATCCTGCCGGAGGCGGACGAGGTGGGCGAAGTGGCACTGAATCCCGCCGATCTGCGCATCGATACCTTCCGCGCCTCGGGCGCGGGCGGCCAGCACATCAACAAGACCGATTCCGCTGTGCGCATCACCCACCTGCCGACCGGCACCGTGGTCGAATGCCAGGACGGCCGTTCGCAGCACCAGAACAAGGCGCAGGCCATGCGCGTGCTGGCCGCGCGCATCAAGGACAAGGAAGAGCAGGCGGCGCACAGCAAGATCGCCGCCGAACGCAAATCGCTGGTGGGCAGCGGTGACCGTTCCGAGCGCATCCGCACCTACAACTTCCCGCAGGGCCGCGTCACCGACCATCGCATCAATCTCACCTTGTACAAGATGGACCAGATCATGGACGGCGATATCAGCGAACTCACCGATGCGCTGATGGCCGAGCATCAGGCTGAGCAGCTGGCCGCGCTGGGACAGGAAGGCTGATCGGCATGCCCGGCATCCGCGAGCGGTTGGCGCAGGATGTCGCTGCGATACGCCAAGCACTGGATCTGGAGCGGGATGAGGCGCGCAGCGAGGTGCAAGCTTTGCTGCAGACCGTGCTGGGCGTTAATCGCGCCTACCTGTTGGCGCATCCTGAGCGAGTGCTCACCGAGCAAGAACTTTCCCGCTACCTGGCATCATTGCAGCGCCGTTTGCAGGGCGAGCCGCTGGCATACATTCTGGGCGAGCGGGAGTTCTTCGGCCTGAATTTCAAGGTCACACCCGCCACCTTGATCCCACGACCCGATACCGAACTGCTGGTGGAATTGGCATTGGCGCGGATCTCGTCTGCGGTCTGCCGTGTGCTGGATCTGGGCACGGGCAGCGGTGCCATCGCGCTGGCTATCGCGCACGCCCGTCCGGATGCCGAGGTGACGGCGGTGGATGCTTCAGAACCGGCGTTGCCGGTGGCGCTGGAGAACGCCAGACGTTTGCAGATTCGCAATACCAGCTTCGTTTCAAGTGATTGGTTCTCCGCACTGGCGGGGCAGCGCTTTGACCTCATTGTCTCCAATCCACCCTATATCGCCGAAAACGACCGGCATCTTGCGCAGGGTGATCTGCGTTTCGAGCCGGCCACTGCTTTGGCGTCCGGTTCGGATGGTTTGCATGACATCCGTCGCATCATCAGCGAAGCAGGTGCTCACCTTGTATCAGGCGGCTGGCTGATGTTGGAGCATGGCTATGACCAGGCCGAGCAGGTGCGCGCACTGCTGCAAAAGGCCGGTTTCAAGAATGTCCGGTCAGACAAGGACTTGGCGGGGATAGAGCGCGTCAGCGGCGGGCAGTTTGGCGGGGATATATAGTCCCTTCGGGGGATATATAGGCCGATATATAGGCCAAACGGCATATAGGCAAGGCAGCAATGGCTACCTACAATCCGTCCCGAGTTGTGAGCTTTGAGTTGTTATCAACTCGATCTTTCATACTCTCCTCCTATTCTGGGCCATCGCAAGGTGGCCCGTTTTTTTTTGCCCGCGATACACGCGGGCAAAATCAGGAGAGCAGTTTGCGCGCGCGCGCGATGGCGGCTTCGACTTGTTGCGGGGCCGTGCCGCCGGTGTGGTTGCGTGCGGCGAGTGAGCCTTCCAGCGTCAGCACGGCATAGATGTCATCACCTATCAGTGTCGAGAACTGCAGCAGTTCATCCAGCTTGAGGTCGGCCAGATCGCAGCCCTTGCGTTCGGCATACCGAACCGCCAGTGCAACAGCCTCGTGTGCATCGCGGAAGGGCAAACCTTTCTTCACCAGATAATCCGCCAGGTCGGTGGCCGTGGCATAGCCCTGCAAGGCTGCTGCGCGCATCGCTTCCGGTTTGACGGTGATGCCGGCGATCATGTCGGCGTAGATGCGCAGTGTCTGGGTGAGCGTATCCACGGTGTCGAACAGCGGCTCTTTGTCTTCCTGATTGTCCTTGTTGTAAGCCAGTGGCTGGCCTTTCATCAAAGTCAGCAGGGCGACCAGATGGCCGTTCACGCGGCCGGTTTTGCCGCGCACCAGTTCCGGCACGTCGGGGTTCTTCTTCTGCGGCATGATGGAAGAGCCGGTGCAGAAGCGGTCGGCGATGTCGATGAAGCCGAAACGCGGGCTCATCCACAGGATCAGCTCTTCCGACAAACGCGACAGATGGGTCATCACCAGCGCGGCGGCGGCGGTGAATTCGATGGCGAAGTCGCGGTCGGACACGGCATCCAGCGAGTTCTGGCACACGGCCTCGAAGCCCAGCAACTCGGCCACGCGCTCGCGCTTGATGGGATAGCTGGTGCCGGCCAGTGCGGCCGCACCCAAAGGCAGGCGGTTGACGCGACGACGTGCATCTATGAAACGTTCCGTATCGCGTTGGCACATCTCGAAGTAGGCCAGCAGATGATGGGCGAAGCTGACCGGTTGCGCGACCTGCAGATGGGTGAAGCCGGGCATCACGGTATGCGTGTGGTGTTGCGCCAGATCGAGCAGCGCAGATTGCAGATTCTTCAGCAAACCGACGATGGTGTCGATCTCGCTGCGCAGATAGAGACGGATGTCGGTGGCGACCTGGTCGTTGCGCGAGCGGCCGGTATGCAGGCGCTTGCCGGCATCGCCCACCAATGTGGTGAGCCGTTTCTCGATGTTCAGATGCACATCTTCCAGATCAAGCGACCACAGGAAGTCACCGGCGACGACCTCGTTCTCGATCTGCGCCAGACCGCGGCGGATGTCCTGCAGGTCCTGCTCGCTGATGATCTTGTTCTCGGCCAGCATCTGCGCATGGGCGAGAGAGCCCTGTATATCGACCAGCGCCAGACGCTGATCGAAATCCACGGAGGCGGTATAGCGCTTCACCAGTTCTGCTACCGGTTCGTTGAAGCGTCCTGACCAGGTCTGATTGTCTTGCATCGTTGCCATGTCTTGTCCAGAATGAGCGGCACTCACGGGGGATCCATGCCGAGGACGCGCAGTATAAATCAAAACATTCCACACCGACTGTTACCGGACTTCCGCAATCTGGGCACGGTGCTGCGCATCGTGCTGCTGGCGAACGCGTTCGCGCTGGTCTGCGCAGTCGCCCAAGTCTCTACAGTCGGCGAACTGTGGCAACGCGTGCTGCTGGACTCGGCGTTGTTGCAGCCGGTGTTGCTGAGTGTGATGCTGGCTTTGTATGCGCTGAATGACGTGTTGCCGCGCTACACATACTGGCGGTCTGTGGCCGGCATTCTGGTGTTGGCTGCATGCATCACACTGTTCTTCTCGCAGCTCGGCGGTGAATTATTCACCGAGGTCAATGAGTCTGCGGTCTTCCTCGATCTTCGGCGCATGTTGCTGGCTGCACTGCTCACATTCGTGTTGCTTACCTATTTCCGCTGGCGCGCCATGGCGATGTCGCCGGCATTGCAGGAGGCTCGTTTGCAGGCGCTGCAGGCGCGCATCCGTCCCCATTTTCTGTTCAATAGCATCAATGCGGTGCTTGCCATCGTGCGTGCGGAACCCAAGCGCGCAGAAGCCGCGTTGGAGGATATGGCCGATCTGTTCCGCATGGCGATGAGCGATGCGCACGATCTGGTCGCACTGAAGGATGAGGTGGCACTGGCGCAGCGTTATCTGGCGCTGGAACAACTGCGCATGGGCGAGCGGCTGCAGGTGCGCTGGCAGACTGAGCATATGCCGTCGCAGGCTTTGATCCCGCCCTTGGTGCTGCAGCCGCTGTTGGAGAATGCGGTGTACCACGGTATAGAACCGCTGGCCGAGGGCGGCATCATCGATATCGATATCAGTGAAAAGAACGGGCAGCTGCATCTGTCGGTGAGCAATCCGCTGCCGGGCAAGGCGGTGCAGTCCGATGGCAATCATCTGGCTTTGTCGAACATCCGCGAGCGGCTGTCGCTGCTGTTCGATGTGGAAGCCGAGTACCGTGTGGAACGCAACGATGACAGTTATCATGTGCACATCGTGATCCCGCTGCGCGAACTGCCATGAACGATACCGTGATCCTGCCGCTGACCGTATTCATCGTGGACGATGAGCCGCTGGCGCGCAGCCGCCTGAAGGATCTGTTGCTCGATTGCGGTGCGCAGATCGAACTGCAAGTGGTGGGGGAGGCCGGTAACGGCCAGGAGGCACTGGACAAGCTCAACGAGATCCCCGCCGAGGTGGTGCTGATGGACATCCGCATGCCGAAGATGGATGGACTAGAGCTGGCGTTGCACCTGAACAAGCTGGAGCACCCGCCAGTCATCATCTTCACCACGGCCTACGATGCCTATGCCATCCAGGCATTCGAGCTGCGTGCCATCGACTATCTGCTCAAGCCTATCCGCCTCGGTCGTTTGTTCGAGGCGATATCGCGTGCGCGCGATGCCGTGCCCCTGCGTACCGAAGTGTTGCGCGAGCTGATCCCGGAAGCGCGTACCCATCTGTCGGCGCACGAGCGCGGCAGGGTCATCCTCATCCCGATCGAGGACGTGATCTACCTGCGAGCCGAGATGAAATATGTCACGGTGCGCACCGCGACGCATGAATACCTGATCGAAGAATCGCTTACCGCTTTGGAAAAGGAATATGCTGCGCGCTTCGTGCGTATACACCGCAGCTGTCTGGTGGCGAAAGCCGCCATCGCCGGTTTCGAGAAAGGCGGCGAAGAAGGTGAAAGTGGCTGGCAGGTGAAGCTGCATGGATTGGACGAGCGGCTGCCGATCAGCCGCCGCCAATGGAGCAGCGTCAAGTCGCTGGGCGACGCGCAGGATCAGGGAGAGTAAGTTGCTGACCATATTGGTGATCAATTCAAAGGGCGGCTCGGGCAAGACCACACTGACGACCAATCTGGCAGCTTATTACGCCAGCCGGAACTTTCGCACTGCCATCATCGATTACGATCCGCAGAGTTCCAGTCTGCATTGGCTGCAGGCCCGTCCTGCGACGCTGCCTGCCATCCATGCGGCCAATGGCGCGCCTGCCAAAGGCAATGCGCACCTGTCCAGTCGTCAGGGCTGGGTGCCGCTGGATACCGAAGTGCTGATCGTCGACGCGCCGGCCGGCGCCAGCGGCCTGTTGCTGAAAGATCTGGTGCGCAAGGCCAACTTCATCGTGATCCCGGTCGCACCTTCACCCATCGATATCCGTGCCACGGCCGACTTCATCAAGGACCTGTTCCTGGTGGGCGGCGCGCGTACCAGCAATGCACGCATGGCGGTCGTCGCCAACCGTGTGCGCAATCGCGGCAGTTCGATCTATGCCGCCCTCGAGCGTTTCCTTGCCTCACTCAAGATGCCTTTCCTCACCTCGTTGTCGGATAGCGAGGTGTATCTGCAATCGGCCGGAGAGGGAGTGGGTATCTTTGAACTGGATGAACTGGTGAGCGGGCGGGAGCGGCAGGAGTTCATGCCCATCGTGCGTTGGCTGGACGGGCATTTCCCCAACCGCTTCGGGGTTCGCTCTGAAGACAAGCAAGCCATCCTGGAAGGTTCGCGCAAATGGGCAGCGTTCCGTTCTGGGAGTGCCACGGGTCGATTTCCCGCATTCCAGCCATCCGTTGGCAAATGATGCGCGGGCTGGCGAAGTTCATCATCCTGGCAGTGGGCCTGGCGGTGCTGGGTGGTTATCAATTGTCGCAGCTGTTCCTTGAGGTCGATGTCTCTTCCGCCAAGCGCAGCGTGCAGCTGCTGGAGATCGAAGAATATCTGGACGATGCCGCCATTGGTCTGGGGCGACAGGTGCAGGAATGGAAAGACATGCTGCTGCGCGTGCACAACAGTGAGCAGCATGCGCAGCATCAGCAGGGATTCAAGGAAGCCAGCATCGCGGTGCAGCATGCTCTGCTGGAAGCCAGGACCAACATGCTGGATATCGGCATGGATACGACGGATATCGACGGGCTGATCGCGGAACACAAATCCCTGTTGAGCGAATACCTGCAAGCCTATTCCGGCTTGAGATCGTCTGAGGCCGGTAGCGGCTCCAGAGTCGACAAGCGGGTGCTGGGCGTGGATCGCAACCTGCAAACACGCATCGTTCAGGTAAAATCGGCAATCTCGGAATATGCCAAGCTGCAACTGGCACGCGCGCCGCAGACACAGGGCGGCCGCAATCTCATGGTCGGGCTGCTCGGAGCGGTCTCCCTGTTCATGATGGCAGTGTTGGGTTTCGTGTACGCCCGGCGTATGCGTGCTGGCTGAGCGGACAGATTGCCGGAGCAATATCGCGATATCACCCATGGAACTTTTATGTGTTTGCGGGCTCAATCCGCGCGGTGAAGACGTATGTGCCGAAAACTAACAAAAGGGATTTGAAATGGTATCTACAGAGTTCGAGGCACGCCGACGTTCGATATTCTCATGGGGGGCGCTGGCCAAGCTGGGCCTGACGGCAGCATTCTTCTTGTGGTTCTACCTGATATGGACCAGTACCGATGAATTGGAAAAACGTTTGAATGCCGCCGAGGATCCGTTCGCAGTGGCACACGCTTTGCAGGTGGAATACAAGATGGAAGTGCAGGAATGGAAGAACCTGTTGTTGCGCAGCGCGGACCGTCCCAGTCTGGACAAGAACTGGCGCGCCTATGAGCAACAGTATCGCAAGGTCGCCGAGGCGGCAGAAGCGGGTCTGAAACAGAGCGATGTCCGGGCGGTCAACGTGAAGCTGCAGTCTTTCATCGATGCGCATCAGGAGAACTATCTGCAGTACAAGAAGGAAAAGGAATCGTATGTGCAGTCCGGTTACGATCCGCGCAAGGCCGATTCGGAAGTGCGCGGGATAGACCGTCCGCTCATGGAGGTGCTCGAAGCCGCCGATGAGGAGATGCAGCATGAGAAAAAACTCATCAACGGGCGCCTGATCGCGCAGGCGCGCAACCAGATCGAACAGAGTCTGATGGCTTTGATCCTGATGGTATTGGTCGTGGTCTGGCGAGCGAAGTTCTAGCGCGTTTGCCCAGCTGTAAAAACAAAGCCCGCGATTCGCGGGCTTTGTTGTTTTAACCGCTGTTGCGCAGTCCGGCGGCGATGCCGTTGATGGTGAGGTGGATGGCGCGCTTCACCTTCTCGTCGTCGTCGCCGTTACGGTGACGATGCAGCAGCGATACCTGCAGGTGATTGAGCGGATCGATGTAGGGCGTGCGCGTGGTCAGGCTGCGCGCGAAGGTCGGGTTGTCTTCCAGCAAGTGTGTGGCACCGGTGATCTTGAACAGCATGTCCACTGTGTCTCGCCATTCCTGCTCGATCATGCCGAAAATCTTTTCGCGCAGTGCTTCATCCGGCACCAGTTCGGCATAACGCGAGGCGATACCCATGTCGGTCTTGGAAAGTACCATGTCCATGTTGGACAGCAGGCCGCTGAAGAACGCCCAATCCTTGTGCATCGCGCGCAGCTGATTCAAGCCGTCTTGGCCTTCGCGTTCGACGAACTTCTTGACCGCGCTACCGAAACCGAACCAGCCCGGCAACAGCATGCGCGTGAGGCCCCAGCTGAACACCCAAGGGATGGCGCGCAGGTCTTCGATGCGGGCCATTGCCTTGCGTGAAGACGGGCGGCTGCCGATGTTGAGTTCGGCGATCTCGCGGATAGGCGTTGCGGCGAAGAAGAACTCGGTGAAACCCGGTGTCTCGTATACCAGCTTGCGATAGGCAGCGATGGCATCCAGGCTCATGGCTTCCATGATGCGCATGAACTCGGGATTGCCGTCCGCATTGTGCGGATAGTCCATCAGTGTGGCTTCCATGGTCGCCGCCACCAGGATCTCCAGATTGCGACGGCCGATCTCCGGGTCGGAATATTTGCTGGAGATGACTTCGCCCTGTTCGGTGATGCGGATCTGCGCGTTCACGCTGCCCGGCGGTTGCGCCAGGATGGCTTGGTAGCTGGGGCCGCCGCCGCGTCCGACGGTGCCGCCGCGTCCGTGGAATAGACGCAACTCGACGCCGTGTTTGTTGAACACCTCGACCAGTTCCAGTTCGGCTTTGTACAGTTCCCAGTTGGCGGTCAGATAACCGCCGTCTTTGTTGCTGTCGGAGTAACCCAGCATGACTTCCTGGGTGTTGTTGCGACTCTTGTTGAGCAGCTCGCGATACCAGGGCAGCGAGAACAGCGCGTCCATGATGGTGCCGCCACCGCGCAGGTCGTCGATGGTCTCGAACAGCGGGATGATGTTGACTTGCAGATTGTCGTCTTTAAGCAGCCCCGTCTGTTGCAGCATCAGCGCCACTTCCAGTACATCGCTCACTGCATCCGCTTTGGAGATGATGTAGTTGGGTAATGCATTGTGTCCGAAGCGATCATGGATGTCGGCGGCAGCCTGCATCAATTGCAGTTCGCCGCGCACGAGGGGCGAGAAGCCATCCAGTTCGGCAGACAGTTGTTTGCCAACCTGTAAGGCTGCAAGCAGGGTGGTGCGGCGTGTTGCTTCGTCCTGTTGGGCGTAATCAGCGATACCGGTCTTTGCCAGCAACTCGCTCACGACTTGTTCGTGCACGCCGCTGTGCTGGCGCATATCCAACGGTGCCAGATGGAAGCCGAACACTTCTGCAGCACGGCGCAGTTCACCCATGCGGCCGCGCGACAGGTAGAACGCGCCATGCCGCTCCAGCGACTGGATGACGATGTCGAGTTCGGCGATGAATTCTTCCGCCTTGGCGTAAGGCTTCACCGTCTTGGCGACGGGATGCAAATGGTGCACACGATGTCCCATGTGCTCGGTGGTGGCGACCAGACGCGCATAGATGGCGAGCAAGGCGCGACGATAGGGTTCGTCCTCGCGACTCTCGGCCTGGTCTGGAGATCGTTCGGCGAAGTTGGTCAGTTCTGGACTGATGTCGACCAAACGACTGGAGAGGCTCAAGCGCGCGCTGAGCAGGTTGGTCTCTGACATGTAGTAGTCGAGTGCCGTGGCGGAATGGCGCTTTGCCGCGGCAAGCATGACTTCGTGGGTAACGAAGGGATTGCCGTCACGGTCGCCGCCGATCCAGCTGCCCACGCGCAGGAAAGGCGGCAGATCGAAGCGCTGGCCGAAGCTCTTCTCCAGCTGCTTCTCAATATTGCCGTACAGCTTGGGGATCTCGCGCAGGAAGGTGTAGTCATAGAACGACAGGCCGTTGTTGACCTCGTCCTCGACCTTCAGCTTGGTGGTGCGCAGCATGCGCGTGCTCCACAGGATGAGCACGAAGCGGTGCAAGGTTTCTTCGTTCTCGTCCAGTTCTTCCGGCGTCATGTCCAGGCGGTCACGGTCGGCCAGCAGCTTGGAAATGACGAGCTGGCAATTGAGGATGCTCTTGCGCTGCACTTCGGTCGGATGTGCGGTCAATACGGGTGAAATAACAGCCTTGTCGAAAAACGTGCGAATAGCATCTGCATCCAGCTTCTGATCGTGGGCGTGATTAAGCACCAGCTGCAGGCTGCCTTCCTTGGGGCGGGAGCCGGCTTTTTGGTGTGCACGATGACGACGGTTGTGATGCAGGTCTTCTGCGATGTTTGTCAGCTGTGAAAAATAACTGAAGGCGCGTACTACCAGCAGTGTCTCTTCCGGAGAGAGTTGGTCCAGACGCTGTTCAAGTTTTTCGCCGTCACGGTCGTCCTGTGTCTTGCGAAAGTGTACTGCTGCTTGCCGGATACTTTCGATCAACTCATAGGTCGCTTCGCCTTCCTGCTCGCGCAAGGTGTCGCCCAGCACACGTCCGAGCAAGCGGATATCTTCGCGCAAAGGTGCGTCTTTGCTGGAGATGTTGGTGGGTGCTGCGATCAGGTTTGTTTTCATCATATATATGTCGTCGGCGCAAAAGCGCGGCGCTCCTGATAGAATGCGCCGCGCTTATGAACTAATTAATTGCAAGGAAAACCAATGAATCAGGCTACGTTCACTCCTCCATCCCGTCTGGTGATCGCCTCGCGCGAAAGCGCGTTGGCCATGTGGCAGGCCGAACATATACGGGACAGGCTGCGCGCATTATACCCGCAAACCACGATCGAGATTCTCGGCATGACCACGCAGGGCGACCAGATCCTGGACGTTACTTTGTCAAAGATCGGCGGCAAGGGATTGTTTGTTAAGGAATTGGAGACGGCGCTTGAGAACGGCAGCGCCGACATCGCGGTGCATTCGCTGAAGGATGTGCCGATGAACCTGCCGCAAGGCTTCACGCTGGCCTGCATCGGCGAGCGTGAAGATCCGCGCGACGCATTCGTTTCCAACGATTTCGACAGCCTGCAATCCCTGCCGCCCGGCAGCGTGGTCGGTACCTCCAGCCTGCGCCGCGAAAGCCAGTTGCGCGCGCGCTTCCCGCACCTGAAGATCGAGCCGCTGCGCGGCAACGTGCAGACCCGCTTGCGCAAGCTGGACGAGGGGCAATACGCCGCCATCATCCTGGCCGCCGCCGGTCTCAAGCGTCTGGGCTTGGGCGCGCGTATCCGCAACGAGATATCCAGCGAAGACAGTCTGCCCGCTGTGGGTCAGGGTGCCCTCGGCATCGAGACCCGCGCCGACCGCGCCGACCTGAAAGCGGTCCTCGCTCCGCTGCATCATGCCGACACTGCCGCCTGCGTGTTTGCCGAACGCGCCATGAGTCGCGCCCTGGCAGGCAGCTGTTCCGTGCCACTGGGCGGCTTTGCCGAAGTGCGGAACGGCAAGCTGCGCATGCGCGGCTTCGTCGCTACACCGGATGGTTCGCGACTGCTGCGTGCCGAACACATCGGCGACATCGCCCAACCCGAAGCGCTGGGTGATCTCGTGGCGCAAGACCTGCTCAAGCAGGGTGCGGGCGAGATCCTTGCCGCCCTGAATGGCTGACAGGCCTCTCGCCGGATTGACCATCGTCGTCACGCGCCCGCGTGATCAGGCGCACGGATTGGCGGCAAGTCTTCAGGCGCTCGGCGCCGATCCGCTGATGCTTCCCCTGCTGGAGATCGCACCGGCACCAGACCAGGCAGCGCTGCAGGCTTTCGTGCAACGCGCTGCCGGCTATCAACTGCTCATCTTCATCAGTCCGAACGCTGTTAGTTATGGCATGGCTGCGCTGCATTGCATCCCGGCGGGGGTGCGTGTCGCTGCCGTAGGCCAGGGAACTGCCAAAGCTTTGCGCAAACATCAGGCCGAACAAGTGATCGTGCCTGACGAGCGTTTTGATAGCGAAGGTTTGCTGGCCTTGCCCGAATTGCAACAGGTGAAAGGCTGGCGTATCGCCATCCTGCGTGGCGACGGCGGACGCGAACTGCTGGGCGAGACGCTTGCATCGCGCGGTGCACAGGTCGAGTATGTGACCTGCTATCAGCGCCGCAAGGCCGAGCTGGATGCTGAAGTCTGGCTGGCCGCGCAGCCCGATGTCATCACCGTGACCAGCAGTGAAGCACTGGCCCACCTGTGGCAGGGACTGGGCGAGACTGCAGCCACGCTGGCGCGATCTGCGACCTTGTTCGTGGCGCACCCGCGTATCGCCGAGATCGCACAATCTCAAGGCTGGCGGCAAGTGGTCACCGCGGTAGCCGGAGATGACGGGATGTGCGCGGGTTTGGTAGCATGGGCCGCACAGCACAGAAAGTGAGCCGAGTATGAGCGAAGAGACAGCATCCAATACGACCTCCACCCCGCACGATAAAGGGATTGAGCCTCCTCGCGCCGCGCATGAGAGTCGAGTGACTTCGGTGGTGTCGCGCATGTCGCTCACCCAACTCACGCTGGTGGCGCTGGCGGTGATCTTTATCTGGCAATGGCTGGATGCGCACAACCGCATCAATCAGCTGCAGGAGGTGGTGGCGCAGCGCCTGACTGAAGTGTCGGGCAGCAATCAGGCGAACCAGACCCTGCTGGCGCAAAGCCAGGAACAGGTGCGCGACCTCGGCGGCAAGCTGAGTCTGCTGGAGAATCGCTTTGCCGAGACACAAGCACAGCGTGCGGTGCTCGATGCGCTGTATCAGGACCTCTCCAGCAATCGCGATGTCGGCGTGCTGGCGGATGTCGAACAGGCGCTGCTGGTGGCGGACCAGCAATTGCAGCTATCCACCAACGTCAAAGCGGCATTGATCGCCATGCAGAATGCGGAAAGCCGTTTGCAGCGGCTGGACAGGCCGGGTCTGGCCGAGCTGCGCAAGCGCATCTTGCGCGACGTCGAAAAACTGCGCGCGCTGCCGGAAGTCGATCTGCCGGAATTGAACAAGCAACTGGAAGGCATCATCATCGCGGTGGACAAATTGCCGCTGGCGCAGGATGTGCGCCCGCCTGCCAAGGCGAAAGCGGTCGCGGCTGAGCCGGTGGAGGGGAATATGTGGCAACGTTTCTGGCATGAGTTGTGGCAGGAGTTGCGCCAGCTCATACGCATCGAAGATACCCGCCAACAGGAATTGCCGCTGCTGTCACCCGAGCAGTCCTTCTTCATGCGTGAGAACGTGAAGCTGCGTTTGCTGACGGCCAAACTGGCGATGATGACGCACGATCAGAACGGCTTCCGTCGCGAGCTGAAGACCGTGCAAGTATGGGTGAACCGCTATTGCGATAACACAGCGCGCAGTACGCAACAGGTACTGGAAGGTGTGCAGAAACTGTCTGTCGCTACTATCGCCGTTGACGTGCCGGATATCAGCCCCACGCTGGATGCCGTGCGCAACTATCGCGCCGCACAGGAGCGGAGCGCGAAATGAGATTCCTCTTCTGGTTGCTGGCATTGTTTGCGGTGGCGGCCGGATTCGCCGTGTTCGCCCGCAATCACGGCTATGTGTTGCTGGTCTACGCCCCTTGGCGCATAGAGCTTTCGCTCACCGTGTTCATACTGGCGCAACTGCTCTTACTGGTGGGCGCATATATGTCATTGCGCCTGCTGCTCGGTGCACTGGCTTTGCCGGACTTTGTGCGCCGCTTCCGTGCCGAACGCGCGCAGAGGAAGGGGCGCGAAGCCATGCTGGCCGCACTGACGGCCTATTTCGAGGGGCGTTTCGCCGTGGCGGAGAAAGAGGCGGAACGCGCGATAGCGCTCGGCGAGAGCACGTCGCTGAATGCCATCCTGGCGGCGCGTGCCGCCAATGAATTGCGCCAGTTCGACAAGCGCGACGCGCACCTGCGATCAGCCTCGGGCAAGTCGCCCGGCGACGACACGCTGCGCCTGATGGCGCAGGCGCAGTTCGATCTGGAGCAGCGCCAGCCGCAAAAGGCGCTCGGTGCACTGAAGGCCTTGCCGGGCAACGCACAGCGCAAACATGTCGGTGCGCTGACGCTGGAACTGAAAGCGCAGCAACAGGCGCGCAACTGGGATGCCGTGCTGGAAGTGGCCAACCAGTTGGAGAAACGCAACGATTCGCATCGCCCTATGGCCGAGCAGATGCGGCAGCAGGCTTGGATGGAGAAGCTGCGCGCCTGCGCCGAAGACGGCAAATCGCTGCGCGCGGTGTGGAAGAGCATGCCGAGCGAGTACAAGCATCTGCCGCGCATCGCTGCCGAAGCGGCACGCACCTTCATGCGTCTGGGTGAATGCGCGATGTCGCACAAATTACTGGCCGAGACACTGAACGCGGAATGGGACAGCGGGCTGGTCGCGCTATACGGAGATTGCCGTGAAGGCAGTGTGGTCGCGCAGATCGAACAGGCGGAAGACTGGCTGAAGGAACACCACGACGATGCCGGTCTGATGCTGACACTGGGCAAGCTGTGTCTGCATCAGGAGCTATGGGGCAAGGCGCAGAGCTATCTGGATGCCAGCATCAGTCTGCAACCCAGCCGCGATGCCTACACGGCCCTGGCTCATCTGGCGGAGAAACAGCAAAAGCCGGATGACGCCTTCAAGTACTACCAGCTGGCTACGCAGCTGGCGGAGTCGGGCTCTTCGGCGCGAAAGTGAACGCGTCGGAATAGAAAGCGCTGTTCGGCAGGCCGCGCTGCGCAGTGAAATCGCGGTGGGCCGCTTCCACCACCACTGGTGCGCCGCAGGCGTACACATCGTAGCCGGACAGATCGGCGAAATCCTCCAGCACCGCCTGATGCACGAAGCCTGAGCGTCCCTCCCACGCCTCATCAGAAACCACCGCCGTGAACTTGATGCCATGCGCTTCCCATGCACGGATCTTGTCCAGCATGTACAGGTCGGCGGCTTTGCGCACGCCCCAGTATAGATGCATCTCGCGCTTGAAGCCGATCTTGATCGCATGTTCGACGATGGCTTTCACCGGCGCGAAACCCGTGCCGCTGGCTACGAACAGAATCGGTTTCTCTGAATCCTCGCGCAGGAAGAAGGTGCCGAGCGGGCCCTTGATGCGCAGGATGTCGCGCTCCTTCATGCTGTTGAACACATGCTCGGTGAACGTGCCGCCGGGAATGTAGCGCACATGCAGTTCCAGCAGGCCGTCGTCGTGCGGCGCATTCGCCAGCGAGAAGCTGCGCGGCTTGTCGTCCTTTTGCAGGATGTCGATGTACTGCCCGGCGAGGAACTGCAAGCGCTCATTGGCAGGCAGCTTGAGGAAGATCGCCATCACATCGTCGGCCAGTTTCTCCATCTTCTCCACGCGGCACGGCAGCATCTTCACCGGGATGTCCTGCGCGCGCGTCACCTCGTGACTTTCTATCACCACGTCGGACAAAGGTTTGGCGCAGCAGAACAGCGCCATGCCCTCGGCCTTCTCTTCATCGGTCAGCGCATAAGACTGATGGTCGCCGAAATCGACCTTGCCTTCCAAGACTTTGCCCTTGCATACGCCGCATGCGCCGTTTCGGCAGCTATACGGTAGCACCAAGCCATGCTCCAGTGCAGCCTCCAGGATGGTCTCGCCTTCCGCAACGGGAAAGGTGTGCTGGCTGGGTTGTATCGTGGTCTTGAAGCTCATGGGGCGCATTCCGGTTTGAATAAAGGGTGCGATTTTAACGCATAATCACCCAATGACTAATCTGCTCCTTGTTGGAAGCGGGGATATCGCGCTGCGTCTGTTGCCTTTGCTACTCGGCCACTACCGCCTCTACGCGCTTTTTCGTGACCCAAATAAAATCGCCGACTGGCGGTCAGCCGGCGTGACACCACTGCTTGCCGATCTCGACGATAGGCCAAGTCTGGTGCGTATCGGCGGTTTGGCGGATATCGTGATCCATCTGGCCCCGCCGCTGCCGGGCGGCAGTCGCGACACGCGCACCACGCATTTGCTGGCAGCCTTGTCGCAAGGAAGCTTGCCGCAGCGCTTCATCTATATCAGCACCAGCGGCGTGTATGGCGATTGCGGTGGGGAGGCAGTAGACGAGACGCGCCGCCTTGCGCCACAGAGTGCGCGGGCAGCATTGCGCGTGAGCGCTGAACGGCAAGTGCGCACGTGGGCAAGCCGCAACGGTGTCAACGCCAGCATCCTGCGCGTGCCGGGCATCTATGCCGAGGAGCGTCTGCCACTGGAAAGATTGCGCTCTGGCGCGCCCGCGATCGTTGCCGCAGAGGATAGCTACACCAACCACATCCACGCCGACGATCTGGCGCGCATCATCGTCGCCGCATTACGTCGTGGCAAAAACAATCGTGTGTATCACGCGGTGGATGATGACGAGATGAAGATGGGGGATTACTTCGACAGTGTGGCAGATGCCTATGGTCTACCGCATCCGCCGCGATTGGCGCGCGCCGAGGTGCAGCGGGTGGTGTCGGCGGGGATGTGGTCTTTTATGGCGGAGTCCAGACGGATGAGTAACGTCAGGATGAAGAGGGAGTTGGGGGTGAAGCTGCTTTATCCGACGGTTGGGGATGCGCTGGAAAAAATAACTTAAGCACAAGGAGTGGCTTACTCGCCCCACTTCTCCATCAACGTCTGTTCCACGCCCAAGTGATCCAGTATCCGCGCCACCACGAAGTCGACCATCGCCTGCACGCTCTGCGGATGATGATAGAAACCGGGATTGGGCGGCATGATCGCCGCACCGGCATGCGCCAGTTTGAGCATGTTCTCCAGATGGATGGCGGAGAAGGGCATCTCGCGAGGTGCCAATATCAAAGTGCGTTTTTCTTTGAGCATCACGTCGGCCGCGCGGCAGATGAGGTCGTCGCTGATGCCGCCGGCGATCTTGCCCAGCGTACCCATGGTGCAGGGACAGACCACCATGCCGTCGCCGGGGTTGGAGCCGGAAGCCATGGGGGCGTACCAGTCCTGGATGCCGAATACTTTTAGCTCGCCGCTGAATGTGCCCAAGCGTTCCTTGAGCATCTGCTCGGCATCCTGCGGACGGCTGGGCAGGGTGAAGTCCAGTTCTTGTTTGGCGACGATCTGTGCGGCTTGTGAGTAAACGAGGTGCACGCGCTGTCCACCTTGCAGCAGGCATTCGAGCAGACGCATGCCATAGGGCAGGCCGGAGGCGCCGGTAAAGGCGAGGGTGATGGTCTTCATGACTGGCTTCCTGATACTTGTTTGCCATCATTATCCATGAATCGCGCCGCGACCAATCCGTTCACAGTGCCGAACACCAGTGCCGCGGTGGCGAAGATGGGGATGAGGTAGGCGATGCCGCTGTGTGGGATGAGCCACAGGTAGACCACCGTCATCTGTCCGGTGATGTGTGCGAACGAGGCGAGCACACTATGGGTGACGGGGCCGAACAAGCGGTGCGGCAGGTGCATGGCGAGGGCGAGTACGGTCAGGCTGCACAGTGCGCCGCTCAAACTCAGAAAGAATCCGGGCGCAAGGAAGTTGCCGAACAGCAGGCTGCCGGCGACTACGCGCAGCAACGATACCCAGACCGCCGCACGCCAGCCGAATCGGGCCAGCACGATGAGTGTGATGATGTTGGCCAGCCCCGGTTTGACGCCGGGCAAGGGCGAGGGGATGGCGTTCTCCAGCACGGTGAGTCCGAGCGCGACCGCTGCCATCCTGGCGAGGTGGTGATCCTCAGCGGTGGTGCTCAGTTTAATAGTTGAGGCTGTCATATTTCTTCTGTCCGCCCGTCAGTTCCACGCTGACCTCGTTCGGCAGGCATATCGCGATCTCTCCAGATCGCTCCAGCCAACCCTGACGCACGCAATACTGTCTTGGGCTGGGGTCGCTGCTGATGCGCGCCTTGCCTTTTTCGATGGTGATGATGCTGGTGCCGAGCGGGCCGGGCACTCCGATATGCTGGTCGCGCGAGAGCGGGACTGTGCTGAATATCTTGCCGCCGCTACGGATGACGGCGGTATCGGCGAGGCCGCCGTTCCAGACTTGGTTGCCGAGCAGGATGATGCAGAGTCCGCCAGCCAGCAGGGTGAGCCAGTCGCCCGGTCTCAGATCACGCAGGAAGGCGGCGGGCGGCTCATGAGAGTTCACGGTGGCGCACCAACACCTGCTGCTGTGAGTGGAAGTGGCGGGCAAGGCGCTCGGACAGATAGACCGAGCGGTGTTGTCCGCCAGTGCAGCCGATAGCGACGGTCAGATAACTGCGGTTGTCGGCGATGTAGTTGGGCAACCAGTCCTCTAGGAAGCGGCGGATGTCGTCATACATCTTGTCGACCATAGCCGTGTTCTGCAGGAACTCGATCACCGGCGCATCGCGTCCGGTCAACGGGCGCAGCACGGGGTCGTAGTGCGGATTGGGCAAGCAACGTACGTCGAACACTAGGTCGGCATCCAGCGGGATGCCGTGCTTGAAGCCGAACGACTGGAACAGCAAAGTGAGGCGCGCGCGGTCGAGCCGGATGAATTGCTTGACCCAGGCGCGCAGGGCATTGGCCCCCAGTTCGCTGGTGTCGATGCGATGGCCTATGCTGGCGATGCGGGTCAACAGTTCGCGTTCGTAGGCTACACATTCCGGCAGCGTGCGCACACCATCATTCAGCGGGTGCAGGCGACGTGTTTCGGAGAATCGTTTTACCAGTGTGTCGGTCTGCGCATCGAGGAACAGCAGGTGCACATCCAGCCCTTGCGATTTGAGCGAATCGATGTGTTGCGGCAACGACTGCACGCTGCCGCCGCTGCGCACGTCAACGCTGACGCCGACGCGGGTGTTGCCGCTGTCGCGCAGATTCAGTATCAGGGCGGGCAGTAATTCGGCGGGCAGGTTGTCCACGCAATAAAAGCCGGCATCTTCGAGGGTCTTGAGTGCGACGCTCTTGCCCGAGCCGGACAGGCCGCTGATCAGAATAAGCTGCATGGCTCAGTCTCCGGAGAGTTGCTGTTCCTGGCGCGAGATGAATTCCTGCATGGTGTCGATGCCACGCTGTTGCAACACGAAGTTGCGCGCGGCGGCTTCCACCAGTACCGCGAGGTTGCGCCCTGCCAGCACCGGGATCTCTACCTTGCTGATAGTGACACCAAGGATATCGTCCTGCCCGGATTGCGGCAGGCGGTCAAGTTTGGACAGGTCGTCATGGGGTGGGCGATACAGATGCACGATGAGCTTGAGGCTCTTTTTGCGGCGCACGGCCGTCTCGCCGAACATGGTGCGGATATTCAGTATGCCCAGCCCGCGCACTTCAAGCAGGTCGCGCAGCAGGTCGGGGCAGCGGCCTTCCAGTGCCTCGGGCGAGATGCGGAACAGGTCGACGATGTCATCGGCGACCAGACCGTTGCCGCGGGTGATCAGTTCCAGTGCCAGTTCGCTCTTGCCCACACCGCTGTCGCCCGTGATCATCACGCCGACGCCAAGAACGTCCAGGAACACGCCGTGGCGCGAAGCGGAATCGGCCAGCGCCTTGACCATGTAGTGGCGCACCATCCACATCAGATGCACGCTGCCCAGTGGCGAATGGAACAGTGGTGTCTCGGTACGGTTGGCGAACTCGATCAGACCTTTGGGAATCTCGGTCTCGCCGGCGACGATCAGGCACGAAGGTTTCTGCCGGTCCAGTGCGGCGAGCGAGGTTGCCAGATCGGCAGGGGAGAGGTCATGCAGGTAATCCAGTTCGGTGTTGCTCAACACCTGTATCCAGTTCGGGTGGACCAGGTTCAGGTGGCCGATCAGCCCCCAGTTGGAGGCGCTGACGGCTTCACTCTCGAGTGTGCGTTCAGAGCCGTCACCGGCGACCCAGGTGAGCCCGAGGCGTTCCTGTTTGTCGCGGAACAGCTGACGGATATTGACCTGGGCCACGGCGGATCAGGCGTTCCAGTCGTTGAACAACTGATGCATCTCGGTCGGGTCGTCGGTCGCTTCCAGACGATCACGGAATGATTGTTCGCTGAACATCTGGGCCAATTCACCCAGTATCTGCAGGTGCAGGTCGGTGGCGCGCTCGGGCACCAGCAACACGAAGATGAATTTCACCGGCTGCCCGTCCGGTGCATCGAACGGGATGGGGGTTTGCATCTTGACGAAGGCGGCTGCCGCGTCGCGCAGGCCCTTGACGCGACCATGCGGGATGGCCACGCCCTGTCCCAGTCCGGTGGAGCCGAGCTTTTCGCGCGCGAACAGGCTGTCGAACACCTGGCTGCGCGCGATGCCCAGCGTATTCTCGAACAGGATGCCCACGTGCTCGAATACGCGTTTCTTGCTGGCGGACTCTTTGTCCAGCATCACGCAGTCGGGGGCCAAAATCTTGCTGATTAGACTCATGCTGATTCACCAAATTAAAACGAGGCAGCGTTTGTCGCTGCCCCGTTCGGTTTACTCTGCTGCTTGATGTTTGCCCGAATCGTCATGGCGACGTGCTTCGAACTTCTCCTTGTGCTTCAGTACCTGACGATCCAGTGAATCGATCAGGGCGTCGATAGCGACGTACAGGTTGCCGTCTTCGGACTCTGCAAACAGCGTCTTGCCGCTGATATTGAGCGTGGCTTCGGCTTTCTGCTGCAGTTTTTCGACGGAGAGGATGACGTTCACGTCGATCACATTGTCGAAATGGCGTTTGACCTTGTCCAGTTTGCCGATCACATGTTCGCGGATCGCAGGAGTGATCTCCATGTGGCGTCCTGTGAGATTGAGGTTCATAGCCTGCTCCTTTATGGTTAGAGTGATTTACGAAGGTTGACCGGGAGTATGTTCATGGATTCCCGGTATTTTGCCACGGTACGGCGGGCGACGATAATGCCCTGCTGTGCCAGGATTTCTGACATGCGGCTATCAGACAGCGGCTGGCGAGTATCTTCTTCGCTCACCATCTGTTTGATAAGTGCCCGGATGGCGGTGGAGGAACAAGCCCCCCCCGCATCGGTAGCCAGGCCGCTGCCAAAGAAATACTTGAATTCGTAGATGCCGCGCGGGGTGAGCATGAACTTCTGCGTGGTCACGCGCGAGATGGTGGATTCGTGCAGTTCCAGCTGCTCGGCGATCTCGCGCAGCACCAGCGGCCGCATGGCGATGTCGCCGTGTTCGAAGAACTGGCGCTGACGCTGTGCGATGGCCTGCGCCACGCGCAGGATGGTCTCGAAACGCTGCTGCAGGTTCTTGATGAACCAGCGCGCTTCCTGCAATTGGGTCGCCATGCCCTGCGCGCTGGCATCGCCGCGTTGCTGCAGGATGTTGGCATACACCTGATTGATGCGCAGGCGCGGCATGGCTTCCGGATTCAGTCGCGCCTTCCAGATTCCGCCCACCTTTTCCACCAGCACATCGGGCACCACATAATCTGCCGCACGATGCTCGAAGGCCATGCCGGGCTTGGGTTGCAGATGCACGATCAGATCCTGCGCGGTGCGCAAGGCATCGTCATCGCAGCGCAACAGGCGTTTCAGCTTGGCAAAGTCGCGTGCGGCCAGCAAGTCCAGATGCTCGCCGACGATGCGCAACGCCATATCCCTTCCCGGAACATCTTCAGGGATGGCTTGTAGTTGCAGCGTCAGGCATTCGCGCAGATCGCGCGCGCCGATGCCGGGCGCATCCAGATGCTGCAACTGCACCAGCGCGGTCTCCAGATCGTCCAGCGTGATATCCAGCTCGGCGGGGAAGATCTCGACGATCTCTTCCAGCGGCTGCGACAGATAAGCGTTCTCATCCAAAGCATCGATGAGCAGGCCGATGATCTTCTTGTCGCGCGCGTCCAGCAGGCACATGTTCAATTGCCACAGCAGGTGTTCGCGCAGGTTGGGGCGTTCGGAAGCGACTTCCTGATAGCCGTCGTCCTCATCATCCGGACTGGCATTGGCGGCATGGCTGAAACTGGCCTCCCCCCATTCGGGAGTGCTGTCTTGCGCAGCACTGTCGGATGGGGCGGCCTCTGGGCTTTCCTGGGCGGGTGCCTGGGCATCGCTGCTGCCGCTATAGGTCTGGTTGGCGTTATCGTCTATCCGCTCCAGCAACGGGTTCTCGTCCAGCAAACGCGCAGCTTCCTGATTGATCTCCAACGTCGAAAGCTGCAGCAGCTTGATGGCTTGCTGCAACTGCGGCGTGAGCAGGAGCTGTTGGGATTGGCGGAGTTGGAGAGCGGGTTTCATCTTGGGTGTTTGGTGTCGGGCGGCGCTTCTTATAGCTTGAAGTTCTCGCCCAGATACACCTTCCTCACGCCCTCATTATAGATGATTTCCTCCGGCGTGCCTTCCGCCATCACCGATCCGGCATTGATGATGTAGGCGCGGTCGCAGATGCCCAGTGTCTCGCGCACGTTGTGGTCGGTGATCAGCACGCCGATGTTGCGTTCCTTGAGGAAACGGACGATCTTCTGTATGTCCAGCACGGCGATGGGGTCTACGCCGGCAAAAGGTTCGTCCAACAGGATGAAGCGCGGGTCGGTGGCCAGCGCGCGTGCGATCTCGACGCGACGACGCTCGCCACCGGACAGGCTGATCGCCGGATTGTTGCGGATGTGGGTGATGTGCAGATCGTTCAGCAGGGCTTCAAGACGCTGCGCTTGATCTTCCGGCGAATAATCATGCAGCTCGAGTACGGCCTCGATGTTCTGGCTGACAGTCATGCGCCGGAAGATGGAGGCTTCCTGCGGCAGGTAGGCCAGTCCCAGTCGCGCCCGTCGATGGATGGGCAGATGGGTGACCTTTTCGCCGTCTATGGTGATCTCGCCGCCGTCGGCAGCGACCAGGCCGACGATCATGTAGAAGGTGGTGGTCTTGCCCGCGCCGTTCGGCCCCAGCAGGCCGACCACTTCGCCACTGCTCACATGCAGCGATGCATCCTGCACCACAGTACGGGAACGGTAGGTCTTTTTCAGGGATTCGGTACGGAGTTCGCTCATATCATTGTCTTTGCGTGGCTGGAGGCGACAAGGTCTCGCTGGGCTGTATGGTCAGCGTGCTTGTCGGCTTGGGTGTTTCCGTGGACTTGTCGCGCTTGGGTTGCAATACGGCCCGTACCCGGTCGTTGCCGGTCTTCTGCGAAGCATCATCCCCGCGCGCTCTGAACACTTCTGTCTTGGTGCTGTAGGTGATGTGTGCGCCCTGGACTTCATCCTGTCCGCGCTTGACGCGGGCCCGGTCGTAAAAGTCCACTGTTTCAGCGCGTGTGTCGTATTCGATCCGTTCGCCATAGCCTTCAGCATACTCTTCGCTACCTTCATAGCGCTGGCGGAATTTGGCCGGATGCCCGGTGGCGGTGAGATGCTGATAGCCTTCCTTGTCCTCGCGGACTTCGATGCGATCGGCGTGGATGTTCAAAGTGCCCTGGATCAAATGCACGCGGCCCTCAAAGCTTTTGAATTGGCGCGCGTCGTCTATCAGCACTTGGTTGGCTTCCAGATGTACCGGCTTGTCACGGTCTGCCTGTTCCGCCGGCGCGTTGTGGGCGCAGAGCAATAGCGGTATGAGCAGTAGCAGGGGCTTAGTCTGATTTTTCATGGACTGCTCTCACTTGTTGCAGGAATTTCACGGTGCGTGCTTCGTTATTCAGCTCCATGCCGACGGCATTGATGTTGTTATACCGGTCGAACATCAATACCGGAAGATCCGTCTCTGCCCAGCCATCGTCCGGCAGCACGCGCAGATAGTCGGTATTGAAGTGTTGATCCTGCGTCGGCAATTTCCCCGGCCGAAATATGCGGACATCATCGTGCAGATGGATCTCTTCGCCCTTGCTGCTGAGCATGCCGCTTTGCGCGTCGATCCTGGTGGGGGGGTGGTCCTTAAAGAAGCTGATCAGGGTCGGGTTTTGCAGGTGTGTGGTGTCATCGTCCGGGTAGTGCCACATCTTCTCGGTGATCAGCGTGAAGCGAGCCTGCCCTTCCGTATTTAAGGCGGTCGAACGCAAACCGTACACCACGAAATCGACATCGTGCCGCTGGGCGCCGGTGGAGGGTTCTACGGGTTTGACTTGCAGGTTCAGCCAGTAACTACCGAACAGCAGGCCCAGAACGGGCAGCAATGGCAGCCAAGCCCGCAAACGATTGACGAAGGAGAGGCGGCTCATCGTTCCAGATAAGGGGCGAGTTGCGCCTCAAGCGAGCCCTGTGCCGACATGATCAATTCGCAAACCTCGCGCACGGCACCGTTACCGCCGGCACGCTGGCTTACATAATCGGCACGATCACGCACGCATTGCGGCGCATCGGGAACGCTGAACGAGACGCCGACACGGAGCATCACCGGCAGGTCGATCACGTCGTCGCCCATGAAGGCGGCGGCTTCGGGTGGCAGGTCAAGATCGGCAAGCAGGGATTGCATGGCGGCATACTTTTTTTCCACACCCTGATAGAGCCGCGTGATGCCCAGGTTCTTGGCGCGCAGTTCGACGCAGCGCGAAGTCCGGCCGGTGATGATGGCGAGTTCCACGCCGCTTGCCTTGAGCATCTTCAGGCCGTGCCCGTCCAGGGAGTTGAAGCGTTTGAACTCTTCGCCGGAATCGGAAAGGTACAGCCCGCCGTCGGTCAGCACCCCGTCCACATCGAAGGCGATCAGGCGCAGCGGTTTGATGCGTTCTGTCAGCGACATCAGATGACTTTCGCTTTCAGTAGGTCGTGCATATTCAGCGCGCCGAGCACTTTCCTGTTCGCATCGACCACCAGCAACTGAGTGATGTTGTATTGCTCCATCATCTGTACGGCTTCAACCGCAAGCGCATCGGGGCTCACCGTGCGCGGTGTTTTCGACATCACCGTGCTGACCAGTGTGGTGTTGAAGTCCAGCTTCTTCTCCAATGTGCGGCGCAGGTCGCCGTCGGTGTAGATGCCCAGCAGTTTGTGGTGTTCGTCCACGATGCCAGTCATGCCCAGACCCTTGCGCGAGATCTCCAGCACGGCCTGGGCCAGTGTCGCGTCTTCACGCACCATGGGGATGCTTGCATGGGTATGCATGATGTCGCGCACATGGGTGAGCAAGCGTCGGCCCAGGCTGCCGCCCGGATGCGAACGGGCAAAATCCGCTTCGCCGAAACCTTTGGCATCAAGCAAGGCGACGGCAAGCGCATCGCCCAATGCCAGGGCTGCTGTGGTGCTGGCTGTCGGCGCCAGGCCCATGGGACAGGCTTCCTGCGCGACTGCGCCATTCAGATGCACATCCGCTTCCAGCGCAAGACTGGAGCGGGGGTTGCCGGTCAGGCTGATGAGTTTTGCGCCTTGGCGCTTCAATACCGGCACGATGGTCAGCAACTCTTCACTTTCGCCCGAGTAGGAGATGCCGATGAACACGTCATCCTGCGTCACCATGCCGAGATCGCCGTGGCTGGCCTCGCCCGGGTGGACGAAATAGGCCGGTGTGCCGGTGCTGGAAAAAGTGGCCGCGATCTTGCGCGCGATATGTCCGGACTTGCCCATGCCGCTCACGATCACCCGGCCCTTGCAGGATAGGATCAGGTTGATGGCGTTGAGAAAGTTCGCGTCGACACGATCGACCAGCGCTCTGACGGCGTCGGCTTCTATGGTCAGGACGCGGCGCGCAAGTTCAAGCGCGTGCGGGGCAGCGGGGGCGGTTTTGTTCATGGCGCGAATTATAGGTGAACAACCCAGTCGTGTCTGTGCCCGCATCCATGCTGCGAACGATTTTGAATCTTGCAAGAGTTAGGGCATCATCAGGCGTATGAACAATTCCTTGCAACTGCTCCTCATTTTGCTCGCCGTCGCCGTGCTGGTGGTGGTGCTGTTCCGCTCTCTGCATCTGCCCGCCATGTTGGGCTATCTCATCGTCGGTGTGCTGATCGGCCCGCATGCGCTGGGCTGGATCCCCGATGCACCCGAGACCCGGCATCTGGCCGAGTTCGGCGTGGTGTTCCTGATGTTTAGCATAGGTCTCGAATTCAGCCTGGCCCGCTTGCGGTCGATGCAGCGTCTGGTGTTCGGCTTGGGTACGGCGCAAGTGGTCGCCACGATTTTGCTGGTCATGCTGACTTCCACTTTCTTCGACCTTGGCTGGGCGGCCGGCCTGGCGCTGGGCGGCATCATGGCGATGTCCTCGACGGCCATCGTCAGCAAGATGCTGGTTGAGCGCGCCGAGCTCAACACGCCGCACGGCCAGAAGATCATGGGCGTGCTGCTGTTCCAGGATCTGGCCGTGGTGCCGCTCATCATCCTGATCCCGGCCTTGGCGTCGCAGGACGGTAATCTCTCTTCCACGCTGGCCTATGCGGCATTGAAGGCGATCCTGGTGCTGACCGTGCTGCTCACCTTTGGGCAGCGCTTGCTGCGACCATGGTTCCATCTGGTCGCGCGCCAGAAATCCTCCGAACTGTTCATGCTGAACGTGTTGCTGTTCACGCTCGGCTTGGCCTGGATAACCGAGTTGAGTGGTCTGTCCATGGCGCTGGGCGCCTTCGTGGCGGGCATGCTGATATCCGAGACTGAATACCGTTATCAGGTGGAAGAAGACATCAAGCCATTCAGGGATGTGCTGCTCGGCTTGTTCTTTGTCACCATCGGCATGATGCTGGATATGCAAGCGCTGATCGACGGCTGGGGTTGGATACTGCTGTTGCTGCTCATTCTGGTGCCGTTCAAGGCGCTGGTGGTGGCACTGCTGGTGCGTGCGTTCTCGGGAGATTGGGGGCCGGCGTTGCGCACCGGTCTCGGCTTGGCGCAAGCGGGCGAATTCGGCTTCGTGCTGCTGACGCTCACCGGCGGCGCCAATCTTCTGCCGCATGACGTGATGCAGAACGTGTTGGCCGCCATGCTGGTCTCCATGATGATCGCCCCCTTCCTGATCCAGCATGCCGAGGCTATCGTGCGCCGCATCTCGCCGGAAGAGTGGATGAACAGTGCCATGCAGATGCATCAGATCGCTGTCCAGAGCATGAGCACCAACCAGCATGTCATTATTTGCGGGTACGGACGCAGCGGGCAGGCGTTGGCGGCGTTCCTGAAGAACGAAAAAGTGAGCTTCATCGCGCTCGACCTTGATTCGCGCCGTGTGCACGAGGCCAGTTCATCGGGAGAGCGCGTCGTGTACGGCGACGCCGCGAAGCATGAAGTGTTGCAGGCGGCGGGGCTGATGCGTGCCAAAGCATTGGTCATCACTTACGACGACAAACATTCCGCGCTGAGGATATTGCGCCATATCCAGCAGGGCCGTCCTGATCTGCCGGTCATCGTGCGCACGTCGGATGACAGCAACGTCGAGTTGCTCAAGAAGGCCGGCGCCACGGAAGTGGTGGCCGAAGTGCTGGAAGGCAGTGTGATGCTCGCCTCACAGGCGATGCTGATGGCCGGCATCCCGCTTAGCCGTGTGGTGCGACGTGTGCAGGAGGCGCGCGCCAAGCGCTACAGCATGTTCAGCGGTTATCTGCGCGGCAACCGTGATGAGATCGCCGAAGAGACCGATAGCGTCCAGCCGCGCTTCCAGAGTGTCATGCTGCACGAGCAAGACAAGGCGGTCGGTATGCGCTTGGGCGACCTGAAGCTTTCTGAATTCAACATCGAAGTCAACGGCGTGCGCCGTCACAACCTGCTGGGCGGTGAGCCTTCAGACGATATGTTGCTGCGGGCGGGTGATGTGTTGATGCTGCTGGGGCAGCCGATGATGCTGGAGGCTGCAGAGAAAAGATTGCGGCAGGGGTGATGCGTGCAAGGCTACCTGAACCGGGCCTTCAGACGCTCAGGCAAGCCAGATAGAAATCGCGTTCGATGATGTTGCCTGATGCAATCGGCTCGCCACCGCTGTTTGCATGAGAGACCAACATCGAACCTTTGGCTGTATAGCCATCGTCCAGCATCATGTCCAATTGCTTCACCAGTCGCCCCGAGATGTTGTCGGAGCAGATGATGTAACCGCCGCTCATGCCGCTGATGGGCGCGTTGCTGATGTCGGTGACGCCCAGGCTTCCCCCTGATGTGTTGAGCGGCACATAGCCGCTCGCCTCGGCGTTCGCCACCCCCTGCAAAAATCCCGCCAAGCGAACATGTTGCCAGAGGAAGAACGATTCGCTCAGATAGGTGTTCAGATCGCCCTCGATACGCAGATTGCCATTCCCGTTCTGTATGGGAACAGAGCTCGGCGACAGGTTTGCGGAAGCTGCGGAGTCATCTCCCGGCAAAGCACGGAAGCGATCCTGATAGCCAAACAGCGCCACTTGAATGTCGCGGAAGTCGTTGGCGAGGCTCTTGGCGCGCGAGTTATCCACCAGCTCCCTGCCTTTGATTGTCAATGTGATGAGCAGGCCGATGATCGCCATGACGATGGCGATCTCGATCAAAGTGAAGCCGGATTGTTGGCGTTGCATGGGTTGTTTGTTCCTTGGCCATTAGCTATGCGTAGACATCAGCATAAACCATGCCAATCGAATGGTTGTTCGTTATTAGGCTGAAACATCGATAGAGTGACTTGCGGCGACGATGCGTCGACACTCGGAGACGAGAAATGGCCAAGGATAGGGCGAAAAAAAGCCCGCCGGTTAGGGCGGGCTTCTGTGCGCTGGTGCAAAGATTAGAAACCCATACAAACCAGATATGTCGTATCGTCATTAAGCGCGGCAATGGCTGCTGTTGCGGCAGTAACTCCGGCGGTAGTTGCGCGCATTGAACCGGTATTTGTTACCCCATCATCCATCGTTATGTCGAGCTGCTTCGCAAACTTTCCGGCAACAGCATCGGAGCAAACAATGTAAGAGCCAGTCATTCCGGAGATGGGAGAGTTGGCGGAGCCGGTGATACCAATATATCCGCCGACTGCATTCTGCGGAAGATAGGTATTGTTTGCAGCTATATCAACGGCAGTAGGGCCTGGGGCTAAGTTGGCCAACCGAACGTGTTGCCAGAAGACGGCGGACTCATCGCCTGCTGCGGCAGGGAACCATAAGCCTTCGATTACGCCGTTGCCGGTACCGTTTGTGGCGATGGTGGCTGCTGCGGAAACGTGTGATTGAACGGATCTGTCATCGCCCGGCAATGCGCGGAATTTATCCTGATAGCCATAGATGTAGACGGGGATGTTCTTGAAGTCCGTCGCCAGATTCTTAACCTTGGCACTATTGATCAGCTCCTGACCCTTCAGCACGCCGCCGAGCAGCAGGCCGATAATCACCAGAACGATGGCGATTTCAATTAGAGTAAAGCCGGATTGTTTTTGCTTCATTGTGTTTCCTCCAGTGGGTGATAGTTGGGTTCACGTTGCGCTAGACTGTGCGTATTCGAAACCCTGATAGCAATAGCTACCGCCTGCATAACTGATACAGCAAATAGCATGCCATCGTTCCGGCGTATGCGATTTAGTGTGCTTTATATATAAAAAACAATTCAGTGGCAAATATATTTCATCAATTGGGTGAGCGATGAAGCAAGTTCCGATGATCGGCTGTCGAGGAATCGACGCAATGGTGACGAGATGACGACATTCAGCCCTGCGCACTGGGCGCGTTCAAGCCGCTGGCTATCGCTACTCATGCTGGTGATGTTGCATGCGGCCTTGTGGATGGGCATCGACAATATATGGGCGCGCCCGCTGTTGTTGGCCCATCTAGGCGTATTCCTCGTCTGGCAGCCGTTGTGGCGCAGCGAAACGCGCTTGAGTTGGGGGAATTCGCTGTTCATCCTCGGGGTGAGCTTGGCAGCGCTCACATGGTTGAACTGGTGGACATTGGCATTTTGGGTTGGCGGGCTGTTTGCTTTGGTGGGCGCGCGTGCTTTCTCTTTCTATGCGCGCTGGCAGCGCATCTATCATCTGTTGGTCATGGCGTATCTGCTGGCGGTGCTGCTGCTGTATATCACGCCGCATCTGTTCGATCTTCCTGCCTTCGATGAGGTGACGCGCAATCTGATGACTGTCGCGCTGCCCTTGATGTTGGCTGTGATGGCGCTCATTCCAGTCGAGCGTGAAAAGCCGGATGCGGTGCAGGCTATCGACTTTTTCTATGTGCTGCTGCTGTTCACCTTGCTTACGGTGCTGGTGCTGGGCACGCTGGCTTTCATGACGCTGAACCAGTTCGGATATCTGGATGCGTTGTTGCGAACTTTGTTTGTGATTGCGGTCGCGTTATTCGTTCTGGGCGCTCTTTGGCATATGGACTTTGGGCCATTCGGATTGCAGAGCAGCTTTTCCCGATACGTGCTTTCCATCGGCACACCGTTGGAAGTGTGGCTTAAACAATTGGCGGCGGATGCGCAGCGGGATAGCGGTCCGCGCGAATTCCTTGAGAGCGCGACCGAGCATATGATCGAGATGCCCTGGATGCTCGGGATGGCATGGGTTTCGGCAGAGGGGCATGGCACATTGGGTAATTCCAGTCCACATCGAGTAGAACTGGCAGATGAAGACCTGAATATCACCTTGTTCACCCGGCAGGCGGTCGCGCCGTCCGTGTTGCTGCATATGCGGCTGCTGGTACAAGTGCTGGGCTATTTCTATCAGTCCAAGCGGCGCGAGCAGCGTCTGCGTGAAATGGCCCGGCAACAGGCAATATATGAGACGGGCGCGCGACTGACGCACGATCTCAAGAACATGCTGCAATCATTGTTCGCCCTTGCGTCTATAGCTCAGAGCGAACCGGCAAGGGCGCAGCCCATCCTGCAGCAGCAGTTGCCGGTGTTGTCGCAGCGCATCGAGGCATTGCTGGGCAAACTCAAAGCTCCAACACCGGAGACCGAATCTCGAGAGATTGAGTTGATGGCATGGTGGGAAGAGCTGTGTCAGCGCTATGCGCATCGCGATATCGAGTGGAAGCTCGAGCATGAGGGCGAACGACCTACCTTAAGGATACCTGCGGAGATGTTCGACTGCGTGGCGGACAATCTGATCGAAAATACGCAGAACAAACGGTTGCGTGAGCCAGCGCTGCATGTGCGGGTCAGTCTGGATGTCAGGTCGCCGTCGTTGTGCGTGAGCGATAACGGGAGCGCGATACCTTCAGGTTATGCGCAAAAACTATTGCGCACGGTGGTGCCATCAGAGGATGGCTTGGGGGTGGGCTTATATCAAGCATCAAGATGGGCGCGGCAGAACCATTACAAAATGCAGCTGCGGGAAAATCAGCCGGGTAAAGTGACCTTCGAGCTATCGCCCGATGCGTAAGGGGTTGGCAGAGGATTGTTGCAATATTGCAACACATGCCAACAAAGCTTTGACACTTCCTTCACGTTTTCTTTATTGTGCGTCCCCATGGTTGCGGGGTAAGAAACCTTTCAATCATCCAAAGGGTAATTTCCAAATCAACGAGGAGAAACATCAATGAAGAAAATCGCTCTCTCTCTGGCAAGCGTTCTGGCTGCTACAGCCTTCGCACCAGAAGCATCCGCCATCCCCGCGTTCGCGCGTCAAACTGGTATGGCTTGCTCTGCTTGCCACGCACAACACTTCCCGATCCTGAACGGTTTCGGTCGTGCATTCAAAGCAGCCGGCTTCACCATGATGGGTTCGCAAGAAAAAGTTGAAGGCGACCATCTGTCTCTGCCAGCAGTGATGAACTTCGGCCAGTTGCTGAAGGTTCGTTACCAGAAATCTTCCGGCACAGCCGGTACACCTTCTGGTGTTGATACAAACGGCGGCCAGTGGCAGTTCCCTGACGAGTACGCATTGTTCGTTGGTGGCCGTATGGCTGACAACGGCGCAGTCAAGGTTGGTGTGATGGCTGAAAACGCGCTGGGCGGTACAGATGCAGGCATCGTTGCCGGTCTGCGCGTGCCTGTGGTTGTTGAGATGGACGCAGCCTTGATTTCCGTGATCCCGTTCACCACTGACTCTCTGGGCCCATTCTACGGATACACTGAGTCTAGCCAAGGTATCAACCGTGCGATCCGTTGGGCTGAGCACCGCACCGACATCTCTGCAGCGCAGTACACCGGCCTGGGTAACAGCCCGGCAACTGGTATCGCAGTGATGGCCCACGCAGACATGGGTTACATCAGCATCACACGCTACGCAAATACCTTCGCGTCTGCTATCGCAATGTCCTCTACTGCGATCGAAATCGCTGCAACGCCGACAATCGCTGACTTCGCAACCATCATCAGCGTGAACGTGTTGTCCGGTGAAAGCGACAAGCAGAATGATTCCGGCTTCGCAGTCAATGCAGCTGATGGCGCTATCGAGGCAGGTACCACGACTTATAGCAAATCTGTGACCAAGGCGACTGCAGTTAGTGCACAAGCTCACGGCGAGATGGGTGGCATGGAAACAGGTCTGTACTTCCAGACATCTTCTACTCCTGTTGACAGCACATTCGGTAAGAAGTCGGCTACCGTCATCGGTGCAGATTTCACTGTGATCCCGCACACACTGTCTCTCGGCGCAGCGATCCGC